>NZ_JBPJZE010000100.1:0-1424 GCF_051216695.1 Variovorax glucosi
TTGCTCTATCCAGCCGTCGAACAGCGGGCGGTGCACCCGGATCCATCCGTCGGTGTGCCGCTCAACGTCCTGCTGCGTGTTGGCGCCTTGGCTCATGCGCAGGTTCTGCGCGTTGATGTCGCCGATCGGCAGCTTCATCACCTCGAAGAGCTTGGCCGCGGCCGGGTTCTTCTCGGCGAAGGCCCGGTTGGCGACGATCTGCTCCTGGTTGGCCTGGAAGCCGTAGTTCTTGCCGTTGGGCAACTGGGTATCGACGTTGCCGCCCTGCGAGGACGAGAAGGGCACCTGCAGCCACACCACGTCCGCCCCCGGGCGCAGCACGGCGCTCACCCAGTAGGGCGTCCACGTGTAGTACAGCACCGGCTTGTCTTGTTTGAAGCGGGCAATGGTGTCGGCCATCAGCGCGGCGTAGCTGCCCTGTTTGTGCGTGACGGTGTCGCGCAGTTGGTAGGCCGTGAGGTGGTTCTCGATGGCCAGCTCGCAGCCCCAGCCAGGGTTGCAGCCCGTGAGGTCGGCCTTGCCGTCTCCATCTGCGTCGAACAGCTTCGCGACGGCCGGGTCCTTCAGCTGCGCGATGTTCGTGATGCCGTACTGCTCGGCCGTCTTGCGGTCGATCAGGTAGCCCTGCACGGCGCCGTCCGAGTACACGCCCTTGCGCCACAGTTTGGCGTCGCCGCCGCTGTTCTTGTAGAAGTCGGCGTGCAGCAGGCTCCAGTGGTTGGCCATGAAGGTGGCGTCACCGTTGGCAATGGCCAAGTGCTCGGTGGCGGGCTCCAGGTCTTTCATGGGCTCGACGGTGTAGCCGAGCTTTTCGAGTGCGCGCATCACGAGCAGTGTCTGGAAGGCTTCTTCTGCGAGCGAGCTTTTCAGCGGCTGCACGGTGATGCCCTTGCCGGGCAGGTCGTTGGCAGCCTGGGCGGCCATGCCCGAGGCCACGAAGGCGAGGGCCAGCAGGCCGCGTGCGATGAAACTGGTCTTCTTCATGCGTTGTGTTCCTCCGTGCGGCTTATTGCGCTTGCGTGGACAGAGCGGGAACCGGCTGGTTGCCCGGTTGCGAGGGCGTACCCACGAGGCGCTGCAGCACTCGCAGCGCGAAGCCCACCGGCCCGGTGTGCCACCAGCGGCGGCCAGCGCTGCGGCGCGACTTGCCCATGGCCTGCGTCAGCCGGTCCAGCGAGATCGCCAGCAGCACGATGCCCAGGCCGCCCACGGTCGCCAGGCCCATGTCGAGCCGGCCGATGCCGCGCAGCACCATCTGGCCCAGGCCGCCCACGGCGATCATCGATGCGATGACGACCATCGACAGCGACAGCATCAGCGCCTGGTTGATGCCCGCCATGATCGACGGCATGGCCAGCGGCAGCTGCACCTTCACCAGCATCTGCCAGGGCGAGGCGCCATAGGCGCGGGCGGCCTCGATCAGG
>NZ_JBPJZE010000101.1:0-1421 GCF_051216695.1 Variovorax glucosi
TGGCCAAGACGCAGGTGAGCCAGCAGAAGATGGCGGCGGTCGATGCTGGGGTCGAGAAGGAAGAGTACCCGCACGCGCTGCGCTTCCAGGGCAGCCTGAAGCTGCGCGAGAACGACAAGCGCTGAGCGTTGTTTGAACCGGCGCGCGCTGTCCGGCATGCGGGTGGTGCGCGCCCCATCGCACGAGGATCAATCATGAACACAGCATTGAAATGGCTGGCTGCCGGAGCATCGGCATTGCTGCTGCTGGCCGGCTGCGGCGCAAGCAACAGCAGCAGCAGCAGCGGACCCGAGGCCGAACTGGTCGGCACCTACGCCGTCAAGCAGAACGGCGCGCTCAAGGAGCTGATCAAGATAGAGAAGCAGGGCGACCGCTACGTGATGCGCGACAAGGTGCGCACGCCCGAGTGGAGCGAACCGAAGATGCAGATGAAGCCGGTGACGCGCGAGCAATGGACTCGCATCACCACCGACAAGGAGAACACCGCCTTCGTCGGCATGGCGAGCGAGCAGCTCGGCGTTTTCAAGGTGCCGGCGGGCTGGCAGAAGAACGGCTTCCAGACCTCGACGGGCTACTTCCTGTTCTATTCGCGGGGGCCGGTGGAGGCGTACAAGCTCTGACTGGATGAAGCGCCGGCGCGTCAGGCCGCGGGCGCCACGCTCGCGCCCTCGATGCGGTGGCGCTTCAGTGCATCGGCCACGAAGCCGCTGGCCTTCATTTCTTCGACGAAGGCAGCGAGCAGTGCCTGTGCTTCGGCACCGCGGCTGGCCGGCGTGCCCATGGCCTGCTGGATCACCATGAAGCGACCCGGCAGCACGCGCACGCCGGGTGCGCGCTGCGCTTCGCCTTCGAGCATCTGGCGGATGCCGGCTGCCACTTCGACTTCTCCGGAACGCAGCGCCGCGAGTGCAGGCCCTGCGCCCTGCAGGCGCACGATCTCGGCAGCCTTGATCTCGCGCGTGAGGAACAGGTCGTAGGCGCTGCCCGAACCGACCGAGATGCGATGGCCCTTCGCATCGATCTGTGCGTTGTCGGTCAGCGCCGAGGCTTCGGGCACGAGGTAACTGCCCTCGATCAGCACATAGGGCGCGGTGAACAGCAGCCCTTCGCTGCGTGCCGGGTCGATGGCGAAGAAGCCGATGTCGGCCTTCTCGTTCTTCACCGCATCGACCGAAGCCGCCGCCTTCTCGAACACCACCAGCTCGACACCCACGCCGAGCCGCCGCGCGAACTCGTGCGCCAGGTCGATTGAGACGCCGACCGGCTGGCCGCTGGCCGCGTCCTTGTTGGCCAGGATCGGGTTGCCGAGGTTGATCGAGGCGCGCAGCGTGCCGCTGGGCGCGAAAGCGAAAACGAGGGCGGGGGAGATCGTCATGGCTTGGGTCGTCGATGAAAGTTGTTGGAAATGCGTGGCAGTCTAC
>NZ_JBPJZE010000102.1:0-1418 GCF_051216695.1 Variovorax glucosi
GGGCGTCAGCAGTGCGGAGTTGATCCATTCGGTGGCGCCGGCCAGCGAAGGAAGGCTGCCTTCGTCGGGCAGCGTCAATGCGGGCTTCTTCGGCTCCGGTTGAGTCGACGTCCGCACCAGGCCGCCCGAGTCGATGGAAGCCTGCGGTTGCGGCGACGGCATGGGCATGTCGATCTTCTCCACAAGTGCTTTCTCCAGCGCCGAAGTCGTGCCTACCGAGAGACGGCTGAGCAGCCCGGTGTCCAGCCCCAGCGCGATGGCGCCGACACCCGCGAGAACGGCTACGCCGGCTACGCGCCGCATCCATTCACCGGTGCGCAGCGACCCCTTCATCGCCGAGAACAGCCGCCCGCCAAAGAGCAGCGCGGCCGCCAGCGAGGTGCAAGCACCGGCCGCATAGGCCAGCAGCAGCAACGACGTACCGATGCTCGCGCCGTTGAGCGCGGCGCCAGTCAGGATCAGCCCGAGGATTGGCCCCGCGCACGGCGCCCACAGCAGCCCCGTGCCAACCCCCAGCAGCAGCGGCGAAAACACCGACGCCTTCCCAGAGGCGGGCCCCGACAACCGCAAGCCGAGCGCCACCAGCGGCCGGCTCAGGCGGTCGGCCACCGATGGAAACAGCAGCGTCACGCCGAACACCGCCAGTAGCGCAATCGCCGCACTGCGCCCGTATTCGTTGAGCGCCACGACCCAGCCACCACCCACCGCCGCCAGCGTGGCGATGGCCGAAAACGCCAGCGCCATGCCCAGCAGCATTGGCAGGCCATGCGAGCGAAACGGCCGGTCGGCGCGCGCAAACACGAACGGGAGCACGGGCAGGATGCACGGGCTCAGGATGGTGAGCACACCACCCAGGTAGGCAACGATGAGGAGGAGCATGGTCGGGGTCTGGTCAATGGAGGGATGAGCGCGCGGCTCAGTTCGGCGGCGCGGCGCGCGTGCTCATGGTCAGTCGGGCTTCCAGCCCGCCTTCGGGGCGGTTGCGCAGCACCAGCTCCGCGCCCGGCACGCTGGTGGCCGAGGGAATGCTCATCGTCTGGTATTCGTCGAAGCGGCGCGCGTCGAGCACCACCACGTTGGCCTTCGCGTCGACCAGCGCCTTCACTTCGGGCGCGGACAACGAAGGTGTGTGCCGCTCGTGCTCGACCAGCTCGCCGAAAGATTTGCTTGGCACGTTCACGTCGCGGAACAGCTCACCGCCCGCGCGGTGCCAGCCTTCGAGGCCACCTTCGAGCAGATGCACGTTCGTGTAGCCCAGTGCAGCCAATGTCTTCGCGGCCAGCGGCGCAAGATCGACGCCACCGTGTTCGCCGTACAGCACGATCAGCGTGTCGCGCCGCGGAATACGCCGCCACGCTTCGATCTCGATGCGCGAGAGCGGCAGGTTCGCTGCCCACAGCGGATGCTCCTGTTCGAAC
>NZ_JBPJZE010000103.1:0-1415 GCF_051216695.1 Variovorax glucosi
CGCCATCAACACGGCAAAGCTGATCGACGAGGACAAGGTCTTCGCGCTCACCGGCTACGTGGCCACCGGCAACCTCGCGGCCGCGATGCCGCTGGCGGAGAAGGCGGGCGTGCCGATGTTTGCACCGCTGGTGGGCACCAGTTCGTTTCGCACCAAGGTCAACCGCTACCTGTTTCACGTGCGCGCGGGCTACGACCTGGAGCTGCGCAAGATCATCAGCCACCTCTCGACCATCGGCATCCAGTCGATCGCGGTGGTCTACCAGGACAGCGCCTTCGGCAAGTCGAACCTCGCCACCTGCGAAGAGCTGGCGGCCGACTACAAGTTGAAAGTGCTCAAGACCTTCCCGCTGGCCATCACGGCCGAAGACGCGAAGCAGGTCGTCACCGGTCTTTCTGAAGCCAAGCCGGGCGCCGTCGTGATGATCATGGCCGGGCGCATGGTCGAAGTGTTCATGCGCGACTACCGCGCGAACGGCGTGGGTGCGCCGCTGTACACGCTGTCGGTCGGCATCACCGACGCGGCCGGTTCGGCCAAGCGGCTCGACGGCAAGCTCGCGGGGCTGGTCACGGCCAGCATCGTGCCGCCGCCGCAGGCGCAGCGCATGCCCATCGTGGCCGACTACCAGCGCGACCGGGCGGAGTTCGGCGAGAAGATCGACAGCTACACCGCGCTGGAGGGCTACATCGTCGCGCGCGTGATGGTCGAGGGCCTGCGCCGCGCGGGCAAGACGCTCACGCGCGACAGCTTCATCGCCGGGCTCGAAAGCATCGGCAGCACGCGCATCGGCGACTTCCCCGTCGAGTACAGCGCGAAGAACCACAACGGCTCGACCTTCGTGGACCTGGAGATGTACACCCGTGACGGCCAGTTGCGGCGCTGAGCCGCTGCACCTGCTGGTCAACGGCCAGGCGCAATCGATCGAGGGCGTGCCGAGCGAAGCGACGCTGCTGCACCTGCTGCGCAACGACCTGGGGTTGAACGGCCCCAAGTACGGCTGCGGGCTGGGGCAGTGCGGCGCGTGCACGGTGCATGTCGACGGCGTGGCGGCGCGCTCGTGCGTGATTCCCGCGCATGGCGTGGTGGGGCGCGCCATCACAACGCTCGAAGGGCTGGGCGCGCGCGGCGACTGGCATCCGGTGCAGGCCGCCTTCGAAGATGCGCAGGCCGCGCAGTGCGGCTACTGCCTCAACGGCATGGTCATGCAGGCTGCGGCCTTGCTTGCGCGCGATCCGGATGCGAGCGATGCGCGCATTCGCGCCGAGCTCTCGGGCAACCTGTGCCGCTGCGGCACGCACATCGAAATTCTCGATGCCGTGCAACGCGCGGCGGTGCGCATGCGCGCGCATCCGACCCCATGACCCGCCGCGCCGATCTTCCGCTGACACGCGCCGAGTTCCTGTCGGCCAATGGTG
>NZ_JBPJZE010000104.1:0-1411 GCF_051216695.1 Variovorax glucosi
CCCGTTTGACGGGATAACTAGGGGAAACGCTACTGGCAACGCGCTTTTATTCCGCCGAAGCTGTTATGACATGAAGCCAAACATACTGATCGGCATCGACATGGGGTCGAGCAGCCTGAAAGCCCTGGCCCTCGAAGCCGGGAGCGGCCGCTCCATCGCCCTGTCCCGAATGCCACTGCCGCACGACCGGCTGCCTGGAGGGGGATGCGAAGTGAGCGCGACTGCCATTCGCGCGGCCCTGACCCATGTGCTGCGCGACGTCGCCCACCAGCTCGGCGCCCGCGTGGCCGAGGTCCGCGCCATCGGCTGCACGGGCCACGGCGCGGGGCTCTATGCGCTCGATGCGCGCAACGAGCTCGTGGGCGGACGGGCCGTGGCCTCGACCGACCAGCGCGCCGATGCGCGTGCGCGTTCGCTCTCGCTGAGCCACGGCGAGACGCTGTTCGCGGATGTCGGCTGCAGGCCGTGGCCCGGCCAACCCACCGTGATCGCGGCCGAGCTGCTGGGCACCGATGCCGTGCAGCGCGGCGCGGTGCGCCGGCTGCTGTTCGCCAAGGACTACCTCGGCTTTCTGCTGACAGGCGAGATCGCGACCGATGCCAGTGACGCGAGCACCGCGGGGCTGGTGTCGATTGCCACCGGCACGTGGTCGCAGGCGGCCTTCGATGCATCGGGCATCGCGGACCTCGGGCCGCACGTCTTCGGTCCGCTGGTGCCGAGCGGCGAGGTCGTGGGCAAGCTGCGGCCTGCTGAAGCCGCGCTGTGCGGCCTGCCCGCAGGCATTCCCGTGGCGATGGGGGCCATCGACCTGCTCGCCTCGATGACCGCGATCTGCGCCGAAGGGCGTGCTCGCGCGGTGTCGGTCTTCGGCACCTGGTGCGTGAACGCGGTGATCGGGCCGGTGATCGAGCCCAAGCCCGACGTTGCCGCCGTCGTGAACTTCGGCCGCGATGACAAGCGGCTCTACATGGAGAACAGCCCGTCGTCGATGGCCAACATCGCATGGCTGGCCGGCGTGCTGGGGCTGCCCGATTCGCGCGCTGTCGTCGACCTGGCGATGTCGGTGCCGCTGGGTGCGGGCGGCCTGCGCTTCCTGCCCTTCGTCAACGGCGGTGGGGGCGTGACGGCGGGCTTCGTCGGGCTCAAGAGCCATCACACGCGTGGCGACATGGCGCGTGCGGTGGTCGATTCGGTCGCCGCGCTGCACGCACGACACACGGCGCGCCTCGCAGCCTGCGGCTTGCCCGTGTCCGCATCGACGGTGCTCGGCGGTGGTGCGAGCGACACGCGCCTTGTGCGCCTGCTCGCCGGCTTTCTCGGCCACCCGGTCGAGCGCTGCGCCGATGACGAAACCGGCGCGCGCGGCGCAGCCATCTACGCCGCCATGTCGCAAGGCATCGACCACGCCGCG
>NZ_JBPJZE010000105.1:0-1411 GCF_051216695.1 Variovorax glucosi
GGACGAGGCGGCGGCTTCGTCCGCGCGCACGGAGATTCTGCAGACACTGCTTCCGCAGCTGGAGGCGCTCAACGCTGCGCACTTCGGCGCGTCGAAGAAGATCTACCGCACGCTCGACGCGTTGGGCCGGGCGGTGCAGGGCGTGGATGCCGAGAAGGCATGGCGGGCGTTCGCGGCGCTCGATGGACCGGGCGACAACTTCGGCACCTGGGCGATCTGAACGCCCACAAAAAAGCGGCCCGAAGGCCGCTTTTCTTTTGCCTGGATCGAGTTACTCGACCTTGGCCTTGGCGCGCAGATCCTCTTGGTACTTTTGCAGGCGCTGCTGCTGCAGCTGCTGCGTGATCTGCGGCTTCACTTCTTCCAGCTTCGGCAGTTGGGCCTGGCGGATGTCGTCGACGCGGATGATGTGATAACCGAACTGGGTCTTGACCGGGGCGGGGGTGGTTTCGCCCTTCTTGAGCTTGATCATCGCTTCCGAGAACTCGGGCACGAAGCTCGCGGGGTTGGCCCAGTCGAGGTCGCCGCCGTTGGCGCCCGAACCCGGGTCCTTGCTCTGCTTCTTGGCGATGTCTTCGAACTTGGCGCCCTTCTTCAGGTCGGCCATGATCTTCTTGGCCTGGTCTTCGGTCTCGACCAGGATGTGGCGGGCCTTGTATTCCTTGCCGCCGTTGGCCGCCACGAACTTGTCGTACTCGGCCTTCACGTCGGCGTCCGAGACCGGGTTGGTCTTGCGGTAGTTCTCGAACAGCGCGCGGATCAGGATGGCCTGGCGGGCGAGTTCGAGCTGGTTCTTGTAGTCGTCGTTGGCGTCCAGGCCCTGCTTTTGCGCTTCCTGCATGAACACTTCGCGCGCCACGATTTCCTCGCGCAACTGGCTCTGCATTTCAGGCGTCACCGGGCGGCCTGCGGCTGCCAGTTGCTGGGCCAGAACGTCCATGCGGGCCTTGGGCACCGGCTTGCCGTTCACGATGGCTGCGTTCTGCGCCAGAGCCGCCATGGACGTGGCACCGAGCAGCACTGCGGCCGCGACGGCCTGCAAGATTTGTTTTTTCATGGAATGAATATCGAGCTGGAAAGGAAATGCGCGTGTAGGAAAAGGCGCGGGAAAGAAAGCAGGGATAGGGAAGAAAAGAAGGGGAGCAACGGCCGGTGCAAACGCGGCGTGCGATCCAGTGGACGACTCAGAGCACCTCGATGGCGATGGCGTGCAGACCCTGTGCGATAAAAACCTGGAGGCCATCATACACAAGCCGATGCCGCGCCACGCGGGGCTTCCCTTCGAACAGAGGGGAGGCGATGCGCACGCGGAAATGGGTGCCGCGGCCTTCCGCGTTGGCACCCGAATGGCCCGCGTGGGCGGCGCTCTCGTCGATCACTTCGAGCTGCGTGGGGGCAAGGGCCTCGCGCA
>NZ_JBPJZE010000106.1:0-1409 GCF_051216695.1 Variovorax glucosi
TCGCTGGCCGGCGTGTTGGCCAGCCGCTCGAGCCCGACGCGCTGCAGCACCTCGTCCACCGTCTGCGTGCAGGCCAGTTCGCCGACCGGCGCGCGCCAGCAGTTCATAGCCTGGCGCGGCGAAACGCCCTGCGCCGCCACGCGCAGGTTCTCGCGCACCGAAAGGCTCAGGAACAGCGCGGTGACCTGGAACGAACGCGCCATGCCGCGCTGCACGCGCCGGTGGTCGGGCTCGCGCGTGACGTCGTGGCCGTCGAACAGAATGCGTCCGCCCGTGGTCGTGCAGGTACTCGTGAGCAAGTGGAACAGCGTGGTCTTGACCGCGCCATTGGGGCCGATCACCGAGTGCACGGTGTTGCGCTTGATCTTCAGGTCGACCCCACCGAGCGCGGCAAACTTGCCGTAGTGCTTGGTGACGCCAATGGCTTCGATGAGAACGTCGCTCATGCCTTCTCTCCTTGCGCGGCGGGCGCATTTGGAGCCGGTGGCGTCCGCCGGAAGATGCGTTTCCAGATGCCCTCGCCCAGCCCCCAGAGCCCGCGCTGCATGCCGATGCTCACGCCGATCAGCAAGAGGCCCAGCAGCAGCAGCCAGCGCGGCCACAGCGTCGAAAGCCAGTCGGCCAGCAGCACATAGAAGGCCGAGCCCAGCACCGAGGCGAACAGGTTGCCGGTGCCGCCGATCACGGTAATGACCAGGATCATCTCGCTCGTGTGGTACTCGGCGTTCGACAGCGGCGCGATGCCAGTCATCATGGCGTGCAGCCCGCCCGCCAGGCCGGTAATGGCGCCCGAGATCACGAAGGCCAGCAGCTTGAAGCGCTTGAGGTCGTAGCCCACGGCGGCGGCCCGGTCCTCGTTGTCGCGGATGGCGAGCAGCGTGCGCCCGAAGATCGAGTCGGTCACGCGCAGCAGCAGGCCGAAAGCGATCAGGAAGATCACCGCGACGAAGGCGTAGTACTTCCATGGCGTGTCCATGAAGCCGGGGCGCGGTACGTCGAGCAGGCCGTTGTCGCCGCCCGTGAGGTCGGTCGCGGTGTAGGCGATGAAATAGAACATCTGCGCGAAGGCCAGCGTGAGCATCACGAAATAGGTGCCGCGCTGGCGGATGGCAACCCAGCCGACCACCGCCGCGCCAATCGCACCCATGGCCATGGCCGCGAGCAATGCAAGCGGCATGGGCAGGTGCAGGCGCGTGAGCAAGATGGCGATGGTGTAGCTGCCCAGCCCGAAGAAGATGCCCTGCCCGAAAGACAGCAGCCCCGTGTAGCCCAGCAGCAGGTTGCAGCCCAGCGCGGCCAGCGCGTAGATGAGCACCTCGCTCGCGAGCGAGCCCGAGCTCAGCACCAGCGGCAGGCCCAGCGCAGCGATCAGCGCCAGAAGGAATGTGATTTTTCTCGGCATGGCTTGT
>NZ_JBPJZE010000107.1:0-1408 GCF_051216695.1 Variovorax glucosi
GGCCTACAAAGACGGGCTGATCTATCTGGCCTTTGATCTGTATCAAGTGCAGGCAGATGAAGGGCACGTCGAAAGTCAGGTGTTTGTCGCCTGGATGCTGTCTCAGGGGATCGGCTGCGAGAAAGACGAGAGCCAAGCTGCGGTTTATTACGAGCGAGCAGCAGCTCATAGACACCCTCTGGGCTGCTTTTACTACGGTCGTTGGTTGACGAGAGCCGGCGAGCACGCGAAGGCCTATCGCTTCTATGCGAGGGGTGCGGAGCGGCGGCATCTGCCCTCGATGTTTCGTGTTGGCTATTCGTTGGCTCATGGCAAAGGTGTCTCGCTCGACCTTCGTCGCTCCTACGAAGTATTGAAAGACGCTGCGATGCATGGTCATGCCTTCGCGCTGCGTGAACTGGGTCTTCAAGACCTGCGCGGCAGACGAGGGATTGTTTGGCAACCTATCGGGCTCGTGGAGATTCTTGCCGCGGTCTGTTGGGGCTTCATGGTCGCCGTGGTCAATGACGATTCGGATCTCTTGATCTCCTAGATCTTGCGCTGCCGCACAACAATGCTCACATGGCCGTGATTTGCGTCGGAAGCTTCATGTGAAAAATTCCAGATCTGTGGTCATGCTGTGGGCGCCCTTTGCCTGCGCATCTCTGCTCACGTTCGCGGCCTACAAGACTCTTTGGGCCAACCAGTGGTACTGGGTTTTCCTGTCCCTGCTCGGAATCCTGAACTGTGGGCTGGCTGCCGTAGTTCTTCGGCAAGTCGGCTTGAGGTGCTGGTCAATAGTGGGAGTGACCATTGGCCTGCTGTTTGGTCAGTGGTGGCTGGTGCAAATGCTGATCCTGGGTCTATTTTTTCGCGTCGGTGGGTTTGCTCCATAGCCTGCCCTGAATAGCTCCGCGCCTGTTCGCCTATGCTGGGAACTCTCTCGCGGCGCAGCTTGCCGAAGCGATTCGTTGAGCTGAAACCGAAATGTCTGCGTACTTGGAAGATCAACGCCCGTTTCGAAGAGCCCGTACAGATCAAGGCCCTATTCGGCTATTCCGATGGTTTGCAAATTGGTATCTTGATGAAGTCCAGAGGCTGAATGAAGTCTCTGCCACTCCACACAGCCCAACACAGAATCTCATGGCATTTCACATATGGCGGACTCATCGGCTTCGAGACGATTTGGCTCGAGGCGAGGTCACTCAGCTGGACTCCCTGAAATACATGATGGGGTCCGCGTTCCTGTATGCGTTTGCGCTCTACTCTGCTCTATGGTTTGGCGGCTACCGAGACTGGACACTGCCCTTCGAGGCAGCCATCGTCCTCGCAATCAGCGCCTTTGGCACGCACGAGGCATTTCTGGCCAATGGTGGCTCAAGTGGACGAGATTTCATCCTTCGCTTCGCCTCCATTGCGGTTCCGATCG
>NZ_JBPJZE010000108.1:0-1407 GCF_051216695.1 Variovorax glucosi
GATCGACAAATCCATTGCATATAATTTAAGGCTTGTTCCTCGATAGCTCAGTCGGTAGAGCGCCGGACTGTTAATCCGTAGGTCCCTGGTTCGAGCCCAGGTCGAGGAGCCAATACAAGCCGCAAGGCCTCTGGAAAGCCCGCTGTCTTTTTTGGACAGCGGGCTTTTTCTTTGGCCGGGCGATTGCTCAGAGGACGAACGCCTCCCGCGCTACCAGCGCGCACGCACGCCAACAGACCCTTGCAGCGCCGACTTTGCCCGCGTGTCGCCACCCATCGCATAGAGGCGGCCGATCTCGCCGTAGACGCTGGTGGCCTGCGAAAGCGACAGGGTGAAGCCGCCCGCCAGTTCAGCGCTGCGGTAAGCGGTCGCGCTTGCGATGCGCGTGACGGCCGCCGCGTTGATGAACTGCGCGACATCAGTGCCGGCACTGGCGCTGTAGAGGTTCAGGCGTGCATAGGGCTGCAGCAGGCCGGCGGATGTGGCGATCTCGCCCTTGACCCGCACGCCCGCGCGCGCCAGCCAGCCGTTGTGGCTGTCTTGCTGCACCAGGGCGCCGGCGATGCTGCCGTCGTCGAGGCTCACGCGCTGGTGCACCAGCTGCAGCTGGGGCTCGATGGTCCAGCCCGGGGCAATGCTGAAGGCCTGGCCCACCTCGATGGAGGCCAGCAGGCTGATGCCCTTGCCGGAACTGCCGAAGCTCAGCGTGGGCGACACCGTGTAGCGGTGGCGCCCGGCTTGCAGCACGCCGTCGACATACAGGCCGCTGTCGTTCTTCCATGTGGCGTAGGCGCCCAGGTACTGGCTGCGCAGGTCGTTCGAGCCGGCTGCGTAGTTCACGATGCCGCGTGCGAAGCCGGTCACGCTCATGTCGCCGTCGAGCTGGCCGACGTAGACGCCGGCGCGCCAGTTGGCGTCGGCCCACAGGTCGGTGCCGGCCTGGAAGCCCTTGACGTTGCCCTTGCTGTGCGGGTCGACGGTGCCTTGCTGGCGGATGTCGATGTCGGTGGCGATCACGCGCGACGAGCCCGCCTTGTCGCCCAGCGCCTCCATCAGCGTGATGGCAATCGAATAGGGCTCCTCGCCCGTCGAGGCCGCCGCGCACCACACGGTGACGGGCTGCTTCGCCTTGCGCACGTGCTCCGCCAGCGTGGGAAAGTGATGGGCCTCGCGGAAGAACGAGGTCAGGTTGGTGGTGAGCGAGTTGATGAACAACTGCCACTCCTCGCCGTCCTGCCGCCCTTCGAGCCAGTCGAGGTAGGTGGCGAAGTCGGGCACCTGGAGCTCCCTCAGCCGGCGCGAGAGCCGGCTGTACACCATCTGCCGCTTCTGCTCGCCCAGGGCGATGCCGGCGCGGCGGTGGATGAGGGTGCGGATCCGGGAGAAGTCGCTGTCGGTGAAAAGGAA
>NZ_JBPJZE010000109.1:0-1402 GCF_051216695.1 Variovorax glucosi
GGATGGCACGCGCCTCTTCGAGGAACACTTCGCCGGGACCGGTGAGCGTGACGTTTCCGGGTTGCCTGTCGAACAGTTGGACGCCGAGTTCCTGCTCCAGAGACTTGATCTGGAACGTCAACGGCGGCTGCGCAATTCCGATGCGTCGCGCGGCCCGGGTGAAGTGCAGCTCCTCCGCAAGAACGACGAAGTAACGCAGGTGCCGTAGGTCCATATGGAGTAAGTATTGAGAGTGCTCGTCCGATATATTGGACGAGCGTATCACGGCTAAATAGACTTCACTCCACTGATAAAAGTGGAGACAAGATGCAGAGAAAACCGACACGCGGCACCGTGAGCCGCAGGCTTTTCGTCACGGCCACGTTGCTGCTTCCGGCCATGTATGCGAGCGCGCAGAGCCCTGCAGACACATCGGGCTACCCGAGCCGCCCGATCCGGCTCGTGGTCGGATTTCCGCCCGGGCAGTCCAGCGACGTCATTGCGCGCGCTTATGCCGCGGCACTGCAGCCGATCCTGAAGGCGGCCATCTACATCGACAACAAGCCGGGCGCCAACGGAATCCTTGCAGCGCAGACCGTCAAGTCGGCGGAGCCCGATGGCTATACGCTGCTGTTCGGCACCTCGGGTCAACTGGCCATCAATCCGGCGCTCTACGCGAAGCTTCCCTATTCGCCTTCGACGGATTTCGTACCGGTCGCGCCGATCGCCAGAGGCAGGCTCTTCCTGGTGGTGAACAACGACCTGCCGGTTTCATCGCTGAAGGAACTGGTGGCCTATTCCAAGGCGAACCCCGGAAAGCTCAGCTTCGGTTCCGGCGGCACTGGGATCACGTCGCACCTTGCTATGGAGATGCTGAAGTCCGCGACGGGACTGAACGCTGTCCACGTGCCCTACAAGGGGTCGCCAGCGGCCCTGGCTGGCCTGATGGGCGGTGACGTACAGCTGATGTTCGATTCGGGCGGGTCGCTCTTGCCACTGGTCGCCAGCGGCAAGGT
Source organism: Variovorax glucosi (assembly GCF_051216695.1). NCBI lineage: Bacteria > Pseudomonadati > Pseudomonadota > Betaproteobacteria > Burkholderiales > Comamonadaceae > Variovorax > Variovorax glucosi. The sequence continues at coordinate 996 of NZ_JBPJZE010000109.1, forward strand.
CAAGGCGCTCGCTGTGTCCACGAAGGACCGGTATCCGGCGCTTCCCAATCTGCAGACGGTGCAGGAGCAGGGCGCGCCAGGCTTCGAGGCCTACGCATGGAATGCGGTGCTGGCGCCCGCTCGGACGCCAGAGGCCATCGTCAGGAAGCTCAACGCAGCTTTCCTCGAGGCCAGCAGATCCGAGATGGTGACTGCGCCCGTGGCAACGGCGGCCCACGACGCGCTGCAGATGGACCTGCCGCAACTCGGCGAGTTCATGCGCGCAGAAACGGTGCGCTGGGGTAAGTCGGCCGCGGCGGCCGGTGTCAAACCCGAGTGATTCATTCCCGTCTTTCCTAGATATCCAAATGCTTTTGAACGACCCCAGCAACCAATCTTCCGACGCAGCCCAACCCACGCGACAACTG
>NZ_JBPJZE010000010.1:0-2253 GCF_051216695.1 Variovorax glucosi
TGGTCATGGAATCGGTCGAGATACGGCTTCAGCGTGCGTAGACGTTGAGGCCGGCGAAGAAGAAAGCGACTTCGTTCGCTGCGGTTTCGGCAGCGTCCGAACCGTGCACGGCGTTGGCGTCGATGCTGTCGGCGAAGTCGGCGCGGATGGTGCCGGCGGCTGCCTTCTTAGGGTCGGTGGCGCCCATCAGGTCGCGGTTCTTGGCGATGGCGTTTTCGCCTTCGAGCACTTGCACGAACACGGGGCCCGAGATCATGAACTCGACCAGGTCCTTGAAGAAGGGGCGTTCCTTGTGCACGCCGTAGAACTGTTCGGCTTCGTTGCGCGACAGGTGCACCAGCTTGGCGGCGACGATCTTGAGGCCAGCAGCTTCAAAACGGGAAACGATCTTGCCGATGACGTTCTTGGCAACTGCGTCGGGCTTGATGATGGAAAGGGTACGTTCGATAGCCATTGAAATGCTTCCTGGAGCTTTGATTTTGAAGTGTTTTGTCACAACTGCAACGAATTTGTTGCGTCACATGTCGACAAAGCCTCTGATTTTAACCGGCGCGGCCTTGCGGATTGGTGAAAACCCCGCGAAAGGCCGCGCTCCGACGGCTGGCTTTCAGCGCCCGCGACGGCGTCCGCCGCCGCCCTGGCCGCCCTGACCGCCGAAGCCGCCACCACCGCCCCCTCCACCGCGACGCGGACCTCCGCGCTGCTCCTTGCGCTGGCGCGAGAAGCTGTCGGCGCCGATATAGCCCAGCGAGGTCTTCATCGGATCGGGCTGGTTGGCGCCGCTCGGTTGACGGTCGTCGCCCTGCTGGCGATTGCCACCGCCCTGGCGATTGCCGCTGTTGCCGCGGCGTCCCTGCCCCTGGGGCGGGCCGCCATTGCCACCGCCACCGCCACGATTGGGGCGGGCACCCCGGTCGCCACGCGGCGGACGGCCGTCGCCCAGCGGATTCGGAATCGGCGCTTCGCGCCCACCCTCGTCGCGTGCATCGCGCATGTCGCGCGGCGGCTGGCCACCACCGCCAGCATTGCGGTTGCCCCGGCGCTTCTTGTTCCGTCCGTTGCGGCCATTGCCGCCACCGCCCTCTTGCCCCGGGCCGCGCTGCTGCTGTTGCGGGCCGGGCCGGGCAGCCGCGCCGCCGGAGGCCTGGAACAGCGCGCGGATGTCGCGCTCGTCGAGCTCCATCCAGGCACCGCGCTTCAGGCCACGCGGCAGCACCATGGCGCCGTAGCGGATGCGGATCAGCCGGCTGACCGCATGGCCCACCGACTCGAACAGGCGGCGCACTTCGCGGTTGCGGCCTTCGGAAATGGTCACGCGGTACCAGCAATTCGAGCCCTCGCCGCCGCCGTCTTCGATGGTGCCGAACTGCGCCATGCCATCGTCGAGGCGCACGCCGTCGAGCAGCTTCTGCTTTTCTTCGCTGGTGAGCGCGCCCAGCACGCGCACGGCGTACTCGCGCTCCAGACCGAAGCGCGGGTGCATGAGCTGGTTGGCCAGGTCGCCGGAGCTGCTGAACAGCAGCAGGCCTTCGGTGTTCAGGTCGAGACGGCCGACCGACTGCCACTTGCCCTGTTGCAGGCGCGGCAGCTTGCGAAACACGGTCGGGCGGTTCTGCGGATCGTCATGCGTCACCACTTCGCCCACGGGCTTGTGATACGCGATCACGCGGGGCGGCGGGGGCGCGATCCGGTAGCGGATCGGCTTGCCGTTGATCTTGACCTGGTCGCCGAACTGGATGCGCTGGCCGATGTGGGCTGGCTCGTTGTTGACGGAAATGCGGCCCTGGAGAATCAGCTGCTCCATTTCGAGCCGCGAGCCGAGGCCGGCCTGCGCCAGCACCTTGTGCAGCTTGGGCGAATCGGCCTCGGGCAGCAGCACGCGCTTGAGCGGCGGGACTTCGGGGCTTTCTTCCTCGGCATCGAACTGGCCGGAGATGACGTCCGCGAAGCGGATCGGCTCGGGCGGCAACGCATTGCGCTGCTCGCGCTCGGCGGCGCGGCGGGCACGGTCGAGGTCGTCTTCTTCCTCGTCGGGCTCTTCTTCGTCCTCGTCTTCTTCCTCGTCCCGTTCTTCGTCGTCACGGTCGTGGATGCGATCGGCCTGTTCGGGCCGAGGCGCTTGAGGAGCAGCCTCGACGGGCACGGGCTCACGAACTTCCTCTGCGGCAGCGGCGACGGCAATCGGGGCTTCCTCGGCGACAACAGCAGCAGCGGCTTTTGGCTCAGCCACTTCGGGCGCATCCGCGCCAGGCG
>NZ_JBPJZE010000110.1:0-1400 GCF_051216695.1 Variovorax glucosi
CCGCGCAGTTCAAGGCAGCCGAAGGCTCGAAGAAGGTCTGAAGAGAAAAAGGGCCGCTATGCAGCGACAGCGCCTTCGCGCGCCGCCACCCGCCACGCACCGGGCGCCATCCCTTTCTCGCGCTTGAAGGCTTTGCTGAACGCCGCCTCCGACTCGTAGCCCACCGCCCCTGCGATCGCGCCCAGGGCCGCGTTGCCTTGCCCCAGCATATTGCCGGCCTTGAACATGCGCCACTGCGTGAGGTACTCCAGCGGCGCCTGTCCCACCCGCTCGCGAAAACGCTGCGCGAAGGCCGAGCGCGACAGGCTCGCCGCGCCGCTTCGCGCATCGTTGCGCGAGCACCTGCGCATCCGCCCCTTCCTCGATGCGCTGTACCGGCCCAAGAAGGCCAACCGCATTCCGGCCGACGACGTGATCGTGTGCCGCTGCGAAGAAGTGGCCGCTGGCGACATCCGCCATTTCGTGGCGCTCGGCTGCGATGGGCCGAATCAGGCAAAGGCCTTCGGGCGCTGCGGCATGGGGCCGTGCCAGGGGCGCCAGTGCGGCCTGACCGTGACCGAGCTGATCGCGGACGCGCGCGGCGTGACGCCGGCCGAAGTGGGCTACTACCGCATCCGACCGCCGATCAAGCCGATCTCGCTCGGCGAGCTCGCGGGCGCGGAATGAAGCGATCGGCAGATGTGATCGTCGTTGGCGGCGGCCTGCACGGCCTGTCGAGCGCGCTGCATCTTGCGCGGCGCGGGCTGGCGGTCATCGTGCTCGAGGCCGAGTTCTGCGGCCGCCATGCTTCCGGCGTGAACGCGGGCGGCGTGCGAACGCTCGGGCGCCACGTCGCCGAAATTCCACTCGCGCTGGCGTCGCGGGCAATGTGGCACCGGCTGGCCGAGCTCGTCGGCGATGACGCGGGTTTCGCGCCCAGCGGCCAGCTGAAGGTTGCCGAGACCGACGACGAACTGCAGACGCTGCGCGACACCGTTGCGCATCTGCATTCGCTCGGTTTTGACCATGAAGAACTCGTCGACGCCCGACAGGTGCGCGAGCTCGTGCCCGCCATTGCGCCGCACGTCGTCGGCGGTATCTGGGTGCGCGACGACGGCCATGCCTTGCCGTACCGTGCCGTCACCGCGTTCCGGCTGGCATCTCAACGCGCCAGCGCAGAAGTGCACGAGGAGACGCGCGTCGAACGCATCGACCATCGCGCCGGCCGCTGGCATGTGGCAACCACGCGCGGCAACTTCGATGCAACCCATCTGGTCAACGCCGCGGGTGCCTGGGCCGGCACGCTGGCAGCGCAGGCCGGCGACGTGGTTCCGGTCGAAGGGGGCGGGCTGATGCTCATGATCACGCATCGCGCACCGCCCTTCGTCACGCCGGTGCTCGGCGCGACGGGCCGGCCACTG
>NZ_JBPJZE010000111.1:0-1399 GCF_051216695.1 Variovorax glucosi
CGCTGGCTTCCCACTCGGGATGGTTGCGCGCCGGCTGCACGCCGCGCACCGCAGCCGCGGCGGCGCGGGTGGGAGCGTCGCCGTCTTCGGGCGACTCGGCAGCGATGCGCTGCGTGGCCGCATGGCCGCGCTGCTCCAGCGCCTGCGTGAGCTTCAGTTGCCATGCGACCAGCGTGAACAGCACACCGTCTTCCACGGTAAGTTCGTGCACGTCGCGCAACTTGTTGGCCAGCTTGCGGCCGAGCGGCCCCCAGCCCTGCGACACCGCACCGCCGATGGCGCCACCCAGCGCCGCGCCCGCGCCGAGCGAGATGCCGGCCACGGCCAGGTCGGCCACCACGCCCACCGCCGCACCGATGACCGCGCCCTTGCCGAGGCGCAGGCCCGCGTCCTTCATGGCTTCGGGGCTGAAGAAGTCGAGCGTCCAGCGGCCTTCGATCATCGGCAATGGGGCTTCGTCAGCGTCGCCCTGGCGAAAGCCGTAGAGCGCGAGCAGGTCGTCGGTGCAGCGTTGGGCTTTGTCGAACACGGCCTTCTGCAGTGCGGAAACGAGGGCCTGCCGGCGCGCCTCGTCGGCGAATTCGGTGGATGACACCGTGCGGCGCACCGCGGCGGCATCGACCAGCAGCGCCGCGATGCGCGTGCATGCGGACTGGCGCCGCTGCGCAGCTTCGTCGGCCAGTGCATCGACCACGCCGCGCAGCAGATCACGGCGCTCGCGCAGCAGCGTGGCGAGGTCGTTGTACAGGTCTTGTTCGGCGCCGACGAAAGGGGCCGCCGCGTCGAAGCGCACCTGCACGTGCAGGCCGTAGGCCGAGAGCAGCTCTTTCCACGCCGGCTCGCGGCTGGCGGCATCGCGCACGAAATTCAACACCGGCAGCACAGGGCGCGCGCAAGAGTTGAGCAGCTCGATTTCGTCGCGGAACTTGGGCAGCACCGGCTCGCGCACGTCGATGACCAGAAAGGCCGCATCGATGTCGAGCATGGTGCGCAGCACCTTGGCCTCCTGCTCGAACACGCCATGAGCCTCGGGGCCCTGCAAAAACTGGCGGATGCGGTCTGGGGGCGTCGCCTGTGCATCGAAGCCGGCAAGGTGCTCGCGCAATGCGACGGCGTCTTCGAGGCCCGGCGTGTCGAAGAAGCGCACGGCGGTTTCGCCGTTCACGTCGAGGTCGACCGATTCGACATGGCGTGTGGTGCCGGGGCGCTGCGACACCTCGCCGAAGCTGATGCGCCGCGTGAGCGTGCGCAGCAGCGAGGTCTTGCCCGCGTTGGTGTGGCCGACGACGGCGATGCGAATTGGTTGTTGCGTCATGGGGCGATCGCGCTTTCTTGCAGGGCGATGTCCAGGCGGTCACTGGCGGTGATGCGCTCCAGGCCGGTGTCGCGCAGCCAGTCG
>NZ_JBPJZE010000112.1:0-1398 GCF_051216695.1 Variovorax glucosi
TGTCGAGCAGGTAGCCCAGCTTCTTCGAGTCGAGCGCACCGGTGCCTACCTTCGCCATCGCGGCGGCGGTGAAGCCTTCGGTGAGGAACGGCAGCAGGTCGGTGCCCGTGGAGGCCGAGGCGTTCTCGGCCGCACGGCGTGCGATGTAGGTCAGGCCGCCCGCGCCGGGGATCAGGCCCACGCCGACTTCGACCAGGCCGATGTAGCTTTCCATCGCCGCCACGCGCTTGGCCGAATGCACGGCCAGTTCGCAGCCACCGCCCAGCGCCATGCCGCGCACGGCGGAGATCACCGGCACGCTGGCGTAGCGGATCTTGAGCATCACGTTCTGCAGCTCTTCCTCGGCGCCTTCGACCGCACCGATGCCCGCGACCACGAAGGCCGGCAGCATCGCCTGCAGGTCGGCGCCGACCGAGAACACCTCGTCGGGCGACCAGATCACCAGGCCCTTGTATTCGGCCTCGGCCAACTCGACCGCGGCACCGAGCGCCTCGGCCACGTCGGGGCTGATGGCGTGCATCTTCGAATGGATGCTGGCGATGAGCACTTCGCCGTCGAGCGTCCATACGCGCACGTCGCCTTCGTCGCTGATCGTGGTGCCGGCCGTGTTGGCGTCGGCGGCGTTCGCGCCGAGCACGCTCTCGGGGAACAGCTGGCGGTCATGCACCGGCAGCCTGCGCTGCGGCACGAACTTGTTCTGCGATGCGCTCCACGAGCCTTCGGGCGTGTGCACGCCACCCGCTTCGGCCACCGGGCCTTCGAACACCCACTTGGGCAACGGAGCAGTGCTCAGCGCCTTGCCGGCGTCGATGTCTTCCTGCACCCACTTGGCGACCTGCGCCCAGCCGGCTTCCTGCCACAGCTCGAACGGGCCCTGCTTCATGCCGAAGCCCCAGCGCATGGCGAAGTCGATGTCGCGCGCGCTCTCGGCGATGTCGCCCAGGTGCACGGCTGCGTAATGGAAGCCGTCGCGCAGGATGGCCCAGAGGAACTGGCCCTGCGGTCCTTCGCTCTCGCGCAGCAGCTTCAGGCGTTCGCCCGCGGGCTTCTTCAGCATGCGGCCGTACACCTCGTCGGCCTTGGCGCCGGCGGGCACGTACTCGCCGCTCTTCAGGTCGAAGCGCAGGATGTCGCGGCCGACCTTCTTGAAGAAACCGGCCTTGGCCTTCTGGCCCAGGTTGCCCAGCTCCAGCAGCTTGGCGAGCACCGGCGGCGTCGCGAAGTTGGCATAAAACGGATCGGTCTCGGCGTTGAGGTTGTCCTGCAGCGTCTTCACGACGTGGGCCATCGTGTCGAGGCCCACCACGTCGGCGGTGCGGAAGGTGCCCGAGCTCGCGCGGCCCAGCTTCTTGCCGGTGAGATCGTCCACCACATCGGGCGTCAGGCCGAACTTCTCGA
>NZ_JBPJZE010000113.1:0-1397 GCF_051216695.1 Variovorax glucosi
GTGCAGGCGGCGCTCGACCGCGACACCGCCGATGCGGTCTCCGACCTGCGCAGCGGCTTCCAGCGCAATGCGCAGAGCCTGCGCGCCACGCAGGCCCCGGGCGTCGACCGCGCGCAGTGGTCCGAGGTGGCGGCCGCGCTGCTGCGCGAGCACCGCGAATGGCTGCGGCTCGAATGGCGCGACGCCGCGCTGCGGCCACAGCAGGCTGTCAACACGCCCTACCGCATGCGCATCCTCGACGAGGAAAGCCGCGGGGTCGAGCAGTCCGATGTGACGCTGGCCTGCGCCGCCGCGCGCAAGCTCGGCGCGCCGGCGTACTCGCCAAGCCACTATGTGCCGATTGCCGGTGGCGGCGGCATCGAGGTGATGGAGTTGTGCGTGCCCATCGATGCCGGGGGCTATCTCGTGGCCAGCTACTCGCTGCGCGACGCGCTGATCGAACTGGTCGGCCCCACGCTCACGCGCGGGCAGGAAGTGGCCTTCACCGAGGCCGACGGCACGCGGCTGGTGGCGCTCGGCACCTCGCGGCGCACCGGCACGCGCGTGTTCACATCGCAGCAGCTCATTGACCTGCCGGGCACTGCGCTGATGCTGCGCGTCGACGGCTGGCGCGCCGCGCCCGACCTGTTCCCGAACATGCTCACCGCGCTGGTCACGGCGATCTCCATCGCGCTGGTGTCGGTGCTGGTGCTGCTCGCGCGCGATACGCGCCGGCGGTTGCGCGCCGAGCGCGACCTGGCCGACGCGCTCGCCTTCCGCAAGGCGATGGAAGACTCGGTCATCACCGGCCTGCGCGCGCGCGACCTGCAGGGCCGCATCACCTACGTGAACCCCGCCTTCTGCGAGATGGTCGGCTTCAGCCCCGAAGAGCTCATGGCGGACAACGCCGAAGCTCCTTACTGGCCGACCGAGCTGGCGCACGAATACCAGCAGCGGCAGGCGCGGCGCCTTGCGGGCGGCATGCCGCCGCGCGAAGGTTTCGAGTCGGTCTTCATGCGCAAGGACGGCACGCGCTTTCCGGTGCTGATCTTCGAGGCGCCGCTGATCAACGCACACAAGGTGCAGACCGGCTGGATGAGCGCGTTCATCGACGTGAGCGAGCAGCGCCGCATCGAGGAGCTTTCGCGTGCCAGCCAGGAGCGCCTGCAGGCCAGTGCGCGGCTTGCAACGGTGGGCGAGATGGCCTCGCTGCTGAGCCACGAGCTCACGCAGCCGCTGGCCGCCATTGCCAGCTACGCGAGCGGTTCGCTCAACCTGCTCGGGCCGCACGCCAAGGGCGACCAGGGTGAGGTGGCGATGGCGGTGAGGCGCATCGCCGAGCAGGCCGACCGCGCGGGCCAGGTCATTCGCAGCGTGCACGACTTCGTGCGCCGGCGCGACCGCACGCGCGAGGCTGT
>NZ_JBPJZE010000114.1:0-1396 GCF_051216695.1 Variovorax glucosi
CGCCTCGACCACCAGCGTGCCGCGCGCCAGCCCGGCGATGAGCCGGTTGCGCTTCGGAAAATTCTGCGTGAGCGGCGGCGTGCCCAGCGGCAGCTCGCTCACGATCAGCCCCTGCAGCGTGATGCGGTGCGCCAGGTCACGGTGCCGCGCGGGGTAGACGCGGTCGAGCCCGGTGCCCACCACGGCCACCGTCGCGAGCCGCGGGGCGTCGCCGGCCGCATCGAGCGCGCCCTGGTGCGCCGCGCCGTCCACGCCCAGCGCCAGCCCCGACACCACGGGCAGCCCCGCCTCGCCCAGCGCCCGCGCGAAGCTGCGGGCGTTGGTCGCGCCCTGCGGCGTTGGATTGCGGCTGCCCACCACGGCGATACTGTGGCCGAGCTGCGTGAGGTCGAAGCCGGTGGCGCCGACCACGTAGAGCATCAGCGGCGGGTCGGCCATTTCGAGCAGCGAGGCTGGGTAGCTGGCATCGCCCAGCGTCACGACGCGGCGCGAGACACCGTTGTCGGTCGTGTGGAGCCACTGCCAGGTCTGGTCGATCTGCGTCTGCAGGCCCACGGGCGGTTGCAGCAGCGCCTCGGCCTGCGCAGAGGAGACGACCTCGCGCAGCGCGGCATGGGGCTGGACTGGCCGACCTCGCTGGAGCTGATCCGCCGCTCGCTCGACGCCGCGAAGGACGTACCCGGCGCGCTGGTCGCCTCGGGCTGCGGCACCGATCACCTGGACATCGACAGCGTGAAGAGCGTCGACGACGTGATCCGCGGCTACGAAGAACAGATGGCCGCCATCGAAGCACTCGGCGGCAAGCTGATCGTGATGGCAAGCCGCGCGCTGGCCCGCGTGGCGAAGAGCCCGGCCGACTACGAGCGCGTGTACGACCGCATCCTGAGCCAGGCGAAGCAGCCGGTGGTGTTGCATTGGCTGGGCGACATGTTCGACCCAGCGCTGGCGGGCTACTGGGGAACGAAGGATGTCGATGCGGCCATGGACACGGCGCTGGGCATCATCGCGGCGCATCCGGAGAAGGTCGACGGCATCAAGATCTCGCTGCTCGACAAGGACAAGGAAATTGCGATGCGGCGGCGCCTGCCGCCGGGTGTTCGCATGTACACGGGCGACGACTTCAACTACGCCGAGCTGATTGCCGGTGATGGCTTCGGCAGCGAGCCGACGCACGGCAAGAGCGATGCGCTGCTGGGCATCTTCGACGCCATCGCCCCCGCCGCGAGCGCCGCGCTTGGCGCGCTGGCGCAAGGCAACACCGAGAAATTCCACGCGATCCTCGGCCCCACGGTGCCGCTGTCGCGTCACATCTTCGCGGCGCCCACGCGCTTCTACAAGACCGGCGTGGTGTTCATGGCCTGGCTCAACGGCGACCAGAAGCATTTCACGATGGTGG
>NZ_JBPJZE010000115.1:0-1394 GCF_051216695.1 Variovorax glucosi
ATCGGCCTTGACGGTGGCACTGCCGAGGAGAGTGGCGCCGTCGTACACCCTGACGGTGTCGCCGGCCTTGGCGCCGCTGCCGCCGAAGGTGGGCGAGGCGTCATCGGTGCTGCCGCCGGCCACGATCGGACCGGTGACTGCGCCCTGGTCGTCCGTGGCTACGACCACGCCCGGAGTAGCTGGCGGCGTGGTGTCGAGCATGATCGGGTAGCTGCCCGTCTCCGGGCTGGACCGACCCGCGCCGTCGACCGCGACAGCGCTCAGGTTCTTGACGCCGTCTCCGCTCAGGGGGCTGGTGGTCACGCTCCAGGTGCCGTTGGCGGCCACGCTGGTCGAGCCCACGTCCGTGTCGTTGGCGCGCACGATCACGACGGTGCCTGCCGTGCCGGTCCCGCTCAGCGTGAGTGTGGTGTCGTTGGTGCTGGCGTCCTTGCCGAGGTTGCCCTTGTCGTCGCTCACGCCGGTGATCGCCGGCGCAGAGGGTGCATCTCCCAGCAAGGTGAAGGTCGACGCGGGCGTGGCGGCGCCGACGTTGCCGGCCGCATCCACGGCCCGCGCGGTGAAGCTGTGATCTCCCTCGGCCAGGGGCGGATTGGGCTCGAAGCGCCAGCTGCCGTCGGCTCGCACCTCCGCGTTGCCGATCAGCTTGCCGTTGTCGTAGACGTTGATGCTCGACACCTGCGTGGCGTCTGCCTTGCCGGTGTACACCGGCTTGCTGTCGTCGGTCTGCGCGCCAGTGGCGATGGGGCCTGTTACGGCACCCACGTCGTCCAGCACCTGGATCAGGGACGGGTCCAGCGCTGCGGGCGCCGTGATGTCCACGTTGAGCGTGAAGGCGCCCGAACGCGGGCTCTCGTTGCCGGCCGGATCGGTCAGCGTGTAGCTGAGCTGATGCGTGCCCTCGCCGAGCGGATTGGTCGGCGTCAGCGTGCCGGTGGCTGGGTCATAAGTCGCGGCGACCTTGGTGCCACCGACATACAGCGATGGGGTCGAACCGGCCGGAACCGTGCCGATATTGATGCCGGGCGTGGTGTCGTCAGAGATCCCTGCGACGCTCGCCGGATTCCTGATCGCACCAGCATCGTCGGCATAGCTCGTCGCGGCTGCCGGAGCAGCCGGAGCGGTCGTGTCGACGGTGATGGCGAGTGCCGGTGACGGCTTGCTCTCGTTGCCAGCCGCATCGGTCAGCGTGTAGCTGATCTGATGTGCGCCTTCGCCGAGGGGATTGGTTGGCGTCAGCGTGCCGGCGGCCAGGTCATAGGTCGCGTCGACCTTCGTGCCATCGACATAGAGCGACGGGGTCGAGCCAGCCGGAACCGCGCCGATGTTGATACCGGGCGTGGTGTCGTCGGTGGTCGCGACGACGCTTGCCGGGTTCCTGATCGCACCGGCAT
>NZ_JBPJZE010000116.1:0-1390 GCF_051216695.1 Variovorax glucosi
GGCGGTGTGCTCGGCGGCGTCGCGCGCCATCTTCTTGACCTTGCGAAGCGCCAGCGTCACGTTGCCCAGCACGTCGAGGTGCGGGTAGAGGTTGAACGCCTGGAACACCATGCCCACGCGTTCGCGCAGCCGGTTCAGGTTGGCGCCCGGCGCATAGATGTCGTGGCCTTCCACGCGCACCTCGCCGCGGCTCGCGTCTTCCATGCGGTTGCAGCAGCGCAGCAGCGTGCTCTTGCCCGAGCCCGAGGGCCCGATCACCGAAACCAGCTCGCCCGCCTGCACGTCGAGGTCGATGCCATTGAGCACGGGAACGCTGCCATAGGATTTGTGCAGGTTGCGAACTTGCAGGAGCGAAGAAGACGTCACGGCGGTGGTCGGCGAGGGGTGGACGGGATGGCGCGCCGCTTACTGGCAGACGGGCTTGGCGGCAGTGGCTTCGTAGCCGAACAGGCCCGGGACGCCATGGCCGGGCGGCGAGACCACCGTGGCCGAGTCGGCCGCCGGTGCGGCGCCGAACCACTTGGTGTGCATCTTCTGCAGCGAGCCGTCGAGCTTCATGCACTTGAGCACGTTGCTCACCTGGTCGCGCCCGGCCTTGTCGTCCAGGCGGAACGGAATGGCCCACACGGAACCGGTTTTGATGATGAAGGTGGTCTTGATGGCCGGCGTGCTCTTCACGGCCCAGGCCGAGGGCGTGACGCCCGCGAGGTTGGCGTCGCCGCGCCCGGAGATCACGGCTTGCACCGCGTCGGCGTTGGTGCCGTACACGGCGATCTCGTAGCCGTACTTCGCCTGGTGGTTGCGCGCCCATTCCTCGGGGCCCGAGCCCTTGTTCACGGCGATGGTCTTGCCCTTGAGGTCTTCCAGGCGCTGGATGTCGTCGCGCTCCTTCTTCATTACCAGCTTGAAGTTGTTTTCCAGGTAGCCCTCGGTGAACAGCACCGACTTCGCGCGCTCGGGCGACACCGTGGTCGGCGCCATCAGGAAGTCGAACTTGCCCGCGTTGAGCGCGGGAATCAGCGCCGAGTACTGCGCGCCCTCGATCTCGATGCGCCGGCCGAGGCGCCGCGCGATTTCTTCGCCGAGCTCGACGTTGAAGCCCTGGTAGCCGCCGCTGAGCTTCGGGAACGCATGCGGCGGAAAGTTGGGGTCGATGCCGGTGCGCAGCGGCGTGGTCTGGGCGACGGCGGCGCCGACGGCAAAGGCGAAGGCCAGGGGCGCCAGCAAGAGCTTGAGGTGACGGGACATGGGCTTTTCTCCAGAAAAAATCGCAAGCGGGACAGCAGGGTTCGCGGGGAGCGAGCTGCACCGCAGTGGCGTGCTGCGGCGATGCGATGAATTATTTCGAGGTAAAAAAGCGGCGTCGATTGATGCTTTGTGCGGCGTCGTT
>NZ_JBPJZE010000117.1:0-1389 GCF_051216695.1 Variovorax glucosi
GTGACCGAGGCTGCCGGCAAGCTGCAGCGCCTGAATCTCATCAAGTATTCGCGCGGACACATCACGGTGCTGGACCGCCCGGGTCTAGAGAAGCAGGTGTGCGAGTGCTATGAGGTCGTGAAGCGTGAAACGGATCGCCTGTTGCCTCGCCAGCCCGCGACCTGAGCCGGCGGCGGCCGGGCCGCATTTGGTGCGCCTCCGCACAGACGCGAGAGGGGCCCTCGGCAACAATGCGCCCGGTTGCGCATTTCCGCGCTGATTGATTCTTTCCAACAGGCGGTTCCGTGACATCAGCCCCGACCCGCCCCGTTCTCAATCGCCTGCTCGAGGCGCTGCCATCTGCAGACCGTGCGCACCTGCTCGAACGCTGCGACAGCGTGCAGCTGGCCACAGCGCAGATCCTCTACGAACCCGGCGACGTCATCCATCACATTCACTTCCCCACGAGCGCGTTCGTCTCGCTGGTGTCGACCGCGGATGGCCATGACGGCCTGCAGACGGGCATGGTGGGCAACGAGGGCGCCCTGGGCTACGAGCTGTCGCTGGACGTGCAGAGCGCACCGCTGCGGGCACTCGTGCAAGGGGCCGGCATGGCATGGCGCTTGACGGCGCAATCATTCGCGCAGGAACTGGAGCAGAACTCGACGCTCAAGCGCATCCTCAATCGCTACGTTTGCGTGCTCTTGATGGAGTTCGGCCGTTCGGGCCTGTGCAACCGCTTCCACCTGATCGAGGAGCGGCTGGCGCGCTGGCTCTTGACCACGCAGGACTGCGCGCATTCCACGCACCTTGCGCTCACGCACGAAGTGCTGGGCCGCATGCTGGGTGTGCGCCGGGTCGGCATCACCAACGCCGCGACGGCGCTGCACACGCGGCGGCTGATCGACTATCGGCGGGGTGTCATCACGATCACCGATCGCGAAGGGCTGGAGAACGCGGCGTGCGACTGCTACCGGGCCAACCGGCGCAGCTATGCGCATCTGATCGCATAGCTGCCGGCTGGTGCGTTGGTCAGTGCATCAGCGTGCGCCCGGAACCACGACAACGGTTCCGCTGCCGGTGCCAGTGCTGCCGGTGTTGCCTCTGGCGCCCGTTGCGCCTGTGGCGCCGGTGTTGCCGGTATTACCGGTGTCGCCTGTGGCGCCCGTGTTCCCGGTGTTGCCGGTATTTCCCCTCGCGCCCGTGGCGCCTGTGTAGCCGGTGCTTCCGGTGTTGCCCGTGTTGCCTTGAGGACCCATGGGCCCGGTGCAGGCAGATGCAGCAAGCAGGGCGAGCAACAGGATGGGCGGGAGTAGATATTTCTTCATGGCAGTTCCTTGTGGTGTCGGGGTGTGCAGCTCAATAGAGGCTACGCCGGCCACAATGACCGCCAGCGCGTATTGCGTCTGT
>NZ_JBPJZE010000118.1:0-1384 GCF_051216695.1 Variovorax glucosi
CATGGACATGATCACCGTCGACCTCACGAACGTGCCCGATGCGAAGTTCGGCAGCGAGGTCACGCTGTGGGGCAAGTCGGCGAAGACGGGGGCCGTGCTCCCTATCGACGAGGTTGCCAAGGCCGGCGGCACGGTCGGCTATGAGCTCATGTGCGCCGTGGCGCAGCGCGTACCGTTCGCTCCCGTCGAAGGTCAATGAAGATCCTTTCCAACTGGCGCTCCGTGCGCCTGTGGGAAACGCAGGTCGAACGCGACCTGCATCGCAACTACAGCCTGCGCACGCACGGCATCCTGATCGGCACCTTCACCCTGCTGCTGATGTGGGGCGCGTCGGCGCTGCAGATGCACCTGCTGCATGTCGATTCGCTGGCAGTGCGCTACTTCCTTACGCTGGGCGTGGGGTACCTGGGCTATCTGCTGGTGCTGCGCTGGTGGGCCAGGCGGCTGGTGGAGGGCCGCAGGGCGGACTTCGATGTCGATGCGCCCGACATGGACTTCGGCAGTGGACGTGGCGGAGGCGGCTCACAAAGCCACGCGAGCGTTGGTGACGCTGGTGGTGGCGGTGACGGCAGCGTCATGTCCGACGTGGCGAGCGGCGCGCTCGACGTTGCCGGCGGCGCGGACGAAGGCGCGATCATCGTCGTGCCGGTGGTCGCCATCTTCCTGGTCTGCGTGGCCATCGTGCTCGGTGCGGGCTCGCTCGTGCTGCTGTACTTCAGCTGGGACGCATTGCTGGCTGTGGCCATCGAAGTGGCGTTCTCGTACGTATCGGCTCGCGCCGCGGTGCGCGTGGCGCGCGAGGGCTGGCTCATGGCGGCAGTGCGGCTCACGTGGAAGCCGCTGCTTGGTGCGGTCGCGAGCGCGGTGATCCTCGGCGCGCTGCTCGATCACTTCATGCCGCAGGTCAATTCCCTGCCCGAGGCGGTGCGCGTTCTGCTGAAGAAGCACTGAGCCCGAGCGCGCCGAGCAGGTGATCGACCAGCGCCTTGCACTTGGGCGCTATGAAGCGGTTGGGCGGGTACAGGATGTACGCGTGCCCCTGGTAGTTGCCCCGGTACTCCCAGCCGGGCAGCACGCGGACCACGCTGCCCGCGTCCAGCGCCTCCTGCGCGACGAAGGCCGGCACCACGGCCACGCCGAGGTCCGCCAGTGCGCCCTCGAGCCGAACCTCGCTGTGGTTGGAGACGTAGCGGCCGCGCACGATGACTTCCATCTCCTCTTTTTCTCCTTCTTCTTTTTCCTCTTCTTCCTTCCTGCTGAACCGCCAGTGGTTGTCGCGCTCGTGCTCGCCCAGCGAAAGGCAGCTGTGCGCAGCCAGGTCGCCCGGGTGCGCGATGGCGGCGTGCTCCGCCAGATAGCGCGGCGAGGCGCACAGGATGTGCGC
>NZ_JBPJZE010000119.1:0-1378 GCF_051216695.1 Variovorax glucosi
ATGTACACGCCCGCGTCGATCAGCTTGTCGAGGTCGATGCCGGTCTCGATGCCCATGCCGTGCAGCATGTAGACCACGTCTTCCGTCGCCACGTTGCCCGTCGCACCCTTGGCGTAGGGGCAGCCGCCCAGGCCGGCCGAAGACGACTGGAAGTTCCACACGCCCATCTCGAGCGCCGCCAGCGTGTTGACCAGCGCCTGCCCGTAGGTGTCGTGAAAGTGGCCGGAAATGGCGTCGACATCGAAGTGCGCCAGCGTGGCCTCCATCGCCCCTTGCACCTTGCGCGGCGTGCCCACGCCGATGGTGTCGGCCACGTCCACGCGCTGCACGCCAATGCCCTTCATCAGTTGCGCCAGGTATGCGACCTTGGCCGGCGCAATCTCGCCTTCATAGGGGCAACCGACCGTGCACGACATGGCGCCGCGCACGTAGATGCCTTTCTCGCGCGCCGCAGCCACCACGGGCGCGAAGCGTTCGATGCTCTCGGCAATGGAGCAGTTGATGTTCTTCTGGCTGAAGGCCTCGCTCGCAGCGCCGAACACCACGATCTCGTCGGGCCACTCTTCGCGCGGCGCGGCAATGGCGGCCTCGAAGCCCTTCATGTTGGGCGTGAGCACCGAATAGCGCACGCCGGGCTTGCGTTGGATGCCGTGCATCACCTCGGCGTTGTCGGCCATCTGCGGCACCCACTTGGGACTGACGAAGCTGGTGACCTCGATCTCTTTTAGCCCTGCGTCCTGCAAGCAGTGCACGAGGCCGATCTTGATTTCGGCGGAGACCGGCTGCTTTTCGTTCTGCAGGCCGTCGCGCGGGCCGACGTCGACGATCTTGACTTTGGTGGGGAGTTTCATGGGATGTCTCTTGTGTCTCGGGAGAATGAGAAACCGTCGTCAATTGTCCGACACATGGAAACGCCCTGCTCGGTACACAAGTCGCGGAAGGTAGCAATGCGCGCCTGCGGGGTTGCAAATGGTGCCAGCCGGGCGCTAGGCGGTTTCGCGCTGCTCGAAGTCGTCGGGGCTGTCCGTGGTCGCGGCATCGGTCGCCTCGACCGCATCCACGCGCGCACCGTCCGGCCCCTGGCGCGCCCAGCGGATCAACCCTTCCACCGCGACAGCCTCGCCGGCTGCAAGCGCCTCCACGCTCCCATCACGCCGGTTGCGCACCCAGCCGCGCACGCCGAGCCGCTTCGCGGCCTGCACCATCGACCAGCGGTAGCCCACGCCCTGCACGCGGCCGCGAATGACGAGATGGCGGGTGACGGTGACGTTGTTGTTCATGGCATGGCACGGATCAGTAAGACTTGGGCAGCCCTAGCGCCTTTTCGGCGATGAAGTTCAGGATCATCTGCGGGCTCACGGGTGCAATGCGCGGAATG
>NZ_JBPJZE010000011.1:0-2241 GCF_051216695.1 Variovorax glucosi
GTCGACGTGCTCAAGGCACGCAAGCACGACACAGTGCACCTGCCGCCGGTGGTCCACCGTCCGTGGGGCACTTACGCCTCGCTTAAAGAGGAAGAAGGCTACAAGGTCAAGCGCATCACCGTCAGACCTGGCGAAGCGCTGTCCCTGCAATACCATCACCAGCGCGCAGAGCATTGGGTGGTCGTACAGGGCCGCGCCATCGTGCAGATCGGAGAGACCGAGCATGAGACGCTTCCGGGCCAGTATCGCTACATTCCCTTGAAGGAAAAACACCGCCTGACCAATATTGGCGACGAGGAGCTGGTGCTCATCGAGGTCCAGTGCGGCGGTTACCTGGGCGAAGACGACATCGTCCGCCTCGCAGACACTTACGGCCGTACATGAGTCAAGTCCATTCCAATCTTCACCGAAGCGCCTTGTCCGACTGGTGGCAAGGCACCCGCCGCACTGACATCTGGTGGACCCTCGCCTGGTTTGACATCGTCCTGCGCTATCGCCGCTCCATGCTCGGCCCGATGTGGCTCACCCTGAGCATGGGCGTGATGATCGGCGGCATGGGGCCGCTGTACAGCTCGCTGTTCGGCACCGAGCTTTCCCGGTTCTTTCCGCACCTGGCGCTGGGCATCATCTTCTGGGGCTTTTTCTCCAGCATCGTGACTGATGCATGTAATGCCTTCGTCGGATCGTCGAACTACCTCAAGCAGGGCTATTTCCCGATCAGCCTGTTCGTCTGGCGCGGCCTGGCGCGCAACCTGATCCAGTTTGCACACCAGATCGTGCTCTACATTCCAGTGGCAATCTGGGCCGGTATCTCGCTGTCTTGGTCAGTGTTGCTTGTCGTGCCGGCGTTTGTCATCCTGATCATCAATGCGCACGCGCTGGGATTATTGCTTGGCCTAATCTGCACGCGTTATCGCGACGTCACGCAGATCGTCACCAGCGTGATGCAAATGCTGATGTTCCTCACGCCGGTGTTTTGGCTGCCCGAAAGCCTTCCCGGACGTGCCAAATACGTGCTTTGGAACCCGTTTGCGCAGATGCTGGACTTGCTTCGGACCCCATTAATGGGGGGGGTGGCACACGTCCACAGTTGGCTGGGCATCCTGTTCTGGACAGTCCTGTGCCTTGCCGCAGCGACCCTGCTGTTCTCGAAGTACCGCCGTCGCGTCGTCTACTGGCTCTGATCCATGGCATTCATCTCACTTAAAAACGTCGCCGTCAACTTTCCAATTTACGGCGCTGGAGCCAATTCACTCAAGAAGACGCTCGCAGCCTCCGTGACCGGTGGACGCTTCGGTAAGGAAACCGGCGTGACCGTGGTGCAGGCGCTCAGCGGCATCAATCTTGAATTGAAGAGCGGAGACCGGCTCGGACTGGTTGGTCACAACGGCGCAGGCAAGTCGACATTGCTGCGCACACTTGCCGGCGTTTACGAGCCGTCATCAGGCGAGTTCGCGCGTCAGGGATCGGTGGCTAGCCTGATCGACCCTTCGCTAGGTATCGAAATGGATGCGACGGGCGTCGAGAACATCATGCTTCGCGGCCTCGTGATGGGCATGAGCAAGAAAGACATTGACCGCCTCACGCCCGACATCTGCGAATTCAGCGGCCTAGGCGAATACGTGAACATGCCGGTGCGCACCTATTCGACCGGGATGCTGATGCGGCTCGCGTTCTCAATCTCGACCAGCGTCGAGGCCGACATCCTGCTGATGGACGAATGGCTGTCGGTCGGGGACGCCGCCTTTACAGAAAAGGCGGAGAAACGGATGAAAGACGTGGTGGCTAAATCCGGCATTCTGGTGCTCGCCTCGCACTCGCCAGACCTGATCGCCAAGGAGTGCAACCGGGTGATCCACCTCGAGCATGGGCGGATCGTCGAACGCTAGCTGACGCTAGCGCGGCGCGCGCCGTCGAAGCGTCTCGATTTCATCGAGGCGTTCGGCAATGCGGCGCCCCGCCGCGCCGAGTGATAGATTGACTTCAGCGCTTTGCTTGCCGCGAGCGCCCATCTCGCGCGCCCATTGCTGATCCTCGTACAAGCGACGCATCAACTGGGCCGCATGCTCGACCGAAGGTTCAGCCCACTCCAAATCGGCGTCGTACGGTGGGATAGGCCTGCCGACCTTCACCCGCTCGTAGGGCACCAGAAGACTGTTCTCGTCGTTCATGAAATCCATGTTTCCCGAGAAGTCCGTTGCAATCACGGGCTTTCCCATTAGCATAGCTTCAGCCATGGTC
>NZ_JBPJZE010000120.1:0-1372 GCF_051216695.1 Variovorax glucosi
CGCGCGGTCGGGCGGCTCGGGCACGACCACGGTGTCGACGGCGGCCATCGGCACGCTCTTGAAGCCTATGGCCCGGCCCAGCGAACCCGCCGTGCCCCCCGTTGCCGCGCAGCCGGCGAGCGGGCCGAACAGTCCGGCAATCGCGGCAGCGAGGCCGCCTTGCACGAGCATGCGCCGCTTCGGGTCGGACACTTCGTGGATCGTGGGGTTGGCGGACGGGTTGGAGTCCTCCATGCGGGCGAAGTCTTTGGCCATGTTCTTGTCGTCGTGGGGTTGCGGAGCCGAGCATAGTGTCGCCGCCTCGTGAATTCCGCATGACACGGACCATGTAACAAGAACTCAGAAGAAGCCGCCCCAGTGCGGCTGCTCGCCACGCTGGCGCTGCAGTTCCGCCGCTATGCAGGCTCGCGCATCCTGGCTTTCGACATGGGGCGCTCGATGCGCGCCACGGTCCTCGGGCTGTGCGGCGAGCACTACGACCTCGGTACCGATGGAGAGATCGCCTTCCAGCCGCTCGCGCGCATTGACCAGGACAGATACCGCACCTGGGCGGCGGAGTGGGTGGAAGGGCGGCTTCGGCAGGAGGGCCTCGAGGTCGGGCCGGCCGAGCGGGAGATGGTGTGGTCCGCGCTGGCCAGCCTCGCCACCGCGCCGCTGGAGCAACGCACGATGACGGGCCTCGCGGTGCTGCTGCAGTCCAATACCCTGCGCCAGGCGCTGGCGCCCTACGTGCTCGGCGGTGCGCACGGGCGGCTGCTGGACGCGGACCGGGACCGGCTGGTGGTCTCCTCCGTCCAGTGTTTCGAGATGGAGGAGCTGATGCACAGCAAGGCCGCGGTGCTGGCCGTGCTTGGCTACCTCTTCGAGCGCTTCGACGAACGCTTCGACGGCGCGCCGACCCTCCTGATTCTCGACGAGGCCTGGCTGTTCCTCGATGACCCGGTGTTCGCCGCGCGCATCCGCCAGTGGCTCAAGACACTGCGCAAGAAGAACGTCTCGGTTGTCTTCGCCACGCAGAGCCTGGCCGACATCCAGAACTCCAGCATCGCGCCGGCGATCGTGGAGAGCTGCGCGAGCCGGATCTTCCTGCCCAACCCGCAGGCCACCGAACCGCAGATCCGCGTGATCTACGAGGGCTTCGGGCTCAACAGCCGGCAGATCGAGATCGTCGCCACGGCGCAGCCCAAACGCGACTATTACTACCAGTCGCGCCTTGGCAACCGGGTCTTCGAGCTCGGGCTCGGGCCGGTGGCGCTGGCGTTTGCCGGCGCGGGCTCGCCCGAGGACCAGCGCGCGCTCGACCGCGTGCAGGCCTCGGTGCTGCAGTCGCCGTTCGCGCGCACGAGCCGCTGTCGGTGCTCGATGCGCTCGA
>NZ_JBPJZE010000121.1:0-1372 GCF_051216695.1 Variovorax glucosi
CTGGACCATCGCGAAGGCGCTGCTGGGCTTCGAGCGCATCTTTCTCGGCAGCCCCAAGCAGTCGCAGTACGCGCTGGGCCAACTGGCGCGGCTGGCGCAGGCGCGGCGCCTGTTTGCCGACCCGGTGTTCGCGCAGCGCTTCGCGGCGCTGAGGCTCGACGTGCTCGACCTGTCGGCCGCCTACACGGGCTTCGCGAACATCGTGCGCGCCGGCAAGCCGCTGCCGGCTTCGGTGTCGCTGCTGAAGATCTGGGCGAGCGAGACCTATCACCGCATCGGCGCGCTGCTGGTCGAGGCCGGCGAAGAGCAGGGCGCCGTGGCCGGCGACCAGGTGCTCGACGGGCAGAGCTTCAACGTGCTCTCGCCGCTCATCGGCTCCACCGCCGCAATGATCTACGGCGGCACGAACGAGATACAGCGCAACATCCTCGCGCGGCAGGTGCTCGACCTGCCGGCCTGAGCGATGTAGCCGACGAAGAAATACACAACAGGAGACAACGCTCATGACATCGACTCACTTCTCGCGCCGCCACCTCATGGCCGCGATGGCAGGCAGCGCGGCGCTGGCTGCACTGCCGCATCGCGCCTTCGCGCAGCAGCCCCTACCGCCGCTCATCAAGCTGGTGGTCGGCTATTCCGCCGGCGGCCCGGTCGACGGCGCCGCGCGCCTGCTCGCGCCCGCGCTGAGCCAGGAGCTGGGCACGCAGGTCATCGTCGACAACCGTCCCGGCGCGGGAGGCTCGCTCGGTGCCGATCTGGTGGCCAGAAGCGCACCCGACGGCTACACCTTCCTGATCAGTGCGGCAGGCGTCATCTCCAACAGCATGATCAAGAAGTCCATTCCCTTCAAGGATGAGGACCTGGTGCCCGTGGTCATGATCGGCCTGGCGCCCTCGGTGGTGGTGGTGCCGGCCAATGCGCCGTACAAGGACCTGAAGGAGTTCGTTGCCGCGTCGAAGAAGGCCGGCAACGGCTTTCACTGGGCCACGGCGGGCGGGGTTGTGGGCACGATCGGCAGGAAGCCGGCACCGCCGCCTCCCCCACCGCCGCCACCACAGGCGGCAAGGATCAGCGAAATACCGATCGCGCAAACGACGGCACGAAACATCGAGGCAGGGCGCGTTTTGCGCATGGATTTGTCTCCGGCATGCGGCCTCGGTGGGCCGCTTTTTGAATAGGCGGCCGGACGATAGGTTCAGGGTGACTTAGGGTCAAATAAAATAACAAGGCACTCTTCATACGAAAAAAATATGGATATACGGGCACTGCGCTACTTCGCCGCCGTCGCGGAGACCGGCCACATGACGCGCGCGGCCGAGCAACTGGGCATCCAGCAACCGCCGCTCAGCCAGCAGATCAAGACGCTCGAGCG
>NZ_JBPJZE010000122.1:0-1371 GCF_051216695.1 Variovorax glucosi
AAGGGCTATGGATTGGGCGCGCAGGCGATGACGGCGGGGGGCTTCGACGCGCCGGTGTTCACCGTGGCCTGGCCCACCGGCGAATTCGGCGCGATGGGGCTGGAAGGTGCTGTGCGGTTGGGTTTTCGCAAGGAACTGGCCGCTGCACCCGAGGGTGCGGAGCGCGATGCGCTCTTCAAGAAGCTCGTCGCGCAGCAGTATGCGAACGGCGAAGCGATCCACATGGCGCAGACGCTGGAGATCGACGCGGTGATCGATCCGACCGACACGCGCACCTGGTTGGTGCGTGGCCTTTCGTCCGCGACGAAAACACCACAGGCTGTCTCTGCCTACGTAGACACTTGGTAACCCGGCCTTAGACCTCGTCACGCGCGGGGGAACAGTGGCTCCGTACACTGCGACGCTTTGCGCGCATGAAACTGGTTTCCATTTGGGCAGAGCGCCTGCGCGACGTGACCGTCGCGCACTGGGTGGCAGCCCTTTGCCTCGCAGTGCTGGCCGTCGGCGTGCAGGCAGTGACGCCCGACGACCACCCACGGCAGCCTGCCGAGGCGCATTGGGTCGCGAGCTGGGCCGTGGCGCCGGTCGATTTCACGGAGATGGCCGCAGCCCCCGGCGGTGCGAACTATTCGTCGCCCGCCGGCAATGACCTGCGCGGGCAGACACTGCGCCAGAAGGTTGAACTGTCGCTGGATGGCGAGCGCATCCGCATCCGCTTCTCGAACCGCTTCGGCAAGACGCCGCTACGCATTGCCGCCGCGAGCGCGGCACACGGCACCGGGGCCGATGCGTTCTCGCCGACCACGCTGCACGTGCTGCGTTTCGGCGGTCGCGCCACCATCACCGTTGCGCCCGGCGCGGACGTCTGGAGCGACGGCGTCGACCTGCCAGTGCAAGCGGGGCAAACGGTGGTTGTGAGCGCCTTCTTCGACCGCGCTACGCCTTTTGCCACGGTCTCCATGCTGGAGCCTGGTACGACTTGGGTGGCGCCCGGCAACGCGGTGATGGCGCCGAAGCTGAAGAGCCCCACGCCACTGGTGCTGAACCAGATCGTGACCGGGCTCGACGTGCTCACCACCAAGTCCGTGCGCACCGTCGTGATACGCCGCGCGACGGGCAAGACGTTGCGGTGCTCAATGCCGGCATTGGCGGCAATCGCCTGCTGACCAACGGCTTGGGGCCCAGCGGCCTCTCCCGGTTCGAGCTCGATGCACTGCGGCAGAGCAGCGTGACGCACGCGATCATCCTGATGGGCACCAACGACATCGGCCGCACCCTGTTCGCCAAGGTGCCGGGCGCCGAGCTGAAGCCGCGCGACATGCCGACGGTCGATCGCATCACCGATGGGCTGCAGCAGCTGGTCAAGCAGGC
>NZ_JBPJZE010000123.1:0-1365 GCF_051216695.1 Variovorax glucosi
GGCGGCCGCTGCCACTTGCGAAGGCGCCGTTGCCGCGCCACTGCACCTGCATTCCGGCCGGCGAGCGCAGGCCCGCGACCATCGACGGAATCACGTAGAAGATGCGCGCGCGCCGGCCCACATGAGGCGCCATGGCCAGCCGGTACTCGATGCGCCCGAGGGGCACCACCACCATGTTGCCGTCCATCCGCTGGGCGTTGCTGAAATCGCTGCGCACCTGCGCGCGCGGGGAGGCCGAATCGTCGAGCCGGGCGACCGCCGCCCACGCGGGGGCGAGCGCTGCACCGCAGAGCAGCAGTGCAGCGGCTGGCCATCGGTGAAAGCGCAGGGAGGTCATTCCATCGAGGCCGTGAAGCGCACGGTGCCCTTGTAGTTGCCGCCCGGGTACACCACGTCGTTGTCGTAGGAGAACTGCAGCCGCGTGGCAGTCACGTTGCGCGACAGGTAGGTCCAGGTGCCGATGCCCAGGACGCAGGGCAAGCCGAGCGGGCCGACGCAGAAGGTGGCGTTCGCGTCGTAGCTCGCGATCGACTGGTTGGCGGCGGCGGTGAAGCGGCCACCCTGGATGTCGCCCGAGGCGGCGTTGCTGTTGTTCGTGGCCACCCAGGTGATCTTGCTGAAGGGAATGGTCGTGGTGCCGCAGCCGCCCGACTGGCAGGTCAGGGCAATGGAGGAATCGACGCGCAGCGTCACCGGCCGCGCTACGGTGGTGTTGGCTACGGGGCGCACTGGCATCACCCAGACGTCGATGGTCGGCGTGCCGATCACTGCCGTGGGGGTCAGCCCGGCGTTGGCGCCGGTCACGCTGAAGGCCACCGTGTCGACGGTCGCGCCGGCCGTGCCCACGCGCAGGGTCAGCAAGTAGCTGGCGCCCGTGTCGGTCACCGTGGTGATGACGGCGTGCGCGGGCGGGGCGAGGCTCGCCGCCGACGCCATGAGCGCCGCGGCGGCGACCGCCTCGCATCGCCGGGTGTGCAGCCCGGAGCGCGCCATCAGATCCCCTGGGCCGTGTACGTGATGGTGTTCGTGTAGGTGTTCGCAACCCAGCCAGCGGGCGTGCCGCCCAGCGTGTAGGCCCAGGTGCCCGTGGCGACCGCGTTCGAGGGGAACGAGGTCGAGGCGCAGGCGCCGAGGTTGGCGCCCGGGTGCGGCAGCGTGCCCGTTGCGGTGACGGTGAAGTCCGCGTTCGCTGGGCCGCCCGTGAGGGGCGCCCAGGCGCCCATGGCGCAGTTGATGGTGCCGGCGCCGGCGTTGGTCCAGGCGTACACGGTGAGCGTGCTCGCGGCGGACGTGGCCGTGACAGTAGGTGCCGCGCCGTTCCAGTCCACGTTGGTGTTGTTGCCCGTGACCGGCGTGGTGGGCACG
>NZ_JBPJZE010000124.1:0-1364 GCF_051216695.1 Variovorax glucosi
CCGTGACCACGCCATCGGTGGCCAGTCGCAGCATGCGCTCGGCCACTTCGTCGGCGTCGTGCAGCACCGCGCCGGGTTCGCGGCGCGACACCAGCGTGCCTTGCGGCGTGTAGGCGCGGTCGGCAAAGGCTTCGGCCACGGCGCGCAGGCCTTCGCCGCGCGCCCAGCCCAGCAGCGGCGAGCCCGCCAGCGCCACCAGGCACAGGCCGGGGTCGATCTCACGGATGGCGGCGATCACGTCGCGCGCCTGGCGCTCGTCGTGGGCGATGGTGTTGTAGAGCGCGCCATGCGGCTTCACGTAGCGCACCGTGGTGCCGGCAGCGGCAGCAAGGCCTTTCAGCGCACCGATCTGGTAGATCACGTCGGCGCGCAGGTCGGCGCTTTCCACATCCATGTTGCGGCGCCCGAAGCCCACGAGGTCGCGATAGGACACATGGGCGCCGATGGCGACACCCCGCCCCTTCGCCTGGCGCAGCGTGCGCAGGATGCCGGCGGGGTCGCCCGCATGGAAGCCGCAGGCCACGTTGGCGCTGCTCACGAGAGAAAGCATGGCGGCGTCGTCGCCCATGCGCCATACGCCCAGGCTCTCGCCGAGGTCGCTGTTCAAGTCGATGTTCATCGTTGGTCTCAGGGTCATCAATGCAGGCGGCCGGCGGTCTCGCGCACGTCGTCACGCACGGTGAGTGCGGTGCGTATCGCCACGCGGAAGGCTTCGACCTGCGTGGCCAGCGCCATGCTGGCAACGCCCGGCTTCGAGGCGGCCTGCTCGGGCAGGTAGGGCACGTGGACGAAGCCGCCGCGCGTGTGCGCGAGCGCCGGGCTCGTCGCGATGCGGTGCATCAGGCCGTATAAGATATGGTTGCAGACGAAGGTACCCGCGCTGTTCGACACCGAGGCCGGCACGCCGGCCGCGCGCAATTCGCGCACCATGGCCTTGATCGGCAGCGTCGAGAAATACGCGGCGGGAGCCCCGAGCACCACGGGCACGTCGATGGGCTCGCGGCCTTTGTTGTCGGCCACGCGGGCGTCGTCGATGTTGATGGCGATGCGCTCGGGCGTGAACTCCGCGCGCCCGCCGGCCTGGCCGATGCACAGCACCAGTTGCGGCTGCAGTTCGTCCATCGCGCTAGCAAGCACGTCGATGGCGTCGCCGAAGACACAGGGCACCTGGCGCGCATGCACCGTCGCGCGGCCGACCTTCCAGCCGTCGAGCGCACGCACCGCCTCCCATGACGGATTGACCGCCTCCTGCTCGAAAGCGTCGAATCCGGTCAGCAGGACGTTGATGGGCTTTGCTGCCACGGCACGGCCCGTTGCGTGTTCAGGCCGTCAGGCCATCGCCTGGACGGCAATGCCTTCCTGCT
>NZ_JBPJZE010000125.1:0-1362 GCF_051216695.1 Variovorax glucosi
CGCTGGAGATCTCGACCGAGGCCAACGCCGACCGGATCATCCCGATTCTCCCGGGCCGCGTGCTGTGGGAGCGCATCGCGCTGGCCGATGGGCACACGGGCCGCATCGTCACCACCGTCGCCTGACCCCACGGCCGGCAGGGCCGGTGCGGCTGTCACACAACCGCGTCATGATGTAGCCCAAATGGCTTACGCGTTTTTCCCGTGCGCGAGCGTCGCCGACGAACAACTTCCACAGCATGCCCCGGCAAACCCGGCCCAACGCCACCCCTGCCTCGCCTCCTGCGATCTCGCCCTTCTTCCAGCCCATCGTGGATCTGCGCAAGGGCACGGTCTTCGGCCATGAAGCCCTCATTCGCGGACCGGCCGGCACCCCGCTCCACAGCCCGCAGGCGCTGCTTGCACTTGCCGCGGCCGAGTCGCGGCTGACCGAGTTCGAGCTGCTGTGCGTGGAAGCCATCCTCGCCCAGTGGGGCCGCCTGCCCGATGCGGGCCGGCTGTTCGTGAACATGAGCGCCGACGCACTGGTCGCGGCCATGGGCGGCGTGGGCACGGCGTGCTGGCTCGAACGCATGCTCGCGCACCACGACGTCAGCGCCCGCGACGTGACCGTGGAGCTCACCGAGCAGCAGGCCACCGGCAGCCCCGAAGCGCTGGGCCGCGCGGTCGAGGCGCTGCATGCGCTGGGCGCGCGCGTTGCGCTCGACGACTTCGGCGAAGGCCATTCCAACCTGCGACGCTGGAAAGAGCTGCAGCCGGACTTCGTGAAGATCGACAAGTTGCTGACCCAGGGCATCGCGAACAGCCCGCAGAGCGTGGCACTTGTACGCGCCATCGTCGGCTTCGGCAACGCGCTGGGCACCGAGCTCATCGCCGAAGGCGTGGAAGACGCGAAAGACCTGCACGTGCTGCGCGACCTCGGCATTGCCCACGGCCAGGGCTACCTGTTCGGCAGGCCGGCACCGGCGCTGCAGCCAGCCCTGCCCGAGCCCATGGCGGCCACCATCCGCGACACTCGCATCGCGGTGATGCCGCATGCGTCTCAAACGTCGCAGCCCAATGTGCTGCGCAGCCTGTTGGTCATCCAGGCGCCTGCGCTCAGCCCGCAGACGCCGATCGACGAGGTTTCTGAAATCTTCCAGAAGCACCCCGAGCTGCATGCACTCGCCGTGGTCGATAAGGGCACCCCCGTTTCGCTGATCAACCGGCAGTCGTTCATGAACGACTACGCACGGATGTACTTCCGCGAGGTCCACGGCCGCCGCCCCTGCCTGGCCTACGGCAGCAGCACCCCGCGCATCGTGGAGCGCGAGGAGAACGTCGAGAGCCTGCTCGGCATCCTGATGTCGGAAGACCAGCGCTA
>NZ_JBPJZE010000126.1:0-1357 GCF_051216695.1 Variovorax glucosi
AGCTTGCCGTTGTCGTAGACGTTGATGCTCGACACCTGCTTCGGGTCGGCCTTGCCAAGGTACTCCGGCTTGCTGTCGTCGGTCTTTGCGCCAGCGCCCAGTTCCCCCTGCACGGCGCCTTCGTTGTCCAGCACCTTGATCGAGGAAGCGTCCAGTACCGGCGGCGGCGTGGTGTCCACGGTAACCATCAGGTCGCCCGAACGCGGGCTCTCGTTGCCGGCCTGATCGGTCAGCGTGTAGCTCAGCCGGTGCTCGCCCTCGCCAAGCGGGGCACTCGGCGTCAGCGTGCCGGCGGCTCGGTCATAGACCGCGGGAACCTTCACGCCGTCGATATACAGCGACGGGGTCAGGCCATCCTCTACCTGGCCAACGTTGATGCCGGGCGTGGTGTCGTTCGTGCTCGCGGCGGTGCTCTTGGCGTTCTCGGCCGGGCCAACGTTGTCGGCATAGCTCGTCGCGGCAGCCGGAGATGGCGGAGCGCTCGTGTCGACGGTGACGATGAGTGCCGGCGACTGCGCGCTCTCGTTGCCCACCGGGTCGAGGGCCGTGGCGGTGAACCGGTGCACCCCCTCCTTCAGCGGTGTGTTCGCTCCGGTGAAGGCGAATTTCCAGCTGCCATCGGCTTCGACGGTCGTGCTGCCGATGGCGATGCCGTTGTCGTAGATCCTGATCTTGTCGCCCGGCGTCGCACCGCTTCCGGCGAACGTGGGGGTGGTGTCGTCGGTGAAGCCGCCGTTGGCGAGCGGGCCCCGCACCGAGCCGGCGTCGTCCATGACCTCGGCGATGGACGGCACGGCCGGCGGGGACGCGTCGATGGTCAACGCAAGGGCGGCCTTGCTGTTGGTGCCGGCGGCGTTCACCGCGGTGGCCGTGTACTGATGCGCTCCTTCGCTCTGCACTGGCAGCGCGAGGCGCCAGTTGCCGCTGGCATCCGCCTTGGTGGAGCCGAGAACGTTCGCGCCCTCCGTGACAGTCACGACGGCGCCTGCCGTGGTCTTGCCCTCGAGCGTCGGGCTGGTTTCGTCGGTGAATCCGTCGGGGAATGTCTTTGGCTGGCGCCCGGGCGCCAGCTTGAGGCTGACGGGCACGCCCGTGGTGTCGACCTTGAAGTCCAGCGGCGCACCAGCGGCGCTGGTATTGCCCGCTGCATCGGTGGCCGTCTGCGTGATGCTGTGCGCGCCCTCGCCCAGCGTCGTGCCGAGCTTGACGCTCCAGCTGCCGCTGGCATCGACCGTCGCGCTGCCGATGACGCTGCCGTTGTCGAAGACCTTGATGACATCGCCCGGCGCTGCGCCGCTCCCGCCGAACGTGGGCATGGTGTCGTCAGTGGTGCCGCCGTTGGCGAGCGGGCCTCGCA
>NZ_JBPJZE010000127.1:0-1354 GCF_051216695.1 Variovorax glucosi
ACTGAGAGTCGGGTCTTCCGAGTCGAATAGGCAGCAGTCGGCCAGAAGTGGCCGCTCAGCACTGCACACAGATTTGACGAAGTGAATCCTTCGATCTTTGTGATTCGCACGAAAAAAACGGGAAATTCACGATGGGTTTGAGCCTAAATTTCGTCGACAACGGCACTGAGCACAACGATATCGTATTGGAGTGGACAGGACAGACTTGGGTTTGCGATTCCTATTATCTAGCGCTTGATGACTACCTGCAGCCAGAAGTCGAAGACGCAGCGAAGACTCGAGCCGTCCTGTGGCGAGTGTTGGAGCAATGGCTGGAAGTGCTAAACGATCTGCGCGTCGATGAGATCGCCTTCCTGCCATATGACTTCTCGGACCAATACACCGGTTGGCTGCGCTGCACTCGTCGCCAAGATGGATTCCTAGTTGCGCGAGGTTGGTCCAACGTCGAAGGGTGGTCTTTCGCTCCATCAAGAGTCGGTGGTCTGCTGCGCAACCTTGACGGATTCCGCACCGATGGTCCGTCTGTCGAACTGCCTACAGAAGAACTCTTGGAATCGATTCGTAAGTCTATGTCCCGTGTTGCGAGCTAAGAGGACACCAGAAGTGGTTGGCCTTGTGAGTTGTCGGTAATGACTGCATGTGCCAAGAACGGACAGCTGCTTTGGGGAGGTTTGAAAGACCGCTCTCGGCTCGCAACGATGGCGGCTTAGGGCCCGATGCTGCGGCACAATCAGCCGGACCGTGAGGCCGCACCCGGCCACAACCAGACATTGCCCAACCCAATGCTTTCACTTCGTATTGATCAATTCGAGTTCACCGATCCCGGCAGCGAAGAGTCTCTCGAGATCGATGTATCGGGTAAGTCAAAATTTCCGCATCCTGATGTGAAGGCGTTTGTCGGATCAACTGTCGGCGCCTCCTGTGCGCTGGTGCTCGCTGAGCCGATGCCTTTCTATCGCGTGACGGATAGGGTGCGCGTTAGCGAATACCTCAAGCGCTTTGCCAAAGTCGACGTGCCGCCGCATTGCGATTGGCCCACCTACTTGCTCTCAAAGGATTCGTGGGACGAGACGCACCTAGTCATATCCGGGCCGGCATCGTTCATCCGCTACTGCTGGTCGACAAGTGCGTAGCGGACTGTGATTTCATGGACTTCAACCAAGAGCTGTACGACCAACGAGTACAAGGACAGCATCGACTTTGTGGTGCGCACAAGGGGACCGTTGCGCCAGTGGAAGACTACAGGCGGCCAAGAGCAGTCCTTCGCTGCTGCAGCGATTGAGTATCTGGTCTGGTGCCAACAATCGAATCATGAAACTGTCGATCGCGCTTTTGCCGGATTTTTCATACACGT
>NZ_JBPJZE010000128.1:0-472 GCF_051216695.1 Variovorax glucosi
ATTGCCAGCGGCGAGCGCAGGCAGGGCGGCTCCACGCTCACGATGCAGCTCGCGCGCCGCGTCTACGGCATCGACAGCCGCACGCCCACAGGCAAGGTCGCGCAGATCTTCGCGGCGCTGTGGCTGGAGGTGCGCTCCAGCAAGCGCGACATCCTGGAGGCGTATCTCAACACCGCGCCCTACGGCGGAAACATCGAAGGCGTGCAGGCCGCGAGCCTCATCTACTTTCGCAAGGACGCCGCGAAGCTGAGCCTGCCCGAGGCGCTGACGCTTGCCGTGATTCCGCAGAACCCCGTCAAGCGCATTGCCGAGCGCGGCCGCAATGCCGAGCTGCAATCGGCGCGCGAACGCCTGTGGGCGCTGTGGGCCGAGCGCGACCCGACTGCGAAGCAGCACGCACCTGATGCGCAGCTCGCGCTGTCGGCGCAGTCGCGCGGCAGCCTGCCTTTTCTTGCGCCGCACGCCACCGACA
>NZ_JBPJZE010000128.1:482-1353 GCF_051216695.1 Variovorax glucosi
GCTGCTCGCGCAGGAGCGCGGCGTGCAGGAGGTGCGCACGACCATCGACCTGCGTATGCAGGCCACGCTCGAACGCGTGATGGGCCAATACCTGCGCACGCATGCCGATGTGGGCATGACGAACGCCAGCGCGCTGCTGCTCGACGCTTCGACCATGCAGGTGCGCGCGATGATCGGCTCGGCCGACTTTCGCAACGACGCCATCTCGGGCCAGGTCAACGGCGTGCTGGCCAAGCGCTCGCCGGGCTCGACGCTCAAGCCTTTCATCTACGCGCTGGCGCTCGACCAGGGGCTGCTGCATCCGAAGACGATGCTGAAGGACGCGCCAACCTCCTTCGGCCCCTACACGCCAGAGAACTTCGACCATCGCTTCGTCGGCCCGTTGCCGGCCCAGGAGGCGCTGATCCGCAGCCGCAACGTGCCCGCGGTGGCCCTGGCCGCGAAGCTCTCGAAGCCGGGGCTCTACGACTTCATGCGGCTCGCGGGCGTGCAGAAGCTGCAGAGCGAATCGCACTACGGCCTCGCGCTGGTGCTGGGCGGTGGCGAGGTCACGCCCGAGGAGCTTGCGGGCATGTACGCGACGCTGGCCAACGGCGGCATCTCGCAGCCCATTCGCTACACGCAGCCCGCGTCTGACGAGCGACCCATGCAGCCGCTGCGCCTGCTGAGCGAAGAAGCGTCTTTCATCACGCTCGACATGCTGCGCCACACGCCGCGCCCCGACACCACGCTGCCCGCGCGCCCCGCCATCGCATGGAAGACGGGCACGTCCTGGGGCTTCCGAGATGCGTGGACGGCCGGCGTGTTCGGCCGCCACGTGCTGGTGGTGTGGGTGGGCAACTTCGACGGCACCAGCAACCCTGCGCTGGTG
>NZ_JBPJZE010000129.1:0-1353 GCF_051216695.1 Variovorax glucosi
CCTGATCCGCGAAACGCTGCGCTCCTCGGCGCAGCCAGAGGGGAGGGGGAGGCTGGCGGGCCTTTGCTTCGCTCTGCCTCAGATCATTTGGGTGACGGCGCCGTCCATTGCCACTATGGCGCCGGTCACGTAGCTTGCCTTTGGCGATGCCAGGAATACCACCGTGTTGGCGATTTCCTCCGGGGTCGCGATGCGGCCTAGCGGCAGTCTTGCCTTGGCGCGCGCCAGCGCTTCGTCGGTGCCGATGCCTTGCAGCTTCGCGTCGGCCTTCATGCCTTCCTGCAGCCGCTCGGTCAGGGTGAGGCAGGGGTTCACGGCGTTCACGCGCACGCCTTTGCCGGCGTAGGCAGCGGCCATGCCGGCGCTCACCAGCATAAGCGCGGCATTGGCCGCGCCGCCGGCCATGTGCACGGGGCTCGCGACTTTGCCGCCCTGGCCGATCACGTTGACGATGGCGCCGCGGCCGCGCTGGCCCATGCGCTTCACCACGGGGTGGATCATGTGGACGTAGGTGAAGTACTTCGCGTCCATCGCGTCGTGCCATGACGCGGCGGTCAGGTCGTCGGGCGGGGTGCGGCGGGCGGCGCCGGCCGAGTTGACGAGGACGTCGACCGGGCCGAACGCCTTTTCGGCCGCGTCGAGCGCTGCCTCGGCGCCGGCCGGGTCTTTCAGGTCGGCGGCATGGATCGACACGCGGCCCTCGGCCTGCGCGAACGATTCGACCAGCGTCTTGCGGCCCTGCTCCAGATTGGCGATGTCGCGCGACACGAGGCTCACGCGCGCGCCTTCGCGCAGGAAGCCCAGCGCGCAGGCCAGGCCGATGCCCTTGCTGCCGCCGGTGATGAGTACGTGCTGGTCGTGGAGCTGGAGGTCCATGAAAGAGTCCTTGCCGTGATGAGTGGTGTGAGGCGGCGATTGAAGCACCGCCGCGAAACCCCTGCACGGACGCGGCTGTACCCTCAGCGCCGCGCGGCTGCGCGCTGCAGCGGCTCGGGCTCCAGCATGCCCGGCGTGGTGTCGGTGGCGTCGCGCAGGTGGCCGTTGTTGTCGTGGTGCACCAGCAACTGCTGTGTGCGCTGCCAGGCCGACAGCCGCGCGGGCGGCACTTCGATGTACGAAGCCAGCGCGAACAGCGACGACTGCTCCTGCTCCGGCGGGGCCTCGCGCCGGTGCTGGCGGCGGCGCCACGGCGCCATCGCCAGCATCGACACCAGGATCACGCCGATCACTACCGCATACAGGCCCAGCAGGTGCAGCACCTCGGCATTGTCAGCATCCTTGCGCAGGATGTCGGAATAGACTGCTTTGACTGCCTTCAAATTGCCAGATTGCCGATAGCGGGTGGCCTCTGCT
>NZ_JBPJZE010000012.1:0-2169 GCF_051216695.1 Variovorax glucosi
CGGCCTCCACACCGAAGACCTTGCCGATGCGCTGTAGCGCTTGGTGTGCCAGCGTTCCGGCCAGCTTGTGCTGGCGCTCGTGAATGTCCCACAGCTTGCGTCGCGCATGGCTCCAACAGCCAGCTTCGATCACCCGGCCATCTTCGTATAACGGGTGGTACCCGGCGAAGGCATCGGCTTGCAGGACGCCTTTGAAGTGCCTCAGGTGGCGCACGGGGTGTTCGCCCTTGCGGTTCGCCGAGTACTGGAACCACACCGCCGGCGGCGCTGTGTCGCCGCTGGGCCGGTCATCCCTCACATACACCCACAGGCGGCCTGTTCGAGCCTTGGCGCCTGCGCCGCCGAGCACGCGGATCGGTGTGTCGTCGCCGTGGATCTTGTCGGCGGTCAACACGTAGCGGCCGATGGCGTCGGCCAGCGGGCTCAGCAGACGTGCCGCCTGCGCCACCCAGTCGGCCAGGGTCGAGCGCTGCAGTTCGACGCCTTCACGGCCGTAGATCTGGCACAACCGGTAAAGAGGCGTGTGGTCGCAATACTTGCTCACCAGCACATGTGCGAGCAGGCCGGTGCCGGCCATGCAGCGATCGATGGGACGACTCGGCGCTGACGCCTGCGTGATCGTGCTGCAGCTCGCGCAAGCGAGCTTGGGGCGAACGTGGCGCACGACATGGAAGCTGCCCGGCTCGTAGTCGAGTACCTCCGAGACGTCCTGGCCGATCTCGCGAAGGCCGCGGCCGCAAGCCTCGCAGCTGCAACCGCTGTGCGGCGTGTGCACCACGGTGCGCCGTGGCAGATGATCTGGCAAGTCGCGCACGCCAGTGCGATGTCGCGCCTGACGCTTCCTGCGGGCCTGCTCGATGGACGTGACGTTGGAATGGTGCTCGTCGTCTTCGGCGCCGGCGCCCTCGGCCCGGCTCGCCAGTGTCAATGTCGGTTGCGCGAGCTGGCCGCCCACGAGTTCAAGCTGGGCATGCTCGAGCTGCTCGCTGGAGCGGCCGTACTTCATGCGACGCAAGTACGCCACCTCGACCTTGAGCTTCTCGACAGTGAGCAGAGCGATCTTCAATGCCTCTTGCGAGCGCTGCACTTCGCCGCTGAGCGCGGCGTTGGCGGCAAGCAGTTCCTGCGAGGTCATGGGCACGACTGTGCCGGCCGGAGCCCACCCCTACAACGGGAGTTGTCCTGTCAACTTGGTCGATGCTCCACTACGCCGCTGCGCGCGGCTGCCAGGTGCGCTCGGGTCGGCGCCAGTCGATGCCTTCGAGCAGCATCGACAGCTGTGCACCGCTCAGCGAGATTGAGCCCGACTCGGCCTGCGGCCAGATGAAGCGGCCACGCTCCAGACGTTTGGCCAGCAAACACATGCCATCGCCGTCACTCCACAGCAGCTTGACGAGATCGCCTCGGCGGCCACGGAAGACAAAGACATGGCCGGAGTACGGATCCTCGGTGAGTGCGGTCTGCACCTTCGCCGCCAGCGTGTCCATGCCGCAGCGCATGTCCGTCACGCCAGCAGCCAACCAGACGCGGGTGCCCGCGCGCGGGCCGATCATGCACTCTGGCGCAGCGCGCGCAGGACGCTGCACAGGCTGTCTTCGTCGACAGCGCCACGCAATCGCAATTGCGCGCCGGCGAACTCCAGCTCGATGACGCCGTTGCGCGCCGCCGGTCTCGACTGTGGGGGCGTGGGCCCGATTGAAGTGGCCATCGTCATGACCTCGGCGGGCGACGCGACCTTCACCGGCAACAACACAGCTGATTGCGTGCTGTCCGCTGAAGTCTCAGCGCGCCGGAACTCACGTCGCCAGGTGAACAGCAAGTTGGCGTTGATGCCATGCTCCCGCGCGATTGCTGATGCCGACGCTCCTGGCTGCAAGCTCAGCTCAACGAGCCTGGCCTTCAACGCCCGATCGTGATGGCGCCGACCCGGTTCTCCCTCACTCTTCATGATGTACATGCACTCCTGATGATGGGCACCTAATGCGGTGCCATTTATTCAGGTCACATGCTGTCGACTTCGTCCGGCTTCATCAAGACGGCCTTCGTCGGACTATTACCATTCAACTGGGAGTGGTCCACGAGGAGTACCAAGAGGCGTGTTAGCCCGCAGACGCTGCAGCTGCTTGCCGGCGACGCTTGATGACTAACACAACGGCCTTGGCGACATCT
>NZ_JBPJZE010000130.1:0-1351 GCF_051216695.1 Variovorax glucosi
GCATGCGCATTCCGCGGGCGCCGACCGTCCGGTGTACGGCGAGCTGCGCGCGCGCGGCGTGGAGGTCACGACCTCGTCGGGCGCCAACTCCGGCGTGGTCGTGCAGACCGCGCTGGCAGGCGTGCTGATGCTGGCGCGGCAGTTTCCGCAGCTGCTGGCCGCGCAACGCGCACGCACGTGGTCGTCGCTCATGGGCAGCGGCCTGCCGCGCGACCTTGCGGGGCAGACCGCCGTGGTCGTCGGCTGGGGGCCGATCGGACAAGGGCTCGGCTCGCTGCTCGCAGCGTTGGGCCTGCGCGTCATTTCCGTGCGCGGCAGCGAGGCCCCGGCCTCAGCACCGGCCCACGAGAGCGTGAGCTACGAGCAGCTGCACGCGGTGCTGCCGCAGGCCGACTGGCTGCTGCTGGCCTGCCCGCTGAGTGACCGCACACGCGGGCTCATCGATGCGGCGGCGCTGGCGCGCATGCCCGCCGGAGCGCGGCTCGTGAACATCTCACGCGGCGAAGTGGTCGACGAGCCCGCGCTCATCGATGCATTGCGCAGCAGCGCACTGGCCGGCGCGTATCTCGACGTGTTCGCGCACGAGCCCCTGCCGGCCGACTCGCCGCTGTGGAGCTTGCCGAAGGTGATCGTCACGCCCCACAGCGCCGGCCATTCGGACGGCAACGAAGCGCGCGTGGCCGCGATCTTTCTCGACAACCTGCGGCGCTGGGTGCGCAACCAGCCGCTGCTGAACCGCGTGGCATGAAGCGCGCGCTTTCCGATAACAACAGCCCCACGGCATCCAAGACCATGAAGAAATCCGCCCTCCCACGCCCCTCGACCCTTCTGCGCGCCGGCACGGCCGCCCTGCTGCTGGCCACCGCCGCCGCTTCTTCCAGCGCGGCCGACTGGCCCGCCAAGCCCATCACCCTCGTCGTGCCCTTCGTGGCCGGCGGCACCACCGACATCGTCGCGCGCACCGTGGGCCAGAAGCTGTCGGAAGCGCTCAAGCAGCCGGTCATCATCGACAACCGCGGCGGCGCGGGCGGCACCGTGGGCGCGGCCATAGCGTCGAAGGCGCCGGCCGATGGCTACACGCTGTTCATGGCGACCATCGCGCATTCGATCGCGCCGGGCCTCTACAAGCGCCTGCCCTACGACTTCCAGCGCGACTTCGATCCGGTGGCGCTGGTGGCTTCCACGCCCAACGTGCTGATCGTGAACGAGAAGGTGCCCGTGAAATCGGTGGCAGAACTCGTCGCCTACATCAAGGCCAACCCGGGCAAGGTCAACTACGGCTCGGCGGGCAACGGCAGCACGGAGCACATCTCGGGCGAGCTGTTCCGCTCGATGACGAAGACCGACATCG
>NZ_JBPJZE010000131.1:0-1351 GCF_051216695.1 Variovorax glucosi
CTGATCGAAGTCGAAGATCACTGCGGAGGGCTGCCGCCGGGAATCGCCGCGAAGATGTTCGCCCCCTTCAACCAGCACAGTCATGACCGGTCGGGCCTGGGCCTGGGTCTTTCCATCGCCCGCCGGAGCGTCGAGGCGGACTTCGGCACATTGACCGTGCGGGACGTGCCCGGCACCGGTTGCGTCTTCACGATTTCGCTGCCGCGCCACTCGCTCCAGTGACCGTCGGTGCCGCCGGAGGTACGGCGCGCATCCGCGACATCAGGGGAAATCCCTAGACGCCATTCCGCCATGGGCTCAGGCGTGCCTTCCACGAGGGAAACGGTGCTCTCACAGCCCGTTCAATGCCCCTTCACCCCTGGCCCGCTACTTGCAATCATGATCAAAAATGACAGAAAATTTTCTTATCTGACTTATATTTGTAAACTGGTTTTCAAAAAACGCACACTTTCGGGCACGTTGCACCCTTCATGAGCATCACCGTCGACACCCCAGGCACCACCGTGGCCCAGCGCATTGCGCAGGCGCTGCCGCGTCTGTCGCGCTCGCACCGGCAGGTGGCCGACTACGTGCTGGAGCACCCGCTGCAGGTCGCCACGCTGCCCATCGACGAGCTCGCCGCCGCGGTGGGTGTATCGGTCGCCACGGCCAACCGTTTTGCGCGCGCGCTGGACTTCGACGGCTACGCCACCTTCCGCGCCGAGCTTGTGCGCGGCTTCGAGCCGCTGGTGGCGCCGGTGGAGCGCCTGCGCGGCAACCTGGAGCACCCGACCACGGTGGCCGAGGTGTTCGCCACTGCGCTCGACGAGAGCCGCCGCAACATCGAAGCCACGCGCCAGACGCTGGACTACGCCGCCTGCGAAGCCGCGGTGGAGCGCATCGGCAAGGCGCGCTCGATCTACATCGGCGGCTTCGGCGCAAGCGCATGGCTCGCGGGCCTGCTGCAGCACGGGCTGGACGGCAGCTGCAACGACGTGCGCCTGCTCTCGGGCGTCAGCGGCGTCACGCACGCCGCGCGCACGCTGATGCACGCGGGGCCGAAGGACCTGTTCATCGGCCTGACCTTTCCGCGCTACCTGACCGACACCGTGGCGCTCGCGCAAATCGCGCGCGGCCAGGGTTGCGCCGTGCTTGCGCTCACCGACCGCCCCAGCTCGCCGCTGGCGCCGCTGGCCGACGTGGCGCTCTATTGCCAGACCGAAACCAGCTACCGCCCGAACTGCGAAACCAGCGTGGCCGCGCTGATCGAGGGGTTGACCAGCGCGGTGAGTCTGCGCGCGCCCGACCCGGGGGAGTCGGGCGGCCGCATCCTGCAGGGGGGGGGGGCGTG
Source organism: Variovorax glucosi (assembly GCF_051216695.1). NCBI lineage: Bacteria > Pseudomonadati > Pseudomonadota > Betaproteobacteria > Burkholderiales > Comamonadaceae > Variovorax > Variovorax glucosi. Next base: position 1,331 of record NZ_JBPJZE010000131.1, read on the forward strand.
GCTGCAGGGGGCCAGGGGGTT
>NZ_JBPJZE010000132.1:0-1344 GCF_051216695.1 Variovorax glucosi
AAGCCTATGCCTTCTGAAGCAATGACGAGCAACGCACAACCTATCAAGATTGCCATCCTCGCCATGGGCGGGGAGGGCGGCGGCGTGCTGGCCGACTGGATCGTCGACATGGGCGAGGCCAACGGCTACGTCGCCCAGACCACCTCGGTGCCGGGCGTGGCCCAGCGCACCGGCGCGACCATCTACTACGTCGAGCTGTATCCCTCGGCGCAGGCCGAAGCCGATGGCGGCCTGCCAGTGCTCGCGTTGATGCCGCTGCCGGGCGACGTCGACGTGGTGCTGGCGTCGGAGCTCATGGAGGCCGGGCGCGCCGTGCAGCGCGGCCTCGTCACGCGCGACCGCACCACGCTGATCGCATCCACGCACCGCGTGTTCTCCATCGCGGAGAAAAGCGCCTTGGGCGACGGCCGCGTCGACAGCGACCAGCTCCTCGCACACACCGCCAAGGCAGCCAAGCGCTTCATCCGCTTCGACATGGCGCAGGCAGCCGAAGCCTCGGGCAGCGTGATCAGCGCGGTGCTGTTCGGCACGCTGGCAGGTTCGGGCGTGCTGCCGTTCAGCCGCGCGCAGTTCGAGGCAACCATCGAGCGCGGCGGCGTGGGCGTGAAGCCCAGTCTCAAGGCTTTCGGCGCGGCGTTCGCTCGCGCGCAAGGCGGTGACGACGGTGAGCCTGCGAAAGAAGTGCCTATCGCTGCACCAGCACCCCAACCGCGCCACCCGGCCGTGCGGGCATTGGTCGAGCGGGTGCAACATGACTTCCCGGTGCAAGCGCAGGACTTCCTGCTCGAAGGTGTGCGCCGCCTCATCGACTACCAGGACCCGGCTTACGCCAGCCTGTACCTCAACCGCATGGCCGCCATCGCCGCGCTGCCAGGCAGCGACGACCATCGCCTGCTGCGCGAAACCGCGCGCCACCTCGCGCTCTGGATGTCCTACGAAGACACCGCCCGCGTCGCGGCCCTGAAGACCCGCGCCACCCGTTTCGAGCGCGTGCGCGGCGAGGCCCGCGTACAACCGGGCCAGGTGCTTGCCATCAACGAATACATGCACCCGCGCATGCAGGAAATCTGCGAGACGCTGCCCGGCGGCATCGGCCGCTGGCTCATGAACTCGACGATGCCCAAGAAGCTCGTCGAGCGCTTCACCCAACCCGGCCGCGTGATCCAGCCCAGCTCGCTGCGCGGCTACCTCATGCTGCGCATCGTGGCGGCATGCAAGCGCTGGCGCCTGTCGACGATGCGCTATGCCGAGGAAAACCGCCGCATCGAGGAATGGCTGCAGCGCATTGCCGCCACCGCGCAACGCAACCCCGAACTGGCCGTTGAACTTGCGCAGTGCCAACGC
>NZ_JBPJZE010000133.1:0-1344 GCF_051216695.1 Variovorax glucosi
AAGCCGGATTTTCATTCATCCCAAAAGCGAGAATCTGGGGATGCAAAATTTCCTCAGCGCCGGTCAACGATCCTCCCTCAAATCAGCCCATAGGATGGAGCGCGATCGAAAAATGGGTGACCGCATGAAAGTCGTACTGCTCGCCGATCAAGGCGAGAGTTTTACCGAAAAAGCGAAGTTTTTGTTCATCGACGAGCAGACAGCCCGCAGGCATCTGAAAGACTACTTCGACAACGACAAAACAGGCGGATCAAGTGGCGCCTCCGAGGGCAAACTGACACAGGAGCAGGTCACCCGGTTGCGTGCCATTTTGGCCACTTGCGATGTGCCAACCGCCAAGACTGCAGTCCAGAAAGTGAAAGGTCTTTTTGGCATCCAGTTCTCCATCTCCGGCATGACGGATTGGCTCAAACGCAACCGCTTCTCCTTCAAGAAAAGCGAGCCTGCACCCGCCAAAGCTGACCCGCTGGCCCAAGCCGAATTCATCGATGAATACCGCGCCCTCAAAGACGACTTGCCAGAGGGGGAAGTCATCCTTTTTCTGGACGCTGCACACCCAACCATGGCCACCAAACTGGGCTACGGTTGGTCGATCAAAGGCGAGAGAAAAATCGTTGCAACAACAGCGGGGAAAACACGGGTCAATGTGATCGGAACCCTCAACGCGCAGACCCTCAAACTGGTCACCACATTTCCAGCGACCGTCAATTCAGAGACATTGGCTGAACACTTCGTTCGGCTGCGTCGAAGTTATCCCCGAACCCAGTTTCCCACGCTCAACATCATCCTAGATCAAGGCTCCTACTGCGTCAGCAAGGCCACGCAGATTGAGGCCGACCGACTGGGCCTCAAACTGCGACATCTTCCTCCATATTCACCCAACCTGAACCTGATTGAGCGAGCGTGGAAGGTGATGAACGAGCAAGTGCGTGACAACGTCTATTTCCCCGATGAGGAGGTCTTTATCTCGACCATCAAGGACTTTTTCCTCAATCGTTGGAGCAAACTCGCCAAGTCACTTACCACCCGATTCGCAGACAACTTTCAGGTCATTCAAAAACCTGCATTTTGATTCGCGATTGCTATATGCTCTGGATTCGACCACCATCGACTTGTGCCTGAGCCTGTTTGATTGGGCACCATTTCGTACGACGAAGGCGGCGATCAAGTTGCACACGCTGCTGGACTTGCGTGGCTGCATCCCCAGTTTCATTCACATCAGTGATGGAAAGATGGGCGATGTCAATGTGTTGGACATCCTGCCGCTTGAGGCTGGGGCCTTCTACATCATGGATCGGGGCTACCTGGATTTCGCGCGTCTGTACACGATGCATCAGGCTGGAG
>NZ_JBPJZE010000134.1:0-1342 GCF_051216695.1 Variovorax glucosi
TTTGCTCACGGCTTCTCCATTCCAACGAATATTGTCTGGGCGCGGGATCGCAATGCGCCCGGCCGACTAAACATCAGCGCGCTCAGATCCGTAGACCAATTTCTTTCGCACATAGTGAGGATTACCGATAGTGGCATGGCAGACCATTTGGTTTCCACGTTCGGTGTCGCTAAGCCTTGGTGAGTGCCGCGAAAGCCATCATTAAGTGCCACCCAGTCGCACTGCCGACGGATGGGTACATGGATGGGTAAGGATATCGAACTGGCCGAGCGTCGATGAGAGACATCGATGGCTGGCGGAGAGTGTGAGATTCGAACTCACGGACGGTTTCCCGTCGGCAGTTTTCAAGACTGCTGGTTTAAACCACTCACCCAACTCTCCGGAGCCACGGATTTTATGCCAGTGGCGCTCCCCTACTCTTCATCGGGCAGGAACATCGCCTGCAGATCGCTCAGAAAATCCAGTCCGCGTTCGGTCGGCCACACGCGGAACAGGTCGCGAGCCACGAGCCCCTTGCGCTCTGCCTCTTCAAGGCCGCGCTGGATCGACGTCATTGCCAGCCCCGTACGTTCGCTGAATTGCGGCAGCGTGAAGCCTTGCTTCAGCCTCAGCGCATTGAGCATGAACTCGAACGGCAGATCGGCCAGCGCCACTTCGTCGCTCTGCGACACCGCGGCCCCCGCGCGTGCGTTCTCCATGTACAGGCGCGGCTCGCGAAAGCGCACCTGGCGCACGATGCGGTGCGCAAAGCTCAGCTTGCTGTGCGCGCCGGCGCCAATACCCAGGTAATCGCCGAACTGCCAGTAGTTGAGGTTGTGCGCGCATTGGTGTCCCTCGCGGGCATAGGCCGACACCTCGTAGCGCGACATGCCGTTGGCGCTGGTGCGCTCGGTGATGCGGTCGAGCATGGCGTAGGCAATGTCGTCTTCGGGCAGCGTGGGCGGGAACTTGGCGAACCATGTGTTGGGTTCGATGGTCAGGTGGTACACCGAGATGTGCGGCGGCGCGAGCGCCAGTGCCTGCGACAGGTGGGCGTCGAGGCCTTCCAGGGTCTGGCCCGGCAGCGCGTACATCAGGTCGAGGTTGAAGGTGTCGAAGGTGCTCGCGGCCTCTTCGAGGGCAGCAATGGCCTGCGCGCGGTCGTGCACTCGGCCCAGCGCCTTCAGGTGCTCGTCGTTGAAGCTCTGCACGCCCACCGAAAGGCGCGTGACGCCGGCCGAGCGGTACGCGCGGAAGCGGTTGCGCTCGAAGGTGCCGGGGTTGGCTTCGAGAGTGATCTCGCAGTCGGGCGTGAGCTTCAGGCGCGCGCGCACGTCGCCCAGCAGGCGGTCGATGGCCTGCG
>NZ_JBPJZE010000135.1:0-1341 GCF_051216695.1 Variovorax glucosi
TGAGGATCAGGTCGGGATGGTCTTCTTCCAGGCGGCGCATGGCGTCGTCGGCATTTTCGGCCGTCTTGACGGCAAAGCCGTTCTTCTGGAGGAGGTCGGTCAGGAACACCAGTTCCGTCTTGGAGTCGTCGACGACGAGGATTTTGCGAATAGGCATTACTGCACTTCCTGTTGAACGATGCCAAACTGCTGCACGGCCTGCAGCAGCTGGTCTTTGGTGAAAGGCTTGGTCAGGTAGTCTTGCGATCCGACCATACGGCCGCGGGCCTTGTCGAATACACCGTCTTTCGAAGACAGCATGACGACCGGAACGTTGGAAAAATGGGCGTCGCGCTTGATGATGGCGCAGGTCTGGTAGCCGTCGAGCCGCGGCATCAGGATGTCGCAGAAAATCAGATGCGGCTTGTGGTCGTTAACCTTGGAGAGCGCGTCGAAGCCGTCTTCCGCGAGAAGAACCTCGTGCCCACCCTGCTTCAGAAAAATCTCGGCACTGCGCCGGATGGTATTGCTGTCGTCGATGACTAGCACCTTGTAACCTGATCCATTCGGGCCCATTGCAAACGCTCCTGCTCAAGAGACTTGGAAGCCCGCCGCGCCGAACATCGACGCAGACCGCGTAGCTCTATCTATGCCATGCTTTCAGATTTCAACCATTTCGAAGTCTTCCTTGCGCGCACCGCACTCAGGACAGGTCCAGTTCATCGGGACATCGGCCCAGGCCGTGCCTGCCGCGATGCCATCTTCCGGTACACCAACCGCTTCGTCATAGATCCACCCACAAATCAGGCACATCCAAGTTTTCGTATTCATCGGAGCTTAAAGTCCTTGTTCATTAAATGCAACGAGTGTATCTATGCGTATCTCACTGGCAGACGGTAAACGTCGCGCCTATGCCACCATCCAGGGGATTCCGCCCGGCGTATGACCATCTACTTACTTCCAGCAGACAAAACCCGCAAACCGGGCGATCTTAACGACCCCTCGCAGGATGAAGGCGAGCTGGCCGAACGCGACCTGAATCCCCCCTGCGTGCTGGTCTTCAACGCCAGCGACCCCAGCGGTGCGGGCGGGCTGGGCGCCGATGCCCTGGCCATGGCGTCGGTGGGCGCACACGTCCTGCCCGTCGTCACAGGCGCCTACGCCAGGGACACGGCCGAGATTTTCGACCACTTTCCCTTCGACGAGGAAGCCATCGCCGAGCAGGCGCGCGCCATCCTGGAGGACGTGGAAGTCCAGTTGATCAAGGTGGGCTTTGCCGGCACCCCCGAGGCCCTGAGCACCATCGCCGAGACCGCCGCCGACTATCCCGAAGTGCCCGTGGTGGCCTACATGCCCAACCTG
>NZ_JBPJZE010000136.1:0-1340 GCF_051216695.1 Variovorax glucosi
TAGACTCGGGGGCAACATCGGAGGCACGATTCCGTTCGCATGCCAGGACTGGGCTAACACCAAGGCTGCCTACCGGTTTCTGTCCAACGATGATGTTGACGAGCATGCCATTCTTTCTGGGCACTTCCAGGCCACGCGTGATCGGGCCCAGGCGAGCTGCGGCCCATTGCTCATCCTTCAGGACACCACGGAGTTCTCCTACAAGAGGGACAAGCCGGAATTGATTGGCTTCAAGGGGGTGACTCACAGCCGACGCGACGAAGCGGGCCGTCCCCAACCGCACACTACCTGCGGCACCTTGATGCACTCGAGCCTCGTCGTGACGGCACAGGGGCTGCCGCTAGGCCTGTGCGCGATCAAGTTCTGGAGCCGTCAGAAGTTCAAAGGCACCAGCGTGCTGAAACGCAAGATCAACCCGACGCGTGTTCCGATTGAAGAGAAGGAAAGCGTCAAGTGGCTGCTGAACCTGCGCCAGTCGAACGCCTTGATCGACGAGCCCTAGCGCTGCGTGCATATTTGTGATCGCGAGAGCGACATCTACGAGTTGTTCTGCCTGGCCGATGAGCTCGGAACTCGCTTCCTGGTGCGAACCTGCGTCGACCGGCTGGCTGGCGATGGCGGTCACACGATCGCTGACGAAATGGCCGATGTTCGCGTGCGAAGTTTGCATCGCGTCGAGTTCCGCGACGAGCGGGGTCAGCCTTGTCAAGCCACCCTGGAGATCCGATACCGGCGCATTGGAGTGCTTCCGCCCATCGGCAAGCAGAAGCTGTATCCACCGCTTGAGTTAACGGTACTCCATGCGCAAGAGCGTGAAGCGCCAGCCGGTCGTGCCCCGCTGCAGTGGAAGCTCATCACAAACCTGCCGGTGTATTCCAAGGCCGAGGCCATCGAGAAAATCGACTGGTACGCCATGCGCTGGAAGATCGAGACCTTCCACAAAATCCTGAAGTCGGGTTGCCGAGCCGAGGACTCCCGACTGCGAACAGCCGACCGCCTGACCAATCTGATCGCGATCTACTGCATCCTGAGTTGGCGCATCTTCTGGTTGACGATGCTCAACCGCGCCGATCCGGACACCAGTCCGAGCGAAGCGTTCACCGACGTCGAGATCGCGGTGCTGGATCAGCTGTCACCGACGTCGACTGTCCCGGAGTTCTTGCCTCGGACGCTGTCGCACTACACCATCGAGTTAGCCAAGCTCGGTGGCTACCTCGCGCGCAAAGGCGACCCTCCGCCCGGCAACATCGTCATGTGGCGCGGGCTCACACGTCTAACTGACATCGTCCTCGGGATGCAACTCGGGGCGAAAGTTGTGGGTAATTGAAAGGTTTATTGAC
>NZ_JBPJZE010000137.1:0-686 GCF_051216695.1 Variovorax glucosi
GACGTTGACCACCTGCGTGCCCAGCGCGATGGTCACGGGCTTCAGCGGCTTGTTTTGCGCTTGTGCCACGGTGGCCGACAGCAGGAGGACCAGGGCGGCGAGCCCGGCCGCGGCCCGTGCGGCAAAGCGGGCAGGGCGGGCGAAGGCGAGTTTCAGGTGGGGGGGCATGAACGATCCTGTGTTGGTCGGATCGTTGCGAGATTAGCCCTGGGAACCAATCGCTGTGGATCAATATTCCGTCAGCATTGTTCTGATTTTTCGCACATTAATCCGCCCGGTTCGCATGCTGTTCCGGTGCGGCTTGCTAGCTGCTGTTGCGCTTGAACAGCTTCGCGATGCCCCAGAGCGCCGCGCCGCCCGCCACTACAGCCAGCTTCGCGAACTTGGCCAGGAAGGCCAGGACGATCGCGAACAGGCCCAGCTTCTTCACCGCCACGCCCGCCACCAGCGCGGCCAGGCCATAGGCGGCGACCTTGTCGGTCGAGGAGTTGAAGTCAGCGTACTTCGTGCCGTCGTCGTACTGGATCGCGGCGAGCAGCTTGCTCGCGTCGGGCTTGTACTTGTCGAGGTCCTTCGCGTTGGTGATGAGGTTCAGGCTCAGGTAGCCCTCGCGGCCCAGCGCGTAGGTGTTGTAGTTGACGCCCTGGTTGCCGTCGGTGCTGCCCTTGCGCTGGGACAGGTCCGAC
>NZ_JBPJZE010000137.1:696-1340 GCF_051216695.1 Variovorax glucosi
GCGGCCTCGTACTGCGGCTTCTGCGCCCAGCCCGTCACCTCGATGGAGGGGATGCCTCGCTTGGCGCGCTCCTCGTTGGCGGCCTCGGTGCCTTCTTTCAGGCTCTTGAGCAGGTCGTCGGCGTTCCAGTCCTTCGCGTCGTCGTCCTTGATGTAGCCCTCCTTGACGAACTTCACGACGGCCATCCAGTCGGCGTCGTCGGCGGGGAAGACTACGCCGACGAAGGTGTCGTCGGTGCGATTGCCCATGCTGCGCATCAACTGCGCGGCCGCGGGTGTCGGCACCCACACGTAGCCGGGGGGCAACTGCAGGTGGGCCTGGTCGCGCAGCACGATGTCGGCGGGGCCGACTTTCTGCACGGCCTTGGCGGCCTTGAATGCGGCGTCCTGTTCGGCTTCCAGTGAACTGGCGGTCGAAGCGGGGGCAGTGGTGGACGGGGTGGTTGGCGATGCGGCGTGAGCGGTGTTGTGCGCCACGAAAGCGGCGCACGCGAGCAGCACGCCGGCCGTCAGGCGGGCGGTTTGAATACGCAAGTTCTCTCTCCTCGGTTGTTGTCTGTTTGGCGAGCCGGGAGAGTTTAAGAGTTCAGGTATCGCTCCATTCATGCGTCTGCTCGAGATGCCGACGCTGGGTGTTCGCGCATC
>NZ_JBPJZE010000138.1:0-1335 GCF_051216695.1 Variovorax glucosi
GATGACGAACAGGCCCGCGGGAATGACCACGCCCGGCCGGTAGCGCAGCGCCAGCCGCTCCGCCAGCGGCGGCAGCACGAGCGTGGGCAGCGTGTAGGCCAGCAGCGCCGAGCCGGCCATGACCGCGTCGTAGCCCAGCGCGCCCTGGAAGTAGATCGGCAGGTAGATCATGAACGGCCAGAAGCTGAAGTTCATGCCGATGGAGCCGATGATCGAGCCCGAGAAGTTGCGGATTCTGAAGACCGAGAAATCGAACATCGGATGCGGGTTGATCTTCTCCACCCACAGGAAGAGCACGAAGCTCGCGGCCGACGCCACGATGATGCCGATGGCCAGCGGGCTCGCAAAGCCGAGGCCCGGCCCCTGCGTGATGAAGTACGTTAGGCCCAGCACCGCAAGCGACAGCGTGACGATGCCCGGCAGGTCGAGCCTTTGCGCGTCGGGGTCGCTCGACTCTTCCACGCTGCCGAGCACCAGGGCAACGGCCACCGCCGCCAGCAGCACATGGATCAGGAACACCCATTGCCAGCTCGACAGCGCCACGATCGCTCCGCCGATGATCGGCCCGAACCCCAGGCCCATGCCGAAGACAACGCCCCAGATGGCGAAGGCCTTGCTGCGTTCTTTGCCTTCCTGAAACTGATGCGAGAGCACGGCGAGCTGGCAGATCAGCATTGCGCCGCCGCTCAAGCCCTGCAGGAAGCGGCTGACGATCAGCACCGGCGCGCTCTGCGCGAGCCCGCAGGCCAGCGAGGTGAGGCCGAAGAGCACCACGCCGACGACGAGGATGCGTTTGCGGCCGTAGCGGTCGGCCAGCGTGCCCGCGGCCATCAATACGGTGGTGCAGGCGATGGTGTAGGCGTTCATGATCCACTGCATGTCGCTGAAGTCGGCGTGCAATGCCTGTTCGAGCGTGGGAAGAATGACCGGCACGCTGGAGATTTCCAGGCCGAACATCAGGGCAATGAGGCAGATCGCGGCCAGCGCGACCCGGTTCTTGCCGGTGGGGGAGAGAGGCATCGGAAGTCTTTCGGGAGTCTTTGGCAAAGAGGTCCGGGCGATTCTGGGGAAGGCCTCCTCATGATGGAAATGATTTAATTTCCTAGAATCCATGACGATTCATCATTGATTGGTTGGCTGCCATGGATTTCGACCCCGCGCTGCTGCGAGCCTTCGTGGCCGTCAAGGAAACCGGCGGCTTCACGCGCGCCGCTCAGCGGCTGCACCTGACGCAGTCGGCCATCAGCCACCAGATCCGGCGGCTCGAAGAGCAGGTGGGCCGGCCGCTGCTGCATCGCACGACACGCCGCCTCACGGTGACGGAAGACGGCGAAG
>NZ_JBPJZE010000139.1:0-1334 GCF_051216695.1 Variovorax glucosi
CACGCGATCGCGGAACACCAGCAGGCTCTCGCCGCCCTCGGGTTCGAATTCGGGGTCGCGCTCGCGCCAGAGCTTGGCCTGCACCGGCAGCGTGGCTTCGATCTCGGCAAAGCTCAGGCCCTCGAAATGTCCGAAGGCCCGCTCGCGCAGGCGCGGCTCGGGCTGTACGGCCAGGCCATGTGGCTTGGCGATTTCCTCGGCGGTCTGCCAGGCGCGAGACAGGTCGCTGGCGTAGACGACGCCAATCGGCTCGTCAGCCAGCGCACCGCCGGCGCGCCGTGCCTGCCAGAGTCCGGTCTCGTTGAGCCCGATGTCGAGTTGCCCCTGGATGCGGGTGTCGACGTTCCAGGCGGTTTCGCCGTGGCGAACGGCGATCAGGCGGGTGGCGTCTTCCATTCGCGGGCTTCTAGAAGCGCTACTTTTTGGCCGTCGACAGCTCGATGTTGACCCGGCGCTCGCCCTGCGGCGGGTTCGGAAAGCCCTGCAGCGCGGCCTGGAACATCACCGGCAGGATCGCCGCGCTCGAGGTGTAGGGGCCGTCGTTGCGGGCGCGGGTTTCGTAGACCACGCGGTTGGAGCCCACCTCGCGCAGCACCACGCTCACCTCGCGCTCGTACCAGGGGTTGGCCGGCGGCGCGAACGCCGGGCCGCCATACCAGCCGCCGCCGTACCAGCGCCGGCCGTAGTAGCCATAGCCGCCGTAGCCATAACCCCAGGGGCCGTTGTAGAGCCACGGATCGGCCCAGGGCGAGAGGCCGGCCGTCACGCGTGCGCCGATCTGCGCGGTGTACTGGGGCTTGGCGTCGTCGCGGCGCAGGCCGACCTTGTCGAGCGCCGCGGCGGCCATGGCTTCGAGCGATTCCTGCCGCGCGCCGTCGGCCTGCTGCGAGGGCAGGCGGTCGAAGCGGTAGGTGGCTCCGGGCGCCACGGTGCCGGGGGAGGCAAAGCTCTTGACGTCGCTGTCGACCACCCAGGAGGTGGCGCAACCCGTCAGGCTTGCTGCAAGAAGAAGAGCAGAGAACGCAAGTTTCATGAGGGTCTCCGGGCGCAAAGCCCAAAATTCCCCTGGGTTGCCCGGTCAGCCCTGGACGATGCGCAGGGCGGCAGGTGCCTGGGAGAGCAGATCGAAGGAGGGGGTGTCGAAGGCCTTGTCGCCGTCGTCATCCGCCACGCCGGTCGCCTTCAGACCCTTGAAGTCGTGCCGCGTTCCGTCGAGCAGGTGCGAAGGCACCACGTTCTGCAGCGCGGTGAACATGTTCTCCACGCGGCCGGGGTACTTCTTGTCCCACTCGCGCAGCATTTCGCCGACCTGCTTGCGCTGCAGGTTTTCCTGG
>NZ_JBPJZE010000013.1:0-2159 GCF_051216695.1 Variovorax glucosi
GAAATGCAGGAAGCTCTTGCGCTCGTCGAGCGCCACGGCCTCCAGCGTGACGCGATAGTTGCTGGTGCCCAGCGGCCCGGTCTCGGCCGACAGCTCGACCATCAGGTGCTCGGGCGTGGCACTCGCTACCCGGTAGACGAACGGCAGCTCGAAGGCCTGGTCGATGGGCTTGTCGTAGCGCCGCACCACGTAGAGCGTCAGCATCTCGCGCCCCTGCGGACCGCTGGCCGTGCTGCAGCGCCGGTTGTTGATGTGCAGCGTCAGCACTTCGCACCAGTGGGCCGATCCCTTCAGCGTGGTGCTGATTTCCGCGAGCGGATGCTCGACCACGGCGTAGACATCGCCCTGCAGGCCGTCGGCCGTCTCCATGGAATCGAGCTGCACGGGCCGCCCGAAACTGCTCTTGTCGAGCTTGTCGCTCAAGCGCTGATGGGTGGCACGCAGCGCCTGGGCGGAGGAATTCTCCGGTGCGGCGGCAAGCACTTGCGCAGAAGCCGCGAGCAGCAGAAGCGACCCCGCCAGGGTGCGCATCGTCCATGAAGCCGACGGGTAGTACGAACTGCTCATGGCCCACACCATACAGCGGACCGCCCCACCCTCGCCTTCAGTCGGACTGCGCGGGCTTGCTGCGCCGCACCAGCAGCAGCATCGCGCCCGCCATGGCCGATCGATACGGGGTGTATCTTAGGTTCCCACTCTTTTTCGAGGCACCGCAGATGCCACTCGTCCGGATCGATCTTTCCAATGACAGCCCCGAGACCCTGGGTCCGGCCATCGGGGATCTCATTTATCAGGCCATGCGGGACACCATCAACGTGCCGGAAGACGACAAGTTCCAGATCATCACGCGGCACGACGCACGCGAGCTGGTCCATCCGGCGAGCTACCTCGGTGTTGTCTACTCGCCGGGCTTCGTGCTGATCCAGATCACGCTGAATCACGGAAGAACGACGGAGATGAAGAAGGCCTTCTACAAGCGCGTGGCCGACGATCTGCACGGCCAACTGGGCATCCGGCGCGAGGATGTTTTCATCAATCTCGTCGAGGTGGCGAAGGAAAACTGGTCGTTCGGCAATGGCGAGATGCAGTACGCGTAGCGGCGAGAATCCCGCCGATGAAACGCCAGGGCACGCTCGTTCGATGGGAAAAGGACCGGGGCTTCGGCTTCATCCGCTGCCCCGAAATCTCCGCCGATGTGTTCGTGCATCTGCGCGACTTCACCGACCGGGGCACCACGCCGCAGGTCGGCATGAGGGTGAACTTCGAGGAGATCCATGTTGGCGGCAAGGGGCCGCGTGCGATGTCGGTACAGGCAGCCGGTGCAGCACGGCAGCCGCAATCACAACCGCAGCGGAGGTCGGCACCGCCTCGCCGGCAACCTGATCGCTCGGTGCGTTCGTCGACCTCTTCTTCGTCCCCTTTGCCGATGGCTCTTCTGCTCATGGCCTACGGCGCGCTGCTCGGCTACGGCGTATGGACCGCACGCCTTCCACCGATCGCGCTTGGCGTTTTGGCGCTGCTCAGCCTGCTGACTTTCTTCATCTACGGCTTCGACAAGAACGCAGCCGAAACAGGCCGCTGGCGCACCGCAGAGAACACGCTGCACCTGCTCTCACTGATCGGGGGTTGGCCCGGCGCCTGGGTCGCGCAGCGGCTGTTCCGCCACAAGGTGCGCAAAGCGAGCTTCATGGCGGGCTACTGGGCCACGGTGCTGGCACACATGGCAGCCATGGGTGCCTGGGTCGGCAAGCTGCTGCCAGCGGGCCTGCTGGCGTTCTGAAACTCAGCGCGGCTTGCGAATGCTGCCGCGCACCGGACCAGCAGCCTTGCGCGGCGCCGCGCCGGAACCGTTGTCGCGCGGCGGCAGGCCGGTGTGCTGTGTGAGGATGCGGCCCTTCGAGGGCTTCACCGGCGTCAGCTTGACCGGCGCGGACTTGCCGACCGCCGGTGCGACGGTCGAGTTCTTGCGACGCGCGCTCGTGTAGCCGCCGTCGGTCAGCGGCTGCCACGTCGGGATGAGGTGGTGCTTGCCGTTGCCGATCAGGTCGGCGCGGCCCATGCTCTTCAAAGCCTCACGCAGCAGCGGCCAGTTGTTGGCGTCGTGGTAGCGCAGGAAGGCCTTGTGCAGTCGACGGCGCTTGTCGCCGCGCACGATATCC
>NZ_JBPJZE010000140.1:0-1333 GCF_051216695.1 Variovorax glucosi
CCTGATCTTCTCGCAGTTGCCAAAGCGCGGGGTAGGGGTGATCGTGATAGTGGCGGTGTCTTCCTCCACCTGGGCGGCCTCGGCAGTCGAGTAGCAGCTGGGAGCAGTGTTGCCCCGGATACGGAAGGTGTAGCCGTCCTTTTCCTTGAAAAGCTCTGCCTTGTTCACACCGGAGGTGGGGCGTTGCGTACCGCTGGCGGGGCTGGTGCTCTGCATTTTGTAATCCCATTCTTGAGATTCTGCGGCCTGTGCCGCAAACGAACCAAAAGCGAGCGAGAGAGCGATAAGATTTTTCATGCTGAATTGCTGGGTTGATAATTCCAACGGGTGCCAGAAGCGGCGCGAATTTCGTTGGCTATAGCTTCTGCAAGGTGCAACGGAACATATTTCGTGATTTGGATCTGTTGCCCATGGGTGTTTGCATATACGTACGCGGTTCCCTTGGGGTTATTTGCTGCAATTTCATTGGCAGTGCCAATGTCGTCAATGTCCTTGTAGGGAAGATTTTTCCCGTCAAACGACAAGCCCACGCTTGGCAAAATTTTGAGAGTGCCTGTGGTTTTCAAAATTGCTTTAATTGCGAAATACATCAATGCCATTGAGATAATTGGCCAGACAACGAGCAAGAATTTTGCTTGCATTGCAAAAAACAAGATGGGTGAGGTGACGGCGCAGGAGGCGGGCACCAAAACAAGAATAAGAAGAAGTCCAAGGGCGCCAGCACCTTTGTGCGAGCCCCAGCGTTCTGCCTTGTAAGAAATGCTGATCGAGCCGTCGACACCGTGCAGTTTGTCGTAGCCCTTTGCGAAGCTGCTTTCCATGTGTTCCCTTAAGTTGAAGGACTTGCAACAGGCTGTCAACCTGTTGGGTTGATTTCAACCCATGAAGTCCTTCACGTCAAGAGGTGGAATCTCAACCATATGGGTTGACTAGGAGAAGCCCTTGAATGCAGACGAAGAAACCACACTCGCCAAGCTTGTAGGCGCCGCTCTGACGCAGAGCCGTACAGCAGCGGGCTTCACTCAAGAGCAAGCGGCCGAGGCACTAGGCATAGGCGCTGAGGCTGTATCGCGTATGGAGAGGGGGGTGGTGATTCCGTCGCTACCTAGGCTCGTAGAGTTCGCAGAACTCTACGAATGTTCGGTTGAGAGCTTCCTAGGCAAGGCTGCTGGCCAGCCTGCCGGCTTGGCTCTCACAATCGAGCGAATGCTGGGGAACTTGGATCGCGTTGATCGCCAATTTGTTTATGAACTGGTCGAAACTTCCTGCGAGCACTTAATTACGAGAAAAACGTAATTTTTTCGATTTGCCATTTTTTGTTCTCTTTTTGAAT
>NZ_JBPJZE010000141.1:0-1328 GCF_051216695.1 Variovorax glucosi
CACGCTGTCGCCCTCGCAGATCTATGCGTGGATCGGCGTGGTGTTCGCGGCCGTGATGCTGGGTGGGCTCGGCCGCCCGCTCGGGCCGCTGATCGCGGGTTGCATCATCGGCGTGACCGAGGCCGTGACCATGACGGTCACTGCGCCGTCGTGGGCGCCGCTGGTGTCGTTCTCGCTCTTGATGTTCGTGCTGCTGGTGCGGCCGGGGAGGGTGGCATGAAGCGCTCGTTCCTGCTGATTCTTGCGGCCGGCGCGGGGCTGGCTGTGGTGCCGTGGCTCGGGCTGCCGGCGTTCTACGAATCGATCCTGTACCTGGTGCTGCATTGGGTGGCGCTGGCCACTTCGTGGAACCTGCTGTCGGGCTACTCGGGGTATTTCTCGTTCGGGCATGGCGCGTTTTTCGGCATCGGCATGTACACCACGGCCACGCTGGCGACGCGTTTCGACATTCCGTTTCTCTGGACGCTGCCGGCCGCCGCCGTGGTGGCTGCGCTGTTCGGCACGCTGCTGGGCGCCGTGGCGTTCCGCGTGCAGGCAGTGCGCGCCGAGCTGTTCTCGCTGCTGACGCTGGCCGCCACCTTCGTGGTGGCGACCATCATCCTCAACACGCCCATCGATGGCGGCCCCGGCGTGTACATGAGCGCCGTGGCGGTGCCGCAGATCGGGCCGACGGCCTCGGGCACCTTCTATCTGCTGGCCCTGGGCGTAGCAGTGCTGACGGTGCTGGCGTCGCTCGCCGTGTACCACTCGCGCTTCGGCACCGGGCTGTTCGCCATTCATGACGACGAGGACGTGGCCGAGGTGATGGGCGTGCCCACGTACCGCTTCAAGCTCGGCGCCTTCGCGCTCTCGTGCGGGCTGGCGGGCGTGGTGGGCGGCGTGCATGCGCTCTTCGTGTCGTACGTGACCACGGGCGACACCTTCACCATCGCGATGCCGCTCACGGTGGTGCTGATGTCGGTGCTCGGCGGCACGCGCCACTGGGCCGGGCCCATCGTCGGTGCGACGGCGATCACGCTGCTGCTCTATGCCTTCACGGGCGGCGACAGCGCGATCATCGGCAAGGGCCTGACGGGGCTGGTGCTGATCGTGGTGATCCTTTTCATGCCGGAAGGCTTGCTGGGGCAGGCGCTGAAGTGGTGGAACGCGCGGCGCGGTGCGCCTGCTGCTTCGTCCGCGCCGGTCCATGTGGCCGTGGCGGATGAAGTGCAAAAGCCCGCCGGCATCACCGGCGAAGTGCTGCTGCGCGCCTAGGGCGTGCGCAAGTCTTTCAAGGGCGTGCACGCGCTGCGCGGTGTGAGCCTCGAAGTGCGACGCGGCGAGATCCT
>NZ_JBPJZE010000142.1:0-1326 GCF_051216695.1 Variovorax glucosi
CGGCGGGCGCATTGGCCTTGCATGCGCCGGACCTGAAAGCAACCCGGCCACCCGCCATTGCGCGAGCACTCGTTACGGCCCGAGTGCGTAACAACGCTACGTAACAAGCGCCAAAGAGCGCCCGACCGGGGCCTCCCGTCGATCTGCATCGCAGGGCCGTCACGGCAAGAAACTCCATATAAATCAACAGCTTGCACGCTCGACGCTTCAGCGTCAGAGATATTGCAAGAAGGCGGCACACAAGTTGCCCCGTCAGAGAGTCCCACCACCGAGGAGACTGCCATGACGGATGCCAATGCATCGATTTCTTCGATCGCCGGAGGCGCCGACAACGGTGCTGCGCCGGTGGTCATCGCCCAGGCGACAGTGAAGCCGATTGCGCCCATGGGGACTGGCGCCGCCGCAGTTCAGCCTGCGGCGCCGGCCGGCATCGGGTCAATTTCGAACGCCACGCCCGGCACGGTCCTCATGCGCGACGGCGTCTCGATTCCCGTCGACGGCAACCAGGCGCTGATGGCCGGCGACCGCGTGATCGTTCCGCAGGACGGCCACGCCAACGTTCTCTTTCCCGGATCGGCCACCAACAAGGCACCGCTGGCCGGCATCTTCACGGGCGGCACCGACGCCACCATCAGCACGACCAAGCTGGCCAGCGGCCTCGAGCAGGTGAATGTGGACGTGGCCTCGGGCGACCTGGAAGTGACCTCGCCCGACAGCGACGCGGAAGCCGCGGCGCTTGCGGTGAGCAAGAAGACCGCTGCCGGCAGCGGCATCGGGCTGGGTGAATTCGCTCTCGGTGCACTGGGTGCCGTCGCGCTCGGCGCCGCGCTGAGCGGTGGTGGCGGCAGCGACGGTGGCGCGGTTCCTTTCTTCGTTCCGGGCGTTGGCGACAGCGATGCCGACGCAGATGCGGATGCAGATGCCGACTCGGATGCGGACGGTGATGCTGACGCTGACGCGGATGCAGACGCCGATGCGGACGCAGATGCCGATGCCGATACAGACGCTGATGCGGATGCAGACGCCGATGCAGATGCGGACGCTGATGCCGACGCGGATGCCGATGCCGACCACCTGCTCGATCCAGGCGACAGCCTCGCCGGCCATCTGCTCGGCTCCCTGGACAACGTTCTCGGCCTCGGAGGTGGCAGCGCCGCCGCGGCCAGAAGCGTCGCCGCCAGTTCATCCGGCACATTGGCATCGCTGATGCCCGTGGCCGACGGCCTCACGGATCTGGTGGACGACGTGCTCTCGCCGATCGCGGGCAACGAGTTCAGGCCCGACGATCCGAATGCGTTCGATCCGCTGGACAACACCGTCGACAAC
>NZ_JBPJZE010000143.1:0-1322 GCF_051216695.1 Variovorax glucosi
TGCGCCGGCATATTCGGAAGGTTCGATTCGCGCCCTGAAGGGTCTCGAACCCGTCAAGCAGCGCCCGGGCATGTACACCCGCACCGACAACCCGCTGCACATCATCCAGGAAGTGCTCGACAACGCCGCCGACGAGGCGCTCGCGGGCTACGGCAAGAAGATCAAGGTCACCCTGCACACTGACGGCTCCGTCAGCGTCGAAGACGACGGCCGGGGCATTCCCTTCGGCCTGCACCCCGAAGAAAAGGCCCCCGTGATCGAACTCGTGTACACCCGGCTGCACGCGGGCGGCAAGTTCGACAAAGGCTCGGGCGGCGCCTACAGCTTCTCGGGCGGCCTGCACGGCGTGGGCGTGTCGGTGACCAATGCGCTGTCGAAGCGGCTCGAAGTCACCTCGCACCGGGAGGGTTCGGCCGCCAAGCTGGCCTTCAGTGCCGGCGATGTGATCGAGGCACTCGAAATCCGCAAGCTCGAAGCGGGCGAGCGCAAGCAGGGCACCACCGTGCGCGCGTGGCCCGACGCCAAGTACTTCGAAACCGCCGTGCTGCCCATGGGCGAACTCACGCACCTGCTGCGCAGCAAGGCCGTGCTGATGCCCGGCGTGAGCGTCACGCTCACGAACGAGAAGACCAAGGAAACGCAGCAGTGGCTCTACAAGGGCGGCCTGAGCGATTACCTGATGCAAACGCTCAACGGCGACCCCGTCATCCCGCTGTTCGAAGGCAGCGGCCATGCCGACAAGAACGCCGACAACTTCGCCGAGGGCGAGGGCGCCGACTGGTGCGTGGCCTTCACCGAAGACGGCCAGCCGGTGCGCGAGAGCTACGTCAACCTGATTCCCACCAGCGCCGGCGGCACGCACGAAAGCGGCCTGCGCGACGGCCTGTTCACCGCGGTGAAGGGCTTCATCGAACTGCATTCGCTTTTGCCCAAGGGCGTGAAGCTGTTGCCCGAAGACGTGTTCGCGCGCGCCTCGTACGTGCTGAGCGCCAAGGTGCTCGACCCGCAGTTCCAGGGGCAGATCAAGGAACGCCTGAACTCGCGCGACGCCGTGCGCCTGGTGTCGAGCTTCGTGCGCCCCGCGCTCGAGCTGTGGCTCAACCAGCACGTCGACTACGGCAAGAAGCTTGCCGAACTGGCCATCAAGGCCGCGCAGACGCGCCAGCGCGCCGGCCAGAAGGTCGAGAAGCGCAAGGGCTCCGGCGTGGCCGTGCTGCCCGGCAAGCTCACCGACTGCGAGAGCAAGGACATCAGCCACAACGAAGTCTTCCTGGTCGAGGGTGACTCCGCCGGCGGCAGCGCCAAGATGGGCCGCGACAAGG
>NZ_JBPJZE010000144.1:0-1322 GCF_051216695.1 Variovorax glucosi
CAGCCCGAACCAGAGAATGAGCCAGATCGCAACACACCCCAAAGCCGCCACAAGAGCGAGCGATTCAGACCGCCTGCGCAGCCGGCAAGAGAATCCGGTCCTGCCTCCAAGGTCAGCGCCGCTCCCAGCGAAGAGCTCGGGCCTGCCACGAAGGCTCATCTCCATCGGCTGCGAGGTCGCGACGGCCTCCACCGCGGAGCAACGCACTGCCGGCGCCGAGGTCGATCGCGCACGTAGAACAGATCGTCGGCGCACACGTGCCGCAGGCGGTCTCGCCAGATCGGGGTCCAGGCGCCGTGCAAATCCCTGCCTCACGAGCAAAGGTCGTCCTTTCGACCTGCCAGCCAGTCGCCTGTTCTTGCTGAGCTCGCAGACCGGATCTCTCCGACATGTCGATAGCCATCTGACATCGACGCGATGCGGATACCAAGTCCCTGCAGAACACACCCGAGCAGGGGATCTGCCCACACCGCGAACTCAACGCGCCGTGCTCGGTCGACAAGGTCATCAGTCCCCGAGTGACCCGGATGACACACCAAGACGTCGCCATCCAGCGCATTGTTCAGCCAAAGTAGGAGCAGTGCGCGGTACTCGCTCGCACTGGCCTGAGTGCCATGAACGCCGAGCCAACGGTGTTTGACCGTGAAGCCAAGCGCCCTTGCTCTGTGGCGAAAGCCTTCCCCTCCCTGTGAGCGGTCGATGAACCATGCCTTTCGGCCGTGGAACCTCACCGCGGCGTCGATGGATGAAGCGGGAGCCGGGGAGGCGCACACGCGAAGCCAGGGCAACGTGCTGCGATAGCGCTGCACGAGCACGTCCAGCAATATGTCCCGGATCACTGGCAACAGATGCACATGCTCGTGCCCATCGACATGCGCAGGGGCGCGAAACATCTCGTCTTCAAATGCCGTAAGCTGGCGCAAGAGCGCTTCGCGGATGCGCCGCTTCGGCAACATGCGCAGATGCGCAGCCGCAATAAGTGCCTGCATCGATCCCAGTGCAGGGGATCCCCGGAACGGCAGAGTCAAATTGAAATGAAGACCCACATCCACCTGATCGGCGTCAAGCTCTCGCGCAGACGACGCGCCACGGGGCCATTCCGGCGCCTGGGTCATCGCACTCAGGGCACTGACGCGCCCCATCTGCACCAGACGCAGCGCCGCCGCGTTGATCCCTTGGTGCAAGCCGAAGTCGTCCACGCAGACCGTGAGCGTTCGTAGCTCCGGACGCGTCGCAGGCACGATGGCATCGTGCCACTCCCTGTCAGCCGCCATCATGGCCGGTAGATCTTCACCCCGCCACCGACATCTTGCTCGACGCGG
>NZ_JBPJZE010000145.1:0-1322 GCF_051216695.1 Variovorax glucosi
GGCGCACCCGGTGGCGGCCAACGGCGCGAACGATCCGCTGACGCTGCCCGCGTTCCAGGCGATGGCCGAGGCGCTGATGCGCCCCTGAGGCTCAGGCGGCCGCCCGCTCCCGGGCAGTGACCAGAAGGCCGTCCATGATCAGGCTCTCGACCAGCTCGAAGTGCCCGTTCATCACGGGCGCCATCTTCCAGCCCGCGCCGCCGGTCATGTAGCAGGCCGGCTCCATGCCGCAGTGCGAGCGCACGTGCTGCACCATGCGCTCGACCGCGCCGGCGATGGCGTAGGTGCCGCCGCTGGTGAGCGCGTCGCTGGTGTTGGTGGGAAATTCGCGCACCTCGCCGGTGGGCACATGCAGCCCCGCCGTGCCCGACTCCAGCGCGCGCAGCATGATGCCGTGGCCCGGCAGGATCAGGCCGCCGAGGAACTTGCCTTCGGTGTCAATCGCCTCGACAGTCACGGCCGTGCCGATGAGCACCACGACCATCGGCCGCGGAGGCTGCCCCGGCCTCTCGGCCAGCATGCGGTGGCGCGCGCCGATCATCGCCACGAAGCGGTCGGCGCCCAGGCGGGTGGGATGGTCGTAGCCGTTGACGATGCCTGCCTCGCCCGCGCTGGGCATCACCCAACGGGGCGTGCAGTCGAAGCGCTCGACGATCTGTTCTTCGGCGCGGCGCCGCACCGCGTCGCCGGCCACCACGCAGCCCAGCATGGAGCCGGGCGAAGGCAGGTCGGCCCAGGGGCCGTCGGCCAGCCGTTCGATGTGGTCGAGGAATTCGGCGCCCTGCGCCTGCAACGCGGCGCCGGGGCGGGCCGAGTCGTAGAGCGCCCATTTGAGGCGGGTGTTGCCGATGTCGATGGCGAGGAAGGGGGATGACATGCGCGGGATTATTGCGACTTTGTGTCTATTCCTGCTGGCGCGTCGTTGACACACGCGGCATGGGCCTACGCCAGCCCTCGGTGTTCCGCCGCTACATTCGCCAATTCCATCCACCACCGCACAAGGAGAAAGCCATGGGATTGCTGAGTTTCATCAAGGAGGCGGGCGAGAAACTGTTCGGCGGATCGTCGGCTCAGGCCGCCACGCCCGACGCCAATGCGACGGCGGCGGCCGCCATCAAGACGTACATCGAGACGCAGAACCTGGGCCTCACGGGCCTCGATGTGACCTACACGGCCAGCAGCGGCGTGGTCACTCTTGCCGGCCAGGCACCCTCGCAGGAAGCCAGCGAGAAAGCTTCGCTGGCCGCGGGCAACGTGGCGAACGTGACCAGTGTCGAGAACAACCTCGTCGCTCCGGCCGCACCGCCCGCGCAGTATCACGA
>NZ_JBPJZE010000146.1:0-1317 GCF_051216695.1 Variovorax glucosi
CGAAGCCACCGGCAAGTACCAGACCTGTGCCACAGCCTCAGTCGACAACCTCTTCGGCCTCAACGACCTTTTCTACGTCAACGCCAACCACAGCATCGACGGACACGTCCTGGGCAACCCGCGCCGCGGCACCGAGGGCCAGACCGTCCACTACTCGCTGCCCTGGGGCTACTGGCTGCTGGGTTTCACCGCATCGAGCAGCCAGTACCAGCAGACCGTGGCCGGGCTGACCCAGGACTACATCTACGCCGGCAAGGCCAACAACGCCGAAGTCAGACTCTCGCGTCTCATCTATCGCGACCAGCGCCGCAAGACCACGCTTTCGATCCGCGCCTTGCGGCGCGAGTCGCGTAGCTTCATCGACGACACCCAGATCGAGAACCAGCACCGCGTGGTTGGCGGCTGGGAGGCCAGCCTGAGCCACAAGGAGTTCATCGGCGAGGCCACGTTGGATGGCACTTTCGCGTTCCGCCAGGGCACTGGTGCCTTCGGTGCCAAGCGAGCACCCGAGGAGGCTTTCGACGAAGGCACCAGCCGCTTTCGGCTCATGACGGCTGATGTGAGCCTCAACGTGCCTTTCACGTTCGGCGAGCAGAAGTTGCGCTACGCAGGCCAGTGGCGTGCGCAGTGGAACCAGACCCAGCTCACGTCACAGGACCGCTTCGGCATTGGCGGGCGCTACACCGTGCGCGGTTTCGATGGCGAGACCAGCCTGCTCGGCGAGCGCGGCTGGCTGCTGCGCCACGACATCGGCTGGGCCGTAGGGCAGAGCGGGGCCGAACTCTATACAGGCATCGACTACGGCCACGTGGGCGGCAAGTCGGTCGAGTGGCTGTTGGGCAATCACCTAGCAGGCGGTGTGGTCGGCGTGCGCGGGGCATGGAAGGGGCTGAACTACGACGTCTTCATGGGCGCGCCGATCAGCAAGCCCGAGGGCTATCGCACTGCGAAGGTGACTTTGGGGTTCAACCTCAATGCGAGCTTCTGACACGCCGCTCGTCGCGTCCTTGAGAGTTCTCGCATGATCGAGACAAGGGCCCATCGCTGCATGAGTTCGTTCGCCAGGCCGTTCTTGCTGGCGACGTTCTGCGCGGCGACTGTTGGATGCACTTCCGTCCCCAAAGAGCCCAAGGCCGTCGTCGAGGCCTACCGCCGGTTCCTCCTCGACACGGAGACGCCGTTTCTCCGTCGAGCCCAGAGGCATCTTGGAATGCAGGCCGAAGTCGACCCTGCTGCGCTGGAAGAGGGCCGCTTCACACGGTTGGGGCCATCGCCCGGGAATGCATTCAACTACGCGACGGTCACCCTGTACAAAGC
>NZ_JBPJZE010000147.1:0-1317 GCF_051216695.1 Variovorax glucosi
GCGGTCAAAGCGCTCAGGGGACGGATCGGCATCGGGGCAATGGGGTCGGGCACTGCCCGGGATACACCACCTGCAAGGCGCATGCCGCGCATTCAAGATACCGGAAGGCGCCGCAATCGCTATTTTTTCTATAGCGCAAGGCGCCCGGATAGCAAGCGTTGTGGCCCAGTGGAGTTAACAAAGCAGGTGCCGGCCGGATGCGGTGCCGGCGCCCACTTTCGCCGCGCTACTGCACCGTGCGCGTGCTGGCCGAAGCCATGTCGGTGCCCGCCGGCCAGACGAAGGTCGCCTTGGTCGGCGCACCCTGCAGCACGTGCAGCGGCTGCTTCAGCACCTGGCTGCCGATCCGCGCCTCGACCTCGTAGTTGCCCGGGTCCAGGCGCGCCACCATGAACGGGCCGCCCGACACCACGTTGTCGAGCAGCGCGACGCCGCCGCTGTCGCGCACCGTCACGTGCACGTTGGCCGCGAATTCGGCGCCCTTGCTGTCCTTGACAGCGAACTCGAAGGTGGCGGGCCAGCGCGGCGATACCGTCTCCATCAGCTGGGCTTCGTCGCTGCCGATGCCGCCGCTCATGTACTCGACGCCGTGCGCCATGTAGATTGGCGGGTTCACCGCTGCCTGCGCCGACGAAAGCGCGCCGAGCAGAACGGCGCCGCAGAACACCGCGGCCGCCAGCGGCCGCATCGTGCGCGATGATGGAAAACGGGGGGTCATGATCTGAATCCTTTCCTGGTCGTCGTGGCGAGAAGCCACGGTGCCACTGTGCGGCGCGTGGCTTAGGAAAGGCTGACCGGCCCGGCAGGCCGGAGCGGCCGACCGCTCAGCGGGCGGCGGAAGTTTGCGCGAGAGCCTGCGTCTGCGGCAGCGCCGGCGTCACCGAAGCCATGTCGAAATTCGACGGCCAGACGAACGACGTGCGCGCCGGCATGCCGGCAATCACCACCAGCGACTGCGTCAGCGTGAGACCGCCGAGCGTCACGTTCACGTCATAGGCGCCCGGATTGAGGCGCGCCAGCATGTAGGGGCCTTGCGACTGCACGTCCATCACGACCTGGCCGGTGTATTTCTGGCGCACCTCGATCAAGGCCTTGGCCGGAAAGCCGGCCACCTGCGCGCCTTTGCCGTCGCTCACGCCGAATTCGATGGTCGCGGCCCAGCGCGGCGACACCATTTCCATGAATGCGGCTTCATCCCTGGCGGCGCCACCGCACATGTATTCGATGCCCTGCGCCACCTGGATGGGCGGGTTCGAGAACGCGTGGGCCGAAGTCACGGCCCCGAGGAATGCTGCTGTACCGCCCAATACCAGCGCG
>NZ_JBPJZE010000148.1:0-1317 GCF_051216695.1 Variovorax glucosi
ATCGTGATGGCGGTGCTGATCGTGGTGTACGACTTCGTCACCAACCGCACGACCATCGGCCGGCGCATCTATGCGCTGGGCGGCAACGAGAAGGCGGCGCGGCTGTCGGGCGTGAAGACGCAGCGGCTCGCATTCCTCACTTTCGTGAACATGGGCGCGCTGGCGGCGCTGGCGGGCCTGGTGTTCGCGGCGCGGCTCAACACGGCCACGCCCAAGGCGGGCCTGGGCTTCGAGCTCGACGTGATCGCAGCCTGCTTCATCGGCGGCGCATCGGCCTCGGGTGGCGTGGGCCGGGTGATGGGCGCGGTGATCGGCGCTTTCATCATGGGCGTGATGAACAACGGCATGTCGATCCTGGGCATCGGCATCGACTACCAGCAGGTCATCAAGGGGCTGGTGCTGCTGGCGGCGGTGTTCATCGACGTCTACAACAAGAACAAGTGATGAAGGCGGCGCAGCATGGCTGACGACACTCCCCGCTCACCCGTGCTGGAGCTCAAGGGCATCCACAAGCAGTTCGGCGGCATCCCGGTGCTGCGCGACGTGCAGTTGCGGCTGTACCCCGGCGAGATCCACGCACTGATGGGGCAGAACGGCGCGGGCAAGTCGACGCTGATCAAGGTGCTGACGGGCGTGCTGCCGTCGAGCGGTGGCGAGATGTTCCTCGACGGCCAGCCGATTCATCCGCACTCGCCGCTGGAGGCGCAGAAGCTGGGCATCAGCACGGTCTACCAGGAGGTGAACCTGTGCCCGAACCTGTCGGTGGCGGAGAACGTGTTCGCGGGGCGCTACCCGCGCTGCGGTGTGGCACAGGGCTTTCGCATCGACTGGGCTTCCGTGAACCGGCGCGCCGAAGAACTGCTGGCGCGCATCGGGCTCGACATCGACGTGACGCGGCTGCTGTCGAGCTACTCGGTGGCGGTGCAGCAGATGGTGGCGATCGCGCGGGCGCTGGGCGTGTCGTCGAAGGTGCTGATCCTCGACGAGCCGACGTCGAGCCTGGACGACGACGAGGTGGAGAAGCTGTTCGAGGTGCTGCGGAGGCTGCGCGGCGAAGGACTGGCCATCGTTTTCGTCACGCACTTCCTCAACCAGATGTACGCGGTGTCGGACCGTATCACGGTGCTGCGCAACGGCAGTTGGATCGGCGAATGGCGCGCGGCCGACCTGGGGCCGCAGGCGTTGATTGCCGCGATGCTCGGGCGCGAACTGGCGGCGCAATCGGCGCGGCCTGCTGCGTTGCCTGCGTTCGACGAGGCCGCACCGGCTTTTCTGCAGGCCGAAGGGCTGGGCCAGGCCGGACAACTGCAGGCGACG
>NZ_JBPJZE010000149.1:0-1316 GCF_051216695.1 Variovorax glucosi
GGTTCTTGCTCATCGGTTCAGCGGTCCACGGCCAGCATCAGCGTTTCCTTGATTTCTTCCATCACCACGTAGCTGTGCGACTCGGCCGCCACCGGCAGCTTCTTCAGGATGTCGCCCAGCAGGTGCCGGTACTCGCTCATGCCGCTGAGCCGCGCCTTCACGAGGTAGTCGAAGCTGCCCGACACCAGGTGGCATTCGAGCACTTCGGGCATGTGCAGCAGCTCCTTGCGCACCTTGTCGAACACGTCGCCCGACTTGGCCGAGAGCTTGATCTCGACGAACACCAGCAGCGTCTTGCCCAGCGCCTCGGGCGACACGTGCGCGTGGTAGCCGGTGATGACGCCGTCGCGCTCCATGCGCTTCACGCGCTCGGCGCAGGGCGAGGCCGACAGGCCGATGTGCTCGGCCAGCTCGGTCATGGAAACGCGGCCCTGGCGCTGCAGGAGGTCGAGGATCCGGCGGTCGATTCGGTCGAGTTCGGGCATTTCACTTTCGCAGGCGGCTCTGGGCGATTGGCGGCAGTGTATTTCACTGCCAAACCGCTGAAAACAATGGAATCCACTGCATTGTGCACTTTAGATTCCACTCATCCCATCTGAATCGGCGAATACACCATGAAAGTCATCGTTCTCGGCGGCGGCGTGATCGGCACCACCACGGCCTACTATCTCGCGCGCTCGGGCGCCGAGGTCACCCTGCTCGACCGGCAGGCCGGCCCCGCCGAAGAAACCAGCTTCGGCAATGCCGGCCAGGTGTCGCCGGGCTACTCCACGCCGTGGGCCGCGCCGGGCATTCCGCTGAAGGCAATCAAGTGGATGTTCAAGAAGCACGCGCCGCTGTCCATTCGCCCCGACGGCACGATGTTCCAGCTGCGCTGGATGGCCGCGATGCTGCGCAACTGCTCGCCCGAAGCCTATGCGGTGAACAAGGAACGCATGATGCGCGTGGCCGAATACAGCCGCGGCTGCCTGCAGCAGTTGCGCGCCGACACCGGCCTGCAGTACGAGCAGCGCACCGGTGGCACCCTGCAGCTGTTTCGCACGCAGGCGCAGCTCGATGCAGTGCAGCGCGACATCGCAGTGCTCGAAGAATGCGGCGTGCCTTACCAATTGCTCGACCGCGATGCACTCGCCAGCGTCGAGCCCGCGCTGGCCGGCGCACGCGACCGTCTCACAGGCGGCCTGCGCCTGCCCAACGACGAAACCGGCGACTGCCATCTGTTCACGCGCGGCCTCGCCGAAATCGCACGCGGCCTGGGCGTGGACTTCCGCTTCGGCCAGACCATCGACGGGTTGGAGACGGACGGCGGCCGAATC
>NZ_JBPJZE010000014.1:0-2131 GCF_051216695.1 Variovorax glucosi
GCCTGCAGCGCCTCCTGGACCAGTGCGGTGTCGAAGTACTCAGTCAGCTCTTTCACCTTGCCTCCTTCGAGTCGGTAGACGTAGCAGTAGCGGTTGTTGTAGCGCTTGCCGGCCTTGGTGGGCACGTCGCCGCTGAACAGCACCACCACCCGGTCGCCCTCGGCGATGATGCGCTCGGTCTTGCTCACATAGGGCCCCGCGAACTGCGCGAAGAGCGGGTTTAGCAGCTCTTCGCGAATGGCCTTCTTGCCCCGGTAGGTGCGCGACCACGGGGTGCTGCCTTCGAGCTTCCAGCTGGCGTCGTCGGCAAGGCTGTCGACGAAGACCTGGCCGTTGCCCTTGTCCAGCTCGTCATGGATGCGCTGGACCAGGGCCTTGTTGTCGATCGTGTTCATGGCTTGATTTCCTTGGGTTGAATGAATGAACCGGACACCCGGTGAATTCATTGGAAATGCTCGAGTGCACTCGAGGTCAAGCGCGCCATGAACACTGGGGCCGGTCAGCCCCTCTTCGCGTTCGCCATGCCCTTGGCGACTTCGTTCGCGCCCTGTGCGGTGCCGCTCTGCGGCACGGCCTCGCCCTCGCGATCGGTCACCTCGGACAGACGCGCCGCCAGCTGCTCGGGCGTGTCGGCGGCAATGCCCAGCCAGGCGCCCTGCGTCAGCGTGATGTGCGCGGCCTCGAAGGTGCCGGCACCGGCGCAGAGGATGGTGCGGTTGGGCGCGTCCTGCGCGGCCAGCACCAGCATTGCGGGCACCACGGCCTCGGGGCGGAAGGCTTCGAGCATTTCCTTGGGGAACAGGTCCTCGGTCATGCGGGTGGCGGCGGTGGGCGCCAGGCAGTTCACGCGGATGTCGTTCTTCGCGCCTTCGATGCTCAGCGTTTGCATGAGGCCCACCAGCGCAAGCTTGGCCGCGCCATAGTTGCTCTGGCCGAAGTTGCCGTACAGGCCGGTGGACGATGTAGTCATCACGATGCGGCCGTACTTCTGCTCGTTCATGAGCGCCCAGACGGCCTTGGTGCAGTTCACCGCGCCCATCAGGTGCACATCGACCACCAGCTTGAAGTCGGCCAGCTCCATCTTGGCGAAGCTCTTGTCGCGCAGGATGCCGGCGTTGTTGACGAGGATGTCGACGCGGCCCCAGGCATCGACTGCCTGCTTGACCATGGCCTGCACCGCCTCGAAGTCAGTCACCGATGCGCCGTTGGCAATGGCTTCGCCGCCGGCCGCCTTGATCTCGTCAACCACCGCCTGCGCAGCGCTTACCGAGCCGCCGGAGCCGTCGCGCGCGCCGCCTAGGTCGTTCACCACCACCTTGGCGCCGCGCGCCGCCAACGCCAATGCATGCTGGCGGCCCAGGCCGCCGCCCGCGCCGGTCACGATGGCCACGCGGCCCTTGAAGTCGATGTTGCTGCTATTGCTGTTGCTCATGTCTCTCTGTCGCTTTCCTGGGGAGTTGCCGTTGTCCGGTTGCCGCTCCTGCGGCAGCGTGGCGTTTTACCCCAGAAAGGCGCACGACCCAGTCATGCGCGCGTCAGCCGGCATCGCCCGGCGTCACCCGGGAAGCGACGCGCGCACCTGCGCACAGAAGTCCACCAACTGGTCGAGCTCGGCCGACTTGTCGAAGAAGGCATCGGCGCCCAGTTGCCGCGAACGCTCGCGCATGGCGGAGTTGGCGTAGTTGCTCAGCACGATCACCTTCTGGTGCGGCGCCCGGTGTCGGCAGGCGCGGATCACGCCCAGCCCGTTGCCGCGCCGCAGGAACAGGTCGACGATGGTCAGGTCCCAGTCGCCGGTGTGCTGGTCCAGCCAGGCCACGGCCTCCTCCTCGGTGCTGGCGGAGGCCACCACCTTCGCGTCAGTCACGTCTTCCAGGAATCCGACGAGGTTCTCGCGAATCACGGGGCTGTCCTCGACTAGATAGGCCTTGAAAGTCATGGGGAGGTCGCGAGGTCGGTGCTTGCGCGGTGCATGGAGGCATCCTCGCAGCCCCACGGCCGCACGCGGTGAGCCATGCAGGCCAATGCCTGTAGGTCATCGGCCACCGCTGCTGTCGGTCATTCCGTGCCTATGGGCGTCTGCCGAGTCCTATTCCGGGCGTCGGCAACTGCTGAATGCCCTGCCGGGCGG
>NZ_JBPJZE010000150.1:0-1313 GCF_051216695.1 Variovorax glucosi
GGTCGTCGTGCTGAAAACGTCGCGCTTCTTCCCCGAAGACGACGACGATGCCGCCGTGCGCAGCCTCTATTCGCTGGACAACGCACAAGCCAACGAGCTGCTGCACCGGCGGGTCGACATCGAGGACGTGGTCGAAGCGCACCTGCTCGCCGCCGCGCGCGCCCCGGCGCTGGGCTTCGGCAGCTACATCGTCTCGGCCACCACGCCCTTCGCGCGCGACGACCTGCCAATGCTGCGCGAAAGCGCGCCACGGGTGCTGCGACGCCTGTTCCCCGAGTGCGAGGCGCTGTACGCGAAGCAAGGATGGAAGCTGCCCGCGCAGCTCGACCGCGTCTACGTGAACGCACTGGCACGGCGCTACCTGGGCTGGCAGCCGCGCCACGACTTCGCCCATGTGCTGCAGTGCCTGCGCGAGGGCCGCGACTTCCGCAGCCAGCTGGCGCGCGACGTGGGCAGCAAGGGCTACCACGCCGAAGCCTTCGACGAAGGCCCTTACCCCGTCGCGTAGCACCAGGCGGGGGCGCCATGAGGGCCCGCGCCGGATGCGGGTTTTCCTGAGTCGGATTGTTGCATAAGTTGTATACAGTTTGGCGTACACAAAACGGGGTGTGCGCATGCCAAGCCGTGTCGCCCACCTTCCTTCTCGCCGCAGCAGGAGCCCAACGATGACGGCCGACAGTTCTCTCTCAACAGTCCATCCCGTGGACCAGCGCCTGCCTTCGGGCAAGCTCGCGGCCCTCGGCCTGCAGCACGTGCTGGTGATGTATGCGGGCGCCGTCGCGGTGCCGCTGATCGTCGGGCGCGCGCTCAAGCTCACACCCGACGAGGTCGCGCTGCTGATCTCGGCCGACCTGTTCTGCTGCGGCATCGCCACGCTGATCCAGGCACTGGGCGCCACGCAGTTCTTCGGCATCAAGCTGCCCGTGATGATGGGCGTGACCTTCGCGTCCGTCGCACCAATGGTGGCCATCGCCAATGCCAACCCCGGTCAGAACGGCGCGCAGCTGCTGTTCGGCGCCATCATCGGCGCGGGTGTGGTGTCGATACTGATCGCGCCGCTGGTGAGCCGAATGCTGCGCTTCTTTCCGCCGGTGGTCACTGGCACCATCATCGCGGTCATCGGCATCAGCCTGATGCGCGTGGGCATCAACTGGATCTTCGGCAACCCGGTGGGCCCGACGGCACCCGCGCTGGTCGACCCGGTCTATGCGAAGTGGCTGGCCGAAGTGACTTCGCCGGGCAGCTCCATTCCCGCCGTGCCCAAGGGCTTCGCGATCATGCCGACGGTGCCCAACCCCAAGTACGCCGACCTG
>NZ_JBPJZE010000151.1:0-1311 GCF_051216695.1 Variovorax glucosi
GGATGCGCGGCTGCTCGCTGAGGCGCAGCGGCGGCGCGGGCAATTCGGTGGTGACGGGCCCAGCCGACGATGCCGCGGGTTGCGCGCCCTGTGCATGCGCGCCCATGGCGCAGGCGAACAGCAGCGACGCAAAGGTCCTGGGAAACGGCACATTCATCATTCCGAAATCTCCACTTCGATATTCGTGATCGCCAGCATGTCTTTCCCGTGCGTCACGCCGACGGAAAAGGCCACGCCCTTGCGGCTGCCCGCGACATAGCCGGAGCGCTCGTCCAGGCTCGACTCCATCTCTTCGAGCAGCGGCGACAGCTGCTTGTAGAAGGCCAGCACTTTTTCCATGCTGTCGGTGGTCTGCAGGCGCAGCACGCGTTTGGCCTTGGCGTCGCTCAGCGCGTCCTGTGCGGTGCGGTATATCTGCGACTTCGGGTACAGCGGCACGTCAGCGGAGAAGCTCTTCGGCCGCTCGACGGGGCGTGCGGCGGTGTGCGCGGCATCCAGCGTGGTGTATTCGGTCTTCGCAATCTTCTCGCCCTTGCCGAACTGCAGTTCTTCGGGCACCTGGCGGCTCCATGCAATCAGCGGCTGCGCCTTGGTGCGGTCGAAGCCGGGACGCAAGAAGACCGACAGCACCGCGTGCTGATCGTCCAGGCAACCGGTGGAGGCCGAACCCGTGCCGCACTGGCGATGCACGAGCGCCGCGGCCAGCACATTGCCGCTGCGGCTGTCGAGCAGCACAGCCGCGCGCTCACTGCCGCCATAAGGCCGCCGGTACGACGACACCAGCCGCTGGTCGCCGGGCAATGCCTGCTCCTTGCGATCATTGCGCGAGGACAACCCCTCGATCAGTTGTTCGGCAAGCAGGCCTTCAGGCCAGTAGTAAGAACCGGACGCCATGCCGGTGAGGCGGGTCACGGCAAGATCGAAAGCGGGGGCTTGAGTGGCTTCCTGCACGCGGTCGGTGTTCAGCGTCAGGACGGCATCGGCAGCGAAGGCAGGAGTCGCTGCGCCGAAGGTGTAGAGAAGAAGAGCCAGAAGAGTGGGAGGAGCGGAGCGAAGTCGAAAAAAAGGCATGCAGAGAGTTGAGATGAACGATGCGTTCGCCCGGGTTGTTCCGTGCGAGCGCGGGCCTGGATTCTAGAAGGCGCGCGCAACGCAAGACGTGCATCGTTTCATCGCGGGAGCCCCCCGCCTCCGCGCTCACACGGCCGCAGCCGCAATCTCCAGTTGCGTCAACCGCCGCGCCATGCGCCCGACAAAATTCTGCGTCACATGCGGCAGCACGCGCTGCGACGGCACCACGATGCCGACCTG
>NZ_JBPJZE010000152.1:0-1311 GCF_051216695.1 Variovorax glucosi
AACCACGGGTTGCAGTTTGGCCGTCAAAGCTGGCGCAAGCAGCCGCCGAACTGATGTTTCAGGCCCTCCCACTGCGATGGTGAAGACGGGGGCGTCGCCTGACGCCTCTCGTGCTCGCCCAAGTGGCGAGAAGCATGTCTTTTGAAGGAGAAACTAGTGCGCAACGCTGAAAAGGGCTTCACCCTGATCGAGCTGATGATCACCGTGGCCATCGTCGCCATCCTGGCGGCTATTGCTTACCCGTCATACACAGAGTACGCGAGGCGGTCCCGGCGGGTGGAGGGGCAGAACCTGCTCAATGACGCTGCCGCACGCCAAGAGCGCTGGAGGGCGCAGAACGGAAGCTATACCAACGTGGCGAGCAACCTAAAGCTACCGAATGGCACTGCGTCGCAAAATGGCGATTACACGCTGGTCCTGAGTGCGGCCGCCGACGGCAGCGACGGTGGCTACACGTTGAAAGCCCAGCGTACGGGGGTGCAGGCCTCGGATAGCAAGTGCGGCGACTTCACTTTGGATGCCAAGGGCATCAAGAACATGGCGGCCGATACCCCGGGTACGGCGGCGAGTTGCTGGCGCTAGGGCTATTGGCATTGCAGATCTCACCGCCACCCAACTCCCCGATTTCCCCCATGCTTCTCCAACACATGCACATCGGCAATCCGCATCCCCGGTCCATCGCCTTGCACATGTTGTAGATCGTCAATAGAGCCATCTGTACGGCCGTCAGCGCTTCAAACTCTACGTCGACCGGCCCGACACTCTCGACAGTGGCTGTGCAAGCCACCTGCGGCGAACTCCCGCCCCCGGCCAGCGGCCGTGTGAGCTTGCCCCTGCGCGTCGCGGCACTGCACAATTCCGTCGATGCCCTTTTTCAGCGCGGCACTGATCGCCCTCCCTTTTCTGTTCCCGTGGGTGGCCGGTCCGTCCGTCAATGTCTGGCAGTTGCTTTGTGCTTGGGCTTGCATTGCATTCCTGCTGTTCTCGTGCGACGCCCGAGGAAAAACGCTCGACCGCCGTGTGCTTGGCTGGCTGATGCTCAGCGCGGGCTGCATTGCGCTGTTTCACGGTGATGTATGGGGCTTCTGGGTGCCTGCCTGCACTGCGACGGCGGCAGTTGCGGTGGCGGCGCTGATAGGCGCTCGCATGTCGAGCGCCGCCCAGGGGGCTGTAGCATTGGCCTGGGGAGTGCTGGCTGCCGGACTCGTCAGCGCGGTCCTGGGCCTGTTGCAGTACTACGGCCTCGCCGAACCCCTCGTCCCCTGGACCACCTCCCCCGCCCTCGGTCAGGCCTACGGCAATCTCCGCCAG
>NZ_JBPJZE010000153.1:0-1310 GCF_051216695.1 Variovorax glucosi
CCGTTGGTGTGCGTGTGGATGGTGAGCTCGGCTCGGTGGTAGGTCTCGAAGTCGGCCTCGTACTGCGCGGGCGCGGTCACCCAGATGCCATTGGGCGCGCCGTTGAAATGCCCCGGCCAGCGCAGCCGCGCCGAGAAGCCCTGGATGGAGCCGTCGAGCATCATCTTCACCAGGCCGTAGCGCAGGCGGTCGGTGTTGCGCGGCATCAGGCTCTTCACGTGTTCTGCGCCCTGCGCAGCGCCATGCGTGCCGTGGAAGGCCTGGAACGCGGGAAGGATGCGCACGCCGAAGCCGTCGTCCTGCGTCACCGCCTCCAGTACGCCGCAGTCTTCGGGCGTGAGCTTGTTGACGAGGTCGGTCGCGGTGGTCACGCCCTGCAGGCAGGCCAGCCGAGCGAAAGAGCGCACGCCGGCTTCGGTCATCGGCGCGAGCAGGCCGGCGTTGCCGATCTTGCGCAGCACAAGGAACATGGCGGCCGGTTCCTGCAGCTCGCCGGTGGGCTCGCCTTCGCTGGCGCCGTCCGCGAACTTGACCACGCCTTCGACCTCGTTGTCGCGCGTGATCTCGGCGATGTTCAACATCGCGCTGTTGACGTTCATCAGGTGGCCGTTGGCGTGGCCGATGACGATGGGGCGCGTGCTGCTCGCGCGGTCAACGTGCTGCACCGTCATGCGCTCGCCGCCGAAGTAGATGGGGTCGAACCCCCAGGCGATGAGCGGCTCGGTGTCGGGCACGCCGTCGGCCGTCATCTTCGCGGCCACTTCGGTCAGGCGAGCGACCACCTCGTCCATCGAGCGCAGGCCGCTCCACACTTTGCCTTCCGGGTCGCGGCGGTCGAACCAGCCGAGGTACGTCCAGTCCCACATGCTGCCTTCCTTCAGGTGGCAGTGGCCTTCGACGAGGCCGGGCATCAGCACCTTGCTGGCAAAGCGCTCGTCGAGCGTGAAGGGGCCCCAGCCCTGAATGTCCGCCAGCGCGCCGACGGCCAGCACGCGGCCGTCGCGCACCGCCACGTGGGTGGCGTGCGGCTGCATGGGGTTCATGGTGATGATCTTGCGGGCGGGGTAGACGGTTGTTGTTGCTTGGCTCATGGCGCTCATGGCGATATGGGAATCGAAAGAGGAGGGCGCGGCGAGCAGTCGACGACATCGACGCGCCTGCAGCGTACCCAATGATAGGGCGCGACTTCGCGCAGCGGCGGCAGCTCGGCCGCGCAGGCTGGGTCCGTCACGGGGCAGCGGCCGTCAAAGCGGCAGACCTGAGGCGGGTTGATGGGGATCGGCGGATCGCCGCTGAGCTTGATGCGGTTC
>NZ_JBPJZE010000154.1:0-1306 GCF_051216695.1 Variovorax glucosi
TGCCTGCCCGTGCTCAAGCGCGAGACGCACCGCGTGGCGCTGGTCGAAGCAGCCACCAGCGGCAGCGACCACTTCTTCCTGGGCACCGACAGCGCGCCGCACCCGGCGCACCTGAAGGAACATGCGCTGGGTTGTGCCGGCTGCTACACCGCGCTCACGGCCATCGAGCTGTACGCCGAGGCCTTCGACAGCGTGAACGCGCTCGACAAGCTCGAAGGCTTCGCAAGCTTCCACGGCCCTGATTTCTACGAACTGCCGCGCCACACGGACACCATCACGCTCAAGCGCGAAAGCTGGACCGTGCCCGAGACCGTGCCCTACGGCGATGCCACGCTCAAGCCTTTGCGCGGCGGTGAGACGATCAACTGGAAGCTCTCATGACACCGACGCTGCGCGTGATGCTGCTGATCGACGCCGACAACGTTTCGGCCGATGTGATCGAACAGGCCGTGCAGCGCACGATGGACGAATACGGCGCCATTCACGTGCGCCGTGCGTACTGCAACGCCGAGATGGCGGTGAACCGGCAGGCGATGTTCAAGCGGCTGTCGGTGCGGCCGATGGTGAACCTGTCGGCCGGCAAGAACAGCACCGATATCGCGCTCTCGGTCGATGCGATCGACCTCGCCATCAACGAGCGGCCTGATGTGGTCGTGCTGGTGTCTTCCGACTCCGACTTCGCACCCCTCGTGATCCGCCTGCGCGAAAAGGGCTGCCGCGTCTGCGGTATCGGCCAGCAGGGCAAGACGGGCGAAGAGACGGTTGGCGTGTACGACGCCTTCATGGATCTCGCGCACCACGCAAGCACGAAGCCTGCGGTGCGCACTGCGCCGGCGAAGAAGTCGGCTGCGGCCAAGTCGGCGCCCGCGAAGACCGCGCGGGCCAAGGCAGTGCCTGCTGCCAAGAAGGCCGCGGCCAAGACACCGGCGCGCAAGACGGCGAAGGCTGCCAAGGCCGCGCCGCCACCGCCGCAGCAACAGCAAACCTCGGAAGCGGCCGAATTCATCCTGCAGGCCGCGCCGGCCTTGCGCAGCGGCAACGAGGTGCCGCTCAACGACGTGGCAAAGGCCCTGCGTACCGCCGGCCTGCTTGGCAAGCACGGCAGTTCGCTCAAGCTCTTCGACAAGCTCACGGCGGAGTTCGCGGTGATGCAGCACCCTGACCGCATCCGCTGGACGGGCGCGCCCGCGCTTTGATCCTGCCGGCGGTTGATTGGGCGCAGCCCTGGCTTGCGCCTTATCGCAAGCACGGTGAAGCGGTGGCAGGGTCCGCGCATGGCTGCGTGGCAACGGCCCTCCAGAGCGTC
>NZ_JBPJZE010000155.1:0-1306 GCF_051216695.1 Variovorax glucosi
CGGCATCGCCTGCGGCTGGGAGCGCCCGATGAGCGGCTCCAGGTCGTCGAGCGTCTGGCGCAGACGCACGCCCGATCGAGCGAAGCGCGCGAGACGGCCGAGCGGGCTTCGCAAGGACTCGCCATGCTGCTGGGTCGAGCCACCCCCGACGAGGCCTGGACCCCGGCTGCGACTTGGCCGCCGGTGCCGCTGCCAGGCACGAAGATTTTTGCGCTACGGCAAGTGCCGGCGGACTTGCTGCGATACCGCCCTGAAATACGCAGCGCCGAGGCGCAGGTGCTGAAGGCAGCCGCTGAACTGGGAATCGCCCGGGCAGAACTCTATCCCCGGATCGCGCTCGGGGCCTCAATCCTTTACGCGCACAACCTCACGCGGCACAGTCGCCGCACTTCGGACAACATTCCGGCAATCGGCCCGGTGATCGACATCCCTCTGTTCGACTGGGGCCGCAGGCGTGCCTTCGCCGATGCGCAGAAGGAAGCGCTCGATGCCTCGCTGATGGCCTATCGCCAAGCTGTCCTGGAAGGTGTCGCGGAGACCGAGTCGGCCCTGAGCCGGTTGCAGCACGCGCAGGAACGCACCCGACAACTCCAGATCGCCCTTGACGCAAGCGATCGCCGCACGCAAGCCCAGGTCTTGTTGGTGGGCTTGGGGTTGGCGAGCGAGCTCGATCGCCTGGCAGCCCAACGTGAGGCGCTGCAACAGTCCATCGCTCTTGCCGCTGCTCATACCAGCCACACGCTCGCGTTCGTGGCGCTGTACAAGTCGCTTGGCGGTGCGCCATGGCCCGCCGGCGTCGAAGGGTCAGCCTCATGATCGCATTGGCGCGCAAGACCATCGTCCATGAGTGGCGCCGCTTCGTGCCGGCCGTCTTGGCCGTTGGGTTCGCAGGTCTCTTGCTGACCGTGCAAGCGGCGCTGGTGCTGGGAATTTTCGGCAGTGCGGCCGTCTATGTGACGGCGTCCTCGACCGACCTGTGGGCGGGCTACCCGGGCACGCAAAGCGTCAATTTCGGCCGCGACATCAATGCCGACGTGGAGATGCGCCTTCGCATGGACCCTGGCGTCGCCGACGTCGAGCCCTACCTCTGGGTGGAAGGCGACTGGCGCAACAAGGAGCGATCCGGCGGCGGGGTCTCGGTGTATGTTTCGGGCATCCGCACGGACGCGGACGCCATGATGTTCTCCCGTGTATTGCCTCTGGCGTTGCGCGGGCGGCTGCGCGAACCCGGTGCGGTGATCGTAGACCGGTCGGATCTGGATCAGCTCAGGACGCCGGTCGGGGAGCATGCCTGGCTAAATGGTCA
>NZ_JBPJZE010000156.1:0-1302 GCF_051216695.1 Variovorax glucosi
CGAGCTGCAGATCGAGCACCTTCAGGTGATCCGCCAGGTGGTCGCCGCGCCGCACGCCGACGATCACGGCCGCGACGGACGGCTGCTGCAGCACCCAGCGCATCGCCACGGTCGAAATCGACACGCCATACCGCAGCGCGATCTGCTTCAGCTGCGCCAGCAACTGCTGGAACAGGTCCCAGCCGCCGAAGTCGTCGATGATGAGCTTGTACTTGACGAGTGAGCGGTTCTCGAACGATTCACCCGGATCGCTCACGCCGAGCCAGCGCTCCGAGAGGAAGCCGCCGGCCACGCTGCCGTAGCACAGCAGCTTCATGCCTGATTGCTCGCAGTACGGCGTCATCAGCGGCAAGGGCCGCTGGTCGAGCAGCGAGTACTGCACCTGCATGCTGAACATCGGCACACCGGCGTCGGCCAGTTCGCGCACATGCGCCGTGTCGAAATTGGTGCCGCCCACGCGGTCGATCTTGCCGGCGCGCTGCAGCTCCAGGAGCCAGTGCGCAACCTCGAGGTAGCGCGGCACGCCGTAGTCCCACCAGTGGAACTGCACGAGGTCGAGCCGCTCCATGCGCAGGCGCTTGAGCGAGCGATCGATGATCTGCTCGACCTGGCGCTTGTCGATGGCCGACAGGATGGCGAGGTCGGGCACGAACTTGGTGTGCACGCGCAGCTGCGAAAGGCTGTCGCGGCCATGGCGCTGCAGGTAGTCGGTGCGGAACTCACCGATCATTTCTTCCACGCCGGTGTAGATGTCGGCGCAATCGAATGTGGTGATGCCGGCGTCGTAGTAAGCCGCCATGTCGGCGATGGCACCTGCGTGATCCACGTCGCCGTGGCCGCCCGCCAGTTGCCATCCGCCCTTCAGCAGGCGGGAAATTTCATAGCCGGGCGCAAGCTCGATGCGATGGTGCGAATGCTGCAAGGGATTCATGAAGACTCGTTCGATGGATGGACAACCGCCGTGGTGTCGGCGTGGCGAAAAGTGCGCAGCCCCATGCGGGTGATGCGAAAGCGCGAGGGGCAATTCGGATCGGGGCAGGCCACCTCGGCGTCGGTGCTCATCCAGTCGTTCGCGTCGGTGGGCCGCTGCTTGGCGGCCAGCAGCGGCAGCAAGGCGCCCAGCGAATAGATCGAAAAGCCCTGCCCCTCGGGCAGATGCAGCATCTCGCCGCGCAGCTCGAAATAGTCGCCCACCTGGGCGCCGCAGTAGATGCGGGCGCCTTGCGGTGCGACGACCTCGACGCGCAGGTCGTGGAGCGTGAAACTGGTGTGGGGGGGCATCGTGGGCCGCGCGTGTTGAGG
>NZ_JBPJZE010000157.1:0-1302 GCF_051216695.1 Variovorax glucosi
GCTTGGGGAGCGTTGAACGGCGCCGGGGCGGGCGACGGCGCGCGCGCTCATCACCGCCCAGCCGAACACGCCCATGCCCGCCAGCGCCAGCAAGGCGCCGACCCAGCCGGTCGAGGTCCAACCAAGGCCAGCCGCAATGGCCACGCCACCGAGCCACGCGCCGAGCGCGTTGGCCATGTTGAAGGCCGAGTGATTGAGCGCGGCAGCGAGCGTCTGCGCGTCGCCGGCCACGTCCATCAGGCGGATCTGCAGCGCCGGGCCGATGGCCACGGTGGTGCCGATGAGGAACACGTTGAACGCCGCGGTAAAGACGTTGTGCGCCGCGAAGGTGAACATCGCGAGCACCAGCGCCGCGTAGACCAGCAGGCCACCGATGGTGCGCATGAGCGACTTGTCGGCCAGGCGCGAGCCCACGAGGTTGCCGGTGACCATGCCCAGCCCGAACAGCGCCAGCACGAAGGGCACGCCGCCCAGCGGCATGCCGGCCACTTCGATGAGCGTGGGCTTGATATAGCTGAACACCGAGAACATGCCGCCGAAGCCGATGGCGCCGATGCCGAGCGTGAACCACACCTGCTTGCGCTTGAGCGCGCCGAGTTCGCGCCACGGGCTGGCGCCTGCGGGCGCTGCGAGGTCGGGGATGTCGCGGCGAAGCAGCACGATGGCCACCAGCGCGATCACGCCGACGAACACGAAGGCGGCGCGCCAGCCGAAGATCTGGCCCAGCCAGGCGGCGATGGGCACGCCGACCAGCGTGGCGCCGGTGAGCCCCAGCATGACGAGCCCCACGGCGCGTGCTCGCCGCCCCGGTGGCGCGAGCGTGGCGGCCACGAGCGCAGCCACGCCGAAGTAGGTGCCATGCGGCAGGCCGGTGGCAAAGCGCAGCAGGTTCAGCAGCAAATAGTTGGGGGCTGCGGCGCTGGCGAAGTTGCCGGCCGCGAACACGGCCATGAGCGCAATCAGCAGCGCGCGGCGGCGCCAGCCTGCGGCGAGCACCGCGAGCACGGGCGCGCCGATGACCACGCCGAGCGCGTAGGCGCTGATGACGTGGCCGGCCTGGGGAATGCTGACGTCGATGTCCTTCGCCACTTCGGGCAGCAGGCCCATGATGACGAACTCGCCGGTGCCGATGGCAAAGCCGCCGACGCCGAGTGCGAGCACCGCGCGCAGGAAATTGACGGGTGCGGCGGGAGAAGAAGAAACGGAAATGTCGGTGTCCGCGCTGTCCAGCGCGGGTGGGGAGGCGTTCAAGGCCAGGCTCCTGGGAAGGTGCCCGGCGGCCGCGGGCAGAAGCCGAATTTT
>NZ_JBPJZE010000158.1:0-1301 GCF_051216695.1 Variovorax glucosi
CACGTGGTCGGCGATTTTCTCGGGCCAGCCGACCGCGCCGAAGAAGATGGCGTCGTGCCCACCGATCTGGTCTTTCCAGTTGTCGGGCAGCATCTGGCCGTGCTTCTCGTAGTAGTCCCAGCTCGAGAAATCGAAGTGGTCGAACTTCAGGTCGATGCCGAATTTGCGCGCCACGGCATCGAGCACGCGCACGCCCTCGGGCATGGTTTCCTTGCCGATGCCGTCGCCGGCGATGACTGCGATTCTGTGAGTACTCATGGGTTGGCTCCTGCGTGTGCGTGTTGTAGAGGTAGAGAGAAGAAGGCTTGGGCCTCGGCGAGCAATTCGTCCGGGGCCTCTTCGGGAACGTAGTGGCCACACGGCAAGGCGCGGCCCGACACATCGGCGGCACGTTCGCGCCACAGCGCGAGCACATCGAAGGCCTTGCCCACCGCACCATGCTCGCCCCACAGCACGCGCAGCGGCTGTGCCAGTTGCCGGCCGGCTGCGATGTCTTCGCGGTCGTGCACGAGGTCGATGGTGGCAGAGGCGCGATAGTCCTCGCAGATGGATTCGGCGGTGCCCGCGATGGCGGCGCAGCGTTCGTATTCGGCCAGCACCTCGGGCGCAAAGGGCGCGAGGCCGGCATGCCGCCCGCCCATCACGCTGCGCACGTAGCGCACGGGGTCGGACGCGATCAGCGCCTCGGGCAGCGGCGGCGGCTGGATCAGGAAGAACCAGTGCCAGTAGGCGCGCGCGAAGGCCTCGGTGGTCTGCGCATACATCGCCAGCGTCGGCGCGATGTCGAGCAGCACCAGCCTGCGCACGGCCTGTGCGTGGTCCATGGCCAGGCGGTATGCGACACGGGCGCCGCGGTCGTGCGCCAGCACGTCGAAGCGTACGAAGCCGAAATGGCGCATCAGCGCGACCTGGTCGGCCGCCAGCGTGCGCTTCGAGTAGTTGGAATGGTCTGTTGCGCCCTCGGGCTTGGACGAGTCGCCATAACCGCGCAGGTCGGCCGCGATGACGGTGAACTGTTCAGCCAACATGGGCGCCACGCGGTGCCAGATGGCATGCGTTTGCGGGTGGCCGTGCAGCAGCAGGAGCGGCGCGCCGCGCCCGCCGACCACCGCCGAGATGGCGATGCCATGGCCCACGTCGACATGGTGCCGTTCGAAGCCAGGGAAGAGTTCATTCATGGGGTGTCTCCTTCGAAAACGCTGCGGCTTTCCGCTTGCAATGAATCGTAGGTAGTTCTTCTGGCGCCACAAAGTCGCTCGGGGCAATTGATCCTTTCCTGTGGCGACTTAATATCGCGACCA
>NZ_JBPJZE010000159.1:0-1301 GCF_051216695.1 Variovorax glucosi
CTGGTCGGCTATCTCAACTACATCCACCCGTATCGGGTGCAAATCCTCGGCGCGCGTGAAGTCGCCTACCTTTCGCGCGACACGCCGGAAGCCCGCGCCCGCCGCATCGCGCGCTCGCCGCGCCACGAATGCAGCGTGCCACCCGACAGCGTGCCGGCCGCCGGCCAGCAGGTGCGGCTGGCCACCATCGGCTCGACCCGCGTGGGCGGCCTGTACCGCGACGGCGCGGCGCTCATCACACCCGAGCTCGTGGGCGCCATCGACGCCATCGCACGCGACATGCCCGACTTCCGTTTCGGGCGCTTCGACGTGCGCTACCAGAGCCTGCGCGAACTCGGTGCCGGGCGCGGCTTCACCATCATGGAAATCAACGGTGCAGGCTCCGAAGCCATCGAGGCGTGGGACCCCGACACCGGCGTGTTGCAAGGCTTTCGCATGGTCTTCGCCAAGCAGCGGCTGCTGTTCGCCATTGGCGCAGCGCAGCGCAAGGCCGGCGTGCGGCCCATCGGCCTGCTCGCGCTCGCGCGGCTCAACCGGCGGCAGAACCGCTTGGTCGACCGCTATCCGCCCTCCAACTGAGTCGTCGCACGCACATGGACATCAACGCTTCGCACGCCCTGCCCCGCCGTTCGTTCATACCGCTCGCAACCGCCGCGCCCGTGCTGGAAACCCGATGGGCCGATTGCGAAGAGGACGTACGCGACGCCCAGCGCCTGCGCTACCGCGTATTCGCGCAGGAGATGGGCGCGCGCCTGACGCCACCCGAAGGCACGCCGCCCGGGCTCGACGTCGACCGCTTCGACGCCTTCTGCGACCACCTGCTGGTGCGTGCCATCGACCCCGTGCACGGCCCCGGCCCGCTCATCGGCACCTACCGCGTGCTGACGCCCGAGGCGGCGCTGCGTGCGGGCGGCTTCTACACCGACACCGAGTTCGACCTGTCCCCGCTCGCGTCGCTGCGCGGCCGCGCGCTGGAACTGGGCCGCTCGTGCGTGGACGCGCAGTGGCGCACGGGCAGCGTGATCATGGCGCTGTGGACCGCGCTGGGGCAGTACATGGTCGAGCACCGGCTCGACACCATGATCGGCTGCGCCAGCATCGGGCTCGACGACCAGGGCGCAACGGCCGCGCGGCTGTGGCACCGGCTGTGCCGCACGCACCTGGTCGAGCAGCGCTGGCGCGTGGAGCCGCGCGTCGCGCTGCCGCTGGACACCGGGGCAGACGCCGATGCCGACAGCGACACGGCGCCTCCCGCAGCGCCGCCGCTCATCAAGGGCTACCTGCGCTGCGGCGCACGCCTG
>NZ_JBPJZE010000015.1:0-2078 GCF_051216695.1 Variovorax glucosi
GGCCCCACCGGCAGCGCATATGCGCAGTTCGGCAAGCGCTATGCCGAAGCCCTCAAGCACAGCGGCATCGAAGTGGAGCTCAAGCCCACCTCGGGCTCGACCGAGAACCTGCAGTTGCTGCGCACCGGCGGTGCCGACGTGGCCTTCGTGCGCGGCGGCAGCGCCGACCCGGTGGCCGACGAAGAAGCCGGCCTCACTTCGCTCGGCAGCCTGTTCTACGAGCCGATCTGGCTCTTCTACCGCGCCGACTCGGCGCAGAAGATCGATCGCAAGACCGGCACGCTGACCACGCTCGCCCAGTTGCGCGGCCTGCGCGTGAACATCGACCTGCAGGGCAGCGGGCTTCCGGACATCATGGAGCGCCTGCTCAAGGCCAACAGGCTGGGCCCCGACGACCTGCTGCTGTCGAACCTCGAACAGGCGTCGGCCGCCGAGGCGCTGGCGGCCGGACTGCTCGATGCCATCGTGCTGTCTTCCGCGCCGCAATCGCCGCAGGTGCAACGCCTGCTGCGCTCGGACGACATCAAGCTCATGGACTTCGGTCAGGCCGACGCCTACTCGCGGCGCTTTCCGTTCCTCTCGGCGGTGACGCTGCCGCGCGGCGTGGTCGACCTCTCGAAAGACCTGCCGCCGCACGACGTGGCGCTGCTCGCGGCCACCACCTCGCTGCTGTCGCGCGACGAAACCCACCCGGCCCTGCGCCAGCTGTTCGCGCAGGCGGCGCAATCGGTGCACAGCGGCGCCGGCTGGTTCAACCGGGCTCGCGACTTCCCCAACACCCGCACCAGCGAACTGCCGGTGAGCCCCGAGGGCGACCGCGCCATCAACTTGACGCCGCCGATCTTGCAGCGCTACCTGCCCTTCTGGGCCAGCAACCTGGTCGAGCGCATGTGGCTGGTGCTGGGCGGCCTGCTGGTGTTGATGCTGCCGCTGAGCCGCGTGGTGCCGCCGCTGTACCAGTTCCGTGTGCGCCGGCGCGTGTTCCGCTGGTATGCGCGACTGCGCGACATCGAGGCCAACATCGATGCAAAGACGGAAGTGAAGGAGGCCGAACAGAAGTCCCTGCTCGAAGACCTCGACCAGCTCGACCACGTGGTGAACAAGGTGGCGGTGCCGCTGTCGTACGCCGACGAGCTCTATGCGCTGCGCAACAACATCTATGCGGTGCGCAAGCGGGTGCTGGCCCGTGCGCCGCAAGGCAGCGCAGGCGGAGCGGGCGGTGGGGCCGGGCCGACGACCGCGGCGAACGATACCGCCTGATGGCGCCCTGCATTCGACCTTGCGCACGCTGATCGATTTCGCACAGCCGCGCGGTGACGGCGCGAGCCGGCTGCGCCTGTCTTTCGGTGCGCCTTCGCGCGTGCTGGTGGCGCGGACGGCAGCCGAAGTGCGACCCGTGCTCGAAGCCGTCGAGGCTATGGCGCGCGAGGGACGCTGGTGCGTGGGGTATCTGCGCTACGAGGCTGCGGCGGCCTTCGATCCCGCATTCGCGGTGCATGCAGCGGACGGGCCGTTGGCCTGGTTCGGCATTCACGACGAAGCGCTGCCCTGGCCTGCAGCCGGGAACGACGCTTCGCCAGTGCCCACTGTCGATTGGCAAAACAGCCTCTCGCGCGCCGACTTCGACGGGCGCATGCAGGCCATTCACCGCGCGATTGCGAACGGTGAGCTCTACCAGCTCAACTACACCGCTGCATTGCATGCCGGCTTTCACGGCGATGCACGCGACTGGTTCCTTGCGCTACGAGAGGCGCAGCCCGTCGGCTACACCGCCTTCATCGACACCGGCGAAGAGCAGGTGCTGTCGGTGTCACCCGAACTCTTCTTCGACTGGCATGGCGACCGCATCCTGACGCGCCCCATGAAGGGCACGGCCCCGCGCGGCGCCACGCCCGCCGAAGACGAGGCGCTGGCGCAGCGGCTGCGCACCGTGCCGAAGGAACGGGCCGAGAACGTGATGATCGTGGACCTGATCCGCAACGACCTCTCGCGCGTGGCCCGGCCCTTCTCGGTGCGCGTGCCTCGGCTGTTCCACACCGAGGCGCTGCCGACCGTGTGGCAGATGACATCGGACGTCG
>NZ_JBPJZE010000160.1:0-1298 GCF_051216695.1 Variovorax glucosi
GTGCCACGTTGCGCCGGGGTCGCCCAGGCCGAGCTCCTTGGCCATGCGCTTGCGCACGGCCGCGCCCTGCCCCTTCATCTGCGCCAGCGTGCCGACAGCGCCGCCGAGCTGCAATTGCAGCGCGTGCCTCGCGGCGTCGCGCAGGCGGATGCGGCTGCGCACCAGCGGCGCCGCCCAGCCTGCGCACTTGAAGCCGAAGCTGGTGACCGAGGCCGGCTGCATCAGCGTGCGCGCGAGCATCGGCGTTTCGGCGTGCGTAACGGCCAGGCGCAGCAGCGCGTCGGCGGCCTTGGCAAGATCGGTCTCGATGAGCGCGACCGCTTCGCGCGTGACCAGCGCCATCGCGCTGTCGATCACGTCCTGGCTGGTGCTGCCGAAGTGCACGAAGGGCGCAGCGTCGGCATTGAAGAGGCCAACGGCTTCGCGCAGCGCCTTCACCAGCGGAATCGCGACGCTGCCCGCGCGGCCACTCTCGCGCACGATCTTGGCAACGTCGAACAGCTCGACCTTGCAGCTGCTGACGATCGAATGCGCGGCGCTCTCCGGGATCAGCCCTTCGGCGACCTGCGCTCGCGCGAGCGCGGCTTCGAAGCGCAGCATGGCGTCGACGAAGGCGCGGTCGCTGAAGGCGCCTAGCGTTTCGGATGTGGAGAGGAAGCCTTCGAAAATACTCATGCTGTGACCTGGCCTTTCAATATTTCAATTGGGCCACGGCACGCAA
Source organism: Variovorax glucosi (assembly GCF_051216695.1). NCBI lineage: Bacteria > Pseudomonadati > Pseudomonadota > Betaproteobacteria > Burkholderiales > Comamonadaceae > Variovorax > Variovorax glucosi. Next base: position 722 of record NZ_JBPJZE010000160.1, read on the forward strand.
TTCCTCCGGGGACGCTGTGCCGAATCCGAAGAACTCCAGGTAGGCAGGGATCATTTCAAACAGCATGTCGGTGCCGACCTGCACCTGGCAGCCCTTGGCCTTGGCGGCCTGCAGCAGCGGTGTGTATTCGGTCTTCATCACGACCTCGCCGACGAAAGTGCCGGGGTCGATGCGGTCCACGTCGAAGGGCAGCGGATCGCCCTCCTTCATGCCGAGCGGTGTGGCGTTGACGACCACGTCGTAGCCGGCCGGGTCCTTCGAGCCCGTGGCCACCTTCATCTGCGGATAGTGCTCGCGCAGCCGCGCGGCCAGGGCGCCGGCCGAAGCCTCGCTCATGTCGAACAGCATCAGCTCGGCAGCGCCTGCCGCAGCAATCGAAGCGGCAATGGCAGAGCCCACACCGCCCGTGCCCGACACCAGCACGCGCGTGCCCTTGAAGAGACGCCCCTTGCGCTCCACGCCGCGCACGAAGCCCGCACCGTCGAACTGGTCGCCCAGCAGGGTGCCGTCGGGGCGCTTGAGGATGGCGTTGCAGGCACCCGCGACGCGCGCCGTGGGCGTCACCTCGTCGACCAGC
>NZ_JBPJZE010000161.1:0-645 GCF_051216695.1 Variovorax glucosi
GCCTGGAGCCGGCGCCGAAATCCGTACGCTGCATGTCGACACCTGCGGCACTCGCTGCCCGACACCGCTGCTGCGTCTGCGCAAGGCGCTGCGGCGCTGTGAACCAGGGCAGGTGCTCGAACTCGCAGCCGACGATCCCGCCGCCTTCATCGACATTCCGCGCGCGCTCGCCGAACTGCCGGCGCAGTTGTTCGCCACGCGTGACGAGGGCGCATACCGGGTCTTCGTGGTCCTGCGGTGTTGATGAGGCGTGGCCGTCTCTTGTTCACTACCGTCTCACGACTCCCTGTTGCAACCTGACATGGCTCCCCATCTCGAGAACCGCACGCCTTTTCCTGCCCTGGCTTTCTCGCAGTTCCATCGTGACGGCACCGACATGGCCGTACTGACGGTGCGCGGCAGTTTCCATGTTGTGCCGAATGCACCGCTGGTGCTCGCACCCCGGCAGGACGAGCTTGAGTTCGCCGACCGCTACAAAGGCGATCCCGCCGATGGTCTGCTCGTGCGGACCTGCGACATCGTGCCCTTCAGGCCGGCAGCCGATCTCACCATCCTGGGTGCGAGCTGGGCACCGCAAGGCGTTGAGGCTCGTTCGTGGCTTGCCGGAGTGCGCCTGGGCAGGCTCGAGAAAGTCTTGCGGGTGCA
>NZ_JBPJZE010000161.1:655-1296 GCF_051216695.1 Variovorax glucosi
CTGGCAGTGCGCCGCGAGGCAAAAGGGCGATGACAAAGACGGAGCGTCCGGGAAGAAGAAGGATTGGGTGCTCTCACCAGCCCGGCCGGTAAAGGCCGTGGCACTCGACTGGCGCGGAGCTTTCGGGGGAGCGATACCCGGCACGGGCGACGAGCAGACGCCCGTCGACGTTCATCGCCACAACCCCATCGGATGCGGCATCGTGGACGCGGAGCACAGCCTCGGGGACGCTGACATTCCTGCCCCTTGCATCGAAGACCCCGCCGACCCGGTTCTCGACTGGCGACGCCACGACTATGTGCCGCAAGGCTTTGGCCTGCTGCCACCGGTATGGCGACCGCGCCAGCAGTTCACGGGCACCTTCGACGATGCGTGGCTGGAGACAAAGCATCCTCTGTTGCCCGACGACTTCGACTACCGCTTCTACCAATACGCCGCGCCGGGTCTCATTCACGAGGGACGGTTGAACGGCGATGAAGAACTGCAGCTTCTTCACATGCACCCTGACCACGCTCACATCCAGGTTTGGCTGCCCGGCGTGCGCTTGTCCGCCGCCGCGCATTGGAACGATGGAGACGCTGCCACGCTTGAGATGACCCTCGATGGCGTTCACGTGGACATGAACTCCGATCTGGCGTCGG
>NZ_JBPJZE010000162.1:0-585 GCF_051216695.1 Variovorax glucosi
ACCGACGAACCCGACAGCCCCAGCGTGACCTTCGGATAGAGCTCGGCAGTAGCCACGCCGATGCGCGCGGTCGATGCGGCCAGGCTGCGTTCGGCCTGGCGGATGTCGGGGCGGCGGCGCAGCAGCGCGGCGCCGTCGCCGACCGGCAGCGTGCCGGCCACGCGCGGCGGCACGGTGCAGTCGGCCACCTCGCGCGGAAAGTCCTGCGGCAGTGCGCCGGTCAATGTGGCGAGGCGATACAGCGCGCCCTGGCGTTCGGCCTTCAGCGGAGGCAGCGCTGCGTTGAGCTGCTGCAGTTGCGCACGCGCGCGGCCCGTGTCGATGGCACCGGCGCGCCCCGCGCGTTGCAGGCGGTCGGTGACGTTCACCGCGTCCTGCTGCAGCGCGACGGATTTCTGCGCGATCTGCAGGCGCAGGCCGGTCGAGCAGGCTTCGGCATACGCGCGCGCGGTGCCGGCCGCGACGTTCACGCGCACGAGATCGAGCGCGGCTTCGGCCGATTGCGTGTTGGCCTGCGATGCCTCAATGGCGCGGCGGATCTGGCCGAACAGGTCAACCTGGTAGGACAGCGAAGCGCCCGCGCTG
>NZ_JBPJZE010000162.1:595-1292 GCF_051216695.1 Variovorax glucosi
GGTGCTCGGCGGCTCGTAACCCTTCTGCAGCAGCGACAGGCCCGAGACATGGCCGAACGAAGGGCCGCCGTTCACGCCGATGGTCGGGTACTTGGCGCCGGCCGTTTCGTCTTCGATGGCGCGTTCGCGCTCGAGGTTGGCGACGGCCTGGCGCAGGTCGGTGTTGTGCGCGAGGGCCTGCTCGACGAGCTTGTCGAGCAGCGGGTCGTGGTACAGGCGCCACCAGTGGGCAGGCAGCGGCGCGGCGTTGGCGGGCGCCTCGGCGAAGGGCTTGCCGGCAGCGGGCTGGCTGGCGAGCGCCTCGGGCGGCTGCTTGTAGTCGGGGCCGACCGCCGCGCAGGCCGCGAGCCCGGCGGCGACGGCCAGTGATGCGAGGCGAAATGCGAAGCTGGTCATGTCGTTCATCCCTTCTGCGGCGCGGAGGTTGTTGCCGCCGTTTTCTGCGCTGGCTTGTTCTCCAGCACCTGCACCGTGACCGTCTGGCCCGCTACGAGGCGCGCGCCCTGCGGCAGCGGATCGAGCTTGATGCGCACCGGAATGCGCTGCGCGAGCCGCACCCAGTTGAAGGTCGGGTTCACGCTGGGCAGCAGGTTCGCGCTGGTGGAGCGGTCGTGGTCGGCGATGCCGGCGGCCACGCTGTCGACCGCGCCTTCGAACACCGCGCCGCCGCCCATCGGCGTGACGCGCACGCGGTCGC
>NZ_JBPJZE010000163.1:0-1291 GCF_051216695.1 Variovorax glucosi
GTGGGTTCGCAATCCGAGATCTACGAAGCACCGCACGATCGCGTATGAGCGAAGGCGAGAAGGCAGCCCAAGCGGGAAGGCATCGAGCAATCGCTCGACATCGCTGCGCGACAGCGTCTGCGGCAGCGGCGCCAAGCGCCACCGCGCCGGCGACCCAATCACCGGTAACAAATGCTCGACACGGTCGCCTTCGAAGGCTCTGAAGTGCAAGTAGCCGCGCAATGCCGTGGCGATCACGCCCCCACTGGCCGGCGACACGCGGTCGAGTTCCTGAGCAATGAATCGCCGCAGTTGCTCCGCACTCGGCGTGACCGCCGCAACCTTGCGAATTAATGCGTCCACGATCTTCAGTCGCCGAAGGCGAGTACTTCGAGCCAAGCCCCTGGCCTGTTGCATATGCTCGTCATAGCGGTGCAGTGCCTCTTCAATCGGATCGGCCCGACGTCTGTCTGTCACGATCCCGGAGTTCCCAAGAACTACTCTCAGGTGTTGCAGTGCAGCTCGAACTTGGTGGCGACAGCGATGCGCCAGGGACGGGCAAGTACAGCGTGGCAAATGCTCATCGATGAACCTCGCGATCGCGTGATCGATGTCATCCAGCGGATGACGACATCGACGAATCCATCGCGCGAAGTGCGCGAGGCAGCAGAGGTATGACCGCGCCGTGCTGGGCGCATAGCGCCGCTCGGTCAAGTAGCGCCAATAGGCAGGTACTGACGGCGCAAGTGCGCTCGAGCGAAGCCATGACGCGGCCGTCGGATGAAGGGTATCAAAAGCGTCCATGATCGTCTCCTGAGGTGGGGTTGACACCGCAGGAGACGCTTACTTTTATGCGAAGTCCAGAGCCATCCGGATGCGCCTCAGACCGCCGGGATCTGCCCTTTCGCCGATTTCGTCATGCGCGACTTCGCATAAAAGCGCACTTCGCATTACGCCGCCCGACGACGAAGGGCCGGATCGCGTTCTCCACCGGGTTGGAGTCCAACGGCCAGGAGCCGTTGTCCACGAACCGCACGAGTTTGGGCCATTGCCCATGCAGGTAGTGCAGTGCCTCGCCCAGCAAGCTCGATGGTGCAACGGCGTGCAGGTGCGTGAGCAACAGTTGCTCGATCTCGCGCACGACTGCGGCGCTGTAGCGCGAACGCAGCCGCAGCCGGCGCGCGGGCGCCCAGTCCCTGGCCAGTGCTTCTGCGCGGTACAGCTTGCCAATGAGCCGCACGAACCGGGGCGCGATCTGATCGGGCGAGCGGGCTGCCTTCGGGATGGCCTCCTCGGCCTTGATGAACGGTCG
>NZ_JBPJZE010000164.1:0-1286 GCF_051216695.1 Variovorax glucosi
CTCTGCAGCCAGGTGTATTGCCACTCATACGGCGCACCCGGCTTCGCGGCCTCGCCGTAGGCGATGCGCAGGCTGCCGTTGCTTTCGTCGTGGCAGTGCTTCGAGGTCTTGTATTCCTTCTCGCTGAAGCAGGCGCGGATCATCTTGAAGCACGAGAACGGAATGCCTTCGTTCACGGCCTTGCCGCCTTCGAGCGGGACGAAATCAGCGGTGTCGAACGACGCTCCACCGCCGGAATACCCCTCGAACACGGTCTGCAGCACGGCCACGGCCCACTTGCCTTCGGCCAGCGGATAGAGCGCGGGCGCAAGCGACAGGCGCGTGTCGGGCCGGTCGGCGTCCTTCTTCAGGGCCTGCGCGTAGTCCGAGAAGTCATGGAGGCGATCGAGCTGCCAGCTCTTCGCGTCGGCGCCTCGCTTGATGCGCGCCATGACCAACGGCTCGCCAGAGAGCACCACGTAGTCATTGGGCGAAGCGCCGCGCGGGCGGTACAGGCCGAGCTCCTGCACGTCGCAAGGCTTCGGCAGCAGGGCGCAGAGGTTCGCGCGCCATTGCGCATCGAGCGACTCGGGCTTCTTCACGGCATCGAACACCTGCGCGGACGGCGCGGCGAACACGGGGGCGGCGAACGGCAGGGCGAGCAGCAGCGGCAACAGCTTTTTCATGGAGCCGAATGGTAGCCACGGCCCGGGCATTGCGCGCGGGTCGCTTGCTAAAGTCGGCTCCGACCATGAATCTTGCTTCTCCTCCCCTCCTCCGGATCGACGCGCTGCGCTTTGCCTATCCCGACCAGCCTGCGCTGGTGTCGAACTGGAACGCATCCATCGGCCCGGGGGTCACGCTGCTCTATGGCGACACGGGCACCGGCAAGTCGGCGCTGCTGCGGACAGTGGCTGGCGAGAACGCCGGCCACCCCTCCATCCGAGTCGAAGGCCGCGTCGACTACGTGCTGCCGGATCGAAATCCGCCGCTGGTGATGCAGAAGGCCAAGCTGCTGCTGTCCGCCGTGCTTGAAAATCTTGTTCACGACTGGCCCGAGCGCGCCAATTTGACTGCCGCGCAGCAGCATGCCCATGTCACTCAATGGCTGGCCTCGTTGGGTCTGGAGCGGCTTGTACAGCACCTGCACGTACCGGTCATCAGCCTGCCTCTGTCGGACCAGCGCCTGGTGTCGGTGTTGCGCCGCGCAATGGTGACTTCCCCCTTGCTGCTGTTGGATGAGCCGACTGCGGGTCTTTCCGACGAACAGGCCGAGCCGATCCTCGCACTGATGCGCCGGCTCCGGC
>NZ_JBPJZE010000165.1:0-1283 GCF_051216695.1 Variovorax glucosi
GTTGGTTGTGGGGCGTAAGAGTGACGGTCGCGGCGTCTACGACGAAGCCGCCAAGAGGGAGTTGATCGTTGCGTGCCTCAAGCAAGGAGTGTCGGTGGCACGAATGGCGATGGAGCACGGTGTCAACACGAACCTGCTGAGGACGTGGATCGCGGCTTACCAGCGGCGAAGCGCCCAGGTGCCAGCGGGCGACATCGCGCGAATGCAAGATGCGGCATTCGTTGCCGTGCGCGTAGAGGGTGAACAAGATCAGCCTCAGCGAATGCCTCAGCGCGAGTGTGCGGTGGCGGCGCCCGCGATGGCCCATGCACCTGCTACGGCAGTGGCGGTGATCCCGAATGAGAACTCCTTGACGGCACCGACCCCGATGGTCGGGTTGCAGGTGCGCCTGCCCAACGGCGTGCAGCTCGATCTAGGCGAGACGAGCTTGCAGCAATTGCCGACGCTGGTGCAGATGTTGAGCCGACTTCCATGTTCCGCTTCGACGAAGGGCTGAAGGTCTACCTGCACCGCGAGCCGGTGGACTTCCGGTTGAACATCAACGGCCTGGCCGTGCTGGTGGAGCAGGCGCTGGGCCTGGACCCGTTCGCCTCGTGCGCGTACGTGTTCAGCAACCGCCGGCGCGACCGGGTGAAGATCCTGGGTTGGGAGCGCAACGGCTTCTGGCTGTTGCTCAAGCGGCTGGAGAAGGACAGGTTCATCTGGCCTTCGGCCGATGCGGTTCCCACGCTGACGGCCGAACAGCTGCACTGGTTGCTGGAGGGCATCGACATCGCGGTGGTGCAACGCCACTCGCGCCTGCGCTACTCCAGCGTGGCCTGAAGGAACAATGATGGCGCATGCCGATCCAAGCGGGCGTGTCGTCGCCCGCCACCATCACCGCTGAAGAACTCGCCGCGCTCATCGCCGAGCGCGATGCGCTGGCCGGCGCGCTTCGAGTAGCGACCACCGAGCGGGACCTCGCACTGGAGCGGCTGAAGGCGCTGCAGCGCCAGCTGTTTGCGGCCAAGAGCGAAGCCCGCGGCACCGATCAGAAGGACCTGTTCCTCAACGAGGCCGAGGCGCTCGCGCCCACAGATCAGACGCCGCAAGCCGAGACCGACGAAGAGGAGTCGACACCGGTCGCGGGCCATCAACGCAAGAAACGCGGACGCAAGCCGCTGGACCCTGCGCTGCCGCGCGAGATCGTGCGCCACGAACTGCCCGAGGCCGAGCGGGTTTGCGCGCATGACGGGCACGCGCTGGTGGAGAGCGGCGCCGAGGTCAGCGAGCAGAGGGAGGTC
>NZ_JBPJZE010000166.1:0-1279 GCF_051216695.1 Variovorax glucosi
AGTACGACCAATTCTTCATGCTGCGTGCCGCCCAACGGCGCGCTGACAAGGCTCAGCGCGCATGGCGGCAGGCCGGCCCAGGTGCGCAATGCGTCGAGCAGCGTGGGCGTGGGCAAAGGCAGGCAAATCAAGGCCTGCCGGGGGGCCAGCGCCTCGACCTGCCGCGCGAAGCTGCCGCAATCCGCAACGCCGAGCACGTCGATACCAGCGCCGGACAGCGCCCGCGCAAGCGCCTCGGGCAGCACGAGGCCGGCAGGTTCATCGGGCAGGACAACGAGAAGGGACATCTTGGGGAAGCAGTGTGGGAACGCACCGCGAGCATAGGCCACGCCCGCGCGAACTCGCGGGCACGCCTCTTGCATGAAACGGAGCGCGGTGTAACGAAGCACCGCTTTGGTGATGAGGCTGCAGGCTCCTGCAGCCGGCCCGGCAATTCACACGCCGGGCACACCCCCACGCCGACAGCGTCCGCTGCCGGCACTCCGCCCCCAACCCCGTCCGTCGACACGACCTCTCCAGGGTCGCGCCGCGGCTTTTCGCATCTTTGAACGCCATGTCCAGCTTCAGGAATTTCTTGCAATCAGGCCACAGCCCGACACTGTTCGCGGCCTTCCTGTACTTCTCGTTTTCCTGCTGCATCTGGGTGCTCAACGGCGCCATGGCGCCCTTCATAGGCGAAACCTTCAACCTCTCGCCGGCGCAGAAGGGCCTGATGCTGTCGGTGCCCATCATCGCGGGCGCGCTGATGCGCTTTCCGCTCGGCATCCTCTCGCAGTACATCGGTCGCAAGAAGGCCACGCTGGTCGAGATGGCGCTGATCGCGGTGGCGATGCTGTTCGGCTTCTTCTTCGTCAAGAGCTTCAACGACCTGCTCGCCATGGGCGTGCTGCTGGGCATTGCGGGCGCGAGCTTCGGCGTGGCGCTGTCGCTGGGCTCGGGCTGGTTCCCGCCGCAGCACAAGGGCCTGGCCATGGGCCTTGTGGGCGCGGGCAACGTGGGCACGGCGGTGTCGGTGCTGGTGGCGCCGCCGCTGGCGAACTGGCTGGGCTGGCAGGCGGTGTACGGCGTGGCCGCCGTCGCCATCCTCATTCCGATGGTCGTGATGGTGATCTTCGCCAAGGAGCCGCCGGACGTGAACGCGCATTCAAGCTTCCGCGAGCACATTGCCTGCCTGTTCGAGAAAGACGGCTGGGTGTTCAGCCTGATCTACGGCGTGACCTTCGGCGGCTTCATCGGCCTTACGACCTTCTTGCCCTCGTACTACTACGACCAATTCGGC
>NZ_JBPJZE010000167.1:0-1278 GCF_051216695.1 Variovorax glucosi
CCTGCTGGCCGACGATGTATTCATCGCCGCGCCCGCAGTGCGAAAGAATCGCGCACAGGTTGCTCTGCGTGCCCGTGGGCAGGAACAGCGCAGCCTCGAAGCCCAGCATCGCGGCGATCTTTTCCTGCAGCGCGTTCACGCTCGGGTCGGTGCCGAAAACGTCGTCGCCCAATGGCGCCGCCATCATGGCCTCCCGCATCGCGGGCGTGGGTTGCGTGACGGTGTCGCTGCGCAGGTCGACGAGGGAGGTGCGATCGGTCATGGTGGCTCAGTCCAGGAAGTTCTTGAGCATGGCGTGGCCGTGCTCCGTCAGGATGGATTCGGGATGGAACTGCACGCCTTCGATGCGCACGTCGTGCGCGAATCCGGTGCGCCGCACCCCCATGATCTCGCCGTCGTCCGTCCAGGCGGTGACAGCCAGGGCCTTCGGGCAGCTCTCGCGCTCGATGGAAAGCGAGTGGTAGCGGTTGACGATGAATTTCTCGGGCAGCCCAGCGAACACGCCTTCTTGCGTGGTCGTGATCTCGCTGGTCTTGCCATGCATGAGCTGCTGCGCGCGCACGCTCTTGCCGCCGAAAGCCGCGCCGATCGCCTGGTGGCCGAGGCACACGCCAAGAATGGGCAGCTTGCCCGCCAAGGCCACCATGGCCGCCACCGAGACACCCGCCTCCGCCGGCGAACACGGCCCGGGCGACACCACCAGCCGCGTCACGCCGGAGGCGATCAGTTCGCCAATCTGCTCCACCGTGATCTCGTCGTTGCGGTGCACCTGCACGTCCGCACCCAGCTCGCCGAAGTACTGGACGATGTTGTAGGTGAAGGAATCGTAGTTGTCGATCATCAGCAGTTTCATGGCTTGCTCACAATCCGGTGCACGCCCTTGACGACGGGGAACACGTTGAAGTTGATCAGAAGGCCCAGCTTGAGGCCCGAGAGACGCAGCGCGGCCAGCACCTGCGCGCGATGCAGGTCGGTCAGCACGTCGACCGCCTTGAGTTCGACGATGACCGATTGCTCGATGACGAAGCCCGCGCGGTACACATCGCCGAGCGAGCGGCTCTTGTATCTGGCCGACAGCGCCACGTCGCGCGTGAAGCCGATCTCGCGCTCGGCAAGCTCGATCGCCAGCGCAGCGGCATAAGCCCCTTCGTCGAGCCCCGTACCGAGCACGCGCTGCACCTCGACGGCCGCGCCGATGATCTCGTGCGAGAAGTCGTTCTGAATATCGGGTGCGTTGCTCATTCCAGGCCTTCCTCGACCAGTTCGGCGGCACGCAGC
>NZ_JBPJZE010000168.1:0-1278 GCF_051216695.1 Variovorax glucosi
GCTTACGCTGCATGAAACGCCACGACAGCGCATTCATGTTGTAGGCGATGACCATCGGCCGCTTGAACAGCGCAGCCTCGAGCGTGGCGGTGCCGCTGGCGATCAGCGTGACGTCGCAGGCGGCCAGCGCGGCGTGCGACTGGCCGTCGAGCAGCCTCACGCGCCCAGTCATGCCGCTGGCCTGCAGCATCGCCTCGACCTCGGCACGCAGGCCCGGCAGGATGGGCGCAACGAACTGGAGTTCTGGCCGCACCTTCTGCATCAGTGCGGCTGCAGCGAAGAAGCGCGCAGCCAGGTAGCGAATCTCGGAGCGACGGCTGCCCGGCAGCAAGGCGACGACCTGTGCATCGGGCGTCAGGCCCAGCGCGGCGCGTGCAGCGGCGCGGTCGGGCGTCATCGGGATCACGTTGGCTATCGGGTGGCCAACATAGCTCGCGGCCACGCCGTGCTCTGCCAGCAACGCGGGCTCGAACGGGAAGATGCACAAGACATGGTCGGCCGCAGCCCGGATCTTCTCGACGCGCTCCGGCCGCCAGGCCCAGATCGACGGGCAAACGAAGTGCACCGTCTTCATGCCGTGGCTACGCAGGCCGGCCTCGAGGTCGAGGTTGAAATCGGGCGCATCGACGCCGATGAAGAGCTCAGGGCGCTCCTGCAGCAGCCGGGCCTTGAGCTTGCGGCGGATGCCGGCTATCTCGGCGTAATGCCGCAGCACCTCGATGTAGCCGCGCACCGCGAGCTTTTCCTGCGGCCACCAGCTCTGCAGGCCATGGGCCAGCATGCGCGGACCGACGATGCCAACGGTCTCGCGGCCGGGCCAGAGGGCCTGAAGGCCGTCGCGCAGCAGGCCAGCGAGCAGGTCGCCGGAAGCTTCGCCCGCGACCAGCGCGAAACGCCGCTGCCCGTCCTTCTGCATTGCTGTCACGTCAGCGCGCGATGCCGCGCGTCGAGCTGGCGAGGAAGGCTTCCATCAGCGCGACGTCGCCTGCCGCTTCCGGCATTTCCGTCGCGAGCTCAGCAATCCCGGCGCGCGCCTCTTCGAGCGTCTTGCCCTGGCGGTACAGCAGGCGGTGCATCTGCTTCACTGCCGCGAGCCGCTGGGCGGAAAAATCTCGCCGGCGCAGGCCGACGACGTTGAAGCCGCGCACAGCCAGCGGATTGCCGTCGACCAGCATGAAGGGCGGCACGGCTTGAGACACCGCGCTTGTAAAGCCGACCATGGCGTGCGCGCCGACCGAAACGAACTGGTGGATGCCAGTCAGCCCGCCGACCGTGACC
>NZ_JBPJZE010000169.1:0-1275 GCF_051216695.1 Variovorax glucosi
GTTTCAGGGCGAGGCACCGACATCGACGCCGCATGGCGCGCCGCCACCGAGAAAGCCAGGCGCGCCGGCCAGGCACCACAGCGCCTGCGCGCCGAGGTGGTCGACAAGGTCACGCCCATGAGCTGGGCCGCGCTGAAGGCGAAGCTGGCGCAAACCAAGCGCAACTACTTCAACGAAGGCATCGCATTCGATGCACGCTTCGAGTTCGCGCTGCTCGCGCAGGAAATGCACGGCAGCGCGATCCTCTACAACGGCGACGTGGAGCATGCCGAGCCCAACACCGGCAACCTGCGCCTGCACTGCAAGCGGCGCTTCGGCCGCGAGATCGACTTTCCCACGGACGATGCAGCGCCCGTCTGGTGCTTCACCACGCGGGCCGTGTACGTGGACGCGAAGGGCGCATGGCCCATCACCGCAGAAGGCCAGGCGGCCGGCTTTCGCGAGTTGCGCGAATGGAATGCGCAGCAGATCCACGCGCTGGTCGACAACGCCGGCAACTACCTCGCCGAACAGGTCCAGCCCACGGGCGAGTTCCACTACGGCTGGTTTCCCTGTTTCGACCGCGCCATCCCGACCTACAACACGCTGCGCCACGCGAGCTCCACTTACGCGATGCTGGAAGCGTGGGAGCTCACGCGCAACGACACGCTCAAGGCGGCCATTGATCGCTCGCTGGCCTTCCTGACCGGCACGCTCATCCGACCGGCCAACCTGTCGGACGGCACGCGCGCTGCCTATCTGCTGGACATCGGCAGCGAGATCAAGCTCGGCGGCAACGCCGTGTGCCTGCTCGCGCTGGTCAAGTACACCGAACTCACCGGCGACAAGAAATACCTGCCGCTGCTGGAGCAGCTCGCGCTCGGCATCCGCCACATGCAGGATGCGGAGACCGGCAGCTTCGTGCACGTGCTGAATGCGCCCGTGCTCGACGTGAAGGACAGGTTCCGCGTCATCTACTACGACGGCGAAGCAGCCTTCGGCCTGATGCGCCTGTACGGCCTCACGCGCGACGAGCGCTGGCTCGCGGTCGTGGAGAAGGCCTTCGAGCATTTCATTGCCGCCGAGCATTGGCGCGCGCACGACCACTGGCTGAGCTACTGCGTCAAAGAACTCACGCGCTACCGACCCGAGACGCGCTACTACCAGTTCGGCCTGCAGAACGTGGCGGGCTACCTCGACTTCGTGCTGGAGCGCATCACCACCTTTCCCACGCTGCTCGAACTGATGATGGCTGCGCGCGACATGGTGCTGCGGCTGGAGGCCGACCCTGCACTG
>NZ_JBPJZE010000016.1:0-887 GCF_051216695.1 Variovorax glucosi
CGCGTGGCGTGGTTGCCCACGGCAGGCAACCCGATCGACCCCGAAGTCGAGGCCGTGACGATGGCGGCCGTGCAGGCGATGGAACGCGAAGGCGCCATCGTCGAAACCGTGCAGCTGAACTTCGTGGCGCTCGAACGCCACTTCCTCGTGGTGCTGCAGTCGATGCTGGCCGCGCGCGTGGGCGCCAACCTCGAGCGCTTTGGCGACCGGCTCGACGCCACGCTGATCGACGCCGTACAAAAGGGCCGCCGCCACAGCGCGGTGGACCTGCACGACGCCACCTTCGCCAAGACCCGCTGTTTCACTGAATTGCAGACACTCTTCAAACGCTTCGACGTGCTGGTGTCGCCCACCGTCTCGGCGCCGCCGCTGCCCATCGACATGGATGTGAGCGGCGAAGTGGAGATCGGCGGCAGGCCCGCCGGCACCATCCGCGGCGCCTGGTATCCGTACACCTACCCGATGAACCTGACGGGCCATCCCGCGCTCTCGATGCCCTGCGGCAAGAGCGCAATCGGCCTGCCCATCGGGTTGCAGCTGGCGGGCCGCTGGTACGACGACGACCACCTGCTGGCCATCGCACGGCTCGTCGAGTGTGCGCTCGGCTGAAATTTTCTCCTCGTCCGACTCGCGCACGAGGCTTGGCGGGCGCCAGGTGGGTTCCGTCCTGTTTTTGCGTAGATGCGTACGGTTGGGCGGCGGTTCGCCGTCCCAGAATGAACCGGCCGTGCGAGGTACGGCACGCGCATTCCACAAAAGCCAAGGAGACCCTCATGATCACTTCCCGTCGCGGCCTGCTGGCCGGTTCCGCCGCCATGGCCACAGGCGCCATTGCCGGTTGTGCATTGCCTGCAGGCGCCAGCCGCACGCAGGCAACGCCGTTCGAT
>NZ_JBPJZE010000016.1:897-2041 GCF_051216695.1 Variovorax glucosi
GTCGCCGCATCGACCATTCCGATCGTCGGCAGCGAGCAGGTCTATCCGGTGCGCCGCATCTACTGCATCGGCCGCAACTACGAGGCCCATGCGCGCGAGATGGGCTCTGACCCGAGCCGCGAGCCGCCCTTCTTCTTCCAGAAGCCGGCCGACGCGATCCAGGTCGTGACACCCGGCGTGGTGGCCGACCACCCCTACCCGTCGCTCACGAAGAACTACCACTACGAGGTTGAACTGGTGGTCGCGCTGGCCAAGGGCGGGCGCAACATCCCGGCGAGCTCGGCGCTCGACTGCGTGTACGGCTATTCGCTCGGCCTCGACATGACGCGCCGCGACCTGCAGCGCGAGATGGGCGACCAGAAGAAGCCGTGGGAAATCGGCAAGAGCTTCGACCATTCGGCGCCCGTCGGGCCGATCCACCCGGTGGCGAAGGTCGGGCACTTCACCGACGGCGCGATCTGGCTCAAGGTGAACGGGCAGACGAAGCAGAGCGCCACGCTCAAGCACATGATCTGGTCGGTGGCCGAGCAGATCAGCCGGCTGTCGCAGGCATTCGAGCTGAAGCCGGGCGACATCATCTACTCGGGCACGCCGGAGAACGTCGGGCCGGTGGTGCGCGGCGACCTGATCGAGATCCATATCGACCGGCTGCCGGAGCTGTCGGTGCGGATCGTCTGAAGCGGAGGCGGCCCCACCATTTTTCCTACCAGATTGGTCTTGATCATCGGGGCTCCTGCATCTCCAGAGCCACCATGTCCCAGCCTCCGCAAGCCACCTACATCGACGACCTGCACGCCCCGCAGGTGTTCGCGGACGAAGTCTCTGGCTACTGGGTCAACGCGGGCTGTGTGCACATCACCTTCGATGCCAGCCGCGTCGACCACAGCTCCGACCGGTGCCCGGTCCATCGGGCCGCGGTGCTGCGCGTGACGCTGCCGATACCCATTGCGCAGGTGCTCGCGGTCAGCCTCTACGACTTCCTGAAGCAGCGCGGGCTGGCGCCGGCGCCTGGCAACGGGCACTGAGGGAAGCAAGCAGCACCCGACGGCGGGTGGCCTCCAAGATTTCTCCGAGATTCGACTTTAAAATGAGAAGCATTCTTATTTGCGAAGTGAGTCAATGTTGAATCCTGGACGCCAGAACA
>NZ_JBPJZE010000170.1:0-1274 GCF_051216695.1 Variovorax glucosi
CGTCGGTGTCCGCACCGAAGGTTACGAGCAGCCGCTCGCAGGCGGCCAGCGCGGCTTCTCCATCGTCCTGCTCGCGCAACCCCACCGACCAGTCGTAGGCACGGCGCACGGCCATGCGGCGCACCTGCGACGACTCGTCACGGCCGTAGCGGTCGAGCAGCCAGCCGACCAGCTCGGCGCGGTTCGCGTGCTCGTCGATGCCGAAGCCGTCGAAGAACAGCGTCAGCGCCCGCACGCCCTCGATGCGCAGCTCGGGCGCCGCGTCGGCGAGGCTGGCCTCGATCTGGTCGGCCACGGCCAGGCACATCACCTGGGCCTGTGCGTGCTGCGCCAGTTCGCGCAGGTTCAGCACCGAGGCCAGGCGCGCACGCGCCACGCGCAGCACCGCGCCGGGGTCAGTGCTGCCATCGAAGCGCTCGATCACCGCTTCCAGCGTGGCAAGCGCGTCCTGCGGCAGGCCGCGATGGTGTTCGATCTCGGCCTTGAGCAGCCGGGCCTCCACGCGCCACGCGTCGAGCGCGGCATCGGGCTGGCTGTCGAGCAGCTCGCTCATGGCATCGCAGGCTTCGCAGCGCGCCTCGGGCTCGTCGATCCACCAGGTGCGCTGATACAGCGCGTGGGCGATGTGCTCGCGGATCGCGGGCTCGCTGCGCTGGCCGTGCGCTGCGATCAGGCGGTCGAGGGTGGCGAGCGCGTCGGCGGGGCGATGCATCTGGCGCAGCATGTGCGCCAGCAGGCGCAGCGCCTGCGGCTCGGCCGGAACGTTCTCGGTCTGCAGCACGCTGGTGAGGTGTTCGAGCACCGTTTCGGGCGCCATTGGCCGCAGGTTGAACTGCAGGCAGCGCGACAGCACCGTGACCGGCACCTTCTGCGGATCGGTCGTGGCCAGCACGAACTTGAGGTACTCGGGCGGCTCTTCGAGCGTCTTCAGCATCGCGTTGAACGCGGTGTTCGTGAGCATGTGCACTTCGTCGATCATGAAGACCTTGAAGCGCCCCTGCACCGGCTTGTAGACGGCCTGCTCGAGCAGCGACTGCACCTCGTCCACGCCTCGATTGGAGGCCGCGTCGAGCTCGGTGTAGTCCACGAAGCGGCCGGAGTCGATGTCGCGGCAGGCCTGGCACACACCGCACGGAGTGGCCGTGATGCCGCCCTGCCCGTCCGGCCCCTGGCAATTGAGCGACTTCGCCAGAATCCGCGAGACCGTGGTCTTGCCGACACCCCGGGTGCCGGTGAAAAGATAGGCGTGATGCAGGCGCTGCGTGGTCAACGCG
>NZ_JBPJZE010000171.1:0-1271 GCF_051216695.1 Variovorax glucosi
GCCGGTTGCTGCGCGGCGCTGTTGCCGCTGCAGCCGCGAGCGCACTGCCCATCTTTTCCATGGCGCAGGGCAACGGCCAGGTGCTGCGCCTCGGCTACATCGGCCCGGGCAAGAAGCCCGCGAACGCCACTGGCTGGGCGCTGCGCCAGGGGCACCTGCTGCGCGAGCTGGCGCCGCTCGGCTTCAGGGAAGTGACGACGCGCAACTTTCCGAACGGGCCCGATCTCAACGAAGCCTTTCTCTCGGGCGCGCTCGACGTCGGCATCTACGGCGACACGCCCGCCGTGGTGGCCCGCTCGCGCGGACTCGATGGCCAGCTCATCGGCTTCGACGCGGTGGGCATGAACGTCTGGCTACTCACGCCGCGCAACGGCGTGCGCAGCGTGAAGGAACTCGAAGGGCAATCCATCGGCGTGGCGCGCGGCTCCTACATGCACCGCTACGTGCTGGGCCTGCTCAAGGAAAACGGACTGCAGAAGTCCGTCAAGGTGATCCACATGTTCCCGCGTGACGGTGAAGCAGCGCTAGACCAGGGCTCGATCGCCGCCTTTGCGGCGCAGATCGACGTGGGGCCGCTGCTGGCCTCGCGCGGCTACCCGGTCATCGACGAGGCCGAGAAGCATCCAACGCTGCGCGGCACCTCGGTGATCGTCGCGTCCGGCAAGGTGCTTGCGGCAGCGCCCGGGTTGCCCGCCGCATGGACGCGCGCGCGCCGTACGGCGCTGCAGGAGATCCGTCGCAACAGCGCGGACTACTACGCCTTTCATTCGGAGGTCAGCGGCTTTCCGCTGGACATCGTGAAGGTCTCGCATCCGCTTTCGCATTTTCCCGAGGCCGCGTATCCGCCCGAAGGCCTGGCACTGCTCGACGAGGTCAAGAAGTTCCTGCTGGCCGAAAACCTGGTGACCCGCGATTTCGCGCTGGCACAGTGGCGCGTGAACGACGCCTGAGCTAACGCCCGGCAACCTCGGCCAGCAGCGCCTCGCTGCTCATTCGCGGCGACGGGGGTAAGGCCTCCGGCGCGCCTGTCGTGCGAATCACCCGGTTGCTGCTCAATACCCGGTTGCGCACCTGCTGCGCGCCTGCCGTGAGGTTGTAGTCGATGCGGTAGTCCCATGCCCCGACCGGCACCTTGCGGTCGCCAAGGCGCTCGATGCGCACTTCCGCCGCGCTGCGCTCGCCCGGCCCGATCTCGCTGGCCTGCGAGAAGCCATGCCCGAAGCCGATGACCGAGCCGGCCTTGGCGCCCTTGACGATCTGCAGCGTACCGG
>NZ_JBPJZE010000172.1:0-1269 GCF_051216695.1 Variovorax glucosi
ACCACGCAGGCCCAGTTCTGGACCGGCCTGCGACCCGCCACGCCGAGCAACGTACCGCTGATTGGCAAGACCAAGCTGCCGAACCTGTTCCTCAACACGGGCCACGGCACGCTCGGCTGGACGCACGCCTGCGGCTCGGGCAAGTCGATCGCGCGCATCGTTAGCGGGCTGGCGCCCGAGGTCGATTTCGCCTTTACGGGAATGCCGGCGCCCGCGCCGCGAGCGCTTCAACCGGCCTGATCGGGTTCAGTCGTTAGCGGTAAACACCGTCAGCACCCCGGTATAGCCATACAGGTGATGCCGGGCGATCTCGCCCGCTGCGAAGAAGCCCACCAGCGGCACATCGCCCAGCGCATGCCGCACGATCTGCAGCTCCGCCCCCGGCGCGCCGAAATGCGGCCCGCCGCGCCCCGAGCAGCTCACGTACACCGCCCCCGCGATGCGCCGCGCCGGATGCGGCGCCGCCTCGGCCTCGCCCGCCGCCACGGCGCGCGCGGTGGCCAGCGTCTGCTCTTCGGGCTCCAGCTCCTCGCGGATTTCCGCGCAGATGCGCATCAGGTCGGCCCGCGCGGCCTGCGCGTTGCGGCGGCAGAAGGTCAGCCGCATGCCGGCTTCGGCCACGTCGGCAATGGCGATGCCGCGTCGCGTGGGGTCCAGCCCGATGATGTGGCGCACCAGCACGTCGGCGCCCAGGTCGCCGGTGCGGCGGATGCCGTCGCTGCCCGCATCGGCCAGGCCGACCAGCGTGTTGCGCACGGCGTCGATGGCCTCCTGCGGCCGTTCGAGCGACACCTGCAGATCGGCCAGCAGCACGTCGAGTGCCGGCTCGCCGTCGAGCTTCAGCAGCAGATTGCCGTCGGCCTCGGTGATCTCGCGCTCGCGCACGGCCCCCGAGCGCAGCGGCTGGCAGCCCTGCGTGACGCGCGACACCAGCCGCACGCCTTCGCCGAACACCACGCCCGACAGGCCGCCCGAAAACACCCCGCCCGCCGCGCCATGCCCGCGGATGTTGCCGTTGCCACCAACGGCAAACTGCAGCGCGCTGCCGCGCCCCGAAGACAGCCCGCCGAACAGATAACCGGTGTCGGTGCGCCCCGCCATCTCGGCGATCAGCTCGGCCAGGTCGGGCGTTGCCGGGTCGGCGTGCACCAGTGCCGTGTGCGCCTCGAAGCCGCTCATTTCGGAATTGCCCAGCGGCGCCACGCCCGAGAACACGCGGTACTGGTCGCTCGGCAACGCGCAAAGCATCAGGCTCATGCCGGGCTCGTC
>NZ_JBPJZE010000173.1:0-1268 GCF_051216695.1 Variovorax glucosi
CGTAGGCCACGATGCTCGTGAAGCCCTCGATGCCGCCGCTGTGCCCGAGCATCAAGCCGGGGCCGTCGGGCACGTCGTAGAGCTGCACGCCCATGCCGTAGAACGCGTTGCTCCCGGCATAGGGGCCGAGCATGGCGGGCATGCCGGTGAACATGCGGTGCACCGCTTCGCCGGGCAGCACCTTGCCCGCGAGCAATGCGTGCCAGAACACCGCGAGATCGCCCGCTGTCGATGCCAGCGCGCCGGCGGCGTAGGGCGTGGCGTACTGGTCCGGCGCATCGAGCGGCCGGCCGGCCGTGTGGCCCGTGGCAACGGGCAGCTCGACGCCCGGCTTGCGCATGACCGTGTGCGTGAGCGACAGCGGCTTGATGAGCCGCTTCGTGAGCACGTCCGCGAACGGCGCGCCGTCCACCTTCTCGACAATCACGCCGAGCATCGCGTAGCCGGTGTTGGAATAGCTCCAGTTGGTGCCGGGGCAGAACTGCGGCTTCTGCGATGTGCCGAGCGCGATGACGTCAGCGGGCGTGCGATAGGCCGTACCGAGCGATGGCAGTGCGTTGAAGCTCACGAGGCCGCTGGTGTGGCGCAGCAGATGTTCGATGGTGGTGAGCTTCGCATTCGGTGCGTCGGGAAACCATCTGTCGATGGTGTCGTCGAGCTTGAGCTTGCCTTCCTCGACGAGCTGCAGCACGACGGCGGCCGTCAGGGTCTTGGCGGTGCTTGCTACCTGGAAGGGCTGGTCGGGCACGACGGGTTGTGGCGGCTCCTTGCGTGCCAGGCCGCGCGTGGCGGACCAGGTGCCTTCACCGGGAATCGCGACGGCCACGCTGGCTGCGGGGACGTGCGCAAGCATCTTGTCGAGCGCATCGCCGAGTGCCTTCTGCAGCTCGGCAGGCAACTCGCCGTCGATGGAGCGCTTGAAGTCCTTCTGCCATATCGCCTCGGGCGCCGAGCGCATCGGCGGTCCCGCGTAGACGGGTGAGGGCGCGCACGCCGGCTGCGCCTGCGCGAGTCCCCATGACACAGACGTGGCCAGCAGAACGGCCGATGAAATCTTCCGCAACGACATTCGGTGCTCCCGGTGTGCCGGCCTACTTGGCCGCTTCGGCTTTCGCGCGTGCGGTTTCAATGCGCTTGGCGTTGCGGTCGCCCCAATCAGCCAGCGGCCCGAGCGCCGCATTGAGCGTGGCACCCAGCTTGGTTGCCGAGTACTCCACGCGCGGCGGCACTTCATGGAACACCTCGCGATGGACGATGCCATCGGTTTC
>NZ_JBPJZE010000174.1:0-1268 GCF_051216695.1 Variovorax glucosi
AGAATCGATAATCCATGCCGGCACCCTCGTTCCCGCGTGCTGCCGTCGCCCCCGTCAACGCTGCCGAAATCGCTTCCCCCGTCGTGTGGAGCGTCCCGGCTCGCGGCGATGCTTTCTCCAAATGGCGCGCGTGCATCGCGCCGTAGTCGGAACTCTCGAAGATCACCGCCAAGCCATTCGCTGTGCGCAGGCGCAGGTTCCAGAAGTAGTAGCCCTCGGTCAGGCTCTCGACCGTCCAGCCGCGCGAGACGGCGGTGTCGTCGAGGCAAGCCGTCAGCAGCGCGTCCATTGGCACCCGCTGGGCGTGCAGGTAGCGCGCCGTGGCGTTGTCGCGGTAGCTGCCGTCGAGCCGGGAGAACTCCCGGAAGACGATGGTGCCGGCGCCGCAGTGCTGCTGCGCCCACGAGAGGTAGGCCGACACGTCCTGCGGCCGTGCGACGCCGTCGCGCTGAAGAATGCACACCATGCGCAGCGGCATCGCGTCGGCCAGTTGCCGTGCAGTGCGCTCGAACACCGTCTGGTCGCCGATCTCCAGCCTGGGCCTGAAACGCATGATGGCCTGGTTGGTTGCACCTTCATGGTGGTGGCGGGACAGTTCGAGCCAACTCAAGCCGAAGTCCTGCAGAGCACGCGTCAGAGTGGCTCCGCCCGCCTTGGCAAAGCCGGCGCCGTTGGTGTACAGCACGCGGTCTTCGACGCACGGTCCGTCGCCAGCTTCGGCGGCGGCCAGCGTGTCCAACAGTTGCAGCATCCAGCCGGCGTCGTCTCTGGTTTCCACGCGCGACAGCGACCACGAGAGCGGCACGCCGCGCAAGGCCCGCAGCGCACGGGCAAGGCCATCGAAATACGTGCCGTCGGGCCGCAGCCGGGAGGCCGGCACACCGCCATCGGTCTTGCGAAGGTTCTCCGAGCAGAAGCCGCAGCGTGCCGAGCAGGGCTGAACGGCCGCATAGGGCGTGAAGGTCAGGGGTTGCGCAAGGCGCCGCCGGACACCGCCGATGGTGTGCGAGTGCCAGCGCGCCGCCTGTCGCGGGTCGGGCGTGCGCATGTTGACCTGTCCGACGGTGGCGCGCAGGCGCTCGAAGAACGGAGAACTTGCGCTGCGCGGCAGGTCGGCGACGGCCACGCTGTCCATGGGAATGGTGGGCGCGCGCGTGGCACTGTCGCAAGGCGTTGCGGAAAGCATGTCGGGCGGAGGGACCAAGAGTCTATGCACCCGCAACGATACGACACTGCGCTGCGCGCGTTGAACGAGAATCTGCCGCTCA
>NZ_JBPJZE010000175.1:0-1267 GCF_051216695.1 Variovorax glucosi
CTGCTGGCGGATGTCCACGCCCACCTGGTCGTTGGGCAGCGACACGATCACGCGGCCGGCACCCTCGGTGCCCAGGCGGAAATCGACGTCGCGCAATGGCAGCACGTCGCGGTTGCGGTTCTCGGCAAACTCGAACGGCGTGGAGGCCACCAGTGCGGGGCCCGCCGCGGGTTGCAGCACCACCAGCAGCGACTTGCCGCGCAGCTCGGTCGTGTAGGCGGTCGCCTGCTTCAGGTTGAGCACGAGGCGCGAGCGCTCGCCCGCCTGCACCACGTTGACGGAGCGCAGGTTGCCCTGGCTGATGTCGATGGCTTCCCGGCCCAGGCGGCTGGTCATGCCAGGAAAGTCGAGCGCGATGCGCGCCGGCGACTGGATGGCGAAGCCGTTGGGCGCTGCGGCTAACGGTTCGGAAAAATCGACACGCAGCACTTCGCTGCCTGCCTGCACGGAGCCCGTGACTGATTCAATTCTGTTCTGCGCCTGCGCCTGCGCCGCTGCAAGCGACCCGAGGGCGACGAGCAAGAAAACGGACGCGCGCAACCAGCGCGCGAGCACGAATGACTGTTTTTTCATTTCACCTGCCTTGAAACTGCGGCTCCATCTCCTCGCTGCCCTGAGGTCCCTCCCGAGCGCAGCGATGCCCCGGCGCCGCGCAGTCCATGCTGCGCAGCGGGGGCGGGCAACGCGGCCGCTTGCTGGCCGCGCTGCCCCCTTCACGTCCTCACGTCATCAGAACGCGTGGCGGATACCGAAGTCGTAGCCGGTAGAAGAACGCGGCAGGCCCGTGTAGGCCGTGCCCGTGCTGCCATAGCCCGTGGTGCTGGCCGACACCAGGCTGCCCGTGTAGTTCACGTCGTTGCGGTTGTTCACGCGCGCCACCGTCGCATACAGCGCCGTGCGCTTGGACAGGTTGTGCACGTAGCCCACTGCGAACTTGCGTGCCATCGGGTCTTCGCCCGTGATGCCGGCCGTGCCTTCGTTGTAGCGCACTTGCGAGTACGCCACGCGGATCAGGCCTGCGCCCACCGGCACGGTCGCGCCGATCAGGTAGCCGTTGTAGGTGTCGTGCGTGTCAACCGCTGCCGCGTAGTCGAACTTGTTCTTCACGTTCGACAGCTCGCCGAACAGCTTGACGGGACCGAAGTCGTACGAAGCGCCCAGATTGATGGTCTGCACCCTGCGCTCCAGCGCGGTGGTGTCCACGACGGTGCTCTGGCCCACGGCCAGTGCCACGTCCAGGGGACCGTTGGCATAGCCGAAGCGGCCA
>NZ_JBPJZE010000176.1:0-1267 GCF_051216695.1 Variovorax glucosi
CCATCCAGCTGCGCTACCTGGAAACGCTCACGGTGATCGGCGCGGACTAGAACACGACCATCGTGTTCCCGTTGCCGATGGATCTGATTTCGAGCTTCCTCGGCAAGCAGCACGCATAGCGGCGCGCAACGCGCGGAAGCGGAAAACTGTTCTTCACGCGCGAAGGCCTGCGGCGCATGGCCTTTCGCGAGGCGCGTGCTTACCATCGTCCGCATGTTCAAGCACATCGTGATGTGGGACCTGCGTGGCGACACGCCGGAAGAAAAGACGCAGGCCCGCCAGCTGCTCAAGCGCAAGTTCGAATCGCTGCGCGGCCAGATCCCGGGCCTGCTGCACATCGAAGTGGGCGTTGATTCGAGCCGCGCAAGCTATGCCTGCGACGTGGTGCTCTACAGCGAGTTCGACAGCCAAGCCTCGCTCGACGGCTACGCCACGCACCCTGCGCACCTGCGCGTGCGCGAAGAGCTTGGCGACCTTCGCGTCGCGCGCCACCAGGTCGACTACGCGCCCGACTGATCGGCGCCGGCCTGCGCGAGCCCAACGCAGAACTCGCGCACCAGCCGCAGCGCAGGCGCCTCGGTGCGGCCTTCGAGCGTGACGAAGGCGAACTGCGCGCTGAGCCCCGCAGCAGGCTCCACCTTCAATTCGGCCAACTCTCCGCTGTCCTGCAGCGCACGCGTGGCCGCGAGCACGCCCAGAAAGATCGCATCGGTGTTGCGCACGGCATCGATCAACGCGCCAATGTCTTCCGACGACACGTGCAGCCAGCGCTGCGGGAGCGCTCGACCAGGATGCGCGCCACGTCGTCGCTGACCATCGTCGAGACCACCGGATAGCGCACGAGATCGTCGAAGCGCACGGGCTTGCCGCGGCCCTTGGCGAGAAGCGGATGGCCCCGCCGGCAGACGAAACCGGAGCGCAGTGTCGGCAACACGTCGATGTGCAGGTCCTCGCGCGGTGACACGGCCCGGTAGGTAAGCACCAGCGCGTCGAGCGTGCGCGCACGCAGCGCCGCCAGCTGCAAGTCAGGCCCGCCGCCGTGCAGTTGCAGGCCCACGCGCGGATGGTTGCGCAGCATGTGGGTCAGCAGCGGCGACGAGAACAACGCTCCCGGCGCGGCGCCAAGCCCCAGCCGCACCGAACCGGCTTGCCCGTCGGCCAGCAGCGCGGCGGCGCGCTTGAGCTCGTGCGTCTCCATCGAGATGCGCTTGGCGCGCGCCAGCACCATCGCGCCGAACGGCGTGAGCTCGTTGCGCTTGCCGACGCG
>NZ_JBPJZE010000177.1:0-1267 GCF_051216695.1 Variovorax glucosi
AAGCCGAGCGCTGCATCGTCGCCCTGCCCGTGTTCATCGCCGCGCGCATGGTCGAGAACCCGCCCGAGGTGCTGAAGACCGCCGCTGCGCACGTTCGCTACGCCCCCTGGCTCGTGGCCAACGTGCACCTGAGCGGCCCGCTGGCCGACCGGCTTGGCGCTGCGCCGAGCTGGGACAACGTGATCTACGGCACACGCGGGCTGGGCTACGTCGACGCGCGCCACCAGTCGCTCGACCCGACGCCACGCGGCACGGTGGTCAGCTGGTATCGGCCGCTGGGCCCGAGCAGCTACGACACGACCGATTGCCGCAAGCTGCTGCTGGAGCGCCCGTGGACCGGGTGGCGCGATGACCTGCTGGCCGAGCTGTCGGCACCGCACCCCGACTTGCCATCGCTGGCGACGCGCATCGACATCACGCGCTATGGGCATGCCATGTCCATCCCCCGGCCCGGCCTGCTCGCGCAGATCGGCCCGCAGCGCACCGCGCCGGATGCCGCGCATCGCGGCAGCGTCGTTGCAGGCCGGCTGTCGTTCGCGCATGCCGACTGGTCGGGCTACTCGATCTTCGAAGAGGCGTTCACGCGCGGGCACGTCGCGGGCAGCGACGCAGCGGCGGCATGAAGACGCTGGTGCTCGGCGGCTACGGCAACTTCGGTGCACGCATCTGCCGTGCGCTGGCCGACACCCCCGGTATCGAACTGCTGGTGGCGGGGCGCGATGCGCAGCGTGCGACCGAGTTCGCGGCATCGCTGGGCGGTGGCGCACACGGTGTGCGCATCGACGTGCAGGCCGCCGACCTCGCGAACACCTTGCGCGAGTTGGGCGCCCAACTGGTGATCCACACCGCCGGTCCTTTCCAGAACCAGGACTACCGCGTACCGCAGGCCGTCGCGGCGGCGGGCGCGCACTACATCGACCTGGCCGATGGCCGGCGCTTCGTGTGCGACTTTCCTGCGGCACTCGATGTCGACTTCCGCGGCGCAGGCCGCACCGCCGTCAGCGGAGCCAGCACCGTGCCCGCCCTGTCGTCCGCCGTGGTCGACCATCTCGCGGCCGACTGGCAGGGCATCCACACCATCGACATCTGCATCGCCCCTGCGCAAGGTGCGCCGCGCGGCGAGGCCACGCTGGCCGGCGTGCTCGCCTATTGCGGCGAGCCCATCCGCGTGTGGCAAGGCGGCGGGTGGGTCGAGCAGCCCGGCTGGGCCGATCCCGTGAAGATCGAGTTCGCGCGCATGAAGCCGCGCCGCGGCGCGCTCTGCGAC
>NZ_JBPJZE010000178.1:0-1266 GCF_051216695.1 Variovorax glucosi
GGAGACGCGATGCTGAATCTCGCCGACTACCGAAAGCGGCCGGCGCTGCTGGCCGACTGGCTGCCCTGGGCTGGCCTGGTCGCGCCCGGGGTCGTGCTCAACAAGGATGGATCGCTCCAGCGCACGGCGCGGTTCCGCGGGCCGGACCTGGACAGCGCGACGCAGGGCGAGTTCGTCGCCACCTCGGCGCGTTTGAACAACGCGCTACGGCGGCTCGGCTCGGGCTGGGCGCTGTTCGTGGAGGCCGAGCGCCGCGAGGCGGCCGGCTATCCAGAGTCGTCGTTCCCGGAGCCTCTGTCCTGGCTGGTCGACGAGGAGCGCCGCGCCGCCTTCGAGGAGGACGCCAGCCATTTCGAGAGCTGCTATCACCTGACGCTGCTGTACCTGCCGCCCGAGGAATCGAAGGCGCGCGCCACGGACCTGCTCTACGAGAACGCCGGGACGGAAGACAAGTCGGGATCGGATGCCTCGAACGGATCGGACTGGAGAGGACGGCTGGAAGCTTTCGTCTCCGAGACAGAGCGCTTCCTCGGCCTGCTCGAAGGTGTGATGCCCGAGATCGGCTGGCTTGACGATGCCCAAACGCTGACCCACTTGCACGGCTGCGTGTCCACCCGCCGGCATGCGGTCGCCGTGCCCGAGGTGCCGACGCACCTCGATGCACTGCTGGCCGACGAGCCGCTGACGGGCGGGCTGGCGCCGATGCTCGGCAGCCGTCACCTTCGGGTGCTGTCGGTGCGGGGCTTCCCGACCTCGACCTGGCCGGGCCTGCTCGACGACCTGAACCGCCTGGGCTTCACCTACCGCTGGAGCACGCGCTTCCTGTGCCTGGACAAGGCGGAGGCGGAGAAGGAACTCGTGCGGCTGCGCCGCCAGTGGTTCGCCAAGCGCAAGAACATCGTGGCGCTGCTGCGAGAGACGATCTTCCAGCAGGAGAGCCCGCTGGTCGACTCGGACGCCTCGAACAAAGCAGCCGATGCCGATGCGGCGCTGCAGGAGCTCGGCATCGACCAGGTGGCTTTCGGCTATGTGACCGCCACGGTGACCGTGCTCGACGCCGACGCGGCGGCGGCCGACGAGAAGCTGCGCGCGGTGGAGCGCACGATCCAGGGCCGGGGCTTCGTCACGATCCCCGAGACGCTGAATGCGGTCGAGGCCTGGCTGTCGTCGATCCCGGGCCATGCCTACGCGAATGTGCGCCAGCCCATCGTCTCGACCTTGAACCTCGCGCACATGATGCCGGTGTCGGCCGTGTGGGCAGGCCCC
>NZ_JBPJZE010000179.1:0-1266 GCF_051216695.1 Variovorax glucosi
GAGACATTGACCTACCGACCCTCAGCGCCGACCCTGCCATGACCGATCCTTCGACTCTCCAGCTCTTGGTCGCCACGACCGAGGAACTCAACTCCCTCATTCGTCGCATCGTCCTTCAAGCGCCGGATGGCGGCCTCCTGCCAAGTTTCAGCGCCGGGGCTCACATCCAGGTGCAGGTGCAGCTCGGCGTTGGCCTAAGCGACTGGCGTCACTACTCGCTCATCAGCTTCGACCCGACCGGTTCCTCGACGCTTGCTCCCCGCGACTACACCATCGCGGTGCGGCGAGAAGATGTGGGCCGAGGCGGATCCAAGCACATGCATCAGCTCAAGGCTGGCGACTCCGTTACTGTGCAGGCGCCCAAGAATGACTTTCCCCTCCGTGATCACGAGGCAGCGGCCGTTTTGGTCGCCGGCGGCATCGGCGTCACGCCACTTGCCTCCATGGCGACCGAGCTCAAGCGCGTGAACCGTGCGGCGCGCATGGTGTACGCGGGCCGCATGCGAGAGCTCATGGCATTCGTGCCCGAACTCCGTACGCTGCTCGCGGACTCGCTGGAGCTCCACGTCGACGAAGAAGCCAATGCCCCGCTGGACATTGCACGACTGCTTGATGGCTGCGACGCGGGTGAAGTCCTCTACGTCTGCGGTCCGAAGATCATGCTGGACGCGATCCTCTCTGAGGCCCAATCCCGAGCCTGGCCGTCCGACCGTATCCGGTTCGAACTCTTCTCCGCACCCGAGGCTCAGACGGGTGACCGCGCCTTCGAGGTCTTGCTCAAGCAAAGCGGCAAGACGCTCACCGTGTCTTCCGATCAATCGATCCTGGACTGCCTCCTCGACAACGGGTGCGACGTGCTTGCCGACTGCAAACGCGGCGAATGCGGCATCTGCGCCGCCACCGTCCTCGAAGGCGAGATCGATCACCGCGACGTGTTCCTCAGCGAGCACGAAAAGAAGTCCACCACGCGCATCTGCGCCTGCGTGTCGCGCGCCGTGGGCACCCTCACGCTCGACTCCGCCTACCGCGCCGACAGCTGACCCGCGCGCTCCGCAAGCCACCTTGCGCGATGATCGCGCAGTTCATTTGGCAATCGCGCAACAAAGGTCAACGATGGTGGCCGGCTAGGTGATTGCCTGCTCCGCCGGATGTTGCAAAGTGTTGAAAATAGCCCCGGTTCGCGTTCCGCCCCTCAAAGGAAAAGACATGCCAAGACGCGATCTCATCCCGACCGCTGGCCTCTCGGCACGTCCGCTTTCAATGTCG
>NZ_JBPJZE010000017.1:0-546 GCF_051216695.1 Variovorax glucosi
CGCGTGAAGATCATGTGCGACCTGGACATCAGCGAAAAGCGCAACCCGCAGGACGGAAAGATCAACTTCGCGAAGTACTCGCCGCAGCACCGCATCGAACTGCGCGTGGCGACCATTCCCACCAACAACGGCCTCGAAGACGTGGTGATGCGCATCCTGGCATCGGCCAAGCCCATTCCCATGAGCGCGCTGGGCCTGTCGCCGAACAACCTTGTGCAGCTGACGAAGGCCGTCGAGCGCCCCTACGGCATGGTGCTGTGCGTGGGCCCCACGGGCTCAGGCAAGACGACGACGCTGCACTCGGCGCTGATGCACATCAACACGCCCGAACGCAAGATCTGGACGGCGGAAGACCCGGTCGAAATCACGCAGACCGGGCTGCGGCAGGTGCAGATCAATCCGCGCATCGACTGGACCTTTGCCAAGGCGCTGCGCGCCTTCGTGCGCGCCGACCCGGATGTGATCATGGTCGGCGAAATCCGCGACGAGGAAACCGCGAAGACCGCCATCGAGGCCTCGCTGACCGGCCACCTCGTGCTGTCGACC
>NZ_JBPJZE010000017.1:556-2012 GCF_051216695.1 Variovorax glucosi
TGCTGGCCGTGCTGGCGCAGCGACTGGTGCGCCGCCTGTGCAGGCAATGCACCAGCAGCAAGCCCGCAAGCCCCGAGACCGTCGACGAACTGCTGGACGACTACATGCACGCCTTCGGCGCGCAGCAGCACGATGCGGCCCAGCGCCAGGCAGTGCGCAACGACTGGGTGCAGCGCTACGGCCGCGACGGGCACCTGCACACCTACACCAGCACTGGCTGCAAGCATTGCGGCGACACCGGCTTCAAGGGACGCGTGGGCATCCACGAACTGATGACGATGTCGAAGACGCTGCGTCGCCTGGTGCAGACCGGCTCGCGCGCGGAAGAGCTTCAGCAGGCGGCCCTGCAGGAAGGCATGCGCACGCTGCGGCAGGACGGCATCGAGAAGGTGCTGGCCGGGCACACCACCATCGAGGAAGTGCGCGCCACCAGCAACGTGTGAGCGCGAGCCGGCGAACGCGGAGCCGCTACAGCTGGCTCTGCGGAATGAACGGCGCGATCAACCGCAGCTTGAAGCGCTGCCACGCCGAGGTTTCGGGCGGCACGTCGTAGGCCGTCTCCTTGCCGTCCTCGTCTTCTTCTACCCACTCGACGTTCCGGCCAGTGGCGTCGAGCCGCAAGCGATAGGAGCTGCCCGCATCCGCGAAGCTCAGCAGCTGTCGCGCCATCTCCGGGCTGTCAATGATCACGCCCAGTTCGGTGTTGAGCCGGGCCGAGCGGGGGTCGAGGTTCATCGAGCCGAGGAACACCTGCTTCTGGTCGACGATGCCGTTCTTCATGTGCAACGCGCCCGTGCGGTGGCCGAAGATGCCGTATTTGCCGCGCTTCACGCTCAGCGTGGGGCTCAGCTCGTAGATGGTCACGCCGGACTTGAGCAGTTCGTGGATGTGCGGCCAGTAGCCCACGTACACCCATGGCTCGTCGGTGGACGCAAGCGAGTTGGTGACCAGCGACACGCTGATGCCCTCGGCCTGCGCTCGCGCCAGGTTGGCCACGGCCGCATCGGACGGAACGAAATACGGCGACACCATCTTGATGCTGGAGCGCGAAGTCTCGAACCACTTAATCACGCCTTCGGTCACCGTGCCCTTGATGGAGTTCTCGCGCTCGTTCAGGCCCTCGGTCTTGGTGAGCGGATCGAACAGCACGCGCGCATTGGCCCACAGCAGCGGGCTCAACTGGTGCTCGGCCAGCTCGAAAGGCAGGTTCAGCATCGGCACCATGTCGAGCGGCACGACGGAAGGCTCGTTTGCGCTGGCGTTGAGGATCTTGCCGTCCAGCGGGATTCGGAATGCCTCGGGCGGCTTTGCCGTGGCTGTGAGCGCTTCGAAGTTCTGCTGCAGTTGCGCGGGTGTCAGCGTGCTGCGGGCGATCTGGCCCACGGGGTAGACGACTTCGCTGTTCCAGTAGTGGTCGAACTCGTTCGACAGTTCGCGCACCACCGGGCCTGCCGCG
>NZ_JBPJZE010000180.1:0-1265 GCF_051216695.1 Variovorax glucosi
CGCTGTTGCCGATGGCGACCGCCTGCGCTGCGGACGCGTTGGCGAGTGCGCCCACCGCGGTGGCGTTCTGGCCGCTCGCTGCTGTGCCGAATCCGAGTGCGGTTGCGCGTGTGACGGTTGCAGCAGCGTTGTTGCCCATCGCCACGGTTCCGTCGGCCGCGGCGTTGGCTCCCGACCCCGCCGCGACCGAGCCGACGCCGCTCGAGAGGGCTTGATTGCCCATGGCCAGCGAGAAATCAGCCGAAGCGTTGGCTAGGTTGCCGAGCGCTGCCGAGCTTGTTCCGGCCGCGTTGGCCGACGTGCCGATGGCTGCGGAATCCGCGCCGCCGGCATTGGCCAGACGGCCGCCAGCGAATCCGCGGTCGCCACTGGCTGTGGCGTTGCCGACCGCAGTGGAGTTCGCTCCCGTGGCAGTGGAGAAGGTACCCAAGGCGGTACTGCCGGCTGCTGTGGCCTGGGCCGCAGCGCCAAGCGCGACCGCATTGGTGCTGCTTGCGATCGTGCCGGAACCCAGTGCCATCGCGGCGGGGCCCGAGGCAGCCGCATTCGGGCCGACAGCCACCGAACTGCCCGCGGTCGCCTTGCTCTGGAAGCCTACGGCGGTGGCGTTGTCCTGGGACGCTGTCACGTCCGTGCCGATGGCAATGGCGCCGACTGCCGTGGCTCCTGTTCCCGCAGCGGTGCGCGAGCCGATGTAGACCGAGTTCAGCTGGGTCGCGACCGACTGGAAGCCGACGGCGATGGCGTTCTGAGCAGTTGCCTGGCTGCGGGTACCTTGCGCAACGGTATCCAATGCGGCCGCATTTGCGAGGTATCCAAGGGCGACGCTGCGCAGCCCGGTCGCCTTCGTGTTGAAGCCGATGGCGGTGGCGTATGTGTCGCTCGCAGTCACGTCCGTACCGATTCCGATCGAACTCTCGCTTAGCGAACCTGTCGCCGGGGCGGTGCGTGCGCCTAGATAAACGGAGTTGACTCCGGAGGCACTGGCTCCGGAGCCAACAGCCACACCATTGACTGCCGAACTCGTGGCGCCACCGCCCACTGCGACCACGCCCGTCGCCGAGGCAACGGCTGACGCACCCACGGCAACACCGTTTCCAGTTGCTTTCGACTGCACGCCGATACCGATGGACCCCGCTCCAGTGGAGGCGACATCCGTACCGATGGCAATCGACGACTCTCCGGTCGCTCCGGTTCCTGGAGCGGTACGCGCGCCCAGGTAAAGAGCATTGACCGCAGAGGCAATGGCGCCGTAGCCGAGAGTC
>NZ_JBPJZE010000181.1:0-1262 GCF_051216695.1 Variovorax glucosi
GATGCTGGGCGCCATCGGCGCGCTGCCCGCGCTGATCGCGCTCACGCTCTATTCGCTGCTTCCGATCATGCGCAACACGGTGACGGGTTTGGCCGAAGTGCCCAACGGCCTACGGCTTGCCGGCACCGCGCTCGGCATGACGCCGCCGCAGAGCCTTCAGCTGGTGCTGCTGCCGCTGGCGCTGCCTACGCTGCTGGCGGGCGTGCGCACCGCCACTGCGATTGCCATCGGCACGGCGACCATCGCGGCCTTCATCGGTGCGGGCGGTTTCGGCGAGCGCATCGTGACGGGGCTGGCGCTCAATGACCGCGAACTGCTCGTGGCGGGCGCGCTGCCGGCGGCGGCATTGGGGCTGCTGAGCGAAGGGATCTTCGAGCTCGTGGAGTACCTGATGCGGCGCAGGCGGCGAGCCCCGCCGAGCTCGCTGCCACCCGCCTGAATGAAGATCAGGCCAACGTGTAGGCCGTCTTCACCGTCGTGAAGAACTCCTGCGCATAACGGCCCTGCTCGCGCGGACCGTAGCTGCTGCCCTTGCGGCCGCCGAACGGCACGTGATAGTCCACGCCGGCAGTCGGCAGGTTGACCATCACCATGCCAGCCTGGCTGTGGCGCTTGAAGTGCGTGGCGTACTTCAGCGAAGTGGTGGCAATACCGGCCGACAGGCCGAACTCGGTGTCGTTCGCCGTGGCCAGCGCCTCTTCGTAGTTCTTCACGCGGATCACGCTCGCCACCGGGCCGAAGATCTCTTCCTTGTTGATGCGCATGGCCGCGGCCGATTCGCTGAAGAGGGCTGGCGACATGTAGTAGCCGTCGGTCTCCAGCTTCAGGCGTTCGCCGCCTGCGGCCAGCGTGGCACCTTCGCTCTGGCCGATCTCGATGTAGTTCAGGTCTTGCTCGAGCTGCGACTTCGACGAGACCGGGCCCACGTCGGTGCCTTGCGCGAGCGCATCGCCCACCTTGATCTTCGCCATGCGTTCCTTCATGGCGGCAATGAACTTCGGGTAGATGCCTTCGGTGACGATGAGTCGGCTCGAGGCCGTGCAGCGCTGGCCTGTCGAATAGAACGCGCTCTGCACGCTGAGCTCGACGGCCTGGGCGAGATCAGCGTCGTCAAGAATCACCTGCGGGTTCTTGCCGCCCATTTCAAGCTGCACCTTCTTGTGCTTGGTGACGCACTGGATCGCGATGTTGCGGCCCACGCCCACCGAACCGGTAAAGCTGATCGCGTGGATGCCGGGGTGGTTGACCAGCGCCTCACCGAT
>NZ_JBPJZE010000182.1:0-1262 GCF_051216695.1 Variovorax glucosi
ATTCAGGATCTGCGCCTGCACAGACACATCGAGCGCCGACACAGGCTCATCCAGCACCACCAGCGAGGGCCGCAGCACCAGCGCCCGAGCAATGCCAATGCGCTGCCGCAGCCCTCCCGAAAACTCGTTGGGAAAGCGCCGCCCCGCATCGCCCGGCAGACCCACGCGCTCCAGGATGGCCGCGATGCGGTTGTGCCGCTCCGCGCGGTCCGACACTCCGTGCACCTTGAGCACCGATTCGATGATGTCGAACACGCTGCGCCGCGGATTCAGCGACGCATACGGGTCCTGGAACACCATCTGCACGCGGTGGCGCCACGGCTTGAGCGCCTTCTCGGACAGCGACGCGATATCGGTGCCGTCGAAAACGATGCGACCACTCGCCGGGTTCACCAGCCGCAGCAAGGTGCGCGACAACGTTGACTTGCCGCAGCCCGACTCACCCACCAGTCCCACGGTTTCGCCAGCACGGATATCGAAGGACACGCCATCGACCGCATGCAGCACGCCGCCGCCACGCTTTGGGTAATCGGTGCGCAGGTCCTGCACCGACAGCAGCGGCTCGCCGGCCGCGTTGCGAACCGGCAAGGCCCGCACCTTCGACGTGGGTTGGGGCACATGAAGCGCGAAGTCACGCACGCCAGTACCGGGATCGAGCCGCGTCTGTATCTCGGGCAGCCTTGCATCGGCGTAGTGCAGCGAGCTGCCGGCATGCAGCGAGGCGCCCAGCAGGCCCCTGGTGTAGGCATGCGACGGTGCGGCAAAGAGCCGGGAGGTGGGCGCTTCTTCGACCTTCTCTCCGCCATACATCACGGCCACGCGGTCGGCCCACTGAGCGACCAGGCCGAGGTCGTGCGTGATCAGCAGCAGCGCCATATCGAGCTCGCGGCGCAGGCCGTCGAGCAGTTCGAGGATCTGGGTCACGTCGAGGGCCGTGGTCGGCTCGTCGGCCACCAGCAGGCGCGGCTTGCAGGCCACGGCCATCGCGATCATCACGCGCTGGCGCTGGCCGCCCGAGAGGTTGTGCGGATGGTCGTCGATGCGCTGGTGCGGCTCGGGAATGCGCACGAGGTCGAGCAGCTCGAAGTCGAAGCTGAAGCTCTCGTCGTGCACCGATGCGGCGACCTGGTGCGCGTCTTCAATGCGCTGGGGGAATTCCTCGCGGGAGCGGTGCTGTCCGATGGCGTGCGGCCCGGCGTGGCGCAGATAGCGACGGGCGCCTGGTATGACCCGCTCGATGCACGCAAGCCGGGCAGCCTGGA
>NZ_JBPJZE010000183.1:0-1257 GCF_051216695.1 Variovorax glucosi
CGAGCTGGAGATACCCAGCGCGCGCAGCTTGCCGGCCTTGACCTGCGGCAGGCCGGTGGCCGTGTCGGTGATCATCATGTTGATCTGGCTGCCCAGCAGGTCGGTCACGGCGAGCGTGTTGCTCTTGTAGGGCACGTGCAGCAGCTTGATGTCGGCCATCTGCTGAAGCAGCTCGCCCGCCATGCGGCTCGACGAACTGCCGCTGCCGAAGCTGTACTTGCCCGGCTCCTTCTTTGCGAGCGCGATGAACTCGGCCACGCTCTTCGCAGGGAACGAGGGGTTCACCACCATGATCTGCCCGCCCTTGCCGAGCGCGGCGATGGGCGCGAAGTCTTTCACCGGGTCGTAGGGCAGCTTTTTGAACAGGTGCTCGTTGGCCGCATGCGTGGTGTTGGTGGTGATCAGCACCGTGTAGCCGTCGGCGGGCGCCTTGGCCACGTTCTGCGAGGCGATGAAACCACTGGCGCCGGCCTTGTTGTCGATGATGACGGCCTGCTTCGTCTCCGCCGCGATCTGGTTGCCGAGCGCGCGCGCGATCTGGTCCGTGGCGGTGCCGGCCGCGAAGGGCACGACGAAGGTGATGGCCTTCTCGGGGAAGGCCTCCGCATGGCCCAGCAGCGGCACCAGGGCCAGCGCGACGGTCAGTGCGGTGAGGGGAAATCGTTTCATTGTTTTGTCTCCGGATGGAATGGCTAGGGGAAAAAGAAAAGAGCCGCGGCTATGGCCCGGCCAGCAGTGGCACAAGCGCGCGAGGCACGCGAACAGGCATGTCAAGCAGCAGGAAGGACAGCGCCTTGCCATGCGCGTCGAGGTTCAGTGCATCGTTGACGCCGCCGTCCAGCACCGCGTCGAGCACGAAGTTCATTGCATGGAGCTTCGGCAACACGAATCGCTGGACCTGCGATGGCGCACGGTGATGGAACTGCGCCGCGACGCGCTCGGGCGTGAGCTGCTCGACCAGCAAGGGATAAAGCTCCGGGTGCCATGCGATGACGCTGATGTTGGATCGGTCGCCCTTGTCGCCGGTGCGGCCATGCGCGGCGCGGTACAGCGGCACTTCGACGGTGTCGGTGGTGATGGTGTTCATGCCAGCGCCGCCTCGCCGACCAGTTCGAAGCGCACCGGCACCGCCTCGCGCGGCAGCAGGCACGACAGCGTGTTGAGCCGCGGTGTGAGTGCGGTGCGCACACCGCCGCCGCCTGCCGGGCCGCAGGTGTACAGCGCCATGACCTCGCGCGCCAGTCGCTCAGCCTGCGC
>NZ_JBPJZE010000184.1:0-1254 GCF_051216695.1 Variovorax glucosi
GGACCGACCGGGTACCTGGTGCTCTACGGAAACGGCGAACCCGTCGATACGGTGTTGGCCGGACTGGGCGAGTCGCCTCTGGAAATCGAGCGCAGCGGGGTCGACGTGAAACAGTACCCCATGTGCTACGCGACGCACCGTTCCATCGATGCCGTGCTGGCACTGCGTTCCGCGCATGGCCTGCGCCTTGAGGATGTGGAAACCATCGAGGTCCTCAGCAGCAGGACCGGGTTGCTCCCCCTGGTCCATCCGCGCCCTTCGCTGGGACTCGAGGGCAAGTTCAGCCTGCCCTATGCCCTTGCGGTGGCGCTGTCCGACGGGGCCGTGCGTCTTGCAAGCTTCACGGACGCGGCAGTCCAACGCCCCGAGATCCAGCGTTTTCTGGACAAGGTGCGCTGGCGCGATGACGACGGTGCCGCATCGCCGCGCTGGGCCGATGTCACTCTGCATCTGCGGGATGGGCGCACCGTGAACCAGCGCATCGAGCAATTGCATGGTTCGGCTTCGCAGCCACTGAGCAGCGCGGAGCTGTCCGCGAAGCTCGAGGAT
Organism: Variovorax glucosi; assembly: GCF_051216695.1. Taxonomy (NCBI): domain Bacteria; kingdom Pseudomonadati; phylum Pseudomonadota; class Betaproteobacteria; order Burkholderiales; family Comamonadaceae; genus Variovorax; species Variovorax glucosi. The sequence goes on from NZ_JBPJZE010000184.1 coordinate 550, forward strand.
TGCCTCGATTGGGGTGGTGCCACCGGGCAACAGCGCGATGGTGCGCGGTTCCTTGAGGCCTGCCTCGGCTTTCATTCCATGTCGGCCCGCGCCCTGCTCGCCGCACTTCCCTCCGCATGACAGAGACTTCCATGAACAGTATTTCTTTCAGCAAGGCCGGGCCCCGGTACCTGATGACGCTGGCGCTCGTCGCTGCCTGTTCCGCCGCCCAGGCGGCATGGCCCGAACGTCCAATCAAGTTGATCGTCGGATTCACTGCGGGTGGAGGCGCCGACGGGGTGGCGCGCGTTCTCGCCGACTCGATGGGCAAGGCTCTGGGGCAAGCCGTCATCGTCGAAAACCGCCCCGGCGCCGGCACGACGCTGGCCGCCTCGGTCGTCGCCAAGTCGCCGCCCGATGGCTACACCTTGATGCTCGTATCGTCGACCAACGCGATCTCGCCTGCGATGTACAAGTCGATTTCGTACAAGCCCGCATCCGATTTCATCATCGTTGGCATGATCGGCCGAGGCCCCATGTTGATTGCGGTGCCAAAGTCGTCGGGCATCACGACCCTGGCGGAGCTCATCGATCGCGCCAAGAAGAATCCCGGCAAGATCAACTATGGCGCTGGAGGCATCGGAACGACGCCTCATCTAAGCGCGCTCGTGCTGCAACGTGATACCGGCATCTCGATGACGCACATTCCCTACAAGGGTGTCAGCG
>NZ_JBPJZE010000185.1:0-367 GCF_051216695.1 Variovorax glucosi
GTGTGGCGCCTGCGCGGCTATCAGGCCTCGCAAGGCCACCGCATCGAGCTGCGCTACACGCAAGCAGACGCGCGCCCGGAACACAGCAAAGACGTCATTCCCGAACGCTCCGATGGCCACGAGCTCCCGCCGCCCGCGCTCCTGCCTGCCGGGCGGCTGAGCGACATCCTCAGTTACCAGGGGGGCCAGTTGATGGCTCACGTGAAGGTGCAATGGGAACACGGGCGCATTTGCGCGCTGTGGGAGGTCGCCGATGGCCGGCAGACACGGCAACTAGCCTCCTACAAGTACGACGATGCCGGCAACCTGGTCCAAGCCGCCGATGAAAACGCCCTCACGCGCGAAGACTGCACGCAGGCCGCGTGGC
>NZ_JBPJZE010000185.1:377-1253 GCF_051216695.1 Variovorax glucosi
GGTCGCGGCATGAACCTGCAGTGGTGGGAGCCGGCCGGGCCAGCCGAGGCCGGCGCCTGGGAACAGCCACGGGCCGTTCGCGAGTGGGCCGATGACGGCAGCTTCGATACCCGGCTGTCCTGGGCCACGGACAGCGGCGCCGTCACCGTCGTCGATGCGCTCGGCCACACCACCGTGCATCACGTCGACAGCCTGGGCTACACGCGCCAAATCGATCACCCTGACGGAACGCGGGAACGCTTCGTGCGCGATGCCGCCAAGAACGTCATCGAGCATCATCACCCGGATGGCGGCGTCGAGCACTTCAGCTACACCACGCACGCCAGCGGGCAAGCCCGGCTGATCGAGCATCTGCGCGCCGACGGCAGCAAGATCGGCTACGGCTGGAATGCCCAAGGGCGACTGTCTCGCGTCGTGGATGCCCAGGGCGGAAGCTGGAAGCGCAGCTATACCGCTTCCGGCCTGCTCGCCAGCCAGACCGATGCGCTCGGCCGCGTCACGCGATACGTCTACAACGAGCAGCAACAGCTTGCCGAGATCGTCGACCCCAAGGGCGCCAGCAAGAAGCTGGGCTACACCGACAGGGGGCAGCTCGCCAGCTATGCAGACTGCTCAGGCTCGGTCACCCGCTGGAGCTACGACGACCAGGGCCGCCAGAGTTCCGAAACCGACGCGGCGGGCCGGAAGACCGGGTACGTCTACCAGAACGGCCAGCTAGCCGCCATGGTCGAGCCCGGCGGTGCCGAAGCGCGCCAGCAGCGCGATGGCGAGGGGCGACTGTTGGTACACACGGACCCCCTGGGACGCAGAACGGAATACCGCTACAACCAGGCCGGGTTGATCCAGGAGCGGGTCCAGGGAATGCAGTCCGGCGAG
>NZ_JBPJZE010000186.1:0-1251 GCF_051216695.1 Variovorax glucosi
GTCAGACCCGGAAGACGTGGCCCTGCTGCTGCAGGGCGTGAAGAAGATGCGCGAGATCCTGCACGCGCCGGCGCTCGAAAAGTACCGCCACCGCGAGCTCTACACGGCCGACGCGCACACCGACGAAGAACTCATTCAGCACATTCGCGCGCGCGCCGACACCATCTATCACCCCGTGGGCACCTGCAAGATGGGCACGGATGCGATGGCAGTGGTTGACGCGAAGCTGCGCGTGCACGGCATCGAGAATCTGCGCGTGGTCGATGCCTCGATCATGCCGACGCTGATCGGCGGCAACACCAACGCGCCGACGATCATGATTGCCGAGCGCGCGGCCGACTGGATGCGCGGGCCGGTCACTTTCGACCGCGCGCAGCAGGACGCTAGAGCGCCTGCGACGAGCCTCGCACCACCAGCTCTCCAGGCAGCAGCAACTGGCGCGGCGCCGCATCCAGCCCACGCAGCCGCTCGATCAGGCAGGTAGCGGCCGTGCGGCCGATGGCGTCGGTGGGCTGGGCCACGGTGCTCAGGCCCGGCCCGATGAGCGAGGCCCATTCGGGATCGTCGAAGCCTACAAAGCCGAGGTCGGCACCAAACTGCCAGCCCAGCCGCGCCATCGCCTGCGCAATGCGCAGCGTGACCACGGCATTGCCCGCGACCACGGCGGCGCGGCGGCCGCGTTTGGCGCGCTGGCGCAGGGCACGCAGGGCCTCGTCGAGCGCATCGCTCTCGCCCTCGACGCACTCGAACACCTCGCCCGCCACGCGCGGCTCGTGCGCGACCACGCAGGCGCCGAAGGCGGCCGTACGTTCGCGCCGCGAGCTCACGCCCTTCTGCGGCTCTGTGACGTAGAGCAGTTCGCGATACCCGCCTTCGACCAGATGGCCGCAGGTGGCCTGCATCGCGGCGTGGTTGTCCAGCGAGACGAAGTCGGTGTGCATGCCGGCGTGGCGCCGGTCGACCAGCACTGCCGGCTTGCCGTGCAGCGTGACCGCATCGACCACGTTGCTGCCGCGGCCCAGCGTGTTGAGGATGAAGCCGTCGACCTGGTAGCCCGCCAGCGCGTCGATGGCTTCGCGCTCGCGTTCGCTCTCGTTGCCGAGGTTGAACAGCATCACGAGGTAGCCGGCGTCCTGGCAGGCCTTCTCGGCGCCGCGCAGCACCGCCACGGAATACGGGTTGGTGATGTCGGCCACGATCAGTCCGATGAGCCGCGAGCGGCCATGGCTCAGGGCCTGCGCCATCGGGCTG
>NZ_JBPJZE010000187.1:0-1249 GCF_051216695.1 Variovorax glucosi
GCTCGTCCGCCAGTTGCAGGTGCACGTACCAGTCGCTCGTGAACAGCGGCGTGAAGCCGAAGTGCGCCTGGTAGAAGTTCGCCGTTCCCGCCACGTCGTTGGTCATGAGAACGGGGTAGTAGCTCGTCACTTTCACGATGAATCCTTTCATTTAACATACAGGCTGCATGTAAATTTGAATATAACTTACAGACAGACTGTATGTAAATGGCCGATTCACCTCCCCCAGTCCGAACCAACCGTGAACGCACGGAAACCACGCGCCTCGCGCTGATCGAGGCGGCGCGCGCGCTCTTCGTCGGCAAGGGCTACGGCGACACCTCGACGCCGGAGATTGCGACGGCCGCCGGCATCACCCGAGGCGCGCTGTACCACCACTTCGCGGACAAGCGCGACCTGTTCCGCCAGGTGCTGCTGCGCGAAGGCGAAGCCGTGGCCGCCGACATCGAGGCAGCCACGCCCGAGCAGCTCTCGCCGCGCGAGGCGCTGCTCGAAGGCAGCAAGGCTTATCTGAACGCGATGACGGTGCCGGGCCGCACACGGCTGCTGCTGATCGACGGGCCGGCGGTGCTGGGCATGGCGGAAGTCATGGCCATGGACGACGCGACCTCGGCGAAGTCGCTGCGACAGGGGTTGGAGCGCGCCGGCATGGGCAAGGGCGAGGCGTCGCTCGACGCCCTGACCCCGCTGCTCGCGGCGGCCTTCGACCGGGCCGCGCTGGCCATCGACGCAGGCGCGGACGTAGAGGAAACCCGCACGGCGATGCTTTGGCTGCTTGAGCGAGCGCTCGGCCCGGTCAGGAAACGCTGATGCGGGACATGTCGTGGGCCGACGCTTCGCACGCGCCTACAGCACGCGCCGTCCCCTGCCGACAGTGACGCCGCGAAGGCGGGGCAATGCTGGATTCATCTTCAACCCAGAGGAGTCCTCGCGTGAATTCCATCATCTACATCGTCGGTCTGGTCGTGGTAGTCGTAGCCGTGCTTTCGTTCTTCGGCCTTCGCTGAGACCGGGCACGCACCAACGACTCCCGCACCATGCAGAACGGGGCCGCTTGCGGCCCCGTTTCTCATCGTGGCCGCCCGAAGCTCGCCGGGCATAATTTGCGCGCCCCCGGCGCCGTGCGGGGCCTCATTGACCGATTGGCTGCAAAGGGACCCTGTTGACCAACACCGCGCTGCGCGAATCTGCTTTTCCGGATGCGGTGATCACCGAGGCGATCCGATGGACCGAACAGAACGGCCCGCTC
>NZ_JBPJZE010000188.1:0-1248 GCF_051216695.1 Variovorax glucosi
CCGCCGCGGCCAGGGCCGCCTCGCGCACCGCCAGCAACAGCTCCTGCCGGCTGCCGAAGTGCCTGTATGCCGCATTGGGCACCACACCCGCGCGCCGCGTGGCCTCGCGCAGCACCACCGCGCCGGGGCCGCCGTCGCGCGCCAGTTCGATGCCCGCGTCCAGCAGCGCCCGGCGCAGATCGCCGTGGCGATAGGTGCTGCGGGCGGGCGGCAGGCTGTCGGGGACGTTGTTGAGCTTCATTGCAATTCCATGTGGACACTGTCCATTATCCCTGTTATTCTTTGTGGACGGTGTACACAAACTAATCAAATTGTTTGCGGCCCATGACACCGGGGGCCTCCGAGTCACCTCTCCAATCCAAAGGAATCGCAATGAAAGTCCAGTCTTACCTCTCATTCGAAGGCCGCTGCGACGAAGCGCTCGGCTTCTACAAGAAGGCGCTCGGCGCCGAGGTCGTGCAGCTCATGCGCTACAGCGAAGCGCCTGCAGGAGCCCCTTCGGAGAATGCCGAAGCCGGTTGCGCCGGCGGCACGCCCGGTGCCGACAAGGTGATGCACGCGGTGTTCCGCATCGGCGACACCGAGTTGATGGCCTCCGACGGCCGCTGCTCGGGCCAGGCGAAGTTCGAGGGCATCATGCTCGCGCTCACCGCCAGCACCGACACCGAAGTCGTCAAGTGGTTCAACGCACTGGCCGAAGGCGGCCAGGTCATGCAGCCGCTGATGCCGACCTTCTTCACCTCGAACTTCGGCATGCTGACCGATCGCTTCGGCGTGGGCTGGCTGCTGGTCGTAGCGCAACCCACCTGATCCCGCGCACCTTCTTTCCATCCATATCCAGAATCTCCAGAGAGAGCCCTGCCATGCTCAAGAAAATTGCCCTCGTCGTCGTCCTCGCGATCGCCGCGCTGCTGATCTTCGCGGCCACCCGGCCCGACACCTTCCGCGTGGAACGCACCGCGCGCATCGACGCGCCGGCCGAGAAGATCTTTCCGCTGATCGACGACTTCCACCGCTGGAACGCCTGGTCGCCCTACGAAAAGCTCGACCCCGCAATGAAGCGCACCTTCGGCGGCACGGCGAGCGGCAAGGGCGCCACCTACGCCTGGGAGGGCAACGACAAGGCGGGCGCAGGGAGCATGGAGATCGTGGAGTCGGCGCCTTCGTCGAAGGTCGCGATCAAGCTCGACTTCATCAAGCCATTCGAAGGCCACAACACGGCCGAGTTCACGCTGCAGCCCCAGGGCA
>NZ_JBPJZE010000189.1:0-1248 GCF_051216695.1 Variovorax glucosi
CCGTCCCCCTGGTGGGGCTCGCACTACGGCGCGGCCGGCGTGCTGATCGGGCAGGCCGTGGTCTCGTCGATCTTCGGCTTGCTGGCGGTGGTGGTGGCATTCCGGCTGGCCGCGAAGCTGGCACGGCAGGAGGCGCCCGATGCGGCGCCGGCTCCGGTGCTCGATGCACCGGTGGCGCCGACTTCGGCGCTCGCCACGCCGCAGCCTGCAGTGGCTGCTACAGGTCCTGCAGCGTCAGCAGCCGCACCTTGACCGACTTGCCCTTCACGCGGCCGCTGGACAGCTTGCGCGCCGCCTCTTCGGCGATGGCGCGGTCGACCGCCACATAGGTCGAGAACTCGTTGACGTTGATCTTGCCGACCTGGTCTTTCGCGTAGCCGCAATCGCCCGTGAGCGCGCCCAGCACGTCGCCGGCGCGGATCTTTTCCTTGCGCCCGCCCACGATCTGCAGCGTGGCCATCGGCGGCTGCAGCGGTGCGCCCTTGCCCGGCGTGAGCTCGGCCAGTTCGTGCCATTCGGACTCGCGGCCCTGCAGCTGCTCGATCTTTCCGACGCTGCCCATCTCGTTCATGCTGGCGAGGTTCAGCGCCAAGCCTTCGGCGTCGCCCGACTGGCCCACGCGGCCGGTGCGGCCGATGCGGTGGATGTGAATTTCCGAATCAGGCGTCACGTCGACGTTGATCACCGCTTCGAGCTGCGCAATGTCGAGCCCGCGCGCCGCCACGTCGGTTGCCACCAGCACCGAGCAGCTGCGGTTGGAAAACTGCACCAGCACCTGGTCGCGCTCGCGCTGCTCCAGCTCGCCGAACAGCGCCAGCGCGCTGAAGCCCTGGGCCTGCAGCACTTCGACGAGGTCGCGGCACTGCTGCTTGGTGTTGCAGAAGGCCAGCGTGCTGACGGGGCGGAAATGGTCGAGCAGCAGGCTCACGGTGTGCAGCCGCTCGCTGTCTTGCACCTGGTACCAGCGCTGGCGGATCTTGCTGCCTTCATGCTGCGCCTGCACTGTCATCTGCTCGGGGTTCTTCATGAACTGCTGCGCGAGCTTGGCGATGCCTTCGGGATATGTGGCCGAGAACAGCAGCGTCTGGCGTTCCTTGGGGCACTGGCGCGCCACCTTCACGATGTCGTCGAAGAAGCCCATGTCCAGCATGCGGTCGGCTTCGTCAAGCACGAGGATTTCCACGTGCGACAGGTCGAGCATGCCTTGCTGTTGCAGGTCGAGCAGACGGCCCGGTGTGGCGACGAGGA
>NZ_JBPJZE010000018.1:0-2004 GCF_051216695.1 Variovorax glucosi
TGCTGTGCGATGCCAACTTTCCGGCCGACTCGGTGGCGCGCCAGACCACGCTGGGCCGGCTGCTGCGCATCGACGGCGTGGGCACCACCGAGGCGGCGCGCGCCATCCTGTCGGTGCTGCCGCTCGACGAGGCGGTGGACGATCCGGCGCGACGCATGGAAATCATGGGCCAGCCACACGAGATCCCGCCGGTGCAGCAGGAAATGCAGCGCGAGATCGATGCGGCCGAGGGGCGCGTGCGTCCGCTCGGCTCCATCGAACGCTTCGCCTTCTATGAAGCCGCGCGCCGCGCCTACTGCGTTGTCGCCACCGGCGAGCGCCGCTTCTACGGCTGCTTCATCTTCAAAAAGGGCGTGCTCGCGCCGCAGGCCTGACCCCATGACCGTCATCACTTCCAGGCAGCACGGCGTTGCCGTGCTCGGCATCTTCGTCGCCGACCTCGCGTTTCGCGCGTCCAGCCTTCCGGGCGTGGGCCAGACCATCGCCGGCTCCGGCTTCGCAATGGGCCCGGGCGGCAAGGGATCGAACCAGGCCGTGGCAGCCGCACGCGCAGGCGCCCGTGTGACGTTCATATCCAAGCTGGGGCAGGACGCCTTCGGCAACGACGCGCTCGCCCTGTGGTCGCGCGAAGGCATCACGCCGCGTGCGCCGCAAGTGACGGCGCAGCCGACCGGCGCGGCGTTCATCTACGTGCACGAAGTCACCGGCGACAACGCCATCATCGTGGTGCCGGGCGCCGCAATGCTGATCGATGCCGCCGACGTCGACGCGGCGGCCGATGCGATCCGCGGCGCACGCGTGTTCGTCACCCAGCTCGAACAGCCGGCCGCCGCTGCGCGCCGCGGGCACGGTCACCGTGTTCAACCCCGCGCCCGCCCTGCCCTTCGACGACGCGCTCTACGCGCTGTGCGACTACATCACGCCCAACGAGCACGAAGCCGCTGCCCTGAGCGGCATGCCCGTCGAAACCATTGAGGACGCGCGCCGCGCGGGCGACTTCTTCCTCGCCAAGGGCGTGGGCTGCGCGCTCATCACGCTCGGCGACAAGGGCGCCCTGCTGCACAGCGCCGAGGGCTCCGAGCACATTCCGGTGTTCCGGGCCGGCGCGGTGAAGGAAACCGCCGGCGCGGGCGACGCCTTCAACGGCGGCTTTGCGGCCGCGCTGGCCGAAGGCGCCACCGCCCGCGAGGCGGCGCGCTTCGGCGCGGCGGTCGCGGCCATCTCCGTGACGCGTGCCGGCACGGCGCCCTCGATGCCCACGCGCGCCGAGGTCGATGCGCTGCTGGGCCGCGCCGCCTGACAGGACCTTGCCCATGAAGCTCAAGTTTTCAGACCGCGAACTCAACTTCCTGGTCGGCATCAACGTCCTCATCCTCGTGGTGGCGACGGTGCTGTCCAAAGGGGACTTTCTCGACGTCTACAACTTCCAGTCCATGGGTGGCCAGCTGCCCGAGCTCGGCCTGCTGGCCATGGGCGTGGCGCTGTCGATGATCTCGGGCAACGGCGGCATCGACCTGTCGGGCGTGGCACTGGCCAACCTGGCCGGCGTGGTGGCCGCCACCCTCGCGCCGCAGCTGGCCGCGCCCGATGTATCGCCCTGGCTCTACACCGGCTGGTTCGCCGTCATCGCGCTGGCGGTGGGCCTGGCCGGCGGGCTGCTCAACGGCATGCTGATCGCGAAGGCGGGCCTCACGCGCATTCTCTGCACGCTGGGCACGCAGCTGCTCTACACCGGCCTGGCAGTGGTGCTCACGGGTGGCTCCAGCCTGCGCGTGGGCGATGCCGAGGCGCTCTCGGCCATCGGCAACGAGATGGTGCTGGGCGTGCCGATTCCGTTCGTGATCTTCCTCGTGATGCTGATGGCCGTCGGCTGGTTGCTGCGGCAAAGCCCCTTCGGCATCCGCCTGTTCCTGCTCGGCACCAACGCCAAGGCGGCGCGCTACGCCGGCATCTCGCAGGCCCGCATGCTGATAGCGACCTACGCGCTGTGCGGATTCCTCGCAG
>NZ_JBPJZE010000190.1:0-1246 GCF_051216695.1 Variovorax glucosi
GCTGTGCTCTACCCCTGAGCTAACCGCCCGAAACGCTGCTGTTGCCTGCAGCGTTCTGAAAACGTATCGCGTTGTGCGAAGCCTCAGATTATGCCATAGCTTTTCAGCCGTTTTCGCGAAACAGCGTGCGACCGCCGCTCGATTTGTCGAGTTGCCGCAACACCGCCTCGTGCGCGGTCAGTTCGTGCTCGGCCGCCAAGATCACCGGCAGCTCGAACTGGCTCAGGTCGATGGCCACCACGGTGGTGCCCAGTTCGGGCTCGTTCGAAGCCACGTCGATCAGCAGCGCATCCTGGCCGCGCGTGAGGTTGATGTAGACGTCTGCCAGCAGCTGCGCGTCGAGCTTGGCGCCGTGGAAGGTGCGGTTCGAACGGTCGACGCCGAAGCGGTCGCACAACGCATCCAGCGAATTGCGCTTGCCCGGGTACACCTGCTTGGCCATGGCCAGCGTGTCGGTCACTTCGCTGACGAAGGTGCGCAGCGGCGGCAGGCCGGCACGCTCGAACTCCTTGTTGAGAAAGCCGACGTCGAAGGCCGCGTTGTGAATGATCAGCTCGGCATCGCGCAGGTACTCGACGATGTCGTTGGCCAACGTGGCGAACTTCGGCTTGTCGCGCAGGAAGTCGGTCGTCAGGCCGTGGACCTTGAGCGCGTCTTCATGGCTCTCGCGCTCCGGGTTGAAGTAGATGTGCAGGTCGTTGCCGGTGAGCTTGCGGGCGAACAGCTCGACGCAGCCAAGCTCGATGACGCGGTCGCCGTTCTCTGCGGAGAGGCCGGTGGTTTCGGTGTCGAGAACGATCTGGCGCGACATCAGTGGTTTTCCTTGGCGTGATTGATCGAGTACTTGGGAATCTCGATAGTCACATTCTCCTGCGCCAGGATCGATTGGCAACTCAGGCGCGACTGCGGCTCCAGGCCCCAGGCACGGTCGAGCAAGTCTTCTTCGCCCTCTTCCGCCTCGTTCAGCGAGTTGAAGCCCTCGCGCACGATCACGTGGCAGGTGGTGCAAGCACAGCTCATCTCGCAGGCATGCTCGATGTTGATGTGGTTGTCGAGCAGCGCCTCGCAGATCGAGGTGCCGGCGGGCGCGGTGATTTCAGCGCCCTGCGGGCAGTACTCGGGATGCGGGTAGATCTTGATCGTGGGCATGTTGTTGTTCTAGAGAGATTCGACCTTGCGGCCGGCAAGTGCGCGCGCAATGCCCGCATTCATGCGCTGTGCGGCAAAGGCCTCGGTGTCATCGGCC
>NZ_JBPJZE010000191.1:0-1246 GCF_051216695.1 Variovorax glucosi
AGCTCGAACTTGTAGTCGTACTCGTCAAGGACCAATGGCACATTGCCGCGCAGCACTCGCATGTAGACGGGGCCGGGATAGGCTGCGATGGCAGGCACGATTTGTTCGATGTCCAGCGCGTCGCACGGATCTATCACGACCAGGTTCGGCATCGCGCGAAAAATGGCGAGGTCGTCTGTCGCCTGGTGGCTTGGGCCGTAGCCTGTGGTCAAGCCAGGCAGGCCGCCGATCAGCTTGACGTTGGCGTTTTGCTCCGCGACAGCTTGCGACATGAAGTCATAGCAGCGGCGCGATGCGAAAGTCGCATAGGTCGAAGCAAAAGGGACGAAGCCTTCCTTTGCCAATCCTCCCGCCGCCGTTGCCATCAGCTGCTCGGCCATCCCGACTTGGTAGAAGCGGTCCGGGAAGGCCTGCGCGAAGATGTGCATGTCGGTGTATTTGGCCAGGTCTGCGCTCATGCCCACGATGCGCGGATCCGATTCGGCCAGGGCGACCAGTGCCTTGCCGAAGGGCGTGGCGCGGACGCGATGCCCTTCTTCGACGTTCGAAGCGATTTGCGCCATGGGCTTCGGCGCTTGGACTGTTGTTTGTTCCATCACGGTGCTGTTGTTCATGCTACTTCTTTCCTCAATGCGCCAAGGCGCTCGTACGCTGACGACCACTCAGGTTTTTCCAGGCGGATGAAATGGTTTTTCTCGCGCTTCTCCAAGAAGTCCACACCCTTGCCCATCTTCGTGTCGCAGATGATGATTCGAGGCACGACGTCTTTCAGATTACGCGCCATTTCAAACGCATCGACGAGGGCCTCCAGGTCGTTCCCGTCCACGCGTTGTACGTGGAAGCCGAAAGCGCGGAACTTGTCGGTCAGTGGTTCCGTCTTGAATATCTGGGTACTCGGGCCATCGGCTTGGACGCCATTGAAGTCAACGATGCCGATGATGTTGTCCAGCGCGAAGTGCGACGCGGCGGCCGCTGCTTCCCAGGTCGGACCCTCGGCCATCTCTCCGTCGCCCATGAACGTGTAGACGAACGCCTTGTTATTCTTGCGTTTCAGTCCAAGACCCATGCCTACCGCCATTGGTAAGCCGAGGCCAATGGAGCCCCCGGACATTTCTGCGCCGGGGGTATAGCCCGACATGCCCGACATCGGGAGACGGCTGTCGTCGCATCCGTACGTGTCGAGTTCATCTTAGCTGATGTATCCGGCATCAGCCAGGATAGGGTAGTGGACGATGACGTAGTGTCC
>NZ_JBPJZE010000192.1:0-1246 GCF_051216695.1 Variovorax glucosi
CTCCAGGTAGGTGTAGAGCAGGCCGTCGCGGCGAAAGCGGATGCGGGTCTTTTCCTGGCCGGGGTAGCTCTCGATGTGGATGTCCGACGCGCCCTCGCGATGCGCCTCGAGGATCATGCTGTTGATCATGCGCACAAGGGAGTTGTCCGACTGCTCGATAGGCGCGTCGGAAGTGGGTGCGGCGGGGCCTTCTTTCTCGAGCGTCTGCAGCAGCTCGCTGGTGCCGGCCATGTCGAAATCGAGAGGCCGGCTGGGATCGAGGTTGGACGAAAAAGCGTTGGGCGCGGCGGCCGTCGGCTCGCCGATCTTTTCATATGCCGTGTGCAGCACACCGTCGAGGTCGAGGCATTGCCCGACGACCGGCGTGACCTTGATCTGCGCGATGAACTCCACTTCGTCGAGGGCCGAATGCCGGCTGGTCGGGTCGTCGATCGCCACGACGAGCCGCCCCTCGTGCAGCATCAGCGGCATGACCTGCAGGCGCCGCGACACGGAATAGGGAAGCTTGCGCAGTGCGTCCGCAGCTGCCGGGAACACATGCAGGTTGACGAGGGGGTAGCCCATCTTGCGCACCAGCGCGGTCTGCAGCTGGCTCCGACTGACCACACCCATGCGCACCAGCGTCTCGCCCAGCGGCACGGTGGGCTCCAGCTGTTGCTGCGCGAGCCCCGCGCGAAGCTGCTCGTCGGTGATCATGCCCAGTGAAGTCAGCGCTTCGCCGATGCGTGCGATCGGCGTGCGGCTCTGGGCTTCGAGCGCGCTTTGCAACTGCTCGGGCATGACGACTTCGGTGGGGGGCATGGGGCGATCTCCTGTCTGGGTTTCGAACGTCGAATCGTAGAGCGTGATTCACACACTTTCCATTAATTCGACCCTTGAGTACGCAAGTTCTCTTTCTCCAGCCGGCGCAGTCGCACGGTCAGTTCCTTCACGAGCTGAAGCTCACCGCGCCGCTGCGCTACTTCCAGCCCTTTGGCAAACGCAGACTGCGCCTGTGCAGCATCGCCGAGGGTCAGCGCGATGAGTCCCTGCAAGCGATGGGCCGCGGTGAAATCGGGATCGAAGGCCAGCGCCTTCGCCACATGCATCAGCGCGGTCTGCTGATCGTCGCGCCGGTGGTATGCGAGCGCCAGGCTCATGCGCAACAGCGCGCCGTCGCGGCCGGCGGCCAGCATGCGCTCCAGTGCTTCGGGTGATGGGCCGGGAACAGGCGCGGTCGGAGTGTTCATGGATGCGTACCTCGGTG
>NZ_JBPJZE010000193.1:0-1245 GCF_051216695.1 Variovorax glucosi
CGGCAACCACGTGCCGGTGCTCATGCTCACGGCGCGCGACGCGCTGGACGACCGTGTGGCAGGCCTCGACGCCGACGCCGACGACTATCTCGGCGAGCCCTTTGCGGTGGAAGAGCTGCTGGCCCGCATCCGCGCGCTGCTGCGCAGGCCGGCGACCGCGCAGCCCGACGTGCTGCGCATCGCGGCGCTGGCGTTCGACTTCACGCATTGCGAGGCCAGCGTCGATGCGCAGCGCATGGAGCTGCCGCGCCGCGAGCTGCTGGCGCTCGAGACCCTGGTGCGGCGCGCCGGCCGCACAGTGCTGCGCAGCTCGCTGGAGCGCGCGGTGTTCGGGCTGGACGCGGAGATCCAGTCGAACGCGCTCGACACGCATGTGTCGCGCCTGCGCAAGAAGCTCGCCGACACCGGCGCCGGTGTCGAGATCGCCAGCATCCGCGGCGTCGGCTACCTGCTGCGCTCCCTGCCATGAGCACGCCCCTGGCAACCGCACAGCCTTCGCTCAAGCGACGGCTGATCCGGCAGCTGGTGCTGCTGCAGGTGGCGATCCAGCTGGCAGTGATCGGTGCGCTGGCGGCTTCGGGGCAGCTGATCGACTTCAGCTCGCAGGAGAACACGATCGAGATCCTGCAGGAGGCGGTGGCGCGCGAGGCAGACGGCCGCCTCGCCATGCGACCGACCGAGCGCCTCGTCGCGCTGCGCCTCGAAGTCGGACTCGCGCGCGGCCACCAGCGCGCGCCGCGAGGCCGCCATGTTCAGGTCGTTGTCGCCGCTCACGCCCAGCGCCACGCGGCGGGCCTCAGCCTTGGAGATTTCGGCTACAACCTCGGTGGCCTTGTGCGCAATCTGCTTCTTGAGATCGAAGCGCTGCACCTGCAGGTAGGCGGTGAGCGCATCCAGCACCTGCTGGGTGTACCACGCGCCCTGCACCGGGCTGGAGGGCCCCGGATGCTCGGAATAGGTGGCAGGCGCGATGATCCACGACACCTTCGGGAGCTTGCCGTTCTTCACGTCATTGCGGAAGGTGTCCAGGTACTCGTCCACCTTGGTGCCGGGCATGGTGTTGGCGATGCCCTTGTACAACGGGTTGCCGACGTCGTCGCTGGCCGGATCGTAGGCCAGCACCGGACCGCTGCTGTTGACCGGTTTGCTCGATGCCTCGCTGGCGCGGCGGTACTGCTTGAAGCCGGTCAGCGGGTTGTCGCCGAAGTTGTCGCGCATGTTTTCATACACGATCCAGCTGACTCC
>NZ_JBPJZE010000194.1:0-1244 GCF_051216695.1 Variovorax glucosi
ATGCCCCGTAGTGCAGCAGCTGCGGCGTCGAGCGCGTCGCGCCCACGCCCGCACACGATCACCCGGGCCCCCTCCTCGCAAAAGGCTTTCGCGGTGGCAAGACCGATGCCCTTGCTTCCGCCAGTGATGAGGACAACCTTGCCCTTCAGTTCCAAATTCATTGCATTGTTCCCGGTCGCGTAGTGTCGAAACGAGCATCGCCCAACCCTACCTTGGCCATGAGTCCGCAGCATCGGGCGATGTGATGCGGATTGTTTCGCTCCTGTCGGAGAGAGGAAACCTATCCTGTCCGGGTGATGGACAAATTCTTGGTTTCTGAACGCACGTGTGTGTTCTCCAGAAGCTTGTCCAGTTTCCGGACAGAACGCGTTGATGGACTGCCGACTGCCGCATCGCCCGCTGCGACGGCGTGCCGTCCGGCTCACCGATCGGCAGTCGCGCGTAGCTGCGGTTTTTCCTGATCAGGCCCGACCCCAAGCTATCCGCCACGACGCGATGACGTTGCTAGAGTCGTTGAAATGTCGTTCTGTAGAAATTTCTGCACGCTGTCGAAGCCTGAGATGTTCTATTTTTTCGAACAGACTTCACGCAATTCTGATTCCACACCCCCCCTTCACGCTGTTAGCCTTTGAAGGACGAAGCGATGCGTTTGCACCCGATCGAACGTCTCCGAAACAACCCAATCCTGCCCATGACCGATCGCGCCCAATTTATTCGTCAACTGCCAAAGGCTGAGCTGCACATGCATCTCGAGGGCAGCATCGAGCCACAAATGATGCTCAGCCTTGCCAAACGCAATGGTCTCAGCCTGCGCTGGCAAACCGCAGATGCGCTCCGCAGCGCCTATGAGTTTTCGAGCCTGCAAGATTTCCTGAACCTGTACTTCGAAGGCTGCAAGGTGCTGGTGCAGCAGCAAGATTTTTATGACATCACGCGTGCCTATCTGCACAGGTGCGCCACGGACAACGTGCTGCATGCGGAGATGTTCATCGGGCCGCAAAGCTTCACCGACCGCGGCGTGACGATCGAATCGCTGATGGCAGGTGTACTTGGCGCGATGGACGATGCACGCCGGGAAGACAACGTCAGTTCCGGTCTTCTCATCAGCGCCCATCGCCACCGCACGGAAGCAGATGCCCTTGCGCTCCTGGACAGCATCACGCCATGGCAAGACCGCATAGCGGGTATC
The DNA here is from genome assembly GCF_051216695.1 of Variovorax glucosi. Classification (NCBI taxonomy): domain Bacteria; kingdom Pseudomonadati; phylum Pseudomonadota; class Betaproteobacteria; order Burkholderiales; family Comamonadaceae; genus Variovorax; species Variovorax glucosi. Next base: position 1,190 of record NZ_JBPJZE010000194.1, read on the forward strand.
GGCATGGGCGGCCCCGAAGTGGGGAATCCGCCTTCGAAGTTCGTGAACTTCTTTG
>NZ_JBPJZE010000195.1:0-428 GCF_051216695.1 Variovorax glucosi
TCCAGGAAGCGGCGTGTGTCGCCGCCGACCGCCGCCAGGATAGGCAGCAGCAGGAAGGCATAGACCGGGATGTAGATCGCGTAGAGCCCGTACCAGTCGATCCAGATCAGGAAATACTGCCCTGGCAGCGCGAGGTAGAAAGCCAGCGCGATCGGCGCGTGGTCGCCGCGCCGCGTGTAGGCCAGGCTGATGAACTCGCGCAGCGCATAGAACGAGATCAAATAGAACAACACGATCACGCCGCCCTTGCCGAAGGCGAAGGCAATGCCGATGACCGCCACCATCACCCACCACGCGTTGACGCGCGAGTTGAGGTTGTCGATCACCGAATGCGGCTGGCCGTGCGCCACGCGCCACTTGAGTAGCGCGCCGATGGCCGAGGCCAATCTCAGCACGCCGGCCACGCCGCCGAAGAGCTTGAGCGTGGT
>NZ_JBPJZE010000195.1:438-1242 GCF_051216695.1 Variovorax glucosi
AGTTCGATCACGAGGCGCTCCCTCCGTTGCTTTGTTCGTTTTGTTGTTCGATGCGGTCGTATTCGGGCCGCAGGTCGAGCATCGCCGTGCGCGCGCGAGCGATGAAGGTGTTCTTGTCTTCCCCCTCGGCCAGCGAGATCGGCGCGCCGTAGCGCACTGTGCAGGCCAGCGGAATCGGCACCAGCGTGCCCTTGGGCAGCACGCGTTTCAGGTTCTCGATCCACACCGGCACCAGCCGCACGTTGGGACAGGCGCGCGCCAGGTGGAAGAGCCCGCTCTTCAGCGGCAGCAGGATCTCGTCGCCCGTGTTGCGCGTGCCCTCGGGGAACATGATGAGCGAGTCGCCGCCATCCAGCGCCTCCTTCATTTGCTCGACCGGGTTCTCGCCCTGGCCCGAGCCGTCGCGGCGGATCATCAGCGCATTGAACACGTCGGCGCCGATGAACTGGCGCGTCTTCGAGGCCATCCAGTAGTCCTGCCCGGCCACCGGCCGTGTGAGCGCGCGCAGGTCGGGTGGCAGCGTGGCCCACAGCAGCACGAAGTCGCCGTGGCTGGTGTGGTTGGCGAAGTACAGCGTCTGCTCGGCCTTCGGCGTGGTGCCCGACCAGATGGCGCGCACCCCGGTCAGCAGCCCGGCCGCGCCGATGATCAGCTTGCCCGCCACGATGGCGAGCCCGCGCCGCAGCACGGTGCTTTCTGGCTTGTCGTTGTTCTTGTTGTCTTCTTCGGTCAAGAGAGGTCCTGTGTCATCAAGGCAAGGAGGAACAAGGCGCTCTGGCAGGCCACGACGATGGCGTGGCGCTG
>NZ_JBPJZE010000196.1:0-1241 GCF_051216695.1 Variovorax glucosi
GAAATTCCTCGCCAGCCAGCCGTTGAGCGCGGCGTTGACGAGCTCGGGCTTTTCCATCGTCAGCATGTGGCCGCAATCGGGCACCCACACGACTTGCGCCTGCGGCAGCAGCGCCGCCATCTCGCTCGTGCACTCGGGCGGCGCGAGCCGGTCTTCGTCGCCGCACACCAGCAGCACCGGTGCGCGCAGCGACGCCAGGTGCAGGCGCGCATCGGGCCGCCGCATCACCGCGCGGTTCTGGCGGACGAGCTGCTCGGCGCCTGCGCCCAGCACGATGTCGAGGTAGCGCTGCACCATCACAGGGTTGGCGGCCTGCGTGGGATGGAAGGCGAAGTAGACGTTCGGCTCGATCACGTCGCGCACTTCGCCGCGCTCGAAGTATTCGATGGCGCCTTCGCGCAGCGTGAACATGTCGGGCGTCTCGGGTCGTGCGCTGGTGCCGAGCAGCGCGAGCCCGGCAATGCGCCCGGGCGCCTGGCGGGCCGCCTCCATGGCAACCATGCCGCCCATCGAGGCGCCGCACAGCACCAGCGGGCCGTCGTTGTCGCGCAGCACGGCTGCGGCCATGCCCTCGATGGAGTCGTTGTGCCGCTGGACGTCGCTCACGCGGGCGCCGAAGGCGGGGGGAAGGGCGGGCAATTGGGCTTCCCAGATGCGCTCGTCGCAAGCGAGGCCGGGCAGCAGGATGAGATTAGGCATGGAGACGGATTTTGCGCGAATGCGGCAACCAGCGTCGCGGCATAGCGCATGGCATAGGCTTCCTGGCCAGCAGTCATCCGCAAGCGGCCTCGGCATACTTTTGAGACCCATGCCGAGGACTCTCAATGAACCTGGTTGAACGCGCGCAATCCATCCTGCTCAAGCCCAAGGCCACCTGGCCCGAGATCGACGCGGAGCCGGCCGACGCCGCCTCGCTGTACAAGAACTACGTGATGATCCTCGCGCTGATCCCGGCGGTGGCGAGCTTCATCGGCCTGTCGCTGATCGGCATCGGCGCCTTCGGCGTGAGCTTTCGCGTGCCTATCGTCTCGGGGCTCGCGAACATGATCGTGGGCTACGTGCTGTCGCTGGTGATGGTGTTCGTGCTCGCACTCATCATCGACGCGATGGCGCCGACCTTCGAGGGCACCAGGAGCCAGATCGGCGCACTCAAGCTGTCGGCCTATGCCAGCACCGCGGCCTTTGTCGGCGGCATCTTCAGCCTGCTGCCCGATGCGCTGCAGGGCTGGCTGTCGGTGCAC
>NZ_JBPJZE010000197.1:0-1241 GCF_051216695.1 Variovorax glucosi
CACGTCGACCCGCTCGATTTCTTCCGGCGACACCATGCCCCAGCGCGGCGCGTAGGTGGCGCCGTTGCCCAGCGGGTTCGACAGCATGATGCCGTCGGCATAGACCATCGAGCGCGCGCTGTTGCCCGTGCCCGAGGCGCGGGTGGCGAGCACGGCATGGTTGAAGTCGCCGATGTAGCGCTTGCGCACGACCAGGCTGGGCAGGTACTTGAGCGCGTCTTCGCTGTCGGTGGCGTTGACGGTTTCGACGATCTGGTCGTGCGTCACGCCTTCGATGGTGGTGGGGATCTGCGCCGGCAGCGAGGTCGGCCGGCCGCCGCTCACGGTGACGGTGCTGAGCGAACGGCCGCTGGTGCCGCTTTCAGGCGCATCGGCGGGCTGCTGCTGCGCCAGCGCAGGCGCACCAAGGGGGAATGCCATGGCGATCGCCAGGGCGCGGGAATGCTTTTTCAAGAGGAACCTTCTCCACGAAACTTCAAGCCAGACAGGCCGAAACGCACGTCGGTCGTGCGTATGCGGCTATGGTTTTGAGAGCGTCAGGAGAAAGTCGGGGGCCCTCGCGCCGGTAGCGGCGCCGCGGTGGCCGCGGCCAGGCGCGCGGCGGGAATGGACTGGACCACGCGGCCCAGCGGCAAGGGAAGATCGAAAACCGGAACAGCCATGGCCGGCGGCGGCGCGCCGGTCAGCACGCACAGCGAGCAGTCCATGTGCGAGGCGCCCATTTCCTGCGCGCCGTCTTCGGTGTGCACCACCACCTTGATCGAGCCGGCGCTGGGGCACACCAGCTCCATCGGCTGTGGGTTCACCAGCGGCGACGCCACCGCCACGCCCAGCGACATCACGAACCACAGCAACACCCAGCGGCCGACGAGGCCGATGAAGCGGGTGTGGGTTCGCAGCGCGTGCATGGCGGGCGATTATCTGCGCACTTTGCCCTTGGCGGCAGGGGCCGCGGCCTTGGCTGGCGCTTTGGCGGGGGCCTTGGCGCCCCTGGCGGCGGGTGCCGCCTTCGTCGATTTACCGCCCTTCTGCACCGCCTGCCCGCGTTGGCCCTTCACGGCCTTGCCGCCGCGCACGGCCCTCGGCGCCGGCGAAGGCGCCGCGAGCGCGGGCATCGGCTGTGCCGTCTGCGCCTGCGCGTTGGTCAGCACCGGCGTCACGGTGAAGCCGCGCGCCGCCATCAGCGTGGGCAGCCCCTGCGGGCCGATCATGTGCACGCCGAGGATCTCGTCGGTCGTCGC
>NZ_JBPJZE010000198.1:0-1238 GCF_051216695.1 Variovorax glucosi
GTATCAAGTATCAGATTTCAAGTCCCACCAGAGCGCCTAGGCTAAGCGCATGTTTCGGCCATGACTGGCCGCTCAGCGACGAAGCAGAATTCGCCCGCAACCGGCCCTTCAACCAGCAGGCCTCCTTGAATGAACGCAGCGCAATTTGTGAGGAACTGGAATGGCCTCAATGCAGGCCGTCAAGCGTGCGAAAAGGCCATGGCCTTGATACCCCTGCAGGAGTTCGTTGCGGCGCGCAATGCGTCTTCATCTCTTACACAACTGGCGATTCTCTTTGCGCTGTGTGTTCACTTCGCGGCGTTTGGGCAGCAGATGAGACGGATGGAGCCAATCAATCAGTACCCGCCAACGAATGTCGCGGGAAGCTGCGGCACATTGGTCCGCCCAGCAGGCTCGGTAAGCTCAAGCACGGCAACGTATAGTGCTCAGATGGGTGTGTCAGTGGGCGGAGTGGTGGAAAGCATCACCATCTACCGCACCACTGGAGATGCCGATCTGGATGCGGCCTCCCTGGCCGCGATCCGCATGTGCAAGTTTCTACCAGGAATAAGAGATGGCAAGCCGACAGAATCCACCGCGCTTGCTCAGATCAACTGGTCTTCCGAATCGCCGCCTTCGGTTGCATTTGTCGATCTCTATGCAAGGTGGCATCCCCGTTAATTCAGGTCTGCGGTAGCTATGCTCGACTTCACATACGTGAGAGTGCATCTTGAGACGGAACTAGTCGGCAATCACACATACACATGGAATGGGCATTCCGACGACCATAAAAAGATTTCACCGGCGCATTGGCAATTTTCGGGAGGGCCTCGCACCTTCTCGGATTGACGCCCCCTTACTGCTTATAGCGGCCATGAACGGACATACGAAGCGATCAAGAAGCTGCTTTTTCCTGCCCCCGTGAGGGGGGAAGGTCGAATCGTGCGCCAATCCGGTGGACTCCATCGGTACGGTCACGTCGTGCTGTCCGTCGAGGCTTCGTCCGGTGCCAACCTGTCGTTCAACTGGGAGGTGCTGCCGGAACAGATTCCAGACATGTTCAAGGACGCCGTCTACCGGGGTGTCCGACGGTCGTTCGAAGCTGATGCTCAGTTCGATGGGTACAGCCCCGATGGCCTGCTTGTCCGCGTGGTGGCGGGCTCATTTCATCAAACCGATTCGAACGAAGGGAGCTTCGAGATGGCTTCCATGCAAGCCTTTTCGAAGGCGCTGACGTCACTGGGCTGAGCACATTGGAT
>NZ_JBPJZE010000199.1:0-1236 GCF_051216695.1 Variovorax glucosi
AACGCCATCGCGGCGATGCTGGCGGCGCGCGTGCGCATGCTCTACGGGCTGGCGGAAGACGCCACGTTGCGCAGCCTGCGCGCCCGCGTGGCGCACCGGCTGCTGGTGCTGGCGCGCGGCGATGCCACGCAGTCGGTGCACCTGCGCCACGAGCTGCAACTGCCACAGGAGGCGCTGGCGATGATGCTCGGCGTGACGCGCCAGACGCTGTCGAAGGAGCTCAATGCGCTGGCGGGCGAGGGCGTGGTCGCGCTGCGTTACGGGCGCATCGAGCTGCTGTCGCTCGATGCGCTGCAGAAGTTGGTGAGCCTGGGCTGAGCCCGTGCGCCGCCGTCAGCGCAAGACCCGACCGTCGGCAGAAATGCTGATCAGGTCGATGTTGCGCACGCTGTCGCGCAGGCCCGGACGCAGGTTGATGCGAAAGCCGCCCACGTCGTAGTCCGTCATGCCGGACATCACGCGCTGCAGGCTCGCGGTGTTGAAGCCGCGGCCAGCGCGGCGCACCGCTTCGCCGGCCGCCTTGGCCGCGATGAAGCCTTCGAGGCCTTCGTACGACGCGGTCTGGTCGGAGTTGTCCACGGCCGCGAGGTATTCCTTGACGATGGGAATGGCCGAGGGCCGCGGCGACGGCACCACCTGCGAAATGACGATGCCGCCGATGTCCTTGCCCAGCGTGGCGTAGAGCGGGTCGATGCCGACGATGGAAAAGGCCATGAAGCTGCCCGCGTAGCCGCTCTTGCGCAGTGCGCGGATGGCATTGGCCGTGGTGCCCGAGAGCGACACCAGCACGATGGCCTGCGGCGACTGCTGCTGCACGGTCTTCAGGGCCGCGTCGAGCTTGTTGCCGGTGGCCGGCACCAGCGCGCTCGCGACCAGCGGCGTGAGCCTGAGCTCGGTGATGGCCTGCTCCACGGCCGCGAGGCCGGCGCGGCCCATGGCGTCGTCGTCGCCCACCAGCGCGATGCGCGTCTGCCCCACGGTGGCGCACTGCTTCACGATCTTCAGGGCCTCGTCGATCATGCCGGGCCGCACATGGAACACGTTGGGGTGGTCGGCGCCGCGCAGCGTGTCGGAGGCAGCGAAGGGCGCGAACAGCAGGCTGCCCTGCTGCGTGGCGACATTGGCCCCGGCTTCGCTGCTGGCCGTGCCGACGAAGCCGAAGAGCATGTCGGCCTTGTTGGTGGTGAGCAGGGTGCGCGCGTTGACGGCGGCGCGGGCCGCGTCGTAGCCGTCGTC
>NZ_JBPJZE010000019.1:0-2000 GCF_051216695.1 Variovorax glucosi
TTCTCGGGCGAAGCCAGGTTCGTCGCGCTGCCCGGTGAAGCCGGTGAGCTCGGCATCTATCCGCGCCACACTCCGCTGATCACGCGCATCCGCCCCGGCGCCGTGCGCATCGAAACGGCCGACGGCAAGGAAGAGTTCGTCTTCGTGGCCGGCGGCATTCTCGAAGTGCAGCCCAACGCCGTTACCGTGCTGTCCGACACCGCGATCCGCGGCAAGGACCTCGACGACGAGAAGGCCAACCAGGCCAAGGCCGCCGCCGAAGAAGCGCTGAAGAACGCGAAGAGCGACATCGACATCGCGATGGCGCAGTCGGAGCTGGCTGTGATGGCCGCCCAGATCGCGGCACTGCGCAAGTACCGCCAGAAGAAGTAATCGGTCTTCCCGATTGCTCCGACAAGAAGCCGCCTTCGGGCGGCTTTTTTGCGTCTGTCCGCTTTCATTCGATCATCTTCGGCTGAAACATGGTCGAAGTTTGACCTTGTCTGGCTGAAGAGCGCCGCCTAGTATTCGCCTTCGTCCAGCAGCCGGGGCTGCGGGCGCAAAGCAAAAGAACACCGTAGACAAAGCGCGTGGCACCCTGGAGTGGCATCACTGCGGACGAAATGCGGCTGCTGGAAACGACCTTCTGGTCGGCCGGCGGCTCGCGCCATGCCATGGCCGAGCAACTCGGCTTTTCCAAGAGCAAGGCCAACGGGCTGATCGCCGGCCTCGTTGACCAGGGCCTGCTCGCCGAAGCCGGCTTGCAACGCTCATCAGGCGGCCGCCGCGCCGAAAACCTCCAGTTGCATGCCGGCCTCGGTGTGCTCGTCGGCATCGACATCGGCGCCACCAGCCTCGACGTGGCCGTGCTGCGCCCCGATCTCACCGTGCTCGCGCAGCACGACGAGCCTGCCGACGTGCGCGAAGGCCCGGCCGTGGTGCTGGCCCGCGTGCGCACGCTCATGCGCGAACTGCTGGCCCGCTGCAACGCGAGCGCCAAGGACGTGCTCGGCATCGGCATCGGCGTGCCCGGCCCCGTCAACTTCGAGATTGGCCAACTCGTGAATCCGCCGCTGATGCCCGCATGGGACAGCTTCTCGATCCGCGATTACCTGCGAGAGGACTACGCCGCGCCCGTCTTCGTCGACAACGACGTGAACCTCATGGCGCTCGGCGAACTGTGGCGCCTCAAGCGCTCGCTGACCAACTTCCTCGTCATCAAAATCGGCACCGGCATCGGCTGCGGCATCGTCTGCCACGGCGAGGTGTACCGCGGCGCCGCAGGCTCGGCCGGCGACGTGGGCCATATCTGCGTCGACCAGGAAGGCCCGCGCTGCCATTGCGGCAACCTCGGCTGCGTCGAGGCCATGGCCGCCGGCCCCGCGATCACGCGCATGGCGACGCGGGCGGCCGAGGCGGGCGAGAGTGCGACGCTGGCCGAGTGCCTGCGCGTGCACGGGCGCATCGACGCCATCGACGTGGGCCAAGCCAGCCGCGGTGGCGACACGGCCGCCAACGCCATCATCCAGCGCGCGGGCAGCCTGATCGGGCAGATGCTCGCGTCGGTCGTCAACTTCTTCAACCCGTCGCATGTGTTCATCGGCGGCGGCATCACGCGCATCGGCCCGCTGTTTCTCGCGGCCGTGCGGCAGAGCGTGTACCAGCGCTCGCTGGCGCTCTCCACGCGGCACCTCGAGATCCAGTACACGCCGCTGGGCATGCAGGGTGGCCTGATCGGCGCCGGCGTGCTCGCGATGCAAGAGACCCTGAAGGCCCGCGGAGTGGCGCCATGAACGCGGCTGAGAACATCAAGGGCAGCGTCGCCGTCGAGTTCGATGGCGTGGTGAAGGCCTTCGGCCCCGTGCAGGTGCTGCACGGCGTGAGCTTTGCGCTTGCACCCGGCCACGTGTACGGCCTGCTGGGCGAGAACGGCGCGGGCAAGTCCACGCTGATGAAGATCCTGGCCGGCTATGAATCGCTTACCGGCGGCACGCTGCGCGTCAACGGACAGCCGCAGCAGT
>NZ_JBPJZE010000001.1:0-1783428 GCF_051216695.1 Variovorax glucosi
CTACTTTGCAAGGGACCCGCAGTGAAGTACGCCTTTATCGTTCGCCATCGCGACGTGTGGCCCACGCGGGTCATGTGCCGGGCGATGAACGTCTCGGCCAGCGGGTTCTACGAATGGTTCGGCAGGCCCGCCAGCGAGCACAGCCAGACCGATGCAAGGCTCACACGCAGTATTCGGGAGAGCTTCGAGCTTAGCGACCGCACCTACGGCAGCCCGCGGGTATGGCACGACCTCAGGGCCGCCGGCGAGCAGTGCGGCATCAACCGCGTGGCACGCCTAATGAAGGTGGCGAACCTGCAGGCCAGGCGCAAGCGCCGTAGGCTTCCCGGAGATGGTGCGAGCAGGCTGGAGAATCACATCGCGCCGAACCATCTGCAGCGCGCGTTCGAGGCGCTGGAGCCCAACCAGAAGTGGGTTGCAGACTTCACCTACATCTGGACGGCAGAGGGCTGGCTCTACGCAGCAGCGGTGACGGACCTCTACTCGCGCCGCATTGTGGGCTGGTCGATGAGCGACACCATGCAAGCTCGAATGGTGAGCGATGCGCTGCTGATGGCCTTGTGGCGAAGAGGGAAGCCGGCTGCGCTAATGCACCACTCGGACCAGGGCAGCCAGTACACCAGCGACGAGTTCCAGCAGCTGTTAAAGAGTCAAAACATCACCTGCAGCATGAGCCGGCGCGGTGAATGCTGGGACAACGCGGCGATGGAAAGCTTTTTCTCGACGTTGAAGACCGAGCGCTGCGCTCGCACGGTCTACCAGACCAGGGCGCAGGCCAGGGCCGACGTATTCGACTACATCGAGCGGTTTTACAACCCATTCAGGAAACACTCAAAATTGAACTACCTCAGCCCGGTTCAATTCGAGGAGCGGCAGCGCTTAAAGGGCTAGGCAAAGCGTCCGGGAAATCGGGGGAAGCCCACAGTATCGCCGCAACGCCTGAGTTCACGTACAGCCCCGACCGGAGACGATACGGTGACGGGGCATTGAGTCACGCAAGCGTCCTTGGTGTGGCCGCATGGTTGCTTAAGCAGAGACCCACGCTCCGCCGCATTCTTCGTGACCAACATCCGGTCATCCTGATTGACGAATCTCAGGACACGATGAAGAACGTCCTCGATGCGTTGCTGGAGGTCGTGGCTGAAGACCCGTCGAAGCTGATGTTGGGCTTGCTCGGCGACCACCGCCAGCGCATCTACATGGATGGGCATGCGGACCTTCTTGGGATCATCCCTCTGGAGTGGGCTACGCCAAAGCTGGAGATGAACCATCGAAGTCAGCGCCGCATCGTTGACCTAATAAATGAGATTTGGGACTCTGACCTGGAGGGACGAACCCAGTCAAGGAAGGCGGTGCAACAGCATCCGCGCAAAGAGAAGTCCGGAGGGCTAGTGCGAGTTTTCATCGGCGGCACCTCAGCTCCGGCCGAGGACAAGCTGCGGCGAGAGGGGCTGTGCGAAGTAGCAATGGAGGCTGCAACTGCTACTGTGGAGTGGCAACCCGGCAGCCCCGGCCACAAGGTACTGGCTCTCGAGCACAGACTTGTGGGTCGTCGGGGCGACTTCTTGGAGGCCTTGGATGCCCTTGCGCTTCTCGATCCAGACTCAGTTCGTCCCGATGCCAGCGGGGAGACCACAGGGCCCACAGCCGCGCAGATGCTGTTGCGCGAGATGATGGACCTGGCCGACTGCATCGACGACCAAGGTCTTGCCGTCGACTTTGCCGTTACCGAGGTTCTTCATCGCTTCGGTCGACTCTTGGCGCTCCCCGAGGAGAGCGATGCACGAGCACCGGTCCTCAAGACTTATAACCAAGCTGTCGACGATTTTGTCGCTGCCTGCTGCAAGCCGTCGGCCACGGTACGCGAGGTGGTGAAGCCGATTCTCGATAGCGGGCTATTTGAAGCTGACACGCGGCTCCTCGCCGGATTTCATGACACCCGTCCGCCCCCGGCTCCGCCAAAGCGAGGTCAGAAAGAAAGTCATGAGGATCGACTTGCTCGTGGATGGCACGCGCTGTTTGCAGTACCTTGGATGCAGCTTCGGCGGCTAAAGAACTATCTGAGTGGAAGTTCGCATCTGGCGACCCACCAAGTCGTCAAAGGTTCCGAGTTCAAGCACGTCATGGTCGTGATGGACGACGAAGACGCCGGAGGTTTCTTGTTCGCCTACGACCGCCTTTTCGGGGCACCGCTAGGTGATTCAGATCTCAAAAACGTGGGGGCAAAAAAGGAAACTTCGATTGATCGCACACTTCGCCTCCTCTACGTGACCTGCAGCCGGGCCGAAGAGAGCTTGGCCTTGGTGCTCTGGGCACGAGACGCCGAGCAAGCGCTCGCCTATGCGGAAAAAAGCAAGTGGTTTTTTCCTGGCGAAGTTCAGCCAATACCCGAGTAGGTTCAGGTCTTGCGTTGTCAGTCCACCTAGTCCAAACGAAATGCAGCACTCCAAATATGCATCCCCGGGGAGGGTCGCGATGAAGTTCATCCACGCAGCGGACACCCATCTCGACAGCCCGCAGAACGGCCTTGCCGCCTGGCCGAGCTGGCCGAGCTGGCCGAGCTGGCCGTTCATTTGGCCGGAGTCGGCGCGATAGACCACGTTACGGCTCGCACGTTCATGCGTGATTAGGCCGGTACCCAACCATGCCCTGGAGGGAGGATCGTGTACCGCGGTAGTCACGTATTCACGTGGGCATAGCTACGCTGACTCTGCTGCGTGGTGCTGTTCAATTCAATGCCCTCAATGGCTGTGCAAAAGAACAGTGCGGCGTCGGAATTTTTTGGAAATACCAGCCTACACGAAACTTTTTTTGTTAAAATTCCTGTCATCCGCAATTCTCCACCACCCATCATGAGTTCGATTGAAGGCCAAGCCCAGCTTGAGAAGTTGATCGTCGCGAACATTGCGAAGGACACCTTCATGGCGTTTGAAGACGCGTACCGGGACGGAGACCGGAAGGGGCGTGAATACGGAGCTCGGTTTGCACCCGGTCACCGTCGCTCTGCCGGCGGACAGGACAAACACTTTGCTTTGAACGAAACAATGTTTGTGGCGTTCGAGGCGCACGGCGCAAACCCCACCGCACTGCGCGGCAACCGGGTCGTCGTCGGGCGGCTGGGTAAATTCAATGTCGCGCGTTTGAATGTTCCCGGTCATAAGTGGGTTGATCTTCGGCGGGGGAAGACGCGACCACAACTGGCCAAGATCAACACTGCCATCGAGCGACGCTACGTGCAGAACGACTTGTTTGCCAAGTCGGATGGTGAGATTTCTGAAGCCACGCTGTTCATTCTCGGCGTGATGGACGGCCAGGACGAGAACGGGTTGTCTCAACTGACTACGGTGATGGTTGCCCTGCCAGCTCCCGACTTGCGGTCTTGGCTGTATATCCAGCCTTTGTCAAAGATTTTGGCGCTATACGAAGTTCCTGAAACTGTTGTCCAGCCCGACAACGCTAAGCCTGTACTCAAGAGCGTTCCAAACAAGAAAACTGGTGATGACCAAGGGAATTGATGACCTTCAGCCGGAGCGGCTCGAACAGTTGCTCTCGGTTCGCGGCTTGACCAAGGGGCAGCTTGCTGCTCTGGTCGGCGTCGCAGCGTCGACCGTTACGAAGTGGTGCAAGGGCGACCAGTCCCCTGAAGCCGAGACCTTTCAGCGCTTGGCCAGCGTGCTCAATGTGAAATCGGAGTGGCTCACCCGATTGCCGATGAAGCGCGTTTCCGCCCCGCTCTTCCGGAGCAACGCGTCGGCTCTTAAATCTGGTCGAGAGCGGCTTGAAGCTCGCACAACGATGCTTCAGGAGGTTGCAGTGCTCTTGTCGGAGCATGTTGACTTTCCTCGCCTGAACCTTCCATATCGGAACTTCACAAGTGCTGACCAGATTACCAGCGCCGACATTGAAGCCGCGGCCGAAGAGTGCCGCGTACTGTGGCAGTTGGGCAAGGGTCCGATTCAGGACCTGCTGCTGGCAGCCGAAGGTGCTGGCGTAGTGGTTGTACGGGAGGAGACCGAAATTCCGGTCATCGAGGGGCTATCTTGCTGGAGTGAAGAGCTTGGCGGTCGCCCCCTCGTGCATTTGTCGGCTGACAAGGAAAACGCATTCCGGAGTAGGTTTGACCTCGCCCACGAGATTGGGCACCTAGTTCTTCATCGGGACCTTCCACCTCCACCTAACAAGGAAGCTTACAACCTTATGGAGAGGCAAGCGCACCAATTTGCTGGTGCGTTGCTTCTTCCGGCGCAGACTTTTGCAGATGAGGTCAGGCTGCCGGTGAATTTGGATAGCCTGCTTTCTCTGAAGCAGCGATGGGGTGCTTCTGTTGCCGCAATGCTCATGCGCCTCCACGCTTTGCGCATTCTGAGCGATGAGGGAAAGCTGGCGATGTTCAAGCGAAGGTCAGCACGTTGGGGAGTGAAGTCAGAACCGGGAGACCAAGCGTGGATTCCCGAGAAGCCGCGGCTACTTCGCCGAAGCATCGAACTGCTAGTTGCCGAGGGGGTGCTTTCGGCAGAGCGAATTCCATATTTCCTTGGCACATCAACTTTAGACATTGAGAAGCTCTGTCACCTTCGCGAGCGTTACTTCGAAGCGCCAGGTCAGGTTATGGACCTAGCGATGCTTCGAGACGCCAAAACGAGAGATGAGAAATTAGCCAGCCCTGCCCGAAACGTCGGTGACGTCATCGACTTCCGACGGTTTCGTAGGTAACGCCGGGAGAGCGCTCTAGCCAACTTCAAATGTTGACATGTCAGCGCTTCAGAGTGGTCGCCTAAGATTGAAAAGACAACGAGTACGGGGGAGCAGTAGATGACGCGGGCTATTGAAGGTCAGACTGAATCTGAGGACCTCGACTCTACCTTTCCGGTCAGTCGGAGCCGACCGACGTTCTGGAGCCCGGAACTAGGCCCGATGCCGAAGCGATGGATGTATCGCTCCGACGAATCAATCGTGGTGGGGAGGACTGTGTTGAGGTCTACGCGCACGGCGAGGGACGCCTGAACGACGAGGCGGAGAAGACCCAGCAGTCAGTTCTTCTCGCAATGGTGACGGAGCGCGCGCTCACCATGTTTCCGCTGGTGTCGGCATCGTATCGGCCGGCGTTCCTAACACCGAAGTACAACGAGTTGACCACTATCACGGTCCTCGGTGACGAAAATTTTCCTTGGCATCTTCCAGAGGACGTTGACGACTTCGACGGCATGCTTGACAACCTTCCGACGGGGTTTGGTCGACATGCAAAGTACGGCCTGGGATTTAGATGGGAGTACCGGCTCATCCCAGATGCGATCCTCGAAATCGAAGGAGTTACCGAGTTAGTGATTGGGCCCGGGGATGGCGCGTCCGTAGAACTACCCAAGTTCAAAGTTGGCCTGGATCGCTTCGCAGCCATCAAGCGGTCCATCGACTCAATCACTAACCGCGCTCGCGCTCAGTCCCTGCGCGACCGTAGGTTACTTGCCTTCAATGAGTTGCTTCACGAGGCCGAACCGCAAAAGTTCGAACGCCGTTTTGCCGAGGTTAAGCCGGGTGAAATTTACGAGTTGGTCAAACTGGGTGGCCGGTCACAGTACCGAAGCGTGAACGACACATTGGCCGCAGCTGCGGTCGTGTGCGAGGACGCCGCGAAGGTGGCCGCCAAGCAGCCAACTGAGCTGTACAAGCTCAAGTCCGTCATCGAGCATATCACCTTGAAGGAGCTCATCCTCAAAATTGAGGAGATGCTCACAAAGAACTTGCCCGAGTCGAAGTGGCAGGCCTTTTTTAAGGCGAATCCTTTCGTCCTAAGCTTGGCATTTGCGCACCCAGTTTTCTTGGTTCAAGAGCAAGCGTACGTCGGAGGAACCTTGCTCAAAGGAGCCGGCGAGAGCATCGTGGACTTCCTGTTTGCTCAGCGCTTCACCGGCAGCCTCGCACTCATTGAAATCAAGCGGCCGTCGATGCTGCTCATCGAAAACAAGACATTTCGCGGAGACTTGCATGCCCCACACAAAGACCTAACAAGCGCGATGGCCCAGGCGCTCGACCAACGCTATCAGTTGATGGCCAACTTTCTCGCGAAGTCACACGATCCGTCCCTCAAGAACACGCACGCTGCTGCCGTCCACTGCGTGGTAGTCGCCGGAAGAACTCCAGCCACAGGCGAACAGATGCGCTCTTTCGATCTGTTTCGCCACAGCTCCAAGGACGTCGCAGTGCTAACCTTCGACGAATTGCTGGAGAAGCTTCGAGAGATTCAGCGGTTAATGTCCAGCACCGGTGCCCAGGCAGCGAAGCCTCTCGGCATAGCTGAAGCGGCCGATGTCCAGGAACTGTGACCGTTGTGGCCTGTGTCCATGGACGTCTACTTCTTCCTCAAGCAACGTACGGACCTCATCCGGCACTTCTACGACGCAGCATCAGCGCCGTTTGTTGAAACAAAGCGGCGCATCAAAGATGCCCTCCCACCTTTCGATGATCCTCCTTACGACGAAAGTGGCGAGCCAGCCTTTCTCGCAGAGTGGCTCCAGGCTGACGTCGAACATGAATTGATTGGTCGTGCCGCGGTTTCAATGTTGTCCGATGCATTGAAGCAGTTCCTCGTTACCTGGGAGCGACGAACATGGTCTGAACCACCGTGCGCCAAGTGTTTCAAGAAGGCGTTCGATTCAGGATTTATCGCAGGCTACGTGGCATGCTTTGCTGAAGGCTTCGAGCTTGACTGGTCCGGGTGTCCTGCCGACTTAGATGTACTCAAACAGGTCGTCTTGGCTCGCAACCGCGCGCAGCATTCGGACCTTGTCCTGGATCATCTGACGCACGACGACAAGTCCTTGCAGGCATATCCCAGGCCATTTTTCGTCCGTCCCGAGGACGAAGGCGCTGATGCTGGCTCTAGCAACTTCCTCTCTGCAGCCATCCACATCAGCAGGGAAAAGCTGTTTGAAGCGATTGAGCACGCTGAGCGACTGAGCGCATGGGTACAGCAAGGGATCGACGATCACCACCACCGAAGGTCGCGAAACCAAGCCTTGAGTTGATCCCTAGGCCACAGACCTGCGCGCGGTCTCTAAAAAATTTGCCAGGTTTTAAGGGCGAGGACGCAAGAGAGAGCTATCAGCGCAGCAACGTTAGCTCCTAGCGCCCAGATCGCCCGTAAAAGCTGCGACTTCTCGTTAGTTTGGCTTGCCGTCATCTTCGCCATCTGCGCAGCTAGCGTCGGAACGTCGTGCTCGAAGCCCCTGTAGCTCTTCACCAGTAACTCCAGTTGGGCCGTGGTCTCGCCCTCGACTGCGATGAGCTTGCGAACAGACTCCGCAGCCCTTCCGATCTCCGCTGAATGTTCTGCGGCAAGCGCTCGATGCTCCTCTGAGGTTGCCTGCGCGCGGGACGTAGCCTCTAGAAGTGAGTGCATCTGATCTCGGAGTGCAACGGTGCTCGCGGCGACACGCTCAAATTCGCTCTCCAGCCGTCGGATTGTCTGCGCGATCCGACTGTCACGTTCTGAGGCCCGCAGCCTGTCTTCTTCAACGCGGGAGGCGAGTTGCTCAATCGACAAATGCTGCTGCACGGCGAGCGCACCCAGGCGCTCTGTGCGCTCCAGCAGTGCTGAGCTGTCGACTTGAAGACCGTCGATGAGCTCCGAGTGAGCAAATGCGCTCGCGGCGACACGCTCAAATTCGCTCTCTAGCCGTCGGATTGTCTGCGCGATCCGACTGTCACTTTCTGAGGCTCGCAGCCTGTCTTCTTCAACGCGGGAGGCAAGTTGCTCAATCGACACGTGCTGCTGCACGGCAAGCGCACCCAGGCGCTCTGAGCGCTCCAGCAGTGCTGAGCAGTCGACTTGAAGACCGTCGATGAGTTCCGAGTGAGCAAGTGCGCCCTGAGTCAGGCGGTCAACGTCCGCACGAAGAGCATCCGCCACTTCGGCAGTTGCATCGATTTTTTCTTGTGTCGAACGCGATGAATCGAGAATTGCGCTGAACATCTCCTTGGCCGCGCTCGCAACTCGCTTTCCACTTTCCGAGAGCACGTGAATCTTGCCATCGCTGTCTCTCACGCCTTCGTTGATCTGACGTTCAAACTCGGCAAAAACGCTGGCGAGGTACACGTAGCCCAACGTGTTGAGCGCTACGACCTCTTGGTTTAGGCGAACGAGCAAGTCGTTGATGCGGCTCTGCGACTTGGCGGTGGAGACTAGGTCATCGCGACTGCTGGTGACCAAGTTCTTTAAGAAGCCGCGGCTTTCAATTTCAGCGACCTTGACATTGGCTTCCTTGGCGGCGTTCTCTATCTCTTTGACGAGGCCCAAGAGACGTGAAGCTTGGCTTTCGGGCGCTACCGTGTTCGACCGCTTTGATTGGATCAGGGCTGTCATTTCTTGATCGACTTCAGCATTTGTTCGAGATCATCGACTTCGTTGCCGTAGGCCGCGATGGACGTATCGAGGGCTGCCCTGCGGCCGTGCCGCTGCGCCGTGTTGATTTGGACGCTGAGACGAAGCTCGCCGTGCGCTCTCGTCATAAGCTCTTCAGATGCGTCCAGCATGAAGCACGCACGCCGCATGCTTAAGAGCGTGACTTGATTGCGGCGTTCCACGTCGGCAAATTTCTTGTTCCGAAATGCCAGACTCGATTTCAGATGGTCGAAGGCAAGGAGGAGGAGGATGCCGCCCACGCTTATCATCGCGCCGGAGATCACCGTGGCCAGCTCGTTAGCGAAGGGAGCGAGTAGGGGGAGCGTCTGTAGCATCTTGGCAATGGCTTCTTGAGCACCGATGCCAATCACGGTGGCTGCGGCGCCGCCGATGATGGCTAGTACATCACGCGCAATTTCAGACTTCGTCATGCCGGGGTCAGGCGCTACGACGACCTTGACTGCACGAACGAGCGCAACGACCGTTTCACGAATGATCGTGACCACATTGCTGACGGTCGTGATAAACGAGTTGATGAGAAAGGTTGCCAAGCTGGAGAGCAGTCCAGAGACGGCCGAGGCCAAGCCCTCTTTGAGGAATTCCGCCCACTTGGTCCTCATCTCTTCGATCACGGCCTTTGCGCGGGCTGTGAGTACGGACTTGATCTTTTCAATGTCGCGAAGCCCATCTCGTGCAAGCTGACGAATGTCTGAGACTACGCCCTTGAGCAAGCTACGAAGCGCCAATCCGACAATCTGGCGAAGTGCGACCTTGCCGGCCTCGATCCCGCCCTGTAATGCCAGGTCTTGAGCGTTCTTCTTGAGAACGGCACGGTCTTGAACTCGATCAACGGCCTTGCGAGCCTTCGCGTCCACATCGGCCATCTTTTCCCGGTCCACCCCAAAGGCTTCGGCGTTCTTAACCGCACGGTCCTTGGAGCTCGGCTTGTCTGCCCAGTCTTCCAGCTTGTGGTCGCTTTTTGACTGGTTCATGCGCCCGTCCGCCCACACGAGATTGTCTTCATGGGTGGCCGTGTTGACCCGCTCATGGCGCGTTTGAGCGAAATGTCCTTTCGAGGAGCGCTCGATTTCGGATGCTGACATGACGTGGTCGCGGTGCGCCTGGCCGTTGCGAGGAAGCTCTTTGCCGCTGTACGCATCAACCCGCGGCGCCTCTTCTTGAAAGGACTCTTTCCGTTTCTCGGCCTTCTTGCGCGCTGCGTTGTAGTCCTTGCGGTTAAGCGTCTCGGTCTGCGCGTTCTGGTGGCCCTGGCGACGCGCGGCGTCGTCTCCGTTTGCGGTGACTCCTTTATTGAAGTTGCTGAGCGTAGTCACGTTGCCGCCATCGACATCTGCGAGCAGGTCCGCCGAAAGCCCGAACGGGCCAATAAGCGTGTTCAGCAGCGACGCCTGGAGGTCGTCTAGGACTTTAGAGTTGTCAGGTGACGGCGAGCTTGATTCGATGATGCGAATGAGCCGCTCGGTATCGTCATTAATCCACACGGTATCACCCTGGCTAAGGATGCTCTCTGCCATGACCTCGTCCCTTGTAAGATGCTTTCCGTTACATGCTATGCCGCGTACGGCATTCTTGCAACGGTCTGCAGCAGAGATCGACTCGGAGGTGCGACTGTCCCTCGACTCTGGAACTTGCAGGCCAACATCTAGGCGCGTCAAAGGCACTCGGGCAGCCGCGCGGCTCCTTGATGAGCAGACACTGCTTGCTCCAGATATAGGGCCCGAGCGGGCCTTCCCTGTCGGCGGTGAGCGCGGCTGCCACCTGGTTGGCCAGCACATAGCCCTCGCCATAGGTGAGCGCCCGAATGGCCACCCGGAACTCGTCCTTGATGTGCCCGCGCATGTAATGGTTGATCGGCGTGCCGTCGTAGCCGTTGCGCAGCAGCACGCCCTCCTTGCAGTCCGTGGGCATCTCGTCGGCAAACAGGGTTTCGGCCTGCTTGCCCAGCCCCTTGGACGCGAGGTAGATGGCAAGGAATTCGAGGTTCATTCGTCGTCGTCCGAATCTGGGTTCTGGAAGTTCATGGGCACGGTGCGGGCACACGTGACGCGGCGCACGGCGCCGGCCATTAGCTCCTCGATGTCCTTGGTGCCCTCCTTTGATGACGCGCGACATGAAGCGCCCGTCGACCTTCTTGCCGCCCGCGGCCTTGGCCTGCGAGCGTTTGCCCAGCCGGTAGTAACGCGCGTCTGCCTGGCGGCCGTAGGGGTGCAACTGCTCCTCCATCACCAGGGCGTGGTCGCCGAGCACGCCCTCTCCGGTCGAGCGCGCAGCGTCTAGGTCTATGTAGACGGTGAAGTTGTTGCGCCGGTCTTGCTTGACCGTGGCGTAGTCGATGTGCTGCTCGAGCAGGCCCGTGTCGACCGGCGCGTAGGAGCGGGCCAGGTCGCGATCTTTATGGCCACCTGGCGCATGCGCGCGCTCATCCCCTTGACGGCACGGTCGCCGACATGCCTGAGGTTGCTTTCGAGCTCCGAGGGGTTGAAGCGCACCTTCATGCCCATCATCTGACCAAGGTATGGGCGATGAGGCCGGCGGCCGGCATTCCGCCCTCGATGACCTGCGGTGCGGCAGTCTCCTGCACCAGGCACTGGCAGCAGCGGCAGGCCCACTTGCCGTAGATGTGGCGGTGCACGAAGAACTCCGCCGCACGATGTCTGCCCCCCAAGCGTGGCCCACGCTCGCACCCGTCGAAGCATCATCGTCACGATGATCGCGGGAGATACCAGAGTAAATTTTGGCTGAATAACAGAGTAAATTTTCATGGAACTGCCGCGTCACAGCTAGATTTACCGGTGTGCAGCTACTTCGGCGCCGATTGCTGCGTCACCTCAACTGCCAGCAAAACACGGGGTGACGCCGCAGATACCAAGGACGGTCGGGTTCTGCGCTTCAGAAGGTCATCCATCGCCCGATCACGGCCGCGTCTTCGTGAAAAAGGCGGCTAGCAGCGGCTCGCTACAAGGGCGTGCCAGTCTGAAAATGAAACGAAGGTTTCCTGCCTTTTGTCGTTAAGGGTTATCCAGCCGCCGCATCGAACGCTCAGGGTCGCAAGCCGACCTACATCCGCATCGCTCATCAGAAGCGTCGTCGTTAGAGCTAAGGGCGTTTGGATGGCCTTCCAAAGCTCATACTCAATCCCGACCATCCAGACCGCGCAGTAAGCGCGCCGAGACAAATCGGACATTAATTCAGCCAACTCTCGCTGCTCCGCCGTTAGATTTTCAAGTGCCACCGAATCCTCTTTAGAGGCAGGATGTGCCGCCTCAAAAATTCTTCAAACAAGCTGTCGTGAGCTAAGCACTGCCCGTAAGTGCGAATACGCGCAATCGCCTTGGCCGGTGCATCGAGTCACCACACGTCGAAGTGACGGAACCAGCCGACTTCTAGAACGCGGCGACGGTGCGTAACGTCCTCAGCCTCCACACCAGGCGCGTCGAAGCAGAACTGCCCGCGGCCCGCTACGTGATAGACAAAGACTTCCGCTCCTTGGTGCTTTCCACGCTCGATGAAGTCCACCCTGAATGGTGACCATTTTCGTTTCACTGACCAGCGCGGCGGCGCCATCATGAGGAGGCTCGCCAGCTGCGCCTGCGGTCGTGTCTTCAAATGTTCAAGGATGTCTCGAAGGGCCTGGGCGCACACTGTTTCCCAGGACCCACTCCCCTCATCTTCGCTGAGATAGGTCAGGACGAACCAAGGCTGGTGCGTCTTATAGGCCGCTTGGTGCAGGGCCTTGCCTACGCCGAAATGAGCTTCGCCGATGGACTGAATGAATGATGGTGAGCGAGCTGTAAAGATCATGAGGTGTGCATATCGGAGCCAGAGCTAGACCCAACAGTCTCAAGCACGTTTTGCATTGCTCCGCGATACGGTGGCTCGCTCTAGAGGAACCCAGCGATAGTCACGCAGACACAAAAACATGGCTATAGACAGTATAGTTAAATCCAGTAGATTGTGGGTCTGTAGATTTTTAGACTGAAGTCCGCGACTCTCGCGCACTATGAAAAAGCATAGGCCCGCGAGAGCGATACTGGCCGACAACATCCGTCGCGTGCGGGCGTCGAAGGGAATTTCACAAGAGCAGCTTGCCGAGTTGGCTGGCTTGCACAGAACCTATGTGAGCCAACTAGAGCGCGAAAAGTGCAACATCACGCTGGACAGCTTGGTGCTGCTAGCCACGGTCCTTGGTATGCAAGCTGGTGAGTTGCTCACCGAGCCTTAAAGCGTCTATTGGCAACAGCATCAAACGATTAGCAGCGGGGGAGGCGGTGCGGCGACGCTGCAATGAGGGCGGTGCTGTCTGTGTTCGCGAAGGGGCGACACCTTGCTGTCGATGTTGGCACGACGGGCGCAGAGCTTTTGGCTGAGGCTTAGCGGCAGCTACCACCGTGTTGGCGACTAGACGTGGAGCGGGGTTCAGTCAGCAGCGAAGCGCTTACTGCTGCGATGCAACGTGCGGCCGCCCGGCGAGCCGCCGTCGCGAAGCGTGCATCGGAGCGCAAGGCTGCTGCAAGGCAGGCGGCCGCTGTTGACATTGAGAGCACGCAAGAGCCAAAGAAGATGAGGGGGCGTCCCCTCGGACAAAAGTTCGCTGGAGGCGCTGTCCGCAAAGCCAAGCCGGGTGAGTAGCCACATCCAATGAACCGCCTAAGATCGACTTGGATGAGGGGTCGACTGACGCACCTGAAGGGGAGGGCGTGCTGGGTGGGGGTAATTCAGGCGTTCGGCGGGCACGCCGCCACTGCTCCACTGTGGCGGCGCGATAGCCTGAGAGTCTAGGTCGCGGAATGCGACTGGCTTGCTTTGCCAGGACGAGCGGATCTAATCGCCACCAGGGCCGGACGTCGAATTTTATCCACCGCGGAGAGTGGCCCACACGGCGCCCGTCCCCCGGCACCCCCTCAAGATATGAAGAAGATGGTCAAGATATTGAGACGTCTCAACTTCGTCTTGGCGTGGGGCTGATCGACAGCGACTACCAAGGCGAATTGAAGATCAGCGCCTGGAACCGCAGCGAAAAGGCCTTTGTATTGCAGCCGATGGAGCGATTGGCGCAATTGGTGATCGTCCCGGTGATGCAGGCGCAATTCAATGTCGTCGAGGATTTCGCACCCAGCGAACGTGGCGCCGGCGGCTATGGTTCAACCGGACGCAACTGATCGGTAAAGAAACGCAGAAAACGCAGAAAACGCAGGCCCGAAGCGGACGACGTGCAAAGCGCGGAACTCCCTACATCGGGCCGCCTCCAAGAACTCGACGATTCCAATCGCTCAAATGACAGGATACGAAACCATGAACAATTCCATGAAAAAACCGTTACGTTTCATCTCCATTGCAGCATCGATGGCGGCACTCGCGACGCTGACGGCTTGCGTCGCACCGCAGCCGATCTACGAGACCAGCCGCCAGCCGTATCACGCGCCATATCACGCCGCGGTGCAGGGTCCGTATGTCGAATACGGACGTATTGCCAACATCGAAGTCATCCGCAGCGAGACGCGCGGTGCGGGACCTTCGGGCGGCGGTGCGGTCGCTGGTGGTCTGGTCGGCGGCGTCGTCGGCAACCAGTTCGGTCACGGCGGCGGTCGTGCCGCGATGACGGCGATTGGTCTGGTCGGCGGGGCGTTGCTGGGCAACAACATCGAATCCAACGCGAATGCGCCGCGCGCCTATGAGAGCTACCGGATCTCGGTGCAGACCGAAAACGGCGGCTATCGCGCTTTCGATGTGCCGACGCCGGGCGACCTGCGGACCGGCGACCGCGTGCGGATCGACAACGGTCAGATTTCGCGGTTCTGACCGGGGGTCAGTGCAGCAACCCGCTGTTGGGTGCTGCAGACGCAATCTTGAAGAAACCGGTCCCGGCTGTGCCGCGACCGATTTCGTCTTCCGTGGCTTCGCGCACCGAGCGAACCGTCAGATCCAGCCGCAATGCAATGCCCGACAGCGGGTGATTGCCGTCCAGCACCAGATGCTCCGGATAGATTTCACTCACCGTATAGATTGCATCGCGCGCGATATCGGCGCTCACGCCTGCCGGTAATGCGGCGCCGTCGAAAGTCATTCCGGCTTCGGTGCCCGCCGGGAAGAGTGAAAGCGGTTCCAGGAAAAGCAGCTTGTCGTTGAAGTCGCCGAATGCCTGTTCCGGTTCGAGATGCAATTGCACCCGCGCGCCGGGTTCATGACCCTGCAGCGCAGCTTCAATTGCATCGAAGAGATCGTCGCCGCCGACAAGGAATTCGACCGGTTCATCCAGCTCATCCAGCACATCGCCCAGCGTGTCCTTGAGCGTCCAGGTCAGACCGACCACACATTGTTCAGAGATTTCCATTGCAGAATTCTCCCATGGAGATCACCCAACCCTCAGTGCTGCTCGGCGGCCTCACCCCGGCGCAGTTCATGCGCCGCCATTGGCAGAAAAAGCCTCTACTCATCCGCCAGGCCGTGCCGTCGCTCTCAGATCCGGCGAATCTGCCGGTCGGTCGCAGCGCGCTGTTCGACCTCGCGGCGCGCGAAGACGTCGAATCGCGCCTCATCCGCCAATCGCCGCAAGGCTGGAAGCTCAAGCATGGCCCGTTCGCGCGCCGCGCGTTGCCGCCGCTGCAGCAGGCCGGCTGGACGCTGCTGGTGCAGGGCGTCGATCTGCACGACGATCGCGCGCATGCGCTGCTGCAGGAATTCCGCTTCCTGCCCGACGCGCGACTCGACGACCTGATGATCAGTTATGCGAGCGACGGCGGCGGCGTCGGCGCACATTTCGACAGTTACGACGTGTTCCTGCTGCAGGTACACGGCCACCGGCGCTGGTCCATCGGCCGGCAGCGCGACCTGAGTCTGCAGCCTGACGTGCCGCTCAAGATCCTGAACAAGTTCGTTCCCGAGCAGACCTTCGACCTGGCGCCCGGCGACATGCTCTATCTGCCGCCGCGCTACGCCCATGACGGCGTGGCGCTCGGCGGCGACTGCATGACCTATTCAGTCGGGCTGCGCGCGCCGGCTTCGGCGCCGCTGGGTGCGGATCTGCTGGTGCGCATGGCCGAGGCGCAGGCGGAAGCGCTGGAAGACGACGACGCGCCCCAACCCGTGTATTACCGCGATCCGTCGCAGGAAGCGGTCGCGGCACCGGCAGCGATTCCGGCTGCGCTGCAGGCATTCGCGCGCCAGGCGGTCGAGAAGGCGCTGCGCGAAACCGATGCCGTCGACCGCGCACTCGGCGAGTCGATGACGGAACCCAAGGCCAATGTCTGGTTCGACCAAGGCGAAGCGCCCGGGACGTCGCCGGCTCAGATCACGCTGGACCGGCGCACCCGAATGCTCTACGACGAGCGGCACATCTACATCAACGGCGAAAGCTTTCGCGCGGGCGGCCGAGATGCGGCGCTGATGCGGCGGCTCGCCGACCGGCGGACGCTCGACACGCGCGATCTTCGGCGGGTGAGCGACGACGCACTCGCGTTGCTGGGCGACTGGTGCGAGGCAGGCTGGGTTCATGCCGACTGAAGACAGCCTGCTTCCCGAAGGTGCTTTCGACGGGCGCATCGCCTTTCAAGCGCAGTTGCGCATGGCGCTGGAAACGGCGGCGCGGGAAGGCTGGCGCGAACTGGCTTTCAGCGATCCGACGTTCGCCGACTGGCCGCTCGGCGAGCGCACCAGCATCGAGCGGCTGAACGCATGGGCGTCGAGCGGGCGCACATTGCTCCTGCTGGCCGGCAGCTTCGCGGTGTTCGAACGCGATCACATGCGCTTCGTCGAATGGCGTCGTACCTGGAGTCACATCGTCGATTGCCGTGCGTGCAGCGGTGCCGGTGCGCCGCGGGTGCCGAGCGCGATCTGGAGCCCGTCGTAGCAGATGCACCGCGTCGACCTGGAGCGCAGCCGCGGTGTCAGCGGTAGCGATCCGGAGCGTCGTCGGGCGCTCCGCGAGCAGATCGACGAATGCCTGAGACGCGGCAGGCCCGCGTTTCCGGCGACGATGCTCGGGCTCTGAAGAGGCGCTGACCGGACTTTTTCGGCGCCATTGCGGTGCATCCGACCGCTGTAAGCCAACGCCGCGATCACACTTCGATGCACCAAAGCGGTTCTAGAATTTTGTTTTTCAAAGATCGCTCAAGGAGAACCCATGAACAAGTCCGTACTGATCGCAGCCGTCATCGCCGCCGCCGCACTCACCGCCTGTGGCAAGAAGGAAGAGCCCGTGCCGACCGTCGTGACGCCGGCACCCGTCGTCGTGACCCCCGCCGCACCTGCCACCACGCCCGCAGCACCGGCTTCGGACGCTACCGGCACGATGGCACCTTCGTCGTCGGCATCGTCCGCGCTGGACGCTGCCAATGCCGCAACCAATGCAGCACGCAATGCTGCATCCGCACCGAAGTAATTCGAAGCCCGGCCTGCATTCCGCAGGCAGGAAAAAAGCCCGCCGGTGCGAACCGGGCGGGCTTTTTCATGGGCGCCGTTTTTTCCAGGTCAGGACGGATCCTTGCCGCGTGTGCGGCCGACGGCGCTGAAGATGCCGATGCCGAGAAGAATGAGGGCGCCGATGCCGATATACAGCGTAGGCACGCCTGCGACCGAGGCACCCCAGGCCAGGCCGCCCAGGAAGATCAGATAACCGACCATGTAGATCGCAAAGGACATGTTCCCGCTCCGGAGTTGATATGAAAAGATTGTGACGCGGTCGGGCGCAGCGTCTCGTCAGGATTCCTCGCTGGCTGCGTTCAGCGCCGTGACGGATTCCGCATCCAGCTTCAGTGCGACGGCCGCGGCGAGGTCGTCGAGTTGCGCGATCGAAGTCGCACTGGCGATCGGCGCCGTCACACCGGGACGTGCAAGCTGCCATGCGATGGCGATCTGGCCCGGCGACACGCCGTGCCGTTGGGCGACGGAATCGAGCGCATCGAGAATCCGCAGCCCGCGTGCATTCAGGTACTTCTTGGTCGTCGTCGCGCCGCGTGCGCTCTTCGCGGCATCGGCCTCCGTACGGTATTTGCCGGTCAGAAAGCCCGCCGCCAGTGCATAGAAGTTGATGACGCCGACACCGCGTTCCAGGCACAACGGTTCCAGCTCGGCTTCGAACACCGCGCGGTCGTACAGGTTGTAGAGCGGCTGCAGACTTTCGTAACGGGGCAGGCCGGTGCGCTCGGCAACGTCCAGCGCTTCGGCGAGACGCGGCGCGGTGAAGTTCGATGCGCCGATGGCGCGCACCTTGCCGGCCTTGATCAGTTCGGCGAACGCGCCTGCGGTTTCCTCGAGCGGCGTCGCGGCATCGTCGTCGTGCGACTGGTAGAGATCGATGTGATCGGTCTTCAGCCGCCGCAGCGACGCGTCGACCGCTTCGCGGATGTATGCCGCCGACAGCCCGACCTTGTCGTCGCCCATCGGCTTGCCGACCTTGGTCGCGAGCACGATGCGGTTGCGCTTGCCGGTCTGGCGCAGCCATTTGCCGATGATCGTCTCCGACTCGCCGCCTTCATGGCCCGGCACCCAGCGCGAATACACGTCGGCGGTGTCGATGAAATTGAAACCCGCATCGAGCCACGCATCGAGCAGCCGGAACGACATCGCCTCGTCGACCGTCCAGCCGAAGACGTTGCCGCCGAAAGCGAGCGGCGAAACCTGGAGGCCCGAACGGCCGAGCGAGCGATATTCCATGGGGATTCCTTGATGAAGATGAATCGGGGATCAGACGAAGCCTGCGGCGCCGAGCGCGGCACCGACGCCGAGCAGCCACAGCAGATGGATGCGGGTGCGCCAGACGATCAGCGCGCTGGCGGCCGTCAACAGATACAGATGCCAAGCCGGCGCATCGGCGGTCGTGTTGCCGATCGCCAGCACCCAGCCGGTCGCGACCAGCAGGCCGACGACCACCGGTGCCATGCCCTGCTTGAACGCGCGGACACCGCGGCGCGCCCGGTTGCGATGTGCCCAGCGGGTGGCGAAATACGTAAGCGTCGTGCTCGGCAGCAGGATGCCCAGCATCGTCAGCATCAGCCCGAAGCCGCCCAGCAGCCACGCCTGCGGGCCTCCGCCGATACCGCCGCCGGCATTCAGCCCGACGTTCCAGCCCATCAGGCCGACGAACAGCACATTCGGGCCCGGCGCCGCCTGTGCGATGGCGATGGACGACGTGAACTGCGGATCGGTGAGCCAGTGGTTCTGGTCGACGAGGTAGCGGTGCATGTCGGGCACGGTGGTGATGGCGCCGCTGACCGACAGCAGCGAAAGCATCATGAATTGCGCAAGGAGCGCCAGCCAGTCGTGCCATTGCATGACGATCATGGCGCGATCTTTCGCCAGGTCAGTGCGCAGGCCGCGCCGCCGACGACCAGAAGCACCCAGCCGAGCGGCATGCGCCCGAAAGCGATCGCCGCGAAGACCGCAGCCGTGAACACCATCGCGAGCCCGAAGCCCAGCGGATGCTTTCGCAATTGCGGGATCAGCTTGATGCCGGTCGCCGCGATCAATCCGCCGGCCACTGCGCCCATGCCGCGCAACGCGCCAGCGACCTGCGGGTTGCCGGCGAACTGGGCGTAGAGCACCGCCAGCGCGAGGATCACGAAGAGCGGAACGGCCAGCAGGCCGGCGAAGGCCGCTGCGGCACCGCGAAAGCCGAAATACCGGTCGCCGATCATAACGGCGAGGTTGATGACGTTCGGCCCGGGCAGGACCTGAGCGACGGCCCAGTCTTCGAGGAACTCGTCGGGCGTGAGCCAGCGTTTTTTCTCGACCATCTCGCGCTGGACGATGGCCAGAACGCCGCCGAAGCCTTGAAGCGCCAGCAGCGTGAAGGAAAAGAACAGATCGCGTGGAGAGGAAGGGCCGGGACGGGTCGACGCAGGCGGGGAGGAGGGTATCGGCGTCGCGACCTCGGCCGCGGCGTTGGGGGAGGCCGGTTGCATGGCGATCGATTATGGTTGCGTTTCCGATGCGCTGCCGGGCGCTGAACCGACAACGATGCGGCCGCGCGCTGCCAGACTATTCAGATGCAATTACGTCCGATCCTCAAGCTCTTCGGCGACGCCTTTTCTTCATGGAAGAACGATTACGCGCCCAGCATGGGCGCGGCGCTCGCCTACTACACGGTGTTTTCGGTGGCACCGCTGCTGCTGATCGTGATTTCGGTCGCGGGGCTGGTATTCGGCCGCGACGCCGCTCGGGGCGAGATATTCGCCCAGCTTGCCGGACTGATGGGTGCGCAGGGCGCCATGGCCGTGCAGGGGATGCTGGAGGCGCTGAACAAGCCGACCGAAGGCATCGTCGCGACGGTCGTCGGCATCGTGCTGGTGCTGATCGGCGCCACGACCGTGTTCGGCGAACTCCAGGACGCCATGGACCGCATCTGGCGCGCGCCGGCCCGCGACACCAGCAGCGGAATCTGGAGCCTGGTCCGCGTGCGTCTGCTCTCGTTCAGCATGGTGATGGGCATCGGATTCCTGCTGATGGTTTCGCTGGTCGCGAGTGCCGCCCTGGCCGCCGTGGGCAAGTGGTGGTCGCCGATGTTCGGCGGCTGGGCGACGCTGGCGCAGGCCGTGAATTTCGTCTTCAGCTTCGCGATGGTGACCGTGATCTTCGCGATGATCTACAAGCTGATGCCCAGGGTCACGGTGCAGTGGCGCGACGTGTGGATCGGCGCCGGCGTAACTGCGCTGCTGTTCACCGTCGGCAAGCATCTGATCGGGCTGTACATCGGCAAGAGCAGCGTGGCGTCGGGGTACGGAGCGGCCGGGTCGCTGGTGGTGCTGCTGGTGTGGGTCTATTACTCCGCGCAGATCTTCCTGCTCGGCGCCGAGTTCACTTGGGTGTACGCGCACCGATTCGGTTCGTTCCGGAACGCGGGTAAATTGGCGCCGGTACAGACCGCCGGCCATGCGCCGCCGACCCGCGACGAAGCGCCCCGAACCAACTGATCTCACATGTCTAAAAGAAAAGCGCCGGTGCGGATGGACATCACGGATGCCCCGCGCGCCCTGGTCCTGCAGGGCGGCGGCGCGCTCGGTGCCTACCAGGCAGGGGTCTATGCCGGCGCGTCCGAGAAGCGTCAGCCCGACTGGGTGGCCGGCGTGTCGATCGGTGCGATCAATGCCGCGCTGATTGCAGGCAATGCGCCCGAGAAACGCGTCGAACGACTCAAGGAGTTCTGGCATCTGGTTTCTTCCGGCCCGGCCCAACAGCTTCCGTCGTGGGCTGGAAAGCGCGAGCTGCTGAACCAGTGGAGTGCGGGCGCCGCGGCGCTGTTCGGCATACCGGGCTTCTTCGAACCGCGACAGAATCCGGCTCTGCTTCTCGGCGGCGCTGCGCCGGTGTTGAGCTATTACGACACCGCGCCGTTGCGTTCGACGCTCGAGCGCCTGGTCGATTTCGACCGCATCAACCGATGCGACATGCGCCTGAGCGTCGGCGCGGTGAATGTGCGCACCGGCAATTCGGTCTACTTCGACAACACCGTCGACACGATCGGTCCGGAGCACATCATGGCCAGCGGCGCGTTGCCGCCGGGTTTCGCGCCGGTACACATCGACGGCGAAGACTACTGGGATGGCGGCATCGTCTCCAACACGCCGCTACAGTACGTGCTCGACGTGCATCCGCGCGATCAGGCGCTGCTGGTGCTGCAGGTCGATCTGTTCAGCGCACACGGCAAGATGCCGCAGACGATCTCCGAAACGCTCGAGCGGCAGAAGGACATCACCTATTCGAGCCGCACCCGGATGAATACCGATGCGCTGGCGTCGAACCTCAATCTGCAACAGGCGATCGCCGACCTGATCGAGAAACTGCCGCAGCGGCTGCAGGACGACGCGAGCGTGGCTGCGGTGCGCGCGCAGCTGACGCACGAGCCGATCGAGATCGTCCATCTCATCTACCGCAACAAATCCTACGAACTCGATTCCAAGGACTACGAGTTTTCGCGCGCCGCGGTCGAGGAGCACTGGGACACCGGTTTGCGAGACATCCGCAATACGCTGGACCATCCCGAACTGCTCCTTGAAGCTTCGAAAGTCAACGGCGTCACGACCTTCGATCTGACCGAGCCGAATGCGCGCCGCGTGCGGCATCCTATGAATATCGCGACGAAGTCAGGTTCACGCTGACTTCGTGCGCTTCAATTGTTCGAACGAGAACAATCTTCCGAATTTTCACAGTCAAAGGAAACACGTCATGCAACTCAAGGACAAGGTCGCTTTCATCACGGGCTCGGCCAGCGGCATCGGCAAGGAGATAGCGCTGCTCTATGCCAGGGAAGGCGCGAAGATCGTGATCGCCGACATGAACAAGGAAGCCGCCGATGCGACGGCTGCCGAATTGAAGGCATCGGGCGCGGAAGCGATGGGCGTCGCGGTAGACGTCACGAGCGAAGAGCAGGTCGATGCGGCGGTCGAAGCGGCGGCCAGCGCTTTCGGCGGGATCGACATCCTGGTGAGCAATGCGGGCATCCAGATTGTTCATCCGGTCGAGGAATTCACGTTCGCCGAGTGGAAGAAGATGCTGGCCATCCATCTCGACGGTGCTTTCCTGACCACCAAGGCCTGCCTCAAGCACATGTACGCGCAGGGCCGTGGCGGCAGCATGATCTACATGGGCTCGGTGCATTCGAAGGAAGCATCCGTCATGAAGGCGCCCTACGTGACGGCCAAGCACGGCCTGATCGGGCTGGCCAAGACCGTCGCCAAGGAAGGCGCGAAGCACAACGTGCGGGCGAACGTGATCTGCCCCGGCTTCGTGCGCACGCCGCTGGTCGACAAGCAGATTCCGGAGCAGGCTAGGAACCTCGGCATCAGCGAGGAAGACGTGATCAAGAAGGTGATGCTCAAGGACAGCGTCGACGGCGAGTTCACGACCACCGACGACGTGGCGCGCGTTGCGCTGCTGTTCGCGGCCTTCCCGACCAATGCGCTGACCGGCCAATCGCTCGTCGTGAGCCACGGCTGGTTCATGCAGTAACAGTGAGCTGATTCAGCCGGGCAGGGCGGCGGGCGGCGCGATGTCCAGCTTCGCCGCCCAGGCTGCGAGGCTCGGCATGATGGTCGGATAGAGCGCAACGCCTTCATCGCGTTGCCTTGTGGCCAGTGCAATGCCCTTTTCGCCGGGCGTTCGGACTGGCGAACCGGCATCGATCGATCTGGACGCATGGCACCGATCGCTCACGTTGCCGGTCTGGCGCGCGAACGCATCGCCGCCCGCGAAAGCGCGCGGATCGATGATCTGCAGATACACGGTGGCACCCCAGCCTTCCGGCGGATCGGCGCGGCCGTGCCCGGCCAGACCACCCGTCAGCGCCTCGACCAGCAGCGTCAGTCCGTAGCCCTTGTGACCCGAATCCTTGCCGCCGAGCGGAAGGATCGTGCCCTTCGGGTCCGCGAACAGTACGGCGGGGTCGTTCGTCGGCACGCCTTGCGCGTCGACCAGCCAGTCGGCTGGCAGCTTCCGGCCTTCCTTGTGCAGGCGACCCGTCATGCCGTTGGTCGTCGTCGATGTCGATACGTCGAGCAGCAACGGGACGCCCGTGGTGGGAAAGCCGGCCGAGATCGGGTTCGGCGTGAAAACGGCGTCCAGACCGCCGTGCGGCGCGACGCTGGCGCCGTTCGGGTCGGAGCAGGTCAAGACCATCATCAGGCCCTGGTCTGTGGCGCGCTTCAGGTAGGCGGCGAGGCAGGCGATGTGGTGACTGCGGCGGATGACCACGGTGCAGGTGCCTTGGGTTGCCGCGCGTTCGGTCGCGAGCGCCATCGCCTCCAGCACTAGCCACGGACCGGGCAGGCGCCGTCCGTCCCAGGTGACTGCGGCGGGGAAATCGGCGATCACGGCCGGATTGCCGGCCTTCTCCATGCGTCCAGCGGCCAACTCGTCCAGATACTGCGCTAGCAGCCCCAGGCCGTGCGTGTCGTGCCCCATGAGGTCGCCCTCGACCAGGATTTCGGAAACGGCGGTGGCTTTTTCTGCATCGAGGCCGGCTTTGGATAGAAGGGCGGTGGAGAACTCGATCAGGGCCGGGTACGAGTAGCGAATGTTGCGAAGCGTTGTCATTTGTTCACTTTATCGGTGGAAACGCGCGTTGTAACTTCGGGGAGACCATGCATCGAGGCACCTTTCTGCACCACGGGGCGACAAAAAGTGTCCGAAACCTTAAAATCGCGGGTTGCTCCAAGCGGGCACCACAGCCCCAGCAAGCTCCACATACCTGATGAACGCCCCAGTCGACGTCTCCTTTTTCGCGCGTGCCGCCAAGCCGCTGACCAGTTACCGCAAGTACTGGGCAGCGCGTTTCGGCACGGCCAAGTTCCTGCCGACATCGCGCGAGGAAATGACGGCGCTCGGCTGGGACAGCTGCGACGTCATCGTGGTCACCGGCGATGCGTACGTCGACCATCCGAGCTTCGGCATGTCGGTGATCGGCCGCATGCTGGAAGCGCAGGGCTTTCGCGTCGGCATCATCGCGCAGCCCGACTGGCAGAGTGCCGAGCCGTTCAAGGCGCTGGGCAAGCCGAACCTGTTCTTCGGCGTGACGTCGGGCAACATGGATTCGATGATCAACCGGTACACCGCCGACCGGAAGATTCGCAGCGACGACGCCTACACGCCCGGCGACATCGGCGGCAAGCGCCCCGACCGCGCAGCCATCGTCTATTCGCAGCGCTGCAGGGAAGCCTGGAACGACGTGCCGATCATCCTCGGCGGCATCGAAGGCTCGCTGCGCCGCATCGCGCACTACGACTACTGGTCGGACAAGGTTCGCCGGTCTGTCGTGGTGGACTCGAAGTGCGACCTGCTGCTTTACGGGAACGCCGAGCGCGCGATCGTCGAGATCGCGCATCGTCTGGCCGCGAAAGAGCCGGTGCAGGACATCACGGACGTTCGCGGCACGGCTTTCGTGCGCCGCATCACGCCGGAAGCGTGGTTCGAGATCGATTCGACCAGCGTCGACGAGCCGGGCCGCGTCGAGGCGCATGTCAATCCTTATCTGATGGTGTCGGATCAGGCGAAGGCCAACGGTGCGACCTGTGCGAAGGAAGACGAGGCACAGGTCGTGGCGGCGACCGCCGAGGCAGCCGGCGCCCAGGCGCTGGCATCGGTGCGCGCACGCACGGCCGGCGCGAACCCGGCTGTCAAGCCGATCGTTTTCGTCGCCAACCCGTCCGTCAAGCTCAAGGTCCCGCCGCGCGACCGTTCCGTCATCCGCCTGCCGTCCTACGAACAGGTCCGCGCCGACCCGATCCTCTATGCCCACGCCAACCGTGTGCTGCATCTCGAGACCAACCCCGGCAACGCCCGCTCGCTGGTCCAGGCGCACGGCGAAGGTGCGACCGCGCGCGATGTCTGGATCAATCCGCCGCCGATCCCGCTGACCACCGCCGAGATGGACCACGTGTTCGACCTCTCGTACGCGCGCAGCCCGCATCCGCGCTATGCCGACGAAAAGGGCGGCCACGACGGCGCGACCAAGATCCCGGCCTGGGAAATGATCCGCTTCAGCGTGAACATCATGCGCGGCTGCTTCGGTGGCTGTACTTTCTGCTCGATCACCGAGCACGAGGGCCGCATCATCCAGAGCCGCTCCGAAGAATCGATCATCAAGGAAGTCGAGGCGATCCGAGACTCGGTGACAGGCTTCACCGGCACCATCTCCGACCTCGGCGGCCCGACGGCCAATATGTACCGGCTCGGCTGCAAGAGCCCCGAAATCGAGGCCGCCTGCCGCAAGCCCAGCTGCGTCTACCCCGGCATTTGCTCGAACCTCGGCACCAACCACGATCCGCTGATCAAGATCTACCGTCGCGCGCGATCGCTGCGCGGGATCAAGAAGATCCTGATCGGCAGCGGCCTGCGCTACGACCTGGCCGTGCAGAGCCCGGAATACGTGAAGGAACTGGTGCAGCACCACGTCGGCGGCTACCTGAAGATCGCGCCCGAGCACACCGAGCAGGGCCCGCTTACCAAGATGATGAAGCCCGGCATCGGCAGCTACGACAAGTTCAAGCAGATGTTCGAGAAGTTCTCGGCCGAGGCCGGCAAGAAGCAATACCTGATTCCGTACTTCATCGCCGCGCATCCGGGCACCAGCGACGAGGACATGATGAACCTCGCGATCTGGCTGAAGAAGAATGGCTTCCGCGCCGACCAGGTGCAGACCTTCTACCCGTCGCCCATGGCTACCGCGACGACGATGTACCACACCAACCGCAACCCGCTGCGCAAGATCACGCGCACCAGCGAGACGGTCGACATCGTGCGCGGCGACAAGCGCCGCCGCCTGCACAAGGCCTTCCTGCGCTATCACGATGCGAACAACTGGCCGCTGCTGCGCGAGGCGCTCAAGTCGATGGGCCGCGCCGACCTGATCGGCAACGGCAAGCATCATTTGATCCCGACCTGGCAGCCGCTGACCGATGGCAGCTACACCAGCGCGCGGAAGAAGAATTCGAGTGCTTCGGCTGTGGTCGAGCGCGTGAAGGCGTCGCCGGTGAATTCGCCCGTCAAGGGCCGCCTGCTGACGCAGCACACCGGCCTGCCGCCGCGAGACAACGGGTCGGGGAAGAGTGCGGGTGGCAACCCGGGCCCGCGCAAGCCGATCCGCAAAGGAAACTGATTTTTCAGGCGTTCAGGCTGGAGACCTGCAGCGACAGATCGAACAGTTTCGCCTTGCCGGCGTAGTAACGGTCAATGCGCCATTCTTTCAGGATGTCGATCGCGATATCGAAGGTTTCCAGTTCCAGCTTGTAGAGATCGGCGATCTGGAAATGGGTCTCCGACTCCAGCGACAGCACCAGCTGCGCCAGTGTTCTGGCGGACTCGCTGGCTGGATTGGCAACGATGAATTTCCGGGCAGATTTGATAGCGTTCATGGGTAAATCCTTTCACTTACTGCCGGATTGTCGCAACCTTCATATGACAGATTTATGACGCTCGGGGCCGGCTGGAGGTTTTAGACCAGACCGCCGTTCGCGCGCAGCGTCTGCCCATTGACCCAGTTCGCGTTTCCGCCGACGAGCATCGCAACGACGCCCGCAATGTCGTCGGGCTCGCCGAGACGTTCGAGCGGCGGCATCTTCGAGAATCGTTCGATCTGTTCCGTTGTCTTGCCGTCGAGGAACAGCGTTGTGGCGGTCGGTCCGGGTGCGACCGCGTTGACGGTGATGTTCCGGCCGCGCAGTTCCTTGGCGAAGATGTTCGTCATGACCTCGATAGCGCCTTTCGTGGCCGCGTAGATCGAATAGCCGGGCAGGGCGAGCCCGATCACGCTGGTCGAAAAATTGACGATGTGACCGCCGGACTGCATGCGGGTGGCGGCCTCGCGCATGGTGTTGAAGCTGCCCTTCACATTGACGGCGAACAGGCGGTCGAAGGTCGCATCGTCGGTGTCGGCCAGCATCGGCAACGCCGCGGCCATAACGCCGGCGTTATTCACCAGCACGTCGACGCGACCGTACGCGGCAACGGCTTCGTCGAAAAGGCGGCGTGCGGCCTCGGGATCGGCCACGTCGGCCTGCACCGCAATGGCCGCGCCGCCGCTGGCCGCGATGCGATCGACGACCGCTGCCGCATCCGTCGCGCTGCCGGCATAGTTGACGACGACGGCGCAACCTTCTCGCGCGAGTCGCTCGGCGATGGTGGCGCCGATGCCGCGCGAGGCGCCCGTGACGATGGCGACTTTGCGGCTCCCAGTCTGGGTGGCGATGTCTGTATTGGCGGTGTTGGCGCTATTCATGCGGTGACCTCGGCGTAGTTGAAAAGAACGGGGAAGCGGAAGAAAGTCAGGTGCCGACGATGCCGCCATCGCGACGCCGTACGGCAACGGTCGCCGACCGGGGCCGCTTGCTGGCCGGCAATTGACCGTCCGGCCAGGCGCTGTTGAGCGTGCCGGTGCTTTTCTCGCCGCGTTCGCCGGGATGCTGGATGTTGACGAAGAGCGTGCGCCGGTCCGGCGTCACGACGCAGCCGGTCACTTCGCAGCCAGGCGGGCCGACCATGAAGCGCCGGATGCGTCCGCTTGCCGTGTCGGCGCACAGCAGCTGATTGTTGCCCTGCACGGTTTCCGCGCTGGAACCGGACATCGGGCCGCCCATGTCGGTCTGTATCCAGAGCAGCCCGCCGCTGTCGAAATGCAGGCCGTCGGGCATGCCGAAGCCGTCGCCGTCCGGACGTGGATAGCGCGCGCCGACGTCTGCGATGTCCGGGTCGCCGGCCTGTACGAAGTGATCCCAGTCGAAACCGAGGCTACCGGCGTCGCCGCCGTCTTCGCGCCAGCGCAGGATGCCGCCGAACAGGTTGGGGCCGCGCGGGTTGGCCGCGTCGATCGCGGGTTTGCCCGGCGTGCCGCGCTGGGGGTTCTGCGTCAGCGTGACGTAGACCTCGCCTGTCTGCGGATGGACGGCAATCCATTCCGGGCGGTCCATCTTCGTGGCGCCGACGGTATCGGCGGCCAGTCGCGCGTGAACCAGCACGTCGGCCTGGTCAGCAAAGCCGCTGCCGGCATCGACGCCGCCGCTTCCGTGGACAAGCTCGATCCAGCGGCCGCGACCCCCGGCGTCGTAGCGCGCCGCGTAGAGCGTGCCTTCGTCGAGCAGCGTGCGGTTGGCCGCGCGCGCGGCGGCGTCGTTGCCGGGCCGCACCTTGTTGCGGCTGACGAATTTGTAGATGTACTCGAACGCCGTGTCGTCACCCATGTACACGGCGACGCGGCCGTCGCGGGTCGGCGTGCAGGTCGCGCTTTCCTGGCGCTTGCGGCCCAGCGCGGTGCGCTTGACGGGTGTCGAGGTCGGATCGAAGGGGTCGATCTCCACCACCCAGCCGAAGCGGTTGGACTCGTTCGGATGCTTCGAGACGTCGAAGCGCTCGTCGTACTGCCAGTATTCGACCCATTGCTTGCCGGCAACCGTGCCGTAGCGTCGCTGTTTGGCATTGGCCAAGGCTGCTGCGTCTTTCGGTCCGCCGAAGTAGCCATGGAAGTTTTCCTCGCAGGTGAGGTAAGTGCCCCAGGGCGTGACGCCCATCGCGCAGTTCGCGAAGGTGCCGAAGACGCGTGTGCCCTCGGGATCGGCAACCGTGCGCATCAGCGGCGTTCCGGCTGCCGGACCCGAAATCCGGATCGGCGTGCGGCCGTGGATGCGCCGCGCGTAGGGCGAGGGCAGTACCTGCGTCCACTGGCCGTCGCCGCCACGAACGATCTCGATCACCGAGACGCCCATCGCGTGCAGCGACTTGCGCACTTTCTCCGCGGTCCACTCGGTCACGCCATCGGTGTGCAGCAGCCGCTCGTCGGTGTATTCGTGATTCAGCACCAGCAGGCCGCGGTCGCCGCGCTGGTCGAGCGCGAAGAAATGCATGCCGTCGTGGTGCATGCCGGCCTGCGCGGCCTGGTCGGCGGCGCTGTTGCCGGCGTCGGCGAGAAAAGCCGGCATCGCGCCGGCAATGCCGGTCGGGGCGCCCCACGGATACAGCACCTGCGACGTGTATTCGGCCGGCAGCGTAATGGTGTCGCGGACGTTGGCCGGGACATGTCCGAAGCGCAGGACGCCGGCGGTTTCGCGCGATGCGCCGGCGCCGGACGGCTGGGCGCAACCTTGCGCGAGGAGGGCGACGATGGCTGCGGCGCTGGATTGCAGGAAGTGACGGCGTTCAATGGGCATGGTGTCCGATGATGCCGCAGCCCGGGAAACCTGAAAGCCGGATACTCCGGCGGGTCGAGAACCGATCGTCGAAATCTGGAGCATTTGAAATGCGTATGCGCAAGAAGGCGGACCTGCCCGAGAAGATTTGCGCCAGCTGCGGACTGCCGTTTGCCTGGCGAAAGAAATGGGAGAAGAACTGGGACGAGGTCAAGTATTGTTCCGAGCGCTGTCGCGGAGCGCGAAATAGCAAGGAATTGCCCACCATTAAATAGCTTACGGCAAGCTGAATTGACTAGGTTATTTTTCGATTCCGATGGGTGTCATGGAAAACCACTAGAAATGCGGTCGCCGGGTGCAAGCTTGGTGAAAGCAAGTCTGGCGACCATGAATCCATATTCAATTAGACAGAGACAAAGGAAACTACCCATGCAAGATGCCCTCGCGGCGCGCATCGCAAGCGATCCGCGCTATATCGAACTCAAATCGAAACGCACGCGTTTCGGATGGTGGCTCACCCTGTCGATGATGGTCGTCTATTACG
Source organism: Variovorax glucosi (assembly GCF_051216695.1). Taxonomy (NCBI): domain Bacteria; kingdom Pseudomonadati; phylum Pseudomonadota; class Betaproteobacteria; order Burkholderiales; family Comamonadaceae; genus Variovorax; species Variovorax glucosi. The sequence goes on from NZ_JBPJZE010000001.1 coordinate 29,567, forward strand.
GCTTCATCCTGCTGGTGGCTTTCAACAAGCCTTTCCTGACCACGCGTCTGGGTTCGGGTGTCACGACGATCGGCATGCCTCTGGGGCTGGCCGTCATTGTCTTCACCATCGTCATTACCGGGATTTACGTCCGCCGGGCAAATCGCGAATACGACGCGCTGACCGAGCAGATCGCAAAGGGAGTTTCCAAGTGAGAAAAGAAGCAGCCGGCTGGCTGGGCGTCATTGCGCTCCTTTTATTCGCACCGGTCGTTTATGCGGCGGGCGGCGATCTGGGTCAATTGCAGAAACAACCGACCAATTGGACGGCGATCGGCATGTTTGCCGTATTCGTCGTCGGTACGTTGTTCATTACCAAATGGGCGGCTGCAAAAACAAAGAGCGCCTCCGATTTCTATACGGCTGGCGGCGGCATCACCGGCTTCCAGAACGGCCTGGCGATTGCAGGCGACTTCATGTCGGCGGCGTCCTTCCTGGGTATCTCGGCCGCGGTGATGGTCGGTGGCTTCGACGGACTGATCTATTCGATCGGCTTCCTGGTTGGCTGGCCAGTCGTGACTTTCCTGCTGGCCGAACGGCTGCGCAACCTTGGCAAGTTCACCTTCGCGGACGTGGCTGCATTCCGCTTCAAGCAGGCACCGGTCCGCATCTTCGCGGCGTCCGGCACGCTGGTCGTCGTGGCGTTCTACCTGATCGCGCAGATGGTCGGCGCCGGCCAGCTGATCAAGCTGCTGTTCGGTCTCGAGTACTGGATCGCGGTGGTCATCGTCGGTGCGCTGATGATGGTCTACGTGCTTTTCGGCGGCATGACGGCGACGACCTGGGTGCAGATCATCAAGGCCTGCCTGCTGCTGGCCGGTGCGAGTTTCATGGCGTTCATGGTGCTGCTGCACTTCGGATTCAGCCCGGAAGCGATGTTCGCCAAGGCCGTGGAGATCAAGACGGCGATCTCGGCCAAGGCGGGCAAGCCGGCCGACGTGGCTGCCGCAGAAGGCTTCTCGATCATGGGCCCCGGCGGTTTCATCAAGGATCCGATCTCTGCGATCAGCTTCGGCATGGCGCTGATGTTCGGCACCGCCGGATTGCCGCACATCCTGATGCGCTTCTTCACCGTGCCGAATGCCAAGGAAGCACGCAAGTCGGTGCTCTGGGCGACGACGTGGATCGGCTACTTCTACATCCTGACCTTCATCATCGGTTTCGGCGCGATCACCTTCGTGCTGACGAATCCCGAGTTCCTCGATGCCAAGGGCGGCCTGCTCGGCGGCGGCAACATGGCGGCCGTGCATCTGGCCAAGGCGGTCGGCGGCAACGTGTTCCTGGGTTTCATCTCGGCGGTTGCATTCGCAACGATCCTTGCGGTGGTTGCAGGCCTGACGCTGTCGGGTGCCTCGGCGGTCTCGCATGACATCTACGCCACGGTCGTCAAGAAGGGCAAGGCGGACAGCGCTTCGGAACTGAAGGTTTCGCGCATCACGACCCTCGCGCTCGGCTTCGTCGCCGTGGTGCTCGGCATCGTGTTCGAGAAGCAGAACATCGCCTTCATGGTGAGCTTGGCCTTCGCGATCGCGGCATCGGCGAACTTCCCGGTGCTGCTGATGTCGGTGCTCTGGAAAGACTGCACCACGCGCGGCGCGGTGATCGGCGGCTTCCTCGGGCTGATCTCCTCGGTTGCGCTGACCATCGTGTCGCCGGCCGTCTGGGAAGCCACGCTGGGTTATCCGAAGGGCTCCGCGTTGTTCCCGTATGCGTCGCCGGCCCTGTTCTCGATGACGATCGGTTTCGTCGGCATCTGGCTGTTCTCGATCCTCGACCGCAGCCCTCGCGCTGCCGAAGATCGCGCCGGCTTCCTGCCGCAGCAGGTGCGCTCGGAAACCGGTATCGGCGCCTCGGGTGCGTCCGGCCACTGATCGTTGGGGCTCTTGCCCTACACACTGAAGCGCAGGGCGGCGCATCCGCGGATTGTTGCGGGGCAGCAATATCGGATGCATGAGCAATCAAGCCGCCGTTCCTGTCGCCGCCCGAGGCACCGGCCATCGGCGCCACTGGTGGATGCGCGCCCGCAGGCTCGGGGCGCCGCCGAAGCGTGTGGTGATGTGGTCGATGATCTCTTCGGGGCCTATCGCGCTGGTCGTCGTTGCCGGAGCGATCCTGACGTACCACGGCCATTCGCTGCTGGTCGAGAGCCGGCAGCGGGTCGATCACACCTATCAGGTCCTGGCCGGGCTCAACAAGCTCTTCATTTCGGTCGAGGATGCGGAAACCGGTCAGCGCGGCTTCATCATCACGGGTGAAGACGCCTATCTCGAGCCATACCTGAGCGCCGTCGGGCAGACCAGCGGCCACATCGCCAATCTGCGTCGCCTGCTCGATTCGTCGCCGATCCAGGCTGCACGCGTGGCGCAACTCGACAGTCTCGTCGAAGCCAAGCTGGCGGAGCTTGGAGATGTGATCGAGATCCGCCGTCGCGAAGGTTTCCAGGGCGCCTCGAACGCGATCACGAAGCGCGAGGGGAAACAGCTGATGGACAAGGTGCGGGCCGAGGTGGCCGGCATCGGCGCTTCTGAAGAAGCTCAGCTGCGCGCCCAGCAGGAAGACGCACGGTTGCGCGAGCGCGAGATCCTGCGGGTCGGCAGCATCGTCGCGGCAGCTTCGGTCTTGGTGCGTCTCGGCTTGGCGTTCTTCCTGGCGCGTCTGCGGGCGAGGGCCGAGCGCCCGCTCTGACCTCAGTCGATCTTTACGTTGCTTCCTTTGACTATCGCCCCCCACTTCGGCACTTCCTTCTGCAGATAGCTTCCGAAATCGGCGGGCTTCATCCATTCGGCGGTGAAACCCTGTGCGGCGAGCTTGTCCTTGATTTCCGGCATCGCGAGGATCTTCTGCATGTCTGCACTGATCCTGTCGACGATCGGTCTGGGCGTTGCAGCGGGCGCCATCATTCCGATGAAGGCGACAGCTTTGAACGCGGGGTAGCCCTGTTCGGCAACCGTCGGAACATCCGGCAACACCGGCGAACGCTTCCTGCCGGTGACTGCCAGCGCCTTCAGCTTGCCCGACGTGACGAAGGGCAGGGCGGAAATCATCGTGTCGAGCATGTAGGTGGTCTGTCCGCCCATGACGTCGGTCAACCCGGGTCCGCTGCCCTTGTACGGCACATGGATCGTCCGGATTCCGGCGGCGCTGTTGAGCATCTCTCCGCCGAGATGTGTCGACGAACCGTTGCCCGATGACGCGAACGACAGCTCCCCGGGCTTCGCGTTCGCGGCCGCGACCAGTTCCTTGAGGTTGTTGGCCGGAAAGTCGGGCCGCGTCACCAGCACCAGCGGCCCGGTCATGATCATCGAGACCGGTGCCAGGTCTTTCAGCAGGTCGTATTTGAGCTGTTCCTTCGGGAACAGGGTCATATTGATGGCGTGCGATGTGGCCGCGATCAGGAAGGTGTAGCCGTCGGCCGGCGACTTGGCGACGAAATCCGCGCCGATGTTGGAGCCGCCGCCCGGCTTGTTCTCGACGATGAAGGATTGTTTCTCCATCTCCCCCAGCTTCTGCGCAAGCAGGCGCGCGACGATGTCGTTCGGACCGCCGGGCGCGTACGGCACGATGATTTTGACCGGTTTCGACGGGTAAGGGTCCTGCGCAAGCGCAGGCGAGAAAGGCAGCGCGAACGCCGCGGCGGCAGCCATTGCAGTGGCAAGTGGTTTGAAAAACATGTCTGTCTCCTTTTTTATTCGGTCGCCGGCAGTGCTGGCGCCAGGTATGCCGGACCTCAGGTCTTGTAAGAAGGGTCCTCCCGGTCGAGCTGGCGCAGCAGTGCCGGCCATTCCATCGGCGCGAAATTGATCTTTCCTTCCGGGCCGTAACGCCTGGCCATCACCGCAGCCAGTTCGGGGCTGGGCATGCTGATTTCGGCCCCGCTCGCAAGCACGTCGACCTGCACCTTGCAGGCGGTTTCGAGCCAGTACATGAGATTCCAGGCGTCCTGGATCGACGGGCCGCAGCCGAGCAGGCCGTGGTTGCGCAGGATGAGGGTGCTGTGCGGCCCGAGGTCGCGCGCGATGCGATCGCGCTCGCCCATGTCGACCGTCGGCTGCTCGTAGTCGTGGAAGCCGACCGCGCCGTAGAAGCGCATGGCCGTCTGCGTGAGCGGCAGCAGCCCGTGCTTCATCGCCGACACGGCCATGCCGGCGCGCGTGTGCGTGTGCATGACGCAGTGAAGGTCGCTGCGGGCGCCGTGTACCGCGCTGTGGATCATGAAGCCGGCCCGGTTCACCGGAAACTCGCCGAACTCGCCTGCGGGCTTGTCGACGACGTTCCCGTCCAGGTCCAGCGTGTAGAAGCAGGAGGCCGTAATCTCCGTGTACAGCAGGCCGAACGGATTGATCAGGAAGTGCTTCGCGTCGCCCGGCACCTTCGCCGTGATGTGGTTGTAGATCAGGTCGCTCATCCCGTATTTCGCGACCAGCCGGTAGCAGGCGGCGAGGTCCGTGCGGACCTTCCATTCGGCGTCGCTGACGCGGTCGCGGACGGAAGCCGCACGGTATGGCGAAGTGGTGAGAACGGTTTCGGTCATTGGATTGCCTAGGGGAATGCGCGAATGGTAGGAACGCAGACCCAAGGCGTCCAATACCGTTCATGTCGTTTGCGATACATCAGCGGTAAGTCGTACCAATGGAACTGCGCCAGCTGCAACAGTTCGTCGCCGTCGCCGAGGCGCTCAACTTCCGTCGGGCTGCCGAGCGTCTGCACATGGCGCAGCCGCCGTTGTCGGTTGCCATCGGCAAGCTCGAAGCGGAGGTCGGTGCGCGACTGTTCGAGCGCCTGCCGCGCGGTGTCGCGCTGACCGCGGCCGGCGCCGCCGCGCTTGTGCTGGCGCGCCGCTGCCTGGTCGACGCAGGTGCGCTGCGCGATGCGGCGCAGGCAGCGGCAGGCGGCGAGCGCGGGTTGCTACGGGTTGGTTTCGTTGGCTCGGCAACGTATGCGCTGATGCCGCGGCTGCTGCCGGCGTTTCGCAAGCGCTACCCGGACGTCGAACTGGTGCTACGCGAATCGACGAACCTCGAACTTCTGGCGTTGGTCGACAGCGGCGAACTCGACATCGGCCTGGTCCGTTATCCGACCGGCTCCGCAAGTGCCTTGCGCTTCGAGGTCGTCGAGCGCGATGTGTTCTGTGCCGTGCTGCCGGCGGACCACCCGCTGGCGATGCACTGCGAACTGACGCTGGCGATGCTGGCGGGCGAGCCCTTCGTCGATTACGCATCGACACGCGTTCCGGGCCTGCACGCAATGGTGATGCTGGCTTTTCAACAGGCTGGCCTGGCGCCACGGGTGTCGCAGGAGGCGACGCAGGTACAGACCGTGATCAGTCTGGTGCAGAGCGGTATGGGCGTGGCGCTGGTCCCGTCCGTCAGCGCGCGGCTGGCGTCCGGCGACGTGGTTTTCAGACCGGTGACGGACCTGCCCGCATCGGCGGAGATTGCATTGGCGATGGCTTCGCGTACCGACGGACACGGCGCGGCGGCACAGCGCTTTCGGGAGCTGGCACTGAAAGTGCCTACAAATGACGATGACTGAAAAAACCTTGCAATGGCAAAGCTCCGGAGTTCCGGTGAATAAGAATCGGTGACAATTCGTAAGAGGCCGATTAATTTCCCGGTTTTCAATCACAAGCACGTTCGACGATGGGTACAGACAACTCGAAACACGATCCGATGGCCAGCGTGCTGCTGGGCAGGCAGCCGATCGTGAACCGCGTCGGCGCGCTTGTCGCCTATGAGCTCCTCTTCAGGGGAGGCCCGATGAACGAAGCCGCGATCGCGGACGACCAGAGCGCGACCGATCAGGTCATAGTCAATGCGATCTCGCAGTTTGGTGTGGCGGGATCGTTGGGACAGCACCGCGGCTTCGTCAACATAGGACGTGCGTCCCTGGGTTCGGACAGCATCCTCTTACTCGAACCCGACCGGTTCACGCTGGAAATCCTCGAGAACGTCGAAATCGACAGCGAGGTCGAAGCCGAGTGCCGCCGCCTGCGCGAGGCCGGATTCCAGATCGCGCTCGACGACGTGATCTCCATCGATCGGATACCTCCGCGCGTGCTCGATCTGGTCGACATCGTGAAGATCGACCTGCGCAGCGTCGTGATGGCAGAGGTGCCCTCGCTGATCCGCAAGGCCCACGAGGCCGGCTGTGCGGTACTGGCCGAAAAGGTCGAGAGCTTCGAGGAGTACCGGCAGATCCTGGATCTGGGTGCCGACCTGTTCCAGGGCTACTTTTTTGCCCGTCCGGAGATTCTTCGCCAGAACCAGATGAGCGCGTCCCAATCGGCGCTGCTCAAGCTGAACAGTGTGCTGGCTGCCGATCCAAAGCTGTCCGATCTGCAACTGGAGGTGAAACGCAATCCGGTGCTGCTGGCGCAGCTGATGAAGTTTGCCGGCTCGGCTTCGGCCGCCGCTTCCGGGCGTGGTGAGCTCACCGTCGGCGACGCCATAGCGCGTGTCGGCACCCGGCAGCTGGCCCGTCTGGCCCAGCTCCTGCTGTTTGCCGGCGATTCCGGGAAGCATCTCGAAGACAACCCATTGCTGCAGCTGGTCAACACGCGTGCGCGCTTCATGGAGCTGATGGCTCATGAAATCGAGCCTGACGACGACGCTTTTGCCGATGCGGCCTTTCAGGCGGGCATCTTCTCGCTGATGCATGTGGTCACCGGTCAGTCGAGCGAGCAGATGCTTGCGCAGGTTGCGCTGAGCCCGCGGATCGAGTCGGCCATCCTGTCGTTCGAAGGGGCGCTCGGCGATCTCCTGCTGATGGCGCGCTACATGGAAGGTTTCGATCCGACCGAATCGAACCATGTGCTGTCGCGTTGCGAGATCGATTGCGATCGTCTGAGCGCGTTGTTTGCGCGTGCGACAGGCGACGCGCTGAGGGATTGACGCCTCCGTCGACCATCGCGCGCCGTGGTCAATCAATCCGGCGTCACGAACATGAAAAGACCGCCGATGGGCTGTCGCTGGTCATGGCGGATCTGCCCCTCGGAGGTCTGCAACACACGGAAGCCATGATCGCTCGCCAGCTTGCGGAGATAGCGTTCTCCATGCGCGTAGCGCAGGCTCGGCAGCAACTGGAACTCCGTCGACAGGTTCGCCGCTAGCTCCACGGAGAAGCAGAAGATGCCTCCGTTCGCCAGCACTTTTCGGACCGCGGCGAAGGCGGGCGACACGTCGCCCAGATAGATGAAGACGTCGGCTGCGGTCACCAGATCGAAGGTCGAACGCTCCAGCGTCATGAATTCGACGATGTCATTCTTGCTGAGGACGTCGTACGCCTTCGTCGCTTCGGCCTCGGCCAGCATGCCCGCGGACAGGTCGACACCAACGAGCTGGCCGGTCAGCGGCTTCATCAACACGCCGCAGAGACCTGTGCCGCAACCCAGGTCGAGGGTACGGCCGAAACGTCGTTGCGGCGCGATCTGCTGCAGCGTTCGAGCCAGCGTGCTGTGCGCGCGGTAGTCCAGCGCTTCGACGACATGGGTAGCGAAGCCCTCGGCATAGTCGTCGAAAAGCGTTTCGACGTACGCAGCGGGCGCCGTCGCCGGCACCGTTCCGCTGCCTACCGCCGCGAGGTAATAGTCGTTCAGCTCATCGTCGGCGCCGTTTTCCCTGGCCTTGCGGAAGGCATCCGCCGCGTCACCGATGCGCCCGACCTCCCGCATCAACGTGCCGATGTTCGTCCATGCAGGCGCGAAGCCGGCGTTCGCGGCAACGGCGCGCTGGTATGAGCGCATGGCTTCGACGTCGCGGTCGAGCCGCTGCAGCACCTGGCCGTGGCGGAACCACGGCTCCGCGAACGTCGCTGAAAGATTGCCTGCGCGCTCGAAACTGCGAAGCGCCTCGTTCCAGCGGCTCAGTTGCGTCATGGCGCTGCCGCGATGGAACCAGGCTTCCACGTTGTCGGGCTCGATCGCGATCACGCGATCGGCAGCCTCCAGCGCTGCGTCCGGACGGGACAGCCCGAGCCGCGCGGCAGCCAGATTGACGAGTGTCGAGATGCGGTCGGGCAGCAATGCCAGGCTGGCGCAGAACTGTCGTTCCGCCTCCGCAAGCCGACCGGCGAGCAGGTCGGCCAGCCCGTCGACGAAAAGTCGTCGGGCCTGCTCGAAATCGGCGGGTTCGGCGGATTCGGCTTTTGCGGGCATCGGAGGATTCTAGGAGCCGGGGGGAAATGGTCTATGCCGCGTTTTAACAATTGTTTCGGGCTACGCCGAAAGCAATAGAGGAAAGCCAGCTCATCGGCCGGAATTTTGTCCGTCTGTTCACTCGCAAAACGCCAATAAGGTGGAAAAATTCGTACCTGACTACATTGTTCAGCTTTGTTAAATATTGTGCGTAAATGAACACTTACGTGCTCATGATGAGCCGTTCATCTGTTACAAAAGTTACGTATGAAGATTCTGCTTACCGGGAACATGGGATACGTCGGTTCTGTGGTTTCGAAGTACCTTCGCGCAGCGCATCCCGACGCGGTCCTCAATGGCTACGACAACGCGTACTTCGCGCACGGCCTCACCGGGACCGAAGTCTTGCCCGAGCGAAGTCTCGATGCGCAGTTCTACGGCGATGTGCGCACGCTCGCGGCAGACACCTTGGCCGGCTACGACGCCGTCGTGCAGCTGGCCGCGATTTCCAACGATCCGATGGGCAACCGCTTCGAGCAGCCCACGATGGACATCAATCAGGGCTCGAGCGTCGACATCGCGAGGGCCGCGACTGCAGCCGGCGTCAAGAACTACGTCTTCGCTTCCAGCTGCAGCGTCTACGGCATCGCCCTCGGCAACCCGCGCAGGGAGTCGGATGCGCTGAACCCGATCACCGCGTACGCAAAGTCGAAGATCGGCGCGGAGCGCGAGCTGTCGGAGCTGGAAACCGGTATGACGATCACCTGCCTCCGCTTCGCCACAGCCTGCGGCATGTCCGACCGGCTGCGGCTCGACCTCGTGCTGAACGATTTTGTCGCCTGTGCGTTGAGTCAGGGCGAGATCACCGTGCTGTCGGACGGCTCGCCGTGGCGGCCGCTCATCGACGTCGCAGACATGGCGCGTGCCATCGACTGGGCCATCACGCGGACGAACGACAACGGCGGCCGGTATCTGGCCGTCAATGCAGGCTCGGACGATCGCAATTACCAGGTGCGCGATCTCGCGAAAGCCGTCGCCGATGCGGTGCCGGGCACCCAGGTGTCCATCAATCTCTCCGCGCCTGCCGACAGCCGCTCGTACCAGGTCGACTTCGCGCTCTACAGATCGCTCGCACCCGACCATCAGCCGCAGGTCGACCTGGGGCAATCCATACAGAACCTGCTGGCCGGCTTGCGGCGCATGAAGTTCAACGACGCCGGATTCCGTTCGTCTCCGCTGATTCGCCTGAACGTCCTGCAGGGCCATGTCGACGAGAAACGCCTCGACATGTCTTTCAGGTGGCGGTCGCCCGACTCTTCCTGAGCCAAACCCTGCAAGCGAGGAATCGAACGATGGTCAAAGTTGTGTTGCTCGCCGGCGGATACGGCACACGCCTGAGCGAGGAGACCACCGTGCGTCCGAAGCCGCTCGTCGAGGTCGGCGGCAAGCCGATCATGTGGCACATCATGAAGCTGTATTCGCACTATGGGCTGAACGATTTCGTGGTTCTGGGCGGATACAAGGTCGAGATGATCCGGGAATACTTTCTGCGCCATCAGTCGCGGGACACGGATTTCACGATCGACCTCGGCACCGGAAAAGTCGACTGGCTCGAAACCCGAAGCGAGAACTGGCGCGTGACCGTGCTCGACACGGGCCTCGAGACAATGACGGCCGGACGTATCAGGCGTGCAAGAAAACATCTGGAAGGCGAGCGCTTCTGCCTGACCTACGGCGACGGCGTTTCCGACGTGAACATGGATCAGCTGATGGATTTCCATGAAAAGTCGGGTGCCCATTGCACATTGACGGCAGTGACTCAGCCCGGCCGTTATGGCTCGCTTCATCTTTCCGAAGACGGCGCACACGTCAGGGGTTTCCGGGAGAAAGGCGCCACGGATGGTGGCTTGATCAACGGCGGCTTCTTCGTCTGCGAGCCCGAGATATTCGATGTGATCGACGGGGATCATCAGATGTGGGAAGAAGAGCCGATGGCGCGCCTGGTCGAACGAGGAAAGCTGGCGAGCTACCACCACCAGGGCTACTGGCAGAGCATGGACTCGTTGCGCGACAAGCTGGTGCTCGAGAACCTCTGGAGCAGGGGCGCTTCGGCTCCCTGGAAGGTCTGGCGTGATTGAGAAAGCCGATGCGCCGGAACTCGGGAGCTTTCTTCGATGATCATCATCGACACCGCATTGAAGAAGCGCGCCGCTGCTGGCAATCCGATCAAGGTCGGTCTGGTCGGAGCGGGTTTTCAGGGGCGCGGAATTGCGCTGCAGATCATTGCATCGACGCCCGGCATGCGGCTCTGCGCAATCGCCAACCGGCGCATCGATCCGGCCATCCGGGCATTTTCGGAAGCCGGTGTCGAACCGGTTCGCTGCGACACCCAGGCTGAGCTGGAAGCGGCCATTGCCGCCGGAAAACCAGCAGTGACCGAAGACGCGGTCGCACTTGCGCGCGCGGCAGGACTGGACGCCATCATCGAAGTCACGGGCTCCCTGGACCATGCCGCCACCGTGGTGCTCGCGGCGATCGAGTCCGGAAAGCATGTCGTGCAGATGAATGCAGAACTGGATGGAACCGTCGGTCCGATCCTCAAACGGAAGGCGGATGCGCGCGGCGTGGTCTATACCTTCTCCGACGGCGACCAGCCGGGCGTTCAGATGAACCTGTTCCGCTTTGTTGCAGGACTGGGTTGCAGGCCGGTGCTGTGCGGGAATATCAAGGGTCTGCACGACCCTTATCGAAATCCCACCACGCAACGCGCATTCGCCGAGAAGTGGGGTCAGAAACCGGCCATGGTGGCGTCTTTTGCCGACGGCACGAAGATTTCCTTCGAGCAAGCGATCGTCGCCAACGGCACGGCAATGAAAGTCGCACGCCGCGGCATGCTGGGTCCCGACTTTTCGGGCGGCAATCCTGGCGCGCCGCTGGTTCCGCTGGAAGAAACGGTCAGTGCGTTTGCAGCACATCTGGATGGCGGCGGGCCGGGCATCGTCGATTACGTCGTGGGCGCACGTCCCGGACCCGGCGTCTTCGTGCTGGCGACCCATGACGACGCGCGTCAGGCGCACTACCTGAATCTCTACAAGCTGGGCGCCGGCCCCTATTACTGTTTTTCCACGCCGTATCACCTCTGCCATTTCGAGGTGCCGACCTCGGTTGCGCGGGCGGTGCTGTTCGCAGATGCGGTCCTGAGTCCGCTCGCCGGCCCCGAAGTCGGCGTGATTGCAATAGCCAAGAAAGATCTGGTTGCCGGTGAACTGATCGATGAATTGGGTGGATACGAGGTCTATGGCGTCGCCGACAACATCGAAGCGATACGCGCGGAACGATTGCTGCCGATCGGATTGGCAGTAGGTTGCAGAGTCGTGCGCGCGGTTGCCAAAGACACACCTCTCACCCGCGACGACGTCGAAATTCCGGTGGGACGCACCATCGACGCGCTCTATGCCGAGCAGGAAGCGGCATTTGCTCCCTGCCTGATTTCTCCATCGTCGAACTGATGCACATCTCATGATCTTCATACCCACAATGCTCAAGGATGCCCGGGTCATCGACCTGGAAAAGCGCGGGGACGAACGCGGCTTTTTTGCCCGGACGATGTGCAAGTCGGAATTCGAAGCACATGGATTGCTTTCGACCTTCGTCCAGCAGAACACATCGGTCTCGGCCGACAGGGGCACCGTTCGCGGCATGCATTTCCAGCGTGGCGATGCGGTCGAAGCCAAGCTGGTGCGCTGCGTGAAAGGTGCCATCGCGGACATCATCGTGGACTTGCGCTCCGGCTCGGAAAGCTTCATGAAGCACCAGGCGTTCGAATTGACGGCAACCAATTACCGGCAGCTTTACGTACCGCCGGGATTCGCTCATTCATTTCAGAGCCTGACGGACGATGTCGAGGTGAGCTATCTGGTGTCGGCGCAGTACACACCTGCAGCGGAGTTCGGACTGCGCTATTCGGATCCTCGCCTCGGCATTGCATGGCCGCTGCCGGTCAGCAACATTTCCGCCAAGGACGATGCCTGGCCTTTGCTGGATACGGACACCCCGACTTTCTTCTAAATCGATTGCTTCACCCGAAGCGTGCACCGCAAGGAATCAATGTCATGACGGACTCTTCCAGACGCTTCCTGGTCATCGGTCGTGTAGGCGGCAAATCGCTTCACCAGACCTGGACCGAAGACACCTCGTGCATCAGGACCTGGGATCTGCAGCTCAATGCTTATGGCGACGCGGCCGTCGACATGCCCGATGCCGATTTGCCGACCGTGATCGACCAGGGCACCAAGTGGGACAGCCTGGCGCGCCAGTTTCGCGCCGATCCCGGATTGCTGGACCGTTACGATTACGTGATGCTGCCGGATGACGATCTGCTCATGACGGCCAGCGGGATCAACCGGATCTTCGAGATCGCCGTTGCACACGATCTCACCATCACGCAGCCTGCGATGTCGATGGACAGCTTCGTTTCCTATCCGGTTCTGATGCAATGCCCCGGATTCAAGTTGCGATATACGAACCACCTCGAATGCATGTCGCCGTGCATCAAGACGTCGTACATGAAGACATTGCTACCCATCATCGAAAAGTATGTCTGCGGCTGGGGCGCCGACCATATCTGGGCCATGCTGATGCAGGACCCGCCGTTCAAGGCAGCGGTGATCGACGAAGTCACGATGACTCACACACGTGCGTTCTACACGGGGACGCTTTACGACAGTTTCGCGAAGCAGGGCGTCAATCCCTTCGACGAGGTCAAGGTCGTCACCGAACTCTTCGACAATTTTCCGAAGCGCACCGTCGTGTACGGCGGCATCCTGCAAGACGGCCGGATGGCGAGCAATACCCAGGTGCAATTGCGCAACGGTGCGCATCTGGTTCTGAGTGCATTGAAGACTCGCACGCCCTACAAGATCTTCCGGAAGGGCGTCGGCATGCTGTTGCAGGTTTTCACGCAATCGTCGTACCGGCCGGTTCAATTGCGGTTGAAGAAGACTGCAACCGATTCCGGGGTCGCACCGGCTGAAACCAAGATCGCGGATCTGCTGGCGTGAGCCTCTGGCCTGTCCGGAGGGGATCGAACCCCCGACAACCTGCTTAGAAGGCAGGTGCTCTATCCAACTGAGCTACGGACAGCAAGCTCACGAACCGCGATGGAAGGCGAGCGGCGGAGTATATCTTCCGGTTCCGTTTCTCCAGCGCCATCTTCGACCGAAGCGCCTCGGCAGGCTCCCGAGCAAGCGGCCATCACGCCGTGATCACGCCAGTCTTCCAATGCGGCGTCGCGACCCAGGCGCGGAAGAGCGGAGCTGCGGTTGTCGGATCGGTTCCGTACAGATCGACGCGTTGACCCGGCGAAAAGCTCTTGAAGATGGCTCTGGTTTCGTCGTTCCAGTCCAGCACCGCCATGGACCAGTCGGTGAACATCCGTCTCTGTACGGCACGTCGCTCCAGGATCTTCACGCCGTCGTGGCGACTGTCCCGGGAAATCATCGCGAATACCTGATCGACCGCTTCCTGCTCGCCCTCGAGATATTGCAGATAGGTTCCTTCGACGCAAACCAGTCCGCCGGTGATTTCATGCGCCTTGTTCCATGCGATCGACGCAGCCAGGATCTCGTGCAGCGGCGAGGCACCGGCGGCACGGCTTGTGTAGATCAGGCGGTTGAGCATGGGAGAAATACGGTTTTGAGTTGGATCGACAACTTTCGCCGAGGAATGAAATTCACTCTACAGCGAGGTTTCATCCCTGCCTGCAAAGAGGAAATAGCGAGCGGCGCGTCGTGTTGCACAAAGCAAAATGCCCGCAAGAACCAGAGTCCCTGCGGGCATTCACTTTTTTATGGTCGGGGCGAAAGGATTCGAACCTTCGACCCTCTGGTCCCAAACCAGATGCGCTACCAGGCTGCGCTACACCCCGACGAGCCTCAGATTCTAGCCTGCGAATTGCCCTGTTTCCCCGGACCGGCCGCAGAAAGTTTCAAAAACAGCGTCAGCGCTTGGCGTACTGCTGCTTTCCGAACAGGATTTCGCGCTCCGCGTCCCCGGTCAGCGGCTTGCGCCGGTCGGCCAGGACAGCCACGCCGCGCTTCACTGCCGGACGTGCGGCGATGCCATCGAACCATGCCTTCAGGTGCGGATAGTCCCCGAGCGTCACGCCCTGGTTCTCCCAGCTGCGCAACCACGGAAAAATCGCGATGTCGGCAATCGAATAGGTTTTCCCGGCGATGAACCTGTTGCTCGACAGCTGCTTCTCGATCACGCCGTAGATGCGTTTCGCTTCGTTGGTGTAGCGCTCGACGGCGTAGGGCAGCTTCTCGGGCGCATACAGGCGAAAGTGATGCGCCTGGCCGAGCATCGGGCCGACGCCGCCCATCTGGAACATCAGCCACTGCAGCACATCGAACTTCGCGCGGTCGCCGTTCGGCATGAACTTGCCGGTCTTGCCGGCGAGATAGACCAGAATCGCGCCCGATTCGAACAGCGAGATCGGCTTGCCGCCCGGTCCGTTCGGGTCGGTGATGGCCGGAATCTTGTTGTTCGGGCTGATCTTCAGGAAGTCGGCCCCGAATTGTTCGCCCTTGCCGATGTCGACGGCATGTGCAACGTAGGGCAGGCGACATTCCTCCAACATGATGTGGACCTTGTGGCCGTTCGGTGTCGGCCAGGTGTAGACGTCGATGGGGGCCTGATTCATTTGCTTGGGTCCTGCTTGCTCGGTGAAGCTGGCAGCATAAACCCCGTCGTCATGCGATTGCCATCTGGACGACACGGCGCTTTCATCGGCTCGCCTGAGACTTCCGCAAACTCAAAGGCGAAGCTCCCATGCAAGAACTGCCCAATCCGATGTTTCCCATCTCGCAGCTCGGACGCCCGTCGTTCTGGCGCGCACCGCCTTCTGCGCGGATTTCGGTGCCCGAGCCGATCCGTACGCCGGTCTTCGAGCCCGCAACGCAGCCGGAGGCAGCCAAGGCGCCCGGGCTGACGGTGAGCTGGGCACGCCACCTCGACGATGTGCGTGCCGCGCAGCGTCTGCGCTTCGAGGTCTTTGCCGGCGAAATGGGCGCGCGCCTGTCGACATCGATCGACGGTCACGACATCGACCTGTTCGACGATTTCTGCGAACATCTGCTGGTGCGCGACGACGTCACGCAGCAGGTCATCGGCACCTACCGCGTGCTGACGCCGGCCCAGGCACGGCGCATCGGCAGCACCTACAGCGACACCGAATTCGACCTGACCCGGCTGCGCGACCTGCGCGAACGCATGGTCGAGCTCGGCCGCAGCTGCGTGCATCGCGACCACCGGCAGGGCGGCGTGATCCTGGCGCTGTGGGGTGCGCTGGCCGGCTTCATGCACCGGAACAAGCTCGACACGATGATCGGCTGCGCAAGCATTCCGATGTCGCACGACGGAGTCAACAGCGGCAATGCGGCGGCCAGCATCTGGCGGCAGCTCTCGTCCACGCACATGGCGCCGATCCAGTACCAGGTGCAGCCGCGGTTGCCGCTGCCTGTCGAACGGCTCGACGGCGGGCTCGATGTGGAACCGCCGGCGTTGATCCGCGGCTATCTGCGACTCGGTGCGAAGGTGCTCGGCGCACCGGCCTGGGACCCGGATTTCAATACCGCCGACCTTCCCATGCTCATGCGCATCGCCGATCTGCCGTCGCGCTACCGCAAGCATTTCCTGGGGCTATGAGGGCGGGCGCCCGTGACGTTGTCCATGACAGCTGTCATGTGACAACGTCACGGGACTGTCATGAAGGTCATCGACACTTCGATGTTTCCGCTGACAACGCCCCTGTAGAACGGGCGCAAGAATAATCGACCATGCTTCCCTCAACGATTTCCACTCCGGCGAGCGTTCCGGCTGAAATGTCGACCGGCGCCGAGCCGGCTGCGCCATCCGCAGCGGCTTCGACCGCAGCCACCTCGTCGACACTTCCGGCTTCGTCGGTTGCCGCGGCCGCTGCGGCCGCTGCTACGGCATCGACGGTCAAGCCCGTCGCGACACCTACCAAGCTGACTTTGCTCGACCGCGATCACAGCATCCTGGCCTTCAACGAGCGCGTGCTCGACTGGGCCAAGCGCGCGGATGTCCCGCTGATCGAGCGACTGCGTTACCTGTGCATCGTGTCTTCCAACCTCGACGAGTTCTTCGAGGTGCGTGCCGCGCCGCACCTGATCGCCGCGGACGCGGGCGAGGCCAGCGGCAACGAAACTGTCGCATCCTTCCAGCGGCTGGCCGAGAGCGCGCATGCGCTCGTCGACGAGCAGTACGCGCTCTACAACGACGCGCTGATGCCGGCTTTCGCGGAGCACGGCATCCACATCATTTCGCATGGCGAACGCAATCCGGCACAACGCAAGTGGGTGCAGGAGTACTTCGAGCGTGAAGTGCGTCCGCTGCTGATTCCGGTCGGGCTCGATCCGTCGCATCCGTTCCCGCAGGTGGCCAACAAGTCGTTGAACTTCATCGTCCGGCTGGGCGGCAAGGATGCGTTCGGGCGCGAGAACCCGATCGCGATCCTGAAGGTGCCGCGTGTGCTGCCTCGGCTGATCCGCATGCCGGCGAAAGTGTCGGGCGGCAAGATCCTGTTCGTCGCGCTGTCGAGCATCGTGCGCGCGCATCTGCAGAGCATGTTCTCCGGACGCGAGGTCGGCGATTTTTCGCAGTTCCGCGTGACGCGGCATTCCGATCTCGCGGTCGACGAAGAAGACGTCAAGAATCTGCGTACCGCTTTGCGCCAGGGGCTGCAGCACCGGCATTTCGGTCAGGCGGTGCGGCTGGAGGTTTCCGCAAGCTGCGCGGAGTCGCTGGCCAGCTTTCTGCTCGCGCAGTTCAACCTGCCGCAGGAAGCGTTGTACCGCGTGCATGGGCCGGTGAATCTGGCGCGCCTGACGCAGCTGATCGACCTGATCGACGATCCGCGCTTCAAGGAACTGCGCTTCGAGCCATACAAGGCGTCCTATCCGATCACGCTTTCGCCCGGACAGGCCTTCTTCGACCGCCTGCAGCGCGGCGACGTGTTGATCCATCAGCCGTTCGAGAGTTTCGACGGCGTGCTCGCATTCCTGCGCGAGGCCGTGCTGGACCCGCAGGTGCTTGCGATCAAGCAGACCATCTACCGCACCGGCACCGATTCGGCGCTGATGGACCTGCTGCGCGAAGCGGTGCGGCGCGGCAAGGAAGTGACGGTGGTGGTCGAGCTGAAGGCGCGTTTCGACGAAGAGGCGAACATCAACTGGGCGGAGATGCTGGAATCGATCGGCGCGCAAGTGGTCTATGGCGTCGTCGGGCTCAAGACGCATGCAAAGATGCTGCTGGTCACGCGCCGCGAAGGCAAGCAGATGCGGCGCTACGGCCATCTTTCGACCGGCAACTACAACCCGCGCACCGCAGCGCTTTACACCGACATCAGCCACCTGACGGCCGATCCGCTGCTCACGGCCGACATGGAAGCCGTCTTCGTGCATCTCGCGAGTCAGAGCCGTCTTCCGAAACTCAACCGCATGTGGCTGGCGCCGTTCGATCTGCACCGCAATCTGGTGCTGCAGATCGATGCGCTCGGCATGGCTGCCGAGAACGGCGAGCCGACCCGCATCGTCGCCAAGATGAACGCGCTGACCGACGATCTGCTGGTTGCGGCGCTGATCAGGGCAGGCAAGAAGGGCGTGAAGATCGACCTGATCGTGCGCGGAGCCTGCACCTTGCCGGCGCAGGTGCCGGGGCTGACGGACAACATCCGCGTGCGCTCGGTGATCGGGCGTTTTCTGGAGCATTCGCGCGTCTTCTATTTCCGCAACGGCCAGGACGAGTCGCTGTATCTGTCGAGCGCGGACTGGATGAACCGCAACATGATGCGTCGCGTCGAACTCGCATGGCCGGTGACCGATCCGGGCTTGCGCCAGCGGCTGATCGACGAATGCCTCGTCGCTTATCTGCACGACGGCCGCGATGCGTGGGACCTGGGCGCCGATGGAATCTATCGCCGCGTCAATGCCGACACGCACGCGGGCGAGGAGGGCGCGTCCCGCAGCATCGAGGCCCATGGCGCTCAGCGCGCGCT
Organism: Variovorax glucosi; assembly: GCF_051216695.1. Lineage (NCBI taxonomy): Bacteria > Pseudomonadati > Pseudomonadota > Betaproteobacteria > Burkholderiales > Comamonadaceae > Variovorax > Variovorax glucosi. The sequence continues at coordinate 47,814 of NZ_JBPJZE010000001.1, forward strand.
GATGGACCGCTACGCCTCGCGCGGTCGACACCGCGCCACCGAAATCAACGGAGGAACCGAGTAATGGACCTGATCTTCTGGCGCCATGCCGAAGCCGACGACTGGACCGAAGGTTGCGACGACATGGCTCGGCCGCTGACTTCGCGCGGCGAAAAACAGGCCAAGCGCATGGCCGGCTGGCTCGACCGCCAGCTGCCCGAGGGCACGCGTGTCGTCACCAGCCCCGCACGGCGCTGCGAGCAGACCGCCATCGCGCTCGGTCGCAAGTACAAGGTGCGCCCCGAACTCGCACCGGACGCGACAGCCGACACCGTGCTGGAGGCCGCCGGCTGGCCGAACGGCAAATCGGTCGTGCTGGTCGTGGGACACCAACCTGCGATCGGACAGGCGATTTCGCGGCTTCTCGGACTGCAGCAGGATAGTTGCCCTGTGCGAAAAGGCGCAGTCTGGTGGATCCGAACCCGCGAACGCGATGGTGACGTTCAGACAATTGTTGTTACAGTTCAGGCGCCGGAATTGCTTTAATCACGGGCGATTCGGTCATCTGGCGGCCATGCCGCAGGATTTTCGATGAACACGCCCAAAGTATCCATAATCGTCACCGTTTTTCGTCGGACCGAGTTCTTGCAGCAGGCGCTGCAATCGGCGCTGAATCAGACATTTCAGGATTACGAGATCGTCGTTACCGATGATTCGGACAGTGCTGCTATCCGGCAGATAGCGGATTCGCTCGGATCCGACCGTATCCGTTACCGCGCCAACCCGATAACGCTCGGCGTTGCGCTCAATCTGCGAGCCGCGGTCGCCGAAGCGCGAGGCAGATACATTGCCGTGCTGAACGACGACGATAGCTGGGAGCCTGGCTTTCTCGAGAAACTCGTTGCGCCGCTCGATGCAGACACCCAGCGCGTATTGGCGTTCAGCGACCACTGGCTCGTGAACGGTGCCGGCGAGATCCAGTTCCCGGAGACCGACGCCAATTCGCGCACATACGGCCGTGCCGCGTTGCGGCCGGGCGACGTGGCCGATCTGACCGAGCTGGTCCTGGGTCGCAACGGCGTTCCGCTGGCGATGGCTGCGGTCTTTCGTGCCGATGCCATCGACTGGGAGCGGGTGGTCCGGGAAGTGAGCGGCGCGTACGACTACTGGATTTCGCTCCTGCTCGCTGCGTCGGGTGGTAAGGCCTGGTACGAAGCGCAGCGATTGACGCGATATCGCGTCCACGCCGCGATGGAAACCACGCGCCGTGCGCCTGACAAGCATGAGCACCTGGTCTACATCTACCGCACCTTGCTGGAAACCGGCATCTTTCCGCGCCACGGCGCTCTGCTGCGGCAGCGCCTGGCTGGCGCGCTCTACGCCGTCGGCAAGGACAACCTGCTGTTCGACCACGCGCGCGCCGCGCGCAGCTACCTGAGGCGGTCGCTCGGCGTTGCCTTCAAGCCGCGCACCCTGGCATTCCTGTTTCTCAGCTGCTGTCCGACGGTGCTACGTTCCCGGGCCGTCGCGCGTCTGCAGACAGGCGTCAGCAGCCATTGAGCGAGACGCGCCAGCCGGTCTTCTGCCAGGCCAGGGCTTCTTCGCGAAGCAGGTGCGCAGACTGCGGGAAAGCCTCCACCCATTCGGAGCGGCAATCGAACGTGAAGGCACGCGCCTCCGACTTGGCGATGCGCAGCGCGCGCACATCCGGATCGCGCCGGGCATGGCACAGGATTACTGCCAGCCGCAAAGCCAGCAACTGAGCGACGAAAATCTCGTCGTCCAGGGCGGTTTCCAGCTTCTTCAGTTTCCCGCGATGTCCCAGCACGAGCTGGCTCAGCTGGTGAAGCTCGTTGGTCGCAAAACCGGGTGCATCGGCGTTGTCCAGAATGTAGGCGCCGTGCTTGTGATAGTCGCTGTGCGATATCAACACACCGATCTCGTGCAGTTGCGCGGCCCAGCCAAGCTTGCGCAGCGCGCGCCCCGGGCGGCTCGCGGCGTCGGCGTCGCGCGCCGTCGGGTCGATCTGCATGTAGAGCGCAGCGGCTGTTTCGCCCACGCGTCGCGCCTGTGCCGCATCGGCTGCGAAACGCTTTGCCAGGGCGGCCACGGTCGCCGCGCGCAGATCGGCCACGCCCTGGTCGCGGTCGAGCAATTCGTAAAGCACGCCATGACGCAGTGCCCCCTGGGCGACCTTCATTTCCCGGATGTCGAGCAGGTCGAACACCGCACGCAAGACGCTGATGCCGCCGCCGATCACCGCCTTGCGGTCGTCGCGCATGCCCTCCATGCGCAATTTCTCGGCGCTGCCGGCCTTGAGCAGCCGGTCGAGAAGCCAGTCGAGGCCTTCGCGCGTCACCGCCCCCGGTGCTGCGCCGGCGGCCACCAGCACATCGCCGACGGCGCCGATGGTGCCGGAAGCACCGTACGCCACGTCCCATTGATCGGCGCCATAGCTGCCGAGTGCGTCGTCGAGCACCGCCTTGGCTGCGATTTCCGCCTCCCGAAACGCAGCCGGCGTGAACAAGCCTTGCGGAAAGTGCTTCATCGACCAAGCCACGCTGCCGACACGGTAAGACTCCATCACCTGCGCCTCGTAGGCGCGGCCGATGATCATTTCCGTCGAGCGGCCGCCGATGTCGATCACAAGGCGGCGTTCGCGGTCGGATGCGTCGTTGTGCGGCAGCATGTGCGCGACGCCCTGATAGATGAGCCGCGCTTCTTCGCGCCCGGGAATCACGTCGATGCCGAAACCCAGGATGGTGCGCGCGCGCAGCAGGAATTCGTCGCGATTGCGGGCTTCACGCAGCGTCTGCGTGGCGACCGCGCGCACCTGCGCGCGCTTGAAACCGGCCAGCCGTTCGCCGAAACGCGCCAGCGCATCCCAGCCGCGCTGCATCGCTTCGGCTGTCAGATTGCGGTCCTTGTCGAGTCCGTTGCCCTGCCGGACGGTTTCCTTGAGATATTCGGTACGGCGGATCTGGCCGTGGTCGACGCGACCGATTTCGAGACGGAAGCTGTTGGAGCCGAGGTCGACTGCTGCGAGAAGTGTGCCGTTTTGCATGTAGCTCCGATGGTATCCGGCGGCAGACGACGCCCTTGTGACGGTTGTGTGACGGCGTCGAAAGCGGTGTCATATCGATGTCACACAAGCTTCCTACAGTCCGGCAGCACCTCTCCACCAAGGAAGCCTCATGAAAACGACCTTCAAATTCGCAGCAGCCGGCCTTTTCGCCGCCGCTTTCGCCCAAGTCCCTGCTCTCGCTCAAGACATCACGGGCGCTGGCGCAAGCTTCCCGGCACCGCTCTATGCCAAGTGGGCATCGGATTACAACAAGGCCACCGGCGTCAAGATCAACTATCAATCCGTCGGTTCCGGTGCGGGCCTGAAGCAGATCGAAGCCAAGACGGTCGATTTCGGCGCTTCCGACGCACCTCTGAAAGACGAAGAACTGCAGGCCAAGGGCCTGATCCAGTTCCCGACCGTGGTCGGCGGCGTCGTGCCGGTCGTCAACATCCAGGGCGTCAAGCCGGGCGAACTCAAGCTCAGCGGCCAGGTGCTCGGCGACATCTATCTCGGCAAGATCACCAAGTGGAACGACCCGGCCATCAAGGCGCTCAACGGTTCGCTGGCATTGCCTGATGCCACCATCGCGCCGGTGCGCCGCGCCGACGGTTCGGGCACCAGCTTCGCCTTCACCAACTACCTGAGCCAGGTCAATCCGGAATGGAAGTCCAAGGTCGGCGAAGGCACGGCCGTGAACTGGCCGACCGGCGCGGGCGGCAAGGGCAACGAAGGCGTCGCCGCATTCGTCGGACGCCTGCCGAACTCGATCGGTTACGTCGAATACGCCTACGTCAAGCAGAACAAGATGGCCTATGCCCAGTTGCAGAACCAGGCCGGAAATTTCGTTTCCCCGGATGACGACACCTTCAAGGCCGCCACTGCAGGCGCCGACTGGGACAAGACCTTCTATCAGATCCTGAACAACAAGCCGGGCAAGGATTCGTGGCCCATCACGACCGGCACCTTCATCCTGATGCACAAGGTGCAGGACAAGCCGGCCAGCGCCACCGCCGTGCTGAAGTTCTTCGACTGGGTCTACAAGAGCGGCGACAAGACGGCTGCCGACCTCGACTACGTGCCGATGCCCGACAGCGTGAAGGCCACCATCGGCAAGGCCTGGGGCGAGATCAAGGACGCGTCGGGCAAGCCTGTCGCGTTCAAGTAAGCCAAGCAGAAACGACCGGCGCGCCGCATGTCCAGCCCCTCGCTTCCCCGTGAGCTGAACGACGCGCCGATCCCTTCCCCAGACCCCCTGGAGCGACCCGTGTCATCCACATTTCCTGTTTCTGCTGCATCGGCTGCCTCTGCCGACCGCAACCGCGCGACGGCGACTCCGCCGCCGGCAAAGCGTCCGCGCACCGGCGCCGCGACCGACCGCCTGTTCGGCATGGCCGCCAGGGGCGCTGCGCTGCTGACGTTGGCACTGCTGATCGGCATCCTGGCTTCGCTCATCGTCGGCGCCTGGCCCGCCATCGCCAAGTACGGTCTCGGCTTTCTCACCAGCAGCGTCTGGGACCCTGTGCAGGAAGAGTACGGCGGCCTGGTCATGATCTACGGCACGCTGATGACGTCGGCGATCGCGCTGCTCATCGCCGTGCCGGTCAGCTTCGGCATCGCGCTGTTCCTGACCGAAATGTCGCCGGCCTGGCTCAAGCGCCCTCTGGGCACCGCCATCGAGCTTCTGGCGGCCGTGCCTTCGATCGTCTACGGCATGTGGGGTCTGCTCGTGTTCGGGCCGATCCTCGCGACCTATGTGCAGCAACCGCTGCAACGGCTCTTCGACGGCGTGCCCTATCTCGGCGCGCTGGTATCGGGTCCGCCGGTGGGTATCGGCATCCTGTCGGCCGGCATCATCCTGGCGATCATGATCATTCCGTTCATCGCTTCGGTGATGCGCGATGTGTTCGAAGTCACGCCGCCGCTGCTCAAGGAATCGGCCTACGGACTCGGCTCGACGACCTGGGAAGTGGTTTCCAAGGTCGTGCTGCCGTACACCAAGGCCGGCGTCATCGGCGGCATCATGCTCGGCCTCGGCCGGGCGCTCGGCGAGACGATGGCCGTGACCTTCGTGATCGGCAACATGAACCAGCTGAATTCGCCGTCGGTCTTCGAGGCTGCCAACAGCATCACCTCGGCACTCGCCAACGAATTCGCCGAAGCCGGCGCAGGCCTGCACCAGGCAGCGCTGATGTATCTCGGACTCGTCCTGTTCTTCATCACCTTCGTCGTGCTGACGCTCTCCAAGGTTCTGCTCCAGCGCATGAAGAAAAGCGAAGGCACGAAATCATGACCACTGCAGAACGCCTTCTCAGCGCCCGCAAGCTCCACGAGACGCGCGCCGCGCGCTTCGCCAGCCGCAAGCGCGTCAATCAGCTCGCTCTCGCACTTTCGCTGGCCGCCATGGCCTTCGGCGTGTTCTGGCTCATGTGGATCCTCTGGGAAACGCTGCGCCAAGGCATCGGCGGCATCGCGATCGCGACCTTTACCGAAATGACGCCGCCGCCGAACGAAGTCGGCGGCATCGCCAACGCGATCTTCGGATCGTTCGTGATGGTCGGCCTGGCGACTTTCGTCGGCACGCCGATCGGCATCATGGCCGGCATCTACCTGGCCGAATACGACCCCAAGGGCTGGCTTGCCGCGGTGACGCGCTTCGTCAACGACATCCTGCTGTCGGCACCGTCGATCGTGATCGGCCTGTTCGTGTATGCGGTGGTCGTGGCGTACTTCAAGTCGTTCTCGGGCCTGGCCGGTGCGCTGTCTCTGGCGCTGATCGTGATTCCGGTCGTGATCCGCACCACCGAGAACATGCTGCAACTGGTGCCGCCGGGTCTGCGCGAGGCCGCCTACGCGCTCGGCACGCCGAAGTGGAAGGTCATCATGAGCATCACGCTGCGCGCCGCACGCGCCGGTGTCGTGACCGGCATCCTGCTGGCCGTTGCCCGCATCGCCGGCGAGACCGCGCCGCTGCTCTTCACCGCGCTGAACAACCAGTTCTGGACCGCCGACGTGAGCCAGCCGATGGCCAGCCTGCCGGTGACGATCTTCAAGTTCGCGATGAGCCCGTACGAGAACTGGCAGAAGCTGGCATGGGCCGGTGTCTTTCTCATCACCGTCGCCGTCCTGGCACTCAACATCCTGGCGCGGGTCGTGACCCGCAACAAGCACTAACACGAACCGAAAGCGGGTAAACACACCATGCCGACCACCATTGCACCGCCGCCGCTTCGCTCGAAGCTCTCGGTCAAGGACCTGAACTTCTACTACGGCAAGTTCCACGCCCTGAAAGGCATCAATCTCGAGATTCCCGAGAACAAGGTCACGGCCTTCATCGGCCCGTCGGGCTGCGGCAAATCGACCTTGCTGCGCACGTTCAACCGCATGTTCGAGCTGTATCCGGAGCAGCGCGCCGAAGGCACGATCTCGCTCGACGGCGAGAACCTGCTGACGTCCAAGCAGGACGTGGCCCTGATCCGCGCCAAGATCGGCATGGTCTTCCAGAAGCCGACGCCGTTCCCGATGTCGATCTACGACAACATCGCCTTCGGCGTGAAGCTGTTCGAGAACCTGAGCGCGAGCGACATGGACGACCGCATCGAGTGGGCGCTCAAGAAGGCCGCGCTCTGGACCGAAGTGCGCGACAAGCTGCAGCAGAGCGGCTCCGGTCTCTCCGGCGGTCAGCAGCAGCGCCTGTGCATCGCGCGCGGCATCGCGATCAAGCCCGAAGTGCTGCTGCTCGACGAGCCGTGCTCCGCGCTGGACCCGATCTCGACGGCCAAGATCGAGGAACTGATCGCCGAGCTGAAGAGCGAATACACGGTCGTCATCGTGACGCACAACATGCAGCAGGCCGCCCGCTGCAGCGACTTCACGGCTTATATGTATCTCGGCGACCTGATCGAATTCGGCGCGACGGAGCAGATGTTCTTCAAGCCGCAGCGCAAGGAAACCGAAGACTACATAACGGGCCGTTTCGGCTAGAAATATGGCTCGCCCCCAGTCTTCGCGCACTTCGTGTCGCTTCGCCAACCCCCTCCGGGGGCAACACCAGCGGCCCGGCAAAGCCGGTTCCGCGGTGTTCACGACTGAATTCATTGATAGGTAGCACCATGACCGAAAAGCATTTGTCCAGCCAGTTCGACAGCGAACTCAACGGCGTTTCGTCGCGCGTGATGGAACTCGGCGGTATGGTCGAGTCTCAGATCGTCCAGGCGGTCTATGCGCTGGCCCAGTTCGATACCGACGCAGCCGACCGCGTGATCGAGACCGAAATTCGCGTCAACGCGATGGAAATCGAGATCGACCGCGAGCTGTCGTCGATCATCGCGCGCCGCCAGCCGACCGCACGCGACCTGCGCCTGCTGATCGCCATCAGCAAGACGACCGCCAATCTGGAACGCGTCGGCGACGAGGCCAACAAGATCGCGCGCATGGTGAAGTCGATCATCGAAAGCGGGAACGCGCGTGCTTTGCCGTCGACCGATCTGCGGATCGCCGCCGATCTGGCTTCGGGACTGCTGCGCAAGGCGCTGGACGCTTTCGCCCGGCTCGACACCGCGGCTGCGCTGACGATCCTGAAAGAGGACGACCTGATCGACAAGGAATTCGACGGTTTCGTGCGCAAACTCGTCACCTACATGATGGAAGACCCGCGCACCATCTCCGCGAGCCTCGACCTGCTGTTCCTGGCCAAGGCCATCGAACGGATCGGCGATCATGCGAAGAACATCGCGGAGTTCATCATCTACATCGTCAAGGGTGCGGATGTGCGCCACACGTCGATGGAAGAGATCGAATCCGCTCTGTTGTGACTCGACCCCAGGCTTGCGCACTTCGTGTCGCAGCGCCTACCCCTCATCAGGGGCGACACTGGCGGCCGGGCAAAGCCCGTTCCGCGGTGTCTTGAGAACTGGCCGTTAAGTCGGGCGGTGCATTTTGAAAGTAGCTTATGAAAAAACCTCGCGTCCTGATCGTTGAAGACGAATCCTCGATCGCCGAGCTGATCGCGGTGAATCTGCGGCACAACGGGTTCGATCCGATCTGGTCGGAGGACGGGGTGTCGGCGCAGCGCGAGATCGATACGCTGGTTCCGGACCTGATCCTGCTGGACTGGATGCTGCCGGGGCAGAGCGGGTTGCAGCTGGCGCGGCAGTGGCGGAAGGATCCGCGCACCAAGGCGATTCCGATCCTGATGCTGACGGCGCGCGGCGACGAGCCGGACAAGGTGGCGGGGCTCGACGCGGGCGCCGACGACTACATCACCAAGCCGTTCTCGACGCAGGAAATGCTGGCGCGCATTCGCGCAGTGTTGCGCCGTCGCGCGCCCGAAGCGGTGACCGAGCGGGTGGAAATCGGCGAACTGGCGCTCGATACCGCGACGCATCGCGTGACGTGGCAGGGTGGTCCGCTGAAGGTCGGACCGACCGAGTTCAAGTTGCTGGGCTACCTGATGCAACACGCCGAGCGCGTGCACAGCCGAGCGCAGCTGCTCGACAAGGTGTGGGGCGACCACGTGTACATCGAGGAGCGGACGGTCGACGTGCACGTGAAGCGCTTGCGCGAATCGCTCGGCGCAGCGGCGCCGATGATCGAAACCGTGCGCGGTGCCGGCTATCGCCTGACGGCGCAGGCCACCGTCTGAAGTCAGTCGAATCCTCCCCGGCCGACCTCGGCTAATCTTGCCGCATGCCTTTTCGCGTCGCTTCGTTTCTTCTCGCCTCACTCGCAGGCAGCATCCTCATGGCGAGTGTCTTCGGAGCGCATGCCGCGGGCTGGGGCGCCTGGTGCGGCGCCGCGCTCTGGATCGCACTCGACATATGGCGCGCGCAGCGGCTGATGAAGGTGCTGCGGACCGACGCAGCAGGGCTCTCTCCGCGCGGCGGCGGTATCTGGGGCGAGCTGGCCGACCGCATCCGCAAATTGCTGAGAGAGCGCGAACAGCAGACCCGGCAGGCGCAGGAGCGGCTGCAGGAGTTCCTTGCCGCCATCCAGGCATCGCCCAATGGCGTGGTGCTGCTCGACGAGCAGGGCCGCATCGAATGGTGCAACCAGACGGCGGCCGGGCAGTTCGGCATCGATGCCGAGCGAGACATGCTGCAGCACATGGCCAACCTGGTGCGGGATCCTGCCTTCGTGGCCTACCTGGCGTCCTGGAACTACAGCCGAGACGTGGTCATCGACGCCACCCACGCGCGCCACGGGCCCTCCAATCATCCGGTGCGGGTGTCGGTGCAGGTGCATCCGTACGCGGGCAACCGCCGCATGCTGCTCACGCGCGACATCACGTCGCTCGAACAGGCCGAGGCGATGCGCCGCGACTTCGTCGCCAACGTCTCGCATGAGATCCGCACACCCCTGACCGTGCTGGCCGGATTTGTCGAGACGCTGCAGACCCTGCCGCTCGACGTCGAAGAGCGTTCCCGTTACCTCGCGCTGATGGCGCAGCAGTCGCATCGCATGGAAACACTGGTGAACGATCTGCTGACGCTGTCGCGTCTCGAAGGCAGCGCTGCGCCGACGCTCGGCCACTGGACGCGCGCGCGAGGTTTGCTGGCGCAGTGCGAAGACGAAGGGCGCGGGCTGTCGGCCCGGCTGGCGCCCAAACTCGGGCACCGGTTGACGTTTACCGTCGATGCCGACCAGGAGATCGCGGGGGCGGCGACCGAATTGCTGAGCGCGATGTCGAATCTGCTGAGCAATGCGATCCGCTACACGCCGGGCGGCGGCGAGATTGCCGTGACATGGCGGACACTGCCGGACGGCCGTGCCGAGTTCGCCGTGCGGGACAGCGGTCCCGGTATCGCGGCGGAACATATACCGAGGCTGACCGAGCGCTTCTATCGCGTCGATCGCAGCCGGTCGCGCGAGACTGGCGGAACCGGGCTGGGGCTGGCGATCGTGAAGCATGTCGCGCAACGCCACGGTGCCGAATTCAGGATCGAGAGCACGGTCGGGAAGGGTTCGCGGTTCGCGCTGCTGTTCCCGGTCGCACGTTTGCGGCCTGCACGGCCGATCGCGGGCAATGCGATGTCGATTGTCAGCAGCCGGGGGCTGGGCGCTTCGGCCTGAGATCGTTCACGCGTTTCGGTGTCGTGCCGGATGCACGGCGCGCCAGAGCAGCGCAATGAAAAGAAGTGCCGTCACCGCCAAGGCCACGGCGCTCATCAGCCAGAAGGCGAGCGGCGATTGCTGGGCCGGCCACGGCCCCAGACCGCGATAGGCCAGCACGTAGCTGCCGCCGAGGCCGACGCCCCACAACAGCGTGCAATACAGCAGCAGCGGAGCGACGGTCACGCGGTAGCAGCGCAGCACGAAAACGCAGAGCGTCTGGATGGCGTCTGCGATGTGATAGCCGGCGGTAGCGAGCAGCAGCGTCGCTGCGACCGCGACGACGGCCGAGCGATCCGAATAGAGCCCGGCGAACTGCCAGCGAAACAGCACCATCGCACCCGCCCATGCGAGAGCGCATGCGAGGGTCATCTCGAAACCCTTGCGACATGCGCGCCGCGCCGCTGCCGGGTCGCCCGCACCGAGCCAGAAGCTCACGCGTGCGCTGGTCGCGATGGCTAGCGACAGCGGGAACATGTAGGCGACGGATGTGAGGCTGGACGCGATCTGGTGCGCCGCTGCCGAGGCGGTGCCGAGCCGTGCGATGAAGAGCGCCATCAGTGTGAAAGACGTCACTTCGACAAGCACTGCCAGGCCGGCCGGCACGCCCAGGCGGAGGAACCGTCCGAGCTGTTTCCAGTCTGGTGCTTCCACCTTCTTCCAGAGTCCGTAGGCAGCGTAGAACGGTTGGCGCCTCAATACCCAGACAGCGCTTCCGAGCAGCGCCCAGTTGACGACCAGGCTTGCCGAGGCGCAACCCTCCAGGCCCATTGCCGGCATGCCGGCGCCGCCGAAGGTGAGCCAGATCGATAGCGGCAGCTTGATTGCCAGCGCACCCAACTGCAGCCAGGTCACCAGCTTCGGTTTTCCGAGGCTCTGGTTGAGCGTGCTGAAAAGCCGGAACAGCAGCACGGGCGGCAGTGCGAACGCCAGCACGGCCAGGTATCGCTCGACGCTGATCCGCATCGCATCCGGAACGCCGGTCCATTGCAGCAACTGTCCGGGCAGGAGCAGCACAGCCATACCCGCCACGACGGCTGCGCCGCACAGATAAAGCGATTGCCTTACCGAGGAGCCGACCTCGGCGCTTCGTCGACCGCCATGGAGTTCGGCCCATATCGGGAGCAGCGCCTGAAGAACGCCCATCAGCGAGACGAACACCGTGACGAAGATCGCAGCGCCGACCGACAGCGCCGCGAGCGCGTCTTCTGCATAGCGGCCGGCAATGATGGTGTCGATCACGCCGAACGCCATCACGGCCAGCTGACCCACCAGCACGGTGCCGGCTTGGCCCGCGATGATGCGGCGCTCGTTTCGTATTGCGTTCGGGATGGAAGGCGCCACGGTCGCCGGCATCGGCGCTTCGTCGGGCATCGGTCGGCTCAGCTGCCGCCGCGCTGGAAAAGCAGCAGATCGTCGCTGGCGCTGCTTGGGCGACGCATCGTGCCCACCAGCGACCACTGGTCGAAACTCGCGACTTCGCGAACGCGCGAGATCGCGTCGGGTCCGACCAGCATCCAATCGCAGCCGTTTCGCAGTGCCATCGGTTGCAAATCGAATTGACCGTGATAGCGCAGCGCCGCGATGTGCGCGCGGCCGACGCCCAGCAATGTGACGCAGGGCTGCGATCCCGGCTGGCCGTCCGGATGCTTCGCTGCCTCGCCCTGCGCGATCCGTTCCGAAACGGCCCGGACCTGCGGCGCATAGCTGAGCGCGTAGTCGAGCGCCGGAAGCCACAAGGTCGTGCCCAGCAACCAGCAGAGCGCCGCGCCGCCGCCGGGCAGCACCAGCGATTTCCACAGCGCGGCCTGATGGCGGCCGGTGCGCCAGCGCACCAGCCAGCACCAGGCGAGCGTCGCCGCCAGCGCGAAGATCAGCGTGAGCCACGAGAACTGCGGGACGAATCCGGGTGTCAGGCGCGCCACGCTGGCTGCCATCTTGGGTGGAAATCCGGTCTGCATCGCGATCCAGTAACCCCAGATGACGAAGGCCGCACTGCTGAAGAAAAGCAGGGTGAACCAGTCGACCAGCGCCGCAACGCTGCGACGCAAGGTCGGCAGCGCGAATGCGGCCAGCATGGCGACGGCGGGGAGGGCGAGCAGCAGCGAACGGTCGGAAAAGTCGGTGGTCCATGTGGCCGCGACGGGCACCAGGGCGAACAGCAAGGGCAAAGCGACGTGACGCGCCATGAGCTGGCCGCGCCAGCGCCAAAGCGTCCACATCGCCAGCGGCCATGCCGGCCACGTGAACCAGAGCATCAGCTTCGCAAGGCTTCGCAGGTCGCTTGCCAGCGTCTTGTTCGGATTCATGCCCGGCAACGCGATCTGCAGATGCCACAGACCCAGGGAAATCACGAGCAGGGCGGCGAGGACGGCGATGCCGGCGATCAGAAGCGGGTCTCTTGCCGAGTACCCGCGCATGTCGCCGACGACTTCGCCGTAGTGGGTGTCGAACGGATCTTCTGCCGCCATCGCCGTCTTGCGGCCACCCAGGACGATCAGCATGGCGCTGCCGAGGCCCAACGTCAGCCCGATCGTCGGCGCACCGCTGAGCGACATGCCGAAGGTGCCGATCACCAGCGCGAAGATCGCACCGCGACGCTGATAGGGCATGGCCGCCACGCCGTACAGCATGTGCGTGGCAAAAAAGAGCTGCGCGAGTGCCGGCGTCGTTTCATGGCCGAGCTGCGCCAGTCCCAGGCAGGCGATCAGTGCGAGCAGCGCGCCGTCGGCGATGGCGCGCGCGTAGTCGGTCGGCTTCGCCTCGCCGCCGAACGCGAACGCGACAGGCTGGGCGCGCGGCGTGCGCGCCAGAAAATAAGCCGCATACCAGGACGCCATGAAGACACCCCACAGCAGCAACGCAAATGCGATTCGCACCGCCAGGTCGGGATGGAGCCATGACGGCGCCAGCTTGATCGCCAGCGCGCCGATCCAGTAAGGCAGCAGCGACGGCGTCTCCGGTCGGATGCCGAGCAGCATCGGGTCGAGCCAGCGTGCGAGGCCTTCGGTGGTGCGCGCGAGTTCGGCCATGTAGCCGAAAGCGGTGATGTCGGCACTTTTCCAGGGGCCGCGGCCAATCAGCCCCGGCATCAGGTATGCAGCGCAGAGCAGCAGCAATGCGAAGCGAGGCAAGCGGCGAACGGCGCTCTGGGCAACGATGGCGGGCGTCGGTTGGCTCAATGGATGTCGGCTGTCTTGGGAGGATCTGGCAAAGAAAAAGGGCAGCGCGGTAAACCGGGCTGCCCTTGACGCGAAGCGTTGGCTCCTGGCGTCGGCTTTACTTGGCGTCTGCTTCGGCCGTGGTCGCAGCAGGCGTCGTGCTGCCCTTGCCGAAACGATTGCGGAAACGTTCGACACGGCCGCCCATGTCATTCACCGACTTCTGGGTGCCGGTGTAGAACGGATGCGATTCGCTGGTGGTGTCGAGCTTGTACAGGGGCAGCTCGCGGCCGTCGTCCGTCTTGCCCATTTCCTTCGTGTTTGCGCACGAACGGGTCACGAACTTGAAACCGTTCGACATGTCGACGAACAGGATTTCGCGGTAATTGGGGTGGATGCCTTCTTTTGCCATGGTATTTCCTTAAGTTTCGTTGCGAGAGCCACCGACCGGACACGCCGTCCAGCCGCACTTTTCGCGAAGCCCACGATTATCGCATAACGCGCGGGCGGGAGGGGTTCTCAGCCCCCGCGACGCATCATGTCGAAGAATTCGACATTGGTCTTCGTCGCCTTCATGTTCTTGAGCATCAGCTCCATCGACTCGATCTCGTCCATGTTGTACATGAGCTGGCGAAGGATGCGTGTCTTTTGCAGGATCTCCGGCGCCAGCAGCAACTCTTCGCGACGGGTGCCGCTGCGGCTGAGCTGGATCGACGGGAACACACGCTTTTCATACAGGCGGCGGTCCAGGTGGATTTCGGAGTTGCCGGTGCCCTTGAACTCTTCGAAGATCACTTCGTCCATGCGGCTGCCGGTATCGATCAGCGCGGTGCCGATGATGGTCAGCGAACCGCCTTCCTCGACATTGCGCGCGGCGCCGAGGAAGCGCTTGGGACGCTGCAGTGCGTTAGAGTCGACGCCGCCGGTCAGCACCTTGCCCGACGAAGGCACGACGTTGTTGTAGGCGCGGGCCAGACGGGTGATCGAGTCCAGCAGGATCACGACATCCTTCTTGAGTTCGACCAGGCGCTTGGCACGCTCGATCACCATTTCGGCGACGTGCACGTGGCGGGCGGCGGGTTCGTCGAAGGTCGAAGCGATGACTTCGCCCTTGACGGTGCGCTGCATCTCGGTCACTTCTTCAGGGCGCTCGTCGATGAGCAGCACCATCATGTGGACGTCGGGATAGTTGGCGCTGATCGCGTGGGCGATGTGCTGCATCATCACCGTCTTGCCGCTCTTGGGCGGTGCCACGAGCAGCGCGCGCTGGCCTTTGCCGATGGGCGCGATGATGTCGATGATCCGGCCGGTGATGTTTTCTTCACCCTTGATGCCGTCGCGTTCGAGCTTCATCTGTTCCTTGGGGAACAGCGGCGTCAGATTCTCGAACATCACCTTGTGCTTGTTCTGCTCGGGCGGGCCGCCGTTGACGGCATCCAGCTTGGTCAGCGCGAAGTAGCGCTCGCCGTCCTTCGGCGTGCGCACTTCGCCTTCGACCATGTCGCCGGTGTGCAGATTGAAGCGGCGCACCTGGCTCGGCGAGATGTAGATGTCGTCGGTGCTGGCAGTGAAGCTGGTGTCGGGGCTGCGCAGGAAACCGAAGCCGTCGGGCAGGATTTCGAGAACGCCGTCGGCAAAGACCTGTTCGCCGGCCTTCGCGCGCTTCTTGATGATCGCGAACATCAGCTCCTGCTTGCGCATGCGGCCGGTGTTTTCGATCTCAAGGGCTTCGGCCTGCTTGAGGACTTCAGACACGTGGAGTGCCTTGAGTTCGTTTAAGTGCATGGAGCGACCCCTTGCGGGGTGTTGTCGAACGAGAAACGGGGGGAGGTTGATGAAGAGGCGAGAACTGCCTCTTGAACCGGGGAACTCAAACCGGGCAAGCCGGCGATCTGGAAAGAATTATGACAGGAAAAATCGGAAGGCCAGCGCATTGCGCGCCGGCTTTCAATTCCAAAGTCGATCAGGCGAGTTGCTGATCGATGAAGGCCGTGAGTTGCGCCTTGCTCATGGCGCCGACCTTGGTGGCGGCCAGCTGTCCGTCCTTGAACAGCATCAGCGTCGGGATGCCGCGGATGCCGAACTTGGCCGGAATGTCGCGGTTTTCGTCGACGTTCATCTTGGCGACCTGCAGCTTGCCTTCATACGTGGCGGAGACTTCGTCAAGGATCGGCGCGATCATCTTGCAAGGACCGCACCACTCTGCCCAGTAGTCCACCAGCACCGGCTTGCCGGACTTGAGCACGTCGGCTTCGAAGGAGGAATCGGAAATGTGTTTGATGAGTTCGCTGGCCATGAGGGTGTCCTTGGAGCGCTTTGATACGCCGTTGATCACTGTGGGAAGCCGTGTTTGGGGGTGCGGCTAAAGTACTTGTCATTGTGACAGAAAGGCCTCGGCGCCGTTGACCGCGCCCGCCTATGAGCCCGATAGCCGAACCTCTCGAAGTTTGCGCGCCTCGAACATTCCCCAACGATTCCACGGCCCCCGATGAACCTCCCTCCCGCCGATCATCCCGCGCACCGTCTGTGGTGCGATCCGGACAACGGCATCGTCGCGCGCATCGTGCAGACGCTCGACGCACGCGGCGTCAATGCGGCGCGCGTCGTCGTGCTGGTGCCGTTCGCACAACTCATGGGCGTGGCGCGCGCGATGTGGACGCACTGCGGCCGCGCCGGTTTTGCGCCGCGCTTCGAAACGACCCGCAACTGGGCGCGCAGTTCGGGTGGGTTCGCGCCGGCGGCGCACGACATCGCCTTCGACATGGCCCGCGATCTCGTCACCGCGCAAGGCCTGCTTGCGCAGTCCGGCTTCTCGGTCGAGCGTCAGGCGCTGGCCGGCCGGCTGGTCGAGCTCGCCTATCAGATTGCGCCCATGGCTGCCGCGCAGATGCCGGACGCGCGCAGCGAATGGGCGTTGCCCATCTACGCCGCGCTGCGCGTCGACGGCGATGTCGAATGGTTCCGTACCGAGGGCGCTCTGAATGCGATTGCGCTCGCATGGGCGGCCAACTCGGCCTACGCGACCGACGTGCTCATGGGCGCTGCCGTCGGCGCACAGGCCGATCTGCTGATCGTGCTGGACGGCCTGCAGCCCGATCCGCTGACGCTGAAGCTTTGCGAACTATGGGAGATGCGCGACGCGGTGGCTCATCTGCCGCTGGTCGTCGGCGATTCGACGTCCGCACAACCTGTCGCGACACTGCATTCCGCGACCGATCCCGAAGACGAAGCCGAACTGGCCGCCGCCTGCGTGCTTCGCCAGATCGCCGAAGGTCATGCGCCCGTTGCACTCGTCGCGACCGATCGCGCGCTCACCCGTCGCATCAGCGCCCAACTCGCCGCGCAGGGTGTGGTCACGCACGACGAAACCGGCTGGAAGCTGTCTACCACGCGCGCCGCGGCCACGTTGATGGGCGCCTTGCGCGCTTGCGGCCACGAGGCCACCAGCGACCAGGTGCTCGACTGGCTCAAGGGACTGGTCGAAACCGATTCGCATGCGGTCGACGTGCTCGAAGCTCGACTGCGCCGCGAAGGCTTGCGCGAGTGGCGACGCTGGAGTCGTTTCATCGGCCGCAGCGACCGGCCCGAAGATGCCGCAACGATCGCGTTCACCGCCACCATCGAAGCGCAGCGCGCCGGGCTCGCCAGGTCGCGAACGCTCGACGGATGGCTGCGCGACCTCCGCCATCTGCTCGAAACGACCGGCGCCTGGAAAGCGCTTGCGGCCGACCGTGCCGGCATGCGCGTCGTCACCGCGCTTTGGCTGGATGCGGATGTCGACCACGAAGCATCGGACGGTGCCGTTTTCGGCGGCGGAAAGATCACGCTCGGCGATTTCATCGCCTGGGTCCGCGACGTGCTCGAAGCCGGCAGCTTCGTCGTCGCCGACAACGCTGTCGCGCCGCGCGTCGTCGTGCTGCCGATCCAGCAACTGCTCGGCCGCGCATTCGGCGCCGTGGTGATGCCCGGCTGCGACGAAAAACGTCTTCCCGCCTCGCCGGAACCGCCCGGCAGCTGGACCCGCGCGCAACGCGAGGCGCTCGGTCTTCCGCAGCGCGAAGCGCTTGAACTGGCGCAACGCAATGCCTGGGCGCTGGCGCTGGGTCAGCCGAATTGCGAACTGTCGTGGCGCGAAGCCGATGCCAGCGGCGAACCGGTGCGCGCGAGCCCGCTGCTGCAGGCGCTGCGCCTCGATGGCGGCGTCGTGCCGGGCATCGAACCTCGTCGCATCGAGGACATTGCCCTTGCGCCGACCGCTCGCCCGCTGCCGAGCGGCGCAGCATTGCCGTTGAAGAACATCTCCACCAGCGTCTACGAAGACCTGCGCCGCTGTCCGTACCGCTTCTTCGCGCTGCGCCAGCTTGGCCTGCGCAATGCCGACGAGATCGAATCCGAGATCGACAAGCGCGACTTCGGGAACTGGCTGCACGCGGTACTCGGTTACTTCCACGACGCGCTGAAGGACGGTCCGGCAAACGAAGCCGATGTGCGTCTGGCCTACATGGAGGCTGCAGCCGAGCGCGCCACCCGCGAATACGCGCTTGGCGAGGCCGAATTCCTGCCCTTCGCCGCAGCCTGGCCGGCGGTACGCGACGGCTATCTCGACTGGCTGCGCAGCCATGAGGCCACGGGTGCCGAATTCGTCGAATCCGAGCCCTGGAAAGAGCAGCCGCTCGGCACGCTGCAACTCGTCGGCCGGCTCGACCGCATCGACCGGACGCCGGATGGTCGTGCCTTCGTCATCGACTACAAGACCGAATCGACAGCCACCACGCAGGAGCGGATCAAGGATCCGACCGAAGACACGCAGCTGGCGTTCTACGCCGCGCTGGTCGCCGACGACACGCTGCGTGCGGCCTATGTGAACGTCGGCGAAAAATCGTCGGGCACCAGGACCATCGAGCAGGTCGAAGTCGTTGCAGCACGCGACGTGCTGGTCGCCGGCCTGATGGACGATTTCGCACGGATCGCCGAAGGCGCGCCGTTGCCCGCGCTGGGCGAAGGCATGGTGTGCGAGCACTGCGCTGCGCGCGGTCTGTGCCGCAAGGATTTCTGGGGTGCGCAGGATAACGATCCGACGGCTCCGGCGATGAAGCCGATCGTTTTCGCGCATGCCCCGGCAGAAGCCACACGGGATCTCGCACCGCTGCGCGTCGCCGAAGCACCCGCCTACGAGCACAACGGCGCGCCCGTGACGCGCCCCGCGTTCTATCGCGTCGCCTGCGACCCGCGCCGCAGCGTCGCCGTCGAGGCCTGCGCCGGCGCGGGCAAGACATGGATGCTGGTGTCGCGCATCGTGCGCGCGCTCCTCGACGAAGGCGACAACGCCTGCGAGCCGCATGAGATCCTGGCCATCACCTTCACCAAGAAGGCCGCCGGCGAGATGGGTGAGCGGCTCGACCAGTGGCTGGCCGACTTTGCCGGTCGCGCGCCGGAGACGCTGATCGAAGAACTGACGGTTCGCGGGCTTGACCCGGTCGCTGCGGCTGCCGCTGCGCCACGTCTGCAGGGGCTGTATCGAAAGCTGCTCGAAGGCGGTCGGCCGGTGCAATTCCGCACGTTCCACGCATGGTTCGCCGGACTGCTTCGCAACGCGCCGATCGCGGCGTTGCGCTCGCTCGGGCTGCCCGCGACCTACGAATTGCTGGAAGACGATTCCGAGGCGCGACTTCATGCCTGGCGCCCATTCTTCGAGGCCGTGTCCGCCGACGCCGATGCGCTGGACGATTATCAGGCGCTCGTCGCCACCTACGGACGTTCGCAGACGGCCAAGGCGCTCGGCGAAGCGCTGACGCGCCGCGTCGAGTTCACGTTGAGCGATGCCGCTTCGCACGTGCAGCCGTTCGGCGCGATGTACGCGGCGCTCGACGGCTTGCGCTCGCCGGTCGATGCGCTGGGCGCCGAGTCGGTCCGTACGCAATGGCTGGCGCGTGCATCGGCGCTGGGCCGCGAGAACAACAAGACGCCGCAGAAAGCGGCCGAAGCGGTGATCGACGTGTTCGGCGCCGGCGTGCCGTCGATGGACGAGCGTCCGGCTGCGCTGGCACGGCTGCGCAAGGCATTCTTCGTCGCGACCGATGACCGGCTCACCCAGCATCTGAAGAAATACGAAGCGGCGCAGGAAGCCGAAGTCGAGCTGCAGTTGCTCTGCGCCGCGCAGGCCCAGCATGCCGCCTGGCTCTACCAGCAGCGCATGACACGGCTGACGCGGCTGCTTGTCGACGCCTTCGCGCAGGTCAAGCGGGCGCACGGCTGGATCGACATGAACGACATCGAGCAGGCAGCGCAGTTGCTGCTGAGCCAGTCCGCGCTGTCTGGCTGGGTGCAGGAACGGCTCGATGCGCGCGTGGCGCATCTGCTGATCGACGAATTCCAGGACACGAATCCGCTGCAGTGGCAGGCGCTGCACGGCTGGTTGAGCGGCTACGTCGGCGCGGGAGCGAAGGCGCCGAGCGTGTTCATCGTCGGCGATCCGAAGCAGAGCATCTACCGTTTCCGCCGCGCCGAGCCGCAGGTTTTCATTGCCGCGCGGCGCTTCATCCGCGAAGGGCTCGGCGGCGAATTCCTCACCTGCGACCACACGCACCGCAATGCGCGCAACGTCGTCGGGCTGGTGAACGAAGCAATGGGCGCGGCGCAGGCGCTGAATCGCTTCGAAGGGTTCCGCGATCACAGCACCGAGCGCACGGACGACGGCGCCGTGCAGAAGCTGCCGCAGATCCCGCGCGACGCGGTCGAGCGGCTGGCTGCGGGGCAGGGCGCGCTTTCCGAAGACGGCGAACTGCGCTGGCGCGACAGCCTGACAACGCCCCGCATACTTCCTGAAACCCGCCTGCTGCAGCTCGAATGCGAACAGGCCGCGCGATGGGTGGCCGAGCGCATCGCCGACGGCACGCCGCCGCGGCAGATCATGGTGCTGGCGCGTCGCCGCAGCCGGCTTTCCGCGCTGCAGGACGCCTTGCGCGACCGCCGCATCGCCACGCAGCAGCCCGAGAAGAACGACCTGTACGACGCGCCGGAGGTGCAGGACATGGTCGCGCTGGTCGATGCGCTGGTGTCGCCGGGACACGATCTTTCGCTGGCGCGCGCGCTCAAGTCGCCGCTGTTCGGCATCGACGATGACGCGCTGGTTCGTCTCGCGCTCATGAAGCGCGAACGGCCGGCGATGAACTGGTTCACGTTGATGCAAGGCGACGATGACGCCAACACCGACACCGACACCGGAACAGAAGCCCAGGCTGCACTGGAAGCCGTCGGCAAAAAGCTGTTGCGCTGGAAAGGCTGGCTGGCTGCACTGCCGCCGCACGACGCGCTCGACGCGATCTACCACGACGGCGACGTGATGGCCCGTTTCGGCGCCGCCGCACCGCCTGCGCTGCGCGAAACCGTGCTGGCGAACCTGCGCGGCTTGCTCAGCGCATCGCTCGAAATCGATGGCGCGCGTTTCACGACGCCGTACGCCTTCGTCCGGTCGCTGCGCGCTGGCGGCGTGCGTGCGCCGACTGTGGCCGCGCCGGACGCGGTTCGTCTGCTCACCGTCCACGGCGCCAAGGGGCTGGAAGCCGACAACGTCCTCTTGCTGGACAGCGATGCCGCGGCGCCGCGCTCGCAGACGATGGGCGTGCTGGTCGAATGGAAGGGCGACGAAGAGCGGCCGCGGCGCTTCGTCTTCATGGCGAGCGAGAAGTCGCCACCCGGTTGCGCTGCTCCTCTGCTTGTCGAAGAGCAGGCCGCGCGTCTGCGGGAAGAACTCAATGGCCTGTATGTCGCGACGACACGTGCCCGCGAGCGGCTGGTGCTGTCGGCGGTGCAACCCGCGCGAGCCAACGAGGGAAGCTGGTGGACGCAGCTCGAAGCGCATTGCGAGCCGGTGCTGGCCGAGGAACCGCTGGTCGATCTGTCCGGGCAGGCGAATACGCTTTTGGCCGGCCATTTCGGACTCATGCGCGCACCTGTCGTCGTTCCTGACGCGGACGTGGAGAGGCCGCCTGCCATAGCCGACTTCGAGCCGGCAGTCGACGCCGCTTCGTCGGCTTTCGGCCAGGCCATGCACCGGCTGCTCGAATGGGCCGTTCCCGGTATCGCATTGAGCGCATCGCAGGTTCGTGCGGCGGCACGCGAATTCGCGATCGACGTGTCGACCGCCAGGCGTGCCGCGAAATCGGCCGAGCGCATTCGCGTCGGCAAGGGCGCCTGGGCCTGGGATGCCGATGCGCTCGACTGGCAGGGCAACGAAGTCGCGCTCGTCCACGAAGGGCAGATCCTGCGCATCGACCGCCTGGTTCGTCGGCGCGAAACCGGCGCCTGGTGGGTGCTCGACTACAAATCCGCGGCGCGCCCCGAGCGCGACGCCTCATTGATCGCACAGTTGCAGCGTTATCGCGCAGCCGTGCAAACCGCCTGTCCCGGGGAGGTCGTGCATCTCGCATTCCTCACGGGACAGGGCGAACTGGTAACCATCGAATGAATGTTTCTTCCCCCGGCGACGCTGTCGCCGTGATCGGCGGCGGTCCCGCAGGCCTGATGGCCGCCGAAGTCTTGAGCGCTGCCGGCGTGCAGGTCCACGTCTACGACGCCATGCCTTCGGTCGGACGCAAGTTCCTGCTGGCCGGACGCGGCGGCCTGAACCTCACGCATTCTGAACCTTTCGACATCTTCGCCAGCCGTTTCGGCGACCGGAGAGCCGCCATCGAGCCGATGTTGCAGGCTTTCGGACCCGAGCAGATGCGCGAATGGGCGCGCGGATTGGGCATCGAAACGTTCGTCGGTACTTCGGGCCGCATCTTTCCCACCGACATGAAGGCGGCGCCGTTGCTGCGCGCCTGGCTGCAGCGGCTGCGTGCGGCCGGCGTCCGATTCCACATGCGTCATCGCTGGCTCGGCTGGCCGACTGCCGAAACCGGGCCGACGGCGCTGCATTTCGAGACACCTTCCGGCCCGGTGCAGCAACAGGTGCGCGCCGTGGTTCTGGCGCTCGGCGGCGCCAGCTGGCCGCGATTGGGATCGGATGGCGCCTGGGTGCCTTGGCTGCAGGCGCGCGGCGTCGTCGTCGATCCGCTGCTGCCGGCCAATTGCGGCTTCGACCTCGACTGGAGCGCGCATTTCGTCGAGCGCTTCGCCGGACATCCGTTCAAGTCGGTGGCGGTTTCGTTCACCGATTCGCAGGGCAGGGCTTTCGCGCGCAAGGGCGAGTTTGTGGCAACGGCGACCGGTGTCGAGGGCAGCCTGATCTACGCCGTTTCCGGCCTGTTGCGTGACGAGATCACGGCAAAGGGCGAGGCGACGTTCACGCTCGATCTGCTGCCTGATCGCTCGTCCGAACAGGTGCTGGCCGCTGTGCTGCATCCGCGCGGATCGCGCTCGCTCAGCAGTCACCTGAAGAGCCGATTGGGCCTGGAGGGTGTGAAGGCCGGGGTGCTGTACGAGGCGCTGTCGCGCGACGCGATGAACGATCCGGCACAGCTCGCCGCAGCGATCAAGTCCGTCCCGATCCGCCTCAAAGCCGCACGCCCCATCGCCGAAGCCATCAGCAGCGCAGGCGGCGTGCGTTTCGATGCCCTCGACGAGCGGCAGATGGTCAAGGCCATGCCGGGTGTGTACGTGGCTGGCGAAATGCTCGACTGGGAAGCGCCTACCGGCGGCTATCTGATGACCGCCAGCATGGCCAGCGGTGCGACTGCGGCCAAAAGACTACTTTTCGTGTCTGAAACGAACTGATTCCGCGTCAAAGGTAGTGCTTGCGGCTGACGTGATTTTTTGCTCGAATTTCATCAAAATGAAAGATTGAGAAAGAGTCCCGGATGTACCCGCACGTCGATATCTGGAAGATCGCCGACTGTTATTTTAACTACAGCGTCAGCATCGGTCGCTCGCACGAGCGCCATGTTCTGGAGGGGATGCGTTCGATCGCCGAATGCCTGCACGACGCCGCGACGGCTTTGAGCGAGCATTTCGCAGTGGCGGCGATCAGCTACGAGGGTTTCGCTCTCGGCGCGTACCACGTCTCTGCGATGGAACACAGGACAGTGGCGCTGACCGAGACGCTGCTGGCGAAGCTGGAAGCCTGATTCGCGCATCGCAGCGAGGAATTTTTACATCGAGGCCAGTGCGGCCCGCAGTTCGAACGTGAGTACTTCGGCCAGACCTGTGATTCCCACGGGTGTCGACGGGTGGACGCCGTCGGCGTTCAGCCATGTGTCGCCGTTGCCGATGCCGGTTGGCGCGCCCGCGTTGCCGTTTCCGGTCTGCCATGGACCACGCACGGCGCCGCGAACGGTTCCCTTGCTGGTCTTCCAGCTGCCGCGGAGGTTGTCCAGCACGACCCACGGTCCGGGAAGGGTTTCGACGATGGCCGAAATCGCGTTCATGCGTGCTATGTAAGTGCCGTTCACGTTGGTCGCGTCGAACTCCTTGGGACCCCACGGGCCCAGCACTACCAGCACGCCGTCCGGATTTGCCGTGCGGGCGCCCTGGAGCACCGTCTTCATGGATTCCGTCGTCGTCGGTCCGGTACCGGGCCACGGGTCGTTGATGCCCAGCTCCACCATCATGATTGTCGGCTTGGCTTCGGTGAAACGAGCCATTCGCGGCGCGGAAGATGCCCGCGTGAGCGGATCTGCGTCGGTGTCTGCACGGTAGCCGGAACCTCCGATGTGCGTCGCGGTGGTGGCGCTGGCGCCAAGCAACCTGGCCTGCATTTCGATGAAGCTCAGGCCGGTTTCTTCGATGGCCTGATGACCGAGAAAGCTGTCGCCCGTGAACGACATCGTCACCGGCTGGCTCGCGGTGAAGTCGTAGGGCGCGATGGTGGCCCCGGTTTCGATCACGACTTCGGAAATCCATGCGCCCGAGTCGCCGACGAAAACGAGATTTCGATCGGCGTTGGTGCCCAGATCCCAGACCGCGTATTGATTGTTTTCCTTGTAGTCCACGCCGGGAACAATAATCTTCCCGTCCACGACGAGCGACATGTAGCAGAACGATTGCGACGGCATGGCAACGTACCGGGAGTTGGTCCGGATGCCGATGTAGGCCGGCGAGTTACCGTAGTCCGCTCCAGTGGTCCAGTAATCGGCTTTGCTGCCGTCGTTGAAGTTGTTGCTGATTCCGGCGGGTCGCTTCGCCCACTTCGCGAAGTTGTAGATGAAGGCCACCGTATCGAGGCGCGGATTGTCGGCGGTCGTACCGCTGCCGTTGTTCCGGCCGTCTCCCGAGAGCCAATAGCGCTGATAAGGCCACGACGGGATGAAGCCCGACGCGAGAAGCGTCGGAGCGGGACCCGCGCGCGTCGGTATCGCTGCGACGGACGTCGGCGCCGATCCGGCAGCGGTCTTGGCGAGAGCCAGAAGCGGCGACGAGGTTGCGACGGCGACAGGCGTCTGCGCGGCAGGCTGAACCGCGTCGCCGCCGCTCGTCGCGGTCGTTGTCGTCGTGGTTGTGGCAGTCGTCGCAGTTGTCGCAGTCGTCACCGCAGTCGTGCCGGTTGGCGCGGTTTGTGCTGACGCAGGTGAAGTGGTCACCACGGTCGTGCTGCTCGCGGCAGGCGTTCCGCTGGAATCGCTTCCTCCACCACCGCAGGCAGCCACGAGCGCAGCGCAAGCGAGACAAGCAAGTGAAGCTCTCAGTCGATTTGGCAAAGCGCTCATAGGAAGAATGTGTGTAAAAAGTACACATTTTAGAAACCTATGTAGGTCTTTAGTTCACTTTTCCTGTGGCAAGAATGTAAACTTTGACGCATTTGTAACTGCGCGGCCGCAGTGGGACGTGGCGTGCGATGTCGTCGAATTGGAAGCCGTCATCCGATGGTTGCCTGCCGGAGCGGCCGGCCTGGATGCGAGGGATGGATATCGAAGGACTGTCTGCGGAGCAGAAGACTTTGATTCGAGATGCCTGTTCACTCCATGCATGGAGTGACAAACATCGGTGAAGGTTGACGAGCCTTACCCCCGGCACTGACTACGCAGTTAGGGCTGCTTGGTTCCCCACCTGACCCGGTTGGCCGCTTCACCATGCGGGGAGGCCCGTCAGCCCCAATTCTAAACCAGTCGCACAAGTCCCCGGATCGAGGTCCGACATCGCCGCTGCGTGTCGGTACTCCCGAGGCGGACTCCGGCGCGCACGTAAAATCGAATCAATGTCCTATCTCGTGCTTGCCCGCAAATACCGGCCCCGAAATTTCGAAGAAATGGTCGGTCAGGAGCATGTTGTCCAGGCGCTGTCGAATGCGCTGACCACCCAGCGCCTGCATCACGCCTACCTGTTCACCGGCACGCGCGGCGTCGGTAAGACGACGGTGTCGCGCATTCTTGCCAAATCGCTCAATTGCCAGGGCGCCGACGGGCAGGGCGGCATCACCGCTTCGCCTTGCGGCGTCTGCCAGGCTTGCGTCGACATCGATTCGGGCCGCTTCGTCGACTACACCGAGCTCGATGCGGCCTCCAATCGCGGCGTCGACGAGGTGCAGTCGCTGCTCGAACAGGCGGTCTACAAACCGGTGCAGGGGCGCTTCAAGGTCTTCATGATCGACGAAGTGCACATGCTGACCAACACCGCGTTCAACGCGATGCTGAAGACGCTGGAAGAGCCGCCGGAATACCTCAAGTTCGTGCTCGCGACGACCGATCCGCAGAAGGTGCCGGTCACCGTGCTGTCGCGCTGCCTGCAGTTCAACCTGCGGCCGATGGCGCCCGAAACGGTACTGGAGCACCTGACGCAGGTGCTGGCGGCCGAGCATGTCGAGGCGGAAGCGCAGGCGCTGCGGCTGATCTCCCGCGCCGCCCGCGGGTCGATGCGCGATGCGTTGTCGCTGACCGATCAGGCGATTGCTTTCGGCAACGGAACGCTGCTCGAAGGCGGCGTACGCCAGATGCTCGGCAGCGCCGATCGCAGTCAGGTGTTCGCGCTGATCGATGCACTGGCGCGCGGCGACGGCAAGACGGTCGTCGAAACTTCGGAGTTGCTGCGCCGCGACGGCATCGGCGCGGCGTCGACGCTGGAAGAAATGACGTCGGTTCTGCAGACGATGGCAGTGCTTCAGGCCGTGCCGTCGCGTGTCGGAGCCAGCGGCAACAACGGCGATATCGACCCGGACGCCGCCGAAACCGAGCGTCTCGCCATGACGATGCCGCCGGATGAAACGCAATTGCTCTACAGCCTGTGTCTGCACGGGCGCGGTGAACTGGGTCTGGCACCCGACGAATACGCGGCACTGACGATGGTGCTGTTGCGGTTGCTGGCTTTCAAGCCGTCCAGCACGAATGCGGCACCGACCGACACACGCCAGCCCGGCTCCGCGGAAAAAAAAACTCTGAATGAAGCGCCGGCAGCAGCACTGGCAGCGATCGGCGTTCGGTCCGCTCCGGTGATTGCGCCACCCGCGCAACGGCTCGTCGTGCGCGAAACCGCTGCTCCGGCTCCTGCTACTTCTCCCGCGCCCGCGCCCGTCGCGCTGGCCGCATCACCGGCACCCGAAGCTTCAGCCGGACAGATGCTCGCGATGCCCGTTCGCGTGCAGCCGCCAGCCGGTGCACGCGCATTGAGTGCCGTCAACGTGGTGGCGAATCCGGAGATGCCGCCCAGCGAACACGGCGACTTCTGGCATGCCACGGTCACGCAACTGATCGTCGCTGAAACCATCACCGCGCTGTGCCGCGAGCTCGCGCTGCAATCGCAGCTCGTCACGCGCGAACTCGACCAGTGGCTGCTGCGCGTGGAGCGCGAGACGCTCAACCAGCCGGCAAGCCGCGACAAGTTGCAGGCTGCGCTGGCCGTGCTCGGCCATGAGGTCAGAATAACGATCGAGGTCGGCGAGCCCGGCGGTGTTTCGGACAGCCCGGCGCGCCGCAACAAGCTGGCAGCCGACGCCCGTCAACGTGCCGCCGAGGAAGCCATTCATGCCGACCCGGACGTGCAGTCGATGATGCGCGACTGGGATGCGAAGATCGTCCCGGGCACGCTGCGGCCGACCTGATCTACACCCAACCCTTTCAACTAATTTTTTTTAATCCAGGATCACCCATGTTCAACAAAGGACAACTCGCCGGCCTCATGAAGCAGGCGCAGGCCATGCAGGACAACCTCAAGAAGGCGCAGGACGAGCTGGCCACGATCGAGGTCGAAGGCGAGTCGGGCGCCGGTCTGGTGAAGGTCGTCATGACCTGCAAGCACGACGTGAAGCGCATCACCATCGATCCGAGCCTGCTGGCCGACGACAAGGACATGCTCGAAGACCTGGTCGCCGCTGCCTTCAACGCGGCCGTGCGCAAGGCCGAGGAAACCAGCGAGCAGAAGCTGGGCAAGCTCACCGCCGGAATGCCGGGTCTGCCTGCCGGCATGAAGCTTCCTTTCTGATCCTGCGAAGGATCGAATGGCTGATTCAAGCTCGCTCGATGCGCTGATCCAGGCGCTCCGGCGTCTGCCCGGCGTCGGCGTGAAGTCGGCTTCGCGCATGGCATTCCATCTGCTGCAGCACGATCGCGACGGCACGCAGGTGCTGGCGCGCGCGTTGCAGCAGGCGGCTTCGACCGTGCGGCATTGCGAGCGCTGCAATACCTTCACCGAAGCGCCGATCTGCAACGTCTGCCTCGACGATCGCCGCGACGCGACCAAGCTTTGCGTCATCGAGACGCCGGCCGATCAAGCGGCACTCGAACGCACCGGCGCATTCCGTGGCTATTACTTCGTGCTGATGGGGCGCCTGAGTCCGCTGGACGGCATCGGTCCGCTCGACATCGGCTTGCAGAAGCTGTTCGACCGCGCGCTGGACGGCAAGGTGACCGAGGTGATCCTCGCGACCAACTTCACGGCCGAAGGCGAGGCGACGGCGCACGTCATCGGCGAAACGTTGAAGCAGCGCGGGTTGACGGTCACGCGGCTGGCGCGCGGCGTGCCGGCCGGCAGCGAGCTCGAGTATGTCGATCTCGGCACCATCGCGCATGCGCTGGTGGACCGCCGCTGAATAAAAAACGAGGATCGAAGACATGCACATTCCCGCGTTGAGCATTGCCTACTGGTGCGTGCTCGTTGCCGCGATGCTCCCGTACATCTGCGCGTACATCGCCAAGGCCGGCGCGTTCGGCGGACACGACAACCAGAAGCCGCGCGACTGGGCTGCGCAACAGACTGGCTGGCGCGCTCGTGCCATCGCGGCGCAAACCAACTCTTTCGAAGGGCTGCCGTTCTTCATCGGCGCCGTGATCGTTGCCCATCAGCTCGGCGCCAGCCAGGGTCGCATCGATCTGCTGGCGACGGCTTACGTCGTGTTCCGGATTGCATTCATCGCGCTCTACATCGGCGGCATGGGGACGGCGAGAAGCGCGGTCTTCGCGCTCGGACTCTTCACGAACATCGCCATCCTTTTCGCGGGTCGATAGATACTTTCTTCGTCCCGTGGAAACCCGCACGGGATGTTCCCGATGCTTCGGATTTTGGGCTCGCCTAAGCTCGTCTTGTCACCAGAACAAGATCGATTACGGGGAGCCCGCGAATGCTTAAACGCCGCACTTTCACTTCTGTCGCCGCTGCGATGGGCATCGTCGCCATCGCAGCGAATCATGTCGGGGCACAACAGGCAAAGCTCGAAAAATCACGTATCTCGATCGCCGTCGGCGGCAAGGCAGCGTTCTATTACCTGCCGCTCACCATTGCCGAGCAACTGGGCTACTTCAAGGCCGAGGGGCTCGAGGTCGAGATATCGGATTTCGCGGGCGGTGCGCGTGCGTTGCAGGCGGTGGTCGGAGGCTCGGCCGACGTGTGCTCGGGCGCCTACGAACACACACTCAATCTTCAGGCCAAGAACCAGATCTTCCAGGCCTTCGTGATGCAGGGCAGGGCGCCGCAGATCGCGTTCGGCGTTTCGACCAAGACGATGCCGGGCTATTCGGGCGTTGTGGACCTGCGGGGCAAGAAGATCGGCGTTTCGGCGCCGGGCTCGTCGACGAACATGGTCGCCAACCTGATCCTGTCGCGTGCAGGCCTGAAGGCCGGCGACGTGAGCTTCGTCGGCGTCGGCGTATCGGCCGGCGCGCTCACCGCATTGCGCTCGGGTCAGATCGACGCGATCAGCAACGTCGATCCGGTGATGACGATGCTGGAGCAGAAAGGCGACGTGAAGATCATCAGCGACACGCGCACGCTCAAGGGCACGCAGGAGCTTTTTGGCGGGCCGATGCCTTCGGGCTGCCTGTACGCATCGGCCGACTTCGTGCAGAAGAATCCGAATACCTGCCAGGCACTTGCTAACGCCATCGTCCACGCGCTGAAGTGGCTGCAGACGGCAGGGCCGGGCGACATCATCAAGACGGTGCCGGAAAACTACCTGCTCGGCGACCGCGCGCTGTATCTGGCGTCGTTCGACAAGGTGCGCGAGGCGCTGTCGACCGACGGCATGTTGCCGGCCGACGGACCGAAGACGGCGCTGAATGCCATCGCCAGCTTCGACACCAGCGTCAAGGCCGACCGGATCGACCTCGCCAAGACTTTCACGAACGAGTTCGCGCGGCGCGCAAAGGACAGATTCAAGGCCTGACCGTTGACCGTGCCCGCTGACCACGCTCGCTCATGACAGTTGCATCGAATCCTTACGCTCTCGAACTGCTCGACATCCGCTGCACCTTCGGCGCCAACGACGGCCGGAGTGCCGGGTACACGGCGGTCGCAGACACCACCTTGCGCATCCGCGAGGGCGAATTCGTTTCCGTCGTCGGTCCGACCGGCTGTGGCAAGTCGACACTGCTGAATGTCGGCGCCGGTCTTCTCGTGCCTTCGTCGGGCGCGGTGAAGGTGTTCGGACAGCCGCTTGAAGGCATCAACCGCCGCGCCGGCTACATGTTCCAGACCGAGGCGCTGATGCCGTGGCGCAGTGCCATCGACAACGTGATGCTCGGGTTGCAGTACCGCGGTGTCGCCGATGCCGATGCGCGCAACCAGGCCGAAGCCTGGCTCGCACGCGTGGGGCTTTCCGGTTTCGGTGACCGCTATCCGCACCAGATGTCGGGCGGCATGCGCAAGCGCGCCGCGCTGGCCCAGACGCTGGCTGTCGACCCGGACATCATCCTGATGGACGAACCCTTCAGCGCACTTGACATCCAGACCCGTCAACTGATGGAAAACGAAGTGCTGGACCTGTGGGCCGCGAAGAAGAAGGCGGTGCTTTTCATCACGCACGATCTCGACGAGGCCATCGCGATGAGCGACCGCGTGATAGTGCTCTCCGCCGGACCGGCGACGCATCCGATCGGCGAGTTCGTCATCGACCTCGACCGACCGCGCGACGTGGCCGAAGTGCGCACGCATACGCGCTTCGTCGAACTTCATACGCAGATCTGGAACGTGTTGCGCGACGAGGTGCTCAAGGGCTATGCCCAGCAGTTGAAGAAAGTCGCATGAGCATCCTGAGCGCGTTCAAGCCGAGCCAGCGGAATGCAAGGGCCTGGCAGGTCGGCTTGCTCGCGGTTCTGCTGCTGTCGTGGCATCTGGCTTCGCGCAATCAGCAGTTCGCCTTCTTTGTCGGCGAACCGATCCAGGTCGCTGGCCGGATCTGGAGCTGGTTCCTGCCGTTCGCGGTGACGAAGAATGTGCTGTTTCCCGACGGCTTGCCGGGCAATGCCGACATCTACCGGCATCTGGGCACGACATTGCTGGAGACCGTGCTGGCCTTCGGTATCGGCACCGCGCTGGGGCTTGCATGCGGGCTCTGGCTCGCATTGGCACCGACAGCCAGCCTGATACTCGATCCGTACATCAAGGCCGCCAACTCGATGCCGCGCGTGATCCTGGCGCCGATCTTCGCGCTGTGGTTCGGCCTGGGAATCTGGAGCAAGGTGGCGCTGGCGGTGACGCTGGTGTTCTTCATCGTTTTCTTCAACGTCTACCAGGGCGTGCGGGAAGTCAGCCCCGTGGTGCTGGCGAATGCGCGCATGCTCGGCGCGAACCAGCGCCAGCTTTTGCGGACGGTGTATCTGCCGAGCGCGACCAGCTGGGTGTTCTCGAGCCTGCATACCGCCGTCGGGCTGGCTTTCGTCGGCGCGGTGGTCGGCGAGTATCTTGGCTCGGCACGCGGCGTCGGTTAC
Organism: Variovorax glucosi; assembly: GCF_051216695.1. Classification (NCBI taxonomy): domain Bacteria; kingdom Pseudomonadati; phylum Pseudomonadota; class Betaproteobacteria; order Burkholderiales; family Comamonadaceae; genus Variovorax; species Variovorax glucosi. The sequence goes on from NZ_JBPJZE010000001.1 coordinate 79,196, forward strand.
CTGATCCTGCAGGCGGAGGGTACGTTCGACGTCAACACCGTCTTTGCAGGAATCGTGGTGTTGACCGCGTTCGCGCTGCTGCTCGACGCGATCGTCGGTCTGGTCGAGAAGCGGCTGATGAAGTGGCAACCGCAGAGCAGCCAGACCGGGAAGCTCTAGTCGCTCAACGCCTCGTCTTCGAGGGCGTTCCGCCGCGCGGCGTCTTCACGATCGGTGCACTGCGGCCGGAAGATTTCGTTACCGCCATTCTCGGCGTCGATGTGGCCGCCGCCAGACCCTTGCGCACTGGCGCCTTGGCACCGACGCCGCGAGGGGTGCCGGTACTGGCGCCAGTATTCGTACCGGAGCCGACGCTGGCGGCACGCGCAGCCTGCACCGGCAGGAACACGACGACCTGGAAGCCGCGCTGGAATGCGGCCGTCGTCTTGACATCGTTCCAGTCGGCGACGTTTGCCGGGCTCAGGCGGTAGCGGCGTGCGATGGTGGTGACGCTCTCGTTGCGGCCCGCCTTCACCACGGTGCGACGCGTGACGATCTCGGGCTGGAAGCTCAAATGGCCGGTGTCCGCGACCAGCGCGCCCACGTCATCCATCACGCGCGCGCCGCGCGGCACGATCAGCGTCGAGCCGGCCTTGATCAGCATCCGCGGCGGCACGTTGTTGATGGCCCGCAGATCGGTTTCGCTCATCCCGGAGCGTTGGGCCGCGTCGGTCACCGTCATCGTCGACGGCACGGTCCAGGCGGTCCAGCTGGCGAACTGGCCCTGGCTGAAAGCATCGAAGTTGCGCTGGAACACAGCTGCGTTGTCCCAGGGCAGCAGGATCTGCGGCGTGCCGGCCGCGAGCAGCACGGGTTTGTGGGCGGCAGGGTTGAGCGCGCGGAAGTCGTCGATGCGCACGTCTGCCAGCTTGGCTGCGAGCGACACATCGAGATCGCGCGCGAGCGTGACGGTCTGGAAGTACGGGTGATTGGCGATCACCGGCAGGTCGACCTGGAAGCGCAGCGGATCGGCCACGATGTTCTTCACCGCCTGCAGCTTGGGGACGTAGCCGCGCGTCTCGGCCGGCATGGAAAGGTCGGTGTAGCCGGTCGGAAGACCCAGCTTCTGGTTCTTTGCGATCGCACGACCGACGCTGCCTTCGCCCCAGTTGTAGGCCGCCAGCGCCAGGTGCCAGTCGCCGAACATGGTGTAGAGGCGCTGCAGGTAGTCGAGCGCGGCGCGGGTCGATGCGAGCACGTCTCGGCGGTCGTCGCGGAAGATGTTCTGCTTCAGGTCGTAATCAGTGCCGGTGGCGGGCATGAACTGCCACATGCCGGCGGCGCGTGCGCTGGAGACGGCCTGCGGATTGAAGGCGCTCTCGATGAACGGCAGCAGCGCGAGCTCGGTCGGCATGTTGCGACGCTCGAGCTCTTCGACGATGTGGAAGATGTAGCGGTTGGAGCGCTCGGTCATGCGGGCGACGTAATCGGGCCGGGTCGCATACCACTGCTCCTGGTCGCGGACCAGGTCGGTGTCGAGGTCGGGCATCTTGAAACCGCGACGGATGCGATCCCACATATCGACCGGCGGCGCCAGCGCGACGACGCTGCGCGAACCGGACTGGCCGGCGCTGGCGATCGGAGTCAGCTGTCCGCCCGGATAGACTGGTGCCGCCGAACCTTCGGGAACGCCGACGGTGGAGCCGGTGCCGCCGGCGCGTGCCGATGAGGAATTGGGTGAGGTCGTGCTCGCGCAGCCCGTGAGGAAGAGGGCGCCGGCGAGAACGGCCGCAGTCAGAAAGTTCATCTAAATTCGTTTTTCCATTGGCGCAAGGCGGCGAAGGCTTCGACTTCGCCGGCATGGGCTGGGAGTCCGGCCTGCGCATGCAGCGCCTGAAGGACGTCGGCTTCGCGACTGCGAAGAAAGGGATTGATCCGGCGCTCGATGCCGAGCTGCGCGGGCAGCGTGGGCCGGTTCTGCGCGCGCAATGCCTCGCACTGCGCCATGTACTGAGTCAACTCCGCGTTGCGGGGTTCCACGGCGCGCGCAAAGCGCAGGTTAGAAAGTGTGTATTCGTGCCCGCAACAGATGCGGGTGTCGTCCGGCAACATGGCGAGCGCGTCGAGCGAAGCCAGCATCTGCGCCGGCGTGCCTTCGAACAAACGCCCGCAGCCGCCGGAGAACAAGGTGTCGCCGCAGAAGACCAGCGGCTCGCGGCCGGGTGCACCCGGCAGGAAGAACGCGATATGCCCCGCGGTGTGGCCGGGAATATCGATGACCTCGAAGCGCAGGCCGAGTACATCGGCATGGTCGCCTTGCGAGAGCGGGACATAAGGATGGGCAATGCTTTCGCGCGCTGGGCCGAATACGGTGGCGCCGGTCGCTTCGCGCAACGCGGGCACGCCGGCCGTGTGATCGCCGTGATGGTGCGTGACTAGAATCGCGGCCAGCTGCAGATTGTCGCGCGCCAGCGCATCGAACACAGGTTCGGCTTCTCCAGGGTCCACCACGATCGCGTGGACTCCGTCCTGCAGCATCCAGATGTAGTTGTCGGTAAAAGCGGGCAGCGGAATGAGTTTCATGAGCGGTCAAATTATAGGTTTGCAGGATTGGTTCGATACCCCGCCCGGCCGCTACCTGCTTGCCTGGGAGCAGGACCAGTTCGACCGTGCGGTGGCCGACGTGTTCGGCTACCACGCCCTCCAGCTGGGGCTGGACAAGGTCGACGGCCTGCGCGCCAACCGCATTCCGCACCGATGGCTCGCAGCGGACCCGGGCACCGAATTCGATGCCGACGCGGTGGTCCGCCGCCACGGAAATGCCGCGTTGCTCACCGAATTCGACGCGCTGCCGTTCGCGGCCAACAGCCTCGACCTGGTCCTGCTGCCGCACACTTTGGAGCTCAACGCCGATCCGCATGCCACGCTGCGCGAAGTCGAGCGCGTGCTGGTGCCGGAAGGCCGGGTCGTCATCTGCTGCATGAATCCGGCGAGTCTCTGGGGCTTGCGGCAAAGGCGCGCACGCCTGTACCGCCGGCTGGGACTGGGCGACCTGTTCCTGCCGGAGGCCGGCGATTTCATCGGCTATCGGCGCATGCGCGACTGGTTGCGGCTGCTGGGTTTCGAGGTCGAATCGAGCCGGTTCGGTGCGTACCGTCCCGCGGTGAGCACCGATGCGTGGCTGGAGCGCTATCGCTGGTTCGACTCTGCCGGCGCGCGCTGGTGGCCGATCTTCGGCGCGGTGTATTTTCTGGTCGCGGTCAAGCGCGTGCGAGGCATGCGTCTGCTCAATGCCGACTGGCGGGTTGCCGCCCGGAAGCGTGCGACGACAGCGCCCGTGCCGATCGCCGGGCGCATTCACAAGACAGATTGACGGATCGGGAAAGCAAAGATGGACGAAGTGCAGATCTACACCGACGGCGCCTGCAAGGGCAATCCAGGGCCGGGCGGATGGGGAGCGTGGTTGAAATCGGGCACGACCGAGAAGGAAATCTTCGGCGGCGAGCTCAACACGACCAACAACCGCATGGAACTCGAAGCCGTGATCGAGGGGCTGGCTGCGCTCAAGCGGCCGTGCAAGGTCGTGCTCTACCTGGACAGCCAGTACGTGCGCCAGGGCATCACCGAGTGGATCCACGGCTGGAAAGCCAAGGGCTGGCGCACCGCCGCGAAGCAGCCGGTCAAGAACGTCGAACTCTGGCAGAGGCTGGACAAGCTGGTGCAGGAAGCCGGGCACCAGATCGAGTGGCGCTGGGTCAAGGGTCATTCCGGCGATCCCGGCAACGAACGCGCCGACGCGCTGGCCAACAAGGGCGTGCTCAAGGCGCAGGGGCGGCTTTGAGCGAACAGGGATCTGATCAGGATGCGGTGAGAGCGCGCCTGGACGACGCCTAGATTGCGCCGTCGAACATCAGGACATCCACGGTCTCGCCGGGCGCCACGTCGCCCTGCGAATGGCCCAGTACGACGAGTCCGTTGGCTTCGACCATCGAACTCAGCACGCCCGAGCCCTGATTGCCGGCGATCCGCACTTCGGGAAGGCGGTCGGGCGAACCCCCCGGCGAGACGCTGACGAAGCCGCGCTGGTATTCGGTACGGCCGGGCCGCTTGCCGATCGCCGTGACGCTGCGGGCGCGAAGCATCGGTGCCGGTCTGCGGCAATCTGCGTTGCAGCCCATCAGCCGAAGCAGGGCGGGGCGGACGAAGGCCAGAAAGGTGACCATCGTCGCGACCGGATTACCGGGCAGGCCGAACAGGACGGCGGTGCCGGCGTCGTCGTCTTCATGGCCCGGTCTCGACACGAGACCGACGGCCATCGGTCGTCCAGGGCGCATCGCCACGCGCCAGAAAGCCATGTCGCCGACGCGCTGCATCGCTTCGCGCGTGTGATCTGCCTCCCCGGCGCTGACACCGCCGCTGGTGACGATGGCATCCGCAGTCAGCGCCGCGATCCGCAATGCCGCCACTAGCGCTGCCGGATCGTCCCGGACCTGACCGATATCGACGATCTCGCAGCCCAGGCGCGTGAGGAGGCCGAACACGGTGTAGCGGTTGCTGTCGTACACGGCGCCTTCGCGCGGCGCATCGCCCGGACTCATGATCTCGTCGCCCGTCGAGAAGTAGGCGACCCGCAGGCGGCGCAGCACCGGCAGCGTCGTCAGGCCCAGGCTGGCGACAAGGCCCAGCGCGGCCGGCCCGATCAACGAACCTCGCGCCAGCGCGGGAGAGCCGGCTTTCAGGTCTTCGCCGGCAAGCCTGCGATTGGCGCCACAGCGCAATGCCGACGCGGGAAAGCGGACTTCGTCGCCGTCGATCACGCAGAATTCCCTGGGCACCACGGTGTCGAGTCCGTTCGGCATGACGGCGCCGGTGGTGATGCGCACCGCTTCGGCAACGTCGACCGTCCCTTGCCACGTCTTCCCAGCCAACGCCGTGCCGACGACGCGCAGTTGCAGATCGCCGCCGACCGAAAGTGCCGTACCTCGGAGGGCATAGCCGTCCATCGCCGCGTTGTCATGCGGCGGCACGTCGACCGGACAGATCACGTCGCTGGCAAGAACGCGCCCGAGCACGTCTCGCAGCGGCAGCGTTTCGGAGGCGCTGACCGACCTGTCGCCGATCAGATCATCGAGAAACGTCCGGACCTCGTCGACGCTCATCGCATCGGGGTCGTAGCCGGCCAAAGTGGCCGCGATGTCGGCAATGCGTTTCATCGCGGCGCTCCTGCGGTTTCCAGCGCCTTCAGCTCCGCGAGCGTGTTCGCGTTGGCAAAAGCTTCCGTGGCGTCGCCGGGGCGGTCGAACGGCACGACGACGCAGCGATGCTGCGCCGTCCAGGCGTCGATCTTTCGTCCGCCTTGTGCGGTGAAAAGCGACAGGCTGCCGAGCAGCGCGGCCGGGAGCAGGCAGAACACGGGCTGCGTGCGTAATGCGATCGCGCCCTGACGATCCGCTTCCGGTGCAGCGGCAACGGCAATCTCCGCATCGCCGGAATCAGCCAGCGCCTGGACCATGCGTTCTGCCAGGTCCTGCGGAAATCGCGGCGTGTCGCAAGGCACGGTCAGCAACCACGGCGTCCGGCAATGCGCAAGGCCGCTCAGAAAACCGGCCAGCGGGCCTGGATAGTCGACCAGCCCGTCGGGCCAGACCGGCACATCGAAGGCTTCGTAGACCGCCAGGTTGCGGTTGGCGTTGACGGCCACTCCGGACACCTGCGGCCGCAGACGCCGCAGCGAATGAAGCGCGAGCGCAGTGCCTTCGAAAAGCTGAAGGCCTTTGTCGACACCGCCCATCCGGGTCGCGCGCCCGCCTGCAAGCACGAGGCCGGTGACGTCTTGCGCCGAGATCTTCATCCGCCCGTCATCCGTCAGTCATCCGCCGATGTAGCTCATCTCGACGCGTCGCGGCGGCGGCGCATCGCCTTCGACGCGCGGCGCCTCGGGGGCGCGCAACGCCCGCAGCTCCGAATAGCGGTCGTCACGACCGTGCCAGATGTGCCCGATCTCGGACAGGATCTGCGCGTCGCTCGCGACTTCCAGACCCGCGGCTTCGTTCGCGCGCAGCAATGGACGCAGGTCATGTCCGGTCCCTGCGAAAAGGCACAAATACAGTTTTCCCTCGGTCGACAGCCGCGCGCGGCTGCAATCGCCGCAAAACGCCTGCGTCACGCTGCTGATGACGCCGATCTCGCCCTGGCCGTCGGCATAGGCCCAGCGCTGCGCGGTTTCTCCGATGGCCGTCGCCTCGATCGGTACCAGCGGAAATTCCTCGCCGATGCGTCGCACCACTTCGGCGGACGGCAGTACTTCGTCCATCCGCCAGCCGTTGGTTGCGCCGACATCCATGTATTCGATGAATCGAAGCACGACGCCGGTGCCGCGAAAATAGCGTGCCATCGGCAGGATCTCGTGGTCGTTGGTGCCGCGCTTGACGACCATGTTGACCTTGATCGGTCCCAGCCCGACCTCGCGCGCCGCCGCGATGCCGGCCAGCACGTCGTCGACCGGAAAGTCGACATCGTTCATGCGGCGGAACACGGTGTCGTCGAGAGCGTCCAGGCTGATCGTCACGCGCGAAAGACCGGCCGCCTTGAGCGCTGCGGCCTTCCGGGCCAGCAGAGAGGCGTTGGTGGTGAGCGTGAGGTCGAGCGGCTGGCCATCGGAGGTGCGCAACTCGGCAAGCTGCGCGATCAAGGCCTCGAGATTCTTGCGCAACAGCGGCTCGCCGCCCGTCAGGCGCAGCTTGCGCACGCCGTGGGCCGCGAACAGCCGCGCCAGACGGGTGATTTCCTCGAAACTGAGCAGATCGGCATGCGGAACGTAGCGGTGGTTCTTGTCGAACACTTCCTTGGGCATGCAGTAGCTGCAGCGAAAGTTGCAGCGATCGGTCACGCTGATGCGCAGGTCCGTGAGCGGACGGCCCAGAAGATCGAAAAGGATTCCAGTCGCCGGAACAGGAAAAGCCGGACCCGGCGCGCGGCGCGCCCGGCGGATGTCGGCGAGGGGAACGGAGGTTTCTGTCATTGCTGGGCGTTGGGGGTGCGGCAATTTACCCGATGCCACCTGTCCCTTTGACCGCGCGGGGAAAGCCGCTTCAGCCGTGCTTGACCGCGACCGTCTTCAGCGTCGTGAAGCCGTAAAGCGCTTCGAAGCCCTTTTCGCGGCCGTAGCCTGACGATTTCACGCCGCCGAACGGCAATTCGACGCCGCCGCCAGCGCCGTAGTTGTTGATGAATACCTGCCCGGCGCGCACGCGCTTGGCCATGCGGAACTGGCGCGCGCCGTTCTCCGTCCAGACGCCGGCAACCAATCCGAACTGCGTCGCGTTGGCCAGCGCCACCGCTTCGTCCTCGTCGCTGAACGACATCGCCGCGAGTACCGGGCCGAAGACTTCTTCCTGCGCCAGTCGATGGTCGACCGGCACGTCGCGCAGCAGGGTCGGCGCCTGGTAGAAGCCGGTTTCGGGCGCTTCGTCGACGACCACGCCCTGCGCCACCATCGGAATGCCGGCGACTTGCGCATCGGAGAGAAAGTCCCAGACGCGCTGCTGTTGCGTCTGGCGGATCAGCGGGCCGACGTCGAGGTCCATCGCGGCCGGGCCGACGCGCAGCGCCTCGAACGCTTTACCGAGCCGGTCGAGCACCAGTTCGTAGATTTCTCGCTGGATCAGCACACGCGAGCCGGCCGAGCAGGTCTGGCCCGAGTTCTGCACGATGGCGTTGATGAGCACCGGCACCGCGGCGCCGATGTCGGCATCGGCAAACACGATCTGCGGGCTCTTGCCGCCCAGCTCCAGCGTGACGGGGCAGCGGCGTTCGGCGGCGATCTGCTGGATCAGCGTGCCGATCTTCGGGCTGCCGGTGAAGCTGATGTGGTCGATGCCTTCATGGCGGGCCAGTGCGTCGCCGACTTCATGGCCGTAGCCGGTCACGATGTTGATCGCGCCGGCCGGAAAGCCGATCTCCGCCGCCAGCTGGGCCACGCGGATCACCGAAAGACACGCGTCTTCGGCCGGCTTGACCACGCAGACGTTGCCCGCCGCCAGAGCGCCGCCGACGCAGCGGCCGAAGATCTGCATCGGGTAGTTCCAGGGCACGATGTGGCCGGTGACGCCATGCGGCTCGCGCCAGGTGAAAACGCTGTAGCCGTCGAGATACGGAATGGTTTCGCCGTGGAATTTGTCGCAGGCGCCGGCATAGAACTCGAAGTAGCGCACCAGCGCCAGCGCATCGGCCCGTGCCTGCTTGACCGGCTTGCCGCAGTCGCGCTGTTCGAGCAGCGCGAGCTCGTCGACGTGCGCGGCGATCTTCTGCGACAGCCTGTAAAGCAGCCGTCCGCGCTCGGCCGCGCTGACCTTTTGCCACACGCCTTCGAAGCAGTCGCGCGCCGCGCGCACGGCGGTGTCGATGTCGTCTGCATTGCTGCGCTGGATCTCGTCGAACTGCTCGCCGTCGGACGGATCGATGACCGGGAGGGTGCGGCCCGAAGACGACGGAACGGAAGCGTTGGCGATGTAGTTGAGTTGCATGGAAGCCATATTAAAAGGAATTGGACACAAAGGCATTGCGGACGGCAGGGGTGGCCCGGACCTTGCATTTCCGGCGCATCGTCCAAAATACGGGCATCGAGCAGGCGACGCGTCCTGTCAACAAACTCAACCAGGATTCCAAGAATGTCCAAGCCCGATGTGAAAACTGCCGTTGTGGCCGACGGTCTTCGTTACAAATCCAAGCCGTCCGGATCGCCGTTTCGCGCCTCGGCATCGTTCAGCGGCGCGACGATGTCGTGCTTCATGTGCGGCAAGCACCGCCTGCGTTCGCAGATGCGGACCCGCCAGGTGCTGGGCAAGTCGCAGAGCGTCTGCGCGCCGTCCTGCAAGGCGTTGGCCGAAGAAATCGACGGTGTGTAATCAAAACGGGTACTTGAATTCGAATCCGCGCTAGGGTGAAATCCACGATGGCTGTGTAACAGCCTGTTTCAGCGACCTTCTCGTCGTTTCAGCTGGAGATTCACCGTGAACAATGCGCGCCAAGTCATCATGCAGGTTGTCAAGCGATCGGGCGGTGCAACCCACCACGTTCAGTTCGTCATCGACGACAGCTTCGTCGATCGCTTGCGGCAACTCCGGTCGCTCGTCCCGCCGCTCACGAGCATCAACAGGCAGCGCGATCTCGTCATCGACAAGGTCCGTGTCCGCTTGCCGAACGGCGTCTGGCGCAACGGGGCGCAGGTCGAATCGCAGATCGAGGGTTCGTGCGTGGTTGTCGCCGCGGAAGGCCTGTTCAGTTGCGGCGGCAAGGACAGCAAGACGCGCGAGAAGCTCGTGACCTACGCGTTCCCCATCACGCGGCTCGGCGAACTCCATGCCGAACGTCCGGCCGGCGAAAGCTTCTATCTGCGCGATGGCGTGTTCTGCAACGACGAGCCGGCAAGTTCGCCGGCAGGGCGCTGGGTGGCGCTGTTGCACGGCTTCGACGAAATGCGGGTGCCGGAAGCCGCTTCCGATTTCGACACGCTCCAGGGCATTCCGCTGCGCGCGGAGCAGGGAGCGCACATTCCGCACAGCCTGCGTCTCAACTGAGCGCCCAGGCGGCGGCCGGATTCCGCTCCATTAGACTCGGCGACCCGAGACACTGCGTCCGGCGCTCGTTTCGCGCCGACGATGGAGACACCGCATGATCCGCAAACTGTTGCCGCTGCTGGCGATTTCGACGATTCCCGTGCTGGGCCTGCTGCCGCTCCAGGTTTCCGCACAGGCTGCTTCCACCGCAACCTACCCGAACAAGCCGATCCGCATGATCGTGCCGTTTCCGCCGGGCGGCGGCACCGACATCCTGGCCCGCATCGTCGGCACGCGCGTGTCCGAAGCGACGAAGTGGACGATCGTCATCGACAACAAGCCGGGTGCGGGTGGCACCATCGGCATTTCCGAAGCCGTCCGCCAGCCCGCTGCCGGCTACGAGATGGTGATGGGTCAGAAGGACAATCTGGCTGTCGCGCCCTGGCTCTACAAGGTCAGCTACGACCCTTCGAAGGACCTGACGGCTGTGGCGATGGTCGCCGACTCTCCGCTGGTCATCGTGACGGCGGCCGGTTCTCCGTTCAGGAACATGGCCGACGTGATCGCCGCAGCAAAGGCCGCGCCCGACACCATCACCTACGGCAGTCCGGGCAACGGCACCACGACGCATCTGGTCGGCGAGATGTTCAAGCTGGCTGCGGGCATCAAGATCTCGCACGTGCCGTACAAGGGATCGAATCCGGCCGTGATCGACACGATCAGCGGTCAGGTGTCGATGATGGTGTCATCGATTCCGTCGGCCCTGTCGCAGGTCAAGGCGGGCAAGCTGCGCGCGCTGGCTGTGACTTCCGCTAGGCGCAGTCCTTCGCTGCCGGACGTGCCGACCATCGCCGAATCGACTGCGCTGAAAGATTTCGATGTCAGTTCCTGGTATGGCATCTTCATGCCGGCCAACACGCCGAAGGAGGTGGTCTCCGTAATGAACGAAGCCGTCAACAAGCAGCTCGCCTTGCCGGAGACCAGGGACGCGATCCACGCGCAGGGCGCCGAGGCGCGTCCGATGACGCCTCAGGCCTTCTCCGCGCTGGTGAAGGAAGACTTCAGCAAGTGGAAGGGCATCGTCGCGGCCTCCGGCGCCAAGCTCGAATAAGCCGCGACGCCCGATTACGGCGTCAGCGGCGTCAGAGGCCTCAGCGGCGTCAGCCGCCGTGGAACCTCACCACCAGCGGCACGATCAGCAGCGCGACGATGTTGATGATCTTGATCAGCGGATTCACGGCCGGGCCGGCGGTGTCCTTGTAAGGATCGCCGACCGTGTCGCCGGTGACGGCGGCCTTGTGGGCCTCTGAACCCTTGCCGCCGTGGTGGCCATCCTCGATGTATTTCTTGGCGTTGTCCCAGGCACCGCCGCCGGTGCACATGCTGATCGCCACGAACAGGCCGGTGACGATGGTGCCCATCAGCAGTCCACCCAGCGCCTTCGGGCCGAGCAGCAGCCCAACCGCGATCGGCACCACCACCGGCAGCAGCGACGGAATCATCATTTCCTTGATGGCGGCGCCGGTCAGCATCGAGACCGCCTTGCCGTATTCGGGCTTGGCCGTGCCTTCCATGATTCCGGGAATCTCGCGGAACTGGCGCCGCACCTCTTCCACGACTGCGCCGGCCGCGCGTCCGACCGCTTCCATCGCCATCGCGCCGAACAGGTAGGGAATGAGCCCGCCAATGAACAGCCCGACGATCACCATCGGATCGCTCAGGTTGAACGTGATCGCCTGGCCGTAGCTTTCCAGCTTGTGCGTGTAGTCGGCAAACAGCACCAGCGACGCGAGGCCGGCCGAGCCGATGGCGTAGCCCTTGGTCACGGCCTTGGTGGTGTTGCCGACCGCGTCGAGCGGATCGGTCACGGCGCGCACGCTCGGCGGCAACTCTGCCATCTCGGCAATGCCGCCGGCGTTGTCGGTGATCGGGCCGTAGGCGTCGAGCGCGACGACGATGCCGGCCATGCTCAGCATCGCGGTCGCGGCCACCGCGATGCCGTAGAGACCGGCGAGCGAATAGGAAGCGAGTATCGCGATGCAGACGAAGATCACCGGCCATGCGGTCGAGCGCATCGAGACTCCCAGGCCGGCAATGATGTTGGTGCCGTGCCCGGTGGTCGATGCCTGCGCGATGTGCTGCACCGGCTTGTACTGTGTGCCGGTGTAGTACTCGGTGACCCAGACCAGCGCCGCCGTCAGCGCCAGGCCGACAAAGCAGGCGCCGAAGAGCTTCAGCGCGCTGCCCGTCGGCGCGATGGCGTTGTCGGGAATCAGCCAGGCCGTGACGAACCAGAACGCGATCAACGACAGCGCGCCGGCCACCGCGAGGCCTTTGTAGAGTGCTGGCATCACGTTGACCATGCCCGGCGACGCCTTGACGAAGAAGCAGCCGACGATCGAAGCGATGATCGACACGCCGCCCAGCGCCAGCGGATACAGCACGGCGTTGACCGGGGCTGCCGTCACCATCAGCGCGCCGAGCACCATGGTCGCGATCAGCGTCACGGCATAGGTTTCGAACAGGTCGGCCGCCATGCCGGCGCAATCGCCGACGTTGTCGCCCACGTTGTCGGCGATCACTGCCGGGTTGCGGGGGTCGTCCTCGGGAATGCCGGCCTCGACCTTGCCGACCAGATCGGCGCCCACGTCGGCACCCTTGGTGAAGATGCCGCCGCCGAGCCGCGCGAAGATCGAGATCAGGGACGAGCCGAAGGCGAAGCCGATCAGCGGATTCAGCACCGTGGCGAGGGGAATCCCGGGCGCCGCATTGCGCACCAGGAACCAGAAAAGTCCCGAGACGCCCAGCAGGCCCAGCCCGACCACCAGCATGCCGGTGATCGCGCCGCCGCGAAACGCCACATCCAGCGCCGGGCCGATTCCCTGCGTCGCCGCCTGTGCTGTCCGCACGTTGGCCCGCACTGAAACATTCATCCCGATGAAGCCGCAGGCGCCCGACAGCACAGCGCCGATCACGAAGCCGACAGCGGTCGTCAGGTCGAGGAAGAGTCCGATCAGCACCGCCAGCACGATGCCGACGACGGCGATGGCCCGGTATTGCTTGGCAAGATAGGCCGCGGCGCCTTGCTGGATCGCCGCGGCGATTTCCTGCATTCGCGCGTTGCCGGGGTCTTTCGCGAGGATCCAGCTGCGGGCCCAGATGCCGTAGCCGACGGCGACGAGGCCGCAGGCCATGGCGAGGACGAGAGGGGTGTTGCCGATCATGCTTTGCTTCTCCAGTAGGTACGCAACGCGTACGGGTCAGAGCTTCCGTCGCGTTGCTTCCTCGAAGCTTTCGTTGCGAAACAACGAAAACCGATTGGCCAACAAGGCCAATTTACAGGCAAATGTCACGGTGCGGTCAATTCGCTTGGCGTGCGGAAAGTAAACTTCGGGTTTGTCCGAGCCTGCGTTTTCACGGGGGCTCGCTCTACTTCGGATCCTTTCCGATTCCCACTTCAACGATCAAAGACATGTCCCTCGATAAAGTTTCTCCCGGCAAGAACCTCCCCGACGCCTTCAACGTGGTCATCGAGATCCCGATGAATTCGGACCCGATCAAGTACGAAGTGGACAAGGAATCGGGTGCGCTCTTCGTCGACCGCTTCATGACCACCGCGATGTATTACCCGGCCAACTACGGCTATGTTCCGCAGACCCTGAGCGGCGACGGCGATCCGGTCGACGTGCTGGTGATCGCGCCATATCCGCTGCTGCCGGGCGTCGTCGTCCCATGCCGTCCGCTCGGCATCCTGATGATGGAAGACGAAGCCGGCGTCGACGGCAAGGTACTTGCGGTGCCGACGACCAAGGTGCTGCCGATCTACAGCCACTGGAATTCGATCGACGACGTGAACCCGATGCGACTGAAGGCCATCAGCCACTTCTTCGAGCATTACAAGGACCTGGAAGCCGGCAAGTGGGTGAAGATCCTCGGCTGGGAAGGCATCGATTCGGCCAAGAAGGAAATCATGGATGGCATCGCCAACTACGTGAAGTGATCGGCGGCTGCGGCCACTGCTGATTTCGGACGATTCCGGGTGCGGATGGGGCATCTGCGAAATAAGCTTCCTGACCTTCGATCCGAAGGCACAAGAAACCCGGAATTCGAATGACGGACCCAGTAGACAGTCGTTTCAAGAGCCAGCCGTCGATCTTCTCGTTTCCCGACAGCGGCATGGGAAGTTCTCCCGACTCCGGCGACTTCAAGCCGAGCTGGACGCGCAATCCCTTCAAGCTCGGCGGTTCCGGCACTGACGAAAAGCCGGCCAAGCCCGACCTGAAGGTCGGCACCGGGCCACGTCCCGGTGGCCTTGACGACGCACCCGTGACGCCGCCCGGTCCCGAAGCAGCCAAGAAACCTGTTGCTGCAAAGGCGGCCGTTCCCCCGATCAGCACCCCGGTAGTCATCGCAGCAGCAAAACTCGCTTTCAAGCGAGACATCCTCGGTCACAAGACCCGTTTGTTCACCAGTCCGACCTTCGCGATCCTTGCCGGCGTTCTCGGCTTCGTCGGAAACCTGACCGGGCCGAAAAAAGAGGATTGATCAAGGAGCGGCCTTGAACGGGCTGCGTTCGTCGAGGTGCTCCATGTAGTTCTCGATTCCCGCGCCTTCGCGCTCGAGGAAACGCTCCACCGCGTCCGAGAACGCCGGGTGCGCCAGCCAGTGTGCGCTAATGGTCTTCACGGGCATCAAGGCCCGCGCCATCTTGTGCTCGCCTTGCGCGCCGCCCTCGAAGCGCTGCACGCCGTTGGCAATGCACCATTCGAGTGGCTGGTAATAACAAGCCTCGAAATGCAGGCAGTCGACCCTTTCGAGCGCGCCCCAATAACGACCGTATGCCACCGGCGGCACATCGGGCGCACCATCGGTCGACAGCGCGATCAGGCTGGTGGCAATAGGCTGAGCGTCGCGCTCTGCAATGAAAAGCAGCCAGGCCTCAGGCAGATTTGCTGCCATGCGCGTGAAAAACTCGCGGCTCAGGTAGGGCGCGTTGCCGTGCTCGAGGTAGGTGCGCTCGTAGCAGCGGTAGAAAAAATCCCAGTCATCCGCCGAGATGTCCGTGCCGCGTGACCAGCGAAACCGGACACCGGCGTCGCGCACCTTGCGACGCTCCTGGCGTATCTTCTTGCGTTTGTCATGCGCGAGGCTGGCGAGGAAGGCGTCGAAATCCGGATAACCGGCGTTCGACCAGTGGAATTGCACCGTGTTGCGGAGCATCAGGCCCGATTCGCTGCAGGCAGCGATGTCTTCGTCAGCCCCGAAAAGAAGATGCAGCGACGACAACTCCGCCTGCTTGCACCACTGCAGCAGCCCGTGGACGAGCAACGCACGGCTTTCTGCATCGCGGGCCAGCAGACGCGAGCCGGGTACGGGCGTGAAAGGCACCGCGACGACGGCTTTTGGATAATAGGAAAGCCCGTGTTGTTCATAGGCATTGGCCCAGGCCCAGTCGAACACGTATTCGCCGTACGAATGGTCCTTGACGTAGAGCGGGCAGGCGCCGATCAGCTTGTTTTCGCGCCACAAGGTCGCGAACTGTGCCGTCCAGCCGCTGCGAGGACTTGCGCTGGCACTGTCGTGCATGGCCGCAAGGTACTCGTGGCGCATGAACGGGCTCGGCGCGGCCTGCAGTGCGAGAAGTTCGTTCCAGGCCGCTGCATCGATGGCGGAGGGGTTGTCGTGAATGCGGAGTAACGGATCTGACACGGCGGTCTTTCAATGCGAGTGCGGCAGGGTCGGCTTGCCGGCATATTCGGCGATGGCGATGCCGCCCAGCACAAGGGCCAGCGCCAACCCGTGATAGAGCGAAAGCGATTCGCCCAGCACGGCGACGGCAAGGAGCGGCCCGAAGACGGGCACGAGATTCATGAACACGCCGGCGCGCGCCGGGCCGATCAGTCCCACCGCCTTGATGAACGTGACCTGCGAAATGAACGAGGGCAGCAAGCCGGTGAAGAGCAGCAGCAGCCAGCCTTTGCCCGTGGGCACGAAAGACCGACCGAGCACGATCTCCGCGCCCGCCAGCGGAAGCGAGACCAGTGCTGCGACCAGCGCGACGGCGGTGAAGAACACGATCGGCGGAACGGCCGGCCTTCGCCTCAATCCCAGCGCATAGAAGGCGTAAAGCATGCACGCGATCACCATCCAGACGTCGCCGATGTTGAAGGCCAGCGAGCGGAGCAGCGAGACCTGACCTTGCGACGCGACGACGGCGATTCCGGCCAGCGTCAGCAACACGCCGGCCACCTGCATCGTACGGACACGCGTGCCCAGAAAGATCAGTCCGCCGATCATCACGAATACCGGGATCGTGCCCTGGATGATTGCGAGGTTGATGGCGGTCGTGTGATGCGCCGCTGCATAGAAGAGGGCGTTGAAGCCGGTGAAACCCAGCGAGCCCATGAGCAGCAGGTAACGCCAGTGAGGAATCAGGGTTCGCCAGTGGACCGCGATTTCCCGCCGGGACGTCGCAAAGAGTGCAACGCAGCAGATTGCCCAGCGCAACGATGTCAGCAGCATCGGCGGTATCTCGCCGACGGCCAGCCGCGCCGCCACGGAATTTGCGCCCCAGACCAGCATCGTGAAGACGAGCAGTACATAAGCCTGTCCGCCGAACCACTCCGAGAAGGTCTGAAACAGGGCTTTTGGGAAGGTACTGGAAGAACTGGCGCGCATCGCCGTCGGAGCGTACCAGCCGGCGAGTAACCGCACCGCCGCGCTGGCAGGGATTGGCGTTACCCTATCGCCTGTAACTCAACGAACCTGCAGGAAGTAAGCCCCATGAAGCTCATCACCGTCATCGTCAAACCCTTCAAGCTCGACGACGTGCGCGAGGCGCTGGCGGAAGTCGGCGTCACCGGGCTCACGGTGACGGAAGTGAAGGGCTTCGGACGCCAAAAGGGCCATACCGAGCTGTATCGCGGCGCTGAATACGTGGTGGATTTCCTGCCGAAAATGAAGATCGAGGTCGTGGTCAACGAAGGCGATCTCGAACGTTGCGTCGACGCCATCGTCAACGCGGCGCGCACCGGAAAGATTGGCGACGGCAAGATCTTCGTCACCAGCGTCGAACGCGTGGTCCGCATCCGCACCGGCGAGGAAGACGAAGCGGCCGTCTGACGGATCTCAGACGATGTCTGCCAGCTTGTCGCCTTTCGGATGGCGCCCGGCTTCGTCGACCAGAGCCTGCAGCAAGATGTCGCTCTCGTCGCCACTTCGGATCAGCCCCATCTGCCACGTTCCCATGAAGCCTTCCTCGACGCTGTGCGCGAGAAACGCGAGAAGACCGTCGTAGTAGGAAGCCACGTTCAGGATGCCGACCGGCTTGTCGTGATACCCGAGCTGGCGCCAGGTCCACATCTCGAACAATTCCTCGAAGGTGCCGATGCCTCCGGGAAGCGTCAGGAAAGCATCGGCGCGCTCTCCCATCATGGCCTTGCGCTCATGCATGGTGTCGACCACGTGCAGTTCGTCGCAAAGGGTGTTGGCCAGTTCGCGATCGACCAGCGCCTTGGGAATGATGCCGACGACCCGGCCGCCGGCCGCCCGCGTCGCCTCGGCCACCGTTCCCATGAGGCCGGTTCGACCGCCGCCGTAGACGAGCTGGCCGCGGCGCTCGCCGATCCAGCGGCCGACCGCCTGGGCCGATTCGGTGAATTCGGGACGCTCGCCAGGGCGCGAGCCGCAATAGACACAAATTGAAAAAGCAGGATTCATCCGCTCATCATGCCTTGGTCGCGTGACTGTTCAGCCGGCGCTCCACCGCTGGCATGCGTGCCAGAGCGCAGCCAGCCACACACCGCTGCACAAAAGGATCGACAGCAGTACGGCGGCGCTGCCGAGATCCTTGGCGTCTTTCGAGAACGCATGCCATTCCGGGCCGATACGGTCGATGGCGGCTTCGATGCCGCTATTGAGCAGCTCGACGATCATCACCAGGACCACCAAGGCGATGAGCATCGCCACTTCGACCCAGCTGTTTCCGACCCAGAACGCACCGGGCACCATGACGACGGCGCAAAGCACTTCCTGCCGGAATGCTGCTTCGCGCCAGCCGGCACGAAAGCCGGCAATGGAGATCAGCGTCGCGTGCCAGATCCGCTCGACGCCCTGACGCGATTTCTGTGGATTCACCGCTTCGGTGGCGGGCGGAAGGTTTTTGCTCATCGGCGGCTCATCGGTTTGGAGGTGACGAGCCGCGTACCGGCCCAGGCGTCGTGCCAGAACTGGCCTTCCGGATGGAATCGCGAGAGCAATGCCCAGACGATCACCCAGCCGCCGATCAACAGCACCGACTCGCCTCCTGAAAGCTTGAAAGGTGCAATGGCTGCGAACGGCGGCAGGAACCAGACCCAGCCGAGCAGATAGCGCAACACGGCGCGTGCCTGCGTGACCGGCCGGCCGGCGTGGTCGACCATGCGGATGTTCCAGGTCTTCATCGCCAGCGTCTGGCCCTTGGACCAGAACCAGACGAAGTAGATGCCGAAGACGACGAAGAGAAATGCCTGCAACAGATGACGGCGCGAATCCATGGCGTCACGCATCTGTCCCAGGGTACTGAACAGCCAGCCGGCGACGAAGACGACGGCGAACAGCAGCATGCCCTCGTAAAGCCAGCAGGCCATGCGGCGCCAGAGGCCGGGTGTTTCGATCGCCACCTTGCGATCAGTTCGAAAGCAGGGGTACGACCGGTGCCGGAGCGACTGGCGATGAAGAGTCGTCCTGCGTCTGCCTGGCCGGCAACAGAGGAGATACCGGCGTCACCGAGGGGGCAGGTGCCGACGTAGCAGCGGCGGCTGCGGCCGAGGCCGTCGGTGCAAGCTCGATACGCGGGCCCGGGCGGCCTGCGACGCGCGCAGCCGGCACCGGAGCAAGCTTCTGCGCCGGCACGGGGCGGATCGTTCCCGCCGCGCCCTGCGGACGCTTCGCGGCGCTATCGGCCAGCCGGCGCTTCTCGTCGTCCGACAACGCCTGGTACACCTCCCACTTCGCCTTGCGCTCGGCTGCCGGAACCTGCTTGACTTCGTCGAAGTTGAAGCGCGCCTGCTCGCGCTGCTGACGGCTCAAACCGGCCCATTCGGTCATGCGGCTGTGCTGCACGGCGCTTTCCTCCGGAGAAAGCTTGCCCTGATTGCGCGAAATGACGATCCACTTGCGTTTTTGCGATTCGGACAGATCGTCCCAGGAAGCCGCGAGCGGATTGAGCGTCTGTTGCTGCTGAGCGGTCAGATCGCGCCAATGTGGTCGGGAAGAGGGTGCCGGTTTGGCGCTTCCCGTCTTCGCGGGCGGTGCGTTCTGCAGTGCCGGCGCTGCATTTGCCACGAACCCGATTCCCGCCATCGACAGCGCGACCGCCCCCACCACGAAAGCGGATGCGAGACCACGCTTCAACGACGAAAGCGGGAGTTTGACAACTTGGAATGGCATGCGGGCGGGTACGGGTCTTCGAGACGAGGTGCTAGGTGCGAGGTGCGAGTTGCGAACGGACAAGCGGCGACGAGCCGGAAACGGCGTCAGCGGTTGGACATTGCGTCGTTCTTCAGGAACTGTGCGAAGCCGGGATCGGTGTAAGCCGCCGGCGGCAGGTCGTCGGTCAGCAGGGCCGAATCGATCTCCGCGAGTTCGCTGGTGCGGTTTTCTTCCTGCATCACGCTGACCGTGATCAAGCCTGCAACGAGCGCAACCAGCGGCACGATGGCGCCGAGCCGGGTCCACCAGACGGCGCCCAGCGTCGCGACGCCGTTGGAGGCAAGTACGGCTGCGCGAACTTCGGCAGGCTGTCGACGGCGGGCGACGGCCTGCATGCGCGCGACACGCAAACGCTCGCCTATGTCATGCGACATATCTACGGATCCAGTCGAAAGGCGCGCGGCAACCAGACGGCCGAACTGTGCCTCCTGAGCGGAGGAAGCCGTTGCATTGGCGGGTGAAAGCGAGGTGTTCATAGCGATATTCCCTTGGCAGTGAGCGCTTTGCTCAACGCGTGGACTGCACGCGAACAATGGGTCTTGACGCTGCCTTCGGAGCAGCCCATGGCCGCTGCCGTCTCGGCTACGTCCATTTCTTCCCAGTAACGCATCAGGAAAGCCTCGCGTTGACGGCCCGGCAACGCCGCGATCTGTTCTTCGATCTCGTGGAAAACCTGTGCGCGTCGCGTGGTGTCCTCGGCGCTCTCGGTTTCACGGGTATCTGTGTTCGCCGTGAAGTTTTCCAGCAGATCGAAATCGCCCGAATCGTCGGGCGATTCGAAGTCGCTCAGGTTGGAGAACAGCGCGCGCCGCGTCTTCTGGCGCCGGAACCAGTCGAGCGTGCAGTTCGACAGGATGCGCTGGAACAGCATCGGGAGCTCGTTGGGCGGTTTGTCGCCGTAATGCTCCGCGAGCTTCATCATGCTGTCCTGCACGATGTCGAGCGCGGCTTCTTCGTCCCGCACGTGATAGATCGACCGCTTGAAGGCGCGTCGTTCGACGCTTTTCAGGAAATCGGAAAGTTCTTTTTCGGTGGCCAAGCGTGGGCAGCGCATCGCGGCGCCGAGTGGGGTTTCGCTCTCGGGGGAGCGTTGTCTTTCACGCTAATTATTGCATCGGCGCCCGGGGTTGTTCTTCGGCGGCGATTTCGGGGCGCTGTCAATGTCATAATTCGCATTGCAAGTCAAAAGGCAAACGGGTCACGGTCCGGCGGTACATATGAAGTCCGCCCATGGCTTTGGTCTCAAGTTCCGACGCGGCCTCACGAGGGTTGGCAAGGAGCACCCAAGGTTTTTCGTTCCCGAAAAAACACTAAGGTTCATCATGGAAATCTCGAAGGCGGAACTCGCTTCCGCAGCAGCAGCTGCATCGGCTCAGTCGGCAGCGGCAAACAATCAATCTCAAGAGCTCATGGGCGCCGAGGTGCTGGTCAAGGCACTGCAGGCCGAAGGCGTCGAATATCTCTGGGGCTACCCGGGCGGCGCCGTGTTGTACATCTACGACGCGCTCTACAAGCAAGACACCATCCAGCACGTGCTGGTCCGGCACGAACAGGCAGCCGTGCATGCGGCCGACGGGTTCGCACGCGCCACTGGTGAAGTCGGCGTGGCGCTGGTCACATCGGGGCCGGGCCTGACGAATGCCGTCACCGGCATCGCGACCGCGTACATGGACTCGATCCCGATGGTGATCATCAGCGGCCAGACTTCGACCTCGTCGATCGGCACCGACGCATTCCAGGAATGCGACACCGTCGGCATCACGCGCCCGATCGTGAAGCACAACTTCCTGGTCAAGGACGTGCGCGACATGGCCATGACGATGAAGAAGGCCTTTCACATCGCGCGCACCGGCCGGCCGGGGCCGGTGGTGGTCGACATCCCGAAGGATGTGTCGTTCAAGAAGGCGGCCTACACCGGCTATCCCGACAAGGTCGAGATGCGCTCGTATAACCCCGTGCGCAAGGGTCACGGCGGCCAGATCCGCAAGGCGTTGCAGCTGTTGCTCAATGCCAAGCGTCCGTATATCTATACCGGCGGCGGCGTTCTGCTTGCCAATGCGAGCAATGAACTGCGCGTGCTGGTCGACATGCTCGGCTATCCGGTGACAAGCACGTTGATGGGTCTCGGCGCGTATCCGGCGAGCAGCCGCAAGTTCCTCGGCATGCTCGGCATGCACGGCACGGTCGAAGCCAACAACACGATGCAGAACTGCGACGTGCTGCTGGCGCTCGGCGCTCGCTTCGACGACCGCGTGATCGGCAACCCCAAGCACTTCGCGCTGAACGAACGCAAGATCATCCACGTGGACATCGATCCTTCGAGCATTTCCAAGCGCGTCAAGGTCGACATCCCGATCGTCGGCGACGTGAAGGATGTGCTGGTCGAACTGATCTCGATGATCCGCGAAGCCACGCAGAAGCCGGACGCCGGCGCGCTGTCGGACTGGTGGAACACCATCGAGGCCTGGCGCAGCAAGGATTGCCTGGCCTACGACCGTGGCAACAAGGATGTCATCAAGCCGCAGTTCGTGGTCGAGACGCTCTGGAACATGACCAAGGATGCCGACACGTACATCACGTCCGACGTCGGCCAGCACCAGATGTGGGCTGCGCAGTACTACCGCTTCGACGAACCGCGTCGCTGGATCAATTCCGGCGGACTGGGAACGATGGGTGTCGGCATTCCCTATGCGATGGGCATCAAGCTGGCAAAGCCGGAGTCGGAAGTGTTCACCATCACCGGCGAAGGTTCGGTGCAGATGTGCATCCAGGAACTCTCGACCTGCCTGCAATACAACACACCGATCAAGATCTGCGCCTTGAACAACCGCTACCTCGGCATGGTTCGCCAGTGGCAGGAGATCGAGTATTCCGGCCGCTACAGCCACAGCTACATGGATGCGCTGCCGAATTTCGTGAAGCTGGCCGAGGCTTACGGGCACGTCGGCATGCTGATCGAGCGTCCAGAAGACGTCGAGCCGGCGCTGCGCGAAGCACGCAAGCTCAAGGACCGCACGGTGTTCATGGATTTCCGCACCGACCCGACCGAAAACGTGTATCCGATGGTCAAGGCCGGTGCCGGCATCACCGAAATGCTGCTCGGCGCCGAAGATCTCTGATCTTTCGCCGCCTCGCAACTTCGCTTCCCCTAATCTCTTACTGACGAATCTATTGCCCGCCGAGCCCGCGCATTACCGTGCGCGGGGGAGGGCGGCGAAAAGAGGAGTCATGCACTTATGAAACACATCATTGCCGTCCTGCTGGAAAACGAGCCCGGTGCTCTTTCCCGCGTCGTGGGCCTGTTCTCGGCCCGCGGCTACAACATCGAATCCCTCACCGTCGCGCCCACCGAGGACCCGAGCCTATCGCGCATGACCATCGTCACGACGGGTTCCGACGAAGTCATCGAGCAGATCACGAAGCACCTGAACCGGCTGATCGAGGTGGTCAAGGTCGTCGACCTGACCGAAGGCGCCTATACCGAGCGCGAGCTCATGATGGTCAAGGTGCGCGCGGTCGGCAAGGAGCGCGAAGAAATGATGCGGATGGCGGAGATCTTCCGTGGCCGCATCATCGATGTCACAGACAAGAGCTACACGATCGAGCTGACCGGCGACCACGTCAAGAACGATGCCTTCCTGGAAGCCATCGACCGTGCCGCGATCCTCGAGACGGTGCGCACCGGCGCAAGCGGCATCGGGCGCGGCGAACGCATCCTCAGGGTCTGAGCGCTGCCATGAATCGGAGCTCAGCCGCCGCCCGTTCGGGCTGAGCTTGTCGAAGCCCCTGCGCCAGCGGGGACTGGATTGAGCCCTTCGACAGGCTCAGGACGAACGGCACAACACAACTGCTTCGAAGCAAGCAACTATCTGGAGAACATCATGAAGGTTTATTACGACAAGGACGCCGACCTCAGCCTCATCAAGGGCAAGACCGTCGCGATCATCGGCTACGGCTCGCAAGGCCATGCCCATGCACAGAACCTGAACGACAGCGGCGTCAAGGTCGTGGTCGGCCTGCGCAAGGGTGGCGCATCGTGGGACAAGGTCGGCAAGGCCGGCCTGAATGTCGCCGAAGTGGCGGATGCCGTGAAGTCGGCCGACGTCGTCATGATCCTGCTGCCCGACGAGCAGATCGCCAACGTCTACAAGAACGACGTCGCACCACACATCAAGCAGGGCGCCTCGCTCGTGTTCGCGCATGGCTTCAACGTGCACTACGGTTTCGTCCAGCCGCGCGCGGACCTCGACGTCTGGATGGTCGCACCGAAGGCCCCGGGCCACACGGTCCGCAGCACCTACACCCAAGGCGGCGGCGTGCCCCACCTCGTGGCCGTGCATCAGGACAAGTCGGGCAAGGCGCGCGACCTCGCGCTGAGCTATGCCACCGCCAACGGCGGCGGCAAGGCCGGCATCATCGAGACCAACTTCCGCGAAGAAACCGAAACCGACCTGTTCGGCGAACAGGCCGTGCTCTGCGGCGGTGCCGTCGAACTGATCAAGGCCGGTTTCGAGACGCTGGTGGAAGCCGGCTACGCGCCCGAAATGGCGTACTTCGAATGCCTGCACGAACTCAAGCTGATCGTCGACCTGATCTATGAAGGCGGTATCGCCAACATGAACTACTCGATCTCGAACAATGCGGAATACGGCGAATACGTCACCGGCCCGCGCATCGTGACCGACGAGACCAAGAAGGCCATGAAGCAGGTCCTGAAGGACATCCAGACCGGCGAATATGCCAAGAGCTTCGTGCTCGAAGCCGCTGCCGGCCAGCCGACGCTGATCAGCCGCCGCCGCATCAACGCGGAGCACCAGATCGAAGTGGTCGGTGCGCAACTGCGCCAGATGATGCCGTGGATCATGAAGAACAAGCTGGTCGACCAGAGCAAGAACTGAGTTCGAACTTTCGCAACCGGGCCTTCGGGCTCTTGCGTTTCAGGGCCACCATGCGGTGGCCCTTTTCGTTGTCTCGCATCGGGATCGTCCCGGTGGCGTCCCGCTTGCGTCCCGGTCTCTCCCGAGTACCTCTGAACTACACTTCCGCGATGAAAATTACCTCCTGTCTTGTCACTGCCGGGACTACCGCCCATGCATGACGACACGCTCCCCGATGACGTGACGCCGCGCAAGCGTCGCAAGGGCATCTACATCCTGCCCAACCTGTTCACGCTGGCGGCGCTCTTCGGCGGGTTTTATTCGGTCGTGATGGCGATGAACGCGCGTTTCGATCAGGCCGCGCTCGGCGTCTTCGCCGCGATGATCCTGGACAGCCTCGACGGTCGCGTGGCACGCATGACCAACACGCAGAGCGCGTTCGGCGAGCAGATGGATTCGCTGTCGGACATGGTTTCTTTCGGCGCCGCTCCGGCGCTGATCGCCTATGAATGGTCGCTGAAAGGCCTCGGGCGCTGGGGCTGGATCGCTGCTTTCGTGTATTGCGCGTGCGGTGCACTGCGGCTCGCGCGCTTCAACGTCAACACGGGCACCGTCGACAAGCGCTGGTTCCAGGGGCTTCCGTCACCGGCTGCCGCGGCCTTGGTCGCCGGTTTCATCTGGCTGATGACGGAGTGGGGCAAGCGCGGCGGAGAGGTGCTGTATCTCTCCTGGACGCAGATCACCTGGGTCACGTTCGCATTCACGCTGTACGCCGGACTGTCTATGGTGACCAACGCACCGTTCTACAGCTTCAAGGACATCCAGATGAAGAAGAGCGTGCCCTTTGCTGTCATCGTGCTGATTGCACTGGCCATCGCGGTGATCAACATCCATCCGCCGACGGTGCTGTTCGGCGTCTTCGTCGCTTACGGATTGAGCGGTTATGTGGTCTATGCGTGGCGGCGTGCCAAGGGTCAGCCGGTCAGCGTCATCAGTATTTCCACCGATGAGCCGGACGAGCGCGGGCTGCACAAGTAGCCTCGGCTCTGCTATATTCGGGACTCTCATGAACAAGTTTTCGCTGGCCCTACTACTGATCCCCCTCGGGCGGAGTAGGTAGCGCACGCGCATCCCACATCAACGGCCCGTTCGCATCAGCAACGGGCCGTTTTGTTTGGGTTGCTGGTGAATTCGTCACCCATCGCGTCACCCATCGCATCACCCATCGAAAGAATCGCATGTTGAAGCAACCCGCCAGCAAGTACCGCGCCTTTGCACCGATCGGCCTCAAGGACCGCACCTGGCCCGACGCCGTTCTGACCAAGGCACCGATCTGGCTGTCGACCGATCTGCGCGACGGCAATCAGGCGTTGGTCGAGCCGATGGACATCGCCCGCAAGATGCGCATGTTCGAGACACTGGTCGCGATCGGCTTCAAGGAGATCGAAGTCGGATTTCCGTCGGCATCGCAGGTCGAATTCGACTTCGTCCGCCGCCTGATCGACGAAGACCGCATTCCCGACGACGTGACGATCCAGGTGCTGACGCAGGCTCGCGACCACCTCATCACGCGCACTTTCGAGGCACTCCAGGGCGCGCCGAAGGCAATCGTGCATCTCTACAACGCGGTCGCGCCGATCATGCGTCGCGTGGTCCTCGGCATGGACGAGGACGAAATTGTCGAGCTCGCGACCACGCACGCCAGGATGTTCAACGATTGCGCCGCGAAGCAGCCGAATACAAAGTGGACGTTCCAGTATTCGCCGGAAATGTTCTCCAGTACCGATCTGGCGTTCTCGAAGCGTGTCGTCGATGCGGTGACTGCTGTCTGGGCACCGACGGCGTCGCACAAGTGCATCGTGAATCTGCCGTCGACGGTCGAGCATTCGACGCCGAACATCTTCGCCGACATGATCGAGTGGATGCATCGCCACCTCGAGCGACGCGATGCGATCGAGCTGAGCGTTCACCCGCACAACGACCGCGGCACGGGCACCGCGGCAGGCGAATTCGCTCTCATGGCGGGTGCCGACCGCATCGAAGGCTGCCTTTTCGGCAATGGCGAACGCACCGGCAACCTCGATCTGGTGAACGTTGCGCTCAACCTGTACACGCAGGGCGTCTCGCCTGAACTCGACTTCTCCAACATCGACGAGATCCGGGTGACGGTCGAGCATTGCAACCAGATCGCGGTGCATCCGCGCCATCCGTATGTCGGCGACCTCGTCTACACCTCTTTTTCGGGTTCGCACCAGGATGCGATCAAGAAGGCCTTCACGGCGCGCAAGGACGGCGATATCTGGGACATGCCCTATCTGCCGATCGACCCGAAGGATGTCGGCCGCAGCTATGAGGCGGTGATTCGCGTGAACAGCCAGTCGGGCAAGGGCGGCATGGCTTATCTGCTCGAAAGCGAATACGGCATCGAGATGCCGCGGCGTCTGCAGATGGAATTCATGCAGAACGTGCAGCGCGTGATGGACGTCGCCGGCAAGGAACTCACCGCGGCCGATCTCTGGCAGCTGTTCGAAACCGAGTACCGCATCAAGTCGATCACCGGACCGCAGCATCGTGTGCTTGAAGAGCAAGGCGAGGGCGCGAGTGCGGTCGTCGTCCTCCGTGCAGACATGCCGTGGGAAGGCGAAATCCGCAAGATCGAAGGCCGCGGCAACGGGCCGATCGATGCCTTCATCAACGCACTTGCGAACACGACCGGACACGCCATCCGTGTGATCGACTACCACCAGCATGCGATCGGCGCGGGTGCCGATGCGCAGGCTGTCGCGTATCTCGAACTTCGTGTCGACGATACCCAGACCTTGTTCGGCGTCGGCATGGATGCCAACATCATTTCGGCATCCCTCAAGGCGATCGTTTCCGGTCTTGAGCGTGCGAGAGCGCAAGGCGCACGCAACACGCTTGGCGAAGCAGCACAGGCCTGATCTGTCGTCCGGGATCCCGTCCGAATGGCGGGATTTCTCTTCGTCCCGATCTTCGGCGCAGAAAAACATGTGTTTTTCCGCGCCGAACTGCTTTTGCGGTCAGCCGCGGCTGCCGACCGTGCGTTGCTTATCGGACTGATGCACGGCGAGTCGTGCCTACCACGCAACGACTCGACTTTTCGCATGTGCATCTTTAGTTCGCGTCATTCTGTCTTGTAACAATTTGCGCGAAGATTCGGCATTTCGAATTAAGAAAGGCACGCAAGTAATTGTTATTGCGTGCTTTTTTCGATTTCGATACACTGCGACACCTTGTTGTTTTTCCGCTGGAGAGTTTTGATGCCCGAAGCCCGTTCCGACCGAGTTTCAAGCCAGCGGTTGATGCCCGCGTTGCGCGCAGTTGCGCTGGCGCTGTGCGCATCTGCGATGCTGCTTCCGGCAGCCCAGGCGGCGAAAAAAGAAACAAGCGTCAAGAAGGCACAGGCATCTGTCGGCGACAAGCGCAAGGCCGCGACAGTCAAGACGACGCCCCGTGCGCAACGCAATGCCGACGCCGAAAAGTCTGTTCGCGGCGGCAGCAACGTGATCGCGACAATCCGCAAGAACAACGGCAAGACCGTGGTGGCGGTGCAGCGGCGCTCGGTGGTTCGTGTCGCCGAGACGCCGCGTCTCTCCTACGGTCAGATGGCGGGTCTGCACCGCACTGGCGACGTGCTCGATCTGAAATCGAATGCTGCTCTCGTCATCGACCAGGAAACGCGTGAAGTGCTGTTCAGCAAGAACGACCATGCCGTGCTTCCCATCGCGTCGCTCACCAAGCTGATGACCGGCCTGCTCATCAGCGAAGCGCATCTGCCCGACGAGGAACTCATCACCATCACGCAGGACGATGTCGACACCGAGAAGGGAAGCAGTTCCCGCCTGCGCATCGGCACGACGCTTTCCCGCGGCGAGATGATGCATCTCGCCCTGATGTCGAGCGAGAACCGCGCGGCGCATGCGTTGGGCCGGACCTACCCGGGCGGCTTGGCGACGTTCGTCAGCATGATGAATGCCAAAGCCAAGATGCTCGGCATGAAGGACACGCGCTACGTGGAGCCGACCGGTCTGTCCTTCCACAACCAGTCGAGTGCGCAGGATCTGGCTTTGCTGGTGAACGCGGCTTCATCGAACGCGATGGTTCGTGAACTGTCGACTTCGCCGAATTACCAGGTAGAGGTCGGCAACCGGACCTTGCAATACAACACGACCAATCGCTTGGTGCGCAGCCCTGATTGGGACATCGGTCTGCAGAAGACCGGCTACATCTCCGAAGCGGGTCAGTGCCTGGTGATGCAGACCAAGATCGCCGGTCGCAAGCTCATCATGGTATTTCTCGATTCCGCCGGCAAGCTGAGCCGTATCGGTGATGCCGAACGCGTGCGTCGCTGGGTCGAGGCCACGCATTTCGCGTCGCCTTCCATGCAGACGATCGCAACGCAGCACGTTGCCGGAGACTGATCAGTCGGGCGCGGCGGTCGCTGCGGCGCCGTAGCCGAGCGCGCTCGATATCTCGGCTGCGGTCGCCTGCAGTTTCGGCAGCCAGCCGTCGTCGAGGCGATCGGCAGGCGCAGAAATGGAGAGCCCGGCGACGAGCTTGTTCTGGTCGTCGTAGATGCCGGCAGCCATGCACCGCACCCCAAGTTCCAGCTCTTCGTTATCGCGCGCGATGCCGTACTGTCGCGCCTTGGACAATTCGCGCTCCAGCAGCGGAAGTTGGGTGATGCTGTTGCGTGTGTGGCCGGCCAGCCCGGTTCGCGTGGCGTAACTTCTCACGCGTTGTGCGTCGTCTGCCGCCAGGAACAGTTTGCCGGTCGACGTGAGGTGCAGCGGAGCGCGCCCGCCGATGGCACGTACCACCTGCATACCGGACCGCTCGCTGTAGGCGCGTTCGATATAGACGATTTCATCGCCCTGTCTCATGCTGAGGTTGACGGGTTGCTGAGTCAGCTTGTGCAGTTCGCGCATGGGCAGGAGGGCAGCGTCGCGCACGTTCAGCCGGCCCTTCACGAGATTGCCGAGCTCGAGCAGGCGCATTCCGAGTCGGTAACTTCCGGCTTCCGGCCGGTCGACGAATCGGCCGACAGCGAGGTCGTTCAGGATGCGATGCGTCGTGGAAGGATGCAGCCCCGTCTTCTCGCTGATTTCCTTCAACGAGATTGCTTCCTCGCGCGACGCCAGGACGTCGATGAGCGAAAACATGCGCTCGATGACCTGTATGACAGGAGTCGCAGGAACGTCTGATTGTGTTTTTCTCATGTGCGCAACGCCGTGATGGACCCCCAAGGGCCGAATCGCGATTTTACTTGGTGAAATCGATGCGTGACTGTCAGGTACCGTCAGGCAATTTCCAATGACCGTCGACAAGCACTTCGTGCGGCAGATAAAGCGACTTGTAATTCATCTTCGGACTCTCGGCGATCCAGTAGCCGAGATAGACGTAAGGCAGGCCGAGCTGGCGCGCCTGATCGATCTGCCAAAGCACGCCGTAATTGCCGTAGCTCGCGGCTTCGTCGTTCTCGTAGAAGGTATAGACCGCGGAAATACCGTCGTTCAGAACGTCGAGGATCGAAACCATCTTCAATGCGCCCGGGCTGCCGTCGGCTGTCGTCTCCCTGAATTCCACAAGCCTCGAATTGACGCGGCTCTGAAGCAGGAACTGCGTGTATTGGTCGATGCTGTCGTGGTCCATTCCGCCACCCGAATGCCGGCCATTCTGATAGCGAAGATAGAGCTGGTAATGCTCGGGTATGAATCCCAGCTTCAGGACCCGCGCCTGCAGGGCTGCATGGCGCGCTGCGGCGCGTCGCTGACTCCGGTTCGGCTTGAAATCGGCCACGCAGATGCGAAGCGGCACACAGGCGCTGCAACCATCGCAGTAGGGACGGTAGGTGAACATACCGCTCCGGCGAAACCCGCTGCGCACCAGATCCGAATAGGCATCGTTGTGAATCAGGTGGCTCGGCGTCGCAACTTGCGAGCGCGCCTGCCGGTCCGGCAGATAGCTGCACGGATAGGGTGCCGTTGCATAGAACTGCAAGGCATGAAGAGGGAGTTCCTTCGGATGCGTCACGTCGTCTGAAAAGGTCGAGCGGGCAATAGTTCGGCCCAGTATACGGGCTCGAAGCGCCATGTCGGCGCCGGCTCGCCGCGTGCTTGCGCAACGTGCGACGCGAATTGACTGCGCGGCATTTCCTTTGCACCCATGCTGGCCAGGTGCTCGGTCTTCTGCTGGCAATCGATCAGCGAGATTCCATGTCGACGACAGAAGCAGATCAGCGCGGCCAATGCGATCTTGGACGCATCCGTCCGTCGTGCAAACATGGATTCGCCGAATACCGCGCGACCGATTGCAACGCAATACAGGCCGCCGACCAATTCGCCGTCGATCCATGTTTCGATGCTATGCGCGTAACCGGCCCGGTGCAAGTTGCAATAGGCATCGATCATCTGCTGCACGATCCACGTCCCGGATTGGCCTTCGCGCGGTGCCGACGAACATGCGCGGATGACGCTTTCGAAATCGTTGTCGATCCGAATTTCGCAATTGGAATCGAGACGAAAGATCTGCAGCGCCTTGCGCAGCGATCTGTGAAGCCTGAACGATGCAGGCGCCAGCGTCATGCGCGGATCGGGACTCCACCAGAGGATCGGCTGGTCGTCATTGAACCAGGGAAACACCGCGTTGGCATAGGCGTCGCGAAGGGAGGCGACATCCAGCGCACCGCCGGCTGCGAGAAGGCCGGGGATGGGGTCGTTTTCACCCCATGCCATTTCTGGTGGCGGAAGCTTTTCGCCGGGGTTTAGCCAAGGAAGTTTCAT
The DNA here is from genome assembly GCF_051216695.1 of Variovorax glucosi. Taxonomy (NCBI): domain Bacteria; kingdom Pseudomonadati; phylum Pseudomonadota; class Betaproteobacteria; order Burkholderiales; family Comamonadaceae; genus Variovorax; species Variovorax glucosi. Next base: position 109,883 of record NZ_JBPJZE010000001.1, read on the forward strand.
TCGGAGGTATTTAACTTGGAAATAGTCAGAAGAAAGTTATCGAAGCACGCCTGGTAAATTGAAAGTGTTCGAATTGACTTTTATTAACTATGAATTTCGATTGTGTCAAATATATTAAATAGCATAACTGTGAATTATTCCGCTGGTTTAATCTGTAAGATCATTTCGATTCTGAGCAAATCTTGTTTTGAAATCGAATTTTTGTATCCGATGCAAAAATGCCTTCATTGAAATCGTTGCGCCATTGATAGGGCGGCATTCGATTGCTTCAATTGATAAAGCCGTCGGCTGGTCGTTAAACAGGAGATTTTAATTGAGTCTGAGCAGTCAGAAATTTATAGCGCGCAATCGGGCGCCGCGTGTGCAGATCGAATATGACGTCGAGCTCTACGGGTCGGAGAAAAAGGTCGAATTGCCTTTCGTGATGGGCGTGCTTGCCGACTTGTCCGGAATGCCCGCGCAGCCACTACCGCCCGTTGCCGATCGCAAATTTCTCGAGATCGACATCGACAATTTCGACGAGCGCATGAAAGCCATTCTCCCGCGTGTGGCAGTTGCGGTTCCCAACACACTGTCCGGCGAGGGGCAACTGCTGGTGAAAGTCACCTTCGAACGGATGGAAGACTTTTCCCCTGCAGCGATCGCTCGCAACGTGGAACCGTTGGCCCGCCTGCTCGAAGCGCGCACGCAGCTTGCCAATCTCCAGACCTACATGGACGGCAAGGCTGGCGCTGAGGCCCTGATGAACCGGCTGCTTCAAGACCGAAGTCTGATGAAAGCAATCACCGCAACGTCGTCGGCGGTGTCCGAATGATCGAAACCATCGCCCAGGTCTCGTTGCAGGATCGCGCCGTTTCTCTGCTCGACGCCCCGTTTGCCGATCCATCGAACTTCTCGGCCTGCCTCGATCAGGAGTTCAGGCCGAGGACGGATGAAGCCAGGGGCGCCGTCGCCGCCGCTGTACGAACGCTCGCCGAGCAGGCGCTACTTCACGCCCACACGCTCGACGACGACGCTTACAGCGCCATCGAGGCCGTGATTGCGGAGATCGATCGGAAGCTAACTGAGCAGATCAATCTGATCCTGCACCATGAAACGTTCCAGAAAGTCGAGTCGGCCTGGCGGGGCTTGCACCACCTCGTGTCCAACACCGAGACCGACGAGAAACTGAAGATCCGCTTCATGGACGTCTCGAAAGACGAGTTGCGCCGGACGCTGCGTCGGCACCGGGGTATCGCCTGGGATCAGAGTCCGGTTTTCAAACGGATCTATGAAGAGGAATACGGTCAACTTGGAGGCGAACCGTACGGCTGCCTCGTCGCCGACTATCACTTCGACCATACGCCGCCGGACGTCGAATTGCTTGCCGCGATGTCACGCATCGCAGCGGCATCGCATGCGCCGTTCATTGCCGGTTCCGCGCCGTCCCTGCTCGGGATGGAATCGTGGCAGGAACTCGCAAACCCGCGCGACCTGGCCAAGATCACCTCCAACCTGGAGCACGCGCCCTGGAACGCGTTTCGGGAAACCGAGGATGCGCGATATGCGGGTCTTGCCATGCCCCGTTTTCTGGCACGCCTGCCTTACGGGGCGAGGACCAACCCGGTCGATGCGTTCGACTTCGAGGAAGTGACCGATGGCGCCGACCATCGGAATTACGTGTGGAATAACGCAGCCTATGCGATGGCCGTCAATGTCAATCGCAGCTTCAAGCAGTACGGCTGGTGCACGATGATCCGCGGCGTCGAATCGGGCGGCTCGGTCGAGAATTTGCCATGTCACGTTTTTCCGACCGATGACGGCGGTGTCGACATGAAGTGTCCGACCGAGATCGCCATCTCGGACCGTCGCGAGGCCGAACTGGCCAAGGCGGGTCTGATTCCGTTGGTCCATCGCAAGAACACGGGCCATGCAGCGTTCATCGGCGCGCAGTCTCTTCAGAAGCCTCAGGAGTACAGCGACCCGGACGCGACTGCGAATGCCACTCTCGCCGCGCGCCTCCCGTACCTGTTCGCCAGCACGCGGTTCGCGCACTACCTGAAGTGCATCGTGCGCGACAAGATCGGCCTCTTTCGCGAGCATGAAGACATGCAGCGCTGGCTGAACGAATGGATCATGAATTACGTGGATGCCGATCCCGTCAATTCGTCGCAGGACACCAAGGCGCGTCGGCCCCTGGCCGCCGCCGAAGTCGTCGTCGAGGACATCGACGACAACCCCGGTTTCTACAGCGCGAAATTTTTCTTGCGTCCTCATTTCCAACTCGAGGGACTGACCGTGTCCCTGCGCCTGGTCGCCAAGCTGCCGTCACTGCGCGACGCAACCTGAGCTCGGCCGCAAGTCAGCAATCTCAACAAAAAATCAGGGAGTCTCCATGTCACAAGATATTTTTCTCAAGATCAACGGTATCGAAGGCGAGTCGCAAGATGCGGCGCACAAGAGTGAAATCGAAGTGCTTTCGTTCAGTTGGAAGGTTCTGCAGGAATCCACCATGCACGCGGGTTCTGGCGGCGGTGCCGGCAAGGCCACCGTCGAGGATCTGGAATTCGAGCACTACATCGACCGCTCGAGTCCCAACCTAATGAAGTACTGCCTCACGGGAAAGCATGTGCAGGAGGCCGTTCTGACGGTTCGCAAGGCCGGCGGCGCTCCGCTCGACTACCTGAAATTTACGTTCTCCGATGTCATCGTCACCAGCGTTCAGCCTTTCGGTTCGAACTCGGACGATCTGCGGGTCAGGGAACGAGTCCGACTGTCGTTCTCGAAGATCAAGCAGGAGTACGCGGTGCAGAACGCGCAGGGCGGTAGCGGCGGGGCCGTGACTGCGGCGTACGACATCAAGGGCAACAAGGAATCCTGATTCCGTGGCCGCAAGGCCGTCGAGTTGCGGAGCAAGCCGGGCGTCATGTCGCGTCGGGTTTGCGCCGTGCTTCGTCGCGCGCTGCAAAAGCCCAACGGAGTCCGAAGTCGCTACGCATCCATGCCTGCCTACTCATCTACAACACCAGCGATCGCAAGCTTTCGAGCGGGCGTGCGCAATGCGTTGCGCTCGCTGGTTTCGGCTCTATTCCTTTCGAGCGTCTGGATCGCGCCTGCTGCTGCTCAGGGATTCCAGCCTCTGCGTGAGCAAACGACGCTCGACATCACGATCACTGCGGCAGACGACCTGAACCGCGACGAAAAAGAGCGTGCGTCGCCTGTGCTGGTGCGGCTCTACGAGCTTCGCTCTTCGGCACGGTTCGAGGCAGCTGATTACTTCTCGCTGCAGTCGGACGATCGCATCGCGCTGAGCGGCGACCTCCTGAGAAGCGAAGAGTTCATCTTGCGACCGGGCGAGCAGAAGCGCATCCGACGCAAATCCCATCCAGACATCGAAGCCGTCGCCTTGCTGGTTGGCTATCGCGAATTGGCTCAGGCCGATTGGCGCGCGGTGAAGCACATCGATTCGGCGCCCGAGGCGGCGTGGTACCGCATGCCGTTTCCAGCCAATCGACTCAAGCTTGCAGTCCTACTGCAGCGGCAAGGCATTCAGGTCGTCCATGTCGACTGAATACGCGCAACGTGCCGCTGTTTCGCGCCGGGACCGTGATCAAAGCGGAGAGCAGTCCTCATGAGTTGGTACAACAAGGTTGCCTGGAGCGAAGGCCTGTTCCTGCGGCCGCAACTTTTCCAACAGCAGGAACGGTATTTGGAGCAGCTCGCGCACAAGCGTGCTTCGGCTCTGGGCTCATTTTTCTGGGGATTCGGCCATTACAGCCTCGACACCGAGTCGCTTACGGTCGGCAAGCTGGTGCTGGCGAATGCGGTCGGAATCTTCGCCGACGGTACGCCATTCGACATTCCCGGGTCGACGCCGCCGCCGGCGCCGCTTGCAATTCAGCCGGAGCACCTCGAGCAGGTGATTCACCTCGCGGTTCCGGCACGCATGCCGAACGGTGAGGAAACAAGTTTCGGGGAAGGCGGTTCATCCGCATCGTCGCTGGCCAGGTTCTCGGTGTTCGATGTGGAGCTGCGCGATGCCAACTCGATCGGCCAAGGCCCGAAGACAGTCCAGTTATCCCGCCTGCGGCTGAAACTCCTGCCCCACCGCGAGCTCACGGATGCATGGATCGGCTTGCCGTTGGCGCGCGTGACGACACTCCGGTCGGACGGCAGCATCACGCTCGACAGCGAATTCATTCCCCCCGTCACGGGCTTTGGAGCGAGTCCGCTGCTGTTCGACTGGGTGAGTCGCTTGCACGGGCTTTGCCGGCTTCGCGCAGAGTCGCTTGCTGGCCGGTTGAGCGGCAACGACGGCAAATCCGGAGATGCAGCCGAGGTCTCCGACTTTCTGCTGCTCCAGATACTGAACCGTTGCGAGCCGATCCTCGCCCATTGGCTGGAGGTGGGCGAGACATCGCCTGAAGAGGTGTACGTGCTGCTGAGATCAATGGCAGGAGAGTTGTCGACTTTCGTGCGCGCCGATACGCGCCGTCCCGTTGCACATCCGCCGTACCGTCATATCGATCCGGCTTCGTCGTTCGCGATGCTTGTTTCTGATGTGCAGTCGTTGTTGAACGACGTTCTCGTCAGGAGCGCGCAATGCATTGCACTCGAGCGTCGTGACAACGGAATGTATGTAGCGAACATTTCCACGTCGGACCTTCAAGGATTTTCGGGTCTTGTGCTGGCTGTCGCGGCGCACGTCCCGCCCGATCAGCTTGCAGCCCAGTTTGCTGCTCGTTGCAAGGTCGGCCCGGGCGATCGTCTCGCCGAACTGATACGAACTCACCTTCCGGGGATTCCGCTGCAGCCGTTGCCGGTGCCACCGAGACAGATTCCCTTCAGTGCGGGTTTCGTCTACTTCCAGGTCGATCCGCGCGGACCGTTGTGGGAGCACCTGCTCCAGCACGGCGGACTCGGACTGCACGTTGCCGGCGACTTTCCAGGCTTGCGTCTCGAGCTCTGGGGGATTCGCGAAAAATGAAAGACGACAGTCATTCCGCGGGAACTGCTTTTGAGCAGCCGTCCCGGTCCGACCCCGACATGAGCAACGACGGAGAAATTCCAGGCGGCGCGCCGTACGTCGACAAACGTCCACTCTCCCTCGCCGCCGAACCGTCGATGCAGGCGCGGCTCGTGAAAGTCAAGGCAGCGCGAAATCCTCTGCTGGAAGCTGCACAGCCGCTTTTGAGAGCTCTGGCCGACATGCCGGATGGACTCGCGCCTGATGAGGTCGAGATTTTTCATCGGCTTCTCACGCGCGAAGTGTCGAGTTTTCAGTCGCTGTGCAACAACGCGCAGGTTCGCCACGAGCACGCGGTCGGAGCGAGTTATGCGTTGTGTACTGCCATCGACGAGGCTGCGCACAGCACTCGCTGGGGTGGCGGTGCGGCCGGCGGGGCAGGCGTCTGGGCCGGCCATCAGCTGGCCGTCGCGTTTCACGACGACGCGCGCGGCGGTGACAAGGTCTTCCTGCTCATTGGGCGGCTCGTCTCCGGTCCGGACGAACACATCGATCTGATCGAGTTGCTCTATTTCGTTCTGGGTCTCGGTTTCGAGGGGCGCTACGCGACAGCCGTCAGTGGTCGCCGGCAGATCGAAACCATTCGCCATCGGCTTTTTTCCCTGTTGAACGCATCGCGTGCAGAAGTGGCCAATGCGCTGTCGCCTGAATGGCAGGGCGTCGCAGCCGGGCGTTTCAGGCGCCTGCGCGTCGTTCCGCCATGGTTGACGGCAATCATCGCCACGCTGGCCCTGATAGCTCTTTTAGGCTTCTACAAATTCAGGCTCCTGCGCATCCAGTCCGACGTCGTTCAGCGCATCGCACTGGTCGGCAAGATGCAACCCCCAGCCCCTGCAATCTCGGCCACGCGGGCGCTGCGTCTGAAGGAACTGCTGTCCGTCGAGATCGCCCGGGGCACCGTCAGCGTTCAGGAAGATGCATTGCAGAGCGCAGTGACGTTCAGAGGCGACGAGATGTTCGTCGCCGGACAGTCCCGTCTGGATGCACGCATCCTGCCGGTGCTTGCCAAAGTGGCTTCGGAGATCGGGCAGGTCGCCGGTTCGGTGCGGGTCGTCGGCCACACGGACGACCGCCCGATCCGTACCCGCGCCGTTCCGGACAACCAGGCATTGAGCGAGCGCCGCGCCGCGGCCGTCGCGGCGGTACTGGAAGCTGAGGGTGTCGAACACGGCAGGTTGAAGGTCGAGGGGCACGCGGATGCCGAACCTGTGGCCGACAACGCCACGCCGTCGGGCAGGGCACGCAACCGGCGCGTCGACATCGTCGTGAGCCGCGGCACCGACTCCCGCCCCTCGGCGCTTCCGACTCACTGACCGTCCAGCCATGCGTTCATTCACTCAATTTCTTGCGCTCGTCCTCACGCGGCAGACACTCGGTTCTGTACTGCTTTTCGGCCTCGCGTTGCTGGTCTGGTTTGCAGGGCCCGCGATCGCAGTCGACGGAATCCGGCCGTTGGCCTCCGACCCTGCACGGATCGCCTGCGTGCTGCTGCTGGTCGTGCTGTCGGTGTTGTGGCTGACGTCGGGGCCGCTAAGCCTCGTCGCGGTCGCGGCTGCCGGATTGCTGATCTGGCAAATCGGGCCGGCATTTTCGCTGGGCGATGCCAAACCGCTAGCGGCAGCATGGGTTCGCATTCTGCTCATTGGTGTGCTTGCGTTCGGTTGTGCGCTTTATTGGCTGCATCGCCTGTTGGCAGCTATGCGAAACAACGACGAATTTCTGGCCAACGTGCTCTCTTTCGGACAGCGTCGTGCTGCCGAGGAGCCGGCCAGGGAAAAACTGAAGGACGTCGCGACGACGGTCGGCCGTGCAGTGGCGCAGTTGCGCACGCTGAGGATGCGGGGCGGGGCGTGGCGGACGGTTCTGGAAGGCAAGCGCTATTTGTATGAGCTTCCCTGGTTCCTGATCTTCGGCAGCCCGGGGGCAGGCAAGACCACGGCGCTGCGCAATGCGGGGCTCCAGTTCCCGCTGACGCCTGGCGCTTCCGGTGGAACGCTCAATTGCGACTGGTGGTTCGCGAACGAAGCGGTTCTGATCGACACCGCCGGACGCTACGCCACGCACGACGGCGACCGGGACAAGGATCCGTCCGAATGGCGCGGCTTCCTGGCTTTGCTGAGAAAGCACCGCGCACGGGCGCCGATCAACGGCGCGATCGTGACGCTGAGCATGGTGGAGGTGCTGCAGATGACGGCGTCGCAGCGGACGGACCATGCCGTCTGTCTTCGCGACAGACTGCTGGAATTGCGGCAGCGGTTGGGCATCCGGTTTCCGGTCTACGTGATCGTGACGAAGACCGATGTGCTTCGCGGATTCGCAGCATATTTTCAGTCGCTGACAAGCGAGGGCAGGGCGCAGCCGTGGGGCTTCACGCTTCCCTGCCGCGACACCGAGCGAGGCGCTGCAGACAAGACCCTGCACGACGAGATCGGTGACGCTCTGGGCAAACTCGAGGCGCGTCTCGCCGACGGCTTGCGTGCGCGCATGAGCGAAGAGTTCGATGGCGACCGGCGCCGCCTTCTCTTCGCATTGCCGGGTGAATTCTCCGGTGCACTGGGTGCCCTGCGCGAACTGCTCGATCCTTTGTTTCTGGACTCCCGCTACGACGGTACCCAGGTGTTGTCGACATTGCGCGGCGTCTACTTCACCAGCGGCGCGCAGGCGGATGTCGACCTGCCGGCAGATCCGTACACGCTGATGCAGCGCCTGCGCCGGTCGGCGGCCCGTACCGTCTCGGATACCCGACCTGCGCATGCCGGGCAGGGATTCTTCCTGCAGGATGTCCTGAGAAAAGTCGTGTTTCCGGAGGCGCATCTCGTACGACCCAATCTGCGCTGGGAGCTTCGATTTCGCGTCTTGCGCCTGCTGGGTCATCTGTCGGCCGTCGTGATCTTCGCCTGGCTTGCAGGGGCGCTTGCATCGAGCTTTGCCCTCAACCGCGACTACCTGAATGCCGTCGGCAAGCGGACCGCTCTGTTGACCGACAAGGTACGCAGCGTCTTTGCGGCTTCGACGTCGGCCGGCGCTCCCGAACTGCTGGAAGCGGCACGCGCGCTGACGACACAAGCCGGTCTCGATGCAACTCACCCACCGGTGCGTTTCACCTACGGGTTGTACGGCGCCCTGCCCGTGGTCGAGGCGGGATCGAAGACCTACCTGGAACTACAGACGGTGGTGTTGCTTCCCCCCGTCCTGCGTCGGATGGAGCGGGTGCTTGCGCAGAGCGTGAAGGATGCCGACAGCCGCGCCGCTTTCGAAACCCTTCGCGTCTACAAATTGCTCCACGACCGACAGCACTATGCCGATGCGGGCGGCGCAGCCAGCGTGAGGGAATGGGTGCGCCGGGACTCGCAGCTCCTGGCCGACGCTGTCCGCGGCGGGGCGACAGACGATTCCGGCATGGCGGAACTTGCCGGGCGTGCGTCGATGGCGGCCCATTTCGATTCGTTGTTTGCCGACGGCCGGGTGGTGCAGGCAGCTTCGCTGGCCGACGAGTCGTTGATTCGCGCAGTCCAGCGCCTTCTCGATGGCGACACCGCGACGCAACGTGTCTATGAGCGCGCGAAGCTGGCAATGCAGCCCGATGCGCCGCCGGACTTCACGCTCGTGCGCGCGGTCGGGCCTCAAGTCGGCACGGTCTTCAGTCGGAAGGACGGTCTGCCGCTGGACAAGGGCGTGCCGGGCCTCTTTACCTATGACGGCTACCACCGTCTGTTCGCGCCGCGCATCGGCATGTTCGTCCGGACTGCCCTCAAGGAAGACGATTGGGTGATGGGAAGAGGCAATGCATCTGCGTCGAATGGCAGTCCGCAGGCCTCCGACGAGTGGATCGTCCACGTCCGCACGCAATATCTTGCCGAATATGCAATGCATTGGGACGGCTTTCTCGCATCGCTGCGCACGGTCGGGCTGACGGATGTTTCGGGCGGACAGGCCGGGCTTGGATTCGATCTTGGCGTGTTGCGTCAGCTTGCGGCACCGGACTCGCCCCTCGCGCGGCTTGGGCGCGCAGCGGTGCGCGAGACCACATTGTCCGGGCCGCGCGCAAGATCGACCGGGGACGCAGCCGGACTGCTCGACAAGGCTGCTGCGGCGTTCGGCAAAGCGGCGGTGGCCGTGGCGGTGGAAGTCGACGACACGGGCGAAAGACAACTCGAGCGGACCGTTGTCGACAACCACTTTGCCGCGTTGCGCGAAGTCGTCACCGGCACGGCGGATGCGGCCGGGACCGCACCGGAAGGGACTGGCGGCAAGCAGCGACTGGATGCGATTTCCGGGCTCATCAACGATTTCTACACCTGGATGGTTGTCGCGGATACGGCGCTCTCGGCCGGCGGGTTGCCGCCAGGCGGCGGAAGCGGCGCCAACGGCGGCGAGGCCGGTGCCCGACTTCGGCTGGAGGCCGGCAAACTGCCCGCGCCTTTCAAGGAAATCCTGAGCGGCCTTGCGATCAGCAGCTCGGACAAGGTGGTGCTGGGCGCGACCGAAATACTTCGCCGACAGGCGCAACTGCAACTGGACCGGCTGATGGGACTGATGGCGCTGCAGGTCAGCGAACCCTGCAAGCGCGGCATCGAAGGGCGCTATCCCTTCTCGTCCGTCGTGCAAGACGCGTCCGTGGAGGATTTCACGCTCGTCTTCGCATCCGGCGGCGCACTCGACGAGTTTTTCTCGAAGTATCTGATCGCACTCGTGGACACCAGCGTTCGTCCGTGGCGGTACAGGAGTCCGGACAGCGCCGGCACCGTCGCCGGCACCGGCAACGGACTGGATGTCTCGTCGGGAGGCCTGCCGGCACTCGTCGGCGCGCCTGGATTGCCGATCGCCGGTGCGGCGCCAGGTCCGACGCTTCTTGGAGAGCTGCTCAAGCTGCTCGCCCGCGACGGTCCCGGCCTCGATGCGTTCTACCGTGGCCAGCAGATCCGCAACGTCTTCTTCCGCGATGCCGGCGGAAAGAAGATGGCCTGGAAGATGGAGCTTACGGTGCGCGAACTAGAACCGGCGATCACCGAGTTGCTGATGGACATCGACGGGCAAAGCCAACGCTATGTGCACGGACCTGTTCAGCCCCTCAGCATCGTGTGGCCAGGACCTCGCGGCGGCATCCTGGCCGAGCTGACCGCTCAGCCACGTGTCTCGGCAGCCACATCGACGGTTCTGATGCAGGGCCCCTGGGCGTTGTTCAGGTTGCTCGACAAAGGTCGGTCGGTGGCGTCCGCTACACCCGGACGGTCGAGCGTCGAGTACGTTTTCGACGGTCGCAAGGCGCTGGTCGAACTCGGCACCGGAACCCAGCCGAATCCTTTCAACAGCGATCTGCTCAAGGGTTTTCGCTGTCCGGGGCGCACTGCGTGAGGCGGAGATGATGAAACGTGTCATCGCAGCGCATCTCGTCACCCAGCCTGCGATCTGGGGCAAGCTGCCCGCGCATTCCGACTTCGTCAGCAGCGGTGTCCGGATCGGCGAGCAGGACGGCTGGGAAGCATGGCTCTCGGCTCAGCCGCACAGGACCTCCGAATACCGCGCGCCCGCCAGTGCGGCGTTGCCTGCGGCCTTCGTCCTGCCGCCCGGCGCGTTGCCGTTCGCGCCGCGTCGCTACGTTGTCGGTGTGGTTGCGCGCTCTTTCGACCGCACGGGCCGGCCCTATGCACTCCTCGTCTACCAGCTGGCTCACCGCCGTTGGCTGGTCCGACATTTCGCGAAGCATGCGGCGTACCCGCACGACTGGTTCTTCTGGCTCGCGCGAGCCGTCGCCCGGCATGCCGGTCTTTTCGAAGCGGCCGACATTCGCGCACTGGAGAGGGCGACCGGCGAGCTCTGGCGCCTGCACTCGCCGAACGCGACGCAGTTGCTGCCGCCGATCTGTCGTGCGGAAGCAGATCCGGTAGCGCTTGTCTCACGCAGTCGAGCGCTGCTCGATCGGTTGATGGGTGCGGCGTCGCAGGACGACCTGGCGCGACGGCTGGCCGGCGTGCGCTTTCTGCCGTGGCCCGACTGGCCGGACCGCTTGTGCGGTGCGGGCAGCGGCGGCACCGCCAGGTTTTCGGGTGCGCGTCGGTTCGAAGGCGCTTTCTGGCAGCAGGATGACGCTGGCGGTTTCGTCAACGCGGCGGTGCGGCTCGAGGCGCTCTGGAACGGGTCGCCGTGACGACGACGTTCCCGCAGGTTCGGCATGCGGACGCCCGTCTGCTGTTGCAGCTCGTGTCCGTGCGTGGTGTCGCGATCGACGGTCTGCTCCCGCTGCCGCCGGAAGGGCGAGGGATGGCACAGGCGCTCGCGCTCGGCGAGACGCAGATCGGCGCTGCGAGATGGCAGGCTGCGGACAGATGTCGTATCGCCTGGCGGGGCGACAACTGGCTGTTGTCCAACCACAGCCGCCATTTGGTGTGTGCGCTGAACGGAATCAGGATTGCAACGGGGGAGCAGGCGATCCTGCAGGTCGGAGACATTCTGGAACTGGACCTGTTGCGGTTCCAGCTGATCGAGCATCAACCCGCCTGCCGCAGGCCGGATCCTTTCGAGGCGCTGCACATCGAGGCGGTTGCCCGACCCGTTTCCAGCCATTCGGCACAACGTTCCGGCCGCGGCGCCGGCGAGCAATACGAGCAGCTTCTCGCTCTGCTCAACGACGAGTTCGTCGCTGTCGTGCGTGATCCGATGCAGCTTGCCGGCCATGCGAACTGGCAGCAGACCATGGCGCCGGCAGGCGAAAGCGCGCCGACGCTCGAGGAACTCAGCGCGCAGGCCGAGCCGTACCTGCTGATGCGCGACATTCTGCTTTCGAGGGTCGCTATCGATAGCGTCATTGGCAGTTTCGACGGATTCGGCGCACCCGACCTGGCGCACCGCGAGATGCAGCCCGACGTCCTGCGACTTTTCGCGCCCGATGTCGTGCGTCGTTCCGGCTCGCAGTTGCCTGCGCTGACGCGGCGAGAACATCATTCGCTTTCCATCGACAGCGCGATGGCCATCGGCCATGTGCGTCCGGGCGACGACAGGCGCGAAACATGAAGTCCCAACTCCTGCCGAACCTTTTCGACCGGTTGCGAGACGACGCGCCTTCCGTATCGACCGAATCGCCGGCCGCCTACGTGATCTCCGCTGCGCAGCTGCGCGACAGCGTGCAGCGCGATCTGGCTTTCCTGCTCAACACCACGAACGTCGAGGACCTGATCGATCGCCGGCTGCATTCCAGGGCGGCCGCATCGGCGGTCAACTTCGGCATGCCGCCGTTGGCCGGCGCGAATCTGGCGGACAGGCGGTGGGCGGACATCCAGCGGAACGTGCGGCGCGCCATTGCTGACCATGAGCCGAGGCTGCTGCCCGACTCCATCAGCGTGGTGCCGTTGGAGCCCTCGCGTACCGGCGGCCCTGGGCTTGCCAGCCGGACCGGCGTGGACCGCTTAAATCCGCGAGGACTGCATGTACTGCAGTTCGCGATTCATGCGCTGATCGATGCCCGTCCATATCCGCTCTCGCTCACGGTGCAGAGCAGCGTCGATCTCGATACCAGCCGCCTGCGCACGACATATGCAGCGGTCGCTTCGTCTGTCCTGCCCGACACCGCATCGTCCGAGTAGGACACCTCAGGAATCGCCATGGACCCGCATCTGCTCGAAAGCTACAACAGCGAACTCGTCTACATGCGCGACATGGCGAGCGAGTTCGCGGCATCGCATCCCAAGATCGCACGACGCCTCGGCATGCACGGCACGGAGATCGCCGACCCCTATGTCGAACGGCTGATCGAGTCGTTCTGCTTCATGTCGGCACGCATGCAGATCAAGCTCGACGCCGAATTCCCGCGTTTCACGCAGCGGCTGCTCGAAGTGCTCTATCCGAACTACCTGAGCCCGACGCCGTCCATGGCGGTCGCGCAACTCCACCCCGGCATCACGGCAGGCGACTTCAGGAGAGGCGTGGTCGTGCCGCGAGGCACGGCTTTTCACTCGCGCATACCTCCGGGTGAAGTGACGCCGTGCGAATTCCACTCGAGCCAGGACGTCACGCTCTGGCCGATAGAGATCGTCGATGCGCGACTGACCGGTGCGCCACCCGACATTCCTGCGATGTCGCGCCACCTGCCGCCGCAGGTGCAGGTCGTCGGCGCGCTGCGTCTTCGCCTGCGCGTGGTCGGCGACCTCGATTTCAACGCGCTTGCCGGGCTCGACCGCCTGCCCATCTATCTGCGAGGCGACGACGCTGTTTCTTCGCATCTGTTCGAACTGCTTCACACGTCGGCTGTCGCGACGTTCACAGCCGCGCCGGGCCGCATGTCCGACCGTCCGCACGTGGTGACGCGCGATGCGCTGCTGCACGAGGGACTGGCGCCCGGAGAGGGCTTGCTTCCGCTTCAATGGAACACATTTCACGGCCACAACCTGCTGCACGAGTATTTCGCCTGTCCGGAGCGTTTCCATTTCTTCACGCTCGCCGGGCTGGCTCAGGGGCTAGCCCGCATCGAAGGTCGCGAGGCAGAGATCGTGGTGCTTCTCACACGACCGCCCGGCACGCTGGCTGCCGTGGTCGACGCCAGCCAGTTCGCGCTGTTCTGCACACCTGTCGTCAACCTGTTCGAACGCCGCACGGATCGCATCGAACCGGACACGGCACAACCTGAATTTCATGTCGTGCCCGACCGCGCGCGGCCGGTCGATTTCGAGGTCTACGCCATCCGGTCGATCGTCAGCCGGCAAGGCCGGTCGCGCTCCGAAACCGAGTTTCGTCCGCTGTACCAGACGCGCAACCAGGATGCCGGCAACCATAGTCGCTACTTTTCGCTGCGACGCGAGGCGCGTCTGCCTTCGGACACTTCGAGGCGCTATGGCAGGCGCACTCCCTATGTCGGCACCGAGGTGTTCGTATCGCTGGTCGACCAGCACGATGCGCCTTGTGCGGAGGACATCGGCGCGCTGTCGGTGACGGCCTTGCTCACCAATCGGGACCTGCCGTGCTTCGTGCCGCGCGACGGTATCGCCGACCTCACGCCGGCCGACTCGATTCCGGTCATCTCCGTCGGGCTGATTCGCGCGCCGACTGCGCCGAAGACGCCGTTTGCCCAGCGCGAAATCGCCTGGCGCCTGATCAGGCAGCTCGGCTTCAATCATCTGCCGCTGGCCGATCTGCCGCAGCGCGAGGGCGCACAGGCGCTGCGCGACATGCTGCGGCTTTTCGTCGCGACCGACAACGACGCGCAGCGACGCCAGATCGACAGCTTGGTCGGTTCGCGCCTCGTGCCGGTCACCCAGCGCCTGCCGGGCGCGGGCCCGCTCATCTATGGGCGCGGCGTGCAGTGCGTGCTGAGCGTCGACGAAGAAGGTTTTTCGGGCGGCAGTCCATATCTCTTCGGCCTCGTGCTCGAGCACTACCTCGCGCGCCATGTGAGCATCAATGTCTTCACGCAGACGACACTGGAATCGGTGCAGCGGGGAACCGTTGCGCGCTGGCCCGCACGCATGGGTGGCCGGGGCATCGTCTGATGCGCGAACTCCTGATGCGTTTCCAGAAGGCGCCCTGGACGTGCGGCTTCATCGCATTGCTTCGTCGTTTCGGCGCCGCGCAGCCGGACGCGCCGCGCATCGGACTGGCGCGCCGACCCCGGCAGGAGGCGTTCCGACTCGGGCAGGTGGCGTCGCTGGCTTTTGCGCCGCGCGAAGTCGCCGAACTCGTGTTGCCGGACGGAGAGGTGACAGCGGCCGGGCGGGGCAATCAGCCGTCGGTGCCGATGGTGCGGCTTTTCGGGTTGGGTCTGCTCGGACCGAACGGACCTTTGCCGCTTCACTACACCGAACTGGTGCGCGAGCGCACTGAACACCATGGCGACACCACGCTCGCCGACTTCATCGACCTGTTCCATCACCGTTACCTGACCCACGTTTACCGAGCGTGGGCTCAGGCGCAGGCGGCGGCGGGCCTCGATCGCGTCGACGACGAAACCTTCAGCCGCTACGTGGCATGGTTGACCGGGCACGATCCCCTGGAGATACGCGATTCGGTCCTGCCCGCCCACGCAAGGCTTTCCGCCTCGGCGCATCTGGTTCATGGATCGCGGCACGTCGACGGACTGGCCGGGACGCTTGCGCATTACTTCGGTGTGCAGGTCGTGCTGGAGACCTTCGTTCTTCACTGGATAGGCATCGACCCTCAGGACCGGACACGTCTCGGGCAGGCCAGTGTCTCGTGCATCCTGGGGGAGGGCGCGGTGCTGGGCGAAGTCGTTGCCGACCGGCAGTCGAAATTCCGTCTGGTGGTCGGTCCGCTTCGTCTTGCGGACTACCTTCGCTTCACGCCGGGCGGGCGCGACCTGCCGGTGCTCGTCGAATGGGTTCGGGCCTTCGTGGGCTACGAGTTCGTCTGGGACGTCGAATTGCGTGTGCGCAGGGACGATGTGCCGCCGGCAAGACTGGACGAATCGCAGCGCCTCGGCTGGTCGACATGGCTGGGCGACGATGCCGGAGAACCGCGGGGTCATGCCGTCGGCATGGTGTTCGAGCCGGAGTCGGCCATGTCATCTGCAGAAACGGCCTGCGCTTGAACGATCTGTCGCTGCTCCAGCCTGTCGATCCGGCACTGCCCTGCGGTCCCAGCCTCGACTACGACCCGGCGCACGTCCTGGTCATGGCACGCCTCTCCCGGCGGACGGATGCGCAATACGGCACCTTCGTCGATACGCCGGGCATGCGCGACTGGTCGGGCATCGCGCAGGACTGCGAATCGCTGCTGCAGCGCACGCGCGACATCGCGATCATGGTCGGCTGGTGCAGGGCTCGTCTTGCACTTGCTCATGCGCCCGGCCTGGAAGCGGCGTTGGGCTCGATCCGGTCCGTGCTCGAACGTTGGCCCGACGACGTCCATCCCCAACTGCATCTCGATGGCTTGCCCGAACCGACCATTCGTGCCAATGCGGTCGCCGCGCTGGCCGATCCGGACGGGCTGCTGGGAGAGATCCGCGATCTCGTGGTGATCGACAGCGCCGCGGCGCGCCTGACTGTGCGCGCCATCGAGCGCGCGCTGACGAAGTCGAGAGCACCTGACTCAGCCTTGCCTGAAGTTGTCGAGCAGCAGTTGCAAGACGCGCGCGCGGACCGGCAGGGCGACGCGGCCGTTCAGATCCGTGCTCTGGACGAATCCGCAGCGCATGTGCGAGCGATAGACGCATGGTCTCGCGCGCAACTGGGCGACGAGGCGCCGTCGCTGGCCCGGCTTCTGCGCCTGCTGACGCCTTTCGAGCTTGTCCGAGACGGCTTGCCGCCCATGGAGAAACCAGTGAAGATTCCGAAAGCGTTCCTGGAGAAAACACAACCAGCCGCAGCGCAGAAAAGTCCGTTGGCTAGGCATGACGCCGCAGCGGGGATTCGTGCCGCGCGGGAATGGTTCGAGATGCATGAGCCAAGCAGCCCGGTCGCGGTCTTGCTGAAGCAGGCAGAGCGAATGGTCGGACAGCGCTTCGTCCAGGTCGCGGATGCGATTCCGCTCGAGCTGCTCCGCCAATGGGATGCGCGCGGAACGGAATCCGGGGAATGAGCAACCTCATCGCAACGATCGCAACGATCGCCGCGCTCGTCGTTTCGGCATTGTTCGGCGCCTGCATCGGATTCTTTGCGGGCCGGCTGTTCCCGGCGAATGCCGAGCGACTGGAGCGAAAAGAGCGAAAAGATCGACCAGAGCCGACCGCCGAGCGACCGCCACCATGCGTCGTTCGCGGTCCAGGCACCGCTCCTGCGGTCTTGCCGACTCCCGCCATTGCTGCTTCGCACATCGTCGAAGCCGAACTCAGCGATACGGAAATCGACGCGCTCCCCGCCGATCTGCCGTTCCTTGCCCGCCCGCGCCCGCGCATCGCGTCCCCACCCCGGACACGTGCGCTCGACCGGCTGTGACCGTCTGCGACCGGCCCGCGACTGTGATTTACTCCACGGTTCCCGCAAGCCAAACCATTCGGAACCAGCCACGATGCGCCTGCTCCTGCTCGAAGACGACGTGATGATCGGCGAAGCCGTGCTCGATCTTCTGCGCGCGGAGGACTATGCGGTCGACTGGGTCAAGGACGGCGACGCAGCCGAAAGCGCGTTGCGCTCGCAGCACTACGACCTGGTGATGCTCGACCTCGGCGTTCCGCGCCGCGACGGCATGGCCGTGCTGCGCTCGTTGCGTGCTCGCAAGGAGCGGATGCCGGTGCTGATAGCCACGGCCCGCGACTCGGTGCAGCAGCGCATCGAAGGGCTGGATGCCGGTGCCGACGACTACGTGCTGAAGCCCTACGATCTCGACGAGTTGCTGGCGCGGATTCGTGCGCTGTTGCGTCGCGCGTCGGGACGTGCCGAGCCGGTGTACGAACACATGGGAGTGACCATCAATCCGGGCACGCGCGAAGCGACGTCCGGAGGCCAGCTGGTGGTACTTTCGGCGCGCGAATGGGCGGTGCTCGAGCCGCTGATCGCGCGGCCGGGACTGGTGCTGTCGCGGGCGCAGCTCGAAGAAAAGCTCTACAGCTGGAAGGACGAGATCAGCAGCAATGCAGTCGAGGTCTACATCCACGGCCTGCGCAAGAAGCTCGGCGCCGACCTGATCCGCAACGTGCGCGGTGTCGGCTACATGGTGCCGAAGTGAAGGCGCTGGAGCTTCGGTTCGCCGGCACCTCGTTGCGCGCGCGTTTGCTCGTGTTCCTCCTGGCCGCGATCGTGCTGGCGGCCGGCGCGCAGGCCTTCGTCGCCTATCGCACGGTGCTGCAGGAGGCCGACGAGATCTTCGACTATCACATGCAGCAGATGGCGCTGTCGCTGCGCTCCGGTCTGCCGCCGGGAGGCACGGTCGGCGGCCTGGGCGGCACCGAGCAGAACTTCGAATTCGTCGTGCAGGTCTGGACCACAGACGGCGTCCGCATCTTCGAGTCCGCCGACAAGGCGGCGCTGCCGCAACTCGCGGTGCTGGGTTTCGCGGACGTCGGCGCACGTGGAACGACCTACCGCGTGTTCTCGATGCAGACGCGGGCGCTGGTGATCCAGGTCGCGCAGGACATGGCGGTGCGCCGGCAGATGGCGCGAGCGCTGGCGGTGCGCACCGTGGCGCCGGTCGCGCTGATGGCGCCGGTGCTGATGCTGGTGGTCTGGCTGGTCGTCAGCCTTTCGCTGGCGCCGGTCGCGCGCGTGCGGCGCCAGGTCGCCGAGCGACAGGCCGACGACCTGTCGCCTGTCAGCGAGACGGGGCTGCCGGCCGAGGTGCGTCCGCTGGTGCAGGAGCTGAACCTGCTGTTCGGGCGGGTCCGGCGGGCTTTCGATGCCCAGCGGCATTTCGTCGCCGATGCCGCGCACGAACTTCGCTCGCCTCTGGCGGCGTTGAAGCTGCAGGTACAGGGCCTGCAGCGCGCCGGCGACGACACGACGCGCGAAGTCGCGGTGCGCCGTCTGGTGGCTGGCATCGATCGGGCGACGCGGCTGGTCGAGCAGATGCTGGCGCTGGCCCGGCACGAGGCCGGTGCCGCGGCCGGCGTTGCGCTGGCGACGGTCGATCTGCCCGATCTGGCACGGATTGCCGTCTCCGATGTGGTCGCTGCGGCGCAGGATCGCGGCATCGACATCGGCATTGCGCAAGCGGAAGCGACGTCCGTGCGCGGTCAACCGGAGGCGTTGCGCATGCTGCTTCGCAATCTGCTCGACAACGCCGTAAAGTACACGCCCGAAGGAGGGCGGGTCGACGTCCGCATCCTGGCGGCCGGTCGGGGCGAGGCGGGAGCGGGTCCGGAGATCGACGTCGAGGACAGCGGGCCCGGTCTGCCACCGGCGGAGCGCGAACGTGTGCTGGATCGCTTCTACCGTGCGGGCGAACCGCAGGCGCCTGGCAGCGGGCTGGGATTGTCGATCGTCAAGTCGATTGCCGCACTGCATGACGCGCGCATCGAACTGGGTGAATCGGTCGCCTTGGGCGGGCTGTCGGTGCGTATCGTCTTTCCGGCGCCGGACACGGTTGTTTAAGCCGGGCTTAAGTCTTCGCGCCGACATTCCTTCCATCGCGTCAATCCGACGTTGCGATGTTTCATAGAAGGATTCCAACATGACCACCCGAACGATTTCGACGAAGGCTCTCGTGATCGCCATGGCTTCCGCCGGCGTGATCGGCGCCGTGGGCGCCGGCGCCTACAGCAGCGCGCGCGCCGTTTCAGCGCCGCAGACGGTTTACGCCGCGTCAGCTGTTTCCGATACCTCCGCGCCCGCGACACTTCCAGCGTCCACGGCGCCGCTCGTCTCGATGCCCGACTTCTCCACGATCACGTCGCGCGACGGTCCGGCCGTGGTGAACATCAGCGTGTCCGGCACGAAGAAGGCTTCGAGCGAAGAATCCGACGCCATCGCCGGCATGGACCCGGACGATCCGATGGCACAGCTCTTCCGTCATTTCCAGGGCGGCTCGCAAGGTCGCCGCGGCCAGCAGCAACAGCAGCAGCCGCAACGCGAAGTGCCGACGCGCGGGCAGGGCTCCGGCTTCATCGTGAGCGCCGACGGCATCATCCTGACCAATGCGCATGTCGTGAAGGATGCGAAGGAAGTCACCGTCAAGCTCACCGACCGCAGGGAATACCGCGCAAAGGTGCTCGGTTCGGACGCCAAGACCGACATCGCGGTCCTCAAGATCGAGGCGAAGAACCTGCCGACCGTTGCGCTCGGCAGTACGAAACAGCTGAAGGTCGGCGAGTGGGTGCTGGCCATCGGCTCGCCGTTCGGCTTCGAGAACACGGTGACGGCAGGCGTGGTCAGTGCAAAGGGACGCTCCCTGCCTGACGACAGCTACGTGCCGTTCATCCAGACCGACGTGGCGATCAATCCTGGCAACTCGGGTGGCCCGCTGCTCAACTCGCGCGGCGAAGTGGTCGGCATCAATTCGCAGATCTACAGCCGCAGCGGCGGCTACCAGGGTGTGTCGTTCGCAATTCCGATCGACGTCGCGATCCAGGTCAAGGACCAGATCGTCGCTACCGGCAAGGCCAGCCACGGCAGGCTAGGCGTCGCGGTGCAGGAAGTGAACCAGGCTTTCGCCGATTCGTTCAGGCTCGACAAGCCGGAAGGCGCGCTGGTGTCGAACGTGGAGAAGGGCGGACCGGCGGACAAGGCCGGTCTGCGTTCGGGCGATGTGATCCGCAAGGTCGATGGTCAGGCGATCGTGTCGTCGGGCGATCTGCCGTCGGTCATCGGTCAGATCAAGCCCGGCAGTGCGGTCACGCTGGAAATATGGCGCCAGGGTGCGCGATCGGAGGTCACCGCGAAGCTCGGCGATGCAATGGAGAAGGCGCCGACTGTCGCGATCAACGACGAAGCGGATGCGTCGCAGGGCAAGCTCGGTCTCGCGCTGCGTCCGTTGCAGCCGCAGGAGCGCCGCGAAGCCAAGGTCGACATCGGATTGCTAATCGAGGATACCGGCGGACCTTCGGCGCGCGCGGGCGTCCAGGCCGGCGACGTGCTGCTGGCCATCAACGGAACGCCGGCGAAAAGCATCGAGCAGGTGCGCGAGGTTGCTTCACATGCAGACAAGTCGGTGGCGCTGTTGATCCTCAGGGACGGGGAGCGCATCTTCGTGCCGGTGCGCATCGGATGAGACGCGCCAATGTCGAAAGATTGTTGCGAACTCTTTCACGTAACGGCGCCTCAACCTGACTACGGCGCTGGATGAGTTCGACCAGCGCGGAAAACTTCCACTGCTTTTCGACTTGTCCGTCGTACAACCGGGGCTTCAAGAAACCGAAAGCACATCATGACTGGAACAGGACGACTGGCGCTTAGCGTGAACGAGCTGGAAGAGGGCGAGTTCCACTACGTCCTCCTCGAGGCCGTCACCATGCCCGGTGAACTGCTGTGCTTTCGTCCCCGCGAACTCGGCGAGCGTGCGCATTCGACGCCGATGGACGCGTGGTTCTCCGGACTCGGCGTCGTGCGCCGGCTTCAGATGGGATGAATCGAAAAGTTTGGCATCGCTTGATCGAGGCCAATTTCTCGCGCTATAATCTGAGGCTTGTTCCTCGATAGCTCAGTTGGTAGAGCGCCGGACTGTTAATCCGTAGGTCCCTGGTTCGAGCCCAGGTCGAGGAGCCACTTACAAGCCGCAAGGCACCGAAAGCCCCGCTGTCGAAAGACAGCGGGGCTTTCTGCATTCGGGCTCGTCGTTCAGCGATGAATTCTCTATGCAGGTACCGTACGACTCGCGCGATGACTCGCTCCCATCCTGCAAGCCAGATCCAGCGCACTCGCCATCGCCGTCGACTGCGCCACTCCCTGACCCACGATGTCATACGCCGTCCCATGCGCCGGCGTCGTCACAGGAATCGGCAATCCGCCTTGTACGGTCACGCCGATGTCGAACCCCATCAGCTTGGTCGCGATCTGTCCCTGGTCGTGGTACATCGTGACGATGCCGTCCAGTGCGCCCTTGCGTGCGCGCAGGAAAATCGTGTCGGCGGGGTACGGCCCTTCGGCGGCGAACCCGTCGCTTGCCGCGATCGCGATACCCGGCTCGATGATGTCCGCTTCTTCGCTGCCGTAGTTTCCGTTGTCGCCGTTGTGCGGATTCAGTCCGCAAACGCCGATCCGCGGCGATGCGATGCCGGCCGCGCGCAGTGCGACGGTCAGCATGCGGATGGCGCCGGCCACGCCCGCCGGCGTCAGCAATCCTGCGACTTCCCTGAGCGCGACATGCGAAGTGACGCGCGCCGTCCATAGATTGCCGAGCACATTGAATTCGCCGCAGCTGCCGGTGTGCGAAAGCTCCTGCGCGAACCAGCGCATT
Source organism: Variovorax glucosi (assembly GCF_051216695.1). Classification (NCBI taxonomy): domain Bacteria; kingdom Pseudomonadati; phylum Pseudomonadota; class Betaproteobacteria; order Burkholderiales; family Comamonadaceae; genus Variovorax; species Variovorax glucosi. Next base: position 131,658 of record NZ_JBPJZE010000001.1, read on the forward strand.
TCGTCTTCCTGATGCATTCCGCCGAGCCGCATCGCGCCCTTGTTCAGCGGTGCGAAGCACAGTGCGTCGGCTTCGCCGTCCTGCACCATGCGGGTTCCTAGCCGCAGGCTGTCGAGAATGAACCTGCCGTTGTCGGCACCGACTTTCGACGGCGCGAATCGTCCGTCGAGACCCGGCCAGTCGACGATGTGCAGATGCGGGCCTTCTCTCGGCACCGGTACACCGGCAGCGCGCGCTCCTGCTTCCAGCGCCTCACGATTGGCGATGAGGTGGATGTCGGCCTTGTCTGCGGTAGCCGGGTCGGCGAGCACGCGCGCCAGAATTTCGGGGCCGATGCCGGCCGGGTCGCCGATGGTCAGTGCGATGCGTGGGAGCATGGTGTCAGTCCAGTCTGATGTTGCGTTCTTTGAGGATGGCGGCGAAGCGCTGGTCTTCGGCTGCCTGCATGGCGATGAACTGGTCGCGCGTGAGCGTCGAAGGCTCGCCGGCCAGCCCTTTGAGCTTTGCCTGCACTTCAGGCAGCTGCAGTGCGGTGTTGAAGTCGCGCGTGATGCGGTCCAGCACCGGTTGCGGCGTTCCGGTCGGCGCATACATCGCGTACCAGGTGGCCATTTCGGCATTGCGAACGCCGAGTTCTTCCAGCGTCGGAACGTCCGGCATTTCGGCCGAACGCTTCGGTGTCGTCACTGCGAGCGGACGGAATTTGCCGGCCTTGATGAGCGCCATCGCGGACGAGGTCGTGTCCAGCATGATTTCGACCTGACCGGCCAGGATGTCCTGATGCGCCTGCGAGCTGCCCTTGTACGGAATGTGCGTCATGCGCGTGCCGGTCGCGGCCATGAAGACTTCGCCGGCGACGTGCTGCGAGCTGCCGACGCCCGACGATGCATAGCGGATACCGTCGGGCCGGGCCTTCATGTCGGCCAGCAGTTCATTGAAGTTGCGCACCGGATTGGTTGCGCTCACCAGCAGCACGTGCGGCACGATCACCACCATGCCGATCGGCGTCAGCTGTTTCAGCGGATCGAAGTTCAGCTTGAGCAGATGCGGTGCGATGACCTGGCCCGAATTGGTCGCCATGAGCAGCGTGTAGCCATCCGCTGGCGCCTTGGCCGTGAGATCGGCGGCGATGGTGTTGGCTGCGCCGGGCTTGTTCTCGACGATGACGGGCTGTCCCAGCGGACCACCCATCTTCTCGGCGAACAACCGCGCGATGACATCGGTGCCGCCGCCGGCCGACGCGCCGACGTTGATGCGCAATGGCTTGTTGGGAAATGCGCTCTGTGCGTGGATGGCGAAGGCTGCGGCCAGCATCGCCGCGAGGGCGAACGGGCGCAGCAGAAGGATCGGTCTCATCGGGCTTGTCTCCGCTTGTTGTGCCCGGACTTTGCGCGTCGACGGCGTGCGACGCCATCGCCGATTGCGTCAACCAGGTTTCGCGGTTTGCGAATTCACCTGATTCACCTGATTCGCGCCGTCAGGATCGGCCAGCACCTCGATCACCGCACGCGCCGCCGACGACAGCGCCGCCGACGGCTGATGGCACAGCACGAAGCGCCGTGCCGCCCAGTCTTCGGAAATCTCGACATGCCGGAAACGCCGGTTGCCGTAGAAAGAGTGCGCCACCTGTTCTGGCATCAACCCGACGCCGATGCCTTGCTCGACCATTGCCATCATGCTGCCGAAGCTGCTGACGCGAATCCGCATGCGGATGTTGCGCTGCGCCTCGGCTGCCACGCGCTCCAGCGTGCCGGCGATCGCCGAGCCTTCGCTGAGTCCGATGACGTCGCAATCGAGAAAGTCGGTGGCGCGGACGCTGGCGCAACCGGCCAGCGCATGCGCCGCCGGTACCACCAGCACCAGCCGGTCGTGGTGATAGGGCAGCGAAGGCAGCGGCACCGCGCCGAGCGTGCTTTCGTAGATGCCGATATCGGCCAGCCCACGGCCCAGCGCCTGGATCACGCCGGGGCTGTTCAGCTCCTGCAGGTCGATCTTCACGTCGGGGCAAGCGACGTTGCAGCGCAGCAGGTCGAGCGGAAGGAATTGCAGCACCGTCGATGTGCACGCCGCGATGCGCACCACGCCCTTGTCGCCCTGGCGGAAAGCCTGCGCATCGTCCTGCATGCGCGCGACCGAACTTGCCATGCTGCGCGCATGGCCGAGCAGGGCCCGGCCTGCATCGGTAAGCGCCATGCCGTGCGGCAGGCGCTGGAACAGCGGCAGACCGAACTGCGCCTCCAGTTCCTTCATGCGACGCGAAGCCGCTGCCGGTGCCAGGCAGATGCGCTCGGCCGCGCGCGTGATGCTGCCGGTCTCGGCCGTCGCGATGAACAGCCGGACCGTGGTGAGGTCGAACTGGACGCGCGCCGGCAGGTTCAGGAATCCGCCTTCCTGTTCGCCGGCTTCGGTAGCTCGATGCCCGGAAAGATCTTGATCACCGCGCTGTCGTCTTCCTTTGCGAAGCCTGCCGTCGATGCCTGCATGAACATCTGGTGCGCCGTCGACGACAGCGGCAGCGGAAACTTGCTGGCGCGCGCCATGTCGAGCACCAGGCCCAGATCCTTCACGAAGATGTCGACCGCCGACAGCGGCGTGTAGTCGGCGGCCAGCACGTGCGCCATGCGGTTCTCGAACATCCAGCTGTTGCCCGCGCTGTGCGTGATGACTTCGTACAGCGCGGCCGGGTCGACACCTTCGCGCAGGCCGAGCGCCATCGCTTCGGCCGCGGCTGCGATATGCACGCCGGCCAGTAGTTGATTGATGACCTTCACCTTGCTGCCGGCGCCGGCCTTGTCGCCGAGCCGATAGACCTTGGCTGCCATCGCATCGAGCACCGGATCGGCCTTCGCATAGGCCTCGGGTCGGGCAGCCGTCATCATCGTCATCTCGCCACTTGCGGCTTTCGCGGCGCCGCCGGAGATCGGCGCATCTATATAGAGGATGCCGAGTTCGGCGAGGCGCGATTCGAAGGCGATCGACACGTTCGGGTCGACGGTGGAGCACATGACGAAAACGCTGCCCGGCGGCATGGCGGATGCGATGCCGCCTTCGCCGAACAGCACGCTCTCCGTCTGCGCCGCGTTGACGACCACCGACACGACCACGTCGCAGGCCGCGCCGAGCTCGGCGAGCGAACCGCAAGCCGTTCCTCCATCGTTCGCGAACGTTTCCGCTGCGCCGGGACGCACGTCGAACACATGCAGGTGGTATCCCGCGCGGCGAAGCGATTTCGCCATGCCGCCACCCATGGCGCCGAGGCCGATGATTCCGACTCTGGTCATCGGAGCATTCTTACTGCGCCGGGCAAGGCACAGTAGCGCTGGCGATCAGCGTGCGCAACTGCGCAGTCGTCGCGATGTCGTCCGCGCCGATCGCGTTGCGCGTGAAGCGGCATCCGTAGCTCGGCTGTGCCACCGTCGACGCCGTCACCACGTCGTCGCCGGCCGGCTTCACGCCGTCGCGTTCCCAGCGGATCATGGCTTCGAAGGCTTCGTTCTGCTCGGCGACGGTGAAATCGCAGTGCGTCGCGCCCCGGATCGCGCGCTGCACGAGCAGATTGCCGTTGCCCTTTGCGGTCACGCGCTTCTGATAGATCTGTTCCATGCTGAACGGCACGTACAGGTCGCCGAGCGTGTGCAGCGTCACGACCGGCATGCGGATGTTGCCGGTCGTGACCGGAATCCAGCGCAGGCCGTCGGTACGCAGGCGGTTCGCATCGGCCGCCGGGCTGAGCTTTTGCGCCGACGCGTTGAGCGTGGCGGAGCCGGCCGGGTCGTTGTCGATGACGTAGGTGAAACGGGTGGTGTCGAGCGAACTCTTGTTCAGGATGCCGTTGACCGTGCCGTCGAGGCCGAACACGCCATACACAGCGGAGAACGAGCCTCCGTAGGCAAGGCCCAGGTCGAAGATCGGCCGCTCGCCGCCGGTCAGGTTCTTCACCACGCTGGCGAATTTGGCGCCTTGCGCCGTGGTGGCGACAGGCGTTGCCGGGAATTGCGTGAACAGCGCGGCCGTGACCTGCGCCTGCACCGTCGGCCAGCTGGTGATCGGGCTGTTCGGCACGCCTGCAAGCGCCTGCGCTGCGACCTGTGCACCGCCGAAATAGTCGAACAGCTCCGTGTCGCCCAGCACGCCGCACATCGGCACGGCGCCGTTGTAGCGGACCTTGTTGTTCGCGGTGGCGAAGGTTTCGTCTTCGATGGCGGCGGCAGTGATGTGCCCGCCCATCGAAACGCCGGTGATGTAGATGCGGGTCGGCGTCGTCAGCGCGCGGCCGTTGTCGGCGGCGATCTTGTTGAAGGCATTGGCGAGGGCATTGGTGTCCTCGACGCCGACGCGGACGTCGTAGTAATTCTTTGAATAGCTCGACGCCGCCCAGGCATAACCGTTGGCGATGAGGTAGCGACGGATCTGGGGGTTCTGCACTGACACCAGGTTGCCGGTGCCGGCATAGCCGTGGGCGTACATGACCAGCTTGCCGTTCCAGTTCGGCGGCACTTCGACGCGATAGGCCGCGTTGCCGATCACGCCGGCCCAGCGGCTCGTAGTGGAGACGTCGACGGTATCGCCGCTGGCGGCCGCCATCGCGGCGAAGGTCGTCGCCGGCGGGGTGGCCGGCGCGAAACTGGTGCGGCTGTCCTGCAACCGTGTTTCCTCGGGCACCGGCGGCGTGGGCGTCGGCGTGTTCGAGCCGCCGCCGCCGCCGCCGCAGGCGACCAGCGTCAGCGATGCGGCAATGGCCAGCAGGGATGCATTCTTGTTGTTCATCTCGAGAGTCTCCGGGAGAAATCAGGAACCGCAGCCTATGGCGGCCGGCTGCAATGCGTTCCAAGGAATTACCCGGTGAAGCTATCGCGTCTGCGACACTTTGTGATGACTGTATATTTAAACAGTCGATGAACAACGCTACCGAACACCAACCGCCAGTCGCCGAAGCCGCGCTCGCAGCGCTTGCCGTCTCGGTGAAGTCGCTGTGCGCATTCGGAGCCAAGGCCGGCGACCTCGACTTTCGCTTCGGCCCCGTGCCCAGCGCGCAGGAAGGCATCGCCGGGCATCTGCTGGTCCAGGGCCGTCGCGGCGATGGCTACCAGAGCGAGGTCACGCTGTCGGCGGACCTCGAAGGATTGCATGTCCGCGGTCGCGCCGATAGTTTCCAGTCCGAAGGCGATGGCGCACCGCGCGTCGAAGAGATAAAGACCTTTCGTGGCGAGTTCGATGCCATCCGCCAGAACCACCGCGCGCTGCATTGGGCGCAGGCCCGGACCTACGGCTGGATGCTGTGTGAAAAGCACGGCCTGCCCGCCATCGACGTGGCACTGGTCTACCTCGACCTTTCGAGCGGCGAGGAAACGGTGCTGGTCGAAAGCGCCACGCGCGACGAATTGCGCGACGCGTTCGAGGTGCTCTGTCGCCGCTTCATGGCCTGGGCGCTGCAGGAGGCCGGCCATCGAAAAGCGTTGCGCGCAGCGCTCGGCGGGATCTCGTTTCCGCATGCCGGGTTCCGCGCCGGCCAGCGCGAACTGGCGCAGGGCGTGTTTCGTGCCGCCGCATCCCAGCGCTGTCTGATCGCGCAGGCGCCGACGGGTATCGGCAAGACGGTTGCAACGATCTTTCCGCTGTTGCGCGGCTGGCCTGCGCATGGCACCGACAAGGTTTTCTTTCTCACGGCCAAAACGTCCGGGCGCGCGATCGCGCTCGAAGCGCTCGACCTGATCGCGCCGATCGATATGCCGGCGGACGAGGTGCCGCTGCGCATCGTCGAGCTCTCCGCCCGCGAAAAGCTCTGCGAATACCCTGGCCGCGCGTGCAGCGGCGACGCCTGTCCGCTGGCGGCCGGCTTCTACGACCGGTTGCCGGCCGCGCGCGCCGAAGCTGTCGAAACACGTCGCCTGCCGCTTGCCGCGCTCCGGGAAGTCGCGCTCGCGCATCAGGTCTGCCCGTACTACCTGTCGCAGGAAATGGTGCGCTGGGCCGACGTGGTGGTCGCCGACTACAACTACTACTTCGACGGCAGCGCCTTCCTGTACGCGCTCACGCGGCAGGAAGACTGGAACGTCGCGGTGCTCGTCGACGAGGCGCACAACCTGCTTGAGCGGGCGCGCGGCATGTATTCGGCGTCGCTCGATGCGGGCGCTCTGTCGCAGGCGAGGGCGCTGGCGCCGAATGCGCTGCGGCTGGTCATCGACCGCGTCCGGCGCGAATGGCGATCGATGCAGAACGTGCAGACCGATGACTACGCCGCACACGACGAGGTGCCCGAAGCCTTGCAGCAGGCGCTGCAGGACGCCGTCGCGGCGATGGCCGAGCACTTCGCAGCCACGCCGGAAGACGCGAAAGGCCCGCTGCAGCGCTTCTTCTTCGATGCGCTGCATTTCGTGCGGCTTTCGGGATCGCTGGCCGACCATTCGGTGTTCGAGAGCACGCTCGAAGGCATGGGCCCATCGGATGCCATCGCGGTCCGCAACCTGATCCCGGCGCCGCATCTCAAGTGGCGTTTCGCCACATCGATGACCACGGTCTGCTTCTCCGGCACCATCGCGCCGTTCGCGTTCTATCGCGACATGCTCGGGCTGCCCGACGACGCAGCCGAGCTTGAAGTCGCGTCGCCGTTTCGCTCGGCGCAGCTCGAAGTGCACATCGCCCGCGACATCTCGACCCGCTACCACGACCGCGCCGGCTCGATGCAGAGGCTGGTCGACACGGTGGCTGCGCAGTACGCGCGCCGGCCCGGCAACTACATGGTGTTCTTCAGCAGCTTCGACTTTCTAGGCAAGGCGCAGGCGCTGTTCGCGGAATGCCATCCGCAGATCGCGGTGTGGGCGCAGTCGTCCGGCATGCCGGAGATGGATCGGGCGGCCTTCGTCGCGCGGTTTCGGCCGGGCGGGCAGGGCGTGGGCTTCGCAGTGCTCGGCGGCGCTTTCGGCGAAGGCATCGACCTGCCGGGCGACCGGCTGATCGGCGCTTTCATCGCCAGCCTCGGCCTGCCGCAGCACGACGCGCGCAACGAGGCGATGCGCCGGCGCATCGACGCGCGCTTCGGCGGCGACGGTTACGCGTACACCTATCTTTATCCGGGCATGCGCAAGGTGGTGCAGGCCGCGGGCCGCGTGATCCGCACTGAAAGCGATGCCGGCGTGCTGCATCTGCTCGACGACCGTTTCGCGCAGCCGGAAGTGCTGCGCCTGCTGCCGCCGTGGTGGCAGATCGAGGGCACCGCCCCGATTACAGCGCCACCGTGACTGCCAGCCGCAGCGTGCGCGGCGCGCCGGGGAACAGGTAGACGTGGCCGAACTGGTATGGCGATTCCTTCCAGTAGCGGCGGTCGGCCAGGTTTTCGACGCCCAGCGTCCAGCTGGTGGCGACGCCGTTCAGCTTCGTGTCGTAACGCAGTGCTGCATCGAAGCGTGTCCATGACGGCAACTGGATCGAACCGTCCGGCAGCACGTTGCGCCGGCCCTCGTACGACATCGCGCCCTGCAGTTCCAGCCCCGGCACGGCGGCGACGCGGTAGGCGACCTGCGCGCGCGCGACGTTCTTCGGCACGTTGGTCGGGCGCTGGCCGTTGATGTCGGGCTGCGCGATGCTGCCTTCGCGCCTGGCGTCGAGCAACGTCATGCTGCCGGCCAGGCGCCACGGGCCTTGCGTCCATTGCGAGCTGGCTTCCAGGCCGCTATGCGATGCCTTGCCGTCGGTCGCGATCGTGCAGGCGGCGCCGGTGTTGACGCAGAAATCCAGATTCGTCACCGGGCGCTGGATATCGAAATACGCGACTTGCCAGTTGAAAGTTTCTGCTCCGCCCTTCAAGCCGATCTCCCACTGCCGCGACGTGAGCGCCGGCAGCGCCTCGCCGGCATTCGTGTAGCGCGACGCACGGTTCGGCACGACCTGAGATTCGACGCCCTTGCCCCAACTGGCGTACGCCAGCAGATTCGGTTGCAGCGCATAGCTCACGGCCAGCCACGGCGTGGTGATGCCGTCCTTGTAGCCGGTTGGCCGGGAGCCGTCGGTGCGGACGCTCTCGCGGTCGAGGCGCGTGTAGCGCGCGCCGACCCAGGTCGTGAGCCGGTCGTTCCAGCGGATCGCGTCCTGCACCGAGAACTCTGTCGAGCGCTCGTCGCGGTTGGTGTTGGTGTCGGTCAGCGACGGGTCGGCCGGCACGATCGCAGTGCCCTGTACGTTGCCGGTGCCGACGTAGTTGAACGCCTGGTCCTGGAAGCGGTTGCGCACGCGGCTTGTCATCAGCCCGAAAGACAAGTCGTGCTTCACGCTGCCGGTTGTCGCCTTTCCCTTGAGATTCAGGCTGCCGGCGGTCTGCACGCGACGCTCGTTCTCGCTGCGGAAATCGTAGAAATCGAAGGTGCCGTCGGAGCAGTAGCGGTCGAAGTTGCCCTCGGCGCCACAGCCGAAGGCGTACGCGAGACGGTCGTCGCTCTTCAGGCGCTGCTGGCCGACCTGCGCGCTCCAGCGCCAGTCGGTGTTGATGGCCTGTGTGAAGCGCAGCGTGCCGGTCAGGCCTTCGAAGACCGACGGTTGCGACCACGACTGGTTGTTCAGATTCAGGCGCGGGTCGACATGCGCCGGCAGCGTGTTGCCGAGCAGGCTGAAGCCGTTCTGGCTCGGCTGCGTCCGCTTGCTGTATTCGATTTCGGCCTCGAAGACCGAGTCGCGCGTGATGCGCCAGTCCGCCGCCAGCGAGAACAGGTTGCGATGGCCGTCGAGGTTGTAGGTGCGCGGCTTCAGGTCTTCGGCGGCGACGTTCAGGCGATAGCCGAACTGCCGCTCTTCGCCGAAGCGCCCGCCCAGGTCGACCGCACCCAGCACGCTGCCGCGTCCGCTGATCTCCGTGCGCACCACGCGCAGGTCCTGCTCGGTCGGCCGCTTGACGACAAAGTTCACCAGGCCGCCCGGTGCGCTGGTGCCGGCCTGGATACCGCTGGTGCCGCGCAGGATTTCGACGCGCTCCTTGTTGTCGAGCGGAATCGATGTCTCGGCGCTGATCGGCAGGCCTTCGCGGCGGTAGTTGAAGCGGTTGTCCAGCACGAAGCCGCGCACCGTCAGGTAGTCCCAGTAACCAGCCGAGTTATACGCATCGGTGACCGAGGCGTCGAACTGCGTCAGGTCTGCCAGGCGACGCGCGCCGCTGGCCTGGATCTGGCGGCTGTCGACGATGGTGGCCGACAGCGGTACTTCTTTCAGCGGCAGATCGCCGAAACCGCTGATGTCGGCTTGCGGTGATGCAGAGCGCGCATCGACGGTGATGGCGGAGAGCGTGGGCTCGGCGCTGGTCTGCGATTGCGCAGTTGCGGCGGACGCGATCAGAAGCAGCGTCGTCGCGACGGCCAGGGCGACCGGCGTCGGCTTCGGAGTAGGGTAGTGGTTTGTCATGTGGATGTCTTCGTTATCAGTGAAATGAATTCGGCGGCGACGGCTTCCGGATCGGCAGCCGCCACGAGTGCGCGCACCACGGCGACCGAGCCGACGCCGGTGGCCAGCACGTCCGGCAGACTTGCCTTGTCGATGCCGCCGATGGCGACCTGCGGATAGCCGCGCAGCAACCGCGCGTAAGCCGAGAGCCGTGCGATGCCCTGCGGCGCGGTCGCCATGCGCTTGAGCGTTGTCGGGAAGACGGCGCCCATCGCGATGTAGCTCGGGCTCACCGCATCGGCGCGGACCATTTCGGCATAGCCATGCGTGCTGACGCCGAGCCGCAGACCGGCGTCTCGGATCTTTTCGAGGTGCGCCGGGGAGAGGCTGTCCAGATCTTCCTGACCGAGATGCACGCCGTAAGCACCGGCGTCGATGGCGACCGGCCAGTGATCGTTGATGAAGAGCCGAGCCGACGTGCCGCGGACCGCCTGGACGGCGGCACGCACCTCGCGCTCGACGGCCACGGCATCGTCGGACTTGAAGCGCAACTGCACCGTCGGCACACCGGCTCGCGCCATGCGGCCGACCCATGCGGCATCGGGCAGCACGGCGTAAAGGCCGAGCTTGTCGGGGCAGGGCGTGAATGAGTCTGGGCGAGCAGCGGGCGGGAAAGTGCGCAGGCCGAAATCTTCGGGTGCTTCCGGCCATGCGTTCGCGTCGAAGTGGCCGGTGCGCTGCGTCTGCGCCCGCCATGCGCCGGCAAGGCATTCGGCGTCGATGTCGACAAAGCCCAGCGCGACGCAGCCTTCCTTGGCCGCCCTGTAGACGGCGTCGGTCGAAGTGAATTCGACGGGTTCGCGCTTGCACGCGAGGCCGAAACGCTCGGCGTGTGCGGCCACGATGGCAGCTGCATCGCCGTGAACATCGCCGTAAACATCGCCGTGAAGGCGGAGCGCTTCGCTGTTCATGTCGGCGTACCTCCATCGGCGTGATGCCAGAACGGCGTACCCAGCACCGGCGTGCTCGGCTGCGCCGATTCCTGCGCCGACATCGCGCCGCCAAGATGCGCAGCGCGACCGGCGCGCACCGCATCGGCGAACGCGCCGGCCATCACGACCGGGTCCTGCGCCAGCGCGACAGCCGTGTTCAGCAGCACGCCGTCGTAACCCCACTCCATGACCTGGCAGGCGTGCGACGGAAGCCCGAGCCCGGCATCCACCAGCAGCGGCACGTCGAGCCGCTCGCGCAGCAGCCGCAACGCATACGGATTGATGGGGCCGCGCCCGGTCCCGATCGGCGCGGCCCAGGGCATGACGGCCTGGCAGCCGACATCGACCAGCCGCTGGCACAACACCAGATCCTCGGTGCAGTACGGCAGTACGAGGAAGCCGTCGCGGATCAGTCGCGATGCGGCGTCGACAAGGTTCAGTGTGTCCGGCTGCAGCGTGTAGTCGTCGCCGATCAGCTCCAGCTTGATCCACGGCGTTTCGAACAGCTCGCGTGCCATGTGCGCGGTCGCGACGACTTCCTGCACGCCGTGGCATCCGGCGGTGTTGGGCAGCACGGGAACGTCGAGGCGGCGCAGCAGATCCCAGAAGCCGTTCGATGCGGTCGGCGCTGCCGGGGCATCGTGTGTCGTTTCGCGGCGCAGCGATGCGGTCAGCATGGCCGGCTGGGCACGCCGGACTGCAGCCTCGAGCACGGCCGGTGACGGATAGCGCGCGGTGCCGAGCAGCAGCCGGCTTGGAAAGGTGTGGCCGTAGAGGACCAGTGCGTCGTTGTCTGCTTGGTTTTTCATGATCGTTCTAGCCGCCCGTCACGGGGCGAATCACTTCAATGCGGTCGCCGTCGCCCAGCGTGTGCGTGCCGTATGCCGAGCGCGGGACGAAGACGCGATTGACGGCTGCCGCGAACGGCGGCGCTGCTGCGGCCAGCGCCAGCGCATCGGCCAGCACGGCGGGAGCCGGGATCGCATGCGGCCGGTCGTTGATGCGGACCTGCAGCAAGGTCCGAGTCGCGGTCGTCATGCGGCGGCTTTCTCTTCGACGTTCGCCGCGACGAGCCCGAATCCGGCAGCCAGCGAGGATTCGCCGGTCGTCAGCCACTCCATCGCCATGTCCAGCATGGCCGGCGCGATCAGAAAACCGTGGCGGTACAGGCCATTGATTTCCAGCAAGTGCGGCTGCGGATGCCGGATCGCAGGCAGGTTGTCGGGCAGTGTCGGGCGGCATTGCGTCGCGATCTCGAGAATGCGCGCCTCGCCGAATCCGCTGTGCACCGCGTAGGCCGCGCTCAGCAGTTCAAGCGTCGAGCGCACGCTGGCGGGCGACATGTCGTCGGACTCGATTTCTGTCGCGCCGATCACGAACACGCCACCCGGCTTGGGCGCGATGTAGATCGGATAGCGCGGGTGCAGCAGCCGCACCGGCCGGCGCAACGCGACTTCGGGCGCGTGCACGCGGATCACTTCGCCGCGCACGCCGCGCAGCGCGTTCCATTGCGGTCGCGCGCCGAGGCCACGGCAATCGATGACGGGTGCATCGGCAGTGGGCGTGAAATCCTGCGGCGCTTTCGGCTGGTTCCAGTGGAGCGTCACGTTCGGCATCGCCTCCAGCGCGGCGAGCAATGCGGCGAGCAGCGCGCGGTTGTCGAGCTGCCCTTCGTCGGGGAGGAACAGGGCTTGCGGGAAACGCGTGCCCAGTGCGGGTTCGAGCGCTGCGACGCCAGCGCCGTCGAGTCGCCGGATGGCTTGCGAATCGAACAGGTCGGGCAGCTGCGCCGCAGACCGTGCCAGCACACCGGAAAAGCGCGCAGCTTCGGGCGCGTCCTGTCGATGCCAGAGCACCAGCGTGCCTTCGCGCTGAAAGAAAGCCGGCGCATCGAGCGCGGCGAGCAGCGTCGGCCAGCGCGTCAATGCATGACGTCCCATTCGAACCACCGGCGCCGGCGCAATCGCAGATTCGGCCAGTGGCGCGAGCATCGCGGCAGCCACCCGTGCGGCCGCACCTTCCGCCGCCGCGCTTCCGGCGTCGTACAGCGAGACGCGACAGCCGGCGCGCGCCAGCGTCAGCGCCATCAGCCGGCCCATCAGGCCCGCCCCGAGCACGGTCGCCGAAGCGAAGGGCAATGGCGCGCGCATCGTCATTGCGCCGCTCCCCGATAATTTTTGGCATGACCACCACCGACCAGCGAGAACCGATTCACACGATTCACACGACTCGTACAAGTTACCCGCGCGTGCTTTCCATCGCCGGCTCCGACAGCGGCGGCGGTGCTGGCATCCAGGCCGACCTGAAGACGTTCGCCGCGCTTGGCTGCCACGGCATGACCGCGATCACCGCACTGACGGCGCAGAACACGCTCGGTGTCAGCGCCATCCAGGAGATCACGCCTGCGTTCCTGAAAGCGCAGATCCAGGCCGTGGTCGAGGACATCGGCGTCGACGCGGTGAAGCTCGGCATGCTGCCGACGCCGGCACACGTCGAGATCGTGGCCTGGGCCATCGACAACTACCGGTTGCCGAACGTGGTGCTCGACACGGTGATGGTCGCCAGCAGCGGACATCGGCTGACCGCTGCCGACACGGCCGCCGCTCTGGTGCGCGAGTTGTTTCCGCGATGTACGCTGGTCACGCCGAATCTCGACGAAGCGGCATCGCTGATCGGGCATGCGATCGAAGGAGACGATGCGATGGACAAGGCGGCTGAGGAACTGCTGGCGCTCGGCGCGCGCGCGGTCCTGCTCAAGGGCGGGCACCTGCGGGGCGATGCGCTGGTCGATGTACTGATGGCGCGCGATTCCGAAGCCGCTCGTCGATTTGTCTCGTCGCGCATCGCGAGCCTTAATCTGCACGGCACCGGCTGCACGTTGTCGTCTGCGATCGCCGCGCATCTGGCGTTGGGTCATTCGCTGGCCGACGCCGTAGAGCGCGCCAGAACGTACGTTCGCGGAGCCATCGCCGCCGGAGCGGATGTCGTCACGGGCAACGGCAGTCACGGACCGCTCAACCACGGCTTCGCGCCCGTGCCGATGCAGCGCCTGACGGCGAAACCGTTGCGCTAGCTGCGCGTCTTGTGTGCAATGCCATCCATTTGCTCCGGGCAAATCGTGTGGCAGGTGGGCATGGCCCGACGCTCCCGAAGAGGGGAACGTGCATCACGCGCGAACGGCGTGACGGCGACCGGGCCGGCTTCCCTGCGCGAGGATTAACTCAATCAGGTTCAAAGGGACTTTCTCAGCCGGGTCCGTCGAAACGGACCCAGCACCCCTAGCGAGGCGCCATTCTAGGACCGATCCGAGCTTTCATCCGGACCGGTCTGATCGATGCGATGTCGGTCGACTACAGCTTTCCGGCTTTCATCCAACCGAGAATTTCAGTCAGTTGGGACTCGGCGCGCGAGCTCTCGGACTCCGTGAATTCCTGGCCGATTACTTTGACCAGCTTCGAACATTCGGCCGGATCCTTCAGGTCGACACCCGAATGCCGAAGCATTGCTGCAATCTGCTGCAGATCCTGCTTTCTCTCGGCTGTCTTTGGGTCGTCCATGTATCGACCGAGACATCCGGCAACGAGGCGCGGTGCAGTCGAAGTCGATGGAACTCCGATTCGTCCCGTATAGCCTGAACCGGCCAGTTTCGGAAATACGAGTGCCGAGTTTTCCTGCGACAGATTGACAGGGAATTTTTCCTTCTTCCCGTCGCTGTACGAGAAATTCAAATCGATCGAGCCGGATGCACCGGGAATCAAGCTCTGCTTTTGACCCTGCACTCTCGCGGTGCGACCATCCGGCATTTGCGCGACGACGTCCAATTTGCCAAGCAAACTGTAGGCTTGACCGAAGTCGGTTTTGTTTCCGACCTGGATATCGATATTGGCCGGATCGCGAATGCCGCCCAAGGAAAGTGCAGCAAGGCTTCCGCCGATCTCGGCAAAGATCTTGTTCTTTGCAAGCACATCGATGACCGTGCCCGCGGCCTCCAGCTTGGCGCGCATTGTCGGTTGCTTGCGACCGACTTCCTGAAGCCATGGCGACAATCCACCGAGCGCATTGGGCATCGCAGCCGCTTGCAAAGGGTTGGAATCGGCTCGATCTTTCAGTCGCGAGAAGGTAGTTGGTGCTTTCGTCTGTCGACCGAGCCCGTCGGCCCTGAGATTTGCGATTCCGTCGGCGACTGGACGAGGGGTGGAATTGATCGGTTTCATTTTTCGCTCAGGGTTGGCCGGCCGTCATGATCGAGTCGTCATGATCGAGTCGTCACGCGGCGTAATTTCAAGCGTAAACGTGCAAATCTCTTCGTCAGTTCGGACTTCTCCGAAATTCAACGGCTACGCGATGCGTCCTGCCAATTCGGGGCTAACCATACCCAAAGCGCCGCTGCAACCGCAACCCAAATGACCACGATCGCCACCGCACCCACCCGGCTGATCGGCTTCTTTCCCTCGGCCGCCATCCACGCATCCGCCTGCATCCTGCAATCCGAAAGAACATCGGCCGGCAGCATCCTGATCGTCAGGTAGATCAGCACGGGCAGCAGAAGCACATCGTCTACATACCCCAGCACCGGGATGAAATCCGGAATGAGATCGATCGGGCTCAGCGCATATGCGACGACGAAAAGCCCGAGCGCTTTCGCGTACCACGGCGTCGCGGGATGCTTGCCCGCGAACCAGAGCGTGACGCCGTCGCGCTTGATCCGCTTGGCCCACGTTTTCAGGCTCCCGAGATTCATCAGTCCGGCTTGATGTTCGCCCGCACGATCACCTTCTTCCAGCGCTCCTGCTCGACGGCGATGAACTTCGCGAACTCTTCCGGCGTGCCGCCGATCGATTCCGCGGCGTCGCCCTTGAGCCGGTCGAGCACGTCGTTCGTCTTCATGCCCTTCATCGTTTCCGCCGACAGCTTGGCGACGTTGGCGGGTGCCATGCTGGCCGGCGCGAGCATGCCGTACCACTGGGTCATCTCGAAGCCAGGGTAACCCTGTTCGGCGACGGTCGGAACATCGGGGAGTTGCGGCAGGCGCTTCGACGAGCCGGTCGCGATGCAGCGCACCTTGCCGGCCTTGATGAACGGCAGGATCGCCGCCGCGCCGATGGCCGACGCTTCGAGCCGACCGGAGAGCAGGTCGGTGAGCATCGGGCCGGTGCCGCGGTAGGGCACGTGCAGCATGAACACGCCGGAGGTGATCTTCAGATACTCGAAAGCAAGGTGACCCGCGCTGCCGTTGCCGGCCGATCCGTAGCTCAGCTTGCCGGGGTTCTTCTTCGCATAGGCGATGAACTCGGTGAGATTCTTCGCCGGGACGTCGGGATGCACGACATACAGGCTCGGCACCTTGGCCAGCAGGCTGACCGGCTTGAAGTCCTTGTTGGCGTCGTAGGGCAGCTTTTCGAAGATGTACGGATTCACCGCCAGCGTGCCGATGTGGCCCAGGATGATGGTGTGCTGGTCGTCGCTGCGAGCCACTTCACCCATCGCGATGTTGCCGGCCGCGCCGGGCTTGTTGTCGACGAAGACGCTCTGGCCGATGGTCTTGGAGAGCTCCGCCGCACTCGAACGCGCGACGATTTCGGAGCTGCCGCCCGGCGCGAACGGCACGACGAAGCGGATGGATTTCGTCGGCCAGGTGCCTTGCGCGGCGCTGAACGTGGGCAGCAGTCCACCGAATGCGAGCGCGCCGCCGGCTTGCAGGAGGTGGCGACGGCTGGCGGCAGTCACGAGCGTGTGAGCAGGATTTTTCATGGATGTCTCGTTAGTTGGAGTCGGGACTCAGTTGCGGAACGTCTGCGTGATCATCAGCCCGTGACGGCCGCCGTCGACGATGCCGATGCCCAGGCGCCCGAAGTTGGGAAAGAGGATGTTCGCGCGATGTCCCGGCGATTTCATCAGGCCCTGGTGCGCCATGTCGAGCGTGCGGGCGAGCGCGAGGTTCTCGCCGGCCGCGCGGTAGGTCAGGCGTGCCGCGCGTAGTCGGTCGAAGGGCGTCCTGCCCTCGGGCGTCTCATGCGCGAAATAGCTGCGCGCGAACATGTCGCGCGAATGGTTGCGTGAGACTTCGACGGTCTCGGGGTCGGCGACCAGCGGCCGCACGCCGGCCTTGACCCGCTCTTCATTCACCAGCACCAGCATGGCCGCCTCCAGTTCGGGCCGCGAAGGCGGATTCCCGACGACGAACGGCAGCGCGATGCGCTCTTTCGATTCGGGCGCGACGGTCAATGCCTGCATGGTCCGCTCGACCGCCGGATTGAAGATCGGTCCGAGTTGCCGCTCCAGCCATTCGGCGGGTACGCCCAGCTTCGAAACCAGCTCGCTCTCCTGCGATGCCTTGGTGATGTCGTCCGTCAGCGGCAGTGCGGTGAGCAACACAGCGACGACCATCGCATTGATCACGCCGTTGGCCACGCCGGGCACGATGCCGAACAGGCGGTCGACCTTGCGCGCCGTCGTGCCCGGATAGACCGGTCGGACGACAAATCGCGCCACGCTGCCGATGGCGATCTGCGCAACGATGAAGACCAGCAGGAAAGCCGCTGGCGAAGCCCAGGGCTCCATCAGCAAACGGTGACTGTCGAGCATGTTGCCCAGCAGAGGCGTCGCGAAGAACGCAGCCAGCAAGCTGCCGGCAAGGCACGCTAGCTCGACCACGCCGGCGACGAAGCCTCGCTGCCACCCGCGCCAGAGACTCAGCAGGACGATGGCGACGAGCGCCGCGTCGACGAGGTTGAATGGCAGCGCGGAAACGCTGGGAAGTTCCATCTCAGCGCGCCGCGAGCGGTTCGAGCCCGGTCTTCGCGATGGTGGGTGCGGCGGCAGGGGAGTTGAGGTAGCGGATCAGCTCGCGCGCTGCTTCAGGATGTTTCGATCCGGTCGCGATGCCGGCCGAAAACACCGTCACGCGCTGGACTTCGGCCGGCAGCGGCCCGATGTAGTCGATGCCGTCGATGGGTATCAGTTCGCTGACCTGCTGCAGCCCGAGCGCCGCATCGCCGCGAGCGACCACCGTGCCGACGCGCTCGCTCAGGATGCGCCTGCTCTTCGGCTTGACCTGATCTTCGATGCCGAGATTCTTCAGCATCTCGGTCTCGTAATACGTACCGCTGGCGCTGGCCGAATACGCAATCGACGGCGCGGCAATCAGCGTGCGCCTGAGTGCTTCGACGGTGCCGATGTCCGGTCGCGGCGCGCCTTTCTTCACGGCGAAACCGATGGCCGAGCGCACCAGATCGACCTGGCTGCCCTGCACGACCTTACCGTCTTTTGCCAAGGCGTCGAGAGCGGAGCGCGCGAGGATCACGACATCCGCCGGCTCGCCGCGGCCGAGCCGGCTGGGGATCGAATCGTCCGCATTGCCCATCGACGCACCGTAGGCTGTCTTGACGGTGTGGCCGGTGCGTTTCTCGAAGTCAGGACGTAGATCGTTGTAGGCGGCGGTGAATCCACCGGAGGTCATGACGTGGATCTCGGCCGGCGCCGGCTTGCCAACGAGGCTGCCGCAGCCGGGCAGGGCGAGGGCCAGGCCGAGAAGGCCGGCGAAGAGGGCGCTGCGGCGTGGAATCGAATAGGCTGAGTGAAGGCTTGCCATGGTGTCTCCGTTGTTCTGGTGTCGTTCACGGAAATACTAGGCGGCGAAGCTTTCAATCAGCCTGCAGCGGCATTGGGGTATCCACCAATGATCACGGCAGCAGGGTGCTCGCACCCAGCCGCAGCGCCAGAGCGGCCAGCGTGACGAGCAGCACCGGCACGGTCAGCACGATGCCGACCTTGAAGTAGTAGCCCCAGCCGATCGTCGTGCCTTTCTTGGCCAGCACATGCAGCCAGAGCAGCGTGGCGAGGCTGCCGATGGGCGTGATCTTCGGGCCGAGGTCGCAGCCGATGACGTTGGCATAGACCATGGCTTCCTTCACCACGCCGGTCGCGCCCGAAGCGTCGATGGAAAGCGCGCCGATCAGCACGGTCGGCATGTTGTTCATGACCGACGAGAGCAACGCCGTCAGGAAGCCGGTGCCCATGGCCGTGCCCCAGATGCCGCCTTGCGCAAAGAAGTTCAGCAACGACGCGACGTGATCGGTCAACCCGGCGTTGCGCAGTCCGTAGACGACGAGGTACATGCCCAGCGAGAAGACGACGATCTGCCACGGCGCGCCGCGCAGTACTTTCCCCGTCGCAATGACCTGGCCGCGTGCAGCCACGACGAGCAGCATTACGGCGCAGAACGCAGCCACCGCGCTGACCGGCACCCCCAGCGGTTCCAGTCCGAAGAAGCCGACCAGCAACAGTGCGAGCACGACCCAGCCGGCCCGGAACGTCGCGCGGTCGCGGATCGCTTCGGCGGGCGCCCTGAGTTGCGCCGCGTCATAAGTCTTCGGAATGGCGTGGCGAAAGTACAGCAGCAGCACTGCGAGGCTGGCCGCCACGGCCGCGATGGCGACCGGCACCATCACCGATGCGTACGTGTTGAAACCGATGTCGAAGAAGTCCGCCGAGACGATGTTCACCAGGTTCGACACGACCAGCGGCAGGCTGGCGGTGTCGGCGATGAAGCCGGCCGCCATCACGAAGGCGAGCGTGGCGGCCGGCGTGAAGCCGAGCGCGACCAGCATCGCCATCACGATGGGCGTGAGGATCAGCGCGGCGCCGTCGTTGGCGAACAGCGCCGAAACCGCCGCGCCGAGCAGCACGATGAAAGCGAACAGCCGCTGGCCGCGCCCAGCGCCCCAGCGCGCGACATGCAGCGCGGCCCATTCGAAGAAACCGGCCTCGTCCAGCAGCAGGCTGATGACGATCACCGCGATGAAGGTGGCGGTCGCGTTCCAGACGATGCCCCAGACCGTCGCGATGTCCGAAGGCTGGACCACGCCGAGCAGCAACGCGACCAGCGCGCCGGCCGACGCGCTCCAGCCGATGCCCAGACCGCGCGGCTGCCAGATGACGAGCACCAGGGTGGCGATGAAGATCAGGATCGCGGTCAGCATGCGGACGACCCGCAAGTCCAGCGACCGGATGCGGCACAGACATCGACACGCTGGCCATCGAGCCGGACCTGCGCTTCGTCGATCGGGGACGGATGCTGCGGATCGACGTCGAAAGCCACGCCGAGCGCATCGGCGACTGCGGCGTTCTCCATCGGCAGTTCCCAGGTCAGGAAAACCAGGCCGCAGTCGCGATCGGCAGGGAAGTCGTCCGCGGAAAATCCATTGCTTCGGCGGTCGATGACGGCATGCGGCTGTCCGGTGTCGAAGACCACCGCTGTGCCCCTCGCCAGCGGAATGCGTTGCGCGGTGCCGGGGA
Organism: Variovorax glucosi; assembly: GCF_051216695.1. NCBI lineage: Bacteria > Pseudomonadati > Pseudomonadota > Betaproteobacteria > Burkholderiales > Comamonadaceae > Variovorax > Variovorax glucosi. Next base: position 151,310 of record NZ_JBPJZE010000001.1, read on the forward strand.
AATGCAGGTCGACTCCCTTGTCTTCGCTGAGGAAGAGGTTGCAGAACGCAGCACCGCCGTACTGCGCGCCATCGTGGTGATAGCGCGCGCCGCGGCAGGTCATGAGGGCGATGTCGGCGTCGGCAAGCACGTCGCCCAGGCCGGGCGCAAGCGTTGCAATCCACTCCGACATCGAACGCACGCAAGTCCCGTAGTCAGGCCAGCGCAGGCGGGCACGCGGCAGCGGGAGCGACTCGACGTCGCCGGATTCCAGTCCGAGAAGCGATGTTTCTCTCTCCCAGTCGGCCAGCAGCCGGGCAGGGAGCGCGGGGATGTCGAGCTTGCGATGAAGCACGGCGTCGCCGACGCTCCGGCTTCGAAAGACATCCCGTTCCGCGCTCAGGTAATAGGAAACGAGGTTGCCCGCCGGCGCGTCCTTCGCAAGAATCTTCACAACTTAAACCCGTGAGACAAAAACCATGATTCTCCGCCGCCGCGCGATGTGCGCCGCCTCCCTGTATTCGATCGCGCTCTGCGCATCGTTTGCCTCCTTGCCTGCATTCGCGCAATCCGCCGCCGGATTTCCGTCCAAACCGGTCACCATCGTCGTGCCCAATCCGCCCGGCGGCGTGGTCGACTCGTCGGCGCGCCTCGCAGCCGACCCGATGTCGCGTCTGCTCGGTCAGGCCGTCGTGATCGACAACCGCGGTGGCGCGAGCGGCAACATCGCCTATCAGATGGTGGCCCGCGCGCCCAAGGACGGCTACACGCTGCTGGCTTCGTATTCGGCGTACCACGTCGGCAACCCGGCGATGTTCGCCAAGCTGCCGTGGGAGCCGAAGGACCTGGTGCCGGTCGCGCTGATCGCGGCTGCGACCAATGTGATCACCGTGAATCCTTCGTTGCCGGTCAAGGATCTGAAATCGTTCATCGCTTATCTGAAGCAAAACTCAGGCAAGGTGAATTACGCATCGCAGGGCAACGGATCGTTGTCGCATGTCGGCACCGAACTGTTCGACCAGACCACCCAGACCGAGATGACGCATGTGCCGTACAAAGGCTCCGGCGCGGCGATCCAGGACGTGCTCGGCGGCCAGGTCGAAGTATTCATCACCACGCCGCCGTCGGTCATCGGTCACATCCAGACCGGCAAGCTGCGTGCGCTGGCCGTCACCAGCAAGACGCGCCATCCGATGCTGCCCGATGTGCCGACAACCGCAGAGGCTGGCCTTCCGGGCTTCGAGCTGGAAGCGTGGGTGGGACTGTTCGCGCCGGCCGGCACGCCGCCGGATGTGATCGCGAAACTGTCGGAAAGCGTCAAGCAGGCGCTGGCACAGCCGGAAACGAAGAAGCGCGCCGACACGCTCGGCATCGAGCCGCGCTATCTGGGGCCGGAGGCGCTTGCGGCGCTGGTCGCGAAGGACACGGCGTACTGGGGAAAGATCATCAAGGAGCGGAACATCCGCGCCGACTGACGACCAGCGCTACGTCGCTGTCGACTGCCGCTCGATCATCCGGAAGCCGACGTCGATCACCCGCTGCGCGATCGGCTCGCCGCGGCAACGGTCGACGATCAGCCGCGCCGCCAGCCGGCCGATCTCAGGGCCGTCGACGTGGACGGTGGAAATCGACGGCAGCATGTGGGCGCCGAAGTCGGCATTGCCGAATCCGCAGACGGCCAGGTCTTCGGGAATGCGCAGCCCGCGCGACGCCGCCTCGACCATGACGCCGTGCGCCAGCTGGTCGGAGCTGCAGCAGACGGCATCGAGCTTCGGGTCTTGTGCCAGCAGGTCGGACAGCGCGCGCCGGCCCAGTTCGAGGCTGCTGGGTGCGGGGACGAAAGCCGTCGGCACTTCGCGCCCCAATGCCGCCTGGAAGCCGTCGCGCCGCATGCGTGCGCGATGGTCGTTGCCGCTGGCGATGCCGATGTGCCGCCAGCCTTTTTCGAGGAAATACCGGCCGACTTCCGCGCCGACAGCGGCATGCGAGAAGCCGACCAGCATGTCGATCGGGCTCTCGCTCAGGTCCCATGTCTCGACGACCGGAATGCCCGATCGCTGCAGCCGCTCCCGCGCTTTCTGCGACTCGACCAGCCCGGTGACGACGATGCCATCGGGCTGGCGTCCGATCATGGCGTTGAGCACCGCTTCTTCGACTTCGGACTTGTACGCGGTCTGCCCGAGGATGAACTGGTAGCCGGCCGCCGCAAGTTCGGTCGTCAGGCTCTGGACCGTCGGCAGGAACTGCGAGACCGCCAGCGCCGGAACGACGCCCGCGACGAGGAGGCTGCGCTTCGACTTCAGCCCGCCGGCGAGCAGGTTGGGTATGTAGCCGGTGGCGTCCGCTGCGGCCCGGACCTTGGCGATCGTCTTGGCCGACACCACGCCCGGATTGCTCAGGGCGCGGGATGCGGTGATGAGCGAAACGCCGGCGGCTTTCGCGACGTCGTGGAGGGTGGCGGCCTTGATCGGCAATACGGCGTTCATGAAAAAGATCGGTTGCGAGCGGACATCGACCGTGACGTTATCAGAGCGGCCTGACCGGCCATTGACCCATCGTGGACACGGGAAAACCCCGACGGAAACCCTGTTGACCCTCAAAAATGACAACGTTATCATTTTGCGACTAGATGCCTGTCGATTCCGGCAGCGTACCCACCTGGAGACACTCCGTGAAAAAGATCCTGACCGCGCTCGCCCTGGGCCTCGCCGCCCTGGCCGCCAACGCACAAGCCTGGCCCGAGAAGACGGTGACGCTGGTCGTCCCGTTCCCGCCCGGCGGCTCGACGGACCAGGTGGCGCGCGCCATCGCGCCGCGCCTGACCGACAAGTTCAAGCAGTCGTTTCTCGTCGACAACAAGGCCGGCGCGACCGGCACCATCGGCGCGACTTTCGTGAAGCGCGCGGCGCCGGACGGTGCCACCTTTCTCGTGACATCGCTCGGCCCGCTGGTGATCGTTCCGCATCTGGTCAAGGGTCTGCAATACGACGCGCTGAAGGACTTCGATCTGATCACCGTCGCAGTCGCTTCGCCGAACATCCTCGTGGTGCCGACCGGCTCGCCGCACAAGAGCGTGGCCGACGTCATCGCCTACGAAAAAGCCAATCCCGGCAAGATGACCTTCGCATCGGCCGGCAATGGTTCCAGCGACCACCTGACGACCGAACTGTTCTGGCAACAGACCGGCACGACCGGCATCCACGTTCCGTACAAGGGCGGCGCTCCGGCGCACAGCGACCTGATGGGCGGCCAGGTCGATGCGTCGTTCCAGAACGTCAATTCGGTGGCGCAGTACATCAAGGGCGGCAAGATGCGCGCGCTGGCCATCACCAGCCCGCAGCGCTCTCCCATCTTCCCGGACGTGCCGACGCTGGCCGAAGTCGGCGTGAAGGGCGTCGAAGTCGCTTCGTGGCAGGCCATCGTGGCGCCGAAGGGCTTGCCGGTCGCTGTGCGCGACAAGGCAAATGCGGCTTTCATCGAAGCGCTGAACGATCCGAAGGTGAAGGAGCAGTTCACCTCGATCGGCTTCGAGATGGTCGCCAACTCGCCAGCCCAGTTCGCCGAGTTCCAGCAGAAGGAATACGCACGCTGGAAGAAGGTGATCGAGGTTGGAAAAATCTCGATCGACTGATCAGGCCCGCCACATGACCACCGAAGTTCCTTACGCCGCCGACAGCATTGCCTGGATCCGCATTTCGTCCTGCTACCTGCCGCTGGCGAACCCGATCAGCGATGCCAAGGTCCTGACCGGTCGCCAGAAGCCGATGACCGAGATCGCGATGCTGTTCGCGGAAATCGAGACGAAGGACGGCCACAAGGGACTCGGCCTGAGCTACGCGAAACGGGCAGGCGGCCCCGGCCAGTTCGCGCATGCGAAGGAAATCGCACCGGCGCTGATCGGCGAAGACCCGAGCGACATATCCAAGCTCTGGACGAAGTTGTGCTGGGCCGGCGCTTCGGTAGGGCGCAGCGGCATGTCGACGCAGGCGATCGGTGCTTTCGACGTCGCGCTGTACGACCTGAAGGCTCGCCGCTCGGGCCTGTCGCTCTCCAAATTCCTCGGGTCGCAGCGCGATTCGGTGCAGTGCTACAACACCTCGGGCGGCTTCCTGCATACACCGGTCGACCAGCTGGTGGTCAACGCCTCGGCGTCGAAGGAACTCGGTATCGGCGGCATCAAGCTCAAGGTCGGCCAGCCGGACGGCAAGATCGATATCCAGCGCGTCGAGGCGGTGCGCCGGCATCTCGGCGACGACATGCCGCTGATGGTCGACGCCAATCAGCAATGGGACCGCCCGACGGCCCAGCGCATGTGCCGCATCTTCGAGCAGTTCAACCTGGTCTGGATCGAGGAGCCGCTGGACGCCTACGACAACGAAGGCCACGCCGCGCTTGCAGCCGCCTTCGACACGCCGATCGCCACCGGCGAGATGCTGACCAGCGCCGCCGAGCACGGCGAACTGATCCGCCATCGCGCAGCCGACTACCTGATGCCCGATGCACCGCGGGTCGGCGGCATCACGCCGTTTCTCAAGATCGCCGCGCAGGCGGAGCAGGCCGGCCTGATGCTCGGTCCGCATTTCGCGATGGAGCTGCATGTGCATCTGGGCGCGGTTTATGCGACCGAGCCGTGGGTCGAGCATTTCGACTGGCTCGAACCGCTTTTCAACGAGCGCCTCGAAATCAAGGCCGGCCGCATGATCGTGCCGACCCGGCCGGGGCTCGGCCTGAGCCTGAGCGAGCAGGCGCGCGGCTGGACGCGCGAGACCGCTGAAATCGGCAAACGCCCCTGAAAATCCAAATAGACAAGACAGCGCTCCCATGATTGAAATCGCCACCCAAGCGCCGCTCTACATCGCGATGGACGACCACGACAACGTGGCCATCGTCGTGAACGACGGCGGGCTGCCCGCCGGCACCACATTCCCGTCCGGCCTCGTGCTGGTAGACAAGGTGCCGCAGGCGCACAAGGTCGCGCTGGTCGACATTCCGGAAGGCGGTGAAGTGCGCCGCTACAACGTGGTCATCGGCTATGCGCTGAAAGACCTGAGGGCAGGCACCTGGGTCCACGAACGGTTGCTCCGCATGCCCGCCGCGCGCGAACTCGTCGGCCTGCCGATCGCCACCGTCAAGCCCGCACCGCAGCCGCCGCTCGAGGGCTACACCTTCGAGGGCTACCGCAATCTCGACGGCTCGGTCGGCACGCGCAACATCCTCGCGATCACGCAGACGGTGCAATGCGTGGCCGGCGTGACCGACTTCGCCGTGACGCGCATCAAGGCCGAGCTGCTGCCGAGATTCCCCAACGTCGACGACGTGGTCGCGCTGGAACATACCTACGGCTGCGGCGTCGCCATCGATGCGCCGGACGCGATCATTCCGATCCGCACGCTGCGCAACATCAGCCTGAACCCTAACTTTGGCGGCGAGGTGATGCTGGTGAGCCTGGGCTGCGAGAAGCTGCAGCCGGAGCGGCTGATGCCGCCGGGCACGATCCCGCTGATCGACGAGCGCAACGTCGCCGATGTGGGCGACAGCGCCAGCCCGAAACTCGACGTCGTCTGCCTGCAGGACGATGCGCATGTCGGCTTCATGTCGATGGTCGAATCGATCATGCGGCAGGCTGAAGAGCATCTGGAGCGCCTTAATGCCCGTCGCCGCGAGACCGTGCCGGCGAGCGAACTGGTGGTCGGCGTGCAGTGCGGCGGCAGCGATGCGTTCTCCGGCGTGACGGCCAATCCGGCGGTCGGTTTCTGCACCGATCTGCTGGTGCGGGCCGGCGCGACGGTAATGTTCTCGGAAGTGACCGAAGTGCGCGACGGCATCGACCAGCTGACCTCGCGCGCCACGACACCCGAAGTCGCCGAAGCCATGATCCGCGAGATGGCCTGGTACGACGCTTATCTCGACAAGGGCCGCGTCGACCGCAGCGCCAACACCACGCCGGGCAACAAGAAGGGCGGACTGTCGAACATCGTCGAGAAGGCGATGGGCTCGATCGTGAAGAGCGGCAAGTCGCCGATCTCGGGCGTGATCGCACCGGGGGAAAAGCTGAAGCAGAAGGGGCTGATCTACGCCGCGACGCCGGCGAGCGATTTCATCTGCGGCACGCTGCAGCTGGCTGCCGGCATGAACCTGCATGTGTTCACCACCGGCCGCGGAACGCCCTACGGACTGGCCGAAGTGCCGGTCATCAAGGTCGCGACACGGGACGACCTCGCGCGTCGCTGGCACGACCTGATGGACATCAACGCCGGCACCATAGCGACCGGAGAAAAGACCATCGCCGACGTCGGCTGGGAGATGTTCCATCTGATGCTCGACGTCGCCAGCGGACGCAAGAAGACCTGGGCCGAACACTGGAAGCTGCACAACGCGCTGGTGCTGTTCAACCCGGCACCGGTGACCTGAATCACGGTCGACAAAAAAATGAAAAGAAGGAGACATCGCATGCAAAAAGAACCGACCCAGTCCACCCCGTCTCGCCGCGGCTTCCTGACTGCTGCCGGCACCGGAATCGCAGCGCTCAGCGGCATGGCCGGTGCGCAGTCGTTCGACTTCCAGCCGAACCAACGCTATCCCGATCCGCGCGTCTTCATCCTCGATCCGAGCTTCGCGAAGTACCGCATCTACAGCAGCACGGTCGAGCAGCTTGGCTCCGGCATGCGTTGGGCAGAGGGGCCGGCGTACTTTCCGGCCGAGGGTTATCTGTTGTGCAGCGACATCCCGAACAACCGGCTGATGAAGTACGACGAGAAGACCGGCAAGTTCACCGTGCACAAGACCAATGTGAACTACGCGAACGGCAACACGCGCGACCGCCAGGGCCGGCTGGTGACTTGCGAGCATTCGGTGACACGGCGCGTGGTGCGGACCGAGAAGAACGGCACGGTGACGGTGCTGGCCGACAGCTTCGAGGGCAAGCGTCTCAACGCGCCGAACGACATCGTCGTGAAGTCGGACGACAGCATCTGGTTCACCGATCCGATCTTCGGCATCAACGGCGAATGGGAAGGCTCGAGAGCCGTGCCGGAGCAGGCGACCACCAACGTATACCGCATCGCGGCCGACGGCAAGATCGCCGCCGTCATCACCGATCTGGTCAACCCGAACGGGCTGGCTTTTTCACCGGACGAGAAGAAGCTGTACGTCGTCGAGTGGAAGGGCACGCCGAACCGCAGTATCTGGAGCTACGAGGTATCTGTCGATGGTGCGAGCCTGTCGAACAAGACCAAGCTGATCGACGCGGACGGGCCAGGTGCGCTGGACGGCTTCCGTGTCGATCGCGACGGGAATCTGTGGTGCGGCTGGGGCTACACCGGGGCGCTTTCGACCGAGCCGACGGACATCGGCGGCGGTATGAAGGCCTATCTTCCGGCAGGCAAGTCTTCGGAGATGGATGGCGTGAAGGTTTTCAATTCGCAGGGCAAGGCGATAGGGTTCATCAGCCTGCCGGAGCGGTGCGCGAATTTGGAGTTCGGTGGGCCGAAGCGGAACCGGCTGTATATGACGAGCAGCCATTCGCTGTATGCGCTGTATGTGGAGGCACACGGGGCGGTTTGATGTGGGGGGCGCGGGGCGTCGGCGGGTGGCTGAGGCTGGGGACGGCAGTCGCCACCGGTCCTTCGGACTTCGCGGCTGCGCCTCGGCTCGGGCGGGGTCCGTAGGAACTCGCTGCGCTCAGACATCTGCGGCCCTTATCCGCCCGAGCCGAGGCGCATCCGCCGGAGGCTCAACAGCCGACCCCAGCCTCAGCCACCCGCCGACGCCCCGGGGCACGGCCGTTGCGCATTTGGTCTTGTTCCCTCTCCCTCCGGGAGAGGGCTAGGGTGAGGGCAGCGGCGGTAGTTCAGGCAGGCTTCCAGAACTTCCGCGCGTCTTCGATTTTCTCCAGCGCCTTGCGACAGTCGCGAGTCGCATGCTGCTGCGAGGCATTGAGCCATCCGACTGCGAACCACGCTTTCTGGTCCCTGACAGCCAGCCTGCGATAGCTGACCGCCGCGACGCTCATGTCGTTGAAGTCGCCGAGCGTGTCTTGCGCCGGCGTCAGTTTCGCGATGTAGCGGGAGGCACTTTTTTCATCGAACAGCGGCGCCACGAACTCCGCCAGATAGCGCAAGCGCTTGAGTTGCTTTCGGACCTTGTGCTGATCTTCCGGTTCCAGCGATTCGAACCGCCTGCCGCCTTTCACCACCCTGCGATGCAGCCCGTTCAGTCGCTTGCCGATGAGCTTGCGCGCGTTTGCAGGATTGTCGGCACCGTCGTCGGCCGGCGCGTCGTTCGATGCATGCGTCACGAAGCCGATGAGCTCGACCAGCACGATTTGAAAAGGCGTCAAGCACACCGTCTCCGACACCGTCATTCCGGACGTGTCGTTGGCTTCGACCGTCGTAGCGATCTGCGGACCGCCAGCCGCTTCAAGCATCGGCTGCATCTTCGTCGTCAGCAACTCGCCGTCGCGACTGCGTCCCAGGGCGGCGAATGTATGACGCAGCGGCCCCTCCCACGCAGGATCGAACCGATTTTCAGCCAATCCGTCGAGTTCGCGCAGCGCCGTCCGCAGCCGACGGATGCCGATTCGTAGCTGATGCACTGCATCCGCATCTGCGCTGCCCGCCGCCACTTCCGATGCGTTGGGCAGGATCTGGGCCAGACACGCGCTGACGACCCGGCGCTGGATTTCCGCGCCGTCCGGCTGCTTCTCGCCGTGCGTCGAGAAGTTCGGCGCCCTCGATTTGACCGCTGCAACCGGCTTGTTGCCGCCGAGCAGACGCTGGCCCCGTGCGGCTTTGGATACTGTGCTGAAAGCGAGTCCGTACTCGGCGACCCATCGCTTCGCCACGCTCACGAGCACGGCCACATCGCCGTGCACGAGTTCGATCTCCAGTTCGCAGACCGCCGACTCGCGCGTCGGTGCGCCGCCGTGTCCCTGTGCGATCAAGCTGCCCACATCGAGTGCAAATTCGACCTGCGTGTCGGATTCTGTGTGTCGATGAACGATGCGGTGGATCGCCGTCGAAAAGGTCTCGACCAGTGCGGCATCGCCGATGGCTGCTTCCAGCGCATGACCGACGTGTGTGCCTTCGTGCAGGCCGATGTCGGGAAGAGCTGTTGGGTCGGTAGGGTTGCCCAGATCGACGTTGTGTTCGAAACGGTCCAACGGTCCGTCGCCGCGCGCCTTGGCGGTCTGGACCCAGTGCCCGCCTTCCTTCCGCATTCGCAGCGCGACATCTGCCCTTGCCAGCGCGCCGTCGCGGGTGTCGAAGTAGCGTGCCTGCAGATCGAGCTGTTCGAACTCGCCCGCGCGCAGCGCCGACTCGATTTCACCCAGCCGATCCAGCGGCACCAGAAACTTGAATTCGATTTCCATGCGGCAAGTTTGACATCGCAGGAATCTGCCGAGCTCCTAATCCCTGGCGTCGATGAATGTATTGCGCAGGCACCCCAATCCGCTGATCTCCACCTCCACCACGTCGCCCGCCTTGAGTCTGGGGGACTTTCCGTCCGTCCCCATCCAGATCACGTCACCGGGGTACAGCGTGATGTAACGCGTCATGCGGCTGATGAAGGTACGGATGTCGAACAGCATGTCGGCGGTTCGGAAGTGCGTCTGCACCTCGCCGTTCAGCCGAACGGTGGTCTCCGCTGCATCGATGTCGAATTCTGTCTCGATCCACGGTCCCATCGGCTTGAATGTGTCCGTGTTCTTGGAACGGAAGAACGTCCGGTCCGAAGCCTGCCACAGCCGTTCGCTCACGTCATTGCCGATGGTGTAGCCGAGCACGCAGGAGAGCGCATCGGCTTCGCTGAGATTCTTCGCTTTCCTGCCGATGACGACGACGACTTCGCCCTCGTATTCGACCTGTTGCGCGTCCGACGGAATCACCACCGGTTCGTCGTGCGCGATCAGCGCGTTGACCGCCCGATATCCGATGTCGGCATGGGTCGGCTCGGCGATGGGCGTCTTGCTCGACGCGGCGTATTCGCGAATGTGCTTCACGTAGTTGAGGCCGGCGGCATAGAAGGTGCGCGGAATGAGCGGAACCTCGATCTTCACGTCGGCGAGGCGGTGCACGGCGCCGGTCTGTTCGTGGTTCCCGAAAGGCGTTCCGCGCACCTGGGCGATGCGGCCATCGGGCCAGAGAATTCCGTAGGCGCTCGCAGCGGCGCCGGGGGCGGTGAAATGAATCCAGCGCATGTCTTATTCAGCCTTGATGTTGGCGGTACGAATCAGGTCGGCCCAGCGTATGCGATCCTTGTCGAGCCAGTCGCGGTACGGCGCGGGTCCGAGGTGCCTGACTTCGGCGCCGAGCGACTTCAGGCGTGCCTGCATCGCGGGCTTTGCGAGCGCGGTGGCGATGGCGGCGTCCAGCTTCACCGCGATGGGCAATGGCAGGCCGGCAGGCGCAAGAAAGCCGATCGGCTGCGCATAGTCCTCGAATCCCGCGAAGCCGAGTTCAGCCGTGGTCGGCACCTGCGGATAGTCCGGATGCCTCGTCGCGGTGGTCGCGGCGAGGATGCGCAGCTTGCCGCCGCCGACGAAGTCGGACACGCCGATCATCGGGAAGAACATGAAATCGACGCGGCCCGACATCACTTCGGTCAGCGCGGGTGCGTTGCCCTTGAACGGTATGTGGTTCATCTGCGTCTTCGTGCGCTGTTCGAGCAGCGCGGCGGCCAGATGGGCCGACCCGCCGACGCCGGCGGTACCGTAGCTGACGGCCATCGGCTGGCTCTGCGCCTTCTTCACGAGATCGGCCAGTGTCTTGTAGGGCGAGTCGCCGGACACGACGATCAGTTGCGGCAGAACGGCAACCATCGAGATCGGCGTGAAATCTCTGATCGGGTCGTATTTGATTCGGTCGGGCTGCAGCAGCGGATTGACGTTGTGGGAGAGGGTGTTGACGATCAGCGTGTAGCCGTCCGGCGGTGCGTGTTGCACTGCCTCGGTCGCGATGTTGCCGTTGACGCCGGGCCGGTTCTCCACCACGACCGGTTGGCCGAGCGTGCTGCCGATCTCCTGGCCGAGCACGCGTGCCAGCACGTCGGTCGGCCCGCCGGCGCTGTAGCCGACGACCAGCTTGATCGGCTTGCTCGGGAAGTCGACTTGGGCATATGCGGGCAGCGCGGCAGCCAGAATCAGTGAAGCGGAAGCGGCGCTCAGGACGAGGCGGCGCGCGAGGTTGTGTCTCTTCATGGTTTTTCCTTCTCTTTGTCTCACTGAACTCAGCGGGCTGGCCTCAGCAGGTCGGCGGTCAGCTGGGCAATGGTCGGCGCGCCGCACAGCCGCATGGTCCGCAGCAACTCGTCGTGCAGGATTTCCAGCGACCGCTGCGCGCCGGCATCGCCCGCAGCCACGGCGCCGAACAGCGTCGCACGCCCGAGCAGCACGCCGTGCGCGCCAAGCGCCAGCGCCTTCGCCATGTCGGTGCCGCGACGGATGCCGCCGTCGACCATCACCGGCAATCTGCCACCGGCGCCCTGGAGGACTTCCGGCAGCGCCTGCAGGCTCGGCACCGAACCGTCGAGCTGCCGGCCACCGTGGTTGGAGACGACGATCGCGTCGACGCCCATCGTCGCCAGCCTCTCGGCGTCTTCGCCCCGGCTCACGCCCTTGACGATCAGCTTTCGCGGCCAGCGGTCGCGCACCTCGGCCAGCCGCGCCCAGTCGAAGGCGGGGTCGTAGCTGCGGCCGACCGACGATGCGATGGCGGTCGCGCTGGTGGCGGCCGTCTCAAGGCCACGCAGGTTTTCCATCACCGGCATGCCGCGCGCCAGCATTTCGAGCGCCCAGCGTGGGCGTGTCGCGAAATCCATCACATTGCGTGCTGTGAACCTGAACGGGATCGAGAAGTGGTTGTGGAAGTCGCGTTCGCGCTTGCCGCCGACCGGCAGATCGACGGTGATGACCAGCGCCTCGTACTCGGCCACGCGCGCGCGTTCGATGAGCTTCCAGAAGAAGTCCCGGTTGCGCAGCACATAGGCCTGGAACCACAGGCGTCCTGGCGCCTGCTCTGCGATGGTTTCGATGGAGGTGGTCGCGCTGCTGGACAGCGTGTACGGGATTCCGAGCTTCGCCGCTGCCTTCGCGAGCGCCAGATCCGCGCCTCGCCAGCCAAAACCGGCGGCGCCGGTGGGCGCGATGGCAGCGGGCATGCCGGCCGGCGCACCCAGCAGTTCGCATGCCGACGACGCGCCGGCCACGTCGATCAGCACGCGCGGCGCCAGGCGCCAGTCGCCGTACGCGCGACGGTTGCCGTCGAGCGTGACTTCATCCTCGGCGCCACCGTCGTAGAAATCGAATACCGCGCGTGGCAGGCGCCGGCGGGCGAGCGCGTGCAGGTCGGCGATCGAATAGCAGCCGGCGACGTTGCGAGGGGCCGGCAAGCGTCGGGCGGTCATGAGATCGACCTCACGCGGGCTGTGTCTCGCGCCGGTCCTGCTGCGTAAGCGCCACGGCGCGCGGCGTGCCGTCGTCGTGGAAGAAGCGCGTGGCCATCACCTGACAGCGCTTGATCAGGCGCGGCTCGTCGGGCCGGTAGTCAGGGATTGCGTTGTGAATGGTGCCCATGTTGTCCCACATCAGCACGTCGCCGACCTGCCAGCGGTGTGCGTAGCGGTATTGCGGCTGCGTCTGGTGCGCGAACAGGAATTCGAGCGCGGCATCGCTGTCCTGCTGGCTCATCTCGTGAATGCGCACCGCGTATCCGGGGTTCGCATAAAGCACTCGCTTGCCGGTGATCGGATGCTCGAGAAAGATCGAATGCGACACGGGCGGACGTGCCGCACGCTGTGCCGGTGTGAGCGGCGGGCGCGCGCTGCCGCGCTCGCGGCGCATCATTTCCCAGAACTTGTCGAAGTCGTGCAGAACGGTCATGCCTTCGAGACGCTCCTTCCACGCCTGCGGCAACTCTTCAAAGGCCGCGTGCATGTTGCAGAACTCGGTATTGCCGAGCGGCTGGCCGTCTCGATGCGGGATCTTCATCCCGAAGAGAACATTGGTGAACGCGATCATGCTGGCGTACGACATGTCGGTGTGCCAGTCCTGACCGGCATCGGACAGGCCGAGCGGCTTGCCGTTCTCGACGATGTTCGACAGCACCATCACCTCCGGCAGGCCGGGTTCTTGGTATGCGCCCGCGACATTGACTTCCAGCCGGCCGAAGTTCTGAGAAAAATCGCGCAACTGGGCGGCGGTCAGGTCCTGGCCCGGATAGCTCAGCACGCCATGGTTGCCGAGCGCCTGCAGCAGTTGTCCGAACACCTCGGAAGAAAGCGGCTGCGAGAGATCGAGGCCTTCGACACGCGCGCCGAGCGTGGCGCCAGTCGGAACGATGCGAAGTGTCATGAGGTCTCCTTGAAACGTTGGGTCGTCGGTCGATTCGGAGCCCATGCTATTGGCGGGCTTGCACCGCAGCGCACCCGGTTCGACAATTCAAGATTTCCGATTTCGAAACATTGACCGTATGGACCGCCTTCGCTGCCTTCAGATATTCACCGAGGTCGCACGCTGCGGCAGCTTCGTCCGCGCGGCGATGCAGCTGTCGCTTTCGCCCGCGACCATCACGAAGCACGTTGCCTGGCTCGAAACGTCCATGGGCGCGCAGCTGCTCAAGCGGACGTCCAAACAGGTGGCGCTGACCGATGCCGGCGCGCGCGTGCTCGAAGCCGCGCGCGAACTGGTCGAGCGCTACGATGCGATCGAAGGCGAAGTCCGCGATGTCGTCCAGTTGCCGCGCGGTGCCATTCGTGTCGGCACGCCGCCGTCTTTCGGTGCCTACCACCTGATGCGGCTGATGGCGCAGTTCACGCACCGTTATCCGGACATCGAAGTGACGGTGGTGCACGACGACGGCCGATCGGACCTGGTCGCCGAAGCGCTAGACCTGTCGATCCGCATCGCGCCATCGCTCGAAGACGCGAGCTACGTCGCGCAATCGCTGATGAAGGCGCCGCAGGTCGTGGTCGCTTCGCCGGCTTACCTGAAGCTGCACGGTCGGCCCGCGACGGTTGCGGATCTGGCGCGCCACAACTGCCTCGTCCACACCGTCAAGTCCGGCGCCGGCATCTGGAAATTCGAGGGCGAGCCGTCTCGGGAAGTCAAGGTGCGCGGCACCGTGCGTTCGAACCTGGGCGATGCATTGAAGCAGGCCGCGCTGCTCGGTGCCGGCATATCGCTGCATCCGTACTACATGGTGTCGGAGGAACTGCAGGCGGGACTGCTGGAAGTGTTGCTGCCGAACTCGATACCGCAGGAACTCGACGTCAACGTCGTGTTTTCGACGCGCCGCAACATGCCGACGCGAGTCCGGCATCTGCTCGAATTTCTCAAGGAATGGTCGCGTCATCCGCCCGAGTGGGCGCTGCCGTCGACAACGACTTGGCGCACCGGCTAAGGAATCGATCCCGCGTCAGGTCACGCGCACGTCACACACCTTGCATTCAATGCGGCCGGTAGCCCACCACAAAGCCCATCGTGCAAGAAAAACACCTGTTTGCCACCGTCGTCCCGTTCGAATCCGACCCACGCGATGCCGCCAACCGCCGTCGCCGCGACTTTCTCGACTTTCTGGTCAAGTCGTCCACCAGCGCCATCGCGCTGGCAGCCGTCGGTTCGCTCGCAGCCTGCGGCGGCGGCGGGAGCGACGATGCAAGCGCCACGGCGACGCCCGCGCCCGCACCGAAGCCGGCCGTGTTCGCTTTCGGCGTCGCCAGCGGCGATCCGCTGACCGACCGCGTCATCCTCTGGACCCACGCAAAGATCCCTGACAGCACCGCCGATGTGACGCTGACATGGCAGGTAGCGACCGACGCCGCATTCGCGTCGGTCGTCGGCAGCGGCACCGTGACCGCGAGCGAAACCGCATCGTTCACGGCCAAGGTCGACGTGACCGGGCTCGTTGCCGGCGCGAGCTATTTCTACCGGTTCCGCGACGTCACCGGCGCTTCGTCGACCGTCGGCACCACGCGCACGCTGCCGGCCAGCGACATCGCATCGGTCAAGTTCGCCGTGTTTTCCTGCGCTCTGTATTCCGAAGGCTTCTTCCACGCCTACGACGCCGTCACCAAGACCGACGCGCTCTATGCGCTGCACCTCGGCGACTACATCTACGAATACGGTTCCGACCCGAAGAAGTACGGCAACACCAGCATTCCCGGCAACCGCATCACGAGCCCGGCCAACGACATCGTGACGATGAACGACTACCGCACGCGCCATGCGCTGTACAAGTCGGACCTCAACCTGCAGGCCGCGCACGCGAAGATGCCCTGGATCACCGTCTGGGACGATCATGAATTCGCCAACAACGGCTACGTGAACGGCGCCGAGAACCACGACCCGGCCACGCAGGGCGACTGGGTCACGCGCAAGAACATCGCCGCGAAGGTCTATCACGAGTGGATGCCGATCCGCACGCCTGACGCGTCCAACCTGCTCAAGATCTACCGCCGCTTCGACTTCGGCCGGCTCTTCACGCTGCACATGCTCGACACGCGCATCGAAGGCCGGGACCGCCAGTACGACAACTACGGCGACAAGGACGGCGGCATCGGCCGCTATCTGGCCGGCATCACGCCGAACGCTTCCGGCATTCGTCCGGACGCCTCGCGCCAGATGATGAGCATCGAGCAGCAGAACTGGCTCACGAACGGCATGAACGCATCGACCGCCGCCTGGCAGATGCTCGGCAACCAGACCATCATGGCGCGCATGTGGATGCCGGCTTCGCTCCTGACGGCGTTCACGACCAACCCTGCCGGCGTGCCGGCTGCCGTCACGGCGTTTCTCACGGCCAAGGCGACACGTGCCGCCGGCGGCACCGCTGCGCTGACGGCCACGCAGGCGGCATTGCTGAATCCGGCTGTGAATCCCAGGCTTCCGTACAGCCTCGATTCGTGGGACGGCTACCCGTCGCAGCGCGACGCGATCCTGCAGGCTGCCCGAACGCAGGGCAAGCGGCTCGTCACCCTGTCCGGCGATTCGCACGATGCATGGTTCACCAACCTCACGACGCTGGCTGGCGAGAAGGCCGGAGTGGAGTTCGCCGGAACGTCGGTCACTTCGACCGGGTTCGAATCCGCGGGGCTCGGTGCGCTGGCGCCTTCCATCGACGGCAGCGTTCTCGTGCCGCAACTCGGCAATGCAGCCATCGGCGCAGGGCTGGGCCTGATCGACGACGTGAATTACTGCGACACCACACAGCGCGGCTATCTGCTGATGACGGTGACTGCGGCTGCGGTCAAGGCGGAGTTCGTGTTCGTCAGCAGCGTGAAGCAGCCGACCTACACGGCAGCGGTAGGCAAGACGATCACCGTGGCTGCAACGGTCGGCGGCACCGCCGCACCCGTCATCGCCTAGATATCGCCTGACATCGCGCGTCAGTCGACTTTCAGCAGCGAACGCAGGCGCGTGCTGGTGGTCGTGTACTGCAACGGAATCGCCTTGTCCGGGAACACGATGGCCGCAGCGCCCCAGGCGGCCAGAGTCGCCTCGTGGAAGCCGCAGACGATCAGCTTCTTCTTGCCCGGATAGGTGTTGATGTCGCCGACCGCGAACACGCCGGGTTCGCGCGTCTCGAACTTCTGCGTATCGACCGGCACCTGCTTGCGGTCCAGTTGCAGGCCCCAGTTGGCGATGGGGCCGAGGCGCGGCGAAATGCCGAGGCAGGCGATCAGCGCATCGACCGGCAGGTTGAGCACCGACTGATCGGGACGCGTGATCTGCAGCGTCGTTTCGTCGAGGGCTGTCGGCTGCCCGACGACGAAAGCCATGTCGCCGGATTCGATCTCCTCGCGCAGCTTCGCGACGGTTTCCGGCTCGGCCTGGAAGCCGTCGCGGCGATGCATCAGCGCGACCTTGCCGCCGCGACCGGTGCGGCGTTCGAGCGCGCTCAGCGCCAGCGCGGTCTGCAACGCGGATTCGTCGCCGCCCTGGACCACGATGGCCTTTCCGGCGAAGCGTTCGATCGCGTCAGGATGCATGTTGGGGTGATACAGCAGCCGCGTGCCTTCGAAGCGTTCGATGCCGGCGATCGAGACGCGGCGCGGTACGAAGGCACCGACGCCACCGGCGATGAAGACCGTCTTGGCCAGAAAGGTCGTGCCGCGGTCGGTCCCGAGCAGCAGCCGACCATCGTCCTGGCGTTCCAGCGTCGCGATCTGTTCGCCGAAATGCATCGTCGGCTGCAACGGCGCGACCTGCGTCAGCAACGCGTCGATCAATCCGCGGCCGGTCGTGGCCGGTGTGCCGGGAATGTCGTAGATGGGTTTGTCGCCGTACAGCTCGACGCACTGGCCGCCCGCATGGGGCAGGGCATCGATGATGTGGCAGGAGATTTCGAGCAGGCCGAGCTGGAAAGCCTGGAACAGCCCGACCGGACCGGCGCCGACGATCAGCGCGTCGGTCTGGATCAACGGACCAGTTCCGCTAGCTTGTTCGGCTTGTCTTTCCACTCGTCCGCATCGGGCAGCGCGGGCTTGCGTTTGGTGATGCTCTTCCAGCCGTCGGCCGTGGTGAGTTCCGCGTTCAGCTTGATGAAGGCGATCTGGTCGGCCGGCAGGTCTTCCTCGGCAAAGATCGCATTGACCGGACATTCGGGAATGCAGACCGCGCAATCGATGCATTCGTCCGGGTCGATGACGAGCATGTTCGGCCCCTCGCGGAAGCAGTCCACGGGGCACACGTCGACGCAGTCTGTGTATTTGCAGCGGATGCAGTTTTCGGAAACGACGTGTGTCATGGGAATCTGGGGAATCTGTCGCCGGCTTGGTGCGGCCTGGGGGTTGATCGAGGGTAACCGGGCATTTTAAAGGCGAACCAATACCGCAGCAGAGGTCTTGTGCGATGCCGTATCGACCAGCACCAGCGATCCCAGCGCACGCGATTGCGCGAACGGCAGCACCGCCAGCGGCTGCTGCAGCGTCAGCACGATGTCGCCGATGGAGTTGGCTTCGAGCTGCGTCGCAGGCTCGGATTCGAGCGTCGTGATGTTGACGCGGTCGACGATACGCGCGACCTTCGCCTTGACCCAGCGATGACCCTGCAGCGCCCAGTACACCCGGCCCGGCACCAGTGGCTCATCGTCGAGCCAGGCGACGGTGGCGGTGATTTCGCGCACGGGCGTGAAGGCGTCGGGCGCCAGCAGCCAGTCGCCGCGCGACACGTCGACTTCGCGGTCCAGCACGATGCCGCCGCTGTGGCCAGCGTGCACCGATTGCGGCTTGCGCGCGTGGTCGAGCACCTGCGCGACGGTGGCGGTCTGGCCGCTTGGCAGCACTGTCACACGCTGGCCCGGCGCGACATGGCCGCTGGCGACGCGACCCCAGAACACGCGACGGCCCTGGGTCGTATCGGCAGAAGCGGAAAATTTCTCGACCCATTGCACCGGAAAGGCGAAGGGCACGTCCTCATCCTGCGCGGTGACCGGCAGGCCTTCGAGCAGGTCGAGCAGGCCCGGACCGTCGTAGCCGGCCCAGTCGGGATGCGGCGTGACCACGTTCCAGCCCTTGAGCGCGGAGATCGGCACGATGGCCGCGACCTTCACATCGGCGCTGGCTGCGAACGCGTTCAGCGCACCCGAGATCCGTTCGAACGCAAGCGCGGCATCGTCGATGGCGTCGAGCTTGTTGACCGCGAAAACGATCGACTGCACGCGCAGCAGGCTGCACAGCAGCGTGTGACGGCGCGTCTGCGCCAGCAACTCGCGCTCAACTGTTTCCCCATCGCCGATTTCCGCCGCCCACTTGAGCTTGGTCGCGTCGACCAGCACCACCGCCGCGTCGGCGCTCGATGCGGCCGTGACCATGTTGCGCGTGTACTGCTCATGCCCGGGCGCGTCGCCGATGATGAACTTGCGGTTCACGGTCGAGAAGTAGCGATAGGCCACGTCGATGGTGATGCCCTGTTCGCGCTCGGCGGAAAGGCCGTCGGTCAGCAGCGCCAGATCGGTCTCGCCGCCGCGCTGGACGCCGGCCAGCTGGTCCTGCAACACGGTCTTGCTGTCGACAAGCAAACGCCCGATCAGCGTGCTCTTGCCGTCGTCGACGGAGCCGCAGGTAATGAAGCGCAAGGCTGCGCCGGTATCGATCTCGCTCATCAGAAGTACCCGTCCTTTTTCCGCTTTTCCATCGATGCTTCCGAAGTCATGTCGTCCATGCGCGTCGCGCCGCGCTCGCTGACGTCGACCGTCAGCGTTTCCAGCACCACGTCGCCGGCATTCGCGGCCAGGCTTTCAACCGGACAGGTCGTCGTGATGTCGCCGACCGTGCGGAAGCGCACGTCGCGCACCTGCACCTGCTCGCCGTCGCGTGGCGGTGTCAGCGGCGTCACCGGCACGAGCAGACCGCGACGTTCGACGATCTCGCGCTTGTGGGTGTAGTAGATCGAGGGCAGGGCGATGCTCTCGCGCTCGATGTACTGCCAGACGTCCAGCTCGGTCCAGTTCGAGATCGGGAACACGCGGAAATGCTCGCCGGGCGAAAGGCGCGTGTTGAACAGGTTCCAGAGTTCGGGCCGCTGATCCTTCGGCTGCCACTGGCCGAACGAATCGCGGTGCGAAAAGATGCGTTCCTTGGCGCGCGCTTTTTCCTCGTCGCGACGGGCGCCGCCGATCAGCGCGTCGAAGCGGAATTCCTCGATCGCCTCCAGCAGCGTGACCGACTGGTGCGCATTGCGGGATTCGCCGGGATGCGCGAGACGCACGGTGCCGCGCGCCATCGAATCCTCGACGCTGCGCACGATCAGCTCTGCGCCGAGTTCCTTCGCGCGGAAGTCGCGGAAATCGGTCACTTCGGGGAAGTTGTGGCCGGTGTCGATCATCAGCAGCGGATAGGGAATCCGGCCGCTGCCGAAAGCCTTCTCGGCGCACTTCAGCAGGACCAGGGAATCTTTGCCGCCCGAGAACAGCAGCGTCGGCCGCTCGAAGGCGCCGGCGACTTCGCGCAGGATGAAGATGGCCTCTTCCTCGAGCGCGTCGAGGTGGGTGTTGGAAAGATGGGCGGGCGGATGCATCGTGGACTGCAGCAATTCGGATTCGGTACGGGCGTTCATCAATGTTCGAGGTGCAGGCCGCACTCGCGGTTGTCTTCGCCCTTGGTCGGGTCGACGTAATCGAAGTTGTTCGGCAAGCCGTGCGCGACGCAGTATTCGTGCAGCTCTTTGGACGACCAGTGCAGCAGCGGTGCGACCTTGATCAGGCCGTCCGGATTGATGCTGACCGGGTCCATCTGGGCGCGCACGGCCGTGTCGGTGGCCCGCAGCGCGGTGAACCAGACCTTGGGCGCCGTTTCTCGCAGCGCACGAGAGAAGGGCTCCAGCTTCACCTCCGCGGTGAAGGCGTCGTGCCGCGGATCGTCCAGCGCCGGTGTCGCACCTTCGACCGCTTCGCGGTGCGCACGGGAGCGCAAGGGCAGGTAGATGCGCAGATTCAGGCCCAGCAGCTTCGTCACTTCGTCGGCGAAACGATAAGTGGCTTCGGTGTTGTAGCCGTTGTCCATCCAGATCACCGGCACGTCGGGCTTCGAGCGCGCGACCATGTGCAGGATTACGGCTTCGAAAGGACGGAAGTTGGTGGTGACGATGGCGGGCTGGCCGAGACCGATGGCCCAGTTCACCAGGCCCTCGGCGTTGCGTCCGAGTTCGGCGTTGACGTGTTGTAGATCGAGATCGTTGCTCATGGAAACTTCCGTTCAGTTCGCGGCGGCATTCGACGCGAAGTGCGGCGCCGTGTGCACCGCATCGCCTTGATAGAAGGCGGAAAAACGATCGAACTGGCGTTGCGCATCGGATGCGTCGACGCCTTCCTTCAGCACCGCGCTGGAGAACCCGGTGCGCTCCATCTGCACCAGCTGGTCGATCAGCACGTCTCCGGTCGCGCGGATGTCGCCCTTGAAACCGAGGCGGCGGCGCAGCAGGAAAGCCTGGCTATAGGCGCGGCCGTCGGTGAACTTCGGGAAGTGCAGGTCGATGCGCTCGACATCGTTCAGGCACACCTCGATGGCTTGCGGATCGGCATCGTTCTGCAGTTGCAGGACTTTCGGGCTGCCGTCGTCGACGTGGTCTTCGGACGCGATCAGGATCAGGGACTTGTTCATGCCGACACCTCCACGGACTTGTCTTCAGCCTTGAAGCGCGCGCCGTTGGCTGCGGCCTTGAATGGGTCCGGCCCGACGCGCCGCAACGTGTCGATGAATGTTTCGCGCTTGCCGTCGACGATGGTGCGGCTGTCGCGGTAGGCGCCAAGCACCGCTTCGATCACTTCAGGCACTTCCGCCGCCGAGAACGACGGACCGACCGCCTTGCCGGCCACCGAAGGTCCGCTCAGGTCGGAGCCGTCGGAGCCGCCGAGCGACACCTGGTACCACTCCTTGCCGTCCTTGTCGACACCGAGGATGCCGATATGGCCGCTGTGGTGGTGGCCGCAGGAATTGATGCAGCCGCTGATGTGCAGATCGATCTCGCCGAGGTCGTCCAGCTCGTCCAGATCCTGGTAGCGCTCGGTGATGGCTTCGGCGATCGGGATCGAGCGCGCATTGGCCAGCGAGCAGAAATCGCCGCCGGGGCAGGCGATCATGTCTGTCAGCAGCCGCACGTTGGCGCTCGCGAAACCGGCAGCGCGCGCTGCGGTCCAGAGCGCGTGCAGGTCTTCGGCATGCACCCAGGGCAGCAGCAGGTTCTGGTCGTGCGTGACGCGGGCTTCGCCGGCGCTGAAGCGATCGGCGAGCGTGGCTGCGATGTCGAGCTGATCGCCCGTCGCATCGCCCGGCGCCTGCTTCAGACGCTTGAACGACAGCGTGACGCAGCGCAGCGCCGGATTCTGGTGCGGCGCGACGTTGCGCTGCAGCCAGCGCGCGAACTGTTCGTCGTCGGCTGCGTGCTGGCGCAGCGCAGCTTCGGTCTTGTCGGTGCTCTCGATCACGCGCGTTGCGAGTTGCGGCGGCACGAAGGAGGCGGCGACGCGGTCGTATTCGGCCTGCGTGATGGTGTGCGGCGCGCCGTCGTGTTCGAGGATCTGCGTGTATTCGGCATCGACGTCGTCGATGTAGCGCTGGCCTTCGGCCTTCACGAGGATCTTGATGCGCGCCTTGTAGATGTTGTCGCGCCGGCCGTAGCGGTTGTAGACCCGGATCACCGCCTCGAGGTAATTCATGATTTGGCTCCACGGCAGGAACTCGCGCAGCACTGCGCCGACGATCGGCGTGCGCCCCATGCCGCCGCCGACCTGCACGCGAAAGCCCAGCTCGCCGGCTTCGTTCCTGATCAGCTTCAGGCCGACGTCGTGCCAGCCGGTCGCTGCGCGGTCTTCACCGGCGCCGGTGATGGCGATCTTGAACTTGCGCGGCAGGAACGCGAATTCGGGATGCAGCGTGCTCCACTGCCGCATGATTTCCGCGAACGGACGCGGATCGGCGATCTCGTCGGCCGCGACGCCCGCGCGTTCGTCGCTGGTGATGTTTCGGATGCAGTTGCCGCTGGTCTGGATGCCGTGCATGTCGACCGAAGCCAGCAGGTCCATCACGTCGGCGCTCTTCGACAGCGGAATCCAGTTGTACTGGACGTTCTGGCGCGTCGTGAAGTGGGCGTAATGCGTCGGCAACCTGTGGGAGCCCATCGCGCCCTGCACCTCGTTGGCCGTCTTGTAGACGGCAGCCTCGGGCTCGTCGTATTCGCGGGCGATGCGGGCCAGCACGCGCAATTGCGCGCTCGACACTTCGCCGTACGGCACCGCGACACGCAGCATCGGCGCATAGCGTTGCACATACCAGCCGTTCTGCAAACGCAGCGGCTTGAATTCGTCTTCGGACAACTTGCCCGATTGCCAGCGCGTGAGCTGGTCGCGGAATTGCGCCGCACGTGCGTGCACGAACTGGCGGTCGAAATCTGTGTATTGGTACATCGTGGTACTTGTAGGAAGCCGAAACTGTAGAAGCGCAGCGCTTTGAATCCAACTATCTTTTGATTCGCGCTTTATGCGGATAAGCTTATTCGCCAGCATCCATGCGGGCTGTAGGCTGATTGGCAGCCTTTTCCGGATAAGCCGGCCGGGCTTCGACCCGGCGCTAAAAAGTCGATGAGCATACAAAATCTTCGCTCCACATTCGGAGTCAACTGCCATTGGTGCGGATTGCCGATGGATTTCAACGAACCCCACGACCGCGCCGAATCGGCAACGATCGAACACCTGAACGACGCCACGCTCGGCAGCGTCCGCAAACAGAAGCATCGCCGGCTCGCGCATCAGATCTGCAATCGGATGCGGAACGAATTCAGGATGCAGGCGGAACGGCAGTTCGCGCAGTGGATTGCAGGGCACAAAGCGGCAAGCCCGTCGGATTAAAAAAATGAACTCCTTCCCCAATGACTTCCATGCACTCGTGATCGGCGCGTCCGGTGCGATCGGTGCGGCGCTAGTTGCGCGGCTGCAGGCTGATCCGCGCTGCGGCGGCGTTGTCGCGCTGGGTCGTCGCACCGATCCATCCATCGACTTCGACGACGAAGCCAGCATCGCCGCGGCTGCCGGCCGGCTTGCCGAACAGGGCCCATTCCACCTGATCCTGAACGCCACCGGCATCCTCCACACCGCCGATTTCATGCCGGAGAAGCGGATCGGCCAACTGAACTATGCGCAGATGGAGGCGACATTCCGCGCCAATGCTTTCGGCCCGGCGCTGGTGATGGCGCATTTCGCGCCGCTGCTCGACCGCGAACGCGGCGTGCTGGCCGTGCTGTCGGCCAAGGTCGGCAGCATCGAGGACAACCGGCTCGGCGGCTGGTACAGCTATCGGGCGTCGAAGGCGGCGCTCAACATGTTCCTGAAGACGGCTGCGATCGAAGTGCAGCGCAGCCAGCCTAACGCGGTGCTGGTCGCGCTGCATCCGGGGACTGTTGATTCGGCGCTGTCCGGGCCGTTCCGTGGGGCGCAGATCGGGCGGAAGCCGGACGACGTGGCGGCCGATCTGCTGCACGTCGTCGACGGACTGACGGTTGCCGACACCGGCGGCTTCTTCACTTACGCGGGCGAAAAGCTTCCCTGGTGAGCCGAGCCGGAGCCAACGCGTTCATCGGCACATCGAATACCCGCCGGTTTCCAGGTGGAAGTGATCGCGGTGCGCCGCGTTGTAGTCCGGGCCGAGCACACCCTTGAAATAGCGGCAGGCCCCGGCGTGGGCGTCCTGCAGAAATTGCGCGTGCAGCGGCTTGTCGGCTGCGTTTCCGCTCTTCCAGTCAGAGACGAGGCTGATCCGGCGCCCGTCGGCCAGCGTCAGCGAGGCGATGTCCAGCGCATCGGCCGTCGCGTGCCGACTCCGAGAGGCACCGGCCGGCACGCCTTCGCCCAGGTTCACGTTGCGGCACGCATAGCTCCCCAGATGTTCAAGGGCTGCGACCCGCTGGCCGTACCGTTGCTGGGCGGCCGGCTGGAGCGCATGCCGCTCCCACATATATAGAGACAGCGCCATCGGGCAGCTGAGCAGCACCGGAGGCCCGAATCGGACGGCCGCGGATCGCAAACGCACGGCGTTCGTGAAACCGCAGCCGGCACCGGTCACGCGGTCGGGCACCGTGTCGTACTGCATGTCGGTGGTGGCGAGCGCGGCGCTGCAGAGCGCGGCGTCGTCACGCGTGCGGGCCAGCTTCATGCCGGTGAGCCAGTCGGGCGGCGCCGTGACGTTCAGCGGCGCCCACGGGTTGTAGCGATCGGGAACCTCCAGCTTGCCGCTGTAGATGGCATACGCCGCCGCGACCGCCGCGGTGAACACCGCAAGGAACAGCCAGCGCAATTTTCGCGGTCCTTTTTCGGCTCAGCGTGCGCGCCGGGTCACGGTGACGCTGGCTTCCAGGCCCAGGTACGCGTCCGCATCGCCGAACCAGCTGCCGGAAACCGGCGCCGCGAAGGCCGGATCGCGCGCCACGCCGACCCGGATCAGCTGATTGCCGCCCAGCAGGTTGTTCGTCGGGTCGTACGCAACCCAGCCGGCGCCCGGCAGATAGGCCTGCAACCACGCATGGGTGGCGCCCGCGCCGACGGTCGGTTCGCCGCCACGGCCGCCGCCGTTCGCCTGGACGGCGTTGGCGTCGAGCGCGACGTCGTACAGGTAGCCCGACACGAAACGCGTCGCCACGCCGAGACGGCGGGTGGCTTCCATCATCAGCAATGCGTAGTCGCGGCAGGTGCCGCTGTTGAGTGCCAGCGTCTGCAACGGCGTCTGCGTGCCTTCCTCGTCGCGGGTTTCGTAGCGGAAATGCTGGTTGATGTGCTGGTTCATGCGCTCCAGCAGGTCGCGCGTCGGCGTCGGGCCATCGTGCCGGAAGAACTGGTGCGCCCAGGCGATGAGCTTGCCGTCCGGGTCGTCGTGGTGCGGACGCAGGTAGTGTTCGAGGTCGAGCCGGTCCTGCAGCGAGTAGGCGAAGGGCAGGAATTCGGCCGACGACGACAGCAGCGACAGGTCCTGCGAAACGTCCGCCCGTTCGATGGTGAAGGAACAGGTCAGCCGCAGTTCCAGCGCCGGCCTGATCGGCTGAACCAGCGCGACCGAGTTGGAGTGCGGGTCCTGGATCATCCGCACGATCGCTTCCGGGCTGACCTGCAGGTCGGTCGCCAGCACCCGCAGATCGTGGCTGTCGCGCGGACGGAACATCACGCGGTGCTCGCCGAAGGTAACGGGCTTGCTGTAGCGATACACCGTGGTGTGGATGATGTCGTAGAGGGTGGGCATGTCCCCATTGTGCGGGCCTGCGATGTCCGGTCGGCGGCTGATTTTGTAGGGCAGCGCCGTGCATTCGGTCACGAATCGAATCCAAGGCGCTTTGCCTTGCGTACACCTGATCGAAAGCGGCCTCGAAATCAATTTCGCCGATTCCGGCAACTTCGAGAAGTACCTCATGACGCAAAACACCGCAGTGGCGATCCGGCTGGTCGAGCGCGGACTGGTTCCCGACACCATCATCCGGCAGGGCATCCGACGGTTGCTGCGCGAACGCATCGTCGAGCTGCACAGCGGCGACACGGCCAAGGTGGCCGACCTCACACAGCGCTTCTTCGACGAGATGGGCAAGGCCGAGCTGGCGCCGCTGCCCGAGAAAGCCAACGAGCAGCATTACGAAGTGCCGGCCGCTTTTTTCGGTCGTGTGCTTGGCATGCATCGCAAGTACAGCAGTTGCTACTGGCCGGAAGGCGTGGATACGCTGTCGCGTGCGGAAGCGGCAGCGCTGGAGATCACCTGCGAGCGCGCGGGACTGGTTGACGGGCAGGACGTGCTCGAGCTCGGCTGCGGCTGGGGCTCTCTGTCTCTGCAGATGGCGGAGCGCTACCCGCGCAGCCGCATCACCGTGCTTTCGAATTCGAACTCGCAACGTGCCTACATCGAGTCGCAGGCGCTGGAATGGGGGCTGGACAACCTCCGCGTCATTACTTGCGACTTCAACGTTTTCGACACCGTCGAACGTTTTGACCGTGTCGTGTCCGTCGAAATGTTCGAACACCTGCGCAACTGGCCGCAAGCGTTCCGCAACGTCTCGCGCTGGCTCCGTCCTGGCGGACGCTTCTTCATGCACGTTTTCACGCACCGTGGCGCGCCGTACCCGTTCGTCGAGCGCGACGAGAGCGACTGGATGAGCAAGCATTTCTTCTCCGGCGGGATGATGCCCAGCGAAGACCTAGCACTGCACTGCCAGGACGACCTGCGCATCCTGCACCGCTGGCGCTGGGACGGCACGCATTACCAGCGCACCTCGGAAGCCTGGCTCGACAACATGGACCGGCATCGTGCCGAACTGATGCCGCTTTTCAACCAGACCTACGGCGAAGACGCCGCGGTCTGGTGGACGCGGTGGCGGCTATTCTTCATGTCGGTCGCGGAGCTCTTCGGCTTTGAGGAAGGACAGCGCTGGTGCGTGAGCCACTACCTGTTCGAAAAACGCGCCTGAGCGGTCGGATCGATCCGATATGAGCGTCGTCAGGCCGAGTCGCCGGGTGCAGATCGCCAACTTCGCGTTGTCGCAGCTGGGGTGGTTTGCGGCTGTGCTCGGCGCTGCGCACGGCATGCCGCTTCCCGGCACGGTCTTGGTGCTGGCGGTGATCGGCTGGCACCTCGCCGTTTCGGCGCGGCCGTCGACCGAAATCCGGCTGGTCGTGCTGGTGGGGTTGGTTGGCTTTGCGGCCGAATCGATCAATACGCTGCTCGGCAACGTCGCTTATCCGTCCGGCCAGCCTTTCGCCAGCCTTGCGCCGTACTGGATCGTCGCGCTCTGGGCGCTGCTCGCGATCGCGCTCAACGTCACGCTGCGCTGGCTGCGCGACCGGACTTGGCTGGCGGCAGGGCTCGGTGCGGTGCTCGGGCCGGTTTCGTTTTCGTCGGGCGTGCGCCTGGGCGGTGCCGAATTCGTCCATCCGGCCGCCGCGCTCGTGACGCTGGCCTGCGTCTGGGCCGTGCTGCTTCCCGCCATCGTGCGGCTTTCCATTCATTTCGACGGCGTCGCCGTGCCGGAACCGATCGATGTCCAACCTCATGCCAATGCCTGAAAACCTGTCGATGCTGCAGATCGCCTTCGCCGGCCTCGCGCTCACCGCATTCCTCGGCGTCCTGACGTGGATCGCCAGCTTCATCCGCAGCGACGTCAGCCTGGTCGATCGCGTCTGGGCAATCTTCATCGTGGGTGCGGGCATCGTCTACATGCTGCTGATGCCCGACCCGTGGCCGCGCGGTGCGTGGATGATCGCGATCGGCGGATTCTGGGCGCTGCGGCTGAGCGGCTTTATCACCTGGCGTAACTGGGGCGAGGGCGAGGAGCGGCGTTACCAGGAGATCAGGGCGCGCAACGAGCCGAATTTCCGCTGGAAAAGTCTCTATCTGGTGTTTTCACTGCAGGCGGTGCTGGCATGGGTCGTGTCGGCGCCGTTCTACGTCGGCGCGGCGGCCGGTGCGAAGCCCATGAACTGGATCGATGGCATCGGCATCGCGGTCGCGATCTTCGGTGCGCTGTTCGAGGCGGTCGGCGATGCGCAGATGGCTAGTTTCAAGGCCGATCCGAAGCACAAGGGCCAGGTGATGGACCGCGGCCTCTGGCGCTACACGCGCCATCCGAACTATTTCGGCGAGGTCTGCGTCTGGTGGGGTCTGTGGCTCGTTGCGCTCGGTGGCGCGGGTTGGGCAGGCGCCTGGAGCGTGGTGTCGCCGCTTCTGATGACGGTTCTGCTGCTGAAGGTGTCGGGCGTGAGCCTGCAGGAAAAAGACATCGGCGAGCGTCGACCGGCCTACCGCGACTACATCGCGCGCACCAACGCCTTCATTCCGGGTGCGCCGCGAAAGGGCGGGCGGTGAGCGCCGTTCGCGCCGCTGTCTTCGGCGTCGCAGCCATGCTGACGGCTGGGGCAGGGCATTCAGCCGAGCCGGGCGCGGGCGCGGGTGCCGGCGAGTGGAACTTCCAGGTCACGCTGGACGACAAGCCGATCGGTACGCACCGTTTCAGCGTGACTGCGGAAGGCGCCGATATGCGAAAAGTCGTCAGTGACGCAGCCTTCACCGTCAAGCTGCTCGGCCTCACGGTGTACCGATACCGCCATCAGGCGACCGAGCAGTGGCGCGGCGACTGCCTGCGGGCGCTTTCCAGCAGTACCGACGACGACGGCGAAGCCAGCCGGGTGCGTGCGGTAGGGGAGAGCGACGGCCTGCGCGTATCGACGGAGGCACCGGCGTCCGTCACGCCAGCCGTGCCGCCGGTGCAGACACTGGGCGGTTGCGTCATGAGTTTTGCGTACTGGAATCCGGCGATGCGTTCGCAGACGCAGTTGCTCAATGCGCAGACCGGCCGCTACGAGGCCGTGAAGATCGCCGAAGCCGGGCGTGGCAGCGCCGAATCGTTCGTGCTGCGCGGGCAAAGCGTGAGCGCGACGCGCTGGCGCATCGAAGGTCCCGTACAGCCGGTTGATGTCTGGTACACCGCGCAGGGCGAGTGGGTCGGGCTGGATTCGACGGTCGGCGGCGGACGCAAGCTGAAATACCGCCTGCGGTGACCGCGAAGGACGCGGCTGATCCAGTCGCGCGACGGATGCGTAGAGACGACTCCAACATTCAGGAGGCTTCATGTCCATCCGTCATTTCTTCGTGTCGTATCTTTCGACGGCCCTGGTCTTCCTGGTGCTGGATGCCGTCTGGCTCACCGTCATGGCCGACCGGCTGTACCGTCCAGCGCTCGGCAGCATCATGCTGGAGCGTTTCTCGCCCGCGCCCGCGGTGATCTTCTATGTGATCTACATGGTCGGCGTGGTTGTGTTCGCTGTCGCGCCGAGTCTCGTCAGCGGCCGCTGGACCACGGCGCTGGCGCTTGGAGCGCTGCTCGGACTGATGGCCTACGCGACGTACGACCTGACGAATCAGGCGACGCTCAAGAACTGGTCGTGGACGGTGACGATCGCCGATCTGTGCTGGGGCACCTTCGTGACGGCGGTTGCTGCCGCTGCCGGAAGCAAGATCACGTCGTCGGTGGTCGGCAGCATGGCCGCGAGAGGCTGAAATCGGGCGTGAATCGGTCCGGAACTACATTCCGACCAACGCACCCAGCGTGCGTGCCACCGCGCCCTTGAACATCACACGCCCCTGCACCGACGCCAGGCAGATGCATTCGCTCTGCGCATGCACCACCGGCTGATGATGGATGCTGCCGTCGGCCTCGTCGAAATCGCCGGCGCCGAAGACCGAACGACCATCGTCGAAGCTGCCGTATAGAACCTGGGTCAGCTCGACTTCGCTGTGCGTGTGCTGCGGCAATTTCTTGCCTGCGCCGATGCGCAGCAGGAAGACATTGGCTGCCGAATCGTGCGGCAGCGTGACCCGGCTCCAGCGCATGCCGGGGCCGAGCCAGCGCCATGGCGTGACCTTGCAACCTTCGAACGCCTTCGGCCAGGTCGCGCCGGACGGCAGGGAGGGAAAAGAGGACCGGCCGATTGTTTCCGACGTCGAGCCGAAAATGTTTCTATCGATCGTGTCGATGGCTCTCAGAGTGCGAACGAAGGCATCCGGGGCGAGCGTGGCCGGGGCCAGCGCATCCAGGAGGGTACCTCCGACCGCGTCCAGCAGCGCCATGCGCTCGCGACACACGCTGCATTGCTCGATATGGCTGGCCACCAGCAGTGCCGGTCCGGCTGCAAGACTGCCGGCCGCGTGGGCGAGCAGCATTTCGTCTTGGGGATGGTGTTGGATCATTGTTCGTTTCCCTCCGATGTCGCGACCAGCCGGCGCAGATGGCCGATCGCCAGTCGCAGTCGCGACTTAACGGTGCCGAGCGGAATACCGAGCTCGGCTGCAATGCGCGCATGCGGCGTGTCCTCGTAGAACGACATCCGCAGCACCAGAGCCTGTTCTGGCGACAACTGCTTCATGGCGTTTCGCACGCCGTCTTCGCGTTGACGGATGTCGAGCTGGTCTTCCGGACGCGGTTGCGTGTCGGGCAGCTCGTCCGCTTCGTGCCCCTCCGGGCCGTCGACCTGCGGCGCCCGGTTGCCGAGCCGGCGGAAATAATCGACCCGCAGATTGCGTGCGATGGTGAAAACCCAGGTCGATGCACCTGCGCGCGCCGCGTCGAACTGCGAAGCCTTGCGCCAGACGCTGACCATCGCTTCCTGCGTGAGCTCTTCAGCGAGTCCGTCGGCCGTGCCGAGACGGATCAGATACGCCTTCACGCGAGGCGCGAAGTGCTTGAAAAGTGCTGCAAAGGCCTGGCGATCGCCATCGAGCGCCACGGCCTGTGCCCATCGGTTCAATTCCTCGCTGCTGGGCATCGCGTTCCGGCTCTGATGCAGAGTGACAAACGACAGGCCGCGCGGCTGCGCCGGAGCCCTTTCGGGAGGCGGCGCGATGGGCTGTCGGACGGTGTTCATGCTGCGTCTACGCACCGTCGGCGGGATTAGATCACAGCGCTTCCGCCATTCATGGTGTATGGGTTGATGCGAGAAACGATGGAATCCAATCGCGAAAATGCTGCGTACAACCTGCCATGACGACTGCAAAGACCCACTTCGGCGCCGATGACGCCGGAACGACGCCGTTCCAGAGCTCCACCGCCAAAGCGGGTGGGCCGGTGCTCGACGTGGCTGTGGTCGGCAGCGGCATTTCCGGACTGTCGGCCGCCTGGCTGCTGAGCCAGCGTCACCGGGTCACGCTGTTCGAAGCCGACGGCCGCCCCGGTGGTCACAGCAACACCGTCGAAGCCCCGTCTGCCGGCGGACCGGTCGCGGTCGACACCGGTTTCATCGTCTACAACGAGTCGGCTTATCCCAATCTGACGGCCATGTTCGCCTACCTGGGCGTGGAAACGACGGCAACCGAAATGTCGTTCGCGGTGAGCCTGGACAACGGCGCGCTGGAGTATTCGGGCACCGACTTGCGTGGGCTGTTCGCTCAGCCGCGCAATCTTTTCAGGCCACGTTTCTGGTCGATGCTGCGCGATCTGGTCCGTTTTTACCGGGAGGCGCCGCGCGACGCCGCCCGCTTCGGCATGATGCCGCTCGATGCCTACCTCGACGCCCAGGGCTACGGCCGGCCTTTCCGTGACGATCATCTTTACCCGATGGCTGCAGCCATCTGGTCGACGCCGGCGGCGCGCGTCGGCGATTACCCTTTCGAAGCTTTCGTGCGCTTCTGCGAGAACCACCAGTTGCTGAAGCTCAGCAACAGGCCGCTCTGGCGCACGGTCAAGGGCGGCAGTGCGCGCTATGTCGAGAAGCTCACCCGTGGCTTCATCGACGGCGACCGCCTGCGGCTCAACAGCGCCGCGCTGCGGATCGACCGCGATGCGAGCGGCGTCGTCGTCCATACCGAAAATGCGTCGGCTCCCGAGCGCTTCGACCACGTCGTGATCGCGACGCACGCCGACCAGGCGCTCAGGCTGCTGCCAAGCGCCACGCCGGACGAGCGGCGCGTGCTCGGCAACTTCGGCTACACCCGCAACCGCGCCGTCCTGCACAGCGACCCGGCGCTCATGCCGCAACGCCGGGCCGTCTGGTCGAGCTGGAACTACGCTGCCGACCGTGCGAAGGGCGATGGCCTCAGCGTGACGTACTGGATGAACCGGCTGCAGCACATACCCGACACCACACCGCTTTTCCTGACGCTGAATCCGACGCGGGAGCCGCGCAGCGAACATGTGATCCGCAGCGAAATCTACGAGCATCCGATGTTCGATGTCGCCGCGATGCAGGCGCAGGACGAGCTTTGGTCGTTGCAGGGCCGGCAGAGGACATGGTTCTGCGGTGCGTACTTCGGTTCCGGTTTTCATGAAGACGGACTGCAGGCCGGCCTCGCGGTGGCGGAAATGCTCGGCGGCGTTCGCCGCCCGTGGAACGTGGCCAACGAGTCCGACCGCGTGCGTCCTCGCGCGCCGAAGGTGGGACGGGTGGTGCAGGCGTGACGTCTGCGTTCTACAGCGGTCGCGTGATGCATCAGCGGATGCGTCCGGCGCGGCACCGTCTGCAGTACCGCGTTTTCTCGCTGTTGCTCGACGTCGACGAATTGCCCGCGCTCGCCAGGCGGTTGCGGCTTTTTTCGCTGAACCGCTTCAATGTCTTCAGTCTTCATGAGCGCGATTACGGTGCCGGTGACGGTATCGGCCTGCGGACGTACGTGGAACGGCAGTTGCAGGACGCCGGTCTGCGCACGGGCGGCGCCATCCGGCTTCTGACCATGCCGCGCATCTTCGGCTACGCCTTCAACCCGCTGAGCGTGTACTTCTGCGATCGACCCGACGGTGAACCGGGGCTCGAGGCCGTTCTCTACGAAGTGCACAACACCTTCGGCCAGCGCCACAGTTACCTGATCCAGGTCGACGAAGCCGATCGCACGCGCGAGCAGATCGTGCAGGACTGCACCAAGAATTTCTACGTCTCGCCCTTTCTGGGTCTGGCGATGCGCTACCGCTTCAACGTGGCGCCGCCGCGCGAAGACCGCGATCGGCTGGCCATCGGCATCACGGCCAGCGATGCCGATGGGCCGGTCCTGGTCGCGCATTTCGACGCCGAGCGCAAGTCGCTGAGCGACGGTGCGCTGGCGGCGGCGCTCTTCACGCATCCGCTGCTGACGCTGAAAGTCGTCGGCGCCATCCATTGGGAGGCGCTTCGCCTGTGGCTCAAGGGCGTGCGCCTGCAGCCTCGACCGCCGGCACCGGAACTGGCAGTCACCATCATCAAGAACGACAACTCCGTGAGTCATCCATGAGCACTTCTCCACCACCTTCGAGCACCCTGCGCCCGAACAGGTCGCGCGGCGGCATCGGCGTCGCGCTGTCGGCCTGCGCCCGCGGACCGCTGCGCCGCCTGCTCGGCCGCCTGCTGCAAGGCGTGAACTGCGGCGCGCTGAGCGTGGAATTGCCCAACGGCGAGCGTGTGGAGGGTCGCGGCGCGCTGCCGGGGCCGAATGCATCGGTGACGCTGCACCGCTGGCGACCGCTCGGGCGGCTGGTGCTGCGCGGCGACATCGGGCTGGCCGAGTCGTACCGCGACGGCGACTGGTCGACGCCCGACCTGGCGGCGCTGCTGGAGTTCGGCATCCGCAACGAGGCCGGTTGGGGCCGTGTGTTCGACGCCTCGCTGCCGGCGCGCTGGCTCGGCCGTGCGATGCACCTGGCGCGCGCCAACACCCGGCGCGGCAGCCGCCAGAACATCTCCTTCCACTACGACATGGGAAACGCCTTCTACGCGCAGTGGCTGGACCCGGAAATGATCTATTCGAGCGCGCTGTACCGCGAAGGCGGCTACGGCGGCGGACAGTCGCTGGAAGAAGCCCAGGCGGCCAAGATCGACCGCATCGTCGAACTGCTCGAACTGCGTGCCGGCTCGAAGGTGCTGGAGATCGGCTGCGGATGGGGCGGCCTCGCGCTCGCGATGGCGCAACGACGCAACGCACAGGTCACCGGCCTGACGCTGTCGACGGAGCAGCTCGCGCATGCGCAGGAGCGGGTGAGTGCGGAGAGATTCGATGCGCAGATCGATCTGCGGCTGCAGGATTACCGTGACGTCGAGGGGCAGTTCGACAGCATCGTTTCCATCGAGATGCTGGAAGCCGTCGGCGAACGCTATTGGCCGGTGTATTTCGACACCTTGCGCGACCGTCTGGCCCCGGGCGGCACCGCCGTGATTCAGGCGATCACCATCGACGAGGCGAATTTCGACCGTTATCGCCGCAGTCCCGACTTCATCCAGCGCTTCATCTTTCCGGGCGGCATGCTGCCGACGGTCGATGCGATGCGCACGCAGGCGACGCGCGCCGGCCTGACCTTCGAAGTCTCCGAGTCATTCGGCATCAGCTATGCCACGACGCTGGCCGAATGGCGCCACCGCTTCCTGCAGGCCTGGCCGACCATCGAGCCGCTGGGTTACGACGCCTCCTTCAAGCGGCTCTGGGAGTACTACCTCTGCTACTGCGAAGCCGGATTCCGGTCGGGGCGGGTCGACGTCGGGCTCTACAGGCTGAAGAAGACGGAAATCGCCAATAGCGCGGAAAGCATCGCCATCGCTGCAAATACGGGTTAAGCCTGTAGGAAAATGCTCACAAGGATGTAGTCTTTAGACCTATGAAGCTTATTGTCGGGGTGCCTTCAGTTCATCTTCCAACCTTGGAGACTCGCAATGAACACCCGCAGCCTTGACCGACAGACCTGCCGCGCGCGCACCGTGCGTAAGGTGCGCATCGTCCGGGAAAATTCAGCCGGGAGGGTTTGGATATGGCCGCGACACGTGTGATCGTCATTGGCGCAGGCGGCGGCGGCGTGGCCGCGATGCGCCGGATCCTTTCGGCTCTGCCGGACGATTTCGATGCCGCCATCGTTCTGCTGATTCATTCCGCTCCCGAAGATCCCGATCCGCTGCCGCTTCTCGTACAGCGCGAGGGCCGGCTCCATGTGTCCTCGGCTGTCCACGACACGCCGATCGCTTCCGGCAACGTCTATGTCGTGCCTCGCGGTTGCCATGCGCTCATCAAGGCCGGCGGTGTGCTCGAGGTCACCGGACCCAAGCGATTGAGAACGGCGCGCCCGGCGGTCGACCAGCTATTCAAGTCGGCTGCATCGGTCTACGGGCCGCTCGGCATCGCGCTGGTGCTCACCGGCCAGGGCAACGACGGCACCGAAGGTCTGCGCGCGATCGGTGCCGCTCGCGGTTTGTCGCTGGTCCAGAGTCTGGCGGACAGCGAGTTTCCGGGAATGCCGGGCAGCGCGCTGATCGGCGACCATCCCAGCCAGTGCCTGCTCATCCAGGAAATCGCTCCCGCGCTCGTCAGTGCGCTGAACCGCACGCAGCGCTGACGGCACCGCTGGCGTTCAGCTCGCGTCTTTCCTGCGTCCGGACCGCGCCGTGTCCAGCGCCGCAGCCGACGCTGCCGGCAGCGGCAGAGGTTCGCCGTGCCAGCGGGCAGCGAGCAATTCCGCACAGAGTGCCGCGAAGCTGAGTCCGCGCGAGCCCATCGCGGTACATAGCCACGGGCCCTGCGGCAGCGCCGGATGCTGCGGCCCCACCAGCGGTCGCCGGTCGGCCGAAGCGCATCTCACGCCCGCCCAGACGCCGACGTCGGCGCTTTCGAAAACGCCCGCCAGAACCGATGCCGCGCCCGGATGCAGACGCGCGAGCCGCTCGCGATTGGCCGCAGTGTCGGCTTCGCTCGGCCGGTTGTCGCTTCGGTCTCGGTCGAAGGTCGCGCCGGTGAGCCAGAAGGTGCCGTCGATGCCATCCGCGAGGGGCACCTGTGCGATGAGGTGTCCGTCGCCGTTGATCGGCATCGGAGGCAGTCCGATTTCGTCGACTCCATCGGCACCCGTCGGCGTGCGGCCCCAGGCGATCTGGCCCCGTACGGGTTGCAGCGGCTGGTCCGGTGCCAGCGCTGCGCTCTCGTATCCTCCGGCGATGACGATGCGATCGGCTTCGGTGACGACGCTGCCGTCGGCTGCATGAAGCCGCCAGACGGTCGGCGAGGTGCCAGCGGCCGTCTCGGCCTCGATCCGCGAAATCCGCTGCCCGGTTCTCGTCGCGATGCCGGGCTGCGCGAGCCACGCAGCGACCAGCCGCGCCGGTATGGCCCAGCCGGCGCGCGCATGCCAGAGCGCGACCGTGTCGGGCGGCAATTCGGCGTGGGCGATCCGGGCGGCGTCGGCGTGCCAGGATTCGTTCGGTCCGTCCTTCCGCCAGCCCGGAGGAAGACGGTCGTCACCCGGCGGACGCTTTTCCAGCACGCCACTGGCGCGCCAGTCGGTGCCTTCGCTCAGTCGTCTTTCGAGTTCCTGCCATGTCATTCGCAAACCGGCGCGAGTCAGTCGCGAAAGCAGCGCGTCGTCCGGCGACACATGCGGTGCGAACACACCGACCGGCAGGCCGGATGCGCCGGCGGCTGGCCGGTCGGCCGCATCGAAAACGCACACCTGCCAGCCGCGCCGCGCCAGACTCGCAGCCACCGCGGCGCCTGCCAATCCCGCGCCGATCACCGCGCAACGTCCCGGCACGGCGACCGCATCCGGTGGCGTGCGATGACGCACCGTCCATGTCGGCGCGAATTCGCCGCGCAGGCAGTCTCGCTTCGGCGGCAACCCGGGCGCCTTGCGGACCTGGAAGCCGTTCTGCGCCAGCGCGTCGCGCACCGTCCGTGCGATGGTCCATGTGGCGATGCGCGTGCCCTGTCGCGCGAAACGGGAGACGGCTTTCAGCATCTCGGGCGACCACATCGCCGGGTTGAGCGTCGGGCTGAAGCCGTCGAGAAAGATGCTGTCGGCCTCGAAACGCTGGGCGCGCAGCGTCGGCTGGACGTCGCCGATGCACAGCGTGAGCAGCACGCGGCCATCGTCGAAGGACATCCTGTGGAACCCGGGCAGCAGGCCGTGCCACTGTGCGGCGAGCGCAGCGGCAAGGTCGGCGAGTTCGGGGTAGGCCGCGGCGGCGCGCAGAAGATCGGCTTGCGCCACCGGATGTGCCTCGATCGAGACGAAATGCAGCATGCGCGGCCGCGACGGATCATCGCGCCACGCCTGCCAGCAGGCCAGGAAGTTGAGGCCGAAACCGAAGCCGGTTTCGAGAATCCGCCATTGCGGCGATCCGGCCCACGCGGCCGGCAGGTCGCAGCCGGCGATGAACACATGGCGGGATTGCGCCAATGCGCTGGTTTCGGTGTGATAGATATCGCCGAAGCGGACGCTCTGCGGCACGCCGTCGGCGCGCCAGTCGACCGTTTCGTTCACCGGGCCGGTGCTGTGGTCATCCGGTTGAAATCAGGCGCCCGGTGGTGGCGTGTAGCCCTGCACGGCATCCGCACCGTCGCCGAAGAAGTGCTTTTCCATCTGGCGCTTGAGGTATTCGCGTGCCCGCAGGTCTGCGAGATTCAGGCGGTTTTCGTTCACCAGCATCGTCTGCTGCTTCAGCCAGGCAGCCCAGGCTTCCTTGCTGACGTTCTCCCACAGCTTCTTGCCGAGATCGCCGGGGTAGGGCGGGAAGTCGAGTCCTTCCGCTTCCGTGCCGAGCTTGATGCACTGGACCATGCGTGCCATTTTAATTTTTGCCTTAGTTGGTTTTGTAATAAGGAACTGAAAAATCAGTCGTTCCTTGTTCCTTATGCCGAATAGAGAATCGGCGCCTTCATCGATATGCCTTCGTGCAGAACAAAGAGAGCAGCACCCATGAGCCTTCGTCGCGACTTTATCAAGCTTTCTTCCGTCGCTGCCGTTGCAGCGATTGCCGGCGGGATCGGCTTTGCCACATTGCCGGCCACTGCGCAGCCCGCGGCGACTGGTCCTGTCACGCTGCTGAACGTGTCGTACGACCCGACACGCGAGCTGTATGTCGAATACAACCAGGCGTTCGCGAAGTACTGGAAGGCCAAGACCGGGCAGGACGTGACCATCAAGCAGTCGCACGGCGGCTCCGGCAAGCAGGCGCGCTCGATCATCGACGGCATCGACGCAGACGTGGCCACGCTGGCGCTCGGCGGCGACATCGACGCGCTCGCGACGCACGGCAATCTGGTCAAGCCTGACTGGCAGAAACGCCTGCCGCAGAACTCGGCGCCATACACCTCGACCATCGTTTTCCTGGTCAAGAAGGGCAATCCGAAGGGTCTGAAGGACTGGGACGACCTCACCAAGCCGGGCGTTCAGGTGATCACGCCGAACCCCAAGACCTCCGGCGGTGCGCGCTGGAATTACCTTGCCGCCTGGGAATTCGCGAAGCGCAAGTACGGCGGCGATGCCAAGGCGCAGGAGTTCGTCGGCAAGCTGTTCGCCAATGTGCCGGTGCTCGACACGGGCGCACGCGGCTCGACGATCACCTTCGTCCAGCGTGGCGTCGGCGACGTGCTGCTGGCCTGGGAGAACGAGGCCTATCTGGCGTTGAAGGAGTTCGGCCCGGAGAAGTTCGAGATCGTCGCGCCGTCGATCAGCATCCTGGCCGAGCCGACCGTCGCGGTGGTCGACAAGGTCGTCGACAAGAGGGGCACGCGCGCCATTTCGGAGGAATACCTGAAGTACCTGTATTCCGACGAAGGCCAGGACATCGCCGGCCGCAACTTCTACCGTCCGACCGGCGACAAGGCGAAGGCCAAGTACGACAAGCAGTTTCCCAAGCTGACCCTGGTGACGATCGACCAGGCTTTTGGCGGCTGGGCAAAGGCCGACAAGGCCCACTTCGCGGACGGCGGTTCGTTCGACCAGATCTATACGAAGAAGTAAGGCTCGCCTCGCATCCGCACGCCCTTCTGCACAATGCGAAGCTTCAGGTTTCGACTGCAGACAGAAAGACGAGGCGGACATGGCAGGGTTTCAGGTGGACGAGGTCGTGACGGCGCTGCATCAGGCGCGTCGCGAGTGGCGTAATTCGCAGCAGCGCTCGCAGGAGGGCGGCGAGCGCGAGCTGCCTTCGCGCGACGTGGTGGCGCAGGTGGTCGAGGCGCTGACCGGCGCGCTGTTTCCGATGCGGCTCGGTCCGACCGACCTGCGCCAGGAAAGCGAAGATTTCTATGTCGCCCGAACGCTCGACGCGGCGCTGCACCAGCTGCACGCGCAGGCGACGCTCGAGTTGCGGCACGTCAGGCGTCATTCGCCGGAAGAGCTGGCTTCGCTGACGGCCGACGCGCATCAGCGCGTCAAGGCATTCGCCGAAGCCTTGCCCGGCTTGCGGCGGCTGCTCGACACCGACGTGATGGCCGCATTCCACGGCGATCCGGCCGCGCGCAGCGTGGACGAAGTGCTGCTGTGCTACCCCGGCGTGCTGGCGATGATCCATTACCGGATGGCGCATCAGCTCTACAAGCTCGGCCTGACGCTGCTGGCGCGCATCGTGACCGAGCGCGCGCATGCGCAGACCGGCATCGACATCCATCCCGGTGCGCAGATCGGCGCGGCTTTTTTCATCGACCACGGAACGGGCGTTGTGATCGGCGAGACGGCGGTGATCGGCGAGCGCGTGCGGCTGTATCAGGCGGTGACGCTCGGCGCCAAGCGCTTTCCGCTCGACGGCGACGGCCATCTCAAGAAGGGTCTGCCGCGCCATCCGGTGCTGGAAGACGACGT
This sequence comes from Variovorax glucosi, assembly GCF_051216695.1. NCBI lineage: Bacteria > Pseudomonadati > Pseudomonadota > Betaproteobacteria > Burkholderiales > Comamonadaceae > Variovorax > Variovorax glucosi. The sequence continues at coordinate 190,815 of NZ_JBPJZE010000001.1, forward strand.
CGTCATCTACGCCGGCGCGACGATCCTCGGGCGCGTGACGATCGGCAGGGGCGCCACCATCGGCGGCAACGTCTGGGTGACGCAGGACGTGCCGGAAGGCTGCAGCGTGACCCAGGCCCCCAACGCGAAGCTCCCGTGCTGACCGAAGAAGCCGGGCGCTGCGACGTCTTCGTCATCGGCGGCGGTCCGGCCGGTGCGACCATCGCCGCGCTGCTCGCGCAGCAGGGCCGGGACGTGGTGATGGCCGAGAAGGCGCATCACCCGCGCTTCCACATCGGCGAATCGCTGCTGCCGGCGAACCGGGCGCTGTTCGAGAAGCTCGGCGTGCTGGAGCAGGTCGACAGGATGGGCATGCCGAAGTACGGCATCGAATTCGTCTCGCCGGAGCATGAACACCGTACCAGCGTCGAGTTCGCGGATGCGATGGACAAGTCGATGCCGTCGGCCTGGCAGGTACGGCGATCGGACCTCGACGAGATGCTGTTCCGCAATGCCGAGGCGCGCGGCGCGCGTGCGTTCGAGGGCTGCAAGGTGCGCGATGTCGCTTTCGCAGATGACGGCGCCACCGTGCAGACTCAGCTCGACGACGGCTCGCAGCGCACCTGGCAGGCGCGATTCGTCGTCGACGCATCGGGCCGCGACACGCTGCTGGCGCACAAGTTCGGCTGCAAGCAGAAGAACGAAAAGCACAACACCACCGCGCTCTTCGGCCATTTCACCGGGGCGAAGCGGCTCGAAGGAAAGATGGCCGGCAACATCAGCATCTGCTGGTTCGCTCACGGCTGGCTCTGGTTCATTCCGCTGGCCGACGGCACGACGAGCATCGGCGCGGTCTGCTGGCCGTACTACCTGAAGACGCGCGACAAGCCGCTGAAGGAATTCTTCGAGGACACCATCGCGCTCTGCCCGGTGCTGGTCGAGCGCTTGCAGGGCGCCACGCTGGTCGACGATGCGGTGCATGCCACGGGCAATTTCTCGTATACCAGCACGCATGCGACCGGCGACAACTACCTGTTGCTGGGCGATGCCTTCACCTTCATCGATCCGATGTTCTCGTCGGGCGTGTATCTCGCGATGCAGGGCGCGGTCGAGGGCGCGGAACTGGTCGCTACGGCACTCGACCGTCCGGCCGAGCTCGCCACCGCACGCAAGGCTTTCGAGGCGATGGCGCAGAAGGGGCCGCGCGAATATTCGTGGTTCATCTACCGGGTCACGAACCCGACCATCCGCGACATGTTCATGCACCCGATCAACCCCTTCGGCATCAAGGAAGGGCTGATGTCGCTGCTGGCCGGCGACATTTACGGCAAGACGCCGATCTGGGGTGCGTTGCGCGTCTTCAAGTCGCTTTACTACCTGGTGTCGGTGCTGAACTTTCGCCGCACCTTCGAGGGCTGGAAGCGGCATGGGCAGGTGGCGCGCGACATGAGCGTGATGACCGGCGAGAACGTGCAGCTTCCGCATTAGCAGCCGGTTCTTCACCGATCCGGCACCGATCCGTCAATCCACCGTTCAAGGAAAAATCATGACCCAGTACAAGATCGCCGTCGTCGTCGGCAGCCTGCGCAAGGATTCGCTCAATCGCAAGCTGGCGCTCGCGCTGGCCCATCTGGCGCCGGAAGAGTTCACCTTCGAGCACATCGACATCGGCGACCTGCCGCTCTACAACCAGGACCACGACGCCAGCCCGTCGCCATCGGTGATGCGCCTGAAGACCGAGATTTCGTCCGCGCAGGGCCTGCTGTTCATCTCGCCCGAATACAACCGGTCGATTCCCGGCGTGCTCAAGAATGCGATCGACCATGCATCGCGTCCCTACGGCCAGAGCGTCTGGGGCGGCAAGCCGGCGGGCGTGATCGGTGTGTCGGGCGGCGCCATCGGCACGGCGCTGGCACAGCAGCACCTGCGCAACATCCTGGCCTATCTCGACGTGCCGACGCTGGGACAGCCCGAGGCGTTCATCCAGAACAAGGAAGGCCTGTTCGACGACAAGGGCCATGTTTCCGAAGCCAGCAGGCAGTTCCTGCAGAGCTGGGTCGACAAGTACGTCGCCTGGGTGAAGATCCACAACGCCTGAGGGCGTCGCGGAAGACATCGCAGGATCAGGCGGCGACGGCTTGTTCGCTGCCGGCGACTGCTGCCGCGATCTGCCCGCGCGCTGCGGCCATCGCGGCCGACCTGGCCACGTCGCCCATTGCGAGGCCTTCGGCGCGCACGATGCGCACATCGTCGATGCCGAAGAAGCCGAAGATGGTCTTCAGGTAGCTTTCCTGATGCTCCATCGCCTCGCCGCCGGCGCTGGTCGAATAGACGCCGCCGCGGGTCGACACGACGATCACGGTCTTGCCGGCAGCCAGCCCGACCGGACCTTTTTCGCCGTACCTGAAAGTCCGGCCGGGTTGCGCCAACCGGTCGATCCAGGCCTTCAGCTGCGTCGGCACTGAGAAGTTGTAGAGCGGTGCGCCCACGACGATGACATCCGCAGCCAGGAACTGGCTGACCAGCCGCTCGGATACGGCGTTCTCGCGCTTCTGCGCTTCGGTCGGCTCGGCCTGGACGCCGACCTTCGAGCCGAGCGAGTTGGCATCGAAATGGCTGGGCGTGTCTTGTGCCAGGTCGAGCACTTCGACGGTCGTACCTGCATTTGCACGCAGCCATCCGGCGGTGACTTCCGCCGTCAGCGCGCGCGAAGCCGATGCAGCACCCAGCACGCTCGAATCCACTTGAAGCAGTTTCATGATCTCGTTCACTTTTCTGAAGCCGCGAGGGCTCGATGGTTTGACCGAGAAGCTCGGCATGTGCCGAATTCTATTTTTCGCACGACTGGTTGATAAGTAAGCACATTTGCGCTTCATCGTCCTGAATTTGGGACAATCGACGCATGCAGGATCTCAACGACATGGTCTTTTTCGCCGAGGTGGCAGAGCGCGGCGGCTTCACTGCAGCCAGCAAGGCGCTCGGCGTTCCCAAGTCGCGGCTGTCGCGGCGCGTGGCCGACCTGGAGGCGTCGCTCGGTGTGCAACTGCTCCAGCGCAGCACGCGGCGGCTGTCGCTGACGCCGGCGGGCGAGCTCTATCTGCGCCACTGCGCTGCCATGCGCGACGCGGCACAAGCGGCAGCAGAAGCAGTGGCGCAGGTGCAGACCGAGCCGCGCGGCACCTTGCGCCTCAGCTGTCCGGTCACGCTGGCCCAGGGTGGCGTCGGGCCGCTGCTGCCGGTTTTCATGGCCCGTTTTCCAAAGGTCAGGATCGAGATGCGGGTGCTGAACAGGCCGGTCGATCCGGTGGAAGAGGGCGTCGACATCGCGTTGCGGGTGCGGGCGGCGATCGAAGACAGCGCGACTCTGGCGGCCAGGCATCTGGGCACGAGTCGAGGGCTCTGGGTCACCAGCGCGAAGCGCTTTCCGGCTTACGGGCCGGTGAACTGTTCGGAGGATCTGGCACGGATCGACACGGTTGCGATGTCGTCGAACGGTGAAGGACGCACCAGCCAGACACTGCAGGGGCCGGATGGCCGCCTTCACCACATGACGCACCTGCCGCGCTACGTTGCCGACGACCTGCTGACGCTCAAGTTCGCGATCCTGCAAGGTGTCGGCGCCGGCATGTTGCCCGACTACATGTGCCGCTCGGAGTTGAAGTCCGGCGAACTGGTCGAGGTATTGCCGGGCTGGGAGCCGCCGCCGGCCATCGTCCACGCCGTCTACGCGCCGCGCCGCGCATTGGTTCCGGCTGTCCGCCAGCTGATCGACTTCCTCGCGGAAGAGTTGCGCGGGGATGAGCCTAGGCCGAATCGTTATTCATGAAACGGCATATTCAAACAATTAGATATTCGTTTGTTATCCGAGCAACCCTTCCGACAATCAGACCCCGACCCAAAGAAACAGAGGAACGACGACATGGCCACGCTTCGCATCGGCGACACCGCACCCAATTTCCAGCAGCAATCGAGCAGCGGTCCGATCGATTTCTACGAATGGGCCGGCAAGTCGTGGGTCATCCTTTTCTCGCATCCAGCCGACTTCACGCCGGTCTGCACGACTGAACTGGGCCGCACGGCTGCACTTTCGGGCGAGTTCGCCAAGCGCGGCGTGAAGCCGATCGCGATCAGCGTCGACCCGGTCGACAAGCACCAGCAATGGATTGCCGACATCGACGAGACGCAGAACACCACCGTCGATTTCCCGATCCTGGCCGACCCGGACCGCAAGATCGCCGATCTGTACGACCTGATCCACCCGAACGCATCGACGACCGCGACCGTGCGCACCGTCTACTGGATCGATCCGCAACACAAGATCCGCGCCACGCTGACCTATCCCGCGAGCACCGGCCGCAATTTCGACGAACTGCTGCGCGTGGTCGATTCGCTGCAGCTCACCGACAGCCACAAGGTCGCGACACCGGCCAACTGGAAAGACGGCGACGACGTGGTGATCGTGCCGAGCATCCAGGACCCCGCCGAACTGGCCGAGCGTTTCCCTAAGGGATTCAAGGCCGTGAAGCCGTACCTGCGCATCACGCCGCAGCCGAACAAGTAAGCGCGCAGAACCTTGACCTTGAAACCGACGGTCGTCATCGTTCCCGGCTGGCGCGACTCCGGTCCCGGCCACTGGCAGAGCCTGTGGGCCGAGCGCATGCAGGGCGCGGTGCGCGTGGTGCAGGACGACTGGGTTTCGCCGCGCCGCGAATCGTGGGTTCGGGCGATCGGCGATCTGATCGTTGCGCAGGAGGGGCCGGTCGTGGTCGCCGCGCACAGCCTCGGCTGCATCGCGACGGCACACCTGCCGCCCGAGGTGGCGGCACGCATCTGCGGGGCGTTGCTGGTGGCGCCGGCCGATCCCGAGCGACGTGCGGCGCTGCACGATTTCGCGCCGGTGCCTTATGCACCGTTGCCGTACAGCAGCATCGTCGTGGCCAGCGGCAACGATCCGTTCTGTCCGGTGCGCCTCGCGGGCGCTTATGCGCGTGCCTGGCGCAGCGAATTCGTCCGCATGCAGAATGCGGGCCATATCAATCTCGACTCCGGTCATGGCGACTGGCCCCTGGGCCTGGCATTGCTGCAGTCCCTGATCGAAACACCGTCGACCTCCGCCCTTTCTTCTTCTCCCTCGTCTCCCTCTTCTCCGCATCCCCTGCAATCTTCGCAATCTCTATGACTTCCAGAATCAAGACCATCGCCTTCGCGCTGGCGATGGCTTCGTCGGCCCTCATCGGCGGCAATGCGGCGGCGCAAGGCAATACGCTGCTGAACGTCTCCTACGACGTGGCGCGCGAGTTCTACAAGGACTACAACGCGGCTTTCGTCGCCCACTACAAGAAGACGACCGGTCAGGACGTGAAGGTCGACCAGTCGCACGCCGGTTCCAGCGCCCAGGCGCGCGCGGTGGCCGACGGCCTCGATGCCGACGTCGTCACCATGAACACCTCTACCGACATCGAATTCCTGGCCAATGCCGGCGTGGTCGCCAAGGACTGGGCCAAGCGCTTCCCCGACAACGCCTCGCCGACCACTTCGACGATGCTTTTCCTGGTGCGCAACGGCAATCCGAAGAACATCAAGGATTGGGAAGACCTGATCCAGCCCGATATCAAGGTCGTGGTCGTCAATCCGAAGACCGGCGGCAACGGCCGCTACGCCTATCTGGCCGCGTGGGGCTACGTGAAGAAGAAGGGCGGCACCGATGCGCAGGCGGCGGAATTCGTCGGCAAGCTGTTCAGGAATGTGCCGATCCTGGCGCGCGGCGGTCGCGATGCCACCACGGCCTTCCTGCAGCGCAACATCGGCGACGTGCTGATCACGTTCGAGTCCGAAGTGGTTTCCATCGACCGTGAATTCGGAACCGGCAAGGTCGATGCCGTCTACCCGTCGATCAGCATCGTGGCCGAGAACCCGGTGGCCGTCGTCGAGCGCACGGTCAACAAGAAGGGCACCGGCGCGCTGGCCAAGGCTTATCTCGACTACCTGTATTCGGATGAAGGCCAGGAAATCGCGGCGAAGCATGCGTTGCGTCCGCGCTCGCAGGCCGTGCTGAAGAAGTACGCGTCGACCTTCAAGCCGCTGCAGCTGTTTACCGTGCAGGAACTGTTCGTCAGCCTGAGTGAAGCGCAGAAAGTGCACTTCAACGACGGCGGGCAATTCGACAAGCTCTACAGCGCACCGAAATGAGCGGCGTTTCTTCTTCGGCGCTGTCGTCCGCGACAGCGCCGATTTCGCGCGTGAATCGCGCAGGCGGTACGCGCCGCGTTCTGCCGGGCTTCAATCTGACGCTCGGTTACACCGTGCTCTATCTGAGCCTGATCGTGCTGATTCCGTTGTCGGCACTGGTCTTCAAGACGTTCACGCTGACCTGGGACCAGTTCTGGGTCGCGGTGACGTCGCCGCGCGTGATGGCGTCGTACCGGCTGACGTTCGGTGCTTCGTTCATCGCGGCGCTGGTCAACCTGGTGTTCGGCCTGCTGGTCGCGTGGGTGCTGGTGCGTTACAAGTTCCCGGGCAAGCGCATCGTCGATGCGCTGGTCGACTTGCCGTTCGCGTTGCCGACAGCGGTGGCCGGCATCTCGCTGACAGCGCTTCTGGCCGGCAACGGCTGGGTCGGTCAGTTCCTGGAGCCGCACGGCATCAAGCTGGCGTTCACGCCGGCAGGCATCGTGATCGCGCTGATCTTCATCGGCCTGCCTTTCGTGGTGCGCACGGTGCAGCCGGTGCTCGAAGACACCGAGAAAGAACTGGAAGAAGCCGCGACTTCGCTCGGCGCGACCCGCCTTCAGACCTTCACCAAGGTGATCCTGCCGTCGATCATGCCGGCGCTGCTGACCGGTTTCGCGATGGCTTTCGCCCGCGCGATCGGCGAGTACGGCTCGGTGATCTTCATCGCCGGCAACATGCCGATGATTTCCGAGATCACGCCGCTGATCATCATCGGCAAGCTGGAGCAGTACGACTACGCGGGCGCCACGGCGGTCGCGCTGGTGATGCTGGTGATCTCGTTCTTGCTGCTGCTGGTGATCAACGCCTTGCAGGGCTGGAAACGCCGTCGTTCGGGAGGAGCGTGAAATGAGCGGCAACAACGCACGCACGGTGCGCCGTGCCAAGGCCGGCACGACCGAGGCGCCATGGGTCCGCCACACGCTGATCGGCCTGGCGCTGGTCTTTATGTTCCTGTTCCTCGTGCTGCCGCTGGCCGCCGTGGCGGCAGAGGCATTGCGCAAGGGTTTCGGCGCTTATGTCGAGGCGCTGAAGGAGCCCGATGCCTGGAGCGCGATCCGGCTGACGCTGATCACGGCTGCCATTGCGGTTCCGCTGAATCTGGTGTTCGGCGTAGCCGCGGCCTGGGCGATCGCCAAGTTCGAATTTCGCGGCAAGGCATTCCTGACGACGCTGGTCGACCTGCCTTTCGCGGTGTCGCCGGTGGTGGCGGGTCTTATCTACGTGCTGGTGTTCGGCGCGCAGGGCTGGTTCGGCCCGTGGCTGGCCGCGCACGACATCAAGATCATCTTTGCCGTACCCGGCATCGTGCTGGCGACCGTCTTCGTGACCTTCCCGTTCATCGCGCGGGAGCTGATCCCGCTGATGCAGTCGCAGGGCACGGACGAGGAACAGGCCGCCATCGTGCTCGGCGCGACCGGCTGGCAGACCTTCTGGCGCGTGACGCTGCCCAACATCAAATGGGGCCTGCTCTACGGCGTGATCCTGTGCAACGCGCGGGCGATGGGCGAATTCGGCGCGGTGTCGGTGGTTTCCGGCCACATCCGCGGGCAGACCAACACGATGCCGCTGCATGTCGAGGTGCTCTACAACGAATACCAGTCGGTTGCTGCGTTCGCCGTGGCTTCGCTGCTGGCGATCCTGGCGCTGGTGACACTGCTGATCAAGACAGTCATCGAATGGCGCCATGAGCGCGAAATGAAGCTGATCGCCGAACTGCCGCCCGAGCGCCCTCCGGCCACGGCCTGAAAAGAGAAGAATCATGAGCATTGAAATCCGTAATATCAGCAAGCAGTTCGGCGACTTCCGGGCGCTGAACGACGTCAACCTCGACATCGCCTCGGGCGAACTGGTCGCGCTGCTCGGCCCGTCGGGCTGCGGCAAGACCACGCTGCTGCGCATCATCGCGGGGCTCGAAACCGCCGACGCCGGCAGCATCCTGTTCTCCGGCGAGGACACCACCGACGTGCACGTGCGCGAGCGGCAGGTCGGCTTCGTGTTCCAGCATTACGCTCTGTTCCGCCACATGACCGTGTTCGAGAACGTCGCCTTCGGCCTGCGCGTGAAGCCGCGCAGCCAGCGTCCGAGCGATGCGCAGATCAAGGCCAAAGTCACCGATCTGCTCAAGCTGGTGCAGCTCGACTGGCTGGCCGACCGCTATCCGTCGCAACTCTCCGGCGGCCAGCGCCAGCGGATCGCGCTGGCCCGGGCGCTGGCCGTGGAGCCGAAGGTGCTGCTGCTCGACGAGCCTTTCGGCGCCCTCGACGCCAAGGTGCGCAAGGAACTGCGCCGCTGGCTGCGCCGCCTGCACGACGAGCTGCACGTTACCTCGATCTTCGTCACGCACGACCAGGAAGAAGCGCTGGAAGTGGCCGACCGCGTGGTCGTCATCAACAAGGGAAAGATCGAGCAGGTCGGCTCGCCGCAGGAGGTCTGGGACCATCCGGCCAGCCCGTTCGTCTACGGCTTCCTCGGCGACGTGAACCTGTTCCATGGCCGCGCCAACGACGGCGAGGTGCAGCTCGACGGCATGCGGCTGAATTCACCCGAACATGTCGGCGCGCAGGACGCCAAGGCGCTTGCGTACGTGCGACCGCACGACATCGAGGTGACGCGCTACGTGCCGCGCGCCGCCGGCAGCGACAGCACCGGCATCGTCGCGACGCTGTCGCGTGCCATCGTCGTCGGACCGACCGCCCGACTGGAACTTCAACCCGTCGAATCGAATCCCGATAATCAGGGCTCCGGAACTCTCATAGAAGCGCAACTCCCTGCGCAACAGTTCCGTGACTTGGGCTTGACGGAGGGCGACACCGTGATCGCTACCCCGCGCAAGGCCAAGGTGTTCGTCGAAGATTGGGTTTCACCTTGATTGACTGGTTTTTCCGCTCGCCGCGTCGGGCACTGGCGTTGATCTGCGCTGCCTGCATCGCCATGCTCGCTTTCGGCGCGTACCTGCAACATGTTGTCGGACTCGAACCGTGTCCGATGTGCATCGTGCAGCGTTACGCGCTGGTGCTGGTGGCCGTGTTCACCGGTCTGGCGGCGCTGATGCGTGGTCGCACGGGTCAGCGGGTCGGCAGTGCACTAGCGCTGCTTTTTTCGGTCGGCGGCGCGTTCACCGCAGCCAAGCAGAGCTTCTTGCAGTGGTATCCGCCCGAGGTCGTGACCTGCGGCCGCGACATCTACGGAATGATCGAGACTTTTCCGCTGCAGCGCGCGCTGCCAATGATTTTTCGCGGCAGCGGCGACTGCAGCAAGATCGACTGGACGCTGTTCGGGCTGTCGATCGCCAACTGGTCGTTTATCGCGTTCGCGGTGTTTGCAGTGCTGCTGCTTCTGATGGTCACGAAGCGCGCGCCGATTTCGGTCGATCGCCCGGGGCTCCGCAGCGCGGCCTGATCTGGTTTCAGCTTCTGCCTGCGATCGTCGGCAGAAGCGCTCCCACGGCTGCCAGCGTCGCATGGCGTTGTTCGACGGGGCCGGACGTGCCAGTCAGGTAAGCCGTCACCAGGAATGGTGCGCTGTCCTTGCCGGGTGGCCAGACGATGGCGATGTCGTTCCCGGTGCCATGACCGCCTGCTCCCGTCTTGTCGCCGACCCGCCAGCCGTCCGGCACGCCGGCGCGAATCTGTCTTGCTCCGGTGGTGTTCGCGAGCAGCCAGGCCGTCAACCGTTCGCGCGATGCGGGCTTCAACGTGTTTTCGACCAGCAATTTCTCCATGAGGCCGAGCATCGCCGCCGGTGTCGTCGTATCGCGCTCGTCGCCGGGCGTTGCCTCGTTCAACAGCGGCTCGATGCGGTCGAGCCGCGTGGACCGGTCGCCGAGCGCGCGCGTGAAACCTGTCAGCCCGGCCGGTCCGCCGAAGCTTGCGAGCATCAGGTTGGCGGCGGTGTTGTCGCTCAGCGTGATCGCGGCGTCGCACAACTGCGCCATCGTCATCGTTCCGCCAGCGCTGGGGCCGGTGGCAGGCGAGTACGGAACCAGATCTGCCTTGGCCGGAATCGCGACGGCGCGCGTGAGTTTTTCGAGGCCGCTGTCGGATCGCTGGAGCACGAAAGCGGCCGCAAGAAACTTGAATGTGCTGCACATCGGAAAGCGCTCGTCGGCCCGATAGGCCGTTCGGCGTCCCGTGGCCGTGTCCAGAATGCAGACGCCGAGGCGCCCGCCGCTGGCGGCCTCGATGCACTCCAAAGCCTCGTCGACGCCCGTCGTCTGCGCCGTTGCACCTAGCGCTGCTGAGGCGATCACGACACCCGCACCCATGGAAAACTGTCGTCTCTGCATGCGGGCTTGGCTTTACAGCGGCAGCGTGTCGAACGCCGCGTAAGACGTGGCGAGCCATGTCTTCACGCGCTGACGTTCCAGCAGGCCCAGCGCATGCGCGCCTTCGCGGTCGTTCACGGCTTTCCAGAAGCTGCTGTTGTGCGCGTCGATCTTGCGCATGCTGGCTTCGTGCAGGCGCGGCAGCGTGATGACCTTGGCCGAATGCGCCGTCGCCTTGGTCATCGACGATGAACCGAGCAGCAGGCCGAAGTCGCTGCCGCGACCGTAGTTCTGGACCACGATGTAGTTGGGGCGGTTGCCGAAGGTGTCGATCAGGTTGCCGAGCAGGTCGCTTGAATCCTTGCCGTCGTCCAGCACATGCCAGAAGTTGACTGCCACGCCGAGTTCGGCCAGCACGTCGAACAGATCGGATTCCTTGATCCAGCGCGCGATCGGCGCCAGCGTCTGCGCCGCCAGGTCGACGATCACGCTCTGCTGCGGATTGGTTTCGAAGCTGTTGACGATGGTGTCGAGCCCTTCGAAGCTGTCGACCACCACCGGCGACGCAAAGCCTTCGTAGAAACGCGTGAACGAACTGTGCGAGCGGTCGGTGTCGAAACCGGTGAACGGGCGGCTGTGATCGATGAAGTACTGCGCCAGGACGCGTGCCGTGACCGATTTGCCGACACCGCCTTTTTCGCCGCCGATGAAATTGATGGAGCTCATGTGGTTTCCGATGGAAGAGGGACAAAGAAGGGCCTGCATTTTATGTGCCGCGCCGTGTCAGTCCTTGTGACAGCGGATGCGTTTCGAGCCGGTTCCGCATGCGCTGCTTCCAGGCCGCCGGTAGCGTGGAGGCTTCGGTCATCGCAGGCCAGGCAGCGCGCGCTGCGCGAACGGTATCGGCGATGGTGCGGCGCATCAGCGGCTCGTTCAGGCCGGCGCTGTAGCAGAAGGCGCGCACGGAGGTCGGCGTGAAGAACGGCGGGCGCAGAGTGCGCATTGCGGGTTTCTGATCTTTCGCATCTTTCGCGCGGGTCGGCGACGGAATCAGCGGCAGCGCATGGCCGTCGGCGCCCTGCATCGCGTCGTAGGCGACGATGTCGTAGGCCGGCGCGAGACGCGGCGCGATGCCGTCGGCATACAACACGCCGAAGTTCTTCAGGTGCGCATCGGGGTTGCCGAGCAGGTCGTTCACGACCAGCCTCCGCACCAGTTCCATCACGGCCGGTTCGCCGAGCGACGGAAAGGCCTGCATCGCCAGCGCCATCGCGAGGTAGCTCGATCCGTATTTGTGCTGCGGATCGACGGCCAGCACCTGCGCGAAATCCTCGAAGTGGATGCGCCGCGCGCCGTCGCGGTCGAAGCGCGTCACGGCGAGGAAGTCGGGCTCGTCCGGCAGCGCGTAACTGTGCTCGGCGTCGATGGCCGACAGCGGCGCGAGTTCGGCATGGCAGGTATCGACGCCGGCAGCGCGTGCCAGCTGGAGCGACAGCATCTCCAGCTGCGGCATGTGCGGCCGTCCGGCGATCGGCAGTTTGGCGATCACCCGCGTGCTGTTGCCGGACCGCGTGCGCGCCACGTAGCGACCGCCCTGGCGACGAAGCCCGAGCTTCGGCTGCACGCCCGAGACGGAAATGCCTTGCGGCATCGGCAGTGCGATCACCGTCATTTCCAGCGCGTCCTGGTCCTGCGTGACGAGTCGCTGCAATGTCGCGCGGTCGACCGTGGCGGGCCGAGCGCTGACGGCACCCGGCAGATCGCCACCGCATGCGGCCAGCAGCTCGAAGTGATCGTCTTCGCGGCAGCCGCGCAGCTGCGCGATGTGGGTGCGCAGGATGCCTTCGGGCAGCAGGTTCTGGAAGAAAGCCGGCAACCGTCCGGCCTGCGCGTTGAACAGCGGATTGCGAACGTCGCTCCAGAGCGCCGACTGCGCGGCGGTGTCGGCAGCCACCATCGACAGCGACAGCACCTGCGCGGGCGGCGCCGCGATCAGTGCCGGCTCGGCGACGAAACGGCACAGGTCGGCGAACTGGAATAGCTTGCCGAACGGCTGCGTACCGAGCGCAATCTCCAGGATCTTGACGTTCATCGTTGCGTACTGGGCGGATCGGCGGCATTGGCGGCATCGGGCCAGCCTTGCGGCATGGCTTCGGACACCTTGTGGCCGATGCGGGTGACGACCGGCTTGTAGGCCGCATCCGTCGAAGTCGTCGTCGGGCCGAAACCTTTAGGCGCGAGCTGCACTTCGAGGCCGAGCGCATCGACCAGCGCCAGCAGCGATGAGAGCTGCGGGTTGGCAGCGGTGCCGAGCACGTTGCGCACCGAGCGCTCGGTCAGTCCCGAACGCTCGGCGACCTCGGCATGACTCAGCCCAAGCACAACGCGCCGTGCTGAAAGTTGCTCGATGAGTTCTCGTTTGACCACGTAAAGATATTACCTGATCAAATGAAAAAGGAAACATGTTTCCGAACTCGAGAGCGCGTACCGGTTATGGTTTTGCGAGTTGCAGAAATGGCCCCAGGCTGCCGAGAACCCAGCCCTGGGTGAAGTCCAGCGCGGCGCGGCGGTATTTCTCGTCGGCCTGCGCGGCCATCAGATCGAGCCGAGCCACGACTTTCGACAATTCCCGGTCGACGACCAGATTGCGCCCGCGCTCGCTGACTTCGGTCGCCAGCAGCAGGGGCTGTCCGTCCGACCCTGTTTTAGAGCCGATCAGCCACAGCGAAATCTCGACGTTGCGCGCCGCGCGGTAGCTGTTCTCGGCATTCACGCCGTCGACCATCGTCTGCTCCCAGGTGTCGCCGTTCGCCTGCTTGAGCATCGATGCCCAGCCGACGACGAGCGCGGCCACGCGGTCGCCGGCATACGGCGCAGGCGTGGTCTGGAATGCGAGCCGGATGGCGTCAATGCCGGTCGCGCCGTGCAGTTGCTGCAGTATGAGCGGTACCGGCGCGGGCGGGCCGACGGGTGCGGCCGGTGCATCGGTGGGATCGGAGGACTTTGGCGCCACCGGCGCGGTCGCCACCGTCACCGCGTCCCAGGTGCGCTGCACCGCATCTTCGGGGCTTGCGGCCCATTTGCGCCATTCGCGCGGATTGCGTCGGTAGAGCGACAGCTGAACCCGCCTGATCGACTGCAGGTTGTCGCGCAATGCGAGGTTGGCGATGCGGTTGGCGCTGGACTGCAGCCATTCGTGCGTGGCGTACGGTTCGGCGCGTTGCGTGGACGGGCTGACGCAGCCCTGAAGCAGGAGGGCGAGCCCGAGGAGGACGTAGAAAACTGGCATGGCGCGCACGTTATCATCGACAGCTCGCACCGCAACCGCCCGGTTGCTCGTTTTCCCTTACAAATCAACACCTTGGCGTCATCGCCGAGCTGCTCCGACCCTCCGTGCGCCTCAATTCCATCAAGCTTTCCGGCTTCAAGTCGTTCGCCGAACCCACCAACTTCCTGCTGCCGGGCCAGCTGGTCGGCGTGGTGGGGCCGAATGGCTGCGGCAAGTCGAACATCATGGATGCGGTGCGCTGGGTGCTCGGCGAATCGCGTGCGTCGGAGCTGCGCGGCGAGTCGATGCAGGACGTGATCTTCAACGGCACGACCACGCGCAAGCAGGCCAGCCGTTCGAGCGTGGAGCTGGTGTTCGACAATGCCGATCACCGGGCCGGCGGCCAATGGGCGCTGTTCGCCGAAATCGCCGTACGCCGCGTGCTGACGCGCGATGGCACCAGCAGCTACTTCATCAACAACCAACCGGTGCGCCGCCGCGACGTGCAGGACGTGTTCCTCGGCACCGGCCTCGGCCCGCGCGCCTACGCGATCATCGGCCAGGGCACGATCAGCCGGATCATCGAATCGAAGCCCGAGGAACTGCGCCTGTTCCTCGAAGAAGCTGCCGGCGTCTCCAAATACAAGGAGCGCCGCCGCGAGACCGAGAACCGCCTCGGCGACACGCGCGAAAACCTCACGCGTGTCGAAGACATCCTTCGCGAACTCAATGCCAATCTGGAGCGCCTCGAGAAGCAGGCCGAGGTCGCGCAGCGCTACAACACGCTGACCGGCGACGCGACCCGCAAGCAGCATCAGCTGTGGTTCCTGAAGCGAACCGAGAGCGAGGCCGATCAGGCGCGCGTCAAGGCCGACGCCGGCAAGGCGCTGAACGATCTGGAATCGCGCACCGCCGATCTGCGGCGCATCGAATCCGAACTCGAAACGGTGCGCCAGGCGCATTACGGCGCGGGCGACCTGGTCAATCAGGCGCAGGGTCGGCTGTACGAAGCCAGCGGCGAAGTCGGTCGGCTCGAAGGCGAGATCCGCTTCGTCGTCGAAGGGCGGCAGCGGGTCGAGCAGCGACTGGTGCAGCTGCGCGAGCAGATCGGTCAATGGAGCGCACGCCGCGAAGATGCCGAGGTCGAACTCGAAGCGCTGGCCGGGCAGGGCGTCGATGCCGAAGAGCAGGCCGAACTGCTGGCCGCGCAGCTCGAAGAGCACGATGCGCGCATGCCGGAACTCGAAGACGCCCAGCAGCGCGCGCAGAACGAAGCCAACGCCCAGCGCGCGACGGTCGTTCAGGTGCAGCAGCAGATCCAGGTGCTGGCCGCCGACCAGCGCAACATCGAGGAACAGAGCCGCCAGCTCACGCTCCGCAGCGAACGCCTGCGCAGCGACAGGCAATCGCTGGCCGCGCCCGACGAAGAGAAGCTCCGCGAGATGCAGGCGCAGTTCGAAGCGGCACAGGAAGCTGCCGCCGAAGCCGACGCCCGGCTGCAGGATCTGCAGGAAACCGTGCCGCAGCGCGACGATGACCGCCGAACTGCGCAGCTGGCCGTCAACACCGAAGGCGCGCGCCATGCCGAGTTCTCGGCGCGGCTGGAGGCGCTGCGCACGCTGCAGGAAAAGGTCAAGACCGACGGCAAGCTCGCGCCGTGGCTCGCGAAGCATGGGCTCGACGGCCTGCAAGGGCTGTGGAGCCGCATCCACATCGCGCAGGGTTGGGAGAACGCGCTGGAATCCGCGCTGCGCGAGCGGCTCGGCGCGCTGGAAGTCTCGCGGCTCGACATGGTCCGGGCTTTTGCGGGTTCGGCGCCGCCGGCCAAGCTGGCGTTCTACAGCCCGCCTTCCGATGCAGCGCCGTCTGCGGAGCCGACAGATCTGCCGCGCCTGTCCGATCTGCTGCGTGTGAGCGATGCCGGCTTGCAGGCGCTGCTGGTCGGATGGCTGAACGGTTGCCGCACGGCAGAGAGCTTCGATGAAGCGCTCGCGCAGCGCGACAAGCTCCAGCCCGGTGAAGTCATCTATCTGCAGAGCGGCCATGCGGTCGGCGCGCACAGCGTGAGCTTTTACGCGCCGGATTCGGAACAAGCCGGCTTGCTTGCGCGTCAGCAGGAAATAGAAAACCTGGAGCGCCAGTTGCGCGCCCAGACGCTGATCAGCGACGAGGCGCGCACCGCGCTGGTCCGCGCCGAAGCCGCCTACGCCGATGTGGCGCAGCGCCTGGTCGCCGTCCGCCGCGAGGCTGCGGAGACGCAGTCGTCGGCGCATGCACTGCAGGTAGAGACGCTCCGCCTGACCCAGCTCGCAGAGCAGACGCGCGCGCGCAGCGAACAGCTCGCCGCCGACCTCGGTGAAGTCGATGCGCAACTCGAAGACCTGCAGGAGCGCCGCGTCGCCGCCGAAGGTCGCTTCGAGGAACTCGACATGCAGCTGGCCGACAGCCAGGAGCGCCACGCGCAGCTCGACGAGCGCGTGATCGAGGCCGGCCGCGCGCTCGCCGCCAGCCGCGAACAGCATCGCGGGCTCGAACGCCAGGCGCAGGAAGCGACCTTCACCCGTCGCAGCGTCGAAGCACGGCGCGGCGAGCTCGGGCGGGCCATCGACACGGCGGCGCAGCAGACGGTGTCTCTCGCGGACGAACTGGAACGCGCGCAGGCCGAACTCGCCCGGCTGTCGGATGCGGCGGCGCAGGCTGGCCTGCAGGATGCGGTCGCGCTCAAGCTGGAGCGCGAAACGGCGCTCGGGCGGGCGCGCAGCGAATACGACGGGCTCACGCTTCAGCTGCGCTCGAGTGACGAGCGCCGGTTGCAGCTGGAACGCGAGTTGGAGCCGTTGCGTCAGCGCATCACCGAATTCCAGCTTAAGGAACAGGCGGCGCGTCTCGGCTTCGAGCAATATGCGACGCTGCTGGAAGATGCCAAGGCCGATCTGGAAGCCATCGCACTGTCGATCGAGACCGGCAATGTGCGGCTCACCGGCCTGCAAGGCGAGATCGACCGTTTGAATCGCGAAGTGACTGCGCTGGGCGCCGTCAATCTGGCCGCGCTCGACGAGCTCACGCTGGCGAGCGAGCGAAAGCTGTTCCTCGACGCGCAGTCCGCCGACCTGAACGAAGCCATCGGCACGCTCGAAGACGCGATCCGCAAGATCGACATCGAGACGCGCGAGCTGCTCGGCGGCACCTTCAATATCGTCAACGAACATTTCAGCCGCATGTTCCCGGAGCTGTTCGGCGGCGGCAACGCGCGCCTGGTGATGACCGGCGACGAAATTCTCGATGCCGGCGTCCAGGTGCTGGCGCAGCCGCCCGGCAAGAAGAACCAGACCATCCATCTGCTGTCCGGCGGAGAAAAGGCGCTGACCGCCATCGCGCTGGTGTTCGCAATCTTCCAGCTGAATCCGGCGCCGTTCTGCCTGCTGGACGAGGTCGATGCCCCGCTGGACGACGCGAATACCGAGCGGTATGCCAAACTGGTTACAGCCATGAGCAAAAGTACGCAATTCCTGTTCATCAGCCACAACAAGATCGCCATGGAAATGGCCGAGCAGTTGATCGGCGTGACGATGCAGGAGCAGGGCGTTTCGCGCATCGTGGCGGTGGACATGGAGTCCGCGGTGTCGATGGTCGAGCCCGCCTGACGATGCCAGTTCCTTCCGCGCCATACATTTCGACAGCGATTTCGACAGCGAGTTTTCCTTCATGAGCAGTCTCACCGTCGCCCTCGCCATCCTCGGGGGCCTCGTGCTTGCCGGACTGGTGGCCTACAACACCTGGGCGTCGCGCCGGAATTCGCCGCGCCAGCCCGACATGTCCGAAGGCGCGACGCCGACATCGTTCGGAACCACATCGTTCGGCGAGTTGAACCGCGGCGGCTCGGGCGACGACGACGGGCCGGTGCTGCACATCGAGCCGCATCCGACGCCCGGCAACGAGCGCCACGAACCATTGTTCGATCCCGATCTGCCGGCGCCCAGCGCCATGCCGATCGCGATGACGGCAGAGCGCCGCGGCGGGCTCGATCCGCTGATCGACATCATCGCGCCGGTGTCGCTCGACGGCCTGGTGTCGGGCGATGCGGCCATCGCCGCGATGCCGCCGACGCGTCGCGCGGGCAGCAAGCCGGTCGCGGTCGAAGGCCTGAACGAGCACAACGGCGAATGGGAAACGCCAGTGGCAGGCCAGCGTTACGGCGCTTTCCAGATTGGCGTGCAGCTTGCCAACCGCACCGGCGCGTTGAACGAGATCGAATATTCGGAGTTCGTGATGAAGGCGCAGGCCTTTGCCGACGCGCTCAACGGCGGCCCCGAATTCCCGGAAATGCTCGATGAAGTGGCGCGCGCCCGCGAGCTCGACCAGTTCGCCAGCGGTCACGATGCGCAGCTCGGTTTCGTGCTGCGCGCGCGGCATGCGGCGTGGAGTCCCGGCTATGTGCAACAGAATGCCGCGCGGCTGGGTTTCGTGTTCGGGATGATTCCTGGGCGGATGGTGCTGCCGGCCGGCGAGGCCGGCATGCCGCCAATCATCGGGCTGTCTTTCGACACGCAGGCCGCACTCGCCGACGATCCGGCCCAGTCGGCGATCCGCGAACTCACGCTGAGCCTCGACGTCCCGCAGGTCGATCGCAGCGAAAAGCCCTTTGCGCGGATGCGCGAGGCCGCCGCCGCGCTGGCGCTGGAGATGGACGGCGTCGTCACCGACGGCGACGGGCAGATGCTGCGCGACGAGACCATGGACATCATCGGCGCCGACCTGGAGCAGCTTTACGACACGCTCGAGTCTCGCGACCTGGCTGCCGGCTCACCGTTGGCGCGCCGACTTTTCAGCTGATTCTTTCCGACCCTGTTCCTGGTTTCCCATGTCCGACGTTTCCGCAGCCGCCCACGAGATCGCTGCTCTCACCGAGCAGCTCCGCCATCATGCGCATCTTTATTACGTGCTCGATGCGCCGCTGCTGCCCGACGCCGAGTACGACCGGTTGTTCCGGCGACTGCAGGAACTCGAGGATGCCAATCCCGCCTTACGCACGCCGGATTCGCCAACGCAGCGCGTCGGCGGCAAGGCACTCGAAGGTTTTGCCAAGGTGCGTCACAAGGTGCCGATGCTTTCTATCCGCACCGAAACCGACATCACGGCCGCTGGCGCGATCGCCTTCGACACGCGCGTGCGCCGCGAGCTGGGGCTGGCACCGGACGCGCCGCCGGTGGTCTACGTCTGCGAACTGAAGTTCGACGGTCTGGCGATGAACCTGCGCTACGAGAGCGGCCGTCTGGTGCAGGCCGCGACGCGCGGCGACGGCGAAATCGGCGAAGACGTGACGGCCGGCATTCGCACCGTCCGGCAGATTCCGTTGAAGCTCGAAGGCGCGCCGCCGGTGGTCGAGGTGCGTGGCGAGGTCTACATGCGGCGAGACGAGTTCGAGAAGCTCAACGATCGCCAGCGCGAGAAGATCGCCAAGGGCCAGAAGAACGAAAAACTGTTCGTAAACCCGCGCAACGCGGCAGCCGGCGCGGTTCGGCAGCTCGACGCGGCAATCACGAACGACCGCAAGCTCAGCTTTTTCGCCTACGGACTGGGCGAGATCACGCCGCCGGAAGAGGGCGGGCCGGAATTCGAGACGCAGCACGATTTGCTGGCGCAATTCGGCGATTGGCGCTTTGCCGTGGCCCGGCAGACGCAGCGCGCGAGTGGCGCCGACGAGCTGATCGCGTTCCACGAGAAGATCCGGCTGGAACGCGACGCCTTGCCGTACGACATCGACGGTGTCGTCTACAAGGTCGACAGCGTGGCGTTGCAGCGGCAGCTCGGCTTCGTCTCGCGCGAGCCGCGCTGGGCGGTGGCGCACAAATACCCGGCGCAGGAGCAGCTGACGGAAGTGCTGGCGATCGAGGTGCAGGTCGGGCGCACCGGCAAGCTGACGCCGGTCGCAAAGCTGGCGCCGGTTTTCGTCGGCGGCGTGACGGTGACCAACGCGACGCTGCACAACGAAGACGAGGCGCGCCGCAAGGACGTGCGCATCGGCGACACGGTGATCGTCCGGCGTGCGGGCGACGTGATTCCGGAGGTCGTCGGTCTGGCGCCCGACAGCCTGGCGCGCTTGCCGGAAGAACGTGGCCCGCAGTTCACGATGCCGCGAAAGTGCCCGGTTTGCGGGTCCGACGCGCTGCGGGAAGAGGGCGAGGTCGACTACCGCTGCACGGGAGGACTGTTCTGCGCGGCGCAGCGAAAGGAAGCGATCCTGCATTTCGCGGCCCGTCGCGCGCTCGATATCGAGGGTCTGGGCGACAAGCTGGTCGAGCAGATGGTCGACGCGGATCTGGTCAGGACGCTGCCCGATCTCTACCGACTGGGTTTCGTCGCGCTGGCCGGGCTGGCGCGCATGGCGGACAAGTCGGCGGCCAACCTGGTCGAAGCGCTGGAGAAATCGAAGCAGACGACGCTGTCGCGCTTTCTTTTCGGCCTCGGCATTCGTCACATCGGCGAAAGTACGGCCAAGGAAATGGCGAAACATTTCGGCAAGCTGGACGCGATCATGGATGCCAGCGAGGATGCGTTGCTAGAGGTCGCAGACGTCGGACCGGTCGTCGCGACCAGCCTGCGAACCTTCTTCGATCAGCCGCACAACCGCGAAGTCGTCGAACAATTGCGGGCGTGCGGCCTGCATTGGGAAGAATTCGAGCCAACCGCGAAGCCACCCAAACCGTTAGCGGGTAAGACTTTCGTGATCACCGGCACGCTTCCTACGCTGTCGCGGGACGAAGCGAAAGACAAGCTGGAAGCGGCCGGAGCCAAGGTCGCGGGGTCGGTGAGCAAGAAGACCGATTACGTGGTCGCCGGCGCCGAAGCCGGCAGCAAGCTCGAAAAAGCGAACTTGTTGGGCGTCAAGGTAATCGATGAAGGGGGCATGCTGGAAATCCTTGAAAAAGGAATCGACATTCCCTGATACGGCCAAGCGCCTCCCGTTATCGGGGCGTCGAACAAGGAAAGTTCATGAAAACAAATATCTTCCGTCGGATCGCAACCATGGCAGCGGGTGCCGGTGGGATCGTGCTGCTCAGCGGCTGCGTCGGCGTTCCGGTGGGCGGCTATTCCGATTCCTACTATTACGGTGCGCCCGCCCCGGCACCGTCGGTCTATTACCAGGAAAGCTATTACGGCGGTGGAGGCGGCTACTACGGTGGTCGTCCCTATTACGGCGGCAGCCCGGTTTATGGCGGCGTGCAGATCGACAATTACCGCCGCGGCGGTTACGACGGTCGATATGACCGTAATGACCGTAATGACCGCGGAGATCGCGGAGATCGAGGAGATCGAGGACGTCCGGGTCAGGGCGTTCGCCCGCCCGGCCGTCCGACGCAACCATCCGTGAATCCGGGTCGTCCGCCGAATTTCGGCCAGGGTGGTGGTGGCGGACGCCCGATCAATCAGGGTGCAGGCGCACCGGTTCAATATGGTCACACCGCAAATCCGAACCAGGGCACGTCCGTGCAGCAGGGCAACAATTAGGCTCGATTCGAATGGCTGAGCGCGAAATATTGAAGATGGGCGATCCGCGGCTGCTGCGCACTGCGCAACCGGTTGCCGAATTCGACACCGATGAGCTTCACCTTTTGGTGAAGGACATGTTCGACACGATGCGGGCCG
Organism: Variovorax glucosi; assembly: GCF_051216695.1. Classification (NCBI taxonomy): domain Bacteria; kingdom Pseudomonadati; phylum Pseudomonadota; class Betaproteobacteria; order Burkholderiales; family Comamonadaceae; genus Variovorax; species Variovorax glucosi. The sequence goes on from NZ_JBPJZE010000001.1 coordinate 212,204, forward strand.
TGAACGGTGCGGGACTCGCAGCGCCGCAAATCGGCGTCGATCTTCAACTGGTGATCTTCGGCACCGACGGACCCAATCCGCGCTACCCCGATGCGCCTGTCGTGCCGCGCACGGTCCTGTTGAATCCGGTCGTGACTGCAATCGGAGCAGCGAAAGAAGAGGGTTGGGAAGGATGCCTTTCGGTTCCCGGACTCCGCGGCGTGGTCCCGCGTTTCCTAGAAGTGCGCTATACCGGATTCGATTTGTACGGCGACCCTATCGACCGCACGGTGAGCGGATTTCATGCGCGGGTCGTGCAGCATGAAGTGGATCACCTGTATGGCATTCTTTATCCGATGCGCGTCCGCGATTTCTCACGCTTCGGATTTACTGAAGTGCTGTTTCCCGGGCTGGACGCAGCGGACGACTGAATTTCTTCAGTTGCATCAGCTGCATCAGTTGTCGGGCTGTATCAGTTGAATTTGCCGGATATCCCACCGATGCTGAATCGTCCGGCACCCAGGAACGCGACTGCGATGGCGGCGAAAAGGAACATGCCTTGCAGTTCAAGCGCCCAGCCACCGGTCTTGCCGATGGTGAAAAGCTGCGACATGTGCGCAAGGTAGATTGCAAACACCATATTGATTGCAATGACCAGCGCCGCAGGCCGCGTGAAGAGGCCAACGATCAAAAGCACCGGCGCCACGACCTCACCGATATATGCAAGATACGCAAGGCCTGAAGGCAAGCCATGCGATGTCAGCATTCCTGCAATTCCGCCGACGCCGGAGCTGAGTTTTGCAATGCCGTGCATCAGGATGAGGATACCGAGTGCGAGGCGAAGAATCAGTTTGCCGGTGTCGTCGTTACGGGTCATGAGAAATCCTTTCGATTGAATGCAATTGCCAAAATAGCGGCTGATTGTCAGCGAAATTGTCGACCGTCACGATGACAGTTCAAAACCGGACGCAACGTTTTCAGGACGTCAGGAAGCCAGTGCGTCGAACAGTTCGGTCTCGATGGCCAACTGGGCACGTTGCCCCTGCAAATCAGGTCCGCTGATCAAGAAGGTGTCCTCGACCCGCTCGCCCAGCGTCGTGACCTTGGCGAACTGCATGTTGAGCTGATGCCGCGCCAGAACCCGCGCCACGGAATACAGAAGTCCCGGCCGGTCGCTTGCCGAAATGTTCAACAGCCAGCGCTGGGCCTTGTCGTCGGGTGTCAGGTTGATGCGCGGCTGTATCGGGAAGCTGCGAACGCGCCGCGAGACCCGTCCCTTGCTAGGTGCCGGGAGCGGACCGGCGGCCGCGAGCGTTCCGGCCAGCCCGGTTTCCACCATGCTGATGAGATCCCGGTAATGCTCCGGGATGAACGCCATCACGACCTGGAAGGTGTCCAGCGCATAACCGGTGCTGGTCGTGTGTACCTTTGCATCCAGGATGCTGAACGACGACTGGTCGAAATATCCGCAGATGCGCGCGAACAGATCCTGCTGGTCGGGCGTATAGACCACCACCTGCAGCCCTTCGCCGACCGGAGAAAGACGCGCCCGCACGATCGGCGGCGCCTTGAAGTCGATCGGCGCGCCCTTCAGACGCACATGGCGCGACAACTGCTTGGTGTGCCACGCGATTTCAGAAGCGTCGTGACGCATGAAGTAGCCGACGTCCAGCGTTTCCCAGAGCGCCTTGTGCGATTCGAAAGGCATCGCGTGAAGCGCCAGTTCGATCAGCGCCTCGCGTTTGCGGGATTCGACTTCGGCGTCCGGGTCGGGCATGTGGCCGCCGAGCGCGCGCGATGTCGCGCGATAGAGGTCTTCCAGCAGCTTGCCTTTCCATGCGTTCCAGACGCGGGGAGACGTGCCGCGAATGTCCGCGATGGTCAGCAGGTAAAGCGCGGTCAGGTAGCGCTCGCTCCCGACGCGTTTTGCGAAAGCGCCGATGATTTCGGGGTCGCTCAGGTCCTGTTTCTGCGCGACGGTGCTCATGGTCAGGTGTTCGGACACCAGGAACTCGATCAGCTTCGCGTCTTCGCGTGGAATGTCGTGCTGGCGGCAGAAACGCTGCACGTCGCGCGCGCCGAGCGTGGAATGGTCACCGCCGCGGCCCTTGGCGATGTCGTGGAACAGCGCCGCCACGTACATGATCCACGGCTTGTCCCAGCCCGCCGCGAGCTGCGAGCAGAACGGGTATTCGTGCGCATGCTCGGCGATGAAGAAACGCCGCACGTTGCGCAGCACCATCAGGATGTGCTGGTCGACCGTGTAGACGTGGAAGAGGTCGTGCTGCATCTGCCCGACGATGCCGCGGAACGGTCGCAGGTAACGGCCCAGCACCGAAGTCTGGTTCATGAGCCGGAACGCGTGGGTGATGCCGCGCGGCTCCAGCAGCATGCGCATGAACGTGATATGGTTCACGCGGTCGTTGCGGAATTTGCTGTCCATGACCTGGCGCGCGTTGTAGAGCGCGCGCAACGTGCGTGCCGACAGGCCCTTCACGCCGATGGTCTTCTGGTAGAGCAGGAAGGTCTCCAGGATCGCGTGCGGATCCTTGAGGTAGAGGTCGTCGCTCGCGACCTCGATCATTCCGGCCTTCTCGAGGAAACGGTCGTTGATGCGGGTCGGCTGTTCGGCCAGCGGTTGCAGCCGCTCGGCGATGTTGAGCATCAGGATCTGCGAAAGCTGAGTGACGGCCTTCGCGGCCCAGTAGTAGCGCCGCATCAGCGCTTCGCTCGCCTTGCGCTGGGACTCGCCGACATAGCCGAAAGTCGCGGCAACCGCCGTCTGGAGGTCGAACACCAGGCGATCTTCGCGCCGGTTGGCCGTGACATGCAGGCGCGCACGTACCAAGCTCAGCAGCGCCTCGTTTCGCTTGATCTGCCGGATTTCGAACGGCGTCGCCAACCCGTTCTTCGACAGATCCTCCCAGCGATTGCCGAAACCCGCCGCCTTGGTGATCCAGAGAATGCTCTGCAGGTCGCGCAGGCCGCCGGGCGACTCCTTGCAATTCGGCTCCAGCGCATAAGGCGTGTCGTCGAACTTGTGATGTCGATGACGCATTTCCTGCGATTTGGCCGCGAAGAAGGCCTTGGCATCGATGGCCGAGAAGAACTGTTTCCGAAAATTGGTGAAGAGTTTCTTGTCTCCGGTGACCAGCCGTGCCTCGAGCAGCGACGTCTGGACGGTGACGTCTCTCGCCGCTTCGTCGAGGCATTCGACGAGCGTGCGCACGCTGGAGCCGATCTCCAGCCCCGCATCCCAGCAATTGCCGATGAAAGCCTCGATCCGAGCCGGCTCGACCTGCACTGCGTTGGCGTCCGGCAGCAGGAGCAGCACATCGACATCGGAGTACGGAAACAGCTCGCCGCGACCGAAACCGCCGACGGCAGCCAGCGTCAACGAATTTCCGAAGCCCGCGTCGGTCCAGAGAGCGATCAGCGTTTCGTCGGCCAGCGCCGAAATCTGGCGCAACACCGCGTGCACGCTGCGCGTCGGTGCGCGGGCGAATCGCAGCGTATCGAACAGCGCCAGCTTCCGCGCACGGTAAGCCTCGCGCAGGGTGGCGACATCGACCTTCGCGACTTCGATCACGGCGCGTTCGCGGTCAGGCAGCGGAAGCGGTGGCAGCAACGCGGGGCGCGGCCGCAGCCTCGGTGACGAAGGCCGGCGGCGGCAGGCTGCCGGCAGACAACGTCAGTACCTCGTAGCCGGTTTCGGTGACCAGCACCGTGTGTTCCCACTGCGCGGACAGCGAGTGGTCGCGCGTGACGATCGTCCAGCCGTCGTACTGGCCGCCCTTGGCGTCTTCCTTGATGTCGCGCTTTCCGGCGTTGATCATCGGCTCGATGGTGAAGATCATGCCGGGCCTGAGTTCGTCGAGCGTCCCGGGCCGGCCGTAATGCAGAACCTGCGGCTCCTCATGGAAATTGCGCCCGACGCCGTGGCCGCAGAATTCGCGCACCACCGAATAGCCGTGACCTTCGGCGAATTTCTGGATCGCATGCCCGACATCGCCCAGCCGTGCGCCGGGGCGAACCTGCAGGATGCCGTGCCACATCGCCTCGTAGGTGATCTGCACCAGCCGCTTGGCCGCGATCGACGCGTCGCCGACGATGAACATGCGGCTGTTGTCGCCGAACCAGCCGTCGTTCACGACGGTCACGTCGATGTTCAGGATGTCGCCCTTTTTGAGCGGCTTGTCGTTCGGAATCCCGTGGCAGACCACGTGATTCAGCGATGTGCACGTGTTCTTCGGGTACGGCACGGAGCTTGCGCCCATGTAGCCGAGGCAGGCCGAAGTCGTGCCCTGCTTCACCATGAACTCGCCCGCCAGGCGGTCGAGCTCATTGGTGGTGACACCGGGTTTGACGAAAGGCGTGAGGTAGTCCAGGACCTCGGAAGAGAGGCGCCCGGCAACGCGCATCGCGGCTGCGCCGTCGGCGTCGTGGTAGGTAATGCTCATGAAACAATTATCCCACCCGTCGCCGCGACGGTTCGACGGCCTGAGCCAAGTCCCCAGTCGCGTAGCCTAAAATTGTGAGCTCTTTTTCACTCGGCAGCCACGTGACGCAGACCACCCCAACCCGCCCACCCGTCGTGACCGTGTTCGAGGGCGGCAGCGCGCTCAGCGACTTTCGCGCCCGCCAGTTGCTTCCCCGGCTCCAGGCCGTCGATTCGCGAATCGACGCCATCACGGCTCGTTTTGTCCATCTGGTGGTCACCGACAGCATTCCCGACGATGCCGCGCGCGCGCGCTTCGCTTCTCTGCTTGCTTATGGCGACCCGTTCGTCGCACCGAAAAGCAAGGGCGTGACCGAACTGGTCGTCACGCCGCGCCTCGGCACCGTCTCGCCGTGGGCGTCGAAAGCCACCGATATCGCCCACAACTGCGGTCTGGTGCTGCGCCGTGTCGAACGCGTCACGCAATTCCACCTCGCGCTGAAGGCGCCGCTGCTGGACCGCACGCTCGGCAAGACGCCGGTGCTCCAGGGCGATGCGCTGGCCGTCGTCGCTGCACTGCTTCATGACCGCATGACCGAATCGGTGCTGCCCGGCATCGACGGTGCCGCCGCGCTTTTCGCCGAACTTCCGGCGCAGGCGATGGCGCAGGTCGACGTGTCGGGCGGCGGTCGCGCGGCGCTGGTTTCCGCCAACGCCGAATTCGGCCTGGCGCTGGCGGAAGACGAGATCGACTATCTGGTCGATGCCTTCACCCGGCTCGGCCGCAATCCGAGCGACGTCGAGCTGATGATGTTTGCGCAGGCCAACAGCGAACATTGCCGGCACAAGATCTTCAACGCCGACTTCGTCATCGATGGCGAGGCGCAGTCGCACAGCCTGTTCGGGATGATCCGGCACACCGAGCGCCAGAGTCCGCAGCACACGGTGATCGCCTATGCCGACAACGCATCGGTGATGGAGGGCACGCAGATCGAACGCTTCGTGCCGCGCAGCGACGCAGATCGGTCAACGGCCGGCGGAAGCTACACCAAGGAGTCGACGCTCAGCCACGTGCTCATGAAGGTCGAGACGCACAACCATCCGACCGCCATTTCGCCGTTTCCTGGCGCATCGACCGGCGCCGGAGGGGAGATCCGCGACGAGGGAGCGACTGGCCGCGGCTCCAAACCTAAGGCGGGCCTGACCGGTTTCACCGTGTCGAAGCTCTGGCCCGAAGACGGACAACAGGCGCACTACGGCAAGCCGGCGCATATCGCCAGTCCGCTGCAGATCATGACCGAGGGCCCGCTCGGTGGCGCGGCATTCAACAACGAGTTCGGCCGGCCGAACCTGCTGGGCTATTTCCGCGAATACGAACAGGCCATCGAAAGCACCGGCACCGACGGCGCTACGGTCCAGCGCGGCTATCACAAGCCGATCATGATCGCCGGCGGCCTCGGCAGCATCGACGCGACGCAGACGAAGAAGATCCTGTTTCCTGCCGGTTCGCTGCTGATCCAGCTCGGCGGTCCGGGCATGCGCATCGGCATGGGCGGCAGCGCGGCGAGTTCGATGGCGACCGGCGCCAACGCGGCCGAGCTCGACTTCGACTCGGTGCAGCGCGGCAATCCGGAGATCGAGCGCCGCGCGCAGGAAGTCATCAACCATTGCTGGCAGCAAGGCGCGGCGAATCCGATCCTTGCAATCCACGACGTCGGTGCGGGCGGGCTTTCGAATGCGTTCCCCGAACTGACCAACGACGCCGGGCGAGGCGCCCGATTCGACCTGCGCGCGGTGCCGCTCGAAGAATCCGGCATGGCGCCGAAGGAGATCTGGTGCAACGAAAGCCAGGAACGTTACGTTCTGGCCATCGCGCCGGAATCGCTGGCGCAGTTCCAGGCCTTCTGCGAGCGCGAACGCTGTCCGTTCTCGGTGGTGGGCGTCGCGACCGAAGAGCGCCAGCTGGTGGTTGCGGACGAGGGCGCCGCTGCCCAGCCGGTGGACATGCCGATGGATGTCCTGCTCGGCAAGCCGCCGAAGATGCTGCGCGACGTCAGGACCGTCACGCGCAGCTTCAAGCCGCTCGACCTGACCGGCGTCGACCTGCAAAAAGCGGCGATCGACGTTCTCTCGCATCCGACCGTCGCGTCGAAGCGCTTCCTCATCACCATCGGCGACCGCACGGTCGGCGGCATGACGCATCGCGATCAGATGGTCGGCCCGTGGCAGGTGCCGGTAGCCGATTGCGCCGTGACGCTGGCCGACTACAAGGGCTTCGCCGGCGAGGCGATGAGCATGGGCGAGCGCACGCCGCTGGCCGCGCTCGACGCGCCCGCGTCGGGCCGGATGGCGGTGGCCGAGGCCATCACCAATCTGCTGTCGGCGCCGATCGAGCTGTCGCGGGTCAAGTTGTCGGCCAACTGGATGGCCGCCTGCGGCGAGCCGGGAGAAGATGCGGCGTTGTACGAGACGGTAAAGGCGGTCGGTCTCGAGTTGTGTCCGGCGCTCGGGATTTCGATTCCGGTCGGCAAGGATTCGCTGTCGATGCGCACCCAGTGGTCGGACGGCGCAGAGAAGAAGAAGGTCACTTCGCCGGTCAGCCTGATCGTCACGGCCTTCGCCACGCTGGCCGATGTGCGCGGTACCCTGACGCCGCAACTCGATCGCGACGAAGCCGATACGACGCTGGTGCTGATCGACCTCGGTCGCGGACAGCACCGTATGGCCGGCAGCATCCTGGCGCAGACGTTGGGGCAGAGTGGCGATGTCGTCCCCGATCTGGACCATCCGCAAGACCTGGTCAGCCTGGTCGCCGCGGTGAATGCGTTGCGCGCCGGCGGCAAGATTCTCGCGATGCACGACCGCAGCGACGGCGGCCTTTTCGCGGCAGCCTGCGAAATGGCTTTTGCCGGCCATGTCGGCGTCGCACTGAACGTCGACATGCTGGTGACCGAAGGCGACGGCATTTCCGACAGCCGCATGGAAACCGGCGATGCCAAGAACTGGGCAACGCAGGTCGGCGCGCGTCGCGAAGAACTGACGCTCAAGGCGCTGTTCAGCGAGGAGCTGGGCATGCTGCTGCAGGTCCGGACCGCCGAGCGCAACGAGGTCATGCAGTTGTTGCGCTCGCACAATCTGAGCGCCTGCAGTCACTTCGTCGGCAAGACGCGCCCCGAAAGCTCCACCATGGACGCCGGCAAGGGCAAGCTCGAAGTCTGGCGGGACGCGAAATCGGTGTTCAGCGCGACGCTGCACGACCTGCATCAGGTCTGGGATTCGGTGAGCTGGAAGATCGCCCACGAACGCGACAATCCTGCCTGCGCAGATGCGGAACATGCTGCCGCGGGTGATGTAGCCGATCCCGGCCTGCATCTCTTCCTGGCGCCGGGCAGCAACCTCGACGCGCCCGCAATACTCCAGTCCCGCCCGAAAGTCGCCATCCTCCGGGAGCAAGGCGTCAACTCGCACGTCGAAATGGCCTATGCCTTCACCGAAGCCGGTTTCGACGCTCACGACGTCCACATGACCGATCTGCAGACCGGCCGTGCCGATCTGGCCGACTTCAAGGGCGTGGTCGCCTGCGGCGGTTTCAGCTACGGCGACACGTTGGGCGCGGGCATCGGCTGGGCGCGAAGCATCACCTTCAATCCGAAGCTTGCAGCGCAATTCCAGTCGTTCTTCAGCCGTGCAGACACCTTCGGCTTGGGCGTCTGCAACGGTTGCCAGATGTTCGCAGAGCTTGCGGACATCATCCCCGGCGCCGAAGCCTGGCCGCGCTTCACGACAAATCGGAGCGAGCGCTTCGAAGCGCGTCTTTCGATGGTCGAGGTGCTTGAATCGCCGAGCCTGTTCTTCACCGGAATGGCCGGAAGCCGCCTGCCGATCGCGGTTGCGCACGGCGAGGGCTATGCCGACTTCGATCGTCGAGGCGACGCGAGCCGCGTTGTTCCGGCAATGCGGTTCGTCGACAACCAGGGCAAGCCGACTGTGCAATATCCGTTCAATCCAAACGGAAGCGCGGAAGGGCTGACCGCGGTGACCACGCCGGATGGTCGGTTTACCGCGCTGATGCCGCATCCGGAGCGCGTTTTCCGCAACATCCAGATGAGCTGGACATCGGGCAAGCCAGATGACTTGAGCCCATGGATGCAGATCTGGCGCAATGCGCGCAAGTGGGTCGGCTAAGCGCCCTCGACTCGTTGGACATAAAAAAAGCGGCCGGAGCCGCTTTTTTTATTCCACCTTCGCCTTGGCGCGAAGATCTTCCTGGTATTTCTGAAGGCGCTGCTGCTGCAATTGCTGCGTGACTTGCGGCTTCACTTCGTCGATCTTCGGCAATTGCGCCTGACGTATGTCGTCGACGCGGATCACGTGGTAGCCGAATTGCGATTTGACCGGAACCGCGGTGGTCTGGCCCTTGCCGAGTTTCATCATCGCTTCCGAGAATTCGGGAACGAAGCTGGCTGGTGCAGCCCAGTCGAGATCGCCGCCGTTGGCGCCCGATCCTGGATCCTTGCTCAGCTTCTTCGCCAGGTCTTCGAATTTCGCACCCTTGTTCAGGTCGGCGATGATCTTCTTCGCCTGATCTTCCGTCTCGACCAGGATATGGCGCGCCTTGAATTCCTTGCCGCCATTGGCCGCAACGAACTTGTCGTATTCCGCCTGGACGTCTGCGTCGGTTACCGGACTTTGCTTGCGGTAGTTCTCGAAAAGCGTGCGGATCAGAATGGCCTGGCGCGCAAGTTCGAGTTGGCTCTTGTAGTCGTCGGTCGCTTCTAAACCTTGCTTTTGCGCCTCCTGCATGAAGATTTCGCGGGCGATGACTTCTTCGCGCAATTGGGGCGCCATTTCAGGCGTGACGGGCCGGCCGGCTGCTGCGAGTTGCTGTGCAAGTACATCCAGTCGCGCCTTGGGCACGGCTTTGCCGTTCACGATGGCGACGTTCTGTGCAAAGGCGCCGATCGAGGCTGCGCTCAGGACGGCCGCGACCGCAATGGTCTTGAGGGTTTTGTTTTTCATTGGGAAGGTATTTACGGAACGACGTCGAGCGTCGGAACTCGGATGGTTTTCAGAGCGTTTCGATCGCGATGGCGTGGACGCCCTGAGCGATGAAAAAGTGCAATGAATCATACACAAGCCGATGTCTCGCCACCCTCGACTTCCCTTCGAACAGCGGCGAAGCGATGCGCACGCGGAAGTGGGTGCCGTAGCCTTCGGTGCCTGCGCCGGAATGCCCGGCGTGCTGGGCACTTTCGTCGATGACCTCGAGAGATGTGGGCGCCATCGAACTGCGCAGCGCCTTGTCGAGATCGACGGCGGTCGGGAGAAATGTTCCGGTCATGCGGCGGGCTTGTCTTCCGATTTGAGATGAGGCGAGATGTACAGACCCTGTGCGATCAGGAAAACGATCGGGAAGGCATATCCCCAGAGCTTGAAATTGACCCAGGCCTCGGTGCTGAAATACAGCGCGACGTAGGCGTTGATGGCGGACATGAAAAGGCAGTAGCCGATCCAGGCGATGTTCAGGTGCGTCCAGATCCGCGTCGGCAACTGCAATTGGGCGCCGAGCATGGTTTGCAGGAAATTCTTCCGGAAACCCCAGAGCGCGACCGCCAGGCCGATCGCCATTGCTGCATAAAGCACGGTTGGCTTCCATTTGATGAAACGGTCGTCGTGCAGCACCAAGGTCAGCGTGCCGAACAGGAGGATCAGCACCAGCGTTGCCTTCTGCATCGCCTGCAGCTTGCGCTCGATGGCATAGGTGATCGCCATCTGGAGCACCGTAGCGGCCATCAGCACGCCTGTGGCGACATAGATGTCGGCCAGCTTGAAGGCGACGAAGAAAAGCAGGATGGGGAAGAAGTCGAGCAGTAGTTTCATCAAGTGGCCGCGAGCGGGCAGTTCAGTCTTTTGGCGTGAAATCGAGCGAAGCCGAATTCATGCAATAGCGTAACCCGGTCTCGGTCGGGCCATCCGGGAACACGTGACCGAGGTGCGCGCCGCAGTTGGTGCAGACGTTTTCCGTGCGCGTCATGCCGTGCGAACGGTCGACGATATCGGTGATTGCGCCAGGCACCGCTTCTTCCGAAAAGCTTGGCCAGCCGCAGCCGGCGTCGAATTTGGTGCCGGACTCGAACAGTTTCGCGCCGCAGCAGACGCAGTGATAGGAGCCGTCGGCCCAGTTGGCTTCGTACTTTCCGGTGTACGGTCGCTCGGTGGCGGCATGCCGCGTCACCTGGAAAGCGGCAGGCTCGGCGCCCTTTTCGGCAAGCACGGCTTTCCATTCGGCATCGGTTTTCTGGATCTTGGGCGTGGCGGATGAGGAAGATGAGTTGGTCATGATGAGCAGCTGATTTCGATCGTGGAGGCCCAGTCGGGCGGGAAGCCGGCGTACGTCTCGTAGCCGGCGTGTTCTTCAAATGGGGTTTCGAGAAGATTCAGCAAGGTCGCGACGCCCGAGAAGTCCTTTCGCTGCGCCAGCTCGATCGCCTGCTGGCCGAGATGGTTGCGCAGCACGAAATTCGGATTGATCCGGTGCATGGGCAGCATCGAGGCGGTTGCGTTGCGCTTCTCGAGCCAGCGCGGCAGCCATGCGTCGATGCCGGAGCGGTCGATGAACAGGTCCCGCACGGGCGCCGTCTCGCCGCGTTCGCCGCAGTCGGAAAGCCGGCGCCAGAAAATCGTCCAGTCGGTGCGCTCGGTCGCCAGCAGACGCAGAACGCCGTCGATCAGCGCGCGATCGTCTTCGGGATCTTTTGCATCTTCTGCGGTGTGGCTCAATCCCAGCTTTTCGCGCATTCGGGCGTCGTACGCTTCCGGAAACACGGTCTTGTAAGACGCCAGCGCGGCCACGGCCACTTCCTGCTCGCCGATCAGCGGCAGCAGCGCCTGCGCCAGCGCATGCAGATTCCAGTACGCGACGTTCGGCTGCTGATTGAAGGCATAGCGTCCCGACGTATCGCTGTGGTTGCAGATGTGCGCCGGATCGAAGCCGTCGAGGAACTGGAACGGCCCGTAGTCGATGGTGAGCCCGAGGATGCTCATGTTGTCGGTGTTCATCACGCCGTGGCAGAAACCCACTGCCTGCCACTGGGCAAGCAGCTTCGCGGTGCGTTCGCTGACCGCCTCCAGGAACGCGGCGTAGGCGTTGCCGCCGAAGCGTCCGGATGTGCGGCATTCCGGGTAGTGCTGGTCGATGACTTCGTCGGCCAGCGCCTTAAGTTCGACGGTGCGGTCGGTTGCCGAATGCGCGAAGTGCTCGAAATGACCGAAGCGGACGAAGCTCGGCGACGTGCGTGCGACGACGGCAGCAGTTTCGATTTCCTCCCGGCGTACTGGCTGGTCGGAGCCGATCACGGCCAGCGCGCGCGTGGTCGGGATGCCGAGGCCGTGCATCGCCTCGCTGCAAAGGAATTCCCGGATGCTCGACCGCAGCACGGCCCGGCCGTCGCCGCCGCGCGAATAGGGCGTGCGTCCAGCGCCTTTGAGCTGCAGTTCGCGCGGACCGTGCGGCGTTTCGATTTCGCCGAGCAGGATCGCACGGCCGTCTCCGAGTTGTCCGGCCCAGACACCGAACTGATGTCCGCTGTAGACGCTCGCCGACGGCTCGCTGCCCGATAGGACCGCGTTGCCCGCCAGCGCGGCGAGAGCCTCCGCCGAGTCGATCCAGCCGGCCGGAAGGCCGAGTTCGTCGACAAGCGCATCGCTGCGGCCGACCCAGTAAGGCGCGCTGATCGCCGTCGGCTGCAGCCTTGTCGAGAAGGCAGAACCGAGCCGGACGAAACCGTTGCGCCAGGGCAGGGCGGTCGGGGTTTCGGTGTCTGCCTCGGTGGCGGGGAATGTCGAGCTCATGGGTCGATTTTCCCGTACGTCGCATGCCGACTCGCGGATTACGGGCAATCCCCCTACGTCGCTGCGGAACGCTGGGCAACAATTCAAATTTTCCAGGAGTGCACCCGATGCTGGGCTTGATGCAGGACCAACCGCTGTTGATCTCGTCGCTGATCGAATTCGCCGAGCGCCATCATGGCGACGGCGAGATCGTTTCGCGGCGTGTCGAGGGCGACATTCACCGCTACACATGGGCTGACGTGGCCCGGCGGTCCCGCCAGGCGGCGAATGCGCTGGACGGCGAAAACCTGGGTTTCGGCGACCGGGTCGCGACATTGGCCTGGAACGGTTACCGGCATCTGGAGCTTTACTACGGCGTCAGCGGTTCCGGCCGGGTGCTGCACACCATCAACCCGCGCCTGCATCCCGATCAGATTGCGTGGATCGCGAATCATGCGGAAGACAAGATCCTGTGCTTCGACCTGAGCTTCCTGCCACTGGTGCAGGCGGTGCACGCCAGGTGCCCGGGCGTTCGCAAATGGATTGCGCTCTGCGATGCCGACCGCCTGCCCGCTGACAGCGGCGTACCGAACCTGGAAAGCTACGAAAGCTGGATCGGCGCGCAGTCCGACACCTACGCCTGGCCGACCTTCGACGAGAACACCGCGTCCAGCATGTGCTACACGAGCGGCACGACCGGCAATCCGAAGGCCGCGCTCTACAGCCACCGCTCGACGATCCTGCACGCCTATGGTGCGGCGCTGCCGGACGTGATGTGCCTTTCGGCCCGCGATTCGGTGCTGCCCGTCGTGCCGATGTTCCACGTCAACGCCTGGGGTCTGCCGTACTCGGCCGCGCTGACGGGTTGCAAGGTGGTGTTTCCCGGTCCTGCGCTGGACGGCAAATCGGTCTACGAGCTGATCGAGGCGGAGCAGGTGACTTTCGCGGCCGGCGTGCCGACGGTCTGGCAGATGCTGCTGACGCACATGAAGCCGGGCGGTCTGCGCTTCAGCAGCCTGACGCGCACCGTCATCGGCGGCTCCGCATGCCCGCCGGCCATGATCCAGGCATTCCAGCAGGATTACGGCGTCGACGTGCTGCACGCCTGGGGCATGACGGAGATGAGCCCGCTCGGCACGCTGTGCACGCTCAAGAACAAGCACCTTGCGCAGCCGGCCGAAGCGCAGAACGCGATTCGCCTGAAACAGGGGCGGGCGATCTTCGGTGTCGACATGAAGATCGTCGACGGCGAGGGTGCCGAGCTGGCCTGGGACGGCAAGGCCTATGGCGACCTGATGGTCAAGGGGCCGTGGATCGTGAAGGCGTACTACAAGGGCGAGGGCGGCGATCCGCTGGTACCGGACGCCAACGGCCACGGCTGGTTTCCGACCGGCGACGTGGCGACCATCGATCCCGACGGCTACCTGCAGATCACCGACCGCAGCAAGGACGTGATCAAGTCGGGCGGCGAGTGGATCAGTTCCATCGACATCGAGAACATCGCGGTCGCGCATCCGGCTGTCGCGATGGCCGCCTGCATCGGCGTGGCGCACCCGAAGTGGGACGAGCGGCCGGTGATCGCGGTGGTCAGGCGTCCCGGTGCGGAAGTGACGCGCGAGGAGCTGCTGAGGTTCTACGAAGGCAAGACCGCCAAGTGGCAGGTGCCCGACGATGTCATCTTCGTCGAGTCGATTCCCATTGGTGCGACCGGCAAGATGCTCAAGGCGAAACTGCGCGAGCAATTGCGCGGGTACACGCTGCCGACGATCTGATCGCCGCAATTTTTCTACCTTGCGGTAGGAACATGTCGCCAACGGGATAGCGATGCGTTTCCGATGCGCGGGCGTTACGGGCAATCCCTGACGGTCGTGCGTTCAAAGGCTTGTAACCTCGCGTCGCCTTCACACGAAGAGACCAGGAGACAAGAAATGAATCCAGTTGGCATGGCACTCGTTGCCGCAGGCGCTCTCAGCGCATCGATGGCTTTTGCGCAGAAGGGCGAGACGGTCAAGATCGCCTGGCTCGATCCGCTGTCAGGGCTGATGGCCGCGGTCGGCACAAATCAGCTGAAGACCTTCCAATTCCTCGCCGAAGAGTTCAACAAGAAGAACGCTGCTGGCGTGAAGTTCGAGATCATCGGCATCGACAACAAGCTCAGTCCGCAGGAAACCACCAGCGCGCTGCGCTCGGCCATGGACCAGGGTGCGCGTTACGTGGTGCAGGGGAACGGATCGGGACCCGCGCTGGCGATCATCGATGCGCTTGAGAAACACAACGGCCGCAATCCCGGCAAGGAAGTGCTGTTCTTCAACTATGCGGCTGTCGACCCCGACCTCACCAACAGCAAGTGCAGCTACTGGCATTTCCGGCTGGATGCCGACACTTCCATGAAGATGGAAACGTTGACGACGTACATGAAGGAGCAGCCGGAGATCAAGAAGGTCTACCTGATCAACCAGAACTATTCGCACGGCCAGCAGGTGTCTAAGTTCGCCAAGGAAAACCTTAAGAAGAAAAGGCCGGACATAGAGATCGTCGGCGACGACCTGCACCCGCTGGCCCAGGTGCGCGACTTCGCGCCCTACATCGCGAAGATCAAGCAGTCGGGCGCCGACACGGTCATCACCGGCAACTGGGGTTCCGACCTGGCGCTGCTGATCAAGGCGTCGAACGATGCCGGCCTGAACGTCAAGTTCTACACCTACTACGCGGCCACCACGGGCACACCGACTGCAATGGGCGCGGCGTCCGATGGCAAGGTGTTGCAGGTCGGCTATACCCACTACAACGCGAGCGGCGTGATGCAGCCGCTCATGGCCGAGTACAAGAAGAAATTCAATGACGACCTCTACACAGCCGACATCTACACCGTGTTCGCGATGATGAACGAGGCCTTCGTCAAGAGCAAGTCGACAGACCCGTTGAAGGTGGCGGCGGCGCTGGAAGGCATGAAGTTCAACAGCTTCAACGGCGAGGTCGAGATGCGCAAGGCCGACCATCAACTCCAGCAGGGCCTGTACATCACCCGCTGGCAGAAGGCCGACGCGAAGAATCCGTACAGCCCCGAGAACACCGGCTACACGCTGGCGCCCGTGAAGTTCTATGAGGCCTACGTGGCGAGCACGCCGACGTCTTGCCAGATGAAGCGACCTTGAACGCAGAATTCTTCGCCATCTCGCTGCTCAACGGCGTCAGCTACGGGCTGCTGCTGTTCATGCTGAGTTCGGGCCTGACGCTGATCTTCAGCATGATGGGCGTGCTCAATTTCGCCCACACCAGCTTCTACATGCTGGGCGCCTACCTGGCCTACACCATCTCCGGCGTCGTCGGTTTCTGGCCGGCGCTGGTGCTGGCGCCGCTGGCTGTGTTCGCGCTCGGCGCGGCTTTCGAGCGCTACAGCCTGCGACGGGTCCACAAGTTCGGTCACGTGCCCGAGTTGCTGGTGACATTCGGGCTGTCCTATCTGATCCTCGAGGTGGTGCAGCTGGTGTGGGGTCGGTCGACGGTGCCGTACGGATTGCCGACGCAACTTCAAGGGCCGCTGTTCACGCTGTACGGCACGCAGTTTCCCAAGTCGCGCTCATTCATCATGGCCGTGGCGCTGCTCATGCTGCTGGCCGTGTGGCTGCTGCTCACGCGCACCCGCATCGGGCTGGTGATCCAGGCTGCGCTCAAGCATCCGGAGATGGTCGAGGCGCTGGGCCACAACGTGCCGCGCGTGTTCATGCTGGTCTTCGGCGGCGGCGCGGCACTTGCGGGACTGGCTGGCGTCATCGGCGGGAACACTTACGTGACCGAGCCGGCGATGGCCGCATCGGTCGGCTCGATCATCTTCGTGGTGGTGGTGGTCGGCGGCATGGGTTCGCTGGCCGGCGCATTTCTGGCGTCGCTGCTGATCGGCGTCGTGCAGACCTTCGCGGTGGCGCTCGACTGGTCGGCCGCCACGGGCCTTCGCGCGCTCGGCGTTGCGGTCACCGACCAGACCTTCGGCTACGAGCTGCTCAAGCTCACGATCTCACAGGTCGCGCCGATCCTGCCGTATCTTTTCCTGGTGCTGATCCTGATCTTCCGGCCGCGCGGCCTGCTCGGAACGCGGGAAGATTGAGATGAAACCCAACTTCACCCGCATCGCCGTCTGGGCGCTGTTCGCCATCGCGCTCATCGTGGCGCCGATGCTTTTCCGCAGCAGCCTCGCGCTGACCATGCTCTCGCAGATCGGCTACCTCATCGTCATCTGCCTGAGCTACAACATCCTGCTCGGGCAGGGCGGCATGCTGAGCTTCGGCCATGCGGTCTACACGGGTCTCGGCTCCTTCATCGCGGTGCATGCGATGAACCTGGCTTCGGGCGGCAAGATGCCGATTCCGCTGGTGCTGATTCCGCTGGTCGGCGGGCTCGGCGGACTGTTCTTCGCGGCACTGTTCGGCTATGTCAGCACCAAGAAATCCGGCACCACCTTCGCCATGATCACGCTGGGCCTCGGCGAACTCGTCGCATCGATGGCATTGATGTTTCCGACGTTCTTCGGCGGCGAAGGCGGGGTGACCGCCAACCGCGTCTATGGCATGCCGTTCCTCGGTTTCAGCTTCGGGCCGCAGATCCAGGTCTACTACCTGATCGCCGCCTACTGCTTCGTTTGCACCGCGCTGATGTATGCCTTCACCGGCACGCCGCTCGGCCGAATCCTGAACGCGGTGCGCGACAACCCCGAGCGCGTCGAGTTCATCGGCTATAGCACGCAGCGAGTCCGTTACTTCGCGTTCATGGTCGCCGGGTTTTTCGCGGGCATCGGCGGCGGGCTGGCTGCCATCAATTTCGAGATCGTCAACGCAGCGGACAGTCTGAACAGCGTGCGCTCCGGCAGCTATCTGCTGTTCACTTTTCTCGGCGGCGCCGGCTTCTTCTTCGGCCCGATCATCGGCGCGGTGCTGCTGGTGTTCGCTTCGGTGCTGCTGTCGGAACTCAGCAAGGCGTGGCTGCTGTACCTGGGCCTCGTGTTCCTGTTCATGGTGATGTTCGCGCCGGGCGGCGTGGCGAGCCTGGTGATGATGAATATCCGAGTCGCCAGGTTCGGCCGCTTCAAGCCGTTCTGGGCGCTGTATGCCGGCCTGCTCGCGACTGGCGCCGTGATGGTGGCAGGCGCGGCCGCACTGATCGAAATGCTCTATCACCGGCAGCTCAATTCGGCCGTCGGGCCGACGCTGCAGTTCTTCGGTTTTGCGCTCGATACCTCGACCGCCACGGCATGGATCGTGTCGGCGGCGCTGGTGCTGGTCGGTGGCGCGATGCTTGAAGTCGTGCGCCGGCGCTTCGTGCAGGCATGGGGGCACGCGCAGGAAGCAATCGAACTCGACATGCGGCGCACGGAGATTGCATGAGCGAATCGACTTACAAGAATGAAACCTCGCCGGCGCTGGAGCTGACCGACCTTCGCAAGAACTTCGGCAGGACCGAAATCATCCGCGGCGCGAACCTGTCGGTGAAGGCCGGCGAGCGCGTTGCCGTCATCGGGCCGAACGGCGCGGGCAAGTCGACGCTGTTCAATCTCATCAGCGGACGTCTCGCGCCGACGAGCGGCTCGGTCGAACTGCACGGCCAGCGCATCGACGGCAGGCAGCCGTACGAGATCAACCGGATGGGCTTGTCGCGCAGCTTCCAGATCACCAACATCTTCCCGAAGCTGAGTGTGTTCGAAAACCTGCGCTGCGGCGTGCTGTGGAGCCTCGGTTATCGATACACGCTGCTGCGGTTTCTCTCGCGCATGCACGATGCGAACGAGCGCACCGAGCAACTGCTGGTCCAGGTCGGGCTCGCGTCCAAGCGCGACGTGCTCGCCGTGAACCTCACTTACGCCGAACAGCGCGCGCTGGAAATCGGCGTGACCATCGCGGGCGGCGCCAGCGTGATCCTGCTCGACGAACCGACCGCTGGCATGAGCAAGACTGAGACGACGCACTTCATCGCGCTGATCAAGGAAGTCACGGTCGGGCGCACGCTGCTCACGGTCGAGCACGACATGGGCGTGGTGTTCGGACTCGCGGACAGGATCGCGGTTGTGGTCTACGGCGAGGTGATCGCGTTCGACACGCCCGAAGCCGTACGCGCGAATCCGCGTGTGCAGGAGGCGTATCTGGGTGCGCCGGTTGCGGATGGAGTCGCAGGAATTGCCGGTATCGACGCGCAGGGAGGTCATTGAGATGCTGAAACTTCAGGACCTGCACGCCTATTACGGCAAGAGCCACGTGCTGCACGGCGTGACGTTCGAGGTCGGCGCCGGCGAGATCGTCGCGCTGCTGGGCCGCAACGGATCGGGCCGGTCGACGACTGCGAAGGCCGTGATGGGGCTCGTGCATGCGGAAGGCTTGCTGCAGTGGAAGGGC
Organism: Variovorax glucosi; assembly: GCF_051216695.1. Taxonomy (NCBI): domain Bacteria; kingdom Pseudomonadati; phylum Pseudomonadota; class Betaproteobacteria; order Burkholderiales; family Comamonadaceae; genus Variovorax; species Variovorax glucosi. The sequence continues at coordinate 230,831 of NZ_JBPJZE010000001.1, forward strand.
AAGGACATCCTGCGCCGCAAGGCCTACGAGATCGCGCACCTGGGCATCGGCTACGTGCCCGAGAACCGCGACGTGTTCTCCAAGCTCACCGTTCACCAGAACTTGATGCTTGGCCAGAAGAGCGCAAGCGCTGCAAGCGCCGCGAAAAGCCGCTGGTCCTTCGACGACATGTACGGGATGTTCCCGCGTCTCAAGGAGCGGCAGCACACCGAAGCCGGCGTGCTTTCTGGCGGCGAGCAGCAGATGCTGACGCTGTGCCGCACGCTGATGGGCGACCCCGACCTGATCATCATCGACGAGCCGACCGAAGGGCTGGCGCCGAAGATCGTCGAACTGGTCGGCGACTACCTGCAACGGCTCAAAGAGCGCGGCATTTCGGTGCTGCTGATCGAGCAGAAGCTGACGATTGCGATGCGGATCTCCGACCGCGCGCTGGTGATGGGCCACGGCAGCATCGTGTTCGACGGCACGCCGGCGAGCCTGCGTGCGGATGCGGCGACGCGCAAGGAGTGGCTTGAGGTCTAAGCTCGAAAACGCAGAGTCCCACCAGCGACTTCCGACGGTTGCCTGTCCCTCCCAAATGCCTAGAATTTTTATTATTTTTCGAAGGAAAAAAGCATGACGGCTGAATACAAAGTGGTCGGCGATGTCGCCGTGATCACGCTGGCGAATCCTCCCGTCAACGGGCTCGGCTTCGCGACACGCGTCGGCATCACCGACGGCCTGGACAAGGCGAATGCTGACGACGCAATCAAGTCGATCGTCATCACTGGCGCCGGAAAAGCGTTTTCGGGTGGTGCGGACATAAAGGAATTCGGCACGCCGAAAGCGGCGCAGGAGCCGAACCTCGGAAGCGTGATCCTGGCGCTCGAAGCGTCGCAGAAGCCGATCGTCGCGGCCATCCATTCGGTCGTCATGGGTGGCGGGCTGGAACTGGCGCTCGGCTGCCACTACCGCGTCGTCGCGCCGGGCACCAGCGTCGCGCTGCCCGAAGTCAAGCTCGGCCTGCTGCCGGGCGCGGGCGGTACGCAGCGCCTGCCGCGCGTGCTGGGCGTCGAGACCGCACTCAACATGATCGTCAGCGGCGAAGCGGTGAAGAGCGAGGTGCTGGCCTCGCTGCACGGCCAGAAGCTGTTCGACAAGCTTTCCGAATCGGCGGAAACGGTGCTCGACGAAGCGATCGACTTCGCGAAGAAGGTCGCCGGCACCAAGCCCGAAGACCTGCCGCTGGTTCGCAATCTGCCGAGCAAGCACCCGAACGGCGAAGCGTATTTCGCTTTCGCGCGGAACATGGTGACGGGCATGTCGAAGAACTACCCCGCGCCGGTCAAGTGCCTGGAAGCGGTGCGCGCATCGACCACGATGAAGTTCGACGCCGGCATTGCCGAAGAGCGCCGCCTGTTCACAGAACTGATGCTGTCGCCCGAATCGTCGGCGTTGCGTCATCTGTTCATGGCCGAGCGCGCTGCGTCCAAGGTGCCCGATGTCGCGGCCGACACGCCGCAGCGCCAGATAAAGACCGTCGGCGTGATCGGCGCCGGCACGATGGGCGGCGGCATCTCGATGAACTTCCTGAACGCCGGTATCCCGGTGAAGATTCTGGAGATGAAGCAGGAAGCGCTGGACCGCGGCATCGCGACCATCCGCAAGAACTACGAATCGCAGGTCAAGAAGGGCAAACTCAAGCAGGAGAAATACGACGAGCGCATGGCGCTGCTGTCGACCACGCTCGACTACGCCGACCTGAAGGATGCCGACCTCATCATCGAAGCGGTGTTCGAGGAACTGGGCGTCAAGGAGAAGGTCTTCACGCAGCTCGACGAGATAGCCAAGCCTGGCGCCATCCTCGCGTCGAACACCTCCACGCTTGACGTCGACAAGATCGCCGCCTTCACCAGGCGTCCGCAGGACGTGGTCGGCATGCACTTCTTCAGTCCGGCCAACGTGATGAAGCTGCTTGAAGTCGTGCGCGGCGCGAAGACCGGCAAGGACGTGCTGGCAACCGTGATGTCGCTGGCGAAGAAGATCAGGAAGACGGCCGTGGTTTCCGGTGTGTGCGACGGTTTCATCGGCAATCGCATGATCGAGCAGTATTCGCGGCAGGCCGGCTTTCTGCTCGACGAAGGCTGCACGCCGCAACAGGTCGATCGCGCGGTCGAGAAGTTCGGTTTCGCGATGGGTCCGTTCCGCATGGGCGACCTGGCGGGCAACGACATCGGCTGGGCCATCCGCAAGCGCCGCGCGACCGAGCGTGCCGACATGAAGTACAGCCGCACCGCCGACAAGCTCTGCGAACTCGGCCGCTTCGGCCAGAAGACCGGTGCCGGCTGGTACGACTATGCACCGGGCAAGCGCGACGCGATTCCGAGCCCGGTGGTGGCGGAACTGATCGAGCAGCACCGCAAGGACGAAGGCATCGTGCCGCGCAAGATCGGCGACGAGGAGATCGTGCAGCGGCTGGTTTATTCGTTGGTGAACGAAGGCGCGCACATCCTCGAAGACGGTATCGCCAGCAAGTCCGGCGACATCGACATGGTCTACCTCACCGGCTACGGCTTCCCGCTGTGGCGCGGCGGTCCGATGCATTACGCGAACGAGGTCGGCCTCTACAACGTGGCCGAATCGATGAAGCGATTCGCGAAGAACCCGCGCGACGACGGCCAGTTCTGGCAGCCCGCGCCACTGCTGCAGAAGCTGGTGGCCGAAGGCAAGAAGTTCAGCTGATCAGAACCATCCCATCAGGAAGACTCACATGACCAATGCCGTAATCGTTTCGACCGCCCGCACGCCGCTTGCCAAGAGCTGGAAAGGCGCCTTCAACATGACCCACGGCGCGACGCTCGGCGGCCATGCCGTGCAGCACGCGGTGGCTCGCGCCGGCATCGACGGCGCCGAAGTAGATGACGTGATCATGGGTTGCGCGACGCCGGAAGGCGCGACCGGCTCCAACATCGCGCGCCAGATCGCGCTGCGCGCCGGCCTGCCGATCACCACGTCGGGCATGACCATCAACCGCTTCTGTTCGTCCGGGCTGCAGACCATCGCGACCGCGGCACAACGCATCATCGCGGGCGAAGGCGAGGTCTACGTGGCCGGCGGCGTCGAGAGCATTTCGTGCGTGCAGAACGAAGCCAACCGCCACATGATCTCCGACCCGTGGCTGGTCAGGAACAAGCCCGAGATCTACTGGAACATGCTGCAGACGGCCGAGCAGGTTGCCAAGCGCTACAACATCGGCCGCGACGCGATGGACGAATACGGCGCGTCGAGCCAGCAGAAGGCCACGGCCGCGCTCGAAGCCGGCCGCTTCAGGGACGAAATCGCGCCGATCACGGTGACTGCCGGTTTTGCCGACGCGGTGCTGGGTCTGCGCACGAAGGAAGTCACCGTCGAGAACGACGAAGGCATCCGCGCCGGCACGACCAAGGAAGGCATCAGCGGCATCCGCCCGGCGATTCCCGGCGGTGTGATTTCCGCCGGCAATGCCAGCCAGTTCTCGGACGGCGGCGGTGCCTGCGTGGTGGTCGACGAGACGTACGCCGAGCGCAAGGGACTGAAGCCGCTCGGCCGCTTCCTCGGCTTTGCGGTTGCGGGCTGCGAGCCCGACGAGATGGGCATCGGCCCCGTCTTCGCAATCCCGAAGGTGCTCAAGCGCCTGGGCCTGACGGTGAACGACATCGACCTGTGGGAACTCAACGAAGCCTTCGCGGTGCAGGTGATCTACTGCCGCGACAAGCTGGGAATTCCGGCGGATCGGCTGAACGTGGACGGCGGCGCAATTGCGGTCGGACATCCGTACGGCGTCAGCGGCCAGCGATTGACCGGGCATGCGCTGATCGAAGGCAAGCGGCGCGGCGCGAAGAAGGTGCTGGTGACGATGTGCATCGGCGGCGGGATGGGCGCTGCGGGAGTTTTCGAAGTCCTTTGAGAGCGTTCCGATGACCTTCCGCCAGACCCTCGATTTCCTGCTCTACGACTGGCTCGACGCGGAGTCGCTGAACCGGCGGGAGCGCTTCGCCGACCACTCTCGCGAAACCTTCGATGCGGTGCTCGACACCTGCGAGCGCATCGCACGTGAAAAGTACGCGCCGCACAACCGCACCATCGACACGCAGGAGCCGCGCTTCGACGGCGAAAAAGTCGTGCTACCGCAAGCCACTCACGACGCGCATGCGGCGTTCGCGGCGTCCGGCATGTTGAGCGCGGCGCAGGATTACGAGATCGGCGGCATGCAGTTGCCGTACACCGTGCAGGCGGCGGCCAATGCGTTCTTCGCCAAGGCATCGGTAAGCATCGGCTCCGGCATGCTGACCAGCGGCAACGCGAACCTGCTGATGGTCCACGGCACGCCGATGCAGAAAGAAGTGTTTGCGCACAACGAGTTCGCGGGGCGGTGGTCAGGGACGATGTGCCTGTCGGAACCGCAAGCCGGTTCGTCGCTCAGCGACGTGGCGACCCGGGCGGTGCCGGACGGCGCCGACTTCGAGATCGACCCGCTCGGCCCGCGCTACCGGCTGACCGGCAACAAGATGTGGATCTCGTCCGGCGACCACGAGCTGACCGAGAACATCGTCCATATCGTGCTGGCGAAGATCCCGGACGTCGAGGGCAAACTGGTTCCGGGCACGCGCGGCATTTCTCTGTTCATCGTTCCGAAGAAGCTGGTCGACACCGAAGGCAATCTCACTGGCGAGCGCAACGATGTCGCGCTCGCCGGCCTCAACCACAAGCTCGGCTGGCGCGGGACGACGAACACGTTGCTCAATTTCGGTGAAGGGCGCTTTCCCGTTGACGGCAAGGCCGGCGCGGTCGGCTATCTCGTCGGCGAGGCTGGCAAGGGCTTGCACTGCATGTTCCACATGATGAACGAGGCCCGGATCGGGATCGGCATGGCGGCGACGATGCTCGGTATGGCCGGATACGAAGCGTCGCTCGACTACGCGAAGAACCGGCCGCAAGGCCGGCTGATCGGCAAGGCGGGTGGTGGCAAGGATGCCGCGCGGCCGCAGGTTCGCATCATCGAACATGCCGACGTGCGCCGCATGTTGCTGGCGCAGAAGTCGTATTGCGAGGGCGCGCTGGCGCTGATGCTGTACTGCGCGAGATTGGTCGACGAGCAGAAGACCGCTGCTTCCGCCGACGATCCGCAGGCCGCCGACGATGCGCGGCTGCTGCTCGAAGTGCTGACGCCTATCGCCAAGAGCTGGCCCAGCGAGTGGTGCCTCGAAGCCAATTCGCTCGCCATACAGGTGCATGGCGGCTACGGCTACACGCGTGATTTCCCGGTCGAGCAGTACTGGCGCGACAACCGGCTCAATATGATCCACGAGGGAACGCACGGTATCCAGGCGGCCGATCTGCTGGGACGGAAGGTTGTGATGGAGGAGGGGCGCGGGCTCGCGCTGCTGGGTCGACGTATCGGTGCGACGGCGCGGCGTGCGGCAGCCGAACCGTCGCTCGCCGATTACGCGGCAGCGCTGGACGCGGCTACGGCGCGCATCGTCTCCGCAACCCGATCCGCCTGGGCGACAGGCGATCCGCAGGAAGCCCTCGCGAACGCGGTACCCTATATGCAGGCCTTCGGCCATACCGTGCTGGCCTGGACCTGGCTCGATGTCGCGCAGCGCTCCCTGGAGCGCGACCCCGCGTCTTCGCTGCCCGCGACCCAGGGCCGGCTCGGCGCAACCCGTTATTTCTTTCATTACGAACTGCCGAAGATCGGCGCGTGGCTCGGGGTCGTCGAGGGTCGCGATCCGACCTGCATGGCACTCCCAGAGGACGCTTTCTGATGGCTACGCCCACTCCGCCGAATTCCCCGCAACATCCAGGTTCGCCGCGTTCGCCGCAATCGCCACGTCCCCCGCGCACGCCTGCCGACCAACACGTCGACGGCCTCGTCGCTGCGTCCGCCGATGCGCCCAATCCCTATGTCCGGCTCGAAAAGTGGACCTGGCTGCTGATCTTCATCGGCGGTTTCGGTCTCGCGCTCGGCATTGCCACGCTCGACGAAGACGCCGCCATCGGCTGGTCGATCGTCGTGCCGTGCGTGGCGGCGATCGTCACCGGTATCGTTCTCATCTATGTACGTTCACGGCTGAAAGACCCGAAACCATGACGCGAAACGTTCAAACGCTGTTCGACCTCACCGGCAAGACTGCGCTGATCACCGGCGGCTCGCGCGGGCTGGGGTTGCAGATGGCGCATGCGCTCGGCGAGGCCGGCGCGCGCATCATGCTGAGTTCCCGCAAGGCCGACGATCTGGAACACGCGACCGCCGACCTGCAGGCCGCGGGCATCGACGCGCGCTGGATCGCCGCCGACTGCGGCAAGGAAGAAGACACGCGTCGCCTGGCCGACCAGACGCTGGAGCGCATGGGCGCCATCGACATCCTGATCAACAACGCCGGCGCCAGCTGGGGCGCGCCTGCCGAATCGCATCCGGTGCAGGCCTGGGACAAGGTGATGAACCTCAACGTGCGCGGCTACTTCGTGCTGGCACAGCAGGTCGCCAACCTCTGGATGATTCCGAAGAAGAGCGGTCGCATCATCAACATCGCCTCCATCGCCGGCCTGAACGGCAACCCGCCGGAAATGCAGACGATCGCGTACAACACCTCGAAGACGGCCGTCATCGGCTTCACGCGCACGCTGGCTGCCGAATGGGGCAAGTACGGCATCAACGTGAATGCGATCTGCCCCGGTTTCTTCAAGACGAAGATGGCTTCGGGCCTGATCGAATCGATGGGCGAGGACAAGATGATTTCGCACGCGCCGTTGCGCCGGTTAGGCGACGACGAAGACCTGAAGGGCATCACGCTGCTGTACGCCAGCGACGCCGGCAAGCACATCACCGGGCAGTGGCTGGCGGTGGATGGCGGCGTGAGCGTGGTAACCGGCGCATGACCGGCGCTGTCGACAAGCTCTCCTATGCCCGGCTGATTCCGTTCGCGCGCCATCTCGGCTTCGAGCTGGTGAAGTTCGAGAACGGCGAATCCGAGATCCTCTACACGGCGAAGCCCGAGCATCTGAACACCTTCGACGTGACGCACGGCGGTGCCTGCATGACGCTGCTCGACGTGACGATGGCCGCAGCCGCACGCAGCGACACGCCCGAGGACGGCGTCGTCACCATCGAGATGAAGACCAGCTTCATGCAGCCGTCGGTCGGGCCGTTGCATGCGCGCGGCCGGCTGATGCATCGCACGGCTTCCATCGCGTTCGTAGAAGCGACCATCTACGACGAAGCGGGACGGGCTTGCGCGCATTCGACCGGCACGTTCAAGTACGTCAAGAAGCGGGGCGTGATCGACCGCCTGCCATCGACGGACTGACCTCTCACAACGAAACAGGAGCGCACCATGCCCACGAACCGACAACAACTGCTCGACAACCGTCCCGACGGCGAGGCGGTTGCGAGCAACTTCAAATTGGTGACCACCGAGACGCCGCCGTTGAAGGACAACGAGGTGCTGGTGCGCCACCACTTCATGAGCCTCGACCCGTACATGCGCGGTCGGATGAACGACTCGAAAAGCTATGCGGCGCCGCAACCGGTCGGTCAGATAATGCAGGGCGGGACAGTTGGCGAGATCGTGGAGAGCAGGCATCCCAAATACGCTGTCGGCGAGCAGGTCGTCGGTTTCGGCGGCTGGCAGGAATACAGCGTGGTCGACGCGTCGCAGCCCGGCGCGCTGCGCAGGGTCGACACGACGCATGTGCCGCTGTCGCACTACCTCGGCGCGGTCGGCATGCCGGGTGTCACGGCCTGGTACGGATTGGTGAAGATCATCGCGCCGAAGGCCGGCGACACGGTGGTGGTGTCGGCTGCGAGCGGCGCTGTCGGCAGCGCGTTCGGTGCGCTGGCCAAGGCGCGCGGCTGCCGCACGGTCGGCATCGCCGGCGGTCCCGACAAGTGCCGCTATCTCACCGAAGAACTCGGCTTCGATGTCGCGGTCGACTACAAACTGCATCCCGACGTCAAGAGCATGAGCCAGGCATTGAAGGAAGCGTGCCCGGATGGCATCGACGGCTACTTCGAGAACGTCGGCGGCTACATCTTCGACGCCGTGCTGTTGCGTACCAACGCCTTCGCCCGCGTCGCGCTGTGCGGAATGATCGCCGGCTACGACGGCAAGCCTCTGCCGATGACCAACCCGGCGCTGATCCTCGTCAACCGGCTCAAGATCGAAGGCTTCATCGTCAGCGAACACATGGAAGTCTGGCCGGAGGCGCTGAAGGAACTGGCCGGGCTGGTTGCCAGCGGCAAGCTGCGGCCGCGCGAATCGGTGGCGGTCGGCATCGAATCGGCGCCGGAGGCCTTCCTCGGGCTGCTCAAGGGCCGGAATTTCGGCAAGCAGATCGTCAAGCTCGTCTGAACGAACGCAAGGAGAAGCAATGTCCGACCTGATCCTCCACAATTATTCGCGCTCGCCGTTCTCGGAAAAAGTCCGGTTGCTGCTGGGCCACAAGAAGCTGGCGTGGAAGTCGGTTTCGATCCCGGCCATCATGCCGAAGCCCGACCTCGAGGCGCTGACCGGTGGCTACCGTCGCACGCCCGTGCTGCAGATCGGCAACGATATCTACTGCGACACGGCGCTGATCGCCGACGTGCTCGAACACATCGCGCCGATGCCGACCGCCTACCCGGAGCCTGAGAAGGGCATGTCGCGCATCCTCGCGCAGTGGGCCGACAGCACGCTGTTCTGGGCCGCGATGGCCTACAACCTGCAACCGAAAGGCGCGGCGGAAGTTTTCTCCGGCATGCCGCCGGAAGCGGCAAAGGCTTTCGGCGAAGACCGCGGAAAGATGAGCGCCAGCGGCATGACGCGGCTGCGGCCGGCCGATGCGGCGGGCGCGTACAAGTCGTACCTGCGCCGGCTCTCGGACATGCTCGACGACAAGCCCTTTTTGCTCGGCGAAGTGCCGTGCATCGCGGACTTTTCCGCCTACCACCCGCTCTGGTACACCCGCCGGATCGATGCGGTCAAGGACATACTGGAACTGACGCCGGCCGTCATCGACTGGATGGACCGCATGGCTGACATCGGCCATGGCGCGTCGACGCCGATGACAGCGGAGGAAGCGCTTGCAGTTTCCAAGGCAGCAACACCGGCAGCATCTCGCCCGCTGCTGAGCGACAGCACGTTTCAGGACGACCACGGTATCCCGCGTGGCAGCCAGGTTTCGATCCGCGCCGAGACTTTCGGGCTCGAGGAAACCGTCGGCGAGCTGGTTGCCGCCAGCCGCATGCACTACACGTTGCGCCGTACGGACGAGCGCGCCGGTACGGTCCATGTGCATTTCCCGCGCATCGGCTACGTGTTGAAACTGGCGGAAACGGGCGCGCCATGATTGCGGATTTCAACGGCAAGACGGCGGTGCTGACCGGCGCCGGTTCCGGTTTCGGACTCGAATGCGCACGCATAGGCGCGGCGCGCGGAATGAATCTGGTGCTGGTCGACGTGCAGCAGGACGCGCTCGAAGCGGCTCGGTCCGAGATGGAGGCGATGGGCGTTTCGGTTCTCGCTCGCAAGGTCGATGTTGCGGACGCCGCGCAGATGGAAGCGCTGGCGCTGGAGGTGAAAGCACGTTTCGGCGCGCCGCATTTCGTCTTCAACAACGCGGGCGTCGGCGCCGGTGGACTGGTCTGGGAGAACAGCGCGGCCGACTGGGACTGGGTTCTCGGCGTCGACCTGATGGGCGTGGTCCACGGCGTGCGCCTGTTCGTGCCGATGATGCTCGAAGCCGCCGCGCAAGACCCGTCATGGCGCGGACATGTCGTCAACACCGCAAGCATGGCCGGTCTGCTGACGCCGCCGAACATGGGCATCTACAACGCGGCCAAGGCGGCGGTCGTGAGCCTCACCGAAACGCTGTACCAAGATCTGGCGCTCGTTACCGACCAGATCGGTGCGAGTCTGCTGTGCCCGTATTTCGTACCGACCGGCATCACGACCAGCGATCGCAACCGGCCCGGTGTGTTGCCCGCCGGCGAGGAAACGAAGAGCCAGCTGATCGGCCGCGCGATGATCGCCAAGGCGGTGGGAAGCGGAAAGGTGAGTGCGGCCGACGTGGCGGCGAAAGTATTCGACGCGATCGAAACGAATCAGTTCTATGTGTTCAGCCATCCGAAGGCGCTGGGCAATGTGAAGAGCCGGATGGAACACATCGTCTCGGGGACGAATCCGGCGGATCCGTTTCTTGAGCGGCCTGACATCGGGGTGCAGTTGCGGGCGCAGTTGAGAAATTGAGAGTTTGAGAGATCGAGTCTGCGGGGCTGTCGGGGCAATCCTGGAAGTTGATTTTCCGCGGGTGTTTTTGAGATTATTCCGACGCTCGACTCCTTGTGCGCCGAAGTGAGAATGCGCGATTAGACAATAGCGACTGTGCTTGTCTAATCCACAAGGAATCAATATGAGCTTATCGATCGGGCAACCTTCAGGCGCGCGTGCAACGTCCGGCGCGGAATTCAGAAATCCCGAAATCGGAAATCTTGCGGCAGGATTGAATCAGCGACGCTCGGACAATCAGGAGGGAGCGGCAGTACTGAAGGATGCGTTGCAATCATTCAAGAGCGGTCAGATCGACGGCAAGGAATTGCTTGAAACATACGACTCGCTCAAGGCAAGCGGCGTCAAGGGCCCTGCGATGGAGGAAATGGAAAAGCTCTTCCATAAGGACAGCGATGCGAGAAAATTCATCAATGAAGCAGATGGTCCTAATATGGGAATGAATAAAGAATTAAGAGCAATGAGAGTCGCAAGTTGGGCAAACGACGCCCTTAACAAAATGCCGGAAACGCCAAACATGAGCACGCAAGCAAAGTCCGTCGGCGACACGTCAGCGTCTGCATCGAAGGGTTTCGAGTTCTGAGTGCTGTAGCCGACCGATAGCGCACAGCCAGCATCGAGCTCCCGCGCCGCGCCTACAGCCGCCCATCGCGGGCATGGCGACAATAGGTGCAATGATCTCTTTTCAATTTTTCAAGGTCGCTTCCGTTTCGGGCCTTCTGCCGACGACCTGACATGGCGTCCGGCACCGCATCTTCCGCCGTGAATCTGGAGCCTGCTGGCGCGCGCGCTCCGGTCGACGGCCTGCCGCTGCCACAGCGTTACAGGGCGATGCTGGTGATGATCCTCGGGATCGGTGTTGCCGTGCTGGACGGCACCATCGTCAACCTCGCGCTGCCTGGGATCGCGCGCGAACTCAGCGCCAGCCCGGCGCAGGCGATCTGGGTCGTGAATGCCTACCAGATCGCCATCCTGGTTCTGCTGCTTCCGTTGGCTTCGCTGGGAGATCGCATCGGATACCGTCGCGTCTATCTCATCGGCATGTCGGTCTTTGCGCTTGCGTCCCTCACCGCCACGCTGTCCAACTCGCTCGGCACGCTAATCGCCGCTCGCGCGCTCCAAGGCCTGGGCGCGGCCGGGATCATGAGCGTCAACGCGGCGATCGTGCGGCTGATCTATCCGTCCGCCAGTCTCGGTCGCGGCATGGCGATCAATTCGATGGTGGTCGCAACGGCCTCCGTCGCCGGGCCTTCCGTGGCCGCTGCGATTCTTTCGGTGGCGTCGTGGCCGTGGCTCTTCGCCTTCAATGTGCCGTTGGGAATCGCCGTGGTGCTGCTCGGCCGCAAGGCTTTGCCGTTCAATGCGCTGGCAGTGGCCGGTGGGGCTCGCTTCACCTGGGTCGACGTGCTGCTCAACATCCTGATGTTCGCGCTGATCTTTCTCGGCGCCGACGGGCTTGGGGTTCGCGCATCGGCGGTGCCCGGCGCAACGCCGCCGGTGTCGACCACAGGCGCGTTAGGGATGCTTGCAGCCGGCGGTGCCATCGGCTTCGTCTACCTGCGCCGGCAGCGATCGTTCGCGGTGCCTCTGTTTCCGATCGACCTGATGCGCATACCGGTCTTTGCCCTTTCCATGGGTACGTCGGTAGCTGCTTTTGCTGCGCAAATGCTGTCTTACATCGCACTTCCGTTCCTGCTTCTGGACGTCTACGGGCGCACGCATCTCCAGGCCGGTCTGCTGATCACCGCCTGGCCGCTGGCGATCATCGTGATGGCGCCGATCGCCGGCAGGCTGATCGGGCGGTATCCGGACGGCCTTCTGGGAGGCATCGGCCTCGGCCTGCTGGCGACCGGCCTCGCGCTGCTGGCCGCACTGCCGGCCGAGCCGTCCAACTTCGACATCGCATGGCGGATGGCACTGTGCGGCGCCGGTTTTGGGCTGTTCCAGTCGCCCAACAACCACACGATCGTGACCGCGCCGCCAAAGCACCGCAGCGGCGCAGCAAGCGGCATGCTGGGCACGGCGCGGCTCACCGGCCAGACGCTGGGCGCCGTGGTCGTAGCGGCGGTTTTCAGCGTGTGGAGCCCGCAGCACGGCCTCGGACCGTTGATCGCGCTGGTGCTCGCAGCCGGATTCGCGGCTGTTGCAGGCGTCTTCAGCTGCCTGCGTCTGCGGACGGTGGGCGAATGAAGCCGGATAGCGAACTCGTCGTCTGCGAGGGCTGCGATGCGGTGTATGCGCGCGCGCCGTTGCGTCGTCGCGAGGTGGCGAGTTGCCCGCGTTGCGGCACCGAACTCGATCGCCATTCCGGCACGCAGCAGAGCCGGCTGCTGCCGCTGACGGTTGCCGGATTGATCATGTTCGCGATCGCCAATCTTTTTCCAATTGTCGAGATCGAATTGCGCGGCCTGCACAGCCAGACCACGCTGGCCGGCGCCATCGTCACGCTGACCGGCGAGAACATGTCTCTGGTGGCGCTGCTGGTGCTCGTGACCACGCTGCTGTTTCCGCTGCTTCAGCTGCTTTTCCTGCTGTGGCTGCTGGTTCCGTTGCAGCGCCACCGGCGCGTCAAGGGGTTCGCGTGGATGGTGCGCGCCATGCAATCGCTACGCCCCTGGGGCATGGTGGAAGTCTTTCTGCTCGGCGTGCTGGTTGCGCTGGTGAAACTGTCGGGCCTCGCGACGGTGATTCCCGGGCCGGCACTCTGGGCTTTCATGGCCCTGACCGTGCTGCTGACCGCCATTCTGGCTTTCGATCCGCGCGGCTTCTGGGAGATGCTCGACGACGCGCAGAAAGACGAGGTCGGCGTCGAGGTAGCCGAAGAGATCGCCGCCGGAGATCGGGTTTCGTGACGGTCGCGCGCGCCATCGATCTGGGCCTGATCGGCTGCCGGCACTGCGGCACGGTTTGGAAAGGTGCCGCCGACGGAGAAGCCTGCGGCCGTTGCGGCACGCGCCTGCACATCCGGAAGCCCGACAGCCTGAACCGCACCTGGGCGTTCCTGATCTCTGCCTGCCTGATGTACATACCGGCCAACATGCTGCCGGTGATGATCACGCGTTCGCTGCTTGGAACTTCGAACGACACCATTCTCAGCGGCATCATCTTCTTCTGGGTCAGCGGCTCCTATGGGCTCGCGGCGATCATCTTCGTCGCGAGTTTTCTGGTGCCGCTGTTCAAGCTGGCGGCACTGTTCGTGCTTGTCGTCAGCGCCCAGCGGCGCAGCAACTGGCGGCGCGAGGAGCGAGCGAAGCTCTATCACCTGATCGAGCTGATCGGCCGCTGGTCGATGCTCGACGTCTTCGTGGTGGCGCTGCTGGCCGGGCTCGTGCGGATCCAGGGATTCGCCGAAATCACAGCCGGTGTCGGCATCGCGGCCTTCGGTGCGGTCGTCGTGCTCACGATGCTCGCATCGCTGAGCTTCGACCCCAAGCTGACCTGGGACGGCCATCCCGACGACGAGATTGAAGAGTCCGAGAACATCGACGACATGACCAAAACATCCCAATGAGCAGCAGCAGCGAAAACAACCCAGAGAATCAGCCGGATGCGTCTGCGTCTGCGCTGCCGCCGCCTGCAGTGCCGCCGCGCCCCAAGGTCGTGCGGAGGCGCAACTGGCTGCCGTCGCTGATCTGGCTGATCCCGGTTGTCGCGGCGCTGGTCGGCTTCACGCTCGTCGCCCGCATTCTGCTGTCCAAAGGGCCGGAGATCGAGCTGACCTTCAAGACGGCGGAAGGCCTTGAAGCGAACAAGACGGCGGTGAAGTACAAGGATGTGCAGATCGGCATCGTCGAGAAGATCCGCCTGGCGCGCGACCGTTCGCATGTTGCCGTCACGGTGCAGCTCAACAAGGATGCTGACGCCTTCATCGCTCAGGACACGCGTTACTGGGTGGTCCGCCCGCGGCTGGACACATCGGGGATTTCGGGGCTTGGTACCCTGCTTTCCGGCGCCTACATCGGCGCCGATGCCGGTGTTTCCGACGAAAGCGCCAAGGAGTTCACCGGCCTCGAAACGCCACCCATCGTGACCCGCGATGCATCGGGCCAGCAGTACCTGCTGCGCGCCAACGACATCGGCTCGCTCGATGTTGGCTCGCCGGTGTATTACCGACGCATCAAGGTCGGGCAGGTTGCGGCTTTCGAGCTGGACCCGGACGGTCGTGGCGTCACGCTGCGTATCTTCGTCAATGCGCCCTACGAGAAGTTCGTCGGCGCCAACACCCGTTTCTGGCATGCCAGCGGGCTCGACATGCAGATCAACGCCAGCGGTCTGACGTTACGCACGCAGTCGCTTGCCACCATCCTGCTCGGCGGCATCGCCTTTCGCGCACCCGAAGACACACCCGGACCGTTCGCGCAGGAGAACACGGCGTTCGCGCTGGCCGAAGACGAATCCGCCGCAATGAAGGTGCCGGACGGCCCGGCCGAAACCGTGCTGATGTACTTCAACCAGTCGTTGCGCGGTCTGTCGCCCGGTGCGCCGGTCGATTTCCGCGGCGTCGTGATCGGCGAGGTCAAGTCGATCGGCGTGCAGTTCGACCGCGACGAGCGCGAATTCCGCATGCCGGTGCTGGTCCAGATCTATCCCGATCGTCTGCGGCGTCCGGTCGCGGGCGTAGTCGGGCAACCCGCCAGGCCGCAGGAAACCGATGCGCAGCGCCGGCAAAGGCTTAACTTCCTGATTGCCAAGGGGCTGCGCGCTCAGTTGCGCACCGGCAATCTGCTGACCGGCCAGGTCTACGTGGCGCTCGACTTCTTCCCCAAGGCGCCGGTCGTGAAGATCGATGCGTCGAAGACGCCGTCCGAACTGCCAACGATGCAGAACAGCCTCGACGAGCTGCAGTCGCAGGTGCAGGAAATCGTCGGCAAGGTCAACAAGGTGCCGTTCGAGGAGATCGGCAAGGACGTGCGCACCTCGCTGGCGACGCTCGACAAGACGCTGAAGGGCGCCGAGCAACTCACGCGCACGCTGAACAACGACGTGTCTCCGGAGATCACCGCAGCCATGAAGGACGCGCGCAAGACCATCAGCAGCGCCGAGCGCACGCTGGCGGAAGATTCGCCGTTGCAGACCGACATGCGCCAGATGCTGCAGGAACTGACCCGCGCCGCCGGATCGGTCCGCGTACTGACCGATTACCTCGAGCGCCATCCCGAATCGCTGCTGCGCGGCAAACCGGACGACAAGAAATGAAGCCGTTTTCGAAGATCTTTTCTGGCTTGGCCGCATGTGCCGCTGCCTTGCTGGTTGCCGGCTGCGCGAGTCCGCCGGACCGCTACTTCACGCTGGCCGCCCCTGCCGATTCGCGAGTCGTGCCTGCGAACGCCTCTGCCGTGCCGATGTTCATCGAGCTCGCTCCGGTTGCGATGGCGGAACGTCTCGCGCGTCCGCAGATGCTTGTGCGCAAGGCGCCCGCAAGCGGAAGGGCCAGTGCGGAAGTCGAGCTGCTGGAGCAGCACCGCTGGGCGTCGTCGTTCGAGAACGAGATGCGCGACGCGCTGGCCAGCGGCATCGCATCGCGACTCGGCGCTGTCGATCTGACAAAAGGCGGACGGCAACCCGCGCAGCCGGCCTGGCGGATTGCAGTGCAGTTGCAGAACTTCGACGCCGTCGAGAACAGCCGCGTCGATGCGGCTTTCAGCTGGACCGTGCGCCGCTCGGACGGCGAGCGCAGCACGACCTGCCAGTGGACGGGCAGCGAGCCGGTCGGCGGCGGCATCGACGCGTTGGCGCAAGGCGCTCAGCGGGTGACCGCGAAGGCTGCGGATGCGATCGCGCGACACGTCGGCAATCTGACGCGGACTTCGGCGCCGGGCACGGCGGTCGGTTGCGGCTGAGCGGTTGTCACTTTCAGAGGTGACGACTTGGACCGTATGGTGCGATGGCAGCGCGATACCTAACCCGGGCCGGATGGGGCTCGGCGCCGTCGTCGTAGCGCCGGATGGCAGCCGATTTGAGTTGTCGCAATCGCCGCAAGGTGCCGGGTGCAACAACGAGGCCGAGCTTCGGGCTGTGACTTTGGCACTGGAGCAGCTGAAGACTCTGGGTGCAACAGCCGCCAGGGTCTACAGCGACAACAGCATCGTGGTGGGTCAGCTTGGCGGCGGCACTGGCCCGGCCGCCGAACCCATCGCACGGTTGGCCGTCATGTTCGACGCCGCACGTGACCTCGTTGCGACGTTCGAATCGATCGAAATGGTCTGGATACCGCGCTCACGCAACGCCGAGGCCGATGCACTGGCCCGTGCTGCTTTGGGTGTGGGGCCAAAGCAGCGCAAGGCGAAGCACGTGCGACGGTGAGCTCTGCTTCGATCGACTATCCACCCAACCCCACATAAACATTCTGCACATCGTCGTTCGCATCGATCGCAGCCAGGAACGTCTCCACCTCTTCCAGATCCTCCGCGCTCAGGCTGGCCGGATCGACCGGGTTCTTCGCCTTGTAGCCCAGCTTCGCCGCGATCACCGTGAAACCTTGCGCGGGCAGGGCGCGGCTGACGATGTCGAGATCTGTCGGATCGGTCAGGAACAGCGTGTGACCGTCTTCGGAGCCGGGCTCGAAGTCTTGCGCGCCGGCCTCGATGGCTGCGACTTCCGCATCGGCATCCGGCTTCGACGGCTCGGCTTCGATCATGCCGAGATGGTCGAAATCCCAGGCGACCGAGCCGGACGTGCCGAGCTGGCCCTTGCGAAACAGCACACGCATTTCAGGCGCTGTGCGATTCACGTTGTCCGTCAGGCATTCGACCATCAGCGGAACGCGGTGGGGCGCGAAGCCTTCGTAGATCACGTGCTCGAAATGAACCGCCTCGCCGGTGAGGCCCGCGCCTTTCTTGATGGCGCGCTCCAGCGTTTCCTTCGGCATCGACACCTTGCGCGCCTGCTCGGCGACCAGCCGCAGCCGCGAGTTGAGCGCCGGATCGGCACCGCCGCGTGCGGCGATCATGATTTCCTTGGCCAGTTTGCCGAACAAGCGACCCTTGGCATTCGCGGCCAGGTCCTTGTGTTTTGCTTTCCATTGCGCGCCCATGTCTGGCTCCTTGTTGTTCAGGCGCCCGAATGCGCCTCGACCCTGATTTTCGTCTCTGCGGACAATGCCTAGATCAGCCGCCTGATCGCCTTCTTCCGCCAGACCAGCCGGTAGTACGCGCTCTGCAGCGCGAACATCGCCAGGAAAGTCACCGGGTACGCGACCCACACACCGTTCAGGCCGATACGGTGGCTCATCACCCAGGCTACCGGCACTTCGATCAGCACGATGCAGGCGATGGAAATGCAGGTCGGCACCAGCACGGATCCGCTCGCCCGCATGATCCCCGACAGCACCGACGCCATGCCGAATACCACCGTGCTCCACAGCATGATGTGCAGCAGCGACTGCGCGACGTCGATCACCGGCTCGCTGGTGATGAACGCGCCCATGATGTGGCGCGAGAAAAGGTAGCCGAGCAGCACCAGCGTGCCGGTTAGCGCCAGGTTCATCAGCAGGCCCGTCCGGGCGATGATGCCCAGTTCGTCGACCCGTCCGGCGCCGATGGCCTGCGCGCCGAGGATCGAGGCCGTGATCGCGATCGAGATGGCCGGAAACTGCACGTACGCGACGACCTGGTTCACGGCACCGTAAGCCGCTGTGGCGTCGGAGCCGTAGCCGTTGACCACCGACAGCAGCGCGATTTCCGCGACCGAGATCACGATCATCTGCACGCCCGTCGGCACGCCGACCTTCAGGACCGTCAGCAGGATCTTCGGATCGACGCGAAGGCTGCGAGCGAATTCCGCGTCGGGCGCCAGCGCACTTTTCTTGCTGCGCAGCCGGAGAGCCAGCCAGACCGTCGCCACGATGAAGGAGACCACCGTCGCAGCAGCGCCGCTGGCGACGCCCAGCATCGGCAATCCGCCCCAGCCGCGGATCAGCGCCGGCGTGAGCAACAGGCCGATGCAGGTCGAAATGCCGAGCGTGAAAAGCGGCGTGACAGTGTCCCCAATGCCGCGCAGCATCGCGGTCGACAGCAGGAAGACGAACAGACCCGGCATGGCGATCAGCATGATCCGCGCATAGCGGGTCGCGTCGTCCAGGATGTCGGGCGGGGTACCGAGTGCGGCAAGCAGCGGCGTGGTGAAGGTTCCGCCGAAGACCGCGACCAGCAGACCGAAGATCACGCCGACCGTCAGCGTGGTGCCGGCGACCGCCTTGACCTTGGCCGTGTCACGCGCGCCCCAGGCCTGGCCGATGAGCACCGAGGCGCCCGCGCCGAGCCCGATCGTGAAGGCGATGAAGAAGAACATCACCGGAAAGAAGCTCGACACGGCAGCCAGCGCGCCGACCCCCAGCATCTGCCCGACGTAGACGTTGTTCAGCGTGCCGGAGAGCGACTGCAGGATGTTGCTGAGCAACATCGGCGCGAGGAACAGGAGAAACGTTTTCCAGATATCAGAACTCCGTATGCAGACGCACCGATCCGACATGGACAGGACCGCGGTCGGCGTTGTAAGCCGGATTGCGGATGTATTGCCAGTCGAAGGTTATCCAGGTCCCCCTGGTCACGTTGATGTTGTAGAACGCCTCGACGATGCCTTCCTGCCGGTAGCGAAGACGTCCGTCGCCGATGAAGAAGGCGATGCCGCCAGCGGCCAGATAGTCGCGCTGGGCCTTGGAGATGGCGTTCTGAGCCAGCGCGAGGCCGACGGTGTCCTGAGCGCGATTCCATGCCGAACCCTTGACGGTCACGCCGCCCGAGACGGAGCGGTCGATATCGGTGAACGCATAGGTTTCGGTCTTGCCGTCGGCCCAGCTGGCACGGGCGAACAGGCCGACGTCGTCGTTCACGGCCTGTTCGATATTCATGCCGAAGCCGCGCTTCATCTGCGCGCCGTAGCGTGCGGCGTTGATGTCCGGCACGGTACCGGTCTGCTGGGCGAGCGCGTTGGCGTCGGCATAGCGCGTCATTCGCGCGCGATTGTTGAAGGCCAGAAGCCGCACCTTGCCTGGCTGGCCGGCGATGTCGTGACCGCGCTCGATTTCGATCTGGTCGCCGTAGTGCTTGAAGGGATTGTTGTCGAGCTTCTGGCCGTTCGGATCGATCGGCTGTATGAATCGCCCGCCGCGCACCGCCCATTCGTCGTGGTACCACTCCAGTGCCACGCCCCAGGAATAGCCGCGCGCGTCGGCCGCATAGTCGAAGGCGCCGTGCGTCATCACCGACCAGTTGAGGAACTGCGTGCGTGGGTCGTGGCTGTAGGCGTTGCCGTCGAACAGGTCGAGCACCGACAGATTGCCGGCGGTCAGCACCCAGCGGCGGCTGTCGTGCGTGCCCGCGAGCTGATTGGCACCGGATTCGACCGGCGTCTGCTCGCCGCCGCCGTCCCAGGTCTGGCGCAGGAAGAAACGAGCGCGGTAAATGCGCAGATTCGGGCCGGAGGAGCGCGCCATTTCGCCGTTGGTGAAGCCGCCGAAGCCGGTCAGGTTGGAAAGCGGAACGCCTTGCGCGCCTTCGGCGTTGAAGTACAGCTCGCCGCCGCGCCACAGTCGCGC
This sequence comes from Variovorax glucosi, assembly GCF_051216695.1. Lineage (NCBI taxonomy): Bacteria > Pseudomonadati > Pseudomonadota > Betaproteobacteria > Burkholderiales > Comamonadaceae > Variovorax > Variovorax glucosi. The sequence continues at coordinate 250,655 of NZ_JBPJZE010000001.1, forward strand.
ACCGAAAAATGCGGTGGCGGTGAACGAGTAGCTGCGCTCACGGTCGGTCGTCAGGCTGTTCGGACCCGAGTACGCGGCTGCGAAAGACGGCTTGCGCTGCCAGACATAGGTGGCCTGGAGATGGGCGTTCCAGTTTTCGGCTTCGGGGACGGCCGTCGTTTCGGGAGTTTCGGCTGCAGTGGAGGTGCCGGGCAGAAGTGCTGTGGAAATTGCAGCGAAGGCGGGGATGATAAGAAGTAGGGAGCGGAAATCGAGGCGCATGTGCGGCAGTCCTTGGAGCCAGGCAGGGACGTGGACGTTAGTTGTGGAATATTAAGAATTGAATACACGGCGGAATGCCTGCATGACACCCAGCCGGAAAGCACGCCAGCGACGGCGCGTGCCAGCCTTGAGCGCACGCACTGTGCGCCACGGCGCGCTCATGCGCACGCGGTCAAGTACTTGGTCCTTCCAGCCGGTCCAGCGCGGATACCAGCGCCCGAACCAGCCGATGGTCAACAGCGTCGGCTTCACCAGCTGGAAAAGCCGCGCCAGGATGGCGGTTCCGACCAGCTTTGCGCCTGCGAGCAGCGCGAAACCGCTTGCATAGTGGCTGCGGCCGAACAGGAAAAGCGCCGCCAGCTTGATGGGGAACAGCATCACCACCGGCAGGAAGAAAACCATGACGGCGCCCCAGGGCGGCAGGTTCCTCACCCGGTCTTCCAGACGCGCCCACAAAGGCAGGCGCGCGAGCTTCGAAACCTGGGCTGCCAGCGGCTCCCAGCCCCATTCCTCGAACAGCAGCACCGGCACCATCAGGATCGTGGCCAGTGCGCGGAGCAGTTTTCGGAGGGTGGACATACGCCCGGGATTGTGACGTGAGCGCCGGAGACGCTATGGCAAACTTGTCTGCTTTATCTCGCAGGCCGGCGGCGCCTGCCAGGAACGTTCCAGAAATGCAAAAAATCATCCGCCAGCTCGCCGAGGAAATCAGGGTCGGCGAGCACCAGGTGAAATCCGCCATCGAGCTTCTCGACAGCGGCGCCACGGTTCCCTTCATCGCCCGTTATCGCAAGGAGGCGACCGACGGCCTCGACGACATCCAGCTGCGCGAACTCGAAGCGCGTCTTTCCTACCTTCGCGAACTCGAAGACCGTCGCACCGCCGTGATGAAAAGCATCGACGAACAGGGCAAGCTGACCGACGCGCTGCGCATCGCCATCGCCACGGTCGGCACCAAGCAGGAGCTGGAAGACATCTACCTGCCGTTCAAGCAGAAGCGCCGCACCAAAGGCCAGATCGCGCGTGAATCCGGCATCGAGCCGCTGGCCGACATGCTATTCGCCGATCCGACGCGCGATCCGGCGGTCGAAGCGAAGGCCTTCATCAAGCCAGCCGAAACGCTTGACGATGGCAAGCCGGGCCCGGATTTCTCCACCGTTCCGGCCGTGCTCGACGGTGTCCGCGACATCCTCGCCGAGCGCTGGGCCGAAGACGCGACGCTGGTGCAGCGCCTGCGCGAATGGCTCTGGGCCGAGGGATTGTTCAAGTCAACGCTGATGTCGGGCAAGGACGAGAACAATGCCGACATCGCCAAGTTCCGCGACTACTTCGCCTACGACGAGCCGATCGGCCGCGTGCCGTCGCACCGCGCGCTGGCCGTGTTCCGCGGGCGCGGGCTCGACATCCTCGATGCGAAGCTGGTGCTGCCGGTCGAGCCGGAACCCGGCAAGCCGTCGATCGCCGAAGGCCGGATCGCGATCCATCTCGGCTGGATCCATTCGGGCCGTCCGTCGGACGATCTGCTGCGCAAGTGCGTGGCCTGGACCTGGCGTGTGAAGCTGTCGCTTTCGACGGAGCGCGACCTGTTCACCCGGCTGCGCGAAGACGCCGAGAAGACCGCGATCAAGGTCTTCGCGGACAACCTGCGCGACCTGTTGCTCGCCGCACCTGCCGGCCCGCGCGTCGTGCTGGGGCTCGACCCCGGCATTCGTACCGGCGTGAAGGTCGCGGTGGTCGATGCCACGGGAAAGCTGGTTGAGACCGCGACCGTGTTCCCGCATGAACCGCGCAAGGATTGGGAAGGTTCGCTGCACACGCTCGGCAAGCTCTGCACCAGGCACGGCGTGAACCTGATCGCGATCGGCAACGGCACGGCGAGCCGGGAAACGGACAAGCTGGCGGCGGATCTGATCAAGCTGCTTGCGAAGATGGCCGATCAGGCCGGCTCGCCGGCTGTGGCCATCGAAAAGGTCGTCGTCAGCGAAGCCGGCGCCTCTGTCTACTCGGCCAGCGAGTTCGCGTCGCAGGAAATGCCCGACGTCGACGTCAGCCTGCGTGGCGCGGCCAGCATCGCGCGGCGTCTGCAGGATCCGCTGGCGGAGCTGGTGAAGATCGATCCGAAATCGATCGGCGTCGGCCAGTATCAGCACGACGTGAACCAGAGCGAACTCGCGCGCACGCTGCATGCGGTGGTCGAAGACTGCGTGAATTCGGTCGGCGTCGACCTGAACACGGCCAGCGTGCCGCTGCTGTCGCGCGTTTCGGGGCTGTCGGCGAGCGTGGCGAAAGCGGTGGTGCGTTGGCGCGAAGCGAATGGCGCGTTTTCCACGCGCAAGCAGCTGCTCGAAGTCACCGGTTTTGGGCCGAAGGCTTTCGAGCAAAGCGCTGGCTTCCTGCGGGTGCGCGATGGCAGCAACCCTCTGGACATTACCGGCGTGCATCCGGAAACCTATCCGTTGGTCGAGCAGATCATGCTGAAGACCGGCAGGCCGATTACCGAGCTGATGGGCCGCGCGGACATGCTCAAGACGCTCAGGCCAGAGCTCTTCGCCAACGAAAAATTTGGCGTCATTACCGTCAAGGACATCCTCGGCGAGCTGGAGAAACCGGGCCGCGACCCGCGCCCGGACTTCAAGGTCGCGCGCTTCAACGACGGTGTCGACGACATCAAGGATCTGGTCGAAGGCATGGTGCTGGAGGGCACGGTGAGCAACGTTGCGCAGTTCGGCGCGTTCATCGATCTGGGCGTGCATCAGGATGGGCTCGTGCATGTGAGCCAGCTGAGCCACAAATTCGTCAACGACGCGCGAGAAGTCGTGAAGACTGGCGACATCGTGAAGGTGAGGGTTGTGGAAGTCGACGTGGCGCGCAAACGGATCGCGCTGACGATGAAGCTCGACGCAGCGCCGGCCCGGCAGGGTGGGGAGCGGGGAGGGCGCGACAACCGAGACAGCGGCGACAACCGAGACAGCCGCTTCCAGGGCGCTGGACGCAGTCAGCAACAGCAACCCCGTCGCGACAGTTCGCCGCAGCCTGCGGGGCAGATGGCGAGTGCGTTCGCGAAGCTGCAGGGGCTGAAGAAGTAGCCGATACCTTCGGGACGAAGTGCCGCGGGTTTAGGAGCAATCCGACCGCAATCGGAAAGGGGGCGTCGTAAGGTCGGTTTTCCATGACCAGCTTGAGGAACCCCATGTCGATTCCCGCCACCACTCCCGGCGTCGCTGCTGCTGCAGTCGCCCGCAAAGACCATTCGCTCGGCGCTTCCGCGACCGCAAAGAACGAGCCGCTCGTCTTCTCGCGCGATGCCGATGCGCGATCCACGGCGGGTACGAGCGAGGCCGGCCAGGTCGACGGCAAGAAGCCCAGCCGTCCCTTTTTGGAGAGGGCCGTGATCGGCGACCTGCTGCGCATCATCCGCGATCTCGAAGCCGATGATGTGCCGGCGGCGAAGCAGCGACTGGAGATGATGTCGACGGCCGATCTCGACCGCTTCTTCGTGGACCGGAAGATCGACCCGGCACTGCTCGGACAACTCAAGATCGCGATCTACGGTCGCGCAGAGGCTTACTCAGCACTCAACGAGGTCTTCAGGGTGCTGGACCTGTCTGGCGCGAGCAGCCTGAGCAGCCGCCTTCGTCCCGCAGCATCCGCCTGACGGGGTACGCCGCCTGCACGGCCGCACTGAAGGATTCAGTTTCGGAGCGTTCCGACCGGGTTTTCAGGAATGCCGCAATAACCTGCTGCGTCTCCCCTTCATTCGAAAGAACCTCATGTCTGTCACGAATCTTCATTCGGCTGGCGCCGCTTCTCTCATCGGAAAACTCGCGCCACGCGACGCGGCTGCGGCAGATCCCAAAAGTCCGAAGACGATAGCGGAGCCTTTCTCGCGAGTCCGAACGGACGGCGAGCGGCTGCCGCAACTCCAGTCGGCATGCGCCAGCAACGGCGTCATTGCGAACTATTCTTTTCTCGAGAAAGCCGCTGTCGGCGATCTCATGCGGGTCGTACGAGATGTTCGACAGGGCGACCTCTCGAAAGCCAAAGACCGGCTGGACACGATGTCGCACTACGACCTTGGCCAATTCTTCAAGAAGAACAATATTCATCCGATGCTGCTTGGCGAACTCAGCAAGGCGATGGACAGTTCCAAAGACCCCAAGAAAGTGCTCGCAGAAGTGTTTGGCGTGCTCAAGAACCTTGGCGCGAGCGAACTGAGCAGCAAACTTCGCCCAAAAATCGAAGGCTGAAGTTCAGCAATCGACACCAGCGTATCGGAGGGCCGCATGCAAAGCGATTCGGAGCGTTCCGACTGAGGATTCAAAGATGCCGCCTTAACCTGCGACCTCTACCTTTTACTGAAAAAACGTCATGTCCTCCGCGCCCAACATCAATTCAGCCCATGCCTCAGCATCCATCGGTAAATCGGCAAACCTTCGCGATTCATCGGCGATGCCGAAAAAGGAGGCGCCATCTTTTTCGCGCAGCATCTCGAACGACAGCGCGTTGCAATCGCTCCTGCAGCCTGGCTCTGCAAATGCCGTGAGTCATAACTATTCGGCTCTCGAAAGAATAGCCGTCAGCGATTTGATCCGTGTCGTAAGCGAAGTCCGCAATGGCCAAATGATGAAAGCCAAAGATCATTTGGCTTCGATGTCGAAATCGGCGTTCAACGAACTTTGCAACAATAGAAACGTCCATCCATTTCTGCTTGGCGAACTGAGCACTTCCATGGACATCTCCAAAGACCCGAAGAAGGTCCTGCCCGCCGTTTTCGAGGCCCTCAAATTCGGGGGTGGTAGCAATTTGAGCAGCAGGCTGCGTCCCGCGAACAAAGCTGAAGCCTGAATCCAGCCCTTAGCGGCGCCGGTCGGATATCGTGGCGGTCACGTTCCTTTCCGGAGGTTGAAGACCGTGAACCTACGCCAATTCGCCCGCTGTCTGCCGTTCGTGTTCGCTTTCACGATCGTCGCACTGGCCATTTCACCAATTGCCGCGGCAACTTCAGCCGACAACCCGCTGACGGCCGAGCGCTGGAAGACGCGGCCGATCGTTATCGTAGTGCCGACCGCCGACGATGCGCTGCTGCAGCGGGTGCAGCAAACGCTCAGGAAGACAACGTCGCGCGAGGCATTCATCGATCGCGACATGGTGCTTTACACCGTCATCGCCGGCGAAGGGCGCCGCGACGGCAAGCTGCTTGGCCCGCGTCGCACGCGCGCCATGCTGCAGGCACTCGATATTCCGGCCGACGGCAAGCCGAGGTTCCTGCTGATCGGCAAGGATGGCGGAATCAAGATGACCGAAGGCGCCGATGTGAAACTGGAGGCGGTGTTCGCCGAGATCGACCGAATGCCCATGCGCCAGCGCTGATCGGCGCGCTGGTTTGCGGGTCCGCTTGTCGCGGACAATGTGCGCTGATTCTTACTTCGCGCACCGACCGCCCGCTTCATGGACCTTCTTCTTCTGGCCGCCTTGCTCCTCGGCGGCGCCTACGTTCTCAAATCCAGGGAGCAGGCCCGCCGAATCGCCCTGCTCGGCAGCCACCTCGGCGAATACCAGATCGAGAAGTTGATGGAGAGCCTGACCCAGGGCTACCTCCGCTGCCTGGGCGAAGACGATCCAGAGCGGCGCGACCAGATCTGGAACCTGCTTGCCTCCAGCGAACAATCGGTATCGTCGCAGTTCGGCCGATTTGCGACAGGCTTCTCCAAGGTCGACGAATCGCAGGCCCGCGTCAGCAAGCTGCCGTTTGCCGTACCTTACGCCGACAAGTTGTTGCCGACCGCCACCTTCGATCTGCGCAAGGCGCTGGCGATCCACGCGCGCGGCATCGCCGGCGCTGCTGACAATGTCCAGCAGCTGTCGCCGAAGGCCAAGGCTTTCACGATGTCGGCTGAGCTGTTCCTGATGCAGCACACCTGCCACTGGTTCTGCCGCTCCAAGACCGTGGCTTCGGCGCGGATGATGGCGCGCCACCAGACGTCTTATGCGTTGCTGCTCGACTCTGTGTCGCCGACGACCCGCGCCGCATACCAGACGCTGGTCGGTTGAAGGCGCTCGCCGCTCAGTTGAACTTCTTCACCAGCACCTGACTGCGACGATCCCGGTTGTATTTGCGCTTGCGTTCGTCAGGCAGCCATTCCGGATCGACCTGAACGAAGCCGCGCTTGATGAACCAGTGCATCGTGCGCGTCGTAAGCACGAAGATGCTCTGCAAGCCCATGGCGCGGGCGCGCTGCTCGACGCGCTTCAGGATGCGCTCGCCGTCGCCCTGCGCCTGCGATTGCGGCGACACCGTAAGCGCCGCCATCTCGGCCGTGCGTTCGTCCGGGTACGGATAAAGCGCCGCGCAGCCGAAGATCACGCCGTCGTGCTCGATGACCGTGTAGTGATCGACGTCGCGCTCGATCTCGGTGCGGTCGCGCTTGACCAGCGTGCCGTCGCGCTCGAAGGGCTCGATCAGCTGCAGGATGCCGCCGATGTCGTCGGCCGTGGCCTGGCGCAGCGATTCGAGCTTCTCGTCGACAACCATCGTGCCGATGCCGTCGTGTACGTAAACCTCCAGCAGCAGCGAGCCATCGACCGAAAACGGCAGGATATGGCTGCGCTCGACGCCGGCTTCGCAGGCCTTGACGCAATGCTGAAGATAGAACGCGGTGTCGGTCGGACGTTGCGCTGGCGACAGCGTCGCCAGCAATTTCTTGGCGGCGTCCAGCGGAAGCTCGGTGTCGATCGGGTTGTCTTCGCTCACCGGCATCTCGCTGTCGATGCGGATGCCGGCAATCTCGGTCAGGAAGATCAGCTTGTCGGCCTGGATAGAGATTGCCACGCTGGTCGCGACTTCCTCCATCGTCAGGTTGAAGGCCTCGCCCGTCGGCGAAAAACCGAACGGCGACATCAGCACCATCGCGCCGTAATCCAGCGTGTGGCGGATGCCGACGCTGTCAACCTTGCGTACCAGTCCCGAATGCTTGAAGTCCACGCCGTCGATCACGCCAACCGGTCGCGCGGTGATGAAGTTACCTGAAATGACGCGCACCGTCGAACCGGCCATCGGCGTGTTCGGCAAGCCCTGGCTGAAAGCGGCCTCGATTTCGTAGCGCAGCTGGCCGGCGGCTTCCTGTGCCGAATCCAGTGCCACTTCGTCTGTGATGCGCATGCCGTGCGAGTAGCGCGCCTCGTGGCCCTTGGCCCGTAACTGCTCGTTGACCTGCGGCCGGAAGCCGTGCACCAGCACGACCTTGACGCCCATCGACTGGATCAGCGCCAGGTCCTGCGCGATGTTCTGGAGTTTGCCTGCCGCGATCGCTTCGCCCGCGATTCCGACCACGAAGGTCTTGCCGCGGTGCATGTGGATGTACGGCGCGACCGAGCGGAACCAGGGGACGAAGGTGAAATTGAAGACTGCGGACATTCGATGACGGATGCGATGGAGTGGATGGGACCGGTCCGTTCAGTCGGACATGAACGGATTCTCGACGACGAGTTTGCCGAACCGACGACCGTGCTGTCCGTCCTGCGAAACCAGAACGTCGGCGTTTGCGCGCAAGGCGGCTTCGAGGATGAGTGCATCCCACCAGTTCAGGAGGTGTTTCTGATGCAGCTCGATGGCGTCGACGATGCTGTTGCCGCTGGCACCGACCACCTCGAAGGCGCAGAGCTTCTCGACCTGGCTTGCGGCCTCGCGCGCGCTCAACGGCGGCTTGAGCTTCCGGGTGGTGATGTTGTAGAACTCCTGCAGCACCTGCGTGCTCAACACCACTTCTTCTTCCTTCACGGCACGAGCGAATCGGTCGATCGCGATTTCCCGGCGGACCGGATCGCCTGCATCGACGGTATAGACCAGTATGTTCGTATCGAAGAATGTGATCACGAACCGGAAGCCTCGCGACCGCCGACGACACGATCGTTCGCATCGTCGCGCGACCAGGACGCCCCCTCGCTGTTGGCTGTGCTGCGTCGAGCTGCCGCCAGAAAAGCCTCGCCAGCGCTCTTGCGCCTGTCGCTGCCCTGCGCGTAGTCGGCAACGAACTCCCGGATGCGGGCGCTCACCGACGTGCCCTCGTTGATGGCGCGGACTCTTGCCCTGCGAATCAGGTTCTCGTCGATCGATACGGTGAGATTGGCCATCAGATATCTCCTGGAAGGGCTTTGCGAGAATCAGTGTAGCACGTGAACTCGTGTAATGAGATAATCGCGTATCCCATGAGTTCCCCCACGCCTGCCTCACCTCGCACTCCCAGTTCTTCCGTGCCCGCAATCCCAGCTGCGCGCCCGAAGCTCGCCATCGAATTCCCCGAATCGCTCCCCGTTTCCGCCCGCCGCGAAGAGATTGCCGAAGCCATCGCCGCCAATCAGGTCGTGATCGTCTGCGGCGAAACCGGCTCCGGCAAGACGACGCAATTGCCGAAGATCGCGCTGCTGCTGGGCCGCGGAAAGCTGAACAGCCCGCCGGGACAGGGCAAGCTGATCGGGCACACGCAGCCGCGGCGGATCGCCGCCAGCTCCGTGGCCAAGCGCATTGCCGAAGAGCTGAAGACGCCACTCGGCGACGTGGTCGGTTTCAAGGTGCGCTTCCAGGACAGGCTGAGCCGCGACGCGTCGGTCAAGCTGATGACCGACGGCATCCTGCTGGCCGAGACGCAGACCGATCCGCTGCTCAAGGCCTACGACACGATCATCATCGACGAAGCCCATGAGCGGTCGCTGAATATCGACTTCCTGCTCGGCTACCTGCGCGAGATTCTTCCGCGCCGGCCCGACCTGAAGATCATCGTGACCTCGGCGACCATCGACGCCGACCGCTTCGCGCAGCACTTCAAGTCGGCGAAAGGCCCGGCGCCGGTCATCTATGTGTCCGGTCGCACGTTCCCGGTCGAGCAGCGCTATCGACCTTACGAGGAGTCGCGCGAATACGACATCAACGATGCGATTGCCGACGGCGTCGACGAGCTCTGGCGCGATCCGCACAACGCCGGCGACATCCTGATCTTCCTGCCCGGCGAACGAGAAATCCGCGAGGCGACCGATCATCTGCGCCGTCATCTGGCGAATCAGCCGGTGATGCGCAATGCCGAAGTGCTGCCGCTCTTTGCACGACTTTCTCCCGCAGAGCAGGACCGCATCTTCGAAAGCCACAACGGCCGGCGGATCGTGCTGGCAACGAATGTCGCGGAAACCTCGCTGACGGTGCCGGGTACGCGCTACGTGATCGACGCCGGGACGGCGCGGGTTAAGCGCTACAGCTTCCGCAGCAAGGTCGAGCAGTTGCTGGTCGAGCCGATCAGCCAGGCGGCTGCCAACCAGCGCGCCGGACGATGCGGGCGCGTGGCGAACGGCATCTGCATCCGGCTCTACGACGAGAAGGATTTCCAGGGCCGGCCACGATTCACCGATCCGGAAATCCTGCGCTCGTCGCTGGCCAGCGTGATTCTGCGGATGAAGTCGCTGCACCTGGGCGATGTCGAGCAGTTTCCTTTCCTGGAGCCGCCGCAGCGGCGTGCGATTGCCGACGGCTACCAGCTCCTGAACGAACTCGGCGCGGTCGACGATGCCAATGAGCTGACCCACATCGGCCGAGAACTTTCGCGTCTGCCGCTCGACCCGCGCGTCGGCCGGATGATTCTAGAAGCACGCTCGCGTGGCGCGCTGGAGGAAGTGCTGGTCATCGCCAGCGCGCTCAGCGTGCAGGACGTGCGCGATCGCCCGATGGACATGCAGCAGCAGGCCGATCAGGCGCATGCCAAGTTCGATGATGAGAAGAGCGAGTTCTGCGGCTACCTGACGCTGTGGAAATGGCTCGGCGATGCCAGAGGCGGCGCGCCGGTCGCGACGACCCGGCGCGAGATGCAGGCGGCACAAGGTCTGCAGCCAAGACGCGCGAGCGCTGCGGTGCTGCCGATCGCGCAGCGACTGGTTGCCGCTGCGGCGCCTGCGGCCGTGGCCGAAACCCAGCCGACACACAAGCTGAGCAACCGCCAGTACGAGCAGTTGCTGCGCCAGAACTTCGTCAACATCCGGCGCGTGCGCGAATGGCGGGACATCCATTCGCAGCTGCTCACGGTCGTCGCCGAGCACAAGTGGAAGTTCAACACGCAGCCGGCCAGCTACGAGGCGCTCCACCTGTCGATGCTCGCCGGCCTGCTGGGCAACATCGGCTGGAAGATGGAAGAGGCGCCGAGCGGGGGCGGGGGTGCGCCGACACAGCAGCAGGGCGGCGGACGGCCATCGGGCGAGTATCTGGGCGCGCGCGGCATCAAGTTCTTCCCGCATCCGGGCGCACATCTGCGCAAGAAGCCGGGGCGCTGGATCGTCACGGCCGAGCTGGTCGAGACGACGCGGCTGTTCGGTCGCGGCATTGCCAACATAGAGCCGCAGTGGCTGGAAGAGGTCGCCGGGCATCTGCTGAAGAAGCAGCTGCTCGACCCGCACTGGGAGAAAAAAGGCGCGCAGGTGACGGCGCTGGAGCGCGCCACGCTGTACGGCCTAGTGATCTACAGCGGTCGGCGCATGGATTTCTCCAACATCGACCCGGTCGGCGCGCGCGAGATCTTCATCCGCGAGGCGCTGGTCGGCGGTCAGTGGGACAGCAAGCTGCCGTTCCTGGCGACCAACCGCAAGCTGATTCAGGAAGTCGAAGGGCTGGAGCACAAGTCGCGTCGCCAGGACGTGCTGGTCGACGACGAGCTGATCTATGCCTTCTACGATGCCCAGCTGCCTCCGGACATCTCGAGCGGCACGACTTTCGAGCATTGGTACAAGGAAAATTCCCGCGCCCAGCCGCGTCTGCTTTTCCTGTCGCGCGACGAGTTGATGCGCCATCAGGCGGCGGGCATCACGGTGCAGTCGTTCCCGGCGACCGTGCGACTCGGCGGCGTGGATTGCGCGGCCACCTATTTGCATGAACCTGGCGACGCGAAGGACGGCCTGACCGTTACCGTGCCGCTGTTCGTGCTGAACCAGGTCAACGAGGAGCGATGTGAGTGGCTGGTCACCGGCATGCTGAAGGACAAGATCCAGGCGCTGCTCAAGAGCCTGCCGCAGCGTCCGCGTTCACGGCTGGTGCCGCTGCCCGAATCGGCTGCCAAGTTGACCGAAAGCTTGGCCGAGCCCGACGTTTTCGGCGCGGGCTCGCTGACCGACGTGCTGTTGAAGCGCGCGCGCGCGCTGACCAGCATCGATGTGCTGCGTGCCGATTTCAAGCTCGACATGCTGCCGCCGCATCTGTTCATGAATCTGCGCGTCGTCGACGAGCACGGCCGCCAGCTCGGCATGGGCCGCAACCTCGGCGCGCTGAAGGCGGAACTCGGAACGCAGGCGCGGGGCGCGTTCCAGGCGCTGGCTGGATTGAACGTGCGCGCTGCGCCGGCCGTGCCGAGCGCCGGCAAGCCGGGTGCTTCGGATGCACCTGCCAAGGCGAAGCAGGCGAGCGCAGCGCCTGCTTCGCCGTCGCTGCCGGCCGGGGCGCGTTACACCGCCTGGACTTTCGGCGAATTGCCCGAGCTGATGGAAGTCCGGCGCGGCGCGCAGTCGCTGGTCGGCTTTCCGGCGCTGGTCGATGTCGGCGATGCGGTGACGATTGAGGTTTTCGATGAGCCTGCCGTATCGGCCGCGAAACACCGCGCCGGCCTGCGGCGGCTGTTTGCGCTGCAGCTGAAGGACGCGCTGAAGTATCTTGAAAAGAACATTCCGGATCTGCAGAAGATGGCCGTCGCCTACATGCCGCTCGGCACCGCGGACGAATTGCGCGCGCAGATCGTCGACGTCGCGCTCGACCGGGCGTTCCTGCAGGAGCCGCTGCCGACCGACGAATTCGCCTTCAAGCGCCGCATCGACGAGGGAAGAGGGCGACTGACGCTGATCGCGAACGAGGTCGCGCGTCTGGCTGCGGCGATCCTGACCGACTACGCAGTGGCAGTGCGCAAGATCAAGGACACGAAGATTCAGCCAGAAGTCACGGCCGACACCGCGCAGCAGCTTCAGCGCCTGGTCGGCAAGCGCTTCATCGCCGACACGCCGTGGACGCAGCTGCAGCATTTCTCGCGTTATCTCAAGGCGATCACCGCACGGCTCGACAAGCTGCGTGCCGATCCGGCCCGCGACGCAGCCAAGCTGACCGAATTGCGGCCGCAGGAGCAGCGCTATTGGCGTCTGGTCGCGGAACGCAAGGGCGTGGTCGACGACAGGATGCTCGAATTCCGCTGGCTGCTCGAGGAGTTGCGCGTGAGTTTCTTCGCACAGGAGTTGCGCACGCCGCAGCCGGTGAGCGCAAAGCGGCTGGACAAGGCCTGGGCGCAATTGGCGCAATAGACCCGTCGACGTCCCAGGGATAGCTGCCGACGGATGCATGTCATGGCATAAACGCCGGCCAAGGTATTGCAATACAACCCGGAGACGAAGAAATGCATTCGACCGACAAGAAGAAACAGTCTTTTTCGCGCCGTTCGGCGCTCCAGATCGGTCTTGCAGCCGCCGGACTGACTGCAGCCGGTTCGCCGGCATGGGCCCAGGGCGCCTGGCCGACCAAGACCGTGACGCTGGTGGTCGGTTATCCACCGGGTGGCCAAACCGATTTTGCCGGCCGGATGGTCACGGTCGGCATGCAGAAGGAACTGGGGCAGGGCGTCGTGATCGACAACCGGGCCGGCGCCGGAGGCAACATTGGTACCGACAACGTCATGCGCGCGCCCGCGGACGGTTACCGCCTGCTGGTCGGCAACGGCACCGTCACCCTGAATCCGCACACTTACCGCAACACGGCGATGGCCGACCCGCTGAAGCTCACGCCGATCGGGTTGATGCTGCAGTCGTCCCTGATCCTGGCGGTGCCCAACACGGTGCCGGCAAAGAATCTCCAGGAGTTCATTGCGTTCGTGAAGGCGCAGGACAAGATGGGCAAGGACATCGATTACGCATCCGCCGGCCCCGGCAGCCTGACGCACGCGACGATGGAACTGTTCCGCGAACGCATCGGCAAGCCGAAAATGAACCACGTGCCGTACAAGGGCAGCGGCCCGGCCATGACCGATCTGATCGCCGGTCGCGTCAGCGCCATGTTCGATGCCGCTTCTGTCGTGGTGCCGTTCATCAAGTCGGGCCAGTTGCGCCCGCTGATCGTGACCGGCCCCAAGCGCGTTCCGGCTTTTCCGGACATTCCGACTGCGACCGAAGCCGGCTTGAAGGATTTCGAGATCATCTCGTTCATCGGCCTCTACGGCCCTCCGGGCCTGCCGGCGGACATCGTCAGGAAAGCCAATGCCGCAATGAACGTCGCCCTGGCCGATGAAAATATCCGGAAGGGCATCGTCGATCGCGGCGACGAACCCGGCGGCGGCTCGCCGGAGCAACTTGCCAAGCTGACGCGTGATTACTACAAGCTCTATGGAGAAATCGTCAAGGCGAACGACATTCGCGCCGAATAACCGGTAAGGCCCGCAGCCAGCACGGTGTATCAATATGCGCAATATGTCATAGGTACTACGCCGATAGACTGCGGCCGCTATGAGCGGTACAGCCAGTCAAACCCTTCCCGTGGACCCATGGAGCAAGCTAGCAGCGCTCCGGTTCGTGCTGGCGTCCATTGTCGCCTTCAACCATCTGGCCGAGATGATGCCGATCGGCGTCTTCACCGTCATTCCGATGTTGGGGACGTTCGAGGCGATTCTCGGATTCCTGCTGGTCAGCGGATATTCGATCGGCGTTTCGTTTCGCAAGGAGCCCGAACAGTTCCTCTGGCGCCGGATCAAGCGGATCTATCCGGTGTATCTGGCGAGCCTGGTTTTAATGGGGATCGTCCTGTATACGGGCAGCCAGGCGCTGCCTGCGGCTTCGGAGTGGATCGTCAATCTGCTCTTCTTGAACCAGCTGGTCGTTCCTACATCGATCGTCGGACCTGCATGGAGCCTATCTCTGGAATTCTGGCTTTATTGCCTGACGCCGCTGTTGTTCACCCTGTCCGACAAGACGGTGAAGCGCCTCGTTGCAGTTTCATTCGTTGCGTTTTGCGCCTACACCTGCGGACGAACGCTTTTTCACTGGACGTATTACTCTGGAACCGTTTTCGGCGTGAACCTGTTGTTGCTGGCATTCATCTGGCTGTCGGGCATGCGGCTTGCGCGAAACAGGGACATCAGGGACATCAGTGGCAATCACGATGGCAATGGCAACATCATGCGATCGATTGCCGCGATGTTCGCCATTTACATAGCGCTGAGTATTTCCATACAGGCTGGCTATCGTTTCAAGCATGGAGAGATGGCGCAATTCGTCCAGAGCGACCTCATCTCATTCATCCTCCGGATGTGCACCCTCGCAGCGGTGGTATTCCTCTTTCGAAACATTCTTCGCCAGGGTTCAGGCGGCAGGCCTTCGTCGTGGATGCGAATGCTGGGCGATGTGTCGTTCCCTCTCTATATGTTGCACATTCCGGTGTTCGAGTTGTTGAAGCGGACATCGATCCAATCGCCCGCAATTTACTTCGCGGTTGCTTTCGGAGTGTCGGTCGTTGCATACAGGGCGCTGGATCTGTATTCGCAGCGGCGTCATGCATCCGGAAAAATGCCCGTCGCGGCATGACCGGGACGGGCATTTGTCAATTCGGCAGATTCGTCAGATTCGTCCCATCACCAAGAGCACGATGACCACGACGAGCACCAGACCGAGACCGCCGCTTGGGCCGTAACCCCAGCTCTTGCTGTGACCCCAGGTAGGCAACACGCCAATCAGCAACAGAATCAGCACGACCAGCAGGATGGTGGACATATATTTCTCCAGAGAACATTCGAATTTGAATGGCCTCATCTTGTCGCCCTGGTTTCGTCTCGAAAAGCGATAAAAGCCCTTCTCTTGGTCAGGGGATGTCGACAATGACCGTCAGAGCTTCGCGAGCCGGCCGAGTGCGTGTCGGAGGGTCTCGTCCTTCTTGGCGAAGCAGAAGCGAACGACGCGTTGGTCGAATCCATCGCCGTAGAACGCGGAAAGCGGAATCGCCGCTACGCCGATTTCGGTTGCAAGCCATTTGCAGAAATCCGCTTCTCCAAGATCGCTGACATCGGTGATGTCCACGCACTGGAAATAGGTGCCTGCGCTTGGAAGAAGTTTGAAACGGGTTTTGGCCAGGCCTTCCGCGAAGAGATCGCGCTTGCGCTGATAGAACGCCGGCAGATCCAGATACGGTGCGGGGCTCTCCATGTAGTGGGCCAGCGCGTACTGCATGGGCGTATTGACCGTGAACACATTGAACTGGTGCACCTTGCGGAATTCGGCCGTCAGCGGCGCTGCCGCTGCGACGTAGCCGACTTTCCACCCGGTCACGTGATAGGTCTTGCCGAAACTGCTGACGATGAAGCTGCGAGCTGCCAGATTCGGGTAACGAGCGACGCTTTCATGCCGCACGCCGTCGAACACCATGTGCTCGTAGACCTCGTCCGCGATCACCAGGACGTCGGTCGGTGCGAGCATTTCTTCGAGCGTCCGCATTTCGGCGGCTGTCCAGACGGTCGCGCTCGGGTTGTGCGGCGTGTTGACCACGATCGCGCGGGTTTTCGGCGTCAGCGCGGCGCGGATCTTGTCGAAATCGGGGCGGAAGGAGCCCGGCGTCAGCGGCACGCGGACCACGACGCCGCCGGCCAGCTCGATGCTCGGTACGTACGCGTCGTAGCAGGGTTCCAGCACGATGACCTCGTCGCCGGGATGCGCGATGGCGAGGATGATCGTGATGATCGCCTGCGTCGCACCGGCGGTGATGGTGATATCGGTCGCCGGGTCGTAGCGGTGGTCGTACAGCGCGGCGACTTTGTCAGCCACGGCGGTGCGCAACACAGCCACGCCGGGCATCGGCGGATACTGGTTGTGGCCTTCGGCCATGGCCTGTGTCACCGCATTGCGCAAAACCGGATCGCAGTCGAAATCCGGAAAGCCCTGGCCGAGGTTGACCGCATTCTTCTCGGCGGCGAGTGCCGACATGACTGTGAAGATCGTCGTTCCCACGGCCGGCAGCTTGGTGGCGACAGCGGGCGTGCGAGGCGTGTTCGGTACGGTGGAAGCGAAATTGGAAGTCACAGTTCGTAGTCCTGCGAATGGCCGCTGAGGGCCTTGGCGATGAGGTTGCGATCGAGCCGGTCGCTGAGCAATTCGGCGAACTTGAAGACGAAGTTGCGCAGATAGGCGCTGCGCTTGAAAGCCACGCGGGCGATATTGGTGCCGAAGATGTGGCCCATCGGACGAACGACCAGATCGGCATTGGTGTCGTCGCGAACAGCCATCTCGGCCACGATGCCGATGCCCAGACCGAGACGCACATAGGTCTTGATCACGTCCGAATCGATGGCTTCGAGCGCGATGCGCGGCGTGAGTTTCTTCTGCGCGAAGGCGTGGTCGATGCGCGTCCGGCCGGTGAACGACGGGTGGTACGTGATGATCGGCTCGGCCGCGATGTCCTCGAGCGACACCCGTTCCTTTTCGGCCAGCAGATGTCCCTTGGGCAACACCAGCACATGCTGCCATTCGTAGCAGGGCAGGGTGACCAGCTCGGCATATCCGTCGAGCGATTCGGTAGCGATGCCGATCTCGGCGATTTCGTCGATCACCATTCGCGCGACCTGATCGGGCGAGCCCTGGTGCAGGCTGACGTTCACCTTCGGGTACGCCTCTCGCAGATTGGCCACCGGAATCGGCAATACGTAGCGTGCCTGGGTGTGGGTGGTCGCGATGGAGAGCGTGCCGCTGTCCTGCGCGCTGAATTGCTCGCCGATACGCTTCAGGTTGCCGACCTCGCGCATGATCAGTTCGATGCTCTTGATCACGTGCTCGCCGGGCTCGGTCACGCGCTTGAGCCGCTTGCCGTGGCGGGCGAAGATCTCGATACCGAGCTCTTCCTCGAGTTCGATGATCGCCTTGGACACGCCGGGCTGCGATGTATGCAGTGCCTTGGCAGCCTCGGTCAGGTTCAGGTTGCGCCGGACAGCCTCCTGCACAAACTTGAATTGATGAAGATTCATAACAGATTCCGTCTTTCTACGGACTTCATTATGCCTTCGGAATCTATCGAATTCGATCCGGGTCAGGACCGCAGGGCAATCTGCGCCAGGAGGTCGGTGACTTCAGCCTCCTCGCCGATTGCGCGCGCGACAGAAACCGGAACGTCGGGATGTGCCAGGCGCAATGCGTCGACCAGCTCCGGCAGGTCTTCGCGCGCATGCTTGCCCATTCCGAGGAACATCGGCACGACGCGAAGGCTTCGGGCGCCGTCCGATATCAACGTCGAAGCGGCCTCTGCGATGTCGGGCGTTGCCAACTCCAGAAACGCGCACATCACCGCGGTTCCCGGCTCCTGCGCACGCATGCGCTCGGCAACGCTTTCCATCGGATCGCGCCAGCGCGGATCCCTCGAACCGTGCGCAAAAAGAATCACCCCTCGCATGCCTTGCATAGTCAACGCCTCAGTACCAGCCAGCCGAACGCGGCCAGCGACATCACGGTATATATCAGTCCCGGCGCCGCCGCCGTCAGCCAAGGCAGCCAGGTTCCGAGGTTGCCGATATAGCCGAACACATTGTTCAGCAGGAAAAAGCTGATGCCGATCATCACGCCACCGAACACGTAGCTCGTGATGCCGGACTGCCGGAAGTGCAGATACGCAAATGGCAGGGCCAGCACCACCATCACCAGGCAGGACAGCGGATAGAACACCTTGCGCCAGAACTGGATCTCATAGCGCTGGGCCGTCTGCCCGTTGGCTTCGAGGTGGCGGATGTATTCGAAGAGATCGATCGTCGGCATGCGGTCGGGTTTAAGCAGCGCGACCGAGACCATTTCGCTCGTCAGCGTCGTCGGCCAGCGCATTTCCGGCATCCGGGTGTTCTTGATATGCGCGGTATCGCTGGTACTGCGCGTGTCGTACTGCTGCCGGTCGACATTCGAGAGCACCCAACTGTCGCCCTCGATGCGCGCCGAAGCGGCCGAGGTCTGCGAGGCCACGAACCCCCTCGAATCGAACTCGAAGATGCGCGGCGCCGCAAGAGTGCCGTCCCGGTTCAGCGCGCTCACGTTGACGGCATACGACATCGCGCCCTGCTTTTCCTTGAGCCACGCTCCGGTGGTGCCGGTCGTCGCGAAGACTTCGCCGCGGAAGCGCGTCTTGAGCAGTTGCGCCGCGCGGTCGGCATACGGCGCGACGTAGTCGCCGACGGCGAAGGTCAGCACTACGAAGCCGAGTCCCAGCACCAGAAGCGTCCGCAGCGCGCGCCACGGACCCAGGCCGCTGGTGCGCAGGATCGTGTATTCGGAGCTTTGCGCAAGACGCGCCATCACGAAAATGGTGCCGATGAGCACCGCGATGGGGAGCAGTTCGTAGAGGTGACTCGGAATGAGCAGTGCCACGTACGCGAGCGCTTGCGGCGCTCCGTAGCCGTCGCCGGACGAGCGGCTGATGCTTTGAAGTTCGTCGACGAAGTCGAAGAAGAAGAACAGGCTCAGGAACCCGAGCGTGACGAAAGCCACGGACCTCAGGATCTCGCTGTAGATCAGGTGACGGATTGTTTTCAAACGTGGGCTACCGGCGTGCGGGAAGGGGTCGGCGGGGGGGGCGCTTTCGCACGGCGACCCCAGTTGTTGTTGCGCTTGGCCAGCCATAGCAGGACCAGTGCCATCAGGCCGCCGTGAAGCATCAGCATGAAGGCCACCACGCTGAAGCGCCCGGAGGCCACCCAGCTCTGTCCCAGATTCAGCAGGTTGTAGTAGACGATGAACGAAAACAGCGCCAGCATGAGGTTGCCGCTTCTTCCGACGCGCGGGTTCACGCTCGAGAGCGTCAGCGCCAGCAGCACGAAGTTGATTCCTGCAAACAGCAGTCCCAGGCGCCATCCGAGTTCGCCCTGGTTCACCGGGCTCGGATCCGAGATCAGCATGCGGGTCGAGCGGGCACGCACCGGCGTGTCGTCAGTCGACGTGACGACGTCGCTGCCGATCTTCGCGCCGTAGGTCTCAAATTCGCTGATCTTCAGGCCGGTCGCGCCGTCGAGCGGCCGCTCCAGCCGCTGGCCGTTGCCCAGCATCAGGTAACGGATGTCGCCGATGTTGTCTATGTTGCCGGTCTTCGCCGAGGTGATGATCTGCAGGTTGCGCTCGATCGACGAGATGAAGACGTTGGTCGCGGTCGCGCCATCGGGCGTGTCCTTGTCGATGAAGAACACGCGGTTACGGCCCGACGATTCGCGGAATTCGCCCGGCGCGATGCGCTCGAGATCGCCGCGGCGTTCGTATTGGTCGCGCATGCCCTGGGTCTGCGAATTGGCCCACGGCCAACCGACCAGAGCCAGTACCGTGATCGTCACCAGCACCGGCCACGCGAAGCCGAACAGCGGCTTGATGAAATCGATCAGGCTGCGGCCGCTCGAGAACCAGATCACCATCTCGCTGTCGCGATACATGCGCGAAAGCGTGCCGACGATCGAGACGAAAAGACTGAGGCTGAGAATGGTCGGCATGTAGCCGAGCACCGTGTAAGCCATGACCAGCAGTACATCCGACGGATTGACGCTGCCCTTCGACGCCAGGCCGAGCGTGCGGATCAGCATCATGGTCATCACGATCGTGGCCAGGACGACGAGCGTGGCACCGAAGCTTCGGGCCAGCTCCTTGCGGAGAGAGGAATGGAATAACATCGTCGAGGGAAAAAAAGGATTATGGACTTCCAGCTCAAGACCCTCACGACCGCCCAGGCGGTCAGCGAAAAGACCGACGCACTCATCGTGCTCGTCGGACCGGACAACACCCCCGCCAAGACGGTAAAGGCCGTCGCTGCATCGAAGGATGTGTTGGCGGCACTCATCGACGAAGTACGCAAAGCCGGCGACCTGCCGGAAAAAGCGGGCCGTCTGCTGTCACTCTACCGCCCTGCGGGCATCGTCTCGCCACGCGTGGTGCTCGTTTCCGTCGGCGACGGGAAGCCGGCCTCGGTGCGCAGCGCCGTGACTGCTGCGGTCAACGCAGTAAAGACAGCCAATCCGAAGCGTCTTTCGATCGTGTTCGCTCACGTTGCAGACGATGCGAGCGTCCATGCGGCCGTGTATGCAGCCGCCGATGCGAGCTACGTCTACACGACCACAAAGCCGAAGGTCGATGCGCGCAGCATTCGCCAGCTCGTGCTCGGCGTGCCGAATGCGTCCGACGTGTCCGATGCCTTCGCGACCGCCGGCGCCACCGTCGCGGGCGTCGAGCTGGCCAAGGAATGGGGCAATCGTCCTGCCAACTACGCCACGCCGACGATGCTCGCCGATGCTGCGGCAGAGCTCGGCGCGCTGCCGCGCATCAAGGTCGAAGTCCTCGGACCGAAGGAAGTCGCCAAGCTCGGCATGGGCTCGTTCGCCGCGGTCGCCAAGGGCTCCGACGAGCCATTGCGCTTCGTGGTGATGCGCTACCAGGGCGGAGCGAAAGACGCTGCGCCCGTCGTGCTGATCGGCAAGGGCATCACCTTCGACACCGGTGGCGTGTCGATGAAGCCGGCTGCCGACATGGACGAGATGAAGTACGACATGTGCGGCGCGGCCAGTGTCATCGGCGTCTTCCGTGCCCTTGGCGAGATCAAGCCGGCGATCAACGTCATCGGCCTGATCCCGTCTTGCGAGAACATGAACGACGGCCGGGCCATCAAGCCTGGCGACGTCGTCACCAGCATGAGCGGCCAGACAATCGAGGTGCTCAACACCGACGCCGAAGGACGCCTCATCCTGTGCGACGCGCTCACGTACGCGAAGCGTTTCAATCCGGCTGCAGTGATCGACATCGCGACCCTGACCGGTGCCTGCGTGGTCGCCTTGGGTGGCGTGCGCAGCGGACTGTTCTCCAGCGACGACGCGCTGGCGGCGGCGCTCTCGGCTGCCGGCGAGCGCTCGCAGGACCGTTGCTGGCGCATGCCGCTGGACGACGAGTACGCCGACGGCCTGAAGAGCAATTTCGCGGATGTGGCGAACATCGGCGGCCGTGCCGGTGGCGCCATCACTGCAGCGAAGTTCCTGCAGCGTTTCGTCGGGGACTTCCCGTGGGCGCATCTCGACATCGCCGGCAGCGCCTGGAAAAGCGGGGCGGCGAAGGGCTCTACCGGCCGTCCGGTCGGCTTGCTTCTGACCTATCTGCTCGACCGCGCCGCCACTGAATCGGAAGCCGCGACGCCTGTCCCGGCACCGCGCAAGGTTGCCCGCAAGACGCGTGTTGCCTGAGTGATGTCGACGTGACGGGCATCGACTTCCACTTCAATACACCCGACAAGGTGAATTACGCCTGCCGGCTTCTCCGCAAAGCGGTCGCAGCGCGCGGCGCTCAGGTGGTGGTCGTCGGCGACGATGCAGTGCTCGATGCCATCGACCTGGCGCTCTGGCAGCTTTCGGCAGTCGATTTCATCGCGCATTGCGGCATCGATGCCGAGCCGGCCGTACTGGCACGCTCGCCCGTGGTGCTTGCCGGACGCGATACGGCCCAGTTGCCGCATCGGCAGGTGTTGCTGAATCTCGGCGCGGAAGTGCCGACCGGTTTCGAACGCTTCGAGAGGCTGATCGACATCGTGAGCGACGACGAGGGCGATCGGCAGACCGCTCGCTCGCGTTGGCGCCATTACGCCGATCGCGGGTACGCAATCGTCCGGCATGATTTCCAGGCCGTCGGGCGTGCATCATGACCGTCGCCAGCACGCCACGCACGCCGCCTCGCTTCGTTCCGACGCTGACGACGGTGATCGAGCCGGAGGGCGAGAACGAGATCGCGGCCGTTATCGATACACCCGATTCCCGCACCACGATGGCGCTCGATCTCGACCCTGCCTCCCAACGCACCAATGAAGAGAATGTGGCACTGGAAGAGGAACTCCTGCAGCGGGTGCTCGAACGCGTCGACGCGTCGCTGGAGAACGAACTGAGCGATGTCGTGGCGGCTGCCGTTCAGGCGCAGCTCGACGTAATGGTTCCTCAGTTGCGCAGCGAAATCGAGAAAGTATTGCGCCGTCTCGTGACCGATGCCCTGGCTCGGGAACTGCGTGCAAACCCTGGGTCTACCCTCGCCTGAAATTGGTGCAGCCTCAGCTACACTCCGCCCCGTTCAAAGGTGCGAAGATGCCGACGGACTCAGGGCGGCGCGGAACTTGCTCCGATGTCGTGCACGGTTCAAAAGACCGTTTTTCTACTCATTCAATACGTTCCTTGGAGGTTCTCATGCAATTGAAATGGACTGCAGTCGCACTCGCTGCGCTCACGCTCGTGGCTTGTGGCAAAAAAGAAGAAGCTGCAGCACCTGCCGCCACTTCCGCCCCTACCGCAGCGGCTCCTGCCGCCGCCCCCGTCGACGCGCTCCTGGTCAAGATCGGGCATGTCGGACCGACCAGCGGTGCGATCGCCCATCTGGGCAAGGACAATGAATTCGGCGCACGCATGGCGATCGAAGACCTGAACGCACGCGGCCTGAAGATCGGTGACCGCGTCGCCAAGTTTGAACTGATCGCAGAAGACGACGCTGGCGATCCCAAGCAAGGTACTGCCGTTGCGCAGAAGCTGGTCGACAGCAAGGTCAACGGCATCGTCGGCCACCTGAATTCGGGCACCACGATCCCTGCATCCAAGCTGTACAGCGATGCCGGCATTCCCCAGATCTCGCCGTCGGCGACGAATCCCAAGTACACGCGTCAAGGCTTCAAGACCGCATTCCGCGTCGTCGCCGACGACACGCAACTGGGCGGCACGCTCGGCCGCTACGCCGTCGAAACGCTGAAGGGCAAGAGCATTGCCGTGATCGACGACCGTACCGCTTACGGACAAGGCGTCGCCGAAGAATTCGAAAAGGCAGCCAAGGCTGCCGGCGCGACCATCGTCGGCCACGAATTCACCACCGACAAGTCGACCGACTTCAACGCCATCCTGACCAAGCTCAAGGGCACGAAGCCAGACGTGCTGTTCTTCGGCGGCATGGACGCCGTCGCAGGCCCGATGCTCAAGCAGGTCAAGCAACTCGGCCTGAACGTCAAGTTCATGGGCGGCGACGGCATGTGCACTGGCGAACTGGCCAAGCTGGCAGGCGATGCCATCGGCGAAGACATGGTCGTCTGCGCCGAAGCTGGCGGTGTCGACGGTGACTTCAAGGCGCCGCTGGATGCCTGGAAGACGAAGTTCAAGGAAAAGAACGGCGTCGAAGTCCAGATCTATGCACCGTATGTATACGACGCAGTCGAAGTGCTTGCCGCTGCGATGGTCAAGGCCGGTTCTTCAGAACCGGAAAAGTATCTGCCGGAAATCAGCAAGATCGAATACAAGGGCCTGACCGGTCCGATCGCATTCGACGAAAAGGGCGACATCAAGAACGGCGCTCTGACGCTGTACACGTACAAGGGCGGTGCGCGCACGCAAATCGCCGTCGTGCGCTGAGCGTAGTCGGACGCGGTATCGCTTCAACGCGATATCGCCCGCAAAAAAAAGGGCCCTCGGGCCCTTTTTCAGGTTCTGGACTATCGAAAACCTAGAGCCGGGATCAGGACGCTCGGGAGTCGTCGACTTCCTTTGTCAGTTCGGCAACGCGCGCTTCGCTTTCATCGCGCTGCCTGGTGACCTCGACACGTTTTTCGATTTCGTGTGCCAATGCTTCATTCGCTTCGACCAGCTTTGCAGCCGAGGCCGAAAGCTTTTGCTCGAGCTCGTCGGCGTGGGCTATAGCCAACGCGACATCGCCGACCTGAACCTCTTCCGGGAGCTCCTGTTCGAGGACAGTAGCTACGACGGCGAGATCTTCAGCGGCACGGCGAACCTCTACGGCGACCGCCTTGGTGGTGTCGAGTGTGCGAGCGAGCATGACTTTCCTTGGAAACGGAGCGCGTAAAGCCAACGAAAATAGCCCCTTGGAAGGGGCTCTCTCGTTTGCCGAGTGATGCCGGAATTGGAATTTCCGATTTCTGTATCAGCGTTCTAACTCAATCTTCTGGCGGAACAGGCGGGATTCGAACCCGCGGAGGGCTATTAACCCTCACACGCTTTCCAGGCGTGCGACTTAAACCGCTCATCCACCGTTCCGCGAAGCTCTCGATTATAGCAACAGCCGATGCGTCGATCTCAAACCTGACCGACCGACTTTCCTGTCTGAACCATTTGCATGGCCGATGCGATCAGCGCCGCCGTGTCGGTCATGTTGCTTGGCACGATCAGTGTCGTCTTTGCATCTGCAGCCACCTTGCTGTAAGCGTCGACAGCGCGCTCGGCGACTTTCAATTGGACCGCTTGCTCGCCGCCCGGTTGGCGGATCGCGGCAGCCACGCGCTCGATGGCAAAAGCATTCGCTTCGGCTACCGCGGTGATCGCGGCAGCTTCACCCTGGGCGTTGTTGATCTGCGCCTGCTTTTCGCCTTCCGAACGGGCGATGAACGCCTCGCGTTCGCCGGTTGCGATGTTGATCTGCTCCTGACGCCGGCCTTCGGATGCGGCGATGAGCGCACGTTTTTCGCGTTCGGCCGTGATCTGGCGCTGCATCGCCTGCAGGATCTCCTTGGGTGGCGTCAGATCCTTTATTTCATAGCGCAGGACTTTCACGCCCCAGTTCAGGGCCGCTTCGTCGATGGCCGCAACAACCTGCGCATTGATGATGTCGCGCTCCTCGAAAGTCTTGTCCAGCTCGAGCTTGCCGATCACGCTGCGCAGCGACGTCTGGGCCAACTGCGTCACCGCGACGATGTAGTTCGAGGAGCCGTAGCTCGCGCGCATCGGGTCGGTCACCTGGAAATACAGGATGCCGTCGACCTGCAACTGCGTGTTGTCACGCGTGATGCAGATCTGGCTCGGTACGTCGAGCGGTATTTCCTTCAGGCTGTGCTTGTAGGCGACCTTGTCGATGAACGGAATCAGGAAGTTGGGCCCGGGCGTCATCGTGTTGTGATATTTGCCTAGGCGCTCGCGCACCCAGGCGTTCTGTTGCGGCACGAACTTGACCGACTGACTGATGAAGATGACGGCTATCACCAGAATGACCATGGGTACGGCGAAATCCATTGAGCGTTCCTTGAAGGTGGAAGGGTTGGGTTTCAGGGAGGAAGCAATTCAGATCTTGTCGACGACGAGGCGGCTGCCCACGACTTCGACGACCCGATGTATGCCTGGGGAGGGTGGAAATGCCGTCTTCCGGCTCGCAGTCTGGACGACGGTCCATTGCGCGCCTCGGTACCGCACCGTAGCCGTGCCGTCGTCGTTCCATGCGTCGACCTGCACCTGCTGGCCGATGTCGAGATTGACGTCGCGGTTCGACCGGCTGGGCGCTTCGGCAGGACGTCCGCGGCGCACGGCATACCAGACGGCGACCGCTCCGACCCCCACGAGCGCGGCGACGAGGATCTGAGCGGTGAGCCCGAAGCCCGCGTGGGCCGAAAGCGCCGCGGCGGCGAAGCCGATGCCGAGCAGCAGGAGATAGACGGTACCCGACAGCAATTCGAGCACGATGGCGCCTCCTGCTATGAGCCACCACCAGGTGGAGTCCGCCATGTCATCTCCTTTTAGTTGAACGCTGTCATTCTCAGTCATAAGGCGACGCCGACATTCTTGTGAATTCCGTACACTCGCCCCTCTTCGTTATTTGCCTTGCCTTCCCCGCGCCCCTGGAGCCGCCCGCATGAAATTCCGTTTTCCGATCGTCATCATCGACGAGGACTTCCGCTCCGAGAACACCTCGGGCCTCGGCATCCGCGCGCTCGCGGACGCCATCGAAACCGAAGGTTTCGAAGTGCTTGGCGTCACGAGCTACGGCGACCTCAGCCAGTTCGCGCAGCAGCAGAGCCGCGCCAGCGCCTTCATCCTGTCGATCGACGACGAGGAATTCACCGTCGGTCCCGATCTCGATCCGGCCGTGCTCAACCTCCGCACATTCATCGGCGAAGTGCGACGCAAGAACGCGGACGTACCGATCTACATCTACGGCGAAACCAAGACCGCGCGCCACATCCCGAACGACATCCTGCGCGAGCTGCACGGTTTCATCCACATGTTCGAGGACACGCCGGAGTTCGTCGCGCGTCACATCATCCGCGAGGCAAAGAGCTATCTCGAAGGCGTGCAGCCGCCGTTCTTCAAGGCGCTGATCGACTACGCGGAAGACGGCTCGTATTCTTGGCACTGTCCGGGGCATTCGGGCGGCGTGGCGTTTCTGAAGAGCCCGGTCGGCCGGATGTTCCACCAGTTCTTCGGCGAGAACATGCTGCGCGCCGACGTCTGCAATGCGGTCGAAGAACTCGGCCAGCTGCTCGACCACACCGGCCCGGTGGCTGCCAGCGAGCGAAACGCGGCGCGCATCTTCAATGCCGACCATTGCTTCTTCGTCACCAACGGAACCAGCACCAGCAACAAGATGGTGTGGCACCACACCGTGGCACCGGACGACGTCGTGGTGGTCGACCGCAACTGCCACAAGTCGATCCTGCACGCGATCATCATGACCGGCGCGATTCCGGTGTTCATGAAGCCCACACGCAACCATTTCGGCATCATCGGTCCGATCCCGAAAAGCGAGTTCGAACAGAGTGCGATCAAGGCCAAGATCAAGGCGAATCCGCTGCTGGCCGGTGTCGATCACGACAAGATCAAGCCGCGCGTCATGACGCTTACGCAGTCGACCTACGACGGCGTCATCTACAACACCGAGACGATCAAGGCGATGCTCGACGGCTATGTCGACACGCTGCATTTCGATGAAGCCTGGCTGCCGCATGCGGCTTTCCATCCGTTCTACGGCGCGTATCACGCGATGGGCAAGCGCCGGGTGCGTCCAAAGGACTCGCTGGTGTTCGCGACGCAGTCGACGCACAAGCTGCTCGCCGGCATCAGCCAGGCCAGCCACGTGCTGGTGCAGGATTCGCAGAACCGCGCGCTCGACCGGGACCTGTTCAACGAGGCCTACCTGATGCACTCGTCGACCAGCCCGCAGTACGCGATCATCGCGAGTTGCGACGTGGCTGCCGCCATGATGGAGCCGCCCGGCGGCACCGCGCTGGTGGAAGAAAGCATCCTTGAAGCGCTCGATTTCCGCCGCGCCATGCGCAAGGTCGAAGAAGAATTCGGCAAGGACGAATGGTGGTTCAAGGTCTGGGGTCCCGAAAAGCTCGTCGAGGAAGGCATCGGCCGTGCCGAAGACTGGATCATGAAGGGCGAGGGCAGCACCGACAGCAAGGCCAAGAGCGCGAAGCGCAACTGGCACGGCTTCGGCAAGCTGGCCGACGGCTTCAACATGCTCGACCCGATCAAGTCGACAGTGGTCACGCCGGGCCTCGACCTGCAGGGCAAGTTCGCCGACACCGGCATCCCGGCCAGCGTGGTGACCAAGTTCTTGGCCGAGCACGGCGTGATCGTCGAGAAGACCGGCCTGTACAGCTTCTTCATCATGTTCACGATCGGCATCACCAAGGGTCGCTGGAACACGCTGCTGACGGCGCTGCAGCAGTTCAAGGACGACTACGCCCGCAACCAGCCGATGTGGCGCATCCTGCCGGAGTTCTGCCAACTGCATCCGGGCTACGAAAAGCTCGGCTTGCGCGATCTCTGCCAGCACATCCACAAGCTGTATGCGCGCTTCGACGTCGCGCGCCTGACGACCGAGATGTACTTGAGCGACCTGACGCCTGCCATGAAACCGAGCGATGCATTTGCGCACATCGCGCATCGGAAGACCGAGCGCGTGGAAATCGACGAGCTCGAAGGCCGCATCACGACCAGCCTCATCACGCCGTACCCGCCGGGCATTCCGCTGCTGATCCCGGGCGAGGTCTTCAACAAGAAGATCGTCGACTATCTCAAGTTCGCGCGCGAGTTCAACAAGGAGTGCCCAGGCTTCGAGACCGATATCCACGGCTTGGTCGCGCGTGTCGACGAAACCGGGAAGAAGCGTTACTACGCGGATTGCGTGCGCAAGGCCTGATTGCCTTGAGCGCCAACGTCAGCCGATCCGCAAGGTCATCACGCCGCAGACGATGACCAGCGTACCGGCGGCGCGCTGCCAGCCGAAAGGCTCGCGCAGCAGCAGCGTGCCGATCACGGCGGCGAACAGCACCGATGTCTCTCGCAACGCGGCGACCAGCGCGACGGGCGCATGTGTCATGGCCCACAGCGCGATGCCGTAGCTTCCGAGTGACGCGACAGTGCCGACGAGGCACAGTTTCCAACGGCCAGCCATGTAGCGCAGCGCGGCGCCGCGCTGTTCACCGCGTTGCCACATGACCAGCACCAGGTACGGCAAGCCGTCGAAAAGAAACAGCGCCGCGACATAAGCCAGCGCATCGCCCGACGCGCGCACGCCCTGACCGTCGATGACTGTGTAGAGCGCAATGATCGCTGCGTTGGCGAAGGCGAACCGCAGCGCTTTCTTTCTTTGTACTGCGCTGCCCGCATGCAGCGCCGCCGGCGACATGCCGAGCATCAGGACGCCGGCGCAGATCACCGCTACGCCCAGCCAGGCCCATACCGAAAGCTGCTCGCCGATGAAGAGAAAGCCCGCGAGCGCCACCAGCAACGGGGCGCTGCCGCGCATCACCGGATAGGTCAGGCCGAGGTCGCCGTGCCTGTAGGCGCCTGCCAGCGCGATGTAGTAGCCCACGTGGACGATCGTCGATGCGGCAATGAACGGCCAGGCGGCGCGGTCCGGCAGTCCGGTCCAGAGCAGCAATGGCAAAGCCACGAAAAAACCGAGACTGTGGATGAGCGCGGTATCGAGCTGCTTGTCGCGGCCCGATTTGATCAGTGCATTCCATCCGGCATGAAGAAACGCGCCGCAGAGAACGGCCAGGAAAATGGGCGTCGTCAACGCGGCGCGCCGGGATCGGCTCGGTTCTGCACGCAGCGCTCGGCAATCGCCAGATAGTGCGCGAGCGGCGGTGTCGGCCTGGCTGGCGCTTTCGCGAGATCGTCCCACAGACGCACCGCGACAGCGTCGCCCGCATGCTTGCGGGCGATGAAGGCGGCTGCATCTTCGGGACTGAAACTCCCGCCTTGCAGCGCGAGACTTCTTTTCGAGTCGTCCGAAAGATGCGACCAGTAGCCGGGCCGCGTCGCGCAGAGATAGCGCTTGGCGTCGACATGCCACCGGATCGAATCCAGCAGCCGCTCGCCGAACAGGCCGCGCAGGAAGGGCAGGGCGAAGTACTGGTGCATGTCGTCGATGCCGCGCAGGGTCGGCGACTCGCCCTGGTCATTCAGCAGATGGCCGAGGTCGTGCAGCAGTGCGGCGGTGACCAGCTCGTCGTCGGCACCGGCTTCTTCAGCGAGCCGCGCCGTCTGCAGCGCATGTTCGAGCTGCGTGACAGGTTCGCCGCTGTACTGGGCCGCACCGTGCTTGGCAAAAAGGGTCTCGATATCGGCGAGCGTCAGTGCCATGTCATGCCTCGATCCTGATCTGCTTTACCGTGCCACTCGGCGATGGAGTGGCTGTTGCTGCTGCCTGCTTCTGCTCGTAGTTGCGCAGCGTGCGTTCGCGGCTGTTCATCACATGCTGGTACATCGCCTGACCTGCTGCCTCGGGGTCGCCGGCAGCGATCGCCTTGACGATCTGTCGATGCTCGCGCGAGTAGACGGTCATCGACTCGTTGGTGAGGTTCTGCCGACGGAACAGCGAGAGTTCGTTGACCAGCTTGCGGTAGGTGGCGATCAGCTTGGCGTTGCCGGCCAGTTGCAGAAGGCGGTCGTGAAAGCTCAGGTTGAAGCGGTGGTAGTCGCGTGCGTTGTCCGCCTTGACAGCCAGATCCATCGCGTCGACGAGCTGGCGAAGCTCTCGAATCTCGCTTGCGCCGAGTCCGGCAGCCAGCTTGCGCCCTACGTACAGATCCATCACCGCGCGTACCTCGAAGATCTCCAGTGCCTCTTCGATCGGCACATGGCGCACGAAAACGCCACGGTTCTTTTCCGTCTGCACCAGGCCGGCTTCCTCGAGCATGCGGAAGGCCTCGCGCACCGGTCCGCGCGACACGCCGAGCTGATCCGCCAGCGTGGACTCGGTGAGCTTGGCGCCGGAATCCAGCTCGCCGTCCAGGATCATGCGTTCGATCTCGGCCTGCACCAGTTGGGTGAGCGAATTGCGCTGCAGGTGTGCGATGGCGGGGTGAGTGGAGATGGTCTTTGCCATGAGCGAATCGTAGGGAGAAGATCGAAGATTGTCTACGATCTACAAAAGACAATTGACGATCATCCGCGAGTGGCCCCGATTTTGCTTGAGCGCTGTGTCACGAAGATGTCGTCTCGTGCCACCACAGTTCCTCTCTTTCGAAAACAGGAGTCCCCGTTCATGAAGTACGCGAAATCTCTGGTGGCCGCCGTTCTCGGCCTGGCTTTTGCGAGCGGCGCCCTGGCGCAGAAGACGCAGCTCACCGTCTACACGGCACTCGAGACCGACCAGCTCAAGGCCTATCAGGAAGCCTTCAACAAGGTCAATCCGAACATCGAGATCAAGTGGGTTCGTGATTCGACCGGCGTCGTGACCGCGAAACTGCTGGCCGAAAAAGCCAATCCGCAGGCCGACGTGATCATGGGTGTGGCTGCCACCAGCCTGGCGCTGTTCGATCGCAACGGCATGCTGGAACCCTACGCGCCGCTCAATCTCGACGCGATCATGACCCAGTACCGCGACAAGAAAAGCCCGCCCGCGTGGTTCGGGATGGATGTCTTCGGCGCGGTCGTCTGCTTCAACACCGTCGAGGCGAAGAAGAAGAACATACCGATGCCGACAACCTGGAAAGACCTGACCAAACCTGAATTCAAGGGCCAGGTCGTGATGCCGAATCCGGCATCGTCCGGCACGGGTTATCTCGATGTGGTGTCGTGGCTCCAGCTGTGGGGCGACGACGGCGGAAAGGGCGGCGGCTGGAAGTACATGGACGCGCTGCACGAGAACATCGGCCAGTACACGCACTCCGGCTCCAAGCCCTGCAACATGGCGGCGGCCGGCGAGTACGTCGCGGGCGTTTCGTTCGAATACCGCGGCCACACCAACAAGGCCAAGGGCGCACCGATCGAACTCGTGTTCCCGAAGGAAGGCCTGGGCTGGGATCTCGAAGGCTTCGCGATCTACAAGGGCACCAAGAAACTCGAAGCCGCGAAGAAGCTCGCCGATTGGGCTTCGTCCAAGGACGCGATGATCCTTTACGGTAAGAATTTTGCGATTACCGCCCAACCCGGCGTTGCACCGAAGCTGGCCAACATTCCCGACGACTACGAGTCGCGCCTGATCAAGCTCGATTTTGACAAGGCTGCTGCCGGCCGCGAGCGTACGCTGGCCGAATGGTCGAAGCGCTACGACGCCAAGAGCGAGAAGAGGTAAGCCGGTGACGGCGGCTGCGGCCTATCTCGGTCTGCGGGGCATCCAGAAGCGCTTCGGCAGTTTCTCTGCGCTGGACGACATCGACCTGTCGATCCGGCAAGGCGAGTTCGTGTGCTTCCTCGGCCCGTCGGGCTGCGGGAAGACGACGCTGCTGCGGATCATCGCGGGGCTCGAAACACAGACCGCCGGCACGATCCTGCAGGCCGGCCGCGACATCTCCGTGTTGCCGCCCGCCGCGCGCGATTACGGAATCATGTTCCAGTCGTATGCGCTGTTTCCCAACCTCAGCGTGGCGGACAACGTGGCCTACGGGCTGGTGAACCGCAAGCAGTCGAAGGCGCAGGCCAAGCCGCGCGTCGACGAGTTGCTGCAGCTTGTCGGCCTGCCCGGCAGCGGCGACAAATACCCGTCGCAGATGTCTGGCGGACAGCAGCAGCGCATCGCACTCGCGCGTGCACTGGCGACCTCGCCGGGACTGCTGCTGCTGGACGAGCCACTGTCGGCGCTCGACGCGATCGTGCGCGTGCACCTGCGCAACGAGATCCGCTCGCTGCAGCGCAAGCTCGGCGTGACGACCATCATGGTCACGCACGACCAGGAGGAAGCGCTGTCGGTGGCCGACCGCATCGTGGTGATGAACCACGGCGTGATCGAGCAGGTCGGCACGCCGATGCAGGTCTACCGCGAGCCGGCGTCGCCGTTCGTGGCCGATTTCGTCGGCAAGGTGAACCGGCTGACTGCCGTGGCCGAGGGCGATCACTGGTTCCGTTGCGGCGAAAAGCGTCTGCAATGCGCACCCGGCGCAGGCGCCGACTTCCGGCCCGGCCGCGAGGTCTCGCTCTACCTGCGCCCCGAGGACCGCGTCGTCGACGGCGTGCGCGACGACGACCCGCTGCGCTGCACCGGCACCGTTCGCCATGTCGAATTCCTCGGCAGCAATTGCCTGGCCGAAGTCGACGTGCACGGCATTCCGGGCCAGCCGATCCAGCTGCAGTTCTCGCTCAACCAGATGGACGAGTTCGACGTGCGTGAAGGGAATGCCGTGCGGTTCGCGTTGCGCGCGGACCGCCTGCGCGTTTTCCCTGCCGCCGACGCATGAACACGACTGCCGTCATTCGGGGACCGGCGCTGAAGCAGCGGGTTCACTGGAGCGATCGCATCGCGCATCTCGGGCTGCTGGGCATCGTCGCGCTGCTGGTGATCGGGCTCGTGCTGCCGCTGCTGCTGATCCTCTCCAAGGCACTCGAAGCCAACGACGGCAACGACGCAACGACAGCCGGGCTGGATGCTTTCACCGCCTACCTGACCTCGCCGGCATTGCTGCAAAGTCTCTGGCACAGCGTCTGGGTGTCGTTGCTGGTGACCGCCATCGTCGTGCCGCTGGCCTTCACTTTCGCGTATGCGCTCACCCGCAGCTGCATGCCGTTCAAGGCGCTGTTTCGCACCATCACGCTAATTCCGTTGCTCGCGCCGTCGCTGCTGTCCGCCATTTCGCTGATCTACTGGTTCGGCAACCAGGGTGTCGCCAAGGAGCTCTGGCGTGCGCTGGGTTTCGAAAGCATCTACGGCCCGTCCGGCATCGTCCTGGCGGAATGTTTTGCGGCATTTCCGCACACGCTGATGATTCTGGTCACCGCGCTGACGCTGGCCGACGCGCGGTTGTACGAAGCCGCCGACGCGATGGGCACGCGCACCTTGCGCAAATTCTTCACCATCACGTTGCCGGGCGCCAAGTACGGGCTGATCTCGGCCGCGCTGGTGACTTTCACGCTGGTCATCACCGACTTCGGCGTGCCCAAGGTCGTCGGCGGCAACTTCAACGTGCTGGCGACCGATGTCTTCAAGCTCGTGATCGGCCAGCAGGACTTCCAGCGCGGCGCCGTCGTGGCCTTGCTGCTGCTGACACCGGCCGCGTTCACGTTCGCGATCGACTATCTCGTGCAGCGCAGGCAGACCGCGACGCTCAGCGCCCGCGCCGTCGCGCTCGTGCCGAAGCCTTCGCGGCGTTTCGATGTTGCGATGACGCTGTTTTGCAGCGTGATCGCGCTGCTGATGCTGGCGATGTTCCTGATGGCGGTGTTCGCCTCTTTCGCGACGCTGTGGCCGTACAACCTGAAGCCGAGCTTCGTCCACTACGTCTCCGGACTGGTCGATGCCGAACTCGGCGACGCAATGCTGAACAGCCTGAAGCTCGCAGCGTGCACCGCCGTCTTCGGCACCGCGATCGTCTTCATCGGCGCTTATCTGCTCGAGAAGACGCGCGGTCTGGACGGCGTTCGGCCGCTGATCCGGCTGATGGCGATGCTGCCAATGGCGGTGCCGGGCCTGGTGCTCGGCCTCGGCTACATCTTCTTCTTCAACGTGCCGGCCAATCCGCTGAACTTCATGTACCAAAGCCTCGGACTGCTGGTGCTCTGCACGATCGTCCATTTCTACACGACCGGCCACCTGACGATGGTGACGGCGCTGAAGTCGATCGACCCGGAATTCGAGGCCGTATCGGCGTCGCTGAAAGTGCCGTTCTACAAAACCTTCTGGCGTGTGACGCTGCCGATCTGCCTGCCGACCTTGCTCGACGTATCGCGCTATTTCTTCATCAACGCGATGACGACGATATCGGCGGTGGTGTTCCTGTACTCGCCCGACACCAAGGTCGCGGCAGTCGCGATCCTCAACCTGGACGAAGCCGGTGAAAGCGGCCCGGCGGCCGCGATGGCCGTGCTGATCGCGGCGACGTCGACCGTCGTCATCCTGCTTTACATGGCGCTCGGCAAGTTGGTGGAGCGACGCACACAGCGCTGGAGGGCGCCTTCGCGATGAACAAGAATTTCGATCTGATCGTGGTGGGCGCCGGCATCGTCGGCCTCGCGCATGCGTACACGGCGGCCAAGCGCGGGCTGAGCGTCTGCGTGGTCGAGCGCGATGCGGCGTGTGTCGGCGCGTCGATCCGCAACTTCGGCTTCATCACCGTGACCGGGCAGGGCGCCGGCGATACCTGGCGGCGTGCGAGGCGTGCGCGCGAGATCTGGGGTGAAGTCGCGCCGATGGCAGGCATCGAGGCAGTGCATCACGGCCTGTGGCTCACGGCATTTCGTCCGCTGGCGCTCGAAGTGCTGAAGGAATTCATGGCGACTCCGATGGCCGAGGGTTGCGAGCTGCTCGACATCGACGATGCCGCCTCCCGCGCGCCTGCGCTGCAGCTCGCCGGTGCGCAAGGCGTGCTCTACAGCCCGCACGAAATGCGCGTCGAGTCGCGCACCGCCATTGGTTTGCTTGCGAAATGGCTGGCGGAATCGATGGGCGTGGTGTTTCGCTTCGGAGAGGCGGTGCTGGAGGTCGAAGCACCCAAGGTGCGCACATCGCGCGCCATGCTGTACGGCGAACGCGTCGCGGTCTGCACCAACACCGATCTCAACGGCCTTTTCGCCGACCGGCTGACGCCGCACTCGCTGCGCCTGTGCCAGTTGCAGATGCTGCGCGTGCAGCCGGAGCCGGGCTTCGCGCTGCCGGGATCGGTCATGGCGGACCTGAGCCTGGTGCGCTATCACGGCTACAGCAAGCTTCCCGCCGCCGCGAAGCTGCTGGAAGAGATCGAGCGCGAGGAGAGCGAGTCGCTGGCGCACGGAATCCATCTGATCGTCGTGCAGAGCGCCGACGGTTCTCTTGTGGTTGGCGATTCGCATCATTACGGACCGGTACTCGAACCTTTTGCCGACCAGCGCGTCGATGAACTCATCCTGCGGCATCTGCGCGAGACGTTGAAGCTGCAGGAAGCCACCGTGACCGAGCGCTGGGTCGGTACCTATCCGTCGTCGGCCAGCACGGATTGCCTCATCGACCGCCCCGACGACGCGACGCGCATGGTTCTGGTGACCAGCGGCACCGGCGCCAGTACCGCCTTCGGCATCGCAGAGGAAGTGTTCGACGCCTGGTGACGCGCGACGCCTCCGCTCCCATATTCCAGGACTCTCCAAATGACAGACAAACCCCTCCGCCTTTCAGCCGTCGTATTCGACTGGGCCGGCACCATCCTCGATTTCGGCTCCTGCGCGCCGATGGGCGCGTTCGTCCGGCTGTTCGAGAAGTTCGGCATCGCGCTGACCATCGACGAGGCGCGCGGTCCGATGGGCATGGCGAAATGGGATCACATCGACGCGCTGGGCCGTCTGCCGGGCATTGCGGCGCAGTGGGAGAAGCGCTACGGCAAGCCATTTGCCGAGACCGATGTCGACCATCTGTACGAAGTCTTCACGCCGATGAATGCCGCAGTCGTCGCCGATTTCGCCGACTTCATTCCCGGCGCCGTGGAAATGGTCGACGCCTTGCGCGTGCGCGGCCTGAAGATCGGCTCGACCACCGGCTACAACCGTCCCATCATGGACATCGTCACGCCGGTCGCGGCTGCCGGCGGCTATGTGCCGGACAACCTCGTCTGCGCCGGCGATCTCGCCGCCGGCCGCCCGTCGCCGCTCATGATGTACCGCACCTTCGCCGACCTCGGCGTGTGGCCGGCTTCGAGCGTTGTGAAGGTCGACGACACGGGCGTCGGGATCGAGGAAGGCCTGAACGCCGGAACCTGGACGGTCGGGCTGTCCGTGAGCGGCAACGCGATCGGCCTGCCGCTGGCGGATTGGTTGGCGCTCGACGCAACGAAGCAGGACGAACTGCGTCAGGCAGCGGTCGCCAAGCTCACAGCGTCGGGTGCGCATTACGTGATCGACAGCGTTGCCGATCTGATGCCGGTGATCGACGACATCGAAGTGCGCCTGGCACGCGGGGAAACGCCTTAAGACGGGATGTCGTTCCGGATGCGGAGGAAACGGGCGAAGCGCGGCAACCCGCTGGGAAGCGTGCCGTTGTAGCGATAGGTCACGAGGCTGCCGACCGGCGGCGGATCGTCGCGCTGCGTGTCGGAGAATCCGCCGCCCAGCTTGAAGCGCTTGCCATCCGGCATCTCGACCAGCAATGCGCCCAACCGTTCGGCATGCCGGCCCTTGCCGGGCAGATGCGCAATCACGCGGGCCTCGGCGTCGTCGAACGGCTTCACCTTCAGAAGATCGGCCGTCCGTTCACCTCGATAGAGCGAAGCGCCGCGGTGAAGCACCAGACCTTCGCCGCCCATCTTCACGGTTTTCTCCATCAGCACCTGAAGCGCTTCATGCGTAGTGGCGCGCTGCTGAGCAACGGCGACGACCCACGGTGCGGCGGTGATCGGCAGCAGCTTGCGCAGCGCGGTCAGGCGCGTCGTGAAGTCGCCGGGCTGCGTGGGCAGGTCGAACACCATGAAGTGCATTTCGCGCCAGGCCGCATCGTTGGGCGTCTGGCTCCGGACGGTCGATATCGCCAAAACGAAACGGTCGCGTCCTGCCCAGAGTTCGCCATCCATCGGTATGGCTGGCAAAGAAGCCGTGAACCAGGCCGGCGCGAAGACGCGTTCGCCGCCGCGTGTCCAAAGTAATTTGCCGTCCCAGTAGCCGCGAACGCCGTCGTACTTCTCGCTGACCCAGTAATCGTCTAGCGACATGCCGCGCCGGTACACGTCGGCGAGCATCAGCGAAGGGGGCGTCGCAGCACGTGCGGTGTGCGGCAGCAGCGCATGGAGCGCGACGCCCGACAGCGCGGTAATCAGCAATGTCCGTCGGCTCGTGCTCGGGGGCAGGAGCAGCCCGAGCGGACCGGTAGCGCGCATCGCGGCGTGCTCAGGATTCCGCGATGCCGCCGACGACCTGGCTGAAGCCGCCGTCGACATAGGTGATCTCGGCTGTGACGCCGCTGGCCAGATCGCTCAGCAGGAATGCCGCGACGTTGCCGACTTCGTCGATCGTCACGTTGCGGCGGATTGGCGAAACCTCGGCCACGACCGACAGAATCTTGCCGAAGCCCTTGATGCCGCTCGCTGCGAGCGTCTTTATCGGGCCGGCGCTGATGCCGTTGACGCGCATGCCTTTGGGCCCCATCGATTCCGCAAGATAGCGCACAGAGGCTTCCAGGCTGGCCTTGGCCAGACCCATCGTGTTGTAGTTCGGCAGGACCCGCTCCGAGCCCAGATAAGTCAGCGTCAGAAGCGCCGACTTCGGGTTCAGATAAGGCAACGAAGCCTTGGCCATCGCCGGGAAGCTGTACGCACTGATGTCGTGCGCAATGCGGAAGCCTTCGCGCGACAGGCCTTCGAGGAAATCGCCGGCGATCGATTCGCGCGTGGCGAAGCCGATGCTGTGCACGAAGCCGTCGAACGTGGGCCATGTCTGCGACAAATCCGAGAACAGCTTTTCGATTTGCGCATCGTCGCCGACATCGCAATCGAAGATCAGCTTGGAGTCGAAGTCGGCCGCGAATTCGGTGATACGGTCCTTGAAGCGCTCGCCGACATAGCTGAACGCGAGTTCCGCGCCCTGTTCATGGCATGCCTTGGCAATGCCGTAGGCGATGGAGCGATTGCTCAACACGCCGGTGATCAACAGTTTTTTGCCGGAAAGAAAGCCCATGAGTCTGCCTTGTAGAAATCTTGTGCAGAATTCTCGCATGCGAATTTGGCTGCTCCTGGTGCCGGTGCTCTCGGCACTGCTGGCGAATCCTGCGTGGTCCGCCCACGCCTACGCTCAGTTCGGCGATGTCAGGTACGCGCCGGGATTCACGAACTTCGGGTACGTGAATCCGGCTGCGCCCAAGGGTGGCGAGATCCGCATGGTGCCGCCCACCCGGCCGACCAATTTCGACAAGTTCAATCCGTTCACGCTCAAGGGCGCGGCACCGTACGGCATCGGTACCCTGATGATCGAAAGCCTGCTCACCGGCAACTCCGAGGAGCCGACGACCGCTTACGGGCTGCTCGCGGAAGATGTGGATGTCGCCGCGGACAAGCGCTCCGTCACGTTCCGCCTGAATCCCAAGGCGCGCTTTCATGATGGAACGCCGGTGCTGGCAGCCGATGTCGTGCATTCGTTCAAGACGCTGATCAGCAAGGAAGCTGCGCCGCAGTTTCGCACGATCTATGCGGAGGTGAAGGACGTCGCGGCACTCGACGAACGCACCGTCCGCTTCGACTTCGCTAGCGCCAATGCCGAGCTTCCGCTGGTGGTCGGCGGCATGCCGGTCTTCAGCCGGGCGTGGGGCCGGGGCAAGGCCTTCGACCAGATCACGACAGAGCTGCCGATCGGCTCCGGCCCGTACAGGATTGCCAATCCGCGCATGGGCCGCGACGTGACTTACACGCGCGATCCCGGCTATTGGGGTGCGGATTTGCCGGTCCGCAAGGGCATGTTCAACTTCGACCGCATCACTTTCAAGATCTACCTCGACGACACTTCTCGCTTCGAAGGCCTGAAGGCCGGCGAATACGACTTCATGCGCGAATTCACCTCGCGCAACTGGGCGCGGCAGTACACCGGAAAGCAGTTCAGTTCCGGCCAGGTGATCAAGCGCGCTTTCGAGAACCGCAACCCGGGCGATTTCCAGGGCTACGTCTTCAATCTGCGCAACCCGAAGTTCCAGGACATCCGGGTGCGCCGGGCTATCGGTCTGGCGATGGATTTCGAATGGCTCAACAAGCAACTTTTCTATGGCCTCTACAAACGGGTCGAAGGCTATTTCCCCAACAGCGAATTCCACGCCGAAGGCTTGCCCAAGCCTGAAGAACTCGCACTGCTGGAGCCGTTGCGTGCCCGGCTGCATCCCGAGGTCTTCGGACCGGCGGCGAAGTCGCCGAGCACCTTGCCACCGAGCAGCCTGCGCGAGAACCTGCGCAAGGCGCGCGACCTTCTTGCCGAGGCCGGCTGGACCTATCGCGACGGCGCGCTGCGCAATAGCAAGGGCGAGCCTTTCACGATCGAATTCCTCAATGACCAGCCCTCTCTGATCCGAGTGGCGACGCCGTTCCAGACATCGCTGCAGAAACTCGGCATCGCCATGAGCTTCCGCACCGTCGA
The DNA here is from genome assembly GCF_051216695.1 of Variovorax glucosi. NCBI lineage: Bacteria > Pseudomonadati > Pseudomonadota > Betaproteobacteria > Burkholderiales > Comamonadaceae > Variovorax > Variovorax glucosi. The sequence goes on from NZ_JBPJZE010000001.1 coordinate 290,146, forward strand.
CTTCTCGCTGGCGCAGCAACGCATGGAAAACTTCCAGTTCGAGATGACGACGACGCGCTTGCCGGGCAGCACGGCGCCGGGCGGCGAATTGCTGGAACTCTTCGGCTCGAAGGCCGCAGCGACGAATGGCTCGTCAAACATCTGGGGCATCGCCGATCCGGCGGTCGATGCGCTGCTGCAGAAGGTGGTGGCTGCGACGACGCGGCCCGAACTCGGTGCCGCGCTGCGTGCGCTCGACAGGGTGCTGGCGCATGGCTACTACTCGGTGCCGCAGTACTACGGCGACGCGTTCCTGATCGGCTATCGTCCGGCACCGTTCGTGCTTCCGGCGACGATTCCGCCGTACTACCAGCCGGACAGCTGGGCTTTCAGCACCTGGTGGGCCTCGCCCGCCAACAAGTAACTTCGACCCTTCCGAACAAGCACAGATGGCTGCATACATCCTCAAGCGCCTGCTGCTCATGGTGCCGACGCTTTTCGGCGTGCTGCTGCTGACCTTCGTCGTCATCCAGTTCGTGCCGGGCGGGCCGGTCGAGCAGATGGTGGCGCAGTTGCAAGGGCGCGATTCGGGCGGCGAGCGTGCCGCGACATCCGGTGCCGGCTATCGCGGCCGTCAAGGCCTGGACGACAAGCGCATCGCCGAAATCCGTCAGCTCTACGGTTTCGACAAACCGCCGGTCGAGCGCTTCTGGCAGATGCTGAAGTCGTTTGCGCGCTTCGATCTCGGCACCAGCTTCTATCAACACAAGGATGTCTGGCAACTGGTGAAGGAAAAGCTTCCGGTGTCGATCAGCCTCGGCCTCTGGACTTTCTTCATCAGCTACCTGATCGCGGTGCCGCTCGGCGTCGCGAAGGCGGTGCGGGCCGGTTCGCGCTTCGATTTCGTCACCACGCTGATCGTGCTGATCGGCTATGCGATCCCCGGCTTCGTGCTCGGGGTGGCGCTGCTGGTCGTTTTCGGCGGGCAGTTGCAGTGGTTTCCGCTGCGCGGCCTGACATCGCCGAACTGGGATTCGCTGAGCTGGGGTGCGAAAACGGTCGATTACCTCTGGCACATCGCACTGCCGGTGACGGCGATGGTGCTCGGCAGCTTCGCGGTCACGGCGATGCTGACCAAGAACTCGTTCCTCGAAGAAATCCGAAAACAGTACGTGCTGACCGCGCGGGCCAAGGGGCTGTCGGAGCGACAGGTGTTGTGGAAGCACGTGTTCCGCAATGCCCTGATCCCGATCATCACCGGCTTTCCGGCTGCGTTCATCGGCGCGTTCTTCACTGGCTCGCTACTGATCGAGACGCTGTTCTCGCTCGACGGACTGGGCCTGCTGAGCTATGAAAGCGTGATCCGGCGCGACTATCCGGTGGTGCTTGGAACGCTCTATCTTTTCACGCTGATCGGGCTGGTCACCAAGCTGGTCAGCGATCTCTGCTATGTCTGGGTGGACCCACGTGTCAAGTTCGACTAGCCCGGTGACGGTGTCGCCCAGTCCCGGCCGCCGCGCCTGGTTGCGTTTCCGGCGCAACCGGCTGGGCTTCTGGAGTCTTGTCGTCTTCACGACCCTGGTCGTTCTGAGCCTGTTTGCAGAAGTCCTGTCGACCGACAAGCCGCTCATCGTCCGATATGAAGGCCAGACCTATTTTCCGGTGCTGCGCGATTACTCCGAGAAAACCTTCGGTGGCGACTTCGAAACGCCGGCCGACTACCTGGATCCGTTCATCCGCGAACGCATCACCGAAGGCAGCAGCTGGGCGGTGTACGCGCCGAACCCCTACGGCCCGAAGACATTGAACTACTTCGCGACCTCGCCCAATCCGGCCGCCCCGTCGCGCGAAAACTTCTTCGGCAGCGACGACCGCGGGCGCGATCTTCTCGCCCAGCTCATCTACGGCTTTCGCGTAAGCGTTCTGTTCGCGCTGGCGCTGACCGTCATCGGCGTGGTGCTCGGCGTCATTACCGGCGCGATCCAGGGCTTCTTCGGCGGAAAGACCGACCTGGCTTTCCAGCGCTTCATCGAGATCTGGGGATCGATGCCTGAGTTGTATCTGCTGATCATCTTCAGCGCGATCTTCGCGCCGAGCGTGGCGCTGCTTCTGGTGCTGCTCAGCCTGTTCGGCTGGATGGGCCTGTCTGATTACGTGCGCGCCGAATTTCTGCGCAACCGCCAGATGGATTACGTGCGCGCCGCGCGAGCGCTCGGCGTGTCGAATTTCCAGATCATGCGGCGCCACATCCTTCCGAACAGCATGACGCCGGTCGTCACATTTCTCCCGTTCCGCATGAGCGCTGCGATCCTGGCGCTGACCTCGCTCGATTTTCTCGGGCTCGGCGTGCCGCCCGGAACGCCGTCGCTCGGCGAATTGCTGAGCCAGGGCAAGGCCAACATCGACGCCTGGTGGATTTCGCTATCGACCTTCGGCGTGTTGGTCGTCACGCTGATGTTGCTCACTTTCATGGGCGACGCGCTGCGCGATGCGCTCGATCCGCGGAAGGCAGACAAATGAAGCTTCTGGATGTTCGCGGACTGCGCGTCGCTTTCGGCGACAAGGAAGTCGTGCACGGAATCGACTTCTCGATTGCGACCGGCGAGAAGCTTGCGCTCGTCGGCGAATCGGGTTCGGGCAAGACAGTCACCGCGCTGAGCCTGCTTCGGCTGGTGCAGAACGCCGAGATTGGCGGCGCGGCCAATTTCGCAGGGCTGCGTGCCGTGGGTGCAGGAGCCGGCACCGGAGCATCACGCGATCTGCTCTCGATGCCCGAGCAGGCGCTGCGCGGCGTGCGCGGCAAGGAGATCGCCATGATCTTCCAGGAGCCGATGACCGCGCTGAACGCGCTTTACAGCGTCGGCGATCAGGTCGCGGAGGTGCTGGAACTGCACGAGGGGTTGTCGAAGCGCGCCGCGCACGAGGCTGCGGTGCAGCTTCTGGCGGACACCGGTATTCCGGAGCCGGCGCGGCGGGCGAGGGCGCTACCGCACCAGCTTTCGGGCGGCCAGCGCCAGCGCGCCATGATCGCCATGGCGCTCGCCTGCAAGCCGCGCCTGCTCCTGGCGGACGAGCCGACCACGGCGCTCGACGTCACGGTGCGCGCGCAGATCCTCGAATTGCTGGCCGATCTGCAGCGCCGGTACGGCATGGCCGTGCTGCTGATCACGCACGACCTGAACCTCGTGCGGCGTTTCGCCGACCGCGTCGCGGTCATGGAAAGCGGCAACATCGTCGAGCAGGGCGAAGTGACGGCGGTGTTCGATGCGCCGCAGCATCCGTACACGCGCCGCCTGATCGACAGCCGGCCGAATCGTGACGTGGTGACTCTGGACAGTGCGGACACGAAGAATCCAGTGCTCGCGGCGAGTGCCTTGCGCGTGAGCTACCCGGTCCCGATCGCCGGAATCCGAGGCTGGTTCAGCAAGGGAGCGTTCGTGGCTGTCGAGGGCGCCGACTTCCGGATCGCGCCGGGCGAAACGCTGGGCGTCGTCGGCGAGTCGGGTTCGGGCAAGTCGACGCTCGCGCTCGCAGCGCTGGGTCTGCTTCGCCACGAGGGCGCGCTGACCGTCGCGGGGCGGTCCTGGGGCGAAGGCGGTGCAGCCGACCGCGCATTGCGGCGCGTGATGCAGGTCGTTTTCCAGGACCCGTTCTCTTCGCTGTCGCCGCGCATGACGGTCGAGCAGATCGTCGGCGAGGGCTTGACCGTTCACGCGCCGGAACTTGATCCGGCAGCGCGGCGCGTCCGTTCGCTCGCGGCGTTGACGGACGTCGGATTGACCGAGGCGCAATTTCCGGCGCTGCTCGATCGCTATCCGCACGAGTTTTCCGGCGGGCAGCGACAGCGGCTCGCCATCGCGCGGGCGCTGATCGTCGATCCGAAACTGCTGGTCCTGGACGAGCCGACGAGCGCGCTGGACGTCACGATCCAGAAGCAGGTGCTCGGATTGCTGCAGCGACTTCAGCGAGAACGCGTTTTGAGCTACCTGCTGATAACCCATGATGTCGAAGTGATCCGAGCGATGGCGCATCGGGTGATCGTCATGAAAGACGGTGCGATCCTCGAGTCCGGCCCCGTCGAGCAGGTACTGGATCGGCCGGAGCATCCGTACACACAGAAGCTGGTCGCAGCCGCATTGGCCGACTGAGAACAAGAAGAGAAAAATGTCGAATATCGGAACATCCGGCGTACTCGGGTACGACCGCCGGGGCGCATGGCGCGCTGCGCTGGCCTGCATGGTGACGCTTGCGGTGGCGATGGGCCTCGGGCGGTTTGCATTCACGCCGATGCTGCCGATCATGCTGCACGAGGGAAAGCTCGACCTGCAGAGCGGCGGCCTCCTGGCGTCCTTCAATTACCTCGGCTATTTCCTCGGTGCCTTGTCCTGCGCGGCAATTCGCGTCCGCGCTCCGCTGATGGTGCGCGGCGCATTGATCGCCACTTCGGCCCTGCTGATCGGCATGGGTCTGCTGAAGGATTTCACGATGTGGAGCGTGTTGCGCACAGCCGCCGGCGTGATGAGTGCCTGGGCGTTCGTATTCGCGTCGGGCTGGGGATTGCGACGGCTCGCCGAAACCGGAATGCCCACGCTCGGCGGCGTGATCTTCACCGGACCGGGCATCGGGATCGCGGTCACCGGGCTGCTCGGCGGTGCGATCGGGCACTGGGGGTCGAGCACGGCATGGATCGGTTTCGGCTTGGTGGCCATCCTGCTCGTCGCGGCGATCTGGCGGATATTCGACGACGGTCAGGCGCTGCTCGTGCCTGGATCCGAGCCCGGAATCGCAGCTATGGCACCTGCCGCGCCGGTCGTCACCGAACAGAACCGCAGCGATGCGCGCTGGCTGATCGGTCTGTATGGGCTGGCGGGATTCGGCTACATCATCACCGCGACGTTTCTTCCGGTCATCGCGCGACAGGCCTTGCCGGGTTCGCCGTGGCCGGATTATTTCTGGCCGCTGTTCGGTCTGGCGATCGTTCCCGGCGCTTTGATCGGCGCCCAGGCTCCGGCGCGGCTGGACAATAGATTGCTGTTGTCGGTCGCCTACGCAATGCAGGCGGCCGGGGTGGTGCTTTCGGTCGCGTGGCCGACCATTGCAGGCTTTGCGCTCGGCAGCCTGCTGCTTGGAATGCCGTTTACCGCAATCACGTTTTTTGCAATGCGAGATGCGCGGCGATTGCGCGGCAATTCCGCCTCGGGATTGATCGGTTATTGCACGGCAGCTTATGGCGTGGGCCAAATTCTCGGGCCTTTGTTTGCGGCCCCGCTGGCTCAGCGAACCGGTTCGTTTGCAGTGCCGTTGCTGGCGGCGGCTTTTGTGCTAGCCGTCGGCTCGATCCTGTTCCTTGTCGTCTGGCGGCGCGCATCGATTTGGAATTCGCGCATCGAAGCGCTGAACGAACGCGCTTAATACGTGTTGTAGGTCTAATGCCCCTCGATCGAGGAAGCATTTGGCATATAATCAAGGGCTCACGACCAAACGGGCGGGTACCAACCGCCCGTTTTTTATTGGTCGAAGCATTCTCGATGCTGCAGGCGTGGGCTGCCAGCAAAAGCGTCGGGCAACACCAAAGGTAATTTCAAACACGTGGCATTGCAGCAGACAGTGGAGCAAACCGTGGCCGGTCTCGGCTACGACCTGATCGAGATCGAACGCTCGGCCGGTGGATTGCTGCGTGTGACGATTGATTTGCCATGGACTGCCCCAAGCTCCGAGGCTGCTGCGGCGGGTGTGCCCGAACCGTTCATCACGGTCGAGGATTGTGAAAAGGTCACGCGCCAGCTTCAGTTCACGCTGGAAGTCGATGGTGCCGAATACAAGCGGCTCGAGGTGTCCTCGCCCGGTATCGATCGGCCTTTGCGTGGCGAGAAGGATTTTGAGCGTTTCGTCGGCGAGATCATCGACGTCACGCTGAAAGCGCCGATGGGTGCGGCTGCGGCCGGGCAGGTGTCTGCCAGTCGCAAGAAGTTTCGCGGCACGCTCGAGCGTGCCGAGGGCGGCGGATGGCAAATCGTCTGGAGCGATGCGCCGGTAGCCAAGCCAGGACAGAAGATAAGCAAGAAGCGAGCTTTGGCGCCTTTGCAGGCGCTGGGCTTCGTTCTGGACGAGCTGCGCGAAGCGCGGCTCGCGCCGATCGTGGATTTCAAGGGCCGCAGGGCCAAAACCCCAGAGGGTTTTCCTTCGGATGTGCATGCAGACACGCAGGCTGAAGGTTTTTCGGACATTGGCGGCACGGAAGTGTCGGACTGACAAGAGGAGCGTAGTGGCATGAATCGCGAAATGTTGATGTTGGTGGATGCGATCTCGCGCGAGAAGAACGTCGAGCGCGACGTGGTTTTCGGCGCGGTCGAATCCGCACTGGCGCAAGCCACCAAGAAGCTCCACCAGGGCGACGTGGACATCCGCGTGGCAGTCGACCGCGATAGCGGCGAATACGAAACCTTTCGTCGCTGGCATGTCGTCCCGGATGAAGCAGGCCTGCAATTGCCCGACCAGGAAATCCTGTTGTTCGAAGCAAAAGAAGAAATGCCCGACATCGAGGTCGACGAGTACATCGAGGAAACCGTCGATTCGGTGCCTATCGGTCGTATCGGCGCAATGGCGGCAAAGCAGGTCATCCTCCAGAAGATCCGCGACGCGGAGCGCGAGATGCTGCTCAACGATTTCATGTCGCGCGGCGACAAGATCTTCGTCGGCACCGTCAAGCGTCTGGACAAGGGCGACATCATCGTCGAAGCCGGTCGCGTCGAAGGACGTCTGCGTCGCAGCGAGATGATCGCCAAGGAAAATCTGCGCAATGGCGACCGTGTGCGCGCCATGATCATGGAAGTCGACCTCACGCTGCGCGGCGCACCGATCATCCTGTCGCGCTCTGCGCCGGCTTTCATGATCGAACTGTTTCGCCAGGAAGTGCCCGAGATCGAGCAGGGTCTGCTCGAGATCAAGAGCTGCGCCCGCGACCCCGGTTCGCGCGCCAAGATCGCCGTGCTTTCGCACGACAAGCGCGTCGACCCGATCGGCACCTGTGTCGGCGTGCGCGGCACCCGCGTCAACGCCGTGACCAACGAGCTCGCGGGCGAGCGTGTCGACATCGTGCTCTGGAGCGAAGATCCGGCGCAATTCGTGATCGGCGCACTGGCGCCGGCCAACGTTTCGTCGATCGTGGTCGATGAAGAGAAGCATGCCATGGACGTGGTCGTCGACGAGGAGAACCTCGCGATCGCCATCGGGCGCGGCGGGCAGAACGTACGGCTCGCTTCCGACCTGACGGGTTGGAAGATCAACATCATGGATGCGAACGAGTCCGCTCAGAAGCTTGCGCTCGAAACCGATTCGAGCCGCAAACTGTTCATCGAAAAACTGGATGTGGACGAGGAAATCGCCGACATCCTGATCAACGAGGGCTTCACCAGTCTGGAAGAAGTGGCTTACGTGCCCATCTCCGAACTGCTCGAAATCGAAAGTTTCGACGAAGACACGATCAACGAGCTACGCACCCGCGCCAAGGATGCGTTGCTCACGATGGAAATCGCCCGGGAAGAAAATGCCGAAGGCGTCTCGCAGAACCTGCGCGACCTCGAAGGCCTCGACGCCGAACTCATTCCGAAACTGGCCGAGGCGGGTGTCCACACCCGCGACGACCTGGCCGACCTCGCGGTCGACGAACTCACCGAGATCACCGGCCACAGCGCCGATGACGCCAAAGCCCTCATCTTGAAAGCCCGTGAACATTGGTTCGCGGGCCAAGAGTGACGGTCATGGAGGCACGAAGCACATATGTCCAGCACCACAGTCGCCGAGTTCGCGAACGAACTCAAGAAGACCCCCGAAACCTTGCTTGACCAGCTCAAGAGCGCAGGCGTGCCCAAAGGGGCACCCTCCGATGCGCTCACCGAGTCGGACAAGCAACGCTTGCTCGGATTCCTGAAGGCCAGCCACGGTACGGCCGAGCCTGAACGCAAGAAGATCACGCTCGTGAAGAAATCCACCAGCGAGATCAAGCAGGCCGATGCGATGGGCCGTGCACGCACGATCCAGGTGGAGGTGCGCAAGAAGCGCACGTTCATCCAGCGCGATGAAGGACCGGCAGCTGTTGCCGAACCCGTGCAAGCCGAAGCGGCAGCGCCTGCCGCACCGAAAATCGATGAAGCCGAACTCACCCGACGCGAGGAAGAAGCGCGCCGCCAGGCTGAGTTGATTCGTCGCCAGGAGGAAGAGTTGGTCGAAAAGCGCCGTCAACGCGAAGAAACCGAAGCCAGGGCCCGTGAACAGGCCGAACAGGCCGAGCGCGCCGAAAAGGCAGAACAGCAGGCGCGTGCAGCAGCCGAGGCAGCAGCCGCAGCCAAGCAGAAAGCCGCTTCTCCTCCGCCTCCTGCCAAGGGTGCCGAAAATACGCCGAGAGTGGGCGAGCGGGTTTCGATGACCAACACCGTTGCTGCCGACAGGGCTGCAGCTGAAAAGGCTGCCTCGGAAGCTGCAAAGGCGGCGACAGAAGCAGCGAACGCCGCTGCTGCGCAAGTGCGCGAAGATGCCAGGACCAAGGCCGCTGCCGAATCCAAGACCCGTGCCGACGAAGAAGCCGCACGTGCCAAGGATCTCGACGAACGCCGCCGCAAGGCGCTTGCCGAAGCCGAAGCCATTCGCGCAATGATGAACGCGCCTGCCCGCGTGCTGGTGCCACACAAGGCACCCGAGAAGGAAGTGCCGAAGCCTGCGGTCAAGGGCACGCTGCACAAGCCGGTGGCGCCACCTGCGCGACCAGGCGCTCCGGTCGCTCCCGGCGCTGCTGTCGCTGCGCCAGGTGCCACGAAGGATGTCAAGTCCGCCAAGCTCTCGTCGAGCTGGGCCGGCGATCCTGCGAAGAAGAAGGAAATCAAGACCCGTGGCGATGCCAGCGGCGGAGTCGGTCGCGGCAATTGGCGCGGAGGCCCTCGCGGTCGCCGTGGCAACGACCGCGGAGGTCATGAAGAGCATGTTCAGGCCGCACCGGTCGAAGCACGCGTGCTTGAAGTCCATGTGCCCGAAACCATCACCGTGTCGGAACTCGCGCACAAGATGGCCGTCAAGGCGCAGGAAGTCATCAAGCAGTTGATGAAGCTCGGCATGATGGCGACCATCAACCAGTCGCTCGACCAGGACACCGCGATGATCATCGTGGAAGACATGGGCCACACGGCCGTTGTCGCCGCGCTGGACGACCCGGAAGCCTTCACCGACGAAGACGTCAGCGCCCACACCGGCGAATCCCTGCCGCGTGCACCTGTGGTCACGGTCATGGGTCACGTCGACCACGGCAAGACCTCGCTGCTCGACTACATCCGTCGCGCCAAGGTCGCTGCAGGCGAAGCCGGCGGCATCACGCAGCACATCGGCGCGTACCACGTGCAGACCGAGCGCGGCATGGTGTCGTTCCTCGATACTCCGGGTCACGAGGCGTTCACCGCCATGCGTGCCCGCGGTGCGCAGGCCACCGACATCGTCATCCTCGTGGTGGCGGCCGACGACGGCGTCATGCCGCAGACCAAGGAAGCCATCAAGCACGCGAAAGCTGCCGGTGTGCCGATCGTGGTCGCGATCAACAAGATCGACAAGCAGGATGCCAACCTCGACCGCGTGAAGCAGGAGCTCGTTGCCGAAGAGGTCGTGCCTGAAGAGTACGGCGGAGAAGTGCCGTTCGTGCAGGTGTCGGCCAAGACCGGCCAGGGCATCGACGATCTGCTCGAGCAGGTGCTGCTGCAGGCCGAGGTGCTGGAACTCAAGGCACCGGTCGACGCTGCAGCCAAGGGTCTGGTCATCGAAGCACAACTCGACAAGGGTCGCGGCCCGGTCGCGACGGTGCTCGTCCAGTCCGGCACGCTCAAGGCGGGCGACGTGGTGTTGGCGGGTTCGACCTACGGTCGTGTTCGCGCCATGCTCGATGAGAACGGCAAGGCGATCAAGACGGCAGGTCCGTCGATCCCGGTCGAGATCCAGGGCCTGACCGAAGTGCCTCAAGCCGGCGACGACTTCATGGTGATGTCCGACGAGCGCCGGGCGCGTGAAATCGCGACCTACCGTGCAGGCAAGTTCCGCAACACCAAGCTGGCAAAGCAGCAGGCGTCCAATCTGCAGAACATGTTCACCGACCTGTCCGCAGGCGAAGTGCAGACACTGCGGATCATCATCAAGGCCGACGTTCAAGGTTCGCAGGAAGCATTGGCGCAGTCGCTGCTCAAGCTGGCTACCGAGGAAGTCAAGGTCCAGATGGTGTATGCCGGCGTCGGCGGCATCAGCGAGAGCGACATCAACCTCGCCATCGCCTCGAAGGCTATCGTGATCGGTTTCAACGTGCGTGCCGATGCGGGCGCACGCAAGCTGGCAGAGAACAACGGCGTGCAGCTGAACTACTACAGCATCATCTATGACGCTGTGGACGAGATCAAGGTCGCCATGTCCGGGATGCTCGCGCCCGAACGTCGCGAAGAGATCATCGGTTCCGCCGAGATTCGCACGGTGTTCGTCGCTTCGAAGATCGGTACGGTTGCGGGTTCGTACGTTACCTCGGGCTCGGTCAACCGCAGTGCGCATTTCCGCCTGCTGCGCGACAACGTGGTGATCTACACCGGCGAAGTCGACTCGATCAAGCGCATGAAGGACGACGTTCGCGAAGTCCGCGAAGGTTTCGAGTGCGGTATCAAGCTCAAGAACTACAACGACATCAAAGAAGGCGATCAGCTCGAATTCTTCGAGATCAAGGAAATCGCACGGACGCTCTAAGCGCCGGACGACTACTCAACGCCGACATACATGCCCAAACGCAAAGCAGCCGCCCCCAACCGCGCCTTCAAGGTCGCCGATCAGATCCAGCGGGATCTGACGGAGTTGATCGCGCGCGAGTTGAAGGACCCGCGCGTCGGCATGGTGACGATCCAGGCGGTCGAGGTAACGCCCGACTATGCGCACGCGAAGGTCTACTTCAGCGTGCTCACTGGCGACGTCGCCGCGACGACCGAAGCGTTGAATCAGGCTGCAGGCTTCCTGCGCAGCGGCCTGTTCAAGCGCATCCATATCCATACCGTGCCGACGCTGCATTTCCTGTTCGACCGCACCACCGAGCGTGCGGCCGACATGAACGCGCTCATCGCCCAGGCCGTCGCTTCCCGCTCCAAGGACGAGTAGGCATGAACGCGCCACGCACCAGGGTGCAGCGGCGCCCCGTGCATGGGGTGTTGCTGCTCGACAAACCGTTGGGACTCTCCAGCAACCAAGCCCTTCAACGGGCCAAGTGGTTGCTGCGGGCCGAAAAAGCGGGTCATACCGGCACGCTCGATCCGCTTGCGACCGGGGTTTTGCCGCTGTGCTTCGGTGCGGCGACCAAGTTCAGTCAGCTGCATCTGGATGCCGACAAGACCTACGTTGCCACTGCGCGTTTGGGCGTCAAGACTTCGACCGGCGACGCTGAAGGCGAGGTGATTGCCGAGCGCGAAGTGAACGTCACATCTGTCGATCTTGCGCGGGTGCAGACACTGTTCACCGGACCGATCCGGCAGGTTCCGCCGATGCACAGCGCGTTGAAGAAAGACGGCAAGGCGCTGTACGAATACGCGCGCGAGGGCATCGAAGTCGAGCGGGCACCGCGCGACGTCGTGATCTACGCACTTGACGTGATGCCGCTCGAAGATGTTTCGGGTGTCGTCCGGGACCTGCGCATCACCGCGAAAGTCAGCAAGGGCACCTATATTCGCACGCTTGGCGAAGACATCGGCGAAGCGCTCGGTTGCGGTGCGCACCTGACATCCCTGCGTCGGATTGCCACAGGCAACTTCGGCGAATCGCAGTGCATCACGCTCGAGGCGCTCGAAGCCATGAGCGAGGAAGATCGACTGGCGCAGTTGCAGCCTGCCGAATGTCTCGTAGCCGGCCACAGCCGTGTCACGCTGGGCACGGAAGATGCAGCGCGCTTCCTCTCCGGTCTACGCCGGCGCGGCGAGTGGGCGGACGCTGCCGAAGTCGCTGTCTTCGGCGATGAACCTGCTGCCTTTCTCGGTACGGCCCATGTCACGGCCAATGAATTGATCCCGGGTCGCTTGCTGAACCCTATCGAAATCCAGCAAATCCTTTTGACTGCGTCCCTGAACGCAAACCTCTGCGAAACGACATCATGAGCATCAAGCAAATCCGCAACATCGCCATCATTGCCCACGTGGACCATGGCAAGACCACGATGGTCGACCAGTTGCTGCGCCAGTCCGGCACCTTCGCCGAGCACGAGAAAGTCGTCGACACGGTGATGGACAACAACGCCATCGAAAAAGAGCGGGGCATCACCATCCTTGCCAAGAATTGCGCCGTGACCTGGGAAGGTACGCACATCAACATCGTCGACACCCCCGGTCACGCCGACTTCGGCGGTGAAGTGGAGCGTGCGCTGTCGATGGTGGACGGTGTGGTGCTGCTGATCGATGCGCAGGAAGGCCCGATGCCGCAGACGCGTTTCGTGACCAAGAAGGCGCTGGCCCTCGGACTCAAGCCGATTCTCGTCGTGAACAAGGTCGACAAGCCGGGCGCACGTCCCGATTTCGTCGTCAACGCCGCATTCGATCTGTTCGACAAGCTCGGCGCAACCGATGAACAGCTGGATTTCCCGGTCGTGTACGCGTCGGGCATCAACGGCTGGTCTTCGATGGAAGAGGGTGCGCCGGGCGAGCAGTGGGGTCCCGACATGTCGGCCCTGTTCAACACCGTGCTCAATCACGTTCCGGCCCAGAAGGGCGATCCTGAAGCACCGCTTCAGCTGCAGATCTCGGCGCTCGACTTCTCGACCTTCGTTGGTCGTATCGGCGTCGGTCGCATCAGCCAGGGCACGATCAAGCCGATGATGGACGTCGTCGTCATGGAGGGTCCGGACGGCAAGGCGATCAAGGGTCGCGTGAACCAGGTGCTGACCTTCCAGGGTCTGGAGCGCGTTCAGGCGACCGAAGCCGGCCCCGGCGAGATCGTGCTGATCAATGGCATCCCTGACCTCAACATCGGCGTGACCGTGACCGATGCGGCCAAGCCGGCGCCGCTGCCGATGCTGAAGGTCGACGAACCGACGCTGACGATGAATTTCTGCGTGAATACCAGCCCCTTGGCCGGTCGCGAAGGCAAGTTCGTCACCAGCCGCCAGATCTGGGACCGCCTGCAGAAGGAACTGCAGCACAACGTGGCGCTGCGCGTCAGCGAAACCGATGAAGAAGGTATCTTCGAAGTCATGGGTCGCGGCGAATTGCACCTGACCATCCTGCTGGAAAACATGCGTCGCGAAGGTTTCGAGATGGCGGTGAGCAAGCCACGCGTCGTCATGAAGGATGTGGACGGCGAGAAGCACGAGCCCATCGAACTGGTGACCGCCGACATCGAAGAGCAGCATCAGGGCGGCGTGATGCAGGCCCTGGGCGAGCGCAAGGGCGAGTTGGTCAACATGGAGCCGGACGGCCGTGGCCGTGTCCGTCTCGAATACCGCATTCCGGCGCGCGGCCTGATCGGCTTCACGAACGAATTCCTGAATCTGACGCGCGGTTCGGGCCTGATCTCGAACATCTTCGACAGCTATGAGCCGCACAAGGGTGACATCGGCGGTCGCAAGCAAGGCGTGCTGATTTCCATGGACGATGGCGAAATCTTCACCTATGCCCTGGGCAAGCTGGACGACCGTGGCCGCATGTTCGTGCGCGCCAACGATCCGGTGTACGAAGGCATGATCGTCGGCATCCACAGCCGTGACAACGATCTGGTGGTCAACGCCACCCGCACCAAACAGCTGACCAACTTCCGCGTTTCGGGCAAGGAAGATGCGATCAAGATCACGCCGCCTATCGAACTGACGCTGGAATACGGCGTCGAGTTCATCGAGGACGACGAACTTGTCGAGATCACGCCGAAGAGCGTGCGTCTGCGCAAGCGTCACCTGAAGGAAAGCGATCGCAAGCGCGCAAGCCGCTGATCCCGCAGGATCGAAAAAAGCCGGCGCATTTGCATGCGCCGGCTTTTTTTATGAGGATCCGGTGTTATCCGGAAGCCGTTCAGGGACGAGCGACTTTCCAGACGCCGCCGACGCCGTCACCGGTACGGTCGCCGGACTTTGCATCCTTGGCCCAGTAGTAGAGCGGTGCGCCCTTGTAGGCCCACTGCATCTTGCCGTCGTCACGCGTCACGACGCTGTAGTCGCCCATGGGCCGTGCGGTTTCGGGCGCCATCAGGGCCGGCCAATTGGCGATGCACGGGCCGTTGCAGACCGACTTGCCGTTGCCGACGGTGTCGCGCGAGAAGGTGTACAGGGTCATCCCGGTCGGGCCGACCAGCACGCCGTCTGCCGTACGCGTCGGTGTGTCGCGCATGGCGCTGGAGGGGTACATGCTGCCGCAGCCTGAAAGAATGGCGGCGGCGAGGATGGTGGCGCTGAGCAGTTTCATAAAAATCACCTTCGGTTAAAAGACAAAAACACGCATGCGGGCGCGAAGTCTAGCCCTACGCGCCGATAAAGAGCAGAGCTGTCCGCCTACGAGCGTGTAGCCAGGCGCCGACAGATTTCGGCGGCGTTCTTCAGCTTCGCATCACGCGTTGCTTGATGCGCTGGGCCGGATTGCCCGCGTAAACGGTCCAGGGATCGAGCGAGCGGAAAGTGACGCCTCGCGCTCCGAGCACGGCGCCTTCGCCGACCTCCACACCGGGGCCGACGAACGCTTCGGCAGCGATCCAGGCCCTGGCGCCGATGGTGATGGGACGCGTCGTCAGCTGGAAAACCTGCGATGTGATGTCGTGGCTGCCGGCGCACAGGTGTGCGCCTTGCGAGACGATGGCGCCGGCACCGATGTGGATAGGCGCCATGTTGTAGCAGTTGACGTCTTTTGCCATGACGGCGCCGTCGCCCATGTGCAGGTGCGGCGGATACCAGATGCGCGCGCCGCCACGCACGTCCGCGCCGGTGCCTAGCTTGGCTCCGAAACAGCGCAGCACGAATCGTCGCCATGCGCGCAGCGGCGGCGGCGTCCAGGACGCAAGAATCGCCCAGCTCATGATCCAGAGCGCGCGCTCGATACGGTTCGACAGCGAGAAACTCGGGCCGTCGCCTTTCTGGTTGAAGCGTTCGGCGTCCAGGGGTTGCAATGCCATGGTGTGATTTCCTGTTCTTAGCGGGTGCGGCTTTTCATGGCGCGTTCGACTTCGCGCTTGCCTTCGCGATCCTTGATGGTGTCGCGCTTGTCGTGCTCGGCCTTCCCCTTGGCCAGCGCAATCTCGCATTTCACCTTGCCGGCTTTCCAGTGCAGATTCAGCGGCACCAGGGTGTAGCCCTTCTGCTCGATCTTGTTGGTGAGCTTGCGGATCTGCTCGCGATGCAGCAGCAGCTTCTTGGTGCGGATCGAATCGGGTGTGGTGTGGGTGGAGGCACTGCGCAGCGGATTGATCTGGCAGCCGACGATGAACATCTCGCCGTCGCGGATCATCACGTAGCCGTCGGTCAGCTGCACCTTGCCTTCACGAAGCGATTTGACCTCCCAGCCTTCCAGCACCATGCCGGCCTCGAATCGCTCTTCGAAGAAGTAGTTGTACGCGGCCTTCTTGTTGTCGGCGATGCGCGAAGGAGTTTCTTGTTTCTTGGTGGCCATGTCGGTTTTAGATAAGGGCGCATGGCATCAATACAATCGAATCGCACACACAGTGCAGATTCTATGAAAACCGTTCACAAGTCCGTACTCATCTGGTACAGCGCCGAAGAGATGTATGCGCTGGTCACCGATGTGGCGAAATATCCCGAATTTCTTCCCTGGTGCGATGCGTCGCGCGTAATCGAGGAGGGCGACAACAGCATGACTGCCGAAATCGGCCTTGCATTCGGCGGCATCCACCAGGGCTTTACCACGCAGAACACCCACGTTCCCGGCCGCGAGGTCCGGCTCAAGCTGGTGAAGGGCCCGTTTTCCAATCTCGACGGCACCTGGAAATTCAATCCGGTCGGCGAAGCCGGCGAGCGCGCCTGCCGCGTCGAGCTCGACCTGACCTACGGCTTCAGCAATTTCGCGCTGCAAGCCATCGTCGGGCCGGTGTTCGACAAGATCGCGTCCAGTCTCGTCGAGGCTTTCGTGAAGCGTGCCGAGCAGGTCTACGGCAAGACGTGAGCGTCGAAGTCACGCTGGTTTATTCGCCGGCACCGCGCGAGATGTTCGAACAGGTTCTGGTGCTCGGTTCGGGCGCGACCGCGAAGGATGCCGTTGCAGCAAGCCGGATCCGCGTCGAATATCCCGGGCTGGACTGGCAGGCGATGACGCCCGGCATCTGGGGCAACGCATCGGATTGGGACCGGCTGCTTCTCGGCGGCGAGCGGATCGAGTTGTGCAGGCCGCTGCTTGTCGATCCGAAAGTCGCGCGGCGCGAACGTTTTCAGAAGCAGGGCACGCGGGGTACCGGGCTTTTTGCACGCCAGCGCGAAGGCGGCAAGTCGGGTTACTGACCCGGGCTGCGATGGCTCCAGGCGATGTGCTACTTGCAGTCGCTATCGATCACCGTTTGCAGGCGTTGATTCTCGGAAGCGCGGGCCTTGTCGTCCATGATTTCCCGCTCGCCTTGCGCATTCAGCCGCGCAACGCGAATGCCACTGTCGAACGTCGCCTTGCCCTGGCGCGCCCGGCTGCAGTTGTCCGCCTTGGCCTTGGCGACTTTCTCCGCTTCGGCTGCCTGACGGGCTTTTTCTTCGGCTTCGGCCTTGCGGGTCTTTTCTTCGAGCTCCTTGTCTACACCCGACGGTTTCGGCGGACTGCTGGCCGCGCCGCGCGGAGATGCCGCTGCAGAATCCTGGGTCGACGGTGTCGACTGCGTCGAGGACGACGAATCGATGCCGGGCCGGGACAGTGGCGCGCCGGCGCGACGCAGGATGTTCTTCTCGGGAACATCGGGAGGCGGTGCCTGGTCGCTGAACACCTTCTTTCCCTGCTTGTCGATCCATTGCCACTGCGCGCTCGCCGCCATCGGCAGGGCGAGGAATGAAGCAACGAGAGCCATGACCAGTGGATGAGACGTTTTCATGCGCGGCAGTTTAGCGCCGGATCGGGATGCGATCGGGGTTGTCATGGAGGTCTCGTTACAATCCGTCTTTTGGAGCTTCAGTCATGCGCCTTCTCGGCAAAGCGCTCACCTTCGACGATGTGTTGCTGGTGCCAGCGTTCTCCCAGGTCCTGCCCAAGGACACTTCCCTCGCCACCCGATTTTCCCGCAACATCGCACTGAACCTGCCCCTGGTTTCAGCCGCGATGGACACCGTGACCGAGGCCCGCCTCGCCATCGCGATCGCGCAGGAAGGCGGCATCGGCATCGTTCACAAGAATCTCACCGCGCAGCAGCAGGCCGCCGAAGTGGCCAGGGTCAAGCGCTACGAATCGGGCGTGCTGCGCGATCCGGTGGTCATCACGCCGACGCACACCGTGCGCGAGGTGATGGCGCTGTCGGAACAGCTCGGCATTTCGGGCTTTCCGGTGGTCGACGCGGGCCGCGTGATCGGCATCGTGACTGGCCGCGATCTGCGCTTCGAGACCCGCTACAACGCGCCCGTCACCGAGATCATGACGCCGCGCGACAAGCTCATCACCGTGCCCGACGGCACGACGCTGATCGATGCCAAGGCGCTGCTGAACAAGTACAAGCTCGAACGCCTGCTCGTCATCAACAACGCCTGGGAGCTGAAGGGCCTGATCACGGTCAAGGACATCACCAAGCAGACCAGCTTTCCCAATGCGGCGCGCGATCCGAGCGGTCGTCTGCGCGTGGGCGCGGCAGTCGGCGTCGGCGAGGGCACCGAAGAGCGCGTCGAGGCGCTGGTGCGCGCAGGTGTGGACGCCATCGTCGTCGACACCGCGCATGGGCACAGCAAGGGCGTGATCGACCGCGTGCGCTGGGTGAAGCAGAACTATCCGCAGATCGACGTGATCGGCGGCAACATCGCCACCGGCGACGCGGCGCGAGCGCTCGCCGATGCCGGCGCGGATGCGGTCAAGGTCGGTATCGGCCCCGGATCGATCTGCACTACCCGCATCGTCGCGGGCGTCGGCGTGCCGCAGATCATGGCTGTTGACAGCGTCGCAACTGCCTTGCAGGGGACCGGCGTGCCGCTGATTTCCGATGGCGGCGTACGTTACTCGGGTGACATCGCCAAAGCGATTGCAGCCGGCGCTGGCACGGTGATGATGGGCAGCATGTTCGCCGGCACAGAAGAGGCGCCGGGCGAGATCGTGTTGTACCAGGGCCGCAGCTACAAGAGCTACCGCGGTATGGGCTCCATCGGTGCGATGCAGCAGGGCAGCGCCGACCGGTATTTCCAGGAATCGACGACCGGCAACCCCAACACCGACAAGCTGGTGCCCGAAGGCATCGAAGGCCGCGTTCCGTACAAGGGCTCGATCGTGTCGATCATCTATCAGATGGCCGGCGGTGTTCGTGCAAGCATGGGCTACTGC
This sequence comes from Variovorax glucosi, assembly GCF_051216695.1. Taxonomy (NCBI): domain Bacteria; kingdom Pseudomonadati; phylum Pseudomonadota; class Betaproteobacteria; order Burkholderiales; family Comamonadaceae; genus Variovorax; species Variovorax glucosi. The sequence goes on from NZ_JBPJZE010000001.1 coordinate 308,592, forward strand.
GGCTGCGCGACCATCGAGGACATGCAGAACCGGGCAGAGTTCGTGGAAATCACCACCGCCGGCATCCGCGAGAGTCACGTCCACGACGTACAGATCACGAAAGAAGCGCCCAACTACCGGGCTGAGTGATCCACAGCATGCAACACGACAAGATTCTCATCCTCGACTTCGGCTCGCAAGTCACCCAGCTCATCGCACGCCGGGTGCGAGAGGCACATGTGCTCAGCGAAGTGCATCCGTGCGACGTCACCGATGACTGGATTCGCGAATACGCAAAGGACGGCTCGCTCAAGGGCGTGATCCTTTCCGGCAGCCACGCCAGCGTGTACGAAGACACGACCGACAAGGCGCCGCAGGCTGTCTTCGAGCTGGGCGTGCCGGTGCTCGGCATCTGCTACGGCATGCAGACGATGGCCTACCAGCTTGGCGGCAAGGTCGAGGGCGGGCACAAGCGCGAGTTCGGTTTTGCGGCGGTTCGCGCGCGCGGTCACACCGATCTGCTCAAGGACATCGCCGACTTCACGACCGAAGACGGCGCCGGCATGCTGAACGTCTGGATGAGCCACGGCGACAAGGTCACCGAACTTCCGCCTGGCTTCAAGCTGATGGCCAGCACCGAAAGCTGTCCGATCGCCGGCATGGCCGATGAAGCGCGGCATTTCTATGCGGTGCAGTTCCATCCCGAGGTCACGCATACGCTGCAGGGCCAGGCGATCCTCGACCGTTTCGTGCTCGGCATCTGCAAGGCGCAATCCGACTGGGTCATGCGCGACCACGTCGAGGAAGCCGTCGCGAAGATCCGCGAGCAGGTGGGCGACGAGGAAGTGATTCTCGGCCTGTCCGGCGGCGTCGATTCGTCGGTCGCTGCGGCGCTGATCCATCGTGCCATCGGCGACCAGCTGACCTGCGTCTTTGTCGACCATGGCCTGCTGCGACTCAACGAAGGCGACATGGTCATGGACATGTTCGTCGGCCAGCTTCACGCAAAGGTGATTCGTGTCGATGCCAGCGATCTGTTCCTCGGCAAGCTCGCCGGCGTGAGCGACCCGGAAGCCAAGCGCAAGATCATCGGCGGGGAATTCGTCACCGTGTTCAAGCAGGAAGCGGCCAAGCTGACCAGCGCAGGCGCCAAGGGCGCGAAGTGGCTGGCGCAAGGAACGATCTACCCCGACGTGATCGAGTCCGGTGGTGCCAAGAGCAAGAAGGCCGTGACGATCAAGAGCCACCACAATGTTGGCGGCCTGCCTGAGCAGCTGGGCCTGAAGCTGCTCGAGCCGCTGCGCGATCTGTTCAAGGACGAAGTCCGCGAACTCGGCGTGGCGCTCGGTCTGCCGCCCGCGATGGTGTATCGGCATCCGTTCCCGGGTCCGGGCCTCGGCGTTCGGATCCTCGGCGAAGTCAAGAAGGAATATGCCGACCTGCTGCGTCGCGCGGATGCGATCTTCATCGAGGAGTTGCGGAACTTCGTCGATCCGGCAACCGGCAAGAACTGGTACGAGCTCACCAGCCAAGCGTTCACAGTGTTCCTGCCGGTGAAAAGCGTCGGCGTGATGGGCGACGGGCGGACCTACGATTACGTGGTGGCGCTTCGCGCGGTGCAGACGAGCGACTTCATGACGGCTGACTGGGCGGAGCTGCCATACGCGCTGCTGAAGAAGGTGTCGGGCCGGATCATCAATGAAGTGCGGGGTATCAACCGCGTGACCTACGACGTGAGCAGCAAGCCGCCGGCGACGATCGAGTGGGAGTGAAATCGATCGACCCAGACCTCAATATCGACCAGAGCATCGCTCTGCGCGCCCTCTCCAACGGGGTGCGGCTCCTCGCCATTCCCATGCCCCATGTGCAAAGCGTGAGCGTCGGCGTCTTCCTGCGCGTCGGCTCCCGCGACGAGACAGCGGCCACCAGCGGCATCGGGCATGTCCTGGAACACATGGCTTTCAAGGGGACGGCCACCCGCTCGGTGCAGGCCATCAATCTGGACGCAGAGCGGCTGGGCGCGGATGTCAACGCGTTCACTGGCAAGGACATGACCGGCTATTTCATGACCGGTCTGGGCCGCCACGCCGAGCAGCTCTTGCGCATGACGGCCGACATCGTGTTGAACAGCACTTTCCCCGACGCCGAACTGCAACGCGAGCTCGACGTGATCCGCCAGGAAGCCATCGAATACGAAGAGGATCCCGAGGACAGTTCCAGCGATTTGCTCGACCGCGCGATCTGGGGCGACCATGCGATGGGCATGCCGGTGATCGGCACCGTGGAGAACATCGAGGGATTCACGCGCGACGACCTGTTGCGCCATGTGCAGTCCCACTATGCCGCCGGAAAAACGGTCGTGGTGGCGGCCGGAAATTTCGATGTGGAAGGCTGGATGGCGGTGGCTGGCGAACTGTTCGCAACGATGCGTCGGTCGACCGAGCCGAATGTCTCCCTGCCGCCGGTCGCCGCGAAATATGTCGGCCATGCCTTGGCCAAGCGTTTCACGCAGGTATCCCAGGTCTTTCTGAACCTCGCCTATCCGCTCGCGCCCGAAACTGAAACCGAAGACGCGATGTCGCAGCAGCGCTGGCGCCTGGCCGCCGCGGTGGCTGCCAACCTCTTCGGCGGCGGAATGTCTTCTCCGCTGGTCGATACCGTGCGGGAGCAGCTCGGGCTGGCCTACACCGCGCATTCCACGATGGACGGCGGCGACGTCTGGGCCAACTTCGTGGTGCACGCGGTCACGACGCCAGACAAGCTGGATGCATTGGTTGCGGCAACGGGCGATTTGCTGCGTTCGCAGGCGGCAGCCACCGACCCGGTGCATCTGGAGCGGGCCAAGAACCAGCTGACCGTCTCGCGGGTGCGCGCCGGAGAGCGGACCTACGCAACGATGGAGCAGGCTGTCGAAGAGCTTTTCTCTAGCGGAACCGTGACGCCGATGGCCGATGCGATGGCGATTATCGAGGACATCGGAGCCGACGAAGTGCAGGCCGTTTTCAAGCGGATGCTGGCCAATCCGCCGGCGATTGCGATCACCGGAAAGGGCGCCAGCGCCCGAACCGCTCGTCGTCTGGCGGCGAGCCTGGCCGGCTGAGCAGGCCAGGCTTCGCTCATTCGACCTTGATCCCAGCCGCCGCGATGATGCGAGTGAGGTCGCGGCGCTCGTCCGCCAGATAGGTCGCGAATTGCGCAGGCGTCATCGACATCGGCTTGAAGCCGGCGTCGGCGAGCCGCCGGACCGTCACGGGGTCCGCCAATACCGCAGTCATCTCGCGGGCGAGCCGTTCGACGATCGCCGCATCCGTCTTCGCCGGAACCAGCAGGCCTTGCCACGATTCGACGTCGAGCGTCCTGAATTCGGCTGTTTCCGCGAGGCTGGGCACCTCCGGCAGCGTGGCCCAGCGTTGACGCGAAGTAACGCCGTAGGCGCGGACCTTGCCGTCGCGGATGAAAGCCTGCACCAGCGCGACCGGTAGCACCGCCAGGTCGATCTGCCCGCCGGCAAGTTCGGTCAGCACCTGCGGTCCCGACTTGTAGGGCACGTGCACCATGTCCAGCGCGCCCTGCTGCTTGATCATCTCGGCCGTCACATGCAGGCCGGTGCCGATGCCGTCGGTGCCGAAATTGAGCTTGCCGGGCTGGCTGTGGACGAGCTTGACCAGTTCCGCCGCATTGCGCGCCGGAAGGTCGGGCTTGCCCACGAGGACGAACGGCGAAGCCGCGACCGGAACGACCGGCGTGAGCTCCTTCAGTGCGTCGTACCTGTAGATGTTCGACGACACCAGCGGCGCCACGCTGACCGGGCTTGCGACGCCGAAGAGCATGGTGTAGCCGTCGGCGCGCGCGCGGATGACGCGCTGCGTCGCGATGGTGCCGGACGCGCCGACGGTGTTCTCGATCACGATGGTCTGCTTCAGCCGCTCGGCCAGCTTGGGCATGAGGATTCTCGCGGCCACGTCGACGCTGCCGCCCGCCGAAAACGGCACGACCGCCGTGATCGGCTCCGAGGGCCATGCCGTCGGCTGCGCCAGAGCGGCGAAGGACGCGGCCAGCAGGAAAGCGAACGCGGCGGCATGCCGGCGCGCCGTGGTCATGGAAAGCGGAGTTGTGGACATGAGGGGCTCGATGAATTGTTCGTGAGTCGGATCGAAAAGGCGTGCTCAGCCGCGCAACCAAGGCAGCTGCGCCGCCTGGTAGCGCCAGGTCTGGAAAACGCTGTTCAAGCGCCCGGGGCCGGTCTTGCGGGCGGCGGCATCCGGGTACTCGGCGAACCACGGCAGGATGTATTCCCAGACGACCTCGCCTTCGGGATTGACCTCGAAAAGACGCCCGGTGGCCGATTCGGTGACATGCGTGTTGCCGTTCCACAGGCGCTGCGCGTTGCCCATGAAGGCGGTGAAGAAAGCGTTGACCATCTCGTCGGCATAGGACCAGACGACCTCGCAGGTCTTCGGATCGATCTCGACGACGCGCGAAAACGGCACGTGGCTTCCGGTGCGGAAGTTGCCGTTGTCGAAGGCGAGGATGTGGCCGTTGGCCAGTGCCGTCGGCGCATGCTGGTGCGACACGACGCTCGGCGGGATGTGGAATTCGACGTCGCCGCTCGCCTTGTCGACGCCGATGATGCCGGCGGTCGTCCGCAGGCTCATCAGCACGCGACCCTCGGCATCGACATCGAGCCCGTTCACCAGCGGCCAGTGATAACGACCGAATCCTGGATGGATCGGAAAATCCTCCGGCTTCAGGTGCTCCCAGGACTTCCATTCCCAGACCAGCACGCCCGCGCGGTTCACTTCGCGGATCACGTCGCCGTACATCTGCTCGTCCGGACCGTGAGCCGTGCCGCCGGGCACGCGATCGGCAAAGCCTTCGGGGACCGGCGCGCAGGCGGCGTAAAGCAGATTTCCGTTGGCCAGCCACTTGGCATCGTGGTGATGGGTCGGATCTTCGTAGTGCCAGACCGTCTCGCCTTCAGGCGTGACTTCGGAGAAATCGCCGCCGTGCCACATCGACCACGCGGCATAGAGGTCGGGCGACTTCGCGTGGTTGCCGTTGTAGCCCATGTTGCCGTTCGGCAGAATCACCGCGTGGCGACCGGCGCGCAGCGGCATCTTCCACTGGTGGACCACTTCGCCATGCATGCCGACGAGGTAGACGTTGCCGTCGGCCGTCTGCGGCGCGATCAGCGTGTAACCACCTGCCGAAGCTGCGGGATCGTGGGCAATGAGGCCGACGCCGCGGCGGCGCTGGGTGATCTGGTCGACAGTGGTGGTCAATGCGGGCTCCTGAGGTGGACGGACCGCACCGTGCAGCCTGTCGATGCGCCAAATCTATGCAATTGCGCGTGTCCGGAAAATCTGTTTCTTTTGAACGACACGTTCGTAAATTTCGTACAGTCGGACGATGGCGTCCATCTCCCAGTCATTCCGCTGTTTCGACGAGGTCGCGCGACGCGGTTCCATCCGCAAGGCAGCCGAGTCACTGCATCTCACCGCTGCGGCGGTCCATCAGCAGATCCTCAACCTCGAGGAGCAGGTCGGCACGCCGCTGTTCGACCGGCTGCCGCGCGGCATGCAGCTCACCAGCGCGGGCGAGATCATGGTGGCCGCGGTGCGCAGAAGCCAGCGCGATTTCGACAGCGCGCTCTCGCAGGTCGAGGACCTCCGCGCGCTGCGGCGCGGCCACATCAGCCTGGCGGTGTCGCATTCGTCGGCCGAGCAACTGGTTCCGGACGTGATCGCGATCGCAGTGCAGCGCTACCCCGGCGTGACGTACAGCGTGCGCTCGGGCAGCGGCGAAAACATCCTCAAGTGGGTAGCAGCCGGCGAGGCCGACATCGGCTTCTGCCTGCGCCGCAGGCCGCCACCTGGCGTGGAGGAGGTGCGCGGCTTTCCGCAACAACTCGGCGTGGTCACGCCGCCGGGCCATGCACTCACCTTGCTGGGCCGCGCGCCCCGGTTGCGCGATTGCCTCGACCAGCCGCTGGTCCTGATGACGCCCGGCACGGAGTTGCGCGCGATGGTCGACCAGATCGATCACCGCGAGCACCGCAAGGCGCGGCCACTTGTCGAAACCAGCTCGGTCGCGATGGTTCGGCGCCTGGTACGCAGCGGCGTCGGCATCGGCTTCCTGATCCCGGAGAACGTCGCCGAAGACGTGGCTGCCGGTGTGCTGGCCTGGCAGGGTCTGGCGGACACCGGAGCCTGGTCGCACGACTGCCTTTATCAGCGCAGCGGGCAGACGACGACGGTGGCGATGGGTATGTTTCTGGAGTTCCTGGAGGCGCAGCTCACGGCCATCGGCAAACGCTTCGAACGCGCTTCAGTCGCTTAGTCGCTCAGCGCCCGCAGCCAGCCCAACCCCGCGCTCGTCCCCGCCGCCGGCCGGTATTCGCAGCCGATCCAGCCGTCGTATCCGGAAGCGTCGATCACCCCGAACAGATAGCGAAAGTCGACCTCACCCTGGTCCGGCTCGTGCCGGTCCGGCACGCCGGCGATCTGGAAATGCCCGACGCGCCCGGTCGGCAGGTAATGCCGGATCTTCATCGCCAGATCGCCCTCGACGATCTGGCAGTGGTACAGGTCCATCTGCACCTTCAGATTGTCCGCACCGACCTCCGCGATCACCGCATGCGCATCGTCCTGCCGGCTCAGGAAGTAGCTGGGCATGTCGCGGCCGTTGATGGGCTCGATCAGCAGCGTCCGGCCGGCCGGCCTGGCTTGCTCGCAGGCCCAGCGCAGGTTCGCGACGTAGGTGGAACGCATGACCGCACGGTCGGCGCCTGCCGGGACCATGCCGGCCATCACGTGGATGTGCGGGCAATTCAGTGCTTCCGCGTATTCGAGTGCACGGGCGATGCTCTGCCGGAACTCGTCTTCGCGGCCCGGCAACGCCGACATCCCGCGTTCGCCTGCGTCCCAATCGCCCGGCGGTGCATTGAAAAGCGCCTGCTGCAGGCCGTTGTCGGCAAGCCGGCGCGCGAGGTCTTGCGGCGTGTACGCATAAGGGAACAAAAACTCGACGCCCTTGAAACCGTCCGTTGCGGCGGCGGCGAAGCGGTCGAGGAACTCGTGCTCCGTGTACATCATGCTGAGGTTGGCTGCGAAGCGGGGCATGTGAATCCTGTGAATGTTGTTACCACTGCGCGCCAAATCGAACGCGCAGTTCGGCGATGCGTTCTTCCGACAAAGGTTCGGTTCCGGCACCGCAAAGCAGCCAGAGGCGCGCTGTTTCCTCCAGTTCCTCCAGCACCGCCATCGCGGCGGCCGGCGACGCATCCCACACCTGAGGCCCGAGCCGGTCGCACAACACGGCGCGTAGCCCGATGCCGCGTTTCGCATGCGCCGCGATGCTCTCGGCCACCCAGTCGCCGACAAGCGGATCGCCAGGCAGGAAGTAAGGCACGAGCGGCACGTGGCCGACCTTCATCACGAAATATGGCGTGATGGGCGGCAGCACGTCGCTGTCGCGCCAGACGCCGCGCAAGGTCAGCGCCACCAGATGCGTCGAATGGGTGTGCAGCACGCAGCGCGCGTTCGGCGCGGCGTCGTAGATGCGGCGGTGCAGCGCCAGCGTCTTGCTGGGCCGTCCTCCGGAAAGGGCTGTGCCGTCGTCGGCGACATGTGCCAGGTCTTCAGCCCGCAGGTTGCCCAGGCAGGCGTCGGTCGGCGTGATCAGGAAGCCGCCGCCGGCCTCGGGCGCCAGCCGCACGCTGATGTTGCCGGCGGTCGCGTGGACATAGCCGCGGTTGAAGAGGCTCGCGCCGACGCGGCAGATTTCTTCGCGCGCGCTGTTCATATCAGTGTGGACAGCCGTCACCGGGCACTTTCCTCGGGCGGTGCCGTGGCGAGTTCGGCGAAGGCGCGGGTGAAAAAGTCTTCGGCGCCGAAGTTGCCGGACTTCAGCGTGACGTGAATCTGTATTTCTCCCGCCATCGCCGAACACCACGGCACGCCCGGATCGATCTGCGCGCCGATGCGCAGCTGCGCGATTCCCAGCGCCTGCACCACCGCGCCGGATGTCTCCCCGCCCGCGACGACCAACTGACGCACGCCATTCGCGACCAGCGCCTGCGCGATGCGTCCGAGCGCGCGTTCGACCATCGCGCCGGCCTCGTGGACGCCGAGCCGGGCCTGCACTTCCTTCAATACCTCCGGCTCGGCCGTGGAGTAGACGAGTACCGGGCCGTCCTGCAGTTTCGGCACTGCCCAATCCACGGCAGCCGTCACGGTTCCATCTTCATCGTCGGCGAGCCGAAGCGGATCGAGTGCCAGCGCAGGCCGTCCGCTGGCGATGAACGCAGCAACCTGCGCATTCGTGGCGCGTGAGCAGCTGCCCGAAAGCACCGCCTGCAAGCCGGAAGCAGCCGGCAGCAGCGCGGCATCTCGATTCGGCGACAGGCCCGCATTCGCCGGCAGCGCAATCGCCACGCCGGAACCCGCAGTCACCAACGGCATGTCGGCGAGCGCCGGCCCGAGGCGCAGCAGATCGGCGTTGCCGACCGCATCGACGATGGCGATGCCGACGCCGTCGGCTTTCAGCACGGCGAAACGCGCCCTGATCGCGACTTCGCCCTGCGCCACGGTCGTGTGGTCGACCAGCCCGACCTTGCGCCGGGTCTGCGCCTGCAGCACGCGGACGAGATTGGGGTCGGTCATGGGCGTCAGGGGGTGGTGCTGCATGCCGCTCTCGTGCAGCAGAACGTCGCCGACGAAGAGATAGCCCTTGAACACCTTGCGGCCCATGTCGGGGAAGGCGGGCGTTGCGATGGTGAAGTCGCAGTGCAACGCGTCCATCAGGGCCTCGGTCACCGGGCCGATGTTGCCATCGGGCGTGCTGTCGAAGGTGGAGCAATATTTGAAGTAGATCTGCTGCGCGCCCTGCGCCTGCAGCCATTCGAGTGCCTCGAGCGACTGCGCCACCGCTTCCGCCGCCGGCAGCGTGCGCGACTTGAGCGAGACTACGACGGCATGCGCCGAGGTGTCGAGTGGCGCCGTCGGCACGCCGATCGTCTGCACGACGCGCATGCCGGCCCGCACGAGGTTGTTTGCCAGATCGGTCGCGCCGGTGAAGTCGTCGGCGATGCAGCCGAGCAGCAGTTTGTTCATCGATTTCAACAGTTTGCAGACAGGTTGCGAAGTATTAGAAGAACCAGCGCATCGGCACGGTCACAAGCGAGGGGAACAGTACCATCGCCAGCAGGATAGCCAGCTCCGCCAGCAGGAACGGCCAGACGCCTTTCATCAGGTCGTCCATCGAGATCCGCGAAACCCCCGCCACGACGTTCAGCACCGTTCCCACCGGCGGCGTGATCAGACCGATCGAATTGTTGATGATGAACAGCACGCCGAAATAGATCGGGTCGATGCCCGCTTCCTTCACGACCGGCATCAGCACCGGCGTGAGGATCAGGATGGTCGGGATCATGTCCATCGCGGTGCCGATCACGACCACCAGCAGCATGATCGCGAACATCAGCAGGATCTTGTTGTCCATGAACGGTTCGAGCAGCAGGATCACCTTGCTGGGCAGGTCGGCCACGGTGATCAGCCAGGCCGACACCATCGCCGCAGCGACGAGAAACATGATCACGGCGGTCGTCTGCGCGGCCGAGGCGAAGACGTCGAACAATTGTGTCCATTTCAGTTCCTTGTAGACGACGGTCGCCACGAACAGCGCATAGACCGCCGCCACCACCGATGCCTCTGTCGGCGTAAAGACGCCCATCTTCAGGCCGACGATGATGATCACCGGCAGCATCAGTGCCCAGATGCCTTCGCGGAATGCGCGCAACGTGTCGGCGAGCGAACGGCGCGGCGGCGGCGCCAGCGTTTCTCCGCGCACCACCCACCACCAGGTGACCCACAGCGCGGCGGCGATCATCAGCCCGGGGAAGATGCCGGCCAGGAACAGCTTGGTGATCGACAGGTTCGCCGCGACGCCGAAGATGACGAAGCCGATCGACGGCGGAATTACTGGCCCGATGATCCCGGCTGCGGCGATCAGCCCACCGGCGCGCGCCTTGTTGTGCCCGGCTGCGACCATCATCGGCACCAGCAGCGCCGACAGCGCAGCTGCATCGGCCACCGCCGAACCCGACAGCGCCGACAGGATGCAGGCCGCGACGATGGCGACGTAGCCCAGGCCGCCGCGCACGTGGCCGACCAGGCAGAGCGCCACGTCGACGATGCGCTTCGACAGGCCGCCCTTGTTCATCACTTCGCCGGCCAGCATGAAGAACGGCACGGCCATCAGCGCGAAGCTGTCGGCGCCGGAGATCACGTTCTGCGCAATGATCTGCGCGTCAAATATGTCCAGGTGCCACATCAGGGCCACGCCGCAGCCCAGCAGCGCGAAGGCGATCGGCATGCCGAAGGCCATGAAGCCGAGCAGCGAGCCGATGAAGACGGTGACGGTCATGCCGAGACCTCCGCGCGCCGGGTCGGTGTCACCGCATGCGCAGCACCGGCTTCGGCTTCTCGCTGCAGCTGGGCCTGCAGTTCGCGCTGCAATTTCTCGAACTCCGCCTGTTCTTCCGAATCCTTGACCATCACCAACTCGTCGTCGCGCAGGTTACCGACGAGGCCGCGCCACAGGTCATGCAGCAGGATCGGCAATGCCAGCACGCAGAAAGCCAGACCGGCGCCGTAGTACCAGGCCATCGAGAGGCCCGTCACCGGCGCGTCGTTGTGCAGGTTCACCTGAAGCTGTTGCCAGACGCCGATCAGGAAAATCACCGTCACGCCGACCATCACCGCCTGGCTGGCGATGAAGCAGATCCGCTTGCCGATGCGCGGCAACCGCTGCACCAGCGAATCCACGCCCAGGTGGCCGCGCTCGCGCAGTCCGATCACCGTCCCCATGAAGATCAGCCAGACGAAGAGCCACCGCGACAGCTCTTCGGAAACCGTGATGCCGTCGTTGAAGGCGTAGCGCAACACGACGTTGCCGAAAACCAGCACCACCATCGCGGCGAGGCAGGCAACGGTGAACGCCTTCAGCAGCCAGAAAAGGCCGTCCGTGACTTTTTGCATGGCGCGCTCCCTCAGCGGGTCTTGGCGCGCACGGCCTCGATCTCGGCCATCAGCTCGGTCACGGCCGGCTCGTTGGCAGCAAGTTCCTTCAGATAACGCTCGGTCACGGGGCGGACCTTGTCGCGGATGCGCGTCAATTCGGCCGGCGAGATTTCCGTGTAGACGGTTCCGGCCTTCTTCACCGCTGCGAGGGCGGTCGCTTCCATCTGGCGCGACACCGGTCGCTGCGCTGCAGCAGCCTCACGCGCCGCATCGGTCAAGATCTGGCGCTCGTCCGCCGAAAAGCCGTCCCAGCTCTTCTTGCTGATCAGGATGGCCAGCGGCTGGTAGACGTGGCGGGTGTTCGACAGGTGCTTCTGCACCTCGAAGAACTTGTTCGTCTCGTAGGCCGCGATCGGGTTGTCCTGGCCATCGACGGTCTTCGTCTCCATCGCGGTGTACAGCTCGGTGAACGACAGCGGCACCGGGTTGGCGCCCATCGCCCGGAACGAGTCCAGGAAGATCGGCGACTGCGGCGTGCGGATCTTCAGGCCCTGTATGTCCTCCAGCTTGGTGATCGCGCGCTTGCTGTTCGATATGTAACGGAAGCCGTGGTCGAAGTAGCCGAGGCCGACCAGGCCCGGCGGCAGCTTGGACAGGAATTTCTGGCCGACCGGGCCGTCGAGCACCGCGTCGACCTCGGCGAAGTTGTCGAACAGGAAATGCGCGTCGAAGGCGCCTAGCGACTTCACTTGGCCGACCATCAGCGCGATCGGCATGGTGGTCATCTCGATCGTGCCGCCCTGCACGGCAGACAGTGCCTGCAGGTCGCCGCCGAGCGCACCGTCGGCGAAACCCTTGACCGTCATCTTCTTGCCGCTCTTGGCAGCGACCAGTTCGGCGAACTTCTCCACGCCCCAGCCCATGTGACTGGTCTTGGGCTGGACGTATGAAAAGCGGATCGTGCGTTCCCTGATGTCGGCCGCATGGGCCGTGGAAAGCGCGACGGGGAGCGCGACTCCGCACAGCGCGATGGCCGGCAGGCACGAAAGCAGGCTGCGGCGCAGTGCGCCACGAAAAACGGATGTCGATGTCATGTCTTGTCTCCTAATTTTTTTATGTCGTACCGCGCTTGTCGGGCTCTGTCAGGCCGCGATCTTCTCGAGCGTCGGCATCACGCCCATTTCCTTGCGGAACAGGTCTTCCATCTCGCGGCGGATGCGGATCGCCTGGTGCGATGCGTCGATGGCGACGTCGGACCAGCGCACGGGTTGTCCGGCCGGAACCGCGCGCTGCAGCACGATGCCGTGCGCGAGGCCGATCGGCAAGGCGCCGCTGCGAAGCGATTCGGCGGCCGGCATCAGCTTGCCGTAGACCATGTGACCGCCTTCACCGTCGAGCTTTTCGCCGGCCTTCAGGTCGCGCTTGGCTGTCGCTGCGACATCGCCGAGGAACTCCCGGGTCGCGCCGGTCGCTTCGCCACGCAATGCGATGTTGGCGACCGAGATGCCGAGCTCCAGGCCGATCAGGTGGTACGGCTTGTACATCGTCGCGTAGGTGCCGCTCGCATCGGTCTTCAGCCCGTACTGCGCGAAGCATTCCTTCACGTAGTCGTTCGGCGCCTTGAAGGTCGCGTACACGCCCCAGCGCAGGTCGCGGAACACCGGCCGGCCGTCGCGCTCCAGCGAGGAGACGACTTCGACCGTGCCGCTGTGCGAAAGGATCCCGCCCTGGCTCGAAGGCTTGAGCAGGTTCGGCAGGTCGTCGACGCCGCATGGCGGGAATGCAAGGCCGCTGGAAGCCGGCGTCAGGCCGGTGCCGTTGGCGACGGCGGCCATCTCCAGCGCCGACTTGGTGCCGTCGAGAAAGGAATTGAACATCTGCGCGTTGAAGTCGCCGCCGGCCACCTGCGCTTCGGAGAAACCGTAGTGGCCCCAGACCGTGTCCGGCGTCGACTGGTGATAGACCGGCAGGTATTTCGTGCCCTTGCCGGCGCAAACGACTTCGAACCCTGCCGTGCGCGCCCAGTCGACGATTTCCGCGATCAGCGCCGGCTGGTCGCCGTAGGCCATCGAATAGACGATGCCGGCCTCTTCGGCACGGCGGGCGAGCAGCGGGCCAGCCAGCGCGTCGGCCTCCACGTTGACCATGATGATGTGCTTGCGATGCTCGCAGCAGAGCAGCGCGTGGCGGATGCCGGCGGACGGGCTGCCGGTTGCGTCGATCACGATGTCGAGTTCCGACTGCGAGATCATGGCTTCGGCATCGTCCTGCACGAAGGTCGAGCCGTTGCGGATCGCCTCGGCCCACGACTTGGCCGCGAACTGCGTATCGCTCCAGCCGACGCGCCTGAGCGACTGGCACGCGCGGTCGGGCGAAAGGTCGGCGATGCCCATCAGATGGATGCCGGGCGTGCGCGGCACCTGCGACAGGAACATCGAGCCGAACTTGCCGGCACCGATCAGGCCGACGCGGACGGGCTTGCCGGCTTCGGCCAATCCCTTCAGTTGATGGAACAGGTTGGACATGGTGCTGTTGTCTCTTTCAGGTTGGTGGCGCTGCAGGCGTGTCCTGCAACTGCGGCGCGAGATTAGTCTTCGACTATTTGCAAGTAAATGCCGTGTCCTGCACAGTTCATGTGCAAAATTCCGCATGCACAGATTCGACTGGAACGATTTGCAGGCCTTTCTCGCGGTGGTTCGCGCCGGACGGCTGACGACCGCTGCGCGACTGCTCGACATCGACCATTCGACGCTGAGCCGGCGCATCGCGGGGCTCGAGGCCAGCCTCGGCCAGACGCTGTTCGACCGCCGTTCCACCGGCTACGTGCTTACGGCCGAAGGCGAGCGGCTGGTGATCGACGCCGAGGCGATGGAGAGCCTGGCGATCGGCATGCGCGCGCGTTCGGACACCGGCTCCGGCGGCCTGACCGGGTCGGTACGGCTCGGCGTACCGGAGGGTTTCGGCACGTACTTCCTCGCGCCGAAGCTCGCGACGCTCGCGCGCGAACATCCGCAGCTGGAGATCGAGCTGATCGCGAATCCGCGCAATTTCAGCCTGACCAAGCGCGAAGCCGACGTCGCCGTCGCCATGTCGCGCCCGGAGCAGGGCCATCTGCATGCCTACAGGCTCACCGACTACGAGGTGGGGCTCTATGCGTCCCGCAGCTATCTCGACCAGTACGGCCCGGTCTACAACCGGGCCGAGCTGACGCAGCGCACCTGGGTCGGCTACGTCGACGACCTGATGTGGACCCGCGAGCTCGACTACATGAAGCACGTCTCGCCGGGGATGGTGCCGCGTATCCGCATCTCGAACGTGATCTGCCAGATGACCGCCGTGATGGGCGGCGTCGGCCTGGGCATGCTGCCGGTGTTCATGGCGCGCAACGAGCGGTCGCTGGTGCGGCTGTTATCGGAGGATGTCCGCCTGTCGCGCACCTACTGGCTGGTGACGCATGCCGACAGCCGAAAACTGGCGCGTGTCAGGGCCGTGGTCGATCATGTGCGGGAGCAGTCGGAAGCTGCGGGAGTCGCTTTCTGGGAAGACGCGACGCTGGGGCCGGCGCCCAGACACGATCAGGCTGCCGCATGAATCGACCATTTTTGCTCCGCTGGTTTCGGCGTATCGCACTCGCATTCCTGTCGTTCGCGGTGCTGCTCTCGGCCGCATGGGCGGTGATGGCGCTGCATTACCAGCTGCCGTTGCCGCAACCCTGGAAGGCGCTGGCCGGCGCGGCATGGGCCGGTTTCGCGCTGTCTGCGGTCTTGCTGGCCTGGCGCGGCAATGCAACCCGCGCGGTCTTGAGCTATGGCGTCGCATTCGCGCTGCTGCTCGGCTGGTGGGTGCGCATCGAGCCGTCCGATACCCGCGCCTGGGCCGACGACGTGTTGCGTCACCTGCAGGCCCGGCGGCAGGGCGACATCGTCACGCTCACCAATGTCCGCAATTTCGATTGGCGGACCGACACCGACTACACGCCGCGCTGGGAAACCCGCAGCTACGATCTGGCCCGGCTGCGTTCGGTCGACATGGCTGCTTCCTACTGGATGGGGCCGGCCATCGCGCACACGCTGGTGTCTTTCGGCTTCGACGATGGGAAAGACGGGACGGAACAACTCGTCTTTTCGATCGAGATCCGGAAGGAGAAAGGTGAAGAATTTTCCGCCGTCGCAGGTTTCTTCAAACGCTTCGAGCTCAGCCTGATCGCGGCCGACGAGCGCGACATTCTTCGCGTGCGCACGAACGTGCGTGGCGAAGACGTCTTCCTGTATCGCGTGAAGATGGCTCCGGAAGCCATGCGAGCGCTGTTGCTGGCCTATCTCGCGGAAGCCGACATGCTCGAACGGGCGCCGCGCTTCTACGACACGCTTTTCGCCAACTGCACCACCATCGTCTATGAAATGGCGCAGCGCATCGTTGGCGGACTGCCGCTGGACTGGCGGCTGCTGGCGTCCGGCTACTTGCCGGAGTATCTGCGCGACGTCGGCGGTCTGGTGCCGGGTTATGACCTCGAAACCCTGCGCGCGGCTGGCCGGATCACGCAGCGCGCTCAGGCTGCCGATGCCGACCCATGGTTTTCAACGGCGATCCGGCAAGGCATTCCGGGCATGGCGGAGAAGCGCTGAGGCGTTCAGCGTGCCGCATCGCCATACCGGTACTCGTGCGTCAGCTCGTCGAGCTTCTGCTTCAAGTCCGGCGTGAGCGCGTAGGTCGCCGCAGCCAGCGTCGCATCGAGCTGCTCCGGACGGCTGGCGCCCAGCAGCGGGGCGGTGATCGCCGGATTCGCCATCACCCACGCGACGGCCAGCGTCGTCAGCGGAACGCCGGCCTCGTCGGCCAGTTTCCCGAGCTGCTCGACCGTCTCGAAAGAGCGCTGGTTCCAGTAGCGCTCCTGATAGCGCTCGGCCGCGCTGCCGAGCGTGAAGCGCGTGCCTTCCTCTGGCGCCGATCCCTTCTTGTACTTGCCCGTCAGCAGCCCGCCTGCCAGCGGGTTGTACGGGATCACGGCCAGGCCTTCCTCGCGGGTCAGCGGCAGCAGTTCGCGCTCGATCTCGCGGAACAGCAGGCTGTAGCGAGGCTGGACCGAAACGAACTTCGTCACGCGCAAGAATTCGGCCCGACCCAGTGCCTTCGCCAGCCGATACGCCAGAAAGTTCGACACGCCGACGTAACGCGCGCGTCCCGACTTCACGATGACGTCCAGCGCTTCCACCGTTTCGTCGAGCGGTGTTTCGGCGTCGTCGGAATGCAGCTGGTACAGGTCGACGTAATCCGTCTGGAGCCGCGCCAGCGACGCGTCGATGGCGGAAAGCAGGTGCTTGCGCGATGCACCCTGATCCCATTTCTGCGGCCCCATCACGCCGACGGCCTTGGTCGCGATGACCAGATTCTGCCGGCGACCGGCGCTCGCGCCCAGCCAGTTGCCGACGATTTCCTCGGTGCGTCCGACAGTTTTCAGGCCGCCGCCGAGCGGGTACACGTCGGCCGTATCGAGAAAGTTGATGCCGGCTTCGGTGGCTTTGTCGAGGATGCGCCGGGAGACGTCTTCCTCGGTCTGCAGGCCGAAGGTCATGGTGCCCAGCGCCATGCGGGACACGGTCAGGCCGGTGCGGCCGAAGCGGGTGGTCGGAATAGGGGAAGCGGATGCGCTGGAAGTCGTCATGTTCGAAGTACCTTTGAATGCAGTGTCTGGACTGGGTCGATACAGCGTACGCCTGAAATATTCAACCCGCAGCACGCAGCGTTTCGGCCAGCCCTCGCACGCTCAGCGGCGCCGAGCCTTCGGCCTTGTTGCTGACGGTGACGTAGACCGGATATCCGGCGCGCGCCGTGGCCGCAGCGACACGGGCGAGTGCATCGCGCGTTTTCGGATCGACATCGACGAGTTTGTCGTACGGCGCATACAGGTCGCGCGCGTCCTCGTAGCCGTAGGCGCCGTTGACCGGATTCAGATTCCAGCGACAGACCAGCGGCCCCGGCCACAGCGCGCGGAGCATCGGCAACTGTGCGTCGATGTCCTGCATCTTGGCGTGCAGCCCGAGACAGAATGTGGCGCCGGTTTCGCGCAGCACGTTCGCCAGCGGCTGGCCGAGAAGTACCGGGTCGCGCACTTCGACAGCGATCACGCCGTCCGGCGCGACAGGCCGCAGCGAGGGCAGGGCGCGCAACATCGCTCCGAGTTTCTCCAGCAGCAGCGACTGATCGGAAAGAAACTGCATCGGCAGCGGACTCAGCTGAAACACCAGCGCGCCGAGCTTTTCTCCGAGACCCTCCAGCGCCGGCCTGACGAAGTCGTTCACGGCGATTTCGGGGCTCAGGAAAGCAGGATTCGGCTGCCTGCCGCGACCCTCTTCGCTGCGCACCACCGCATCGGTCACCATGCTCGGCGCCTTGACGACGAAGCGGAAGTCCGCCGGCACCGCGTCGGCGAGCTTTGAGTATTCGACGACGCCGAGCGGCTTGTAGAAGCCCTTGTCGATGCTGACGGTGCGAAACAGCGGATGCGCCGAGTAAGCGGGTATTCCGTGTCGCGCGAGCATCGAATCCGAATACCGGCCGTCCCAGACCAGGCCGTCCCAGCCGGGGTACGACCAAGACGAAGTGCCGAGCCGGATCTGCGGATGCAGCGCCTGTGCCAGGGCGATATCGTCCGGCGCTGCAGGCTGCGGCAGGACGGTTCCGGTGCGGGAAGAGCGCGTCTTTCCGGGCGCCCGGACGGCCTGATCCTGCTTGCCGCTGTCGCCGTTCGGGTCGGCATCGTCGTCGGTTGAAAAAAGCAAGTCCTGCATGGGCTGTGTCGAAGGGAAGGCGCCATTCTGATATACCTCCCCGGTTCAGAAGGAGATCGGTATGCGGATGTTCGGATTGATCGGCCTGGTGCTGGCACTGCTGGTCGTCGGGCTGCTGGCTAAGAAGCAGCTGGGCGGGCAGACCGTTGTCGTGCCCGGCGCGTCTCCCGCAGGCGCCGCATCGTCAGCGTCGTCGTCATCGGTGCGTGCGCAGGGCGCGCAGGTCCAGCAGGATTTCCAGCGCCAGCTCGACCAGGCAATGCAGCGGCCGAAATCGCCGGCGGACGATCAGTGAACGACACCGACTGGATGCGACTCGCGCTGGCAGAGGCTCGCAAGGCCGGCGAGTCGGGAGAAGTGCCCGTCGGCGCGGTGCTGGTCAGGGATGGCGTCGTCGTCGCGACCGGGCGGAATGCGCCCGTGACATCGCACGACCCCACCGCGCATGCCGAAATCGGCGCGCTGCGGGCCGGTGCGGCGGCGCTGGGCAATTACCGGCTCGACGGCTGCACGCTCTTCGTCACGCTGGAGCCCTGCGCGATGTGCACGGGCGCCATGCTGCACGCGCGGCTGGCTCGCGTTGTGTACGGCGCCGTCGAGCCCAAGACCGGTGCCGCAGGGTCGGTGACCGACCTTTTCGCGGAGCCGCGACTCAACCACCGGACCGCCGTGCAAGGCGGCGTTCTGGCCGACGAATGCGCGGCGCTGCTGCAGGATTTCTTCCGCCGACGTCGCGACCAAGCGCGAATCGCCGCCCGGCCGCTGCGCGACGACGCGCTTCGCACACCCGAAAAGCGATTCGAGGCGCTGCCGGATTACGCCTTCGCTCCGAACTGGATATCCGGCCTCGAAATCCAGCGCGGCTGGCGCATGCACTACCTCGACGAAGGCCTGCGGGAAGGGAGCGCGACGGTGCTTTGCCTGCATGCGCCGGGGCAGTGGAGCTACTTCTTCAGACATCTCGTGCAGCAATCCGGGTTTCGCTGGCTGGCGCCCGACCTGATCGGTTTCGGCCGAAGCGACAAACCCAAGCGCGAAGATGTACACACGCTCGCCTGGCATGCCGAAGTTTTGCTTGAATGGCTCGAAGCGCTGGCGGTCGGCCGCATCCTGATCGCAGCCGCAGATGGCGCACAACCGCTCGCTGCATTGCTGATCGCTTCTGCGCCGGACCGATTCGCAGTGACCGTGCCGGTGCCGGATCAGGAAGACGGCAGCGCAGCCGAAGCCTGGCGCGTGCCGTTTCCCGACCGTGGGCACGAGGCCGCATTGCGTGCGCTGGGTGTTTCGGACACGTTCGCGTCGGGCCCCTCCGCGGCGCAAAGCGCGCAGATTGCGCACGACGCAATGGGATACTTCGCGCCGTGAGCAAACACATCTACATCTATTCCCCTTCAAGCGCCGTGCGCGACAAGCCCGCCTTCCGACGCGGCATCAAACGTCTCCAGGCCCTCGGTTACGAAGTCGAGATCGACGAGGCCGCGCTGGCGGTATCGCAACGTTTTGCCGGCGACGACGCGACACGGCTCGCCGCCATTTCACGCGCGGCCGCAAGCGGCGCCGACGTGGCCCTGATCTCGCGCGGCGGCTACGGTCTGAGCCGCATCCTCGACGCGATTCCGTACAAGGCAGTGGCAAAAGCGGTCGACAAGGGCACGCAGTTCGTCGGCCTGAGCGACTTCACCGCGTTCCAGAATGCGCTGCTGGCCAAGACCGGCGCCATCACCTGGGCCGGCCCGGCCGTCGGCGAGGACTTCGGTGCCGAAGCCGGACCGGACGACATCATGGAAGCGTGCTTCGACGACCTGATCGAAGGGCAGGGCGAAGGCACCGGATGGCGCGTTCCGGCGCGCGACGGCGATGCGCCGGTGCTGAGCCGGATCAAGCAGGCCACGCTGTGGGGCGGCAACCTGGCGATGCTGACAAGCCTGCTCGGCACACCGTACTTTCCGGCGATCGACAAGGGCGTGCTGTTCCTGGAAGACGTCGGCGAACACCCGTACCGGATCGAACGCATGCTGGAACAGCTTCGTCATGCAGGTGTGCTCGGGCGTCAACGTGCCATCCTGCTCGGCCAGTTCACGTCATTCAAGAAGGTGCCGAACGACCGCGGTTTCGGCTTGCAGACGGTGGTGGACCGCCTGCGCGGACTCATCAAGCCGCCCGTGATTTCGGGGTTGCCGTTCGGCCATGTGCCGACGAAGGTGCTGCTACCGGTCGGCGCCAAGGTGGACATGGCGTCCAGCGGGCGGGAGGTATTCCTGATGTGGGGGCATCTCGACCAGGGGGAGCGGCACAGCCACGCGCACGATCACGCTCACTCGCACTCCCACTGATGGATCACGCCGTGAAACGTTGGTGCGAGCGCGCGACCATCGTCGACGGCAACCAGCCCTTGAACAGGTTGTTGATGCGCAGGATCTGCTGGCGCGCGACGGTCTCTTCGCCGACAGCAGTAAGTGTGGCAACCAGGTCCTGACGCAGATACCAGAGCGCTTCGAGATTGTCGGCAAACTGGACGCGTTGCTCGACACGTCTGATTTCATTGCCGCTGTGGCCCTTGAGGAGCGACAGCATCGCGCCGCGGATCTGGCTGATGCGACGATCGGCCACGCTGCGCAGACCCAGGCCCGGCAAGGACAGAAAACGGAAGATACGGCGCAAAGTCATGGAGGACACCCTGAGGACCCAAAAGCCAACGATGAGTGCTACGTTAAATCGGTCGGACATCGCCGACAAGTACGGAGAGAAGCAAACATGTTCTATAACAACATTCTTCACATTTCTTTCAACTTTGGCTGTGCAGATGAAGTCGTAAGTTCTACTGGAAATTGCGTTCAAAAGTCTAATAGACGCTTTGTTATTAGCCCATTCACGAACTAATGAACTTGCACGAGCCCTGCTCGATGCGAAACGGACGCAGGACATCGCTCGATTTGTCCTGCGGTCCTTCATTGCTTTGCCATAATCACCCAGCGATTGCTACCAAAAACTGCACAACATGGGCGCTTATTCAACGGTCGTCTTCGCGGATCTCACGGGCAGCACCCGGGTCTTCGAGGCAATGGGAAACGCACGCGCCACCGACACCGTCACCCGACTGACGCAATGGATCGCTGGCGTGTGCGAAGCGCATGGCGGCCGCGTCGTGAAGATGCTCGGAGACGGCGTGCTGGCGATCTTTGCCGGCGGTCACCAGGCCACGCAAGCCGTCCTCGAACTGCAGCGGAATCACCAGAAGCGCCTGCAGGCCTGGCCCGCCCCGTTGCGCATGGACCTGCAGATCGGCGTCGCGAGCGGGGATGTGCTCGAGGTCGACGGCGACTGTTACGGCGACGCCGTTAACCTGGCTTCCCGGTTGAGCGACCTGGCCGGTCCGGGGCAGATCTGGGCAACTGAATCGGTCGTGAGCCAGCTGAAGGAAGGCGAAGTCCGCCATCGCAGCCTGGGCCCGATCAATATTCGCGGGAAGAACGAGCTGCCGGTGGTGCATCGCATCGATTGGCAGGAAGAACTGACCGATTTCATGACGATGCCCGCGGCACTGGTGCATTCGCAGCGCTCGCCCGATTCGTCTTTCGGGCAGATCGAGCTGAAGTGGCTGGATGTGCGGACCCTGTTCAGCGCGGCGGAATTGCCGATCCACCTGGGGCGCGTCGACGATGCGCAGTTCGTGGTGAATGACCCTCGCGTGTCTCGCCTGCATGCGCGCATCGAGGCGAGGCAGGGCAGCTGTGTGCTGGTCGACGTCAGCACCTACGGCACGTGGGTCCGGTTCCATGGATCGGCCGGGCCAAGCAGCGAAATCGCGCTGCGGCGCGACGAATGCGTGCTCCACGGCAGCGGCGAGATCGGACTCGGCGCGCCATTGAATGATTTCAGCGCGCCGACGATCTCCTTCAACACGGCCGGCGGCAACCTGCTGCTGTCCCGTCGCGACGAGCGCTGAGCGCTGAGCGCCGGGCGTCCAAAAACGCCCAGGCCGGGGGATCAGACGTCGAAGAAGACGGTTTCTTCCGCGCCCTGCATGCGGATGTCAAAGCGATAGCGCACCGAGCCGCCTTCCTCGAAGCGCTCCGCGATCAGCGTATCGCGGCGTTCGGCCGGCACGCTGGCGAGAACCGCGTCTTCCGCATTCGCCGCTATCTCATCGCTGAAATACACACGCGTGAAGGTATGTAGAAGCAGCCCGCGCATCGTCACGATGACGTTGATGTGCGGCGCCTCGCCAGGCGTTTCCGCGCCGGGCTTCACGGTGTGAAATACATACCGGTTCTCGGCGTCGCTCCCGGTACCGCATCGACCGAAGCCTCTGAAGCCCATGGCGCGTGCGTTTTCCACCGTTGCCGGGTAGCGACTTGCGCCGTCGGGCTGGCTGATTTCGACCAGCGCATCGCCGACCGCATTGCCGTCGCCGTCGAAAACCTGGCCTTCCAGACGTATGCGCTCGCCGGAAGCACCGTCGAGCGCCAGCACTGCGTCGAAGGGCTGGTCGAAGTCATAGCCGTATTGGGTGGCGGTGAGGCCGTAGGCGAAGTACGGGCCGACGGTTTGCGAAGGGGTCTGGCCGAAGTTGGCTTCCAGTGCGCTCATCATGATCGGTGGCTCCTCAACGGTTTTCGAACGGGGTTTCATCGGCGCCGCGCAGCACGATGTCGAACTGGTATCCCAGCGCATAGCCTTCCTGCGTCACGTCGAGGCTGAAGTCGGCGACCAGGCGATTGCGGTATTTCTCCGGCGTACCGGTGACCATCGGGTCGTACTGCATTAGCGGATCGCCGGGGAAATACATCTGCGTCACCAGCCGGCTCGCGAAATGCTGGCCGAACAGCGAAAGATGGATGTGCTGCGGACGCCAGGCGTTCGGATGATTGCCCCACGGATACGCGCCCGGCTTGATCGTCAGGAAGCGATAGCGGCCTTCGCTGTCGGTCATGCAGCGACCGGCGCCGAGAAAGTTCGGGTCCAGCGGCGCGTCGTGCTGGTCGACCTTGTGGACGTAGCGGCCACCGGCGTTGGCTTGCCAGATCTCGACCAGCGTGTTCGCGACCGGCCGGCGGCGTTCGTCGAGCACCTGGCCGGTGAGGATCATGCGTTCGCCGATCGGCTCGCCGTTGCGACGCGCGTTGCGGGTGAGGTCGTGATCGAACTCGCCGATGCTGTCGTGGCCGTACACCGGCTGGCGCATTTCGCCGAGCGAAGCCTTCAGCGGTATCAGCGGCTTCGTCGGGCCGCGTTTCTGCGTCGAGCGGTAGCCGGGATAGAGATAGGACGGATGGCTGTCCCAGTCGCGCGGGTCGAGCCTGGGCAGTTCGGTTTCTTGCATTTCATGTCTCCGGTCATCGGTGGGGAGCTCGAACTTTAGAAGCCGATTCTCATGCTGTAAATTGACGATTCGTCGAATTTCAATAACCACCGGTAATCGACATGGTCGGCTTGGCAGACACCTTCATCCGCAGCGTGCAATTGCGCCACATGCGTTGCCTCGTGGCCGTCGCGCAGGAACGGCACCTGGCGCGCGCCGCAGAACGGCTCGCGCTGAGCCAGCCCGCGATATCGAAAACGCTGGCCGAACTGGAGGCGATGGCCGGCGTCCGCCTGGTCGAACGCGGTACCGCCGGCCGGCGCGGCGTGCAGGGACTGACGCCCGTGGGCGAACAGTTGCTGGCGCATGCGCTGCGGGTGCTGGAGGCGGTCGACGCCAGCGCGCTCGCCATCGCGCCGACGAACGGCGGACAGCTCCAGCGCCTGCGCATCGGTGCGCTGCCAAGCGTCGCGCCGGCACTGCTGCCGCGTGCGCTGGCCGACTTCCGCAGCAGGTGGCCGCAAGTGCAGGTGATCGTCAGGAGCGCGGCCAACGCCGTGCTGCTCGATGAATTGCGTGCCGGCGAGCTGGACCTGGTTGCCGGACGCATGAGCGATCCGCGCCTTATGACCGGTTTGAGCTTCGAGCTTTTGCACACGGAGCCGCTGGTTTTCGTGGCCCGTGCCGGTCATCCGCTGGCGCGCGCCGGTGCGACGATGCAGGTGCAGGACGTACTGCTGCATCCGCTGGTGGTCTACGGCGAGGGAACGATTCCGCGCCACAACACCGAAAGCTTCTTCTCTGCGCTCGGCCTGGCGCTGCCGGCAAATGCGCTGCAGACGCTCGACGTATCGGTGGCACGCGCGCTGGTGGCCATTTCGGACGCGGTCTGGATCACGCCGCTCGGCGCGGCGCGGGCCGACCTGGACGATGGGCGCGTGGTGCGGCTGCCGATCCGTACCGTCGGCACGGAGGAGCCGGTCGGCCTTCTTTTGCGCAGCGATGCTGATCCGTCGGCGCTCCGGGGCGCGATGGCCGGGTTGCTGAGGGATGAAGCCGCGCGGCTGTCGCGTTAAAGATGTCGCGTCAAGCATGTCGCGCTAGATCAGCGCCGAGATCCGCCGTGCCGTTTCCAGCAACTGCGGCAGCATCGTCTCCCGCATCGCCTTCGCACTGGTCCTGTTGGCCTGGCCGCTGATGTTGAGCGCCGCCACCATCCGTCCGGCGCGGTTGAATATTGGCGCGGCGATCGAAATCAGGCCTTCCTCCAGTTCCTGGTCGACCAGGCACCAGCCCTGGCGCCTGGCCTGAGTCACCAGAACCAGCAACGCATCGACATCGGTGACGGTCAGGCGCGTCAGCGCTTCGCGCGGCGACGCCTCGATGCGCGTCCGTGCTTCCGCCGGGTCGAGTTGCGACAGCAGCAGCCTTCCCATCGACGTGCACGACGCCGGCAGCCGTGAGCCGACGCCCAGGCTGATGCTCATGATCTTCTGCGTCGCGACGCGCATCACGTAGACGATGTCCGTACCGTCCAGCACGGCGGCCGAACACGATTCCTGCACCTGCGCGACCAGCGCGTCCATCACCGGCTCGGCGCGGTTCCAGATCGGCATCGACGAGAGATAGGCAAAGCCGAGATCGAGGATGCGCGGCGTGAGCGCGAAGAGTTTTCCGTCGGTCTCGACATAGCCCAATGTCTGCAGCGTGAGCAGAATGCGTCGTGCACCCGCCCGCGTGAGGCCGCTCGCGGCAGCGACCTGGCTCAGCGTCTGCCTCGGCGCGCGGGCGCTGAACGAGCGGATGACTTCCAGCCCGCGCGCGAACGACTGCACGTAGCTGTCGCCCGGCTTGGGCACTTCCGGTCGGGATGTCGCGGATGTCGCGGAAGTGTCGGAACGATCGTCGGGGGTGGTTGCCATGTGCGTCTGAAACTCCTAGAATTCATTATAAGAACAAATGTTCGCTATAAGAACATCGATGACGGATGAATCAGGGATGGATGACTCGGTGCTTACCCTCAATTCCCCAGGAGACAAACACACATGATCGACAAGATCGCACGCTCGGTCGCCGAAGCGATGGCCGACATCAAGGACGGCTCGACCGTCCTCATCGGCGGTTTCGGCACCGCCGGCATTCCGAATGAACTCATCGATGGGCTGATCGAGCAGGGCGCCAGAGACCTGACCGTCGTCAACAACAACGCCGGCAATGCCGAAACCGGCCTGGCAGCGCTGCTCAAGGCCGGCCGGGTGCGCAAGATCATCTGCAGCTTCCCGCGCCAGGCCGACAGCCAGGTGTTCGACGAGCTCTATCGCTCCGGCAAGCTCGAACTCGAACTCGTGCCGCAAGGCAATCTGGCCGAGCGCATCCGCGCGGCGGGCGCAGGCATCGGCGGTTTCTTCTGCCCGACCGGCTACGGTACGCAGCTCTCCGGCGACCGCGAGACGCGCGTCATCGGCGGCGTGCACTACGTGCTCGAGTACCCGATCCACGGCGACGTGGCGTTGATCAAGGCCGAGCGCGGCGACCGCTGGGGCAATCTGGTCTATCGCAAGGCAGCTCGCAACTTCGGCCCGGTGATGGCCATGGCCGCGAAGAAGACCATCGCGACCGTGCACGAGATCGCCGAACTCGGCACTCTCGACCCCGAAACCATCGTTACGCCGGGCATCTTCGTGAAGCAGGTCGTGAAGATTGACCGTGTCGCAACCCAGGCCGGCGGTTTCAAGAAGGCAGCATGAAAATGACCAGCACAACCACCGCTACCTATCAACGCCGCACCAAGGACCAGCTCGCCGCCCGCGTCGCGCAGGACATCTTCGATGGCGCCGTCGTCAATCTCGGCATCGGCCAGCCGACGCTGGTCGCCAATCATCTGCCCGCTGGCCGGGAAGTCATCCTGCAGAGCGAGAACGGCATCCTCGGCATGGGCGCTGCGCCGGCCGCAGGCGAGGAAGACTACGACCTTATCAATGCGGGCAAGCAGCCCGTCACATTGCTGCCGGGCGGCTCGTTCTTCCACCATGCCGACAGCTTCGCGATGATGCGCGGCGGGCATCTCGACATCTGCGTGCTCGGCGCTTTCCAGGTGTCGGCGACCGGCGATCTGGCGAACTGGCACACCGGCGAAAAGGACGCGATTCCGGCGGTTGGCGGCGCGATGGACCTCGCCATCGGTGCCAAGCAGACCTGGGTGATGATGGATCTGCTGACCAAGCAGGGCGCAAGCAAGCTGGTGAAGCAGTGCACCTACCCGCTGACCGGCATCGGCTGCGTCAAGCGTGTGTACTCCGATCTGGCGACACTGGAATGCACGCCCGACGGGCTGAAGCTGATCGACAAAGTCGACGGACTGGAACATGCCGAACTTGAAAAGCTGGTCGGCCTGCCGATCGCTGCCTGAAAAATTCAACAAGAGAGACACCACACATGACCAGACAAGCCTTCATCTGCGACGCGATCCGCACCCCGTTCGGCCGCTACGGCGGCGCGCTGTCGAGCGTCCGCGCCGACGATCTGGGCGCCGTCCCCCTGCGCGCGCTCATGGAACGCAACAAGGGCGTCGACTGGCAGGCCGTCACCGACGTGATCTACGGCTGCGCCAACCAGGCCGGCGAAGACAACCGCAACGTGGCGCGCATGTCCGCTCTGCTGGCTGGCCTGCCGCTGGAACTAGGCGGCGCGACGATCAATCGCCTGTGCGGATCGGGTCTCGACGCGATCGGCACGGCTTCGCGCGCCATCAAGTCGGGCGAAGCCGGTCTGATGATCGCGGGCGGCGTCGAAAGCATGAGCCGCGCGCCGTTCGTGATGCCGAAGGCCGAGACGGCTTTCGGCCGTGCCAACGCCGTCTACGACACCACCATCGGCTGGCGCTTCGTCAACAAGCTGATGAAGGCACAGTACGGCGTCGATTCGATGCCCGAAACCGCCGAGAACGTCGCCACCGACTACAAGATCGAGCGCGAGGCGCAGGACCGCATGGCGCTGGCTTCGCAGCAGCGCGCCGTCGCATCGCAGAAATCAGGCTTCTTCGACGCCGAGATCGTGCCGGTCAGCGTGCCGCAGAAGAAGGGCGATCCGGTCATCGTGAGCAAGGACGAGCATCCGCGCGAGACCAGCATGGAGTCTCTGGCCAAGCTCAAGGGCGTGGTCCGTCCCGACGGCACCGTCACGGCCGGCAATGCCAGCGGCGTGAACGACGGCGCCTGCGCCTTGCTGCTGGCCGACGAAGCCAGCGCGGCGAAATACGGCCTGACGCCGCGCGCCCGCGTGGTCGGCATGGCAACGGCCGGCGTCGCGCCGCGCGTGATGGGCATCGGCCCAGCACCGGCGACGCTCAAGGTGCTGGCGCTGACCGGCCTGACGCTGGACCAGATCGATGTCATCGAGCTGAACGAAGCCTTCGCGGCACAGGGACTCGCCGTGCTGCGCATGCTCGGCCTGGAGGACGACGACGCGCGCGTGAACATCAACGGCGGCGCGATCGCGCTGGGCCATCCGCTGGGTGCGAGCGGCGCGCGACTCGCGACGACGGCCGTGAACCAGCTGCACAAGCAGGGCGGCCGCTATGCGCTGTGCACGATGTGCATCGGCGTGGGGCAGGGCATCGCCGTTATCCTCGAGCGGGTCTGACACTTCCTTCGAACGGCCACGCCGTCGCAGCCCCATGGAAACCATCTTCGCACGGAAATCGTCCCGCTTCCAGGGCGACGCGACCGTCTATCTGATTCCCGGCGATCCGGTCAGCAACGTCCGGTTGCCCCGGATGTTCGATGCGGTGTTCGAGCGCTTCGGCATCGACGCCGTGCTGCTTCCGATGCAGGTGTCGAAACGCGACTTCGCAGTGTTCTTCAGGGCGGCATTCCTGGCGCGCAATGTCGGCGGCATGGTGATCGCACCGCCGCACAAGCCGCTGGTGATCGATCTGCTCGACGCCTGCGGGCTCGCCGGACGCATCGCCGGGTCGGTCAATGTCGTGCGGCGCACGGAGAGCAATGCGCTCGAAGGCGACCTGTTCGACGGCGACGGCCTGCTGGACGCGCTCGACCACTATGCGATGCCGTATCGCGGCAAGCGCGTGCTGGTGCTCGGAGCCGGCACGACGGCTGCGGCCATCGGTACGGCGCTGGTCGAAGGTGGTGCGACCAACGGCGTCGCGCACATCGCGTTCTACGACACGGCGGCGGGCAAGGCCGCGCGAGTGGCGGCGAAGCTGGATTCGTTCTTTGCCGCCGATGTCGTCGCAGCGGGCAGCAATGCGCCCGAAGGCTACGACCTGGTCATCAACGCGACGACTTCCGGACTTTCCGAAGACGATCCGATGCCCTTCGATGTCGCCCGCATGGAGCCCGGCGCCGCGCTGTTCGACACGCTGCTGCGCAACCAGCCGACGCCGCTGGTGCGCGCCGCCCGCGCACGCGGCCTGCATGCGCAGGCCGGTTTCGAGATGCTGATCCAGCAGATGCCGCACTACCTGCGCCACTTCGGCCACGAAGCCGCCGCCGAAGCGCTGCAGGAAGACGCGGATTTCCTGCGCGAACTGATCTATCCGCCCTCGATGCAGGGCGAGATCGCCAAACCCTATTTCTCCTGATTCTCCTGATTCACCTGGAGCCCGACCGAACATGCTTTCCGGCAAGACAACGCTCATCGCCCATCTGGGCTATCCGACCGAAGCCTTCAAGGCGCCGATGATCTACAACCCGTGGTTCGACAAGCACGGCATCGACGCATGCGTCGTACCGATGGGCGTCAAGCCTGAAGACTATGCGACCTCCCTGGCCTCGATCTTCAGGTTCAGCAATCTTCGCGGCGCGCTCGTCACGATGCCGCATAAGGTCGTCACCGTCGGCCTGATGGACGAAGTGACACCGACCGCGCGCATTGCAGGTGCCTGCAACGCCATCCTCAAGCGGCCGGACGGAACGCTGCTCGGCGACCAGTTCGACGGCGCCGGTTTCGTGCGCGGCGTCGAGCGAAAGGGTCGGCTGTTCAAGGGCGCGCGCGTACTGGTGTCGGGAACGGGCGGTGTCGGTTCTGCGATTGCCGCTTCGATTGCAGCGGCCGGCGCTGCCGAACTGGCGCTGTACGACTTCAGTAGCGCGTCGGCCGAGGCATTGGCTTCCCGGCTGCGCGAGCACTATCCGCAGATGACGGTCACAACCGGCTCGACAGACCCGGCCGGCTTCGACGTGGTCGTCAACGCGACGCCGCTCGGCATGCGCGACGACGATCCGCTTCCGTTCGACATCGACCGAATCAGCCCGGAGACTTTTGTTGGCGAGGTCGTCATGAAGACGGAATTCACGCCGCTGCTGCAGGCCGCGAAAGCCAAGGGCTGTGCCGTGCAGGTCGGCACCGACATGCTGTTCGAGATGATTCCGGCGTACCTGGAATTCTTCGGTTTTGGCACTGCGACGGCGGATGAACTGCGGTCCGTGGCCAAGCTGAGCTACTGATCCCGTGAGCATCTTCGACGGCTTCCTCTCCTCGCCCGAATCGCTGGATGCGTTCAGCGACGGCGCGTTTGTGGCTGCGATGCTGCGGTTCGAATCGGGGCTCGCACGGGCGCAGGCCGCCGAGGGACTGATGCCCGATGCCGCGGCGGCGAGCATCCAGGCGTGCTGCGACGTTTCGCTGTTCGACGTCGCCGGCATCGTGCGCGACAGTGGACGGGCCGGCAGCGTCGCGATTCCGCTTGTCAAGGCGTTGCGCGAGAAAGTCGCCGCTGCGAATGCCGAAGCTGCGCCATTCGTTCATTTCGGCAGCACCAGCCAGGACGTGATCGACACCGCGACTTCGCTCGTGACGCGTGAGGTGATCGCGCTGATCGAAGCCGATCTCGCCCGCGCTGCAGATGTGTTGCTGGACCACGCGATTCGCTACGCGACGACGCCGATGCTGGCGCGCACGCTGATGCAGCCCGCTTCCGTCACCAGTTTCGGTTTCAAGTGCGCCGGCTGGGCTGCGCCGCTGGTGCGCAGTGCCGAGCGTCTTCACGAGACAGCGCAACGCGCGCTGCAGGTGCAGCTTGGCGGCGCGGTCGGCACGCTGGCGCAGATGCGCGGTCGCGGTGCGGCCGTGCGCGCCCGGCTGGCTGCGGACCTGGGACTGGCGGACCCCGGCGCGACATGGCACACGCAGCGCGACGAGTGGGTCGCGCTCGGCTGCGAACTGGGGCTGATGACCGGCAGCCTTGGCAAGATCGGTGTCGACATCGGCCTGCTCGGCCAGTACGAGGTCGGCGAGGTTTCCGAACCGAGCGAAGCCGGGCGCGGCGGCTCTTCCGCAATGCCGCACAAGCGCAATCCGGTCGCGTCGATGGTGGCGGTCGCCGCCGCGCACCGCGTGCCACAGCGTGTCGCAGTCATGCTCGCCGCCATGCCGCAGCAGCACGAGCGTGCGCTTGGCGCCTGGCAGGCGGAACTTGCCGAATGGCCGCAGCTGGTGATGTCGGCGCACGGCAGCGTTCGTTCGCTTTCCGCGGCGCTTCCGGGCCTGCAGGTCGATGCCGGACGGATGCAGGCCAACATCGACCGCCTGCGTTCAGAGCTGCCGCAATCGGCCGCCGACGAATGGTTCGACCCCGTGCTGGCCGAGAACGCCGGCGCCATTGCAGTCGAGCGAGTCGCCGTTTTGCGCGAATGCCTCGTTGTAATCCAGAACAAGGATTCCGCTTCATGACCGACACAGCAGAGCAACCCGCCGACGACTACGAAGCCGGCCTTGTCAATCGCCGCCGCGTGCTGGGCAACGCCTGGGTCGACAAATCGCTCGCCAACCGCAACGAATTCAACAGCGAGTTCCAGGAACTCATCACGCGCCATGCCTGGAACGACATCTGGGGCCGGCCGGCGCTGGGTGACAAGACGCGCCGCTACATGGTGCTGTCGATGATGCTGGGCATCCACGCGTACGACGAGTTCGCGATGCACGTGCGCGCGGCGCTCGACGGTCCGCCGGAGTCGCGGCTGACGCCGGAAGACATCAAGGAAGTGATCATCATGTCCGCCATCTACTGCGGCGTGCCGGTCGCGAATCATGCCTTCGGCATCGCGACCGGCATCCTGCGCGAAAAGGGATTGCTGCCGGCCACGCCCGGCCGGTGAGCGCGCCGCGCGCCCGGGGAGCGAGCTTCGCGCTGCTGCTGCCGCTGCTTCTGGCAGCGCAGCCGGTGGCTACCGACAGCTATCTTCCGGCGCTGCCTGCCATCGCGCTCGAACTCGGTTCCGCCAGCGCCAGCCTGACGCTGTTCGTGCTGGCTTTCGGCATCGCGCAACTGATCTGCGGCCCGCTGTCCGACCGTTTCGGCCGACGACCGGTGCTTCTCGGCGGGCTGGCCTGCTACGCGCTGGCTTCACTCGGCGGCGCTTTCGCGACCAGCATCTTCATGCTCGGATCGTGGCGGGCGATCCAGGGTTTCGCGATGGCTGCCATTCTGGTCTGCGCCCGTGCTGCCGTGCGCGACCTGTATCCGGCGCACGAAGGTCCGCATGTGATGGCGCGCGGATTGACTGGTCTTGGTGCCGTCGGGCTTGTCGCGCCGGTCCTCGGGGCGTGGCTGGTGCAGGGCTTCGGCTGGCGCTCGGTGATGGTCGCGATGGCGTTGTATGCACTGACGCTGCTGGCGATGTGCTGGCGCTGGTTCGGCGAAACCCGGAAATCGCACGCGGGAGGCGAATCGGCGCCCAAAGGCAGCGCGCGCGCCGTTTTCGCAAGTGCGGCGTTCCGCGCCTGGGCCTCGCTGGCCGCAGTCACCTACGGCGGCATCTTCGCGTTCCTGCTGCTGTCGCCGATGGTCTACATCGGCTATCTGGGGCTCTCGACGGCGGCCTACGGCTGGATTCCCGCCGGCGGCTCGCTGATCTACATCTTCAGCACGACGATGTGCCGCCGCCTGCTGCGTCGGTTCGGCCCGGTGAAGTCGGTCAAGTTCGGGGCTTCGCTCAGCCTGGGCGGCGCGGTCATCCAGGCGCTCGGTTGCTGGCTGCTGCCGCACAGCGCGGTTCCGTTGCTCGTCGGCCACGCCGTTTACGTCATGGGCCACGGCATCCATCAGCCATGCGGTCAGGCGGGCTCGGTCGGCGATCTTCCGCATCTGGCGGGACGGGCGGTGTCCTGGTCGGGCTTCGGCATGATGATGGTCGCGTTCTGCGTTGGCCAGATCGCTGCGCGTTTCGTCGACGCCGAATTCTCGAACGGCGCCTGGCCGATGGTCGTGCCGATGCTGCTAGCCGGCGCCGCGCTGATGTCGATCGCGTTCTTCTGGCTGCCGCGCCTTCCCGCTCTCAAAAAGGAAACAACATGACATCCACCGCAGCTTCCCCTCGTCTCCACGTCGTCCGCGAAGGTAACGGTCCGGTCGTCGTTCTGAGCCATGCGCTCGGTTGCGACCTGCACATGTGGGACGGCGTGGCCGCGTTGCTGGCGCGTGCACACACCGTCGTGCGCTACGACCACCGCAACCACGGCGCCTCCGCACGCGTGCCGGACGCGATAAGCATCGATACGCTGGCGCATGACGCGGCGGAGCTCATCGAGCGCGAAGCGGGCGGCGAGCCGGTGCATTTCGTCGGTCTCTCCATGGGCGGCATGACGGGTCAGGCGCTGGCCGCGCGTCGGCCCGAACTGCTGCGCACGCTGGTCGTCGCGAATTCGGCGTCGCACTATCCGGATCAGGCGACGTGGCGTGCGCGAGCAGAAACGGTGGGCGCGAAGGGCGTCGCCGCCGTTGCGCAAGGCGCCGTGGAACGATGGCTCACACCGACCTTCGCCGCGACGGCCGAAGGCGCCGTGGTTGCCAAGCAGCTTCATGACGTGCTGGTACGCAACGATGACGCGTCGTACCTGGCGAGCTGCGCAGCCGTGGCGGCCATCGATTTCCGCGAAAGCAACAGGCGGATTTCGACGCCCACGCTGGTCATCGGCGGCACGCAGGATCTGGCGACGCCGATGGCGATGTCGCAGCAGATGGTCGATCAGATCCCGGGCGCGCGGCTGGCGACGATCGATGCCGCGCATGTGAGTGCGGCGGAGTTGCCGGACGAATTCGCCGAAATCCTGATCGGCTTCTGGCGCAGCCTTTGAAGCCCTCGGTGCTGGTTCCGGCGCCAGCAACTCGCTGATCGAGTGCCTTATGACAGAATGTCAGTGCCAAATGGCATGAAAGGCAATGATGAACACACACCAGGCACCCGCTCACAGACCCGGGCCGAACGCCGCATGGAGTTGGGGGCTCGATGACCAGCCCCCGATTTCCGCCAAATTGCGGGAGCGTTACGGGGCGCTCATCGATGCCAACGGGACGCACCTGGTGATCGCACTGGAAATGTTGGGCGGAAGCAAGGTGCTCTCTCACATACCCGAAAACCTCCTGGACGTTCACCACTGGGTTTCCCACGGCATCCCGAGTGCGTCGATTTTTCATCTGGCGCATTCGATAGAGCCGCTCTCGTCGACGACGCTGAGCGAAGCGCTCGGCATCAGTCTGCGCACGCTGCATCGCAAGAAGGGGGCGCAGGGCGAGACCCTGAGCGTTGCGCAAGGCGGACGTACCTTCAAGTTTGCCGAGGTGGTCGCCAAGGCTTCGCTGGTGCTCGGAAGCCGCGAAGCCGCCGTGCAATGGCTGGAGACGCCTGCCATCGGGCTCGATCAGCAAAAGCCGATCGACCTGCTCGCGACGCCCATCGGGACGCAACTCGTCGAAGAGTTGCTCGATCGCATCGCGCACGGGGTGTACGCCTGATGCGCGAACATGCGATGGCACCTGCGCCGCAGGTCGGGCCAGGTGGTCCGCTCCTCGCATGGCGGCTCGACCGTCAGCATCACGCGGACACCTGGGACAGCGGTATCGGCGCGGAAAAGTTCGGCGGCAGGTGGAACATCAAGGGTCAGCGCGCCGTCTATTGCTCGGTCGACCCGGGCACGGCGATTCTCGAAGTTGCGGTGCATGTGGGTTTCCCGTTGCTGACCACGCAACCCCACACGCTGACCTGCGCACGGATCACCGGTGGCCCGGTGTATGTCGTGCAGCCAGAGGACGTTCCCAACCCCGGCTGGCTGGCGCCGGGTACGCCCGGCGCCAGCCAGCAGGCATTCGGCAGTAGCCTCCTTGCGCAGTACGGCATCGTGCTTTTTCCGAGCACCGTTTCGAGGTTCAGCTGGAATCTTGTCATGGAGCCTGCCGTCGCCGAAGGCCGCTATCGACAGGACTCGCAGTCGCGCTTCGTACTCGACACCCGGCTCCATCCCTCGAAAGCGTGAGCCTCAGAGCACGGGCCGCAGTGCCTCCGCCACGTCCCTCAACACCGGCAGCAGCTTCTTCACCATCTGGTCGTCGGGATACATCTGCCGCTGCACCGTCACGCTCAGCGCGTACTGGCCGCGCCCCTTGCGGTCCTTGAGCATCAGCGCCAGTCCGCTGAGGCCGAAGTTGAGGTGCTGGTCGGCCATCCAGTAGCCGAGCGAGCGTGCGGCGACGACGCTGTTGCGGAAGCGTACGGCGTCGACGGGCAGCGAATCGGTGAAGTTCGCGAAGTCGTGCTTTTCGATCCAGGCATCGAGCGCCTCGTCGTCGATGGCCGACAGCAGCACGAAGCCTTGCGACACCACATGCGCCGGCACGCGCGCGCCCGGATTGAAACCGATCGACACCATCCGCGGCGCGTTGCTGCGCGCGATATAGACGACTTCGTCGCCGTCGAGCGCGCCGACGTTGAGCGTTTCGCCGCACTGCATCGACGCGCGCTGGATATACGGCTGCACCAGCCGCGGCACGCGCGCGCTGTCCAGAAACGCTTCGCCGAGGCGCAGGACGCGCGGCAGCAGCCAGTAATATTTGCCGTCCGTCGCGGCGTAGCCGTAGTGCACCAGGCTCATCAGGTAGCGCCGTGCCGCTGTTCGGGTGAGTGCCGCTGCGACGCCGGCTTCGGTGGCTGTCATGCGGGGCCGGTCGTCCGAAAACGCTTCGATGACGCGCAGCCCGCGGCCGAGCCCTTCAATTAGGAGTTTTCGGTCGATGACGGGGGCTATTTCGTTGTCGGGCGTGTTTTGCATGGCGAGCAGGCGTCTCAGGTGTTACCCGAATTTCGGTCGCAGGATGATCGCTGGCGATCGATCATCGATCGAATTAGGGTTGTACGGCATTGTGACTAATGTCGCGACTTTTTAAAGTCGCCGCCATGCATCGTTCCATCGCCACCGTGTCGCTGAGCGGCACACTGCGCCAGAAGCTCGAAGCCATTGCGGCGGCGGGATTCGACGGCATCGAGCTGTTCGAGGCCGACTTCATCAACTTCAATGGAACGGCTGCCGAGCTGGGCCGCATCGCCGCCGATCTGGGTCTGTCGATCGACCTCTACCAGCCGTTTCGCGATTTCGAAGCCATGCCGGAACCGCAGTTCCGCCGCAGCCTCGACCGCGCCGAGCGCAAGTTCGACCTGATGCAGGCGATGGGCGCCCCGCTGGTGCTTTGCTGCTCGAACACGTCGCCGGCGACCATCGACGATCCGGCGCTTGCAGCGGCGCAACTGCACGAACTCGCCGAGCGTGCCAGCCGTCGCGGCTTGCGCGTGGGTTACGAGGCGCTGGCCTGGGGCCGCAAGACGTCGCTCTACCGCCAGGCATGGGACATCGTGCGCCGCGCCGATCATCCGGATCTGGGCCTGATCCTGGACAGTTTCCACACGCTGTCGCTCAAGGACGATCCGGCCGGCATCGCAGAGATTCCCGGCGACAAGATCTTCTTCCTGCAGATGGCCGACGCGCCGCTGCTGGAAATGAGCGTGCTGCAGTGGGCGCGCCACCATCGCTCGTTTCCCGGACAGGGCGAGCTCGACGTGATCGACTTCTTCGTGCAGACGCTGCGCGCCGGCTACACCGGGCCGCTGTCGCTGGAAATCTTCAACGACGTTTTCCGCGAAACGCCGAACCGCCGCATTGCGGTGGATGCGATGCGTTCGCTGCTGTATCTGGAGAGCGAGGCGCGCGCGCGGCTTGAGTCGGCACCGGCGATGCGCCAGCCCGCTCCGGCCATCGAGCTGCTCAGCCCGCCGCCCGTCCCGAAGCTCGAAGGCATCACGTTCATCGAATTCGCGGCAGACGAGAAGTCCGCTGTCACGCTAGGTACGCTGTTCGGCCGGTTCGGTTTCCGGCGCGTCGGCAGGCATCGTTCCAAGGCGGTGTCGCTCTATCGGCAGGGCGACGTGCACCTCATCGTGAATGCGCAGCCCGATTCGTTCGCACGGGAACGCTTCGACGCCCACGGCGCGTCGGTTTGCGCGCTGGGCATCCGCGCCGCGGATCCGCAAGTGGCCGTCGCACGCGCCGTGGCGATGCGCTCGCAGCGCTACGACAGTCCGGTCGGCCCGGCGGAAACGACAGTACCGGCCATCGTCGCGCCGGGCGGAAACCTGCTGCATTTCGTGCCGTCGTCGCTCGGGCTGAACGGGTTGTACGAGGCGGATTTCATACTGGACGACGACCAAGCAGCGGAAGCGGGGCAGGGCGCCGGCCTGCTGGCGATCGACCACGTCGCGCTCGGCCTGGCCGTTGACCAGCTCGACACCTGGGTGCTTTTCTCGCGCGCGGTGCTCGGACTGGCGCCTGGAGAAAGCCTCGAGCTGGCCGATCCGTTCGGCCTGATCCGCAGCCGCGGCGTCGCCAACGCGGACCGCAGCGTGCGGCTGGTGCTCAACGTGTCGATGAGCCAGCGTACGCGCACGGCACGCATGTTGAACGTGACCGGCGGCGGTGCGGTGCATCACATCGCGCTGCGCTGCACCGACATCTTCGAGACCGTCGCCCGTCTGCGCGAGAACGGCGTTCGCTTCGTGCCGATCTCGCGGAATTACCACGACGACCTGCCGACCCGGCTGGACATCGACCTCGCACTCGTAGAACGCATGCGAGCGGCCGGCGTGCTGTTCGACCGCTCCGCGACCGGGGATTACCTGCACATCTACACGGAAAGCCTCGAAGGCGAGGGCACTTTCTTCGAGATCGTCCAGCGCATCGGCGCCTACGACGGCTACGGCAGCAGCAATGCGCCGGCCCGGATGGCGGCGCAGGCGCAACAGCTACCGCAACACTGAAAAAACCATCCACCCAGGAGACAACCAATGGCAAATCCAGCAACCCACAACGAGCCTCATGGCAGGCACCAGACGAAGAAAGCGACAGCCAGCGGCTGGATCGGCTCGGCGCTGGAGTACTACGACTTCTTCATCTACGCGACCGCGGCCGCGCTGATCTTTCCGCAGATCTTCTTTCCCAAGGGCGACCCGAAGATCGCCATCATCGCGTCGCTTGCCACCTACGGCGTCGGCTACGTGGCACGACCGATCGGCGCTTTCTTCCTCGGTCACTGGGGCGACACGCACGGCCGCAAGCAGGTGCTGGTGATCTGCATGTTCCTGATGGGTTTCTCGACCGTGGCCGTCGGCCTGCTGCCGACCTACGACCAGGTCGGCCTGCTGGCTCCGGCGCTGCTGGTGCTGTTGCGGCTGGTGCAGGGCTTCGCGGTGGCCGGCGAGATCTCGGGCGCCAGCTCGATGATCCTGGAGCACTCGCCGTTCGGCCGTCGCGGCTATTTCGCCAGCTTCACGCTGCAGGGGGTGCAGGCCGGCCAGATCATGGCCGCGGCCGTGTTCCTGCCGCTGGCGCACTACATGCCGGCCGAACAGTTCAGCTCGTGGGGATGGCGCATTCCGTTCCTGCTGAGCTTCATCGTGATCGTGGCCGGCTACATCATCCGCCGTGAAGTCGACGAGACGCCTGCCTTCACCGAAGTCGATGCCAAGGGCGCACTGCCCAAGGCGCCGGTGATTCAGGCCGTGACCGAAAGCTGGCGCGACATGTTGCGCGTGATGCTCTGTTCGCTGATGAACGTGATTCCGGTGGTCGCCACCATCTTCGGTGCCGCCTACGCGGTGCAGCCGGGTTACGGCATCGGTTTCGAGAAAGACGTGTATCTCTGGATTCCGGTGATGGGCAACATCGTCGCCGTGGCCGTGATCCCGTTCGTGGGCCGGCTGTCCGACAAGATCGGCCGTCGTATCCCGATCATGGTCGGCGCGATCGGTGCGGGCCTGCTGTCGTTCTGCTACCTCTACGCCATCAGCATCCACAACGTGCCGCTCGCCATCGTGATGTCGCTGCTGATGTGGGGTGTGGTCTACCAGGGCTACAACGCCGTGTACCCGAGCTTCTATCCGGAAATGTTCCCGACCCGCACCCGCGTTTCGGGCATGGCCATCTCGCAGAATCTGGGAACCGCCGTCACGGCGATGCTGCCGGTGCTTTTCGTCACCGTCGCACCTCCCGGTGCCACCAACATCCCCCTGACGATCGGCCTCATCACCATGGCGATCTGCGTCGTCGCGGCGATCTCGGCCTGGACGGCGCGTGAAACCTACCGCGTCCACATGAAGGACCTCGGCAACAAGAATGCGGTGCCGGTGCCGAAGGCAGAGTACGACGCGCTCCGCCGCCAGACCATCGACGATGCCAAGCTGGGCCGCGCCACCGCCGCCTGAAAAAGCGAAGCGGTGGACCGGGCGGCGCGCAGGCGACGCCGGCGAGGTCTCAGCCCTTCGAATTACCCGCGGCTTTTGAAGCGGCTGCGGTTTCCAGCGCGGAAACTGCAGCCCTTAGTGCCAGCAGATAGCTGTCGGCGCCGAAGCCGCACACCGATCCCCTCACGATCTCACCGAACACGGAGTGGTGCCGGAACTGCTCGCGCGCGTGGATGTTCGACATGTGCACCTCGACGATCGGGCACTTCAGGATCGCGAGCGCATCGCGGATGCCGTAGCTGTAGTGCGTCCAGGCGCCGGCGTTGATCAGCACCGCATCGACGCCGTCGGTGAAGGCCTGATGGATGCGTTCGCACATCACGCCTTCGATGTTGGTCTGGAAGCTTTCCACTTCGGCGCCGAGTTCCTTGCCCAGTGCGGCCAGCCGGGTCTCGATCTCGGCCAGCGTCGCGGTGCCGTATTGCGCCGGGTCGCGCTTGCCGAACATGTTGAGGTTGACGCCGTTGAGCGTCAGGATCTTGTAGGTCATCGGTAGGTCTCCATGCTTGAACCTGAATCCTAAGCGACGTGGAAGGCGTGATTGCGGTCGACCTGCATGCAGGACAGCGCCGCGTTTTAACCCTGCGAGAGATTCGGACGCGAGAAGCTATGGCATCGTGATGCAGCGCCAGGCATCTACAAAAACGACAAGAAGTCCGGGTGGCAGACGACTCGAATCCGACCATCACCTGAAACAGAAATGACCGAATCCAATTCCAGCAAAGACCCCTCCCTCAAATCGATCGAGGCCGAACTCGATCGCTCCATCGAGAAGCTCGACGAGAAGAAAGAAGCGGAAGAACGGGCGCAGGCAGCCGAGCAACTGGCGGAGTCGAAGGACGACCCCGCACCGCTGTCGGACTACAAGAAGGCAGAAGCCATCAGGAAAGGCGCAGTCTGAATTTGCGCTCTGGGCTTGCGCTCAGGGCTGAAGCAGACGCCGCAGCAATTCCGCGTTCGGAAATCCGTCCGCTACCAGTCCGACCTCGCGTTGGTACGAGCGCAATGCCGAGCGCGTCGCAGGCCCGAACAGGCCGTCCGCGGCGCCGCTCGGAAACCCTTTCGCTGCAAGCGCCTCCTGCATCTGGACGACCTCTGCCCTGCTTAGTGGCGTCATTTGGCGAGGCCACACGGTCTGGATGGGCAGGCCGCCAGTGATTTGCTGCGACAGGCTCCCGACTGCCAGCGCATAGCTGGTCGAGTTGTTGTATTTGAGGATGGCCCGAAAGTTAGCGCCGACGAGAAAGGCCGGGCCGCCCGCTCCGGCCGGCAATAGCACCGAGGCACCCGGGAAGTCAGGCATCCGACTTCCATCGACCGTCATCACGCCCTCCGCATTCCACTGCATCGCGGACTGGACGACCGAAGGGTCTGCACGCACGTAATCGAACAAGGCGGGCAGGCGAACCTCGACGCCCCACGGCTGTCCGGGCTGCCAGCCGGATTTCGCGAGATAGTTGGCAGTCGATGCGACGACATCGGGGAGGCTGTTCCAGATGTCTCGACGCCCGTCGCCATCGCCGTCGATCGCGTACGCCAGGAAGCTGGACGGCAGGAACTGCGTCTGTCCCATCGCGCCGGCCCAGGAGCCGATCATCCGTTCGGGTGCGATGTCACCCCGCTCGACGATCTTCAACGCGGCCAGCAGTTCGTTGCGCGCCCAGCCAGAACGCCGTCCTTCGAACCCCAGCGTCGCCAGCGCGTCGATGGTCGATGTGCTTCCGAAATTGCTGCCGTAGTTGCTCTCCATTCCCCAGATCGCCACGACCACCTCGGGCGGCACGGTTTGTTGTTGCTGGAGAACGTTCGGCGCCTCGCTTCGGATGCGCTGCAGCATCTCCCTGCCCATCGTCACGCGTTGAGCGCTGACGGTGCGGTCGAGGTAGTCCCAGACGGAGCGCGTGAACTCCGGTTGTGCCCGGTCGAGGTCGATGACGCGAGGCAGGAAAGTGACGTTTTTCAGACTCCGGTCGAGCGTCGATTCGCCAATTCCGGAGGCAAGGGCGCTGCAACGGAATTCCTTGACCCAGTCGGCGAACGCGGCGTCATGCGACGAAGCGGATGTCGTGTGGACGGTCTGCGTATTCGCACCGGTGCTGGCACCGAGATCAGGTTTTTGCGAACGCAGGGCGCAGCCGGCAAGCAACGCAACGGCGAGGAGAGAAACGGAAAAGTGCATGTTTGTGATTTTCGCCACGTAGAGCCACGAGGTGGCGATCACTGGTACAACACAATGTGATGTGAATTGTGTCTCGATCGTCAAAATAAAAACCGACAAGAACCTAGACAAACCCCTCGACAAGAACCACGCAATGCCTGTTTCATCCGGACCACGCAAATGGCTCGCCGCCGGGCTGCTCGGCCTCTGCCTTGCCGCTCATTTCCAGGCCTGGTCGCAGCCCGCGCAGCCCGCGCAGCCCCCATTTGCCAACGAGGCGTTGCGATTGCGCATCGTCGGCGGGCTGGCCAACGTCAGTCAGTATCTGCGCCACGAGGAGCCGTTCTGGACGCAGACGCTCGGCAGGCTCAGCGCGGGCCGCTACACCGCCGGCATCGTTCCCTTCGATCGCGCGGGCGTTCCCGGTCAGGACATGCTGACGCTCATCCGGCTCGGCGTGGTGCCGTTCGGGACTGCCTTGCTGGGCCTGGTCGCGGGACAATATCCAGAGCTTTCGGCGCCCGACCTGGCGGCACTTAGTCCGGACGTCGCCACGCTGAGAAAGGTCGTCGACGCGTTCCGTCCGGCGCTTGCCAGCGCCATGCGGGAGCGTCATGGCGCCGAATTGCTGGCCGTCTACATGTACCCGGCGCAGGTTGTGTTCTGCAGGGAGCCGCTGCGCGGGCTGACCGATCTTTCAGGTCGGCGCACGCGCGTGTCGTCGTCTACGCAGTCCGATTTCGTCGTTTCGGTCGGTGGAATCCCGGTTCTGATGCCGTTCTCCGAAGTCACTGCCAGCATCCGCTCGGGTTCGACCGATTGCGCGATCACCGGCGCCACCTCCGGCAAGGCCATCGGCCTCCCTGCCGTGACCAAGACGATCTACACGCTTCCGGTTTCGTGGGGAGTCGCCGTCTTCGGCGCCAACCTCGACGTCTGGCGATCCCTGCCGGAAGATCTCCGGGCTCTGCTGCTCAAGGAAATGCCGAAGCTCGAAGCCGCGATCTGGGAGGAGGCCGAGCGCGAATCGGACTTTGCGCGGCCCTGCAATGCCACGACGACATGCGCGCCAGGGTCACTCGAAGCGCTGGCTGTCGTGCGGCCTTCCCAAGCCGACCAGCTCCTGCGGAAGCGGATCTTCGAGCGCCAGGTGCTGCCTGGATGGGTCGAACGCTGCGGGCCGGACTGTACGAAGCTCTGGGACACGACCATCGGGCCCGTCGTCGGCATCAAGGCACCTCCCTACCGGTGACGAACCGTTCTTCACCGCGCAGCGCGGTACTTCTTTACGGCGCGGCCTTCCTCGCGGTAATGCTGGTGGCTGGGGCGTCGTTCCTCGCGAGCCGCGAGCTGCATCGGCGTGCGTTCACCAACGTGGAACAGCAGGCGATCCGGTTCATCGGCGGTGCACAAGCTGCATTGAACCGTACCGTGCTGGGCGTCGACGTCCTGCTGGCCGGCGTCGGCGAACTGGTGCCTCGGACGGCGGAACTGAAGGGCAGGGACGGGCGCGATCGGGCGTCCCGGCTCATGGACATGGGTGTCGA
This sequence comes from Variovorax glucosi, assembly GCF_051216695.1. Lineage (NCBI taxonomy): Bacteria > Pseudomonadati > Pseudomonadota > Betaproteobacteria > Burkholderiales > Comamonadaceae > Variovorax > Variovorax glucosi. Next base: position 350,971 of record NZ_JBPJZE010000001.1, read on the forward strand.
CCAGAATCCGCTCGTCCAGAGGCTCTTCCTGATCTCCGCGGACGGTGGCGTGCTGGTTTCATCGGGAGAACATGGGCGCGGCAGCAGCCCGAAGCTGCCGCTGTCCGAAAGCTATCTCGAGAGCATCTTCGCGGAAAAGATTTCGTCGCTTTTCATCGGTGAACCCGTCGTCAGTCAGGCCACTTCGAGACCGGTACTTCATTTCGCGCGTGCATTGCGTCTGCCCGACGGCAACCGGGTGGTGGTCGTCGCGGAGCTGGACATCGCCCTCCTGATGAACATCCTGGTCCAGGGTGCGGACATCGGCGGCCTGGAGGTGACGGTCGAGCGCGAGAGCGGGCTGTTGCTGGCAAGTACACCGGCCGGCCTGGTGCCGGGCGAGCGACGTCAGGTCAGTGCGCTAGGCCCACGGCGCGAGGATGCCTCCTTCTTTCTCGGACCCGCCCGTCTCAGTGCCGTTCCGGCCGTCGTCGTGGCTCGTCCGTGCCTGCAGACTCAGATGCTGGTCACGGGCAGCATTCCGCTGTCGTCGGCGCTGGCCGACTCGCGACGCGAGCGCAACGTGATCTTCGGCATCGGCGGCGTCGTGGCCGCGGCACTGGTGCTCGGCGCGATGTTCCTGCGCCAGCGCCTGCTGCGCCAGTGGACGGAGCGCATGGAGCGTCAACGCTCGCGTGCCACCCTCGATCAGGCGCTCGAATCCATGCAGGTCGGTTTCGTGCTTCTCGATGCGGACGAGAGGATGCTGGTCTGGAATCGCTCGTTCCACGACATATTCCCGAGAGCAAAAGACCTGACCGGCCTCGACCGGCCTTTCCGGCCCATCGCCGACCTGACGGCGCAGTATCGGCGCCTGCCGGCTGCGGCGAACGCTCCGGATCGGAAGCAGGAGCAAGAAGAGGAACTGGTGTTGCCCGACGGCAGGGTCATCCGGTCGACCAAGAACCGGACGCCCGACGGCGGCCTCGTCTGCATCTACCAGGACGTGACGGAGAAGAAACGGTACACGGCGCAGCTTCTCGAAGGACGTGCGCAGCTGCAAGCCACGCTCGATGCGCTGCCCGACACATTGCTGGAACTCGATCGGAACGGCATCTGCCTCAGGTTTCATGCGCCGCAGGGGCAGGGCGCCATTGCGGCGGACGTTGGACCGGTCGGCAGGAGGATCGGGGAGATGCTGCCTGCGCCGGCGGCCGAACAGGTCATGCAGGCGATTCGCGAGGCAGGTGCGTCGGGCGGCACCGGGCGCCGCCGCGTGCGGCAATTCGAACTCGCGGTGAAAGGTATGTCCGAATCGCCTCGCTTCTTCGAAGTGCTGGTTTCCCGCAAGCCGACCGAAGGCACCGAGCGGCCCAGCTACATCGTGATCCTGCGCGACATCACGCAGGCCGAGCTCGCCACCCGTCATATCCAGCAGCTGGCTTTCTACGACGTCCTCACCGGGCTGCCGAACCGCCGACTCCTTCTGGATCTGATGGAAGGCGCTGTCCGGATCGAACCGGGCAGCGGCCGCCACGGCGCCTTGCTGTTCCTGGATCTGGACAACTTCAAGATGCTCAACGATGCGCTCGGCCATGCGATGGGCGACCTGTTGCTCAAGGAAGCGGCGGCGCGCATCAGTCTCCACGTGCGGCCGGGCGACGTCGTGGCCCGCCTCGGCGGCGACGAGTTCGTCGTCATGCTCGAAAACCTCGGCGAAGGTCGCGAGGCTGCCCGGAGCCAGGTCCGCGTGGTCGGCGAGCGGATCATCGACGCCCTGAATGTGCCGTTCCGTCTCGACACCGCCACGACCTACCACCGTACCTGCAGTCTTGGCATCGCCTTGTTCGACGGCGGCGAGCGCTCGATCGAGGAGATCCTGAAGCAGGCGGACATCGCGATGTATGTCGCCAAGACGGCTGGCGGCAACGCCTTGCGCTTCTTCGAGCCCGAGATGCAGGCGGAAGTGGCTGCGCGTTCGGTGCTCGAAAACGAGCTCAGCGAGGCACTCGCGGCGCATCAGTTCTTGCTTTATTACCAGACCCAGGTGGACGGTTCGGGCGCGACCGTCGGGGTCGAGGCGCTCGTCCGCTGGCAGCATCCGCAGCGCGGCCTGGTTCTGCCGGGCGAGTTCATTTCGGTGGCGGAAGACACCGAACTCATCGTTCCGCTCGGTCTCCAGGTGCTGGAGATGGCCTGCGCGCAACTCGCAGCCTGGCGCGGCGTGCCTGGCCGATCGCAGCTCGAGATTGCCGTCAACGTCAGCGCCCGCCAGTTCCGGCGCGACGATTTCGCCGACGAGGTGGAAAAGGCCATCGCCGTGTCGGGAGCCGACCCCGGGCTGCTGAAGCTGGAGCTCACCGAGAGCCTGTTGCAGAGCCATGTGCCGGAGACGATCCGGAAGATGCAGCGGCTGAAGTCGCTCGGTATCCGCTTCTCGATGGACGACTTCGGCATCGGATATTCGTCGCTGTCTTACCTGACGCAATTGCCGCTGGACCAGCTGAAGATCGACAAATACTTTGTCGGCGGCATCGGCGTCGATCCGAAGATCGAGACGATCGTCCAGACCATCATTGGAATGGCACGCAATCTGGATGTCGAGCTGATCGCCGAGGGCGTCGAAACCGAACAGCAGCGCATCTTTCTGGAAAAGCATGGATGCACGCGCTTCCAGGGCTTTCTTTTCAGCCGACCCGTTCCGATTGCGGATTTCGAGCGCAAGACGATGTGAGGAAAGACGCCTGCCGATGCCTACAGCCACAGTGCGAGTCGGCCCACGGCGTGCATGCCGACGCCGGCCGAGTCTTCGATGAGATCAAGGAATCCTTCCGGGATCCGAATCAGAAAGACTCAATTGAAAAACCAAAAACTCGTATCCGTGCTTTTCGTCGCTGCTTTGGCAGGCGCGTCCGTAACAGGCGCCGTGGCGCAGACCAGTGCTGTCGGCGGCAAGGACGTCATGGCCAGCAAATCGCTTTCCGACGAAGACAGGGAGTTCATGATCAAGGCGGCCGGCGGCGGGCTTTTCGAGATCGAGGCATCCAAGATGGCGGCCGTGAAGTCCCAGAACGCCGATGTCAAGCGCTACGCGGCCATGCTGGTCAAGGATCACACCGCCGCGAGCGAAACCTTGAAGACCATCGCCGTCGCCAAGCCGCTGCGCTTGCCACTCGACATGCCCGACGGAAAGAAGGCCGATCTGAACATGCTCTCGAAATCGACACCGGCCGAGTTCGACGAGAAGTACATCAAGATCGTCGGCCTGGACGACCACAAGGCCGACATCAAGCTGTTCGAAGCGGCAGTCGCCAAGGGCAAGGATCCGCAGGTGAAAGACTTTGCTGCGAAAACGTTGCCGAAGCTTCGGGCGCACCTCGCAGCAGCCGAGAAGCTGGCGGCGGCTAGTGGCGCATCTGCAGGCACCAAGTAGGCAGTGGTGGCGGTGGAATGTTGGGCCTGCACGCGGGCTCAGTGGAGCGTGCAGGGGACGCCGGCATTCCACATCCGCTCAACGCTTCAGTGATTTAACATAATATACATTGTATAAAGTATGCGAAAAGTGATCCTGGCGCGTCTACCGTACGATTCGGCATGACACAAACAAAGCCTGAGCCTTCGAGAGATTCGAACGAGACCATCAAGCGCCTTCCTGGCGAGGCCCTATCTGCATCGCAGACATCCAATGAACGAAAGCCATCCAGGACCATCGGCCTGGTTCTGATGATGCTGGGCGCCATGGCTTGCGCTGCTGCTGGCATCGGCGGATTGTTGATCGGCTTCCGCTTCTTCACGAACCCCTGAGGAACGAGATCGAGGCAGCCAATGGCGCAGCACTGATTGAGCATGGTTCCAGCGATCGCTGGCCCTGCACCCGCTGCAGCATTCTTTCCTGAACCTTGTTTGCAGTTGGCACTGATGTGCTGAATGCGAATAACGCGAGCGCTTTGAAGACTTCAACAGGACTCCACCGCCCCGCCCCGCTGAACTAGAAAGCTACACCGTAAAAATACACTAACGGCATACCGATTGATATGCATAGAGATTAATAGGATCACCTATCTTGCAATTTGAGGTGGCGAAGCATTAGTAATGAGACACAATAATGGTTTGCCGTTAGTGTATTTATGAGCAACCTCTCCCTCTTCGACGATCCCGAAATTCCCGATCACCAATCTGCCTTCCAGCAATGGATCGCCCACAAGCAAGCGACCGGCCTGCTACGCGAACCGGGCTCCGTCCAGGTCTACCGCGACATGTGGGGTGCCTTTACCGCGTGGTGCCTGGGTCAGAAACCGCCTGTGACGCTGGCTTCCGTCAATGCGCTGGATCTGCAGGCTTTCCAGGCAGCGCGCTACGGCGTCAAGAGTTCGGATCTCTCGCTCTCACCCCGGCATGCGTTGCGGCTGATGCGATTGATCGACCGCGTGCTGATGCACCATGCCGCCGACGCCGGCCATCGCACCAACCTCGCAGCGTCGCATTGGCTGGCGGCAAATCCGCGGGTTCGTTATTCGGAGGCTGCCACAGCCGATCCCCTGCCGGAATCGCTCACCGTCGCCGAGGCTAAAACGCTGATCACGTTCCTGTCGTCGGCCCGACCTCGCCCCGGCGTTTCGGCTGCCCGGCGCGACAGCCAGGCTGCGATGAGCTGGCAGGACGTGCGCAATCGGGTCTCGGTCGCGCTACAACTCGGCGCCGGGCTTTCGCCCGGGGACGTTCGGGCGCTTTCGTTGACATCGCCCACCATCCCGGGTGGACGCGTGCAGGCTCGCCCGTGGAAACTCGCGGTACCGGGCAACGGAAACTCGCCGGCGCGCGAGACGCCGGTCGCACCATGGGCGGGAGAACTGCTTCAATACTGGCTCCAGGTGCGGGCCGAGGCCCGGATCCCGGGCGAGCATCTGTTTCCGTCCACGCGCACCGGTAAACCCTGGAGCAAGGACTCGCAGTACCGGGCGTCGCGGGCTGTGTTCGAGGAAGCCGGTATCGAAAACGCCGAGGGCGGATCGTTCCGGCTTCGCCACACCTTCGCTATTCGCCAGCTGCGACGTGGGACCGAGCCGGAGCAAGTCGCACGTTGGCTTGGGATCGAGCCCGAAGCGATGGGACGTTACGACCGGATCGTGCCGGGCCCGGCCGACGTCGTTTGAGCACCTGCTGTTTCAACAATCAGGCGCCCGCGAGAATGCGGATTTCCCGGTCGACGCCATCGCCCAGAGCGGCCAGCGCTTCCTGGTAAGCCGGGCTGTCGTGCGCTGCCATTGCCTGCTCGACGCTGTCGAATTCGAGCAGGACGGTGCGCTGCATCTGGCCTTTTTCATAAACCTTGGCCGGCTCGCCCCGCGCCAGAAAACGTCCGCCGTTCGCAGTCAGCGCGGGGCCCGCAAGCTTTGCGTAGGCGGCAAGTTTTTCGGTGTCGTTGACGGCGCTGTAGACGCTGACCCAATAGGCTTTTGGCATGTGAACTCTTCAAGTGATGGTTGGAGGATGCGACTGTGCCACGGTTGCCCGAGCGACGAGAAAGAACTCCTCGATCGGCTCGTGCACAAACGTTGTCGGCGGTCATCGGTCGTTCTTGGTTGCCTGCATGTCCAATCAGACGATTCCTAGCGCGAGACGGGTCCGCGAGTCCTAAGTTCGACGCTTCCTCACATCATCCAGAAAGCGTCCATGCGCAGTAACGCCATTTCACCAGTCGTTCCCCACACGCCAGCCCGTCGGCAATCAGAGGCAAAAGGTGCGCCAACCGCCAAACCCCTGCTCGAGCCGTTTTCAAGAAAACACGCGAACCCCCAAGCGACGCCAGTCCACGCCGATGCCATGCTCCGACGTGTGACCAACACGCTGTTCGGACGACCATCGGGACATGAAGAGCCGACAACTGTCCGCGGCTCACTGATCGGATACAGACGCGAACCTTCTTCTCAGGGCCATCGAAACATGGATCCGGCTATCGTGAACCGCCAGGAAAACATGGCGTGGATGGCAGGATGGGAACAGGATTGGATCGAGGCGTTCAACCAACCGCAGCCCATGGGGTCGCCCCGCGTGCAGCGTCCCGTACAGCAAGTGGCTCAACATCCAATTCAGCAACCTGTGCAACAGCCTGTGCAACAGCCGGCGCAACAGCCGATCCAGCCGCAAGTTGGTGCGCAACGCGCGTTCCAGCTGATTTGAGGACCTAATGCCTGGAGACGACTTAGCTCGTTGAAAGGTGGTGCTGCCGCGGATCCGGCACGGCCGCCATCAGCTCCCGCGTATACGCATGCTGCGGCGCATCCAGCACCTCCTCTGCGCCGCCCTGCTCCACCAGCCTCCCACGCTGCATCACGCCGATGTGATCGCACATATGCCGGATCACCGCCAGGTTGTGGCTGATCAGCAAATAGGTCAGTCCGAATTCGTCCTGCAGGTCTCGCATCAGATTCAGCACCTGCGCCTGCACGGAGACGTCCAGCGACGAAGTCGGCTCGTCGCAGACGATGAACTCCGGCTGGCTCGCCAGCGCGCGCGCGATGGCGATGCGCTGCCGCTGTCCACCTGAAAACTGGTGCGGATATTTGCGCCCGTCGTCCGGCGACATACGCACGCGGCGCAGCGCCTCGGACACGCGCTCTGCGGTTTCGTCCGCACTGCCAGCCAGCCCGAGCACCTCGACCGGCTCTGCGATCAAACGGTCGACCCTCCAGCGCGGGTTCAAACTCGCATACGGATCCTGAAAAATCATCTGGAAACGCCGGCGCAGCGCCGCCGTTTCCGCAGCGCCGCCCCAGCGGTCGACGCCGTCGAACAGCACGCGGCCGGCTGTCGGTTTCGTCAGGCCGGCGATCATTCGCGCCACGGTCGATTTGCCCGATCCCGACTCGCCGACCAGCCCGAACGTGCCTCCGCGCACGATGTCGAAATGCACGTCGTCGACGGCGCGCAGCACTTTTTTCGGTTGCCGCGCCAGCGTGCGGACCAGCCAGCCGGCCGACAGGTCGAACTCGCGTGCGAGGCCCTGAACCTGGATCAGCGGTGAAGCCGGCTCTGCAATGGTGCCCCGTGCCTTCGCTTCCACTTCGGCAACGGCCGGCGGCAGTGTCGCAGCAGCTGCAATATCGGCGCCGATGTCCGGCACCGGCAGTCGATGCAGCCGTTGATGCACGGACGGGATCGCAGCCATCAGCGCTCGCGTGTACGGCTCGCGCGGCCGGTCGAGCACTTCGCGCACCGGGCCGGTTTCGAGCACGCGGCCGCGGTACATCACCATGACGCGGTCGGCTGCCTGCGCAATGACGCCCATGTCGTGCGTGATGAGCATCGCGGCCGTTCCACGTTCACAACACACGCGACGAAACACGCGGATCACCTGCGCCTGTACCGACACGTCGAGCGCGGTCGTCGGTTCGTCGGCGATCAGCAGTTCGGGTTCGGCGCAGAGCGCCAGCGCGATGGCGACACGCTGCCGCATTCCGCCGGAAAACTGGTGCGGGTACAGGTCGATCCGGGTTGCGGGATCGGGAATCTCGACGTCCGCAAGCAGTTCCAGCGCACGCCGCCGTGCCTCCTGCTCGGTCACCGGCAGGTGCGTGCGGATGGTTTCGATCAGGTGCCGCCCGATCGTGTAGACCGGGTTCAGGCTGGTCAGCGGGTCCTGGAACACGCTGCCGATATGGCGTCCGCGAATCCGTCGCATGTCTTCGCCGCGCAGCGTGTCGATGCGCTCGCCGTGCAGTTCGACCGAACCGCTCGCGATGCGCCCGGGCGGATCGATGAGGCCGATGACGGCGGCGCCGGTCATGGATTTGCCCGCGCCGGATTCGCCGACCACGCCCAGGATTTCTCCCGGCGCGATGTCGAATGACACACCGTCGAGCACGCGAACGGTGCCGCGGTAAGTGTCGAATTCGACGCTGAGGTCGCGGACGCTGAGCACGGGCTTGTTGTCTGATGTGCTCATTGGAGTTTCGGATTCAGCGCGTCGCGCAACCAGTCGGCGACGAGGTTGACCGACAGCGCGAGGGCCAGCAGCACCAGCCCGGGGAAAAGAAGAATCCACCATTCGCCCGAGAACAGGAAACCTTGCCCGATGCGGATCAGCGTGCCGAGCGACGGCTGCGTCGGCGGCAGGCCGACGCCCAGATACGACAGCGTCGATTCCGCGACGATGGCCAGCGCGAAACTGATCGCCGCGATCACCAGCACCGGCGCCATCAGGTTGGGCAGGATGTGGTGGCGGAGGATGGCAGCCGGCGAGCGGCCGATGATCTGCGCCGCAGCGACGTAGTCCTTGTGTTTCTCCACCAGCACTGCGCCGCGCACGGTGCGCGCGTATTGCACCCAGTCCGAGAGCCCGATCGCCAGCACGATCACGTAGACCGCCATGTCGTCGCGATAGCCAGCCGGCAGCAAGCCGCGCGCGATGCCGAAGATCAGCAGCGCGACCAGCAGCACCGGAAAGGTCAGTTGCACGTCGGCAATCCGCATCACCAGCGTGTCGAACCAGCCGCCGGCGCCGCCAGCCACGTAACCGGCAGCCAAGCCGAGCGGCACGCCGATGGCCAGCGACAGCGCGATGGCAGACACGCCGACCAGCATCGACATGCGCAAGCCGTAGAGGATGGCCGAGAACACGTCGCGGCCCTGGTCGTCGGCGCCCAGCGGGTAGAACGCGCCGGTGACGCCTTCGCTCCACGGCGGCGTGAAGGCGTCGATCAGGTCGAGATTGGCCGGATCGAACGGGTTCTGCCGCGCGATCCACGGCGCGAAGATCGATGCGAAGGCGATCAGCAGCAGCAGAAAAGCAGCGATCTGCACGGTGCGCGAACGGGCGAACGCGCGCAGCACCGGCGAATCCGCATTGCGCCAGTGTCTGGAAGAAGATTTCATGATTTACGCAGCCGTGGGTCGACCAGCACGTACAGCAGATCCACCACCAGATTGATCGTGACGTACAGCAGCGCGATCAGCATCAGATACGCGGCCACCACCGGCACGTCGACGCCCTGTATCGAGGAGATGAACAGCAGTCCGACGCCCGGCCACTGGAACACCGTCTCGGTCACGATGGCGAACGCGATCAGCGAGCCGATCTGCAGACCGGTGATGGTGATGACCGGAATCAGCGTGTTGCGTAGCGCGTGGCCATAGTGCAGGTCGCGCTCTCGCAGTCCGCGCGCGCGGCCGAAGCGGATGTAGTCGGAGCGCAGGACTTCCAGCATCTCGGCGCGTACCAGCCGCATGATCAGCGTCAGTTTGTAGAGGCCGAGCGTGAGCGCCGGCAAAATCAGCGAGGCCCAGCCCGACGCGGTGAGCAGCCCGGTATTCCAGGCGCCAAGCTGCACCGTTTCACCGCGCCCGAAAGACGGCAGCCAGCGCAATTCGACTGCAAAGAGATAGATCAGTCCGATGCCGATCAGAAAAGTTGGCAGCGAAACGCCGACCAGCGACACCGTCATGATCGCCCGGCTCACCGCGCTGTCGCGCTTGATGGCTGTGTAAACGCCGAGCGCGATGCCGCCGGTGACGGCGAACACGGCCGCGACCAGCGCCAGTTCCAGCGTGGCCGGCAGCCGTTCCGCAATCAGTTCCGCGACCGGCCGCTTCAGCCGATACGAAACACCCAGGTCGCCCTGCAGCACATTGCCGAGATAGCGCACGTACTGCTCCGGCACCGGACGGTCGAAGCCGAGCTGCGAGATCAGCGCCGTGCGGTCGGCGATGGTTGCGTCCTCGCCGAGCAGGCTGATCGTCGGATCGCCGATGTGGCGGAAGACCAGGAACGAGATGAACGAAACGGCCAGCAGCACCAGCACGGACTGGCCGAGCCGGCGCAACAGATGAACCAGCATCTGCGGCTTACTTGCTTGCTGCCTTGGCGACCTTCACGAACTTGAAGAACGGTGTGTTCTCCGGGCTCACCGGAATGTCGAGCTTCGGCGTCGATGCGTACGTCAGCACCTGATCGTGCAGCGGAATATAGAAACGCTCCTGCTGCACCGTCTGCCAGATCGCCTTGATGGTGGCGTCGCGCTTGCCCTTGTCGCTTTCGGACGCGAGCGAAACGATCTTCGCGTCGATGTCCGGGTTGCTGTAGCCGGTCGCGTTGGTCGGGCCGCGCCCGTCCTTGCCGCGCGTGTGCACGAGGTAATCGAAGATGTAAGCCGAGTCATAGGTCGGCACGCCCCAGCCGAACAGATAGAAATCGGTGTCTGCCTGATTGATGGCCACGCTGTGCAGTGCGATCGGGCGCGCGACAACCGTCGTCTTGATGCCGATGCGGCCCAGGAAACCTGAGATCGCGGTGCTGATCGCTTCGTCGTTCACATAGCGATCGTTCGGCGTGTGCAGCGTGAGACCGAATCCGTTCGGGTAGCCGGCATCGGCGAGCAGCTTCTTGGCCTGCGCGACATTGGTTTTCGGGTAAGCCGCAAAAGCTTTCTCGTAGCCGTTCACGAAACGCGGCGCGATGATGCCCGACGGAATCGACTGGCCACGCATGACGGCGGTCTTGATCGCGTCGCGGTCGATAGCGAGATTCATGGCCTCGCGCACTTTCGGGTCCGACAGCGGATTCTTGCCCTTCACGTCGCCGTACTTGAGCTCCTTCGCGCCGACGTTCAGGCCCAGGAAGATCGAACGGTTTTCCGGGCCTTCGGTGATCCGCAGGCGGTTGTCGGCCTTCAGGCGGGCGACGTCCTGCGCCGGCAGGTCCTGCAGGAAGTCGACTTCGCCCGAGAGCAGCGCAGCGACGCGGGTCGCCGGCGATTTGATCGGAAGGTAGACCAGTTCGGTCACGTCGAGCGGGAACTGGCCGCGTCCCCAGTATTGAGGAAATTGCTTGAGCACGGTACGCGTATCGACTTCGCGCGAAGCCAGGGTGTACGGGCCGGTGCCGTTCACGTTGCGGGTGGCAAAGTTCTCGGTTTTGCTGGCGACGTCCTGCGAGGTTTCGGCCTTGTTGGCCTTGGACCAGGCCTCGCTCATGATGAAAAGATTCGTCAGGTTGTTCGGAAAGATCAGGTTAGGGCCCTTGGTCTTCACGCGAACGGTGAGCGGATCGACCTTGGTGACCGTGTCGACCGAAGACAGAAGCGATTTCAGCTGCGAGGTCGGTGCCTGCGCGCGTTTTAGCGAGAAGACGACGTCATCGGCGGTCAGCAGCGTTCCGTCATGGAACTTGACGCCCGGACGCAGCTTGAATTCCCAGACGGTCGGGTCGGAAGTCAGCGTCCAGGAAGTGGCGATCGCACCCTGCAATTTGCCGTCGTACGTGCGGATGAGCAGTGGTTCGTAAAGCTGGTGCAGCAGATTGAAGTTGGTGCCGGTATTGACGGCGTGCGGGTCGAGCGTTGCGGGATCGGCACTGCGCGCCCAGCGAACGGTTTCGGCTTGCACGGCTGCGACTTGCAGGAGACCGGCGGCCAGCATGGTTGCGACCAGAAGTTTACGAATCATGAATGAGCCTTGTAGAGATAAAAGAAGTCTATGGATCGCCGCAATGGCCGCAAACGACTTATTACCAATATACAAAGACACGAGACGCATCAGCGGGCTTGTCCCCGCTGAGTTACCGGCTACTTGAACCGGCTACTTGGGTGCCGAAAGCATTTCGATCGCGTCCGGACGATTGCCGCGTTTCGCGAAATCCAGGGCCGTCATGCCCTGCTGATTCTTCATTGCCGTATCCGCACCTTCATCGAGCAGCAATTTGACGCTTGCACCAGATCCGTACATCGCTGCCATCATCAGCGGCGTGGTGCCATTGGGCGACGGTGCATCGATGAACGCGTATTTGTCCAGCAGCAATTTCATGATCGCAACCTGGCCGCTGCTCGCTGCGTAATGCAGCGGCGTCCATCCCGGTTTGTTGATATCGGCGTCGCGTGCGATCAGCTTTTCGACGAGATCCTGCTGGCCCTTGATCGAGGCAAGCATCAGAGGACTTTCGTCGTTTTCATTACGAGCTTCGACATTGGTCTTCGGCGAAGCGAGCAATACGTCGATGACGCGCGGAGACGGTTCGCGCAGTGCGACCAACAAGCCTGTCTGGCCCTTCTCGTCGCGCGTGTTGGGATCGAAGCCGCGCTGGACAAGGCTCCTGACGCCGCTGGCGTTGTCGCTGCGGACTGCTCTGAAGAAATCGACGGTCGTGTCGGCGTGCGCTGCAAAAGATGCAACCAGGAGAAGAAGATACGATGACTTCTTCAGCAATTGGATGAGCATTGAATACCTGAAAATAGGGTCTCGAAATTGAGGCTGGTGGCCTCGGCAATGGCTTCGACCGATATTCCTCGAAGCTCCGCAATCTGACGGGCGACATAGGGAACATAAGCGGGACTGTTGGTCTTGCCGCGGTAGGGAATCGGAGCGAGATACGGGCTGTCGGTTTCGATCAGCATGCGGTCGAGCGGCACGAATGCCGCGACATCGCGAATGTCCTGCGCTTTCTTGAACGTCAGGATGCCCGAAAAGGAAATGTAGAAACCCAGGTCGAGCGCCGTACGCGCGACTTCCGCAGTCTCGGTAAAGCAATGAAAGACGCCGCCGGCGGAGCCGACCCGGCCGTCTTCGCCCTCTTCCTTCAATATCGCCAGCGTGTCGGCCGACGCATCGCGGGTATGAATGACGAGCGGCTTCTTCACCTGCTGCGCTGCACGAATATGAACTCGGAATCGGTCGCGCTGCCATTCCATGTCCGCAATGGTGCGACCGCCTTTGCGCTCGGCCATCTGGTAATAGTCCAGACCCGTTTCACCGATGGCGACGACTTTTGGCAATTCGGAGCGCCGCACCAGGTCGTCGATGCTGGGCTCTGCAATGTCTTCATTGTCCGGATGCACGCCGACACTGGCCCAGAAGTTGTCGAAACGCGCCGCCATTGTCTGAACGGCGTCGAATTCCTCCAGCGTGGTGCAGATACAGAGCGCGCGGTCGACCTGCGCTTCGGCCATCGCGGCGCGAATCTGCACGATGTTGTCGGCGAGTTCGGGATAGGTCAGGTGACAGTGGGAGTCTGTGAACATGGCAATCGCGCCGGTTGAACGACACGGGAAAAACAGGAAGGCCGGCAGGGCTGCCGACTTTGACTCAAATGGTCTGCGTCGGCCGGTCGGAGGCCATTGCGGCGCCGAGCGCTTCTTCGATGCGCGCCTTGAGCTGCCGGGATTTCTCGTCGGCCGGAAAACGGATGCCGACGCCCGGAGCGCGGCTGCCCGCCGCACGCGCCGGCGTGATCCAGGCAACTTTGCCGGCAACCGGATAGCGCTGCGGATCGTCCGGCAACGTCAGAAGCACATAGACATCGTCGCCCAGGCGATATTCGCGCGATGTCGGAATGAAGATTCCGCCTTCGGCAAACAGCGGAATATATGCAGCGTACAAAGCGCCCTTCTCCTTGATAGCCAGCTGAATCACGCTGGGGCGTGGAGAAAGCGAAGTATTGCTGGAGATGGGTGTGTTCATGGGCGACCCGGCGAGTTTAGGGCGCTTCGCGCTTCGCTCACCAAAGCTTCCAGCATCAACCCGGCGTTGAACGGATGCTCTGCAGTTTTTGCAGCATTTGTTAACGATTTACACCACCGTGCCAACGCAATTGCCGACGGCGGCGGTGGCAATTCGGCCACGGTAAAGAAACGCGGCTCGGCGCCGCTGCCCATTGCCATCAGGTCGTGGCAGATCTTCAGCAGCGTATCGACAGCCTGCGGCGGCGCCTGATCGGCCAGCGCCGCAACCTCGCCCCGCAGCATCGCCTTCGGCAGCAGCGACCACGCCTTCGGCGACTGGCCGTTACGCGCCATCCGCAGTGCGTCGCGCGGTCGTCCGCCAGCGGCTCGCAGCAGTGCGGGCGCATCGGCGGCCGGAATATCGTGGCTTGCCAGCCAGGCTTCGGCCTGTGCCGCTTCGGGCCAGGGCAGGTTGAAGGCGATGCAGCGGCTGCGAATCGTCGGCAGCAATTGCCAGGCCGCCTCGCTCGCCAGCACGAAACGCACGTCGCCGACCGGCTCCTCGAGCGTCTTCAACAAGGCGTTGGCCGTGATCGCGTTCATGCGTTCCGCCGGGTATACCAGCATGACCTTGCCACGCCCGCGCGCGCTGGTGCGCTGGGCGAACCCGACCGCATCGCGCATCGCCTCGACGCGGATTTCACGGCTGGCCTTGCGCTTCTTGTCGTCGATGTCGGACTGGGTCTTCTCGTCCAGCGGCCAGCCGAGTTCCTGCATCGCGACTTCGGGCATCAGCACGCAGAGGTCGGCATGCGTTCGTACGTCGATGGCGTGACAGCTGCCGCAATGGCCGCAGGCGCCCGCATCGCTCGGGTTTTCGCAGAGCCAGGTCCTCGCCAGCGCCAAGGCGAGTTCGTACTGGCCGAGTCCGGACGGTCCCTGCAGCAGCCAGGCGTGGCCGCGCTGGCGCAGCAGACTGGCCAGCGGCTCCACGAGCCAGGGCGACAAGGCTGTCTGCGTTTGCGTCATGCAATGCCCCGTTCTTTCAGCGCGGATTCGATCTGCGCCCACACCTCTTCGCGCGGCCGGTCAGCCGCGATCCGGGCGAAGCGCGTCGGCGCGGCATTCGCACGCGCGGCATAACCGTCGGCGACGCGCTGGAAGAATTCGAGCGGCTGCGATTCGAAACGGTCCGGAACGCGCGCACCGGCAAGACGTTCGGCTGCGATCTCGGGCGGCAGCGTGAACCACAACGTGAGATCGGGCTGCAGCAGATCGGCAAACCCGTCCTGCGACTGCACCCAGCGTTCCAGCGTCGACAGCACCTGCAGATCGAAACCGCGCCCGCCGCCCTGGTAGGCGAAAGTGGCGTCGGTGAAGCGGTCGCACAGCACGACGTCGCCGCGAGCAAGCGCCGGTTCGATCACCCGGACGATGTGATCCCGCCGCGCCGCGAAGACCAGCAGCGACTCGGTCAGCGGATCCATCGGCTCGTTCAGCACCATGTTGCGCAGGTTCTCGGCCAGCGGCGTGCCGCCGGGTTCGCGCGTGCGTGTCACCTGTCGGCCGGCCGCGACGAACATCGCCTCCAGCGCATCGATGTGGCTGGACTTGCCGGCGCCGTCGATACCTTCGAGCGTAAGGAAAAAGGCGTTCGGAAGTGCGTTCGGCATGGTGCTCACTGTCCGCTTTGCGGCTGCTTGGGTTCGATACCGCGCTGATAACGGTTCACCGCCCGGTTGTGCTCGTCGAGCGACGGGCTGAACTGGCTGCTGCCGTCGCCGCGCGAAACGAAATAGAGCGATTTGCTCGACGCCGGTCGAACCGCAGCCAGCAATGCCGCCTGACCGGGCATCGCGATCGGCGTCGGCGGCAGGCCGCGGCGGGTGTAGGTGTTCCAGGGCGTATCGGTCTGCAGGTCCTTCTTGCGGATGTTGCCGTCGTAGGCCGTTCCGAGACCGTAGATCACGGTCGGATCGGTCTGCAGCGGCATGCCGATGCGCAGACGGTTCGCGAAGACGGCGGCGACTTCGGGTCGATCCTTGGACTGGCCTGTCTCCTTCTCGACAATGCTTGCCAGTATCAGCGCCTCATCGGCCGTTTTCAGCGGAATGTCGTTTGCGCGGGCGGCCCAGGCTGCGTCGAGCTTCTTGTCCATGGCCCGCATGGCGCGCTGCAACAACGCGACGTCGGTCGAGCCCTTCGAATAGGTATAGGTATCCGGGAAGAAGCGGCCTTCCGGATGGAGGCCGGGCTTGCCGAGACGCGTCATCAGCGCTTCGTCGGTCACGCCGACCGTGTCTGGTTTCAGCTGTTCGGCCTTGGCCAGCGCCGCACGCACCTGACGGAAATTCCATCCCTCGACCAGCACGACGCTGCGTGTCGCCTCTTCCCCGCGAACCAGCGTGTTCAACAAGGTGCGCGGTGTGACGCCGCGCTCGAGCTCATAACTGCCGGCGCGGATCTGCCGGTCCTGCCCGGAAAAACGAAACCACGCGTAGAGAAGCTGCGGATGGACGCGGGTACCCGTCGCCACGACCGCCTCGGCCACGCCGCGCGGCGTCGTCCCGGGTTCGACGGAAAGATCCACTGTGGGCGACGGAAGATCGAGCGGACGATGCAGCCACCAGAGCCCCCAGGCACCGGTGCCGAGCACGGCCAAGGCGGCGAGCAGGAAAACAGTGAGGAAAAAGCGTCGCAAGGGATGGATTGAATTGCGGAGGAAGGCTGAGCGCCGTTGGCCTTGCCAGCCGGGCGGGTCGTGGCCGGCCATGATAATTCAGCGATGAACACAGTCGCTTTTCATGGTGTAACCCCGCTTTCGAATCTCGGCGTGATCCGCGCCGAAGGCCCCGATGCTGCCAATTTCCTGCACGGACAGCTGACGCAGGACTTCGCGCTGCTCAAAGCCGACGAGGCCCGGCTAGCAGCGCTCTGCACGGCCAAGGGCCGGATGATCGCCAGCTTCATCGGCATCCGGCCGACGCCGGAACTGGTGCTGCTGGTCATCAGCAAGGACATCCTGGCGCAGACGCTGAAGCGGCTGTCGATGTTCGTGATGCGCGCGAAGCTCAAGCTGACCGATGCGACCGGCGATTTCGCTCTGTATGGGTTGGCGGGAAGCGCCATCGCGGCCAATGGCGGGGATTCCGAAGCTGCGCCAGGCACCCGGAAGGCAGTCAATGACATCAGCATCATCGCCCTGTACCCCGCCGACGGCGTGTCGCGCGCGCTGTCGATTGCCCCGCTCGCCTCTCCCGCGCCTGTCGGCGACGCGATCGACCCTGCAACTTGGGCCTGGAGCGAAATCCGCAGCGGCATCGCGACGCTGACGCTGCCGGTTGTCGAGGCCTTCGTGCCGCAGATGCTGAACTACGAATCCGTCGGCGGCGTGAACTTCAAGAAAGGCTGCTATCCGGGCCAGGAGGTCGTCGCGCGTAGTCAGTTTCGCGGGACGCTCAAGCGCCGCGCTTATGTCGTGAGCGCCGATGCACAGGTCGAGGCCGGGCAGGAAGTGTTTGCAGCGAGCGACTCGGAACAACCCGTTGGAACGGTAGTGCAGGCAGCACCGGCGCCGGACGGCGGATGGGCGGCGCTGGTGTCGATGCAGACCTCCGCTCTGGAGGCCGGGCCACTGCATGCGATCAGCGCGACCGGCCCGGCGTTGCAGGTGCAGCCCCTGCCCTACGAATTGCTTGCCGACATTTGATCCTCGACATCGGACCCGCTTCGGGTCCAGAGATACCGCGGAACGGGCTTCGCCCGGCCGCTGGTATCGCCCCCGGCAGGGGGTTGGCGGCTACGCGAAGCGAGCAAGCCTGGGGGCGAGCAACATCTAGCAGCAACGGCCCCTGCCCCCGCCATACCGCGCCTGCTCCCGCTCCCTGAAAAACGTCACCTCGGTCATCGGCGCCTGATCCGGATGCGTCATAGCCATGTGCCGCACGTACGCACCGTAGTCCGGCTGTCCGACCATCAGCCGCAACGTCTGCCCCATCGCGCGGCCGAGGTAACGGCCGGCTTCCGGCAGGCTCATGCCCGAATTGAACATCAGGTGCGCACCGGTTCCAACGCCTTGAACGGCGTCTCGTGCACGGTCGGATGGTTCACGCGCCGCGCGGCCAGGCAGGCTTTCACGCTGTAGAACAGCACGCTCAGCACCACGAAGATGAACAGCGCGCACAACGCGGCGTCGAGCCTGTCGTTGAAGACGATGCGCGCCATTGCCTCGGGCGTCTTGGCCGGCGCGATCAGCACGCCCCGCGCCAGTCCGTCGGCGTACTTTGCGGCATGCGCCAGGAAGCCGACCTTGGGGTCCGGCGAGAAGATCTTCAGCCAGCCGGCTGTCAGCGTGCAGGCCAGCAGCCAGACGGTCGGCACCACGGCCACCCAGGCATAACGCTCGCGCTTCATGCGGAACAGCACGACGGTGCCCAGCAGCAGCGCGACGGCGGCCAGCATCTGGTTGGAGATGCCAAACAGCGGCCACAGCGTGTTGATGCCGCCCAGCGGATCGACCACGCCCTGGTAGAGAAAATAGCCCCAGGCAGCGACGGTGAGTCCGGTGGCGACCAGATTCGCCGGCAGCGAATCGGTCTTGCCGAGCGCCGGCACGAAGCTGCCGAGCAGGTCCTGCAGCATGAAGCGACCGGCGCGCGTACCTGCATCGACTGCCGTCAGGATGAACAGCGCCTCGAACAGGATCGCGAAGTGATACCAGAAAGCCATCATTCCCGGACCGCCAAGTGCCTGGTGAAGGATGTGCGCCATGCCGACCGCCAGCGTCGGAGCGCCGCCGGTGCGGCCGAGGATGGTCGTTTCGCCGACGTCTTTCGCGGTCTGGATCAGCATCTCGGGCGTCACGACGAAGCCCCAGCTGGAAATCGTCTGTGCCACGGTCACCGGATCGCTGCCGACCAGCGCGGCCGGGCTGTTCATCGCGAAGTAGATGCCGGGCTCGATGCACGATGCCGCGACCAGCGCCATCACCGCGACGAAGGATTCGGCCAGCATGCCGCCGTAACCGATGAAACGCGCGTGGCTTTCGTTGTCGATCATCTTCGGCGTGGTGCCCGACGAGATCAGCGCGTGGAAACCGGAGACGGCTCCGCAGGCGATGGTGATGAACAGGAACGGGAACAGGCTTCCCGACCACACCGGGCCGTTGCCGGCAGCGAATTGCGTCACGGCCGGCATCTGCAGCGTCGGCGCGACGAACACGATGCCGATGGCCAGCGCGAGGATCGTGCCGATCTTCAGGAAGGTAGACAAATAATCGCGTGGCGCCAGCAGCAGCCAGACCGGCAGCGTCGCGGCGATGAAGCCGTAGCCGATCAGCATCCAGGTCAGCGACTTGCCGTCGAAGGTGAACATCGCCGCCCATTCCGGGTTCTGGCTCACGGCCTGGCCGCCGAAGATCGCGAGCATCAGCAGCACGAAGCCGATGATCGACACCTCTCCGATGCGTCCCGGCCGGATGTAGCGCAGGTACACGCCCATGAAGAGCGCCACCGGAATCGTCGCGCCCACGGTGAATGCGCCCCACGGCGATTCGGCCAGCGCCTTCACCACGATCAGCGCCAGCACCGCCAGGATGATGATCATGATCATGAAGGTGCCGAAGAGCGCGATCATCCCCGGCACGATGCCCATCTCCTGCTTGATCAGGTCGCCGAGCGACTTGCCGTCGCGCCGCGTCGAGATGAACAGGATGATGAAATCCTGCACAGCGCCGGCAAACACCACGCCTGCAAGAATCCACAGCAATCCGGGCAGGTAGCCCATCTGCGCCGCCAGCACCGGGCCGACCAGCGGACCGGCGCCTGCAATCGCCGCGAAGTGGTGGCCGAAGAGCACGTTCTTGTCGGTCGGCACGTAGTCGAGGCCGTCGTTGTGACGATGGGCCGGCGTCTGGCGCCGCGCGTCGAGCCCCAGCACCTTGTCGGCGATGAACAGGCTGTAGTAGCGGTAGGCGATCAGGTAGACGCAGACCGCGGCGACCACGATCCAAAGCGCGCTGATCGCTTCGCCTCGCGAAAGTGCGACGGTGCCGAGCGCGAAGGCGCCGACGATCGCGACGACGAGCCACAGCAGGTGGCGGCGGATGCTTTGCATTGATTTGTCTCCAGGGGGAAGTCCCCGAAGTGTTCCCTCCATCGGCAGCGCTGCCATCCGTCACACCGCGCGCTTCGCCTGCGCGGTGTTGCGTAAGGGATAACCCGAAAGCGCTACAGAAGCTGTGCCACTTTCAGCTGCCGCCGAACTGTCGCGCGTGCTCCACCGCGTACTTGATCAGCTCGGCCTGCCCGTCGATGCAGAGTCGCCGTTTGATGCTCTGCCGATGCGCCTCGACGGTGCGCACGCTCAGGTCGAAGCTGCGCGCGATCTGCTTGCTGGATTCGCCCCGGCCCAGCGCCGTGAGAATTTCGCTTTCGCGCGGCGTCAACGTCGGCTTCGGCGTCTGGCTGCGGAAGAGCCTCTGCGAAACCGCCGGGCTCAGGAAGGTTCCGCCTGCCGTTACCGCATGGATCGCAGCAACGATCTCCGCAGCCGGCGCGTCCTTGAGCACATAGCCGCGCGCGCCGGCCTGCAGCGAGCGCTGAACGTACTCGGGGTTGTCGTACATGCTGAGCATCACGATGTGCAGCGCCGGGTCGCGCGCCAGCAGGACGCCGGCCAGCTCGATGCCGTTCATGTCCTTCATTCCGACATCGGTCAGGACGAGGCCCGGTCGCACCGATTCGATCAGCTCGAGCGCCTCATGCGCCGAACCGGCCTCGCCGACGATGTCGATCCCGGCCAGTCCGCCGATCCGCGCGCGCAGGCCATCACGGACCAGCGGATGGTCGTCGACGAGGAAAAGGCGGATGGGCGGAGCCAGCTCTGTCACGGAATTCATGCGATCCGCACGATTGTGACCGGGGCCATCGCGACGATGCGCGTGCCGCCGGTGTCGGAGTGCACGTCGAGCGTGCAGCCGATCGCGCCCATCCGTTCGCGCATGTTGCGCAGACCGATGCCGCGACGCGGATCGAGGTTGAGCGCGACCTCGTCGAATCCGACGCCGTCGTCGCGCACTTCGAGCTGTACGTGCGCGCGATGGAAAGCCAGCGTCAGCCTCACGTGCCGCGCCTGCGCATGCTTGTGCACGTTGGTCAGCGCCTCCTGCGCGACCCGGAAAAGCGCCGTATTCACTTCCTGCGGCAATTCGATGGGCGTGCCTTCGATCCTCACTTCGACCTCCGGCGAACCCGCTTCGCCGAATTCGGTGCCCAGATGCTCCAGCGCAGCCGGCAAACCCAGCGTGTCCAGCAGCGCCGGCCGCAGCCGGTGCGATATGCGCCGCACTTCCGACAACGAATCGTTCAGCCGCAGCAGCGCCTTCGCCATCGACTGCGGCGCCGGCTGCTGCTGCGAGCGCTCGATGCTGTCGACCGCCGACTCGATCAGCAGCTTGGCAGAAACCAGCGTCTGGCTGATGCCGTCGTGCAGCTCGCGCGCCAGATGGCCGCGCTCGTCTTCCTGCGATTGCACGACCTGCCGCGCCAGCAGCCGCAGCTTTGCTTCTGCCACGCGATGCTCGCTCAGATTCAGCAGCAACCCGCCCGCGCTGACCACGCCGATGCATCCGGCTGCGATGGCCGCGATCCACAGCATCGTCGTCGTGACGTTGTCGCTCACCTGCCGCTGCAGCGTCTGCATCGCGGTCTCGACATCGTCGAGGTACAGGCCGGTGCCGAGCATCCAGTTCCAGCGCGGCAACGAGGTCACGTAGCCGAGCTTGGGTGCCAGCTGAGCGCTCGACGGCTTGCGCCATTCATATTCGACGAAGCCGCCGGAACCGGTCTGGGCCTGCGCCTGGCCGATCAGATCCTGGATCGTCGCCCTGCCCCGCGAATCGCGCATCTCCCACAGGTTCCGGCCTTCCAGGTCATGCTGGCGCGAGTGCATCAGCGATCGGCCCTGCATGTCGTAGACGAAGAAGTAGCCGTCGTTGCCGTAGTCCAGCGCGGCTAGGCGACGCAGCGCTTCCCCGCGCGTCTGCTCGTCGTCGCGACCGGTGTCGTACAGCGGGCGAACCGTGCTGACGGCCAGTTCGACGTAACTGCGCAATTCCGACCGCCGCTGCGCCAGCAGACTGTGTTCGACCAGCGCACGCTCGCGCCCAGCCAGATCGCGCTCCTGGTGATGGACCGCCGCCGCCACCAGCAACAGCGCGACGACGAGCGGCACCACGGCCAGCGTGACGATCCGGGTGCGCAGCCGCATCGAGGCTCAGGCCAGCGACTTGCGCATTTCGATGTGCGCGATGCCAGCCTCGTCGAACGGTTCGCCGTGCGGCACATAGCCGGCGCGACGATAGAACGATTCGGCGCTGCGTTGCGCATGCAGCATCACGTCCGAATCGCCGCGCGCACGCGCCGCGTCTTCAAGCGCCCGCAGCACATCCGCGCCGATTCCGCCGCCGCGCAGCACCCGATGCACCGCCATCCGTCCGATGCGCCCGAGCTTCGGCCCGCCTGCCACCAGCCTCGCCGTGCCGACGACCCGACCCAGGCCGTTGCGCGCAACCGCATGCAGCGCGGTGGCGTCGAATTCGTCCCATTCCAGCTCTTCGGGAATGCGCTGCTCCTTGACGAAGACCGCACGCCGCACGGAACCGGCTTCACGACCGAGCTGCTGCCAATCGCCGGTGACGACGGTGTGCATCGACGCTCCTGCTTCATAGCCTTCGAGCATCGCGCGGAACGCCGGCGGCACCGGTTTCGAAGTCTGGGTCGCCGGATCGGCGAAGACGTAGACCAGCTCGCAATCCACCATCTTTTCGTCGCCGCGGAACAGCGAACCGTCGAACACGATGGACGAGTTGCCGATGCGGCGGCACCGCATACCAACGTCGATCACATCGTCCATGCGCGCCGACGCGTGAAATTCGATCGACGCCTTCTTGACATACAGATCGCCCTCCATCGCCCGCATCGATTCCTCGTACGGCAAGGCCAGCGCACGCCAGTAATCGGAGATCGCGGTGTCGAAGTACATCAGGTAATGCGCGTTGAAGACGATCCTCTGCGCGTCGATCTCCGCCCAGCGCACGCGCAGGCGATGGAAAAAACGGTAATTGCTTCTGTTCAAATCTGTTTCGTTCATGGCTGCAATGCCTCCCGTATCGCGCGCGCCGCGTCGGCATGCGCCTGCAGTGCCTCGGGTATGGCGCGACCCATCTTGATGAATTCGTGGATCACGCCTCGGTAGATCTCCAGATCGACCGGCACTCCGGCAGCGCGCAGCTTGTCGGCGTAGGCGATGCCTTCGTCGAGCAGCGGATCGGCCTCGGCCAGCCCGATCCACGCGGGCGCCACGCCTTCGACGTCGTCGGCGTTGAGCGGCGCAAAGCGCCAGTCGTTGCGATCGGCTCGCGTGCGAACGTATTGATTGAAGAACCAGCTGATCAAAGGCTCGTCGAGCAGCGGTCCGCAGGCATAACGGGCGTGAGAAGGTGTGTCCTGATGCGCGGTGGTGCCGGGATAGAACAGCATCTGCAGCGCGATCGGAATGCCCGCATCGCGTGCCATCACCGCGCAGACCGCGGCCAGCGTGCCGCCCGCGCTGTCGCCGCCGACGGCGATCCGGCTGCCGTCGAGCCCCAGCGATTTCGCCTCGCGCGCCACGAACTGCAGCGCATCCCAGGCGTCGTCGGAAGCGGTCGGGAACTTGTGCGCGGGCGCAAGGCGGTAGTCGAGCGATATCACGGCGCAACCGCTACGGCTGGCAAGGACACGGCACAGCGTGTCGTGCGTCGCGATGCTGCCGATGGTGAAGCCGCCGCCGTGGAAGTACAGCAGCACCGGAAGCACGGCATCGGACGGTGCGTAAAGCCTCGCAGGCAGTACATGGCCGTCGCGGGCTGGAATCGTGAAATCCTCGATCCTCGCGAGCGCCGGCTTCAGCACTTCGAGCACGCCGGCGCCTTTTTCGTAAGACGCCCTGGCTTCGTCGGCCGTCAGCGTATTCAGCGCCGGATGCCTCGCACGCGTCATCCTTTCGACGACATCGGCCATGCGCGGGGTCAGTGCCGCTGTGCCGGGAGGGACAGCGGCAAGGGTTTTATTCGTGGGCAAGCGGCGTTCCTGTTGTTAGATTCTCCACTATGGCCCTCATACAGTACCTGACCCAGATCCAGTTCGAATTCGGCGCGATCCGCCTGCTTGCCAGCGAATGCGCGCGTATCGGCGTCGACCGCCCCATGATCGTCACCGATGCCGGCGTGCGCGCGGCAGGCGTGTTGCAGAAGGCGCTCGATGCGCTCGGCGACATGGCGGTGACGGTATTCGACGGCACGCCGTCCAATCCGACCGAAGCCTCGGTACGTGCTGCCGTCGAGGCGTACAGACACGGACGCTGCGACGGGCTGATCGCAGTCGGCGGTGGCTCGGCGATCGACTGCGCCAAGGGCGTGGCGATCGCGGC
Organism: Variovorax glucosi; assembly: GCF_051216695.1. Classification (NCBI taxonomy): domain Bacteria; kingdom Pseudomonadati; phylum Pseudomonadota; class Betaproteobacteria; order Burkholderiales; family Comamonadaceae; genus Variovorax; species Variovorax glucosi. The sequence continues at coordinate 374,850 of NZ_JBPJZE010000001.1, forward strand.
GACGCACGAAGGCCCGCTCAAGACCTACGCCACCATCGAAGGCGGCTCGCCGAAGATCACCGAGAACGTCGTTCCGCTGATCGCCGTTCCCACCACCAGCGGCACCGGCAGCGAGGTGGCGCGCGGCGCGATCATCATCGTGGACGACCATCGCAAGCTCGGTTTCCACAGCTGGTTCATCATGCCCAAGGCCGCCATCTGCGACCCCGAACTCACGCTCGGCCTGCCGCCCAGGCTCACCGCCGCGACCGGCATGGACGCCATCGCGCACTGCATGGAAACCTTCATGTCGGCCGCTTTCAATCCGCCGGCCGACGGCATCGCGCTCGACGGGCTGGAGCGCGCGTGGGGCCACATCGAACGCGCGACGAACGACGGCAGCGACCGCGACGCCCGACTGAACCTCATGAGCGCGTCGATGCAGGGCGCGATGGCGTTCCAGAAAGGACTGGGCTGCGTGCATTCGCTGAGCCACAGCCTGGGCGGCGTGGACCCGCGCCTCCACCACGGCACGCTCAACGCGCTGTTCCTGCCTGCGGTGATCCGCTTCAACGCCGGTGCGGAATCGGTGCAGAAAGACCGTCGCCTCGAACGCATGGCGCGCGCAATGAATCTCGATTCGGCCGGCGATGTCGGCGAGGCGATCCGCGACATGGCCGGGCGGCTGGGCTTGCCGGGCGGTCTCGCGGAAGTCGGCGTAACGCCGGAGATATTCGAGCAGGTGATCGACGGCGCGATGGCCGACCACTGCCACAAGACCAACCCGCGACTCGCAACGCGGGACGATTACTGGCAGATGCTGGAGTCGTCGCTGTAACCGTCGCGCGGGCCGGCGCATGCTGGTTATCTATTCGGCTTTGACGCCGGCGGTCTTTATCACCGCCGCCCACTTCTTCGTCTCGGCGGCGATGAATGCATCGAATTCCTGCGGCGTGCTGCCGACCGGGAAGGTGCCCATCGCATCCAGTTTTGCACGCGTTTCATCTCTCTTGATTATGCGAGCCACTTCGTCGGACATGCGCCTGACGATGTCCGGCGGCGTGCCGGCCGGCGCGATCATCCCGGCCCAGGTACTGCCGGTGAACCCCGCAAAACCCTGTTCGATGAAGGTTGGTACGTCGGGCACGGCCGGCAGTCGCTTGTCCCCCGCCACGCCGATCAGCCGGATCTTGCCGGCCTTCGCCTGGTTGATGAGCCCGGTCGGCGCGTCGAGGAAGAGCTGTATCTGACCGCCCATCAGGTCGGTCAGCGCTGGCACCGCGCCGCGGTACGGAATGTGGGTCATATAGGTCTGCGTCAGCGATTTCCAGAGTTCGCTGGTCAGGTGCGCGGCCGATCCGTTGCCGGACGAGCCGAAACTGAGCTTGCCGGGATTGGCCTTCGCATAGGCGATCAGTTCCTTGCCGGTCTTGAAGGGAGCGTCGTTGTTCACGGCGGCCAACAGTGGCGAGATGCCCATCAGCGAAACGCCGATCAGGTCCTTCGCCGGGTCGTAAGGCAGTTTGGGGTACAGCGTGGTGTTCGCCGAATAGGCCGCAATCACCACGCCAAAGGTGTAGCCGTCCGGCGCGGCCTTGGCTACCGCATCGACGCCGATCAGGCTGTTGGCACCGGGCTTGTTGTCGATGACCACCGGCTGGCCGAGCCGCTGCTGCAGCCCGATCTGCACCAGCCGCGCCATCTGGTCGGTAAAACCGCCCGGCGTGTACGGCACGACGATGCGGATCGGCTTGCTTGGCCAGCCGGACTGCGCCCAGGAAGGCACTGCCAGCGAAGCAACGGCCAGAGCGGCGACGGAAGCGGTTGCGAGATGAAAACGGCGGCGGCTGGGCGGTGCTTGGAACATGAAGTGCCTCGGAATGGGGGCATTCATTCTCGAAGCCATCCAGCGGCAGACCCGTCGGGGTTTGCCCCCCGCCACGGTCAAGTGAGCGACACGCGCGGCTCAGTCGGTCGGCGCGATCGCTTCCGCGTACTCGTACAACGCGCCAAGGATCTCCTCGGCCTTCTCGTCGGCCGTCTCGGCCAGCGCATCGATCTCGGCGAAGAACTGGTCGACGTTACGGGCGCCACCCTCGCCTTCCAACAATTTCGCTGCGCGATACGCCTCCCAGCGCTCGGCTTCTTCCAGCTGCAAGGTGTCCGGAAAATTGCGCGCGCGGTAGCGAAACAGCAGTTCCTCCAGTCGCGGATCGTCGAACCCGGTACGCGCCGTCGCCAGAGATTCCGGCGACAGTTCACGCAGATCGTTCAGCCGGCGCCGGTCCGAATTCCCGACGAAACCGCCGTACAGGTCCTCGTCCACATCCGGGGCGGCACTGTCTTTTGAGCGCTCCGGCCGCTCGTAGACCTGCGGCCAGATCGCGCTCATGTCGGGCAGGCCGGCGGCGATTTCGGCATTGCGCATGGCGGCATCCATGTCGATGCCCCAACGCGCCGCCATGACCGGCGAAAGCGTCTTCAGATTGCCGACCACCATCGGAGATTTGTTCAGGTGAATTCCCTTGACCGGCAACCGCGTCACACCCTCCGGCAACTCGGCGCTGCGCGTGAAGATGCGTTCGCGCAGCGTCGCGACATCGAGATCGCGCAGTTCCGAAGGATCGTGCGCCAGGTCCCAGGCAATGATCTCGTTCCTGTTCGTCGGATGACTGGCCAGCGGCCACATCACGGCCAGGCAGCCGCGCTCGGCCGCGAACATTCCCGAGACGTGCAGGAACGGCCGTGCGGTTTCACGCGTCGCCGGAAGACCGAGCTCGGACGCCACGCGGTCCTTGCGATGCAGGCCGAACGCGAAATCGAAAAGGCGCGGCTGCGCGTTGCGTATCAGCCGTGCCAGCGCGATGGTCGCCCGCACGTCCGACAGCGCATCGTGCGCAGACTCATGCAGCAGCCCGTTGGCGCGCGCCAGGTCGCCGAGCTTGAAACTCGGCTTGCCGTCTTCCTTCGTCGGCCACTGGATACCGTCGGGCCGCAGCGCGTAAGTGAGCCGCACGACGTCGAGCAGGTCCCAGCGCCCGCAGTCGTTCTGCCACTCGCGCGCATAAGGATCGGCCAGATTGCGCCACAGCAGAAAACGCGTGACTTCATCGTCGAAGCGGATCGTGTTGTAGCCGACGCCGATGGTGCCCGGCTGCGAGAACATCTTCTCAATGACGGCTGCGAACTCATGCTCGGGCACGCCGCGCTCGAGTGCGAGCTGCGGCGTGATGCCGGTGATCAGGCAGGCTTCCGGGCTGGGAAGATAGTCCGGCGCCGGCTTGCAGTAGAGCATCGACGGCTCGCCGATTTCGTTCAGCTCGGCATCGGTGCGGATGGCCGCGAACTGGCACGGCCGGTCGCGGCGCGGGACCGCGCCGAATGTTTCGTAGTCGTGCCAGAGAAAGGTGTGGGCGGGCATCAAAGTGTCTGAACCTAGAGCAAGGGAGAAAAAAGTCGTGCCAGCGAGTCGCCGAAACGGCGCGGAAAGCTCTGTTTGCGGTGCGGCCTCACGGGCGATGCGCTGCGCAGATCGGTCTCGAACTGGTCGCTCAGCTGATGCGCCAGAGCGGGACCGTAAACCACTGCCATCACCTCGAAGTTGAGCCGGAAGCTGCGATTGTCGAAATTGGCGGTGCCGATCATCGCGCACTGGTCGTCGACCACCAGCGTCTTCGAATGCAGCATGCGCGCCTTGTATTCCCAGATCTTGACGCCGGCCGCGATCAGCTCGTCGTAATAGGAGCGCGCCGCCGCGCTGACCACGGCCGAATCGCTGCGGCGCGGCACCAGCAGGCGCACGTCGACACCGCGGAGCGCAGCGCTGGTCAGCGCCATCAGCGCGGGCTCGCCGGGCACGAAGTACGGCGTGGTCAGCCAGGCGCGCCGGTCGGCCGAGTGGATGGCGGCGACGTGCATGCGATGGATGGCTTCCAGCGGCGAATCGGGTCCGCTGGTCACGATCTGCGCTGCGATCTGGCCGCCGTCGATGCGCGGCATCATCCGGTCGATCGACTCGTCGACCATGTGCCGGATGCTTTCGCCGGTCGCATAGCTCCAGTCTTCGAGAAAAGTCGTCTGCAGCCAGCGCACCGCGCTGCCTTCCAGGCGAATATGCACGTCGTGGTACGCATCCGGGCGCGTGCGGCGGTCCTCCTCATCGGTGATGTTGACGCCGCCGGTGAAGCCGACGCGTCCGTCGCACACCACGATCTTCCGGTGCGTGCGGTAATTGATGACGGGGCGCAGCCGCCGCCCGATGCGCGTGTCGTGGAACAGCGCAACGTGGATTCCGGCGTCGTGCATCGGCGCCATGAAAGTGCGGCCGACGCTTTTCGAGCCGAGCGCATCCAGCAGCAGTCGCACGGTGACGCCCTGCTGCGCACGCTCGATCAGCAGGTCGCGCAGTGCGGTGCCGATCTTGTCGGGCTCGAAGATGTAGTACTCGAGATGAACGTGGTCGCGCGCATTGCGGACTGCCTCGAAGATCGCGTCGAAGGTCCGCGCACCGCCGGAAAGCAGTTCCGCCGACACGACGCTCGAGACAGGAATGCCGCAGGACGCGGTTCCGAGCGCCGCGAGCTGGCGCAACGCCGGCGGAGCGTCGTTCGACGCCTCGCGCAACCTCGCGGTTTCTCCCGGTGACTGAGCGATCGCCCGGCTGCGCAGCCGCTTCAACCGCTGCTTCTTGAGCCGCTGGGGTCCGAGGAAGTAATAGATCAGGAAGCCGGCGAACGGCAGCAGCGCCAGCGACAGGATCCAGCTCATCGTCGAAAGCGGCGCCCGCTTCTGCATCACGATCCAGACCGACAGCACGGCCATGTAGCCGCTCCAGGCAAGCGAAAGACCGGTGCGCCACTCGGCGCTGAGTTCGGGGATGACCAAGGGAGACAGTTGAGGTTCGGAAACGGACGGACGAAAAAAAACCGGCAGCTGGAATGCTACCGGTCTTTTCGGACAGCCCCGAGGATCAACCCGTTGCGGTTTCCTCGGCCTCGGGCTTGGCGCCGCGGCCTTCCTTCTTCGGCAGCGGCTGGATGTCCAGCTGCACTTCGTCCTTGTCGTCCAGGTCCACCGTGAGGCGACCGCCGTCCTGCAGACGACCGAACAGCAGTTCGTCGGCCAGCGCGCGACGGATCGTGTCCTGGATCAGGCGCTGCATCGGACGCGCGCCCATCAGCGGGTCGAAGCCCTTCTTCGCCAGATGCTTGCGCAGCGCGTCGGTGAAGGTCACATCGACCTTCTTCTCGGCGAGTTGCGTTTCCAGCTGCAGCAGGAACTTGTCGACCACCCGCAGGATGACCGTCTCGTCCAGCGCCTTGAAGCTCACCGTCGCATCGAGGCGGTTGCGGAACTCGGGCGTGAACAGTCGCTTGATGTCCGCCATTTCGTCGCCCGCTTCACGCGGGTTGGTGAAGCCGATGGTCGCCTTGTTCATGGTCTCGGCGCCCGCATTCGTCGTCATGATGATGATGACGTTGCGGAAGTCGGCCTTGCGTCCGTTGTTGTCGGTCAGCGTGCCGTGGTCCATGACCTGCAGCAGCACGTTGAAGATGTCCGGGTGCGCCTTCTCGATTTCGTCGAGCAGCAGCACCGCATGCGGCTTCTTGGTGACGGCTTCGGTCAGCAGACCGCCCTGGTCGAAACCGACGTAGCCCGGAGGCGCGCCGATCAGGCGGCTCACCGCATGACGCTCCATGTACTCCGACATGTCGAAGCGCATCAGCTCGATGCCCATGATGTAGGCGAGCTGCTTGGCCGCTTCGGTCTTGCCGACACCGGTCGGGCCGGAGAACAGGAACGAGCCGATCGGCTTGTCGCCCTTGCCCAGACCCGAGCGCGCCATCTTGACGGCAGAGGCCAGCACTTCTAGCGCCTTGTCCTGGCCGAAGACCACGCTCTTCAGATCGCGTTCGAGCGTCTGCAGCTTGCCGCGATCGTCGTTCGACACATTGGCCGGCGGAATACGGGCAATCTTCGCGACGATTTCCTCGACTTCCGCCTTGGTGATCGTCTTCTTGCGCTTGTTCGGCGCAAGGATGCGCTGGGCCGCACCGGCTTCGTCGATCACGTCGATCGCCTTGTCGGGCAGATGGCGGTCGTTGATGTACTTGGCGCTGAGCTCGGCCGCGGCCTGGAGCGCGGCGACCGCGTACTTCACACCGTGATGTTCCTCGAAGCGCGACTTAAGCCCCTTCAGGATATCGACGGTTTCCTGGACGGTCGGCTCGACCACGTCGACCTTCTGGAAACGACGCGACAGGGCCGCATCCTTTTCGAAGATGCCGCGGTATTCGGTGAACGTGGTCGCACCGATGCACTTCAACTGGCCGCTCGAAAGCGCCGGCTTCAGCAGATTGGACGCATCCAGCGTGCCGCCCGAAGCCGCACCGGCGCCGATCAGCGTGTGGATCTCATCAATGAACAGCACCGCATTCGGCTTGTCCTTGAGCGACTTGAGCACGCCCTTGAGACGCTGCTCGAAATCGCCGCGGTACTTGGTACCGGCCAGCAGCGCGCCCATGTCGAGCGAATAGACGATCGCCTCGGCCAGGATCTCGGGCACGTCGCCCTGAGTGATGCGCCATGCGAGCCCCTCGGCGATGGCGGTCTTGCCGACGCCGGCCTCGCCGACCAGCAACGGATTGTTCTTCCGCCGGCGGCACAGGATCTGGATCACGCGCTCGACTTCGTATTCGCGGCCGATCAGCGGATCGATCTTGCCTTCCTTTGCCAGCTGGTTCAGGTTCTGGGTGAACTGCTCCAGCGGCGAAGACTTCTCGTTCTTCTCGCCACCGCCACCGCCCTCTTCGCCTTCGTTCGAAGAAGACTCCGAAGAGCCCTTCGCCGCTTCCGGCGGATCGCTCTTCTTGATGCCGTGCGCGATGAAATTGACCACGTCGAGGCGGGTGACGCCCTGCTGGTGGAGATAGTAGACCGCGTGCGAATCCTTCTCGCCGAAGATCGCGACCAGCACGTTGGCGCCGGTCACTTCCTTCTTGCCATTGCCCGTCGACTGGACGTGCATGATGGCGCGCTGGATCACGCGCTGGAATCCGAGGGTGGGCTGGGTATCGACATCGTCGGTACCGGCCACCTGCGGCGTGTTGTCCTTGATGAAATTCGTCAACGATGCGCGGAGATCGTCGACATTGGCGGAGCATGCGCGAAGCACCTCTGCGGCGCTCGGGTTGTCCAGCAAAGCGAGCAGCAGGTGCTCGACGGTGATGAACTCATGGCGCTGTTGCCTGGCCTCGACGAAGGCCATGTGCAAGCTGACTTCCAGTTCCTGGGCAATCATGAGATTTCCTTTTGCCTTGCTGTAAATAACGACTGAACTTCTGAGATGGGTTGGAGCGTGCCGAAATCAACAGCTCCATTAAACAGCTTCATGCAATCACCCGGCTGGTTCACTGACACATTGCAGCGGGTGACCGGCCTGATTTGCCGCTTCCATCACCTGGTTGACCTTTGTGGCGGCCATGTCGCGTGAATAGACGCCGCAGACGCCACGGCCGTCGAGGTGGATCTTCAGCATGATCTGGGTCGCGCTTTCGCGGTCCTTGCTGAAAAATTCCTGGATGACCATGACGACGAATTCCATCGGCGTGTAATCGTCATTGAGCATGACCACCTGAAACATTTGCGGTGGCGCGGTTTTTTGCGGACGTCGTTCCAGGACGACCGAATCGCCGTCGCCGCGCCCCGGCTTCTGTGCCGGCGGCGTCGGCGTTTTCGGAGGGTTTCTGGTTGCCATGAAAATCATTCTATCGAGCGGATCGGCACAGGCGGATCACACGTTCATGATCGCGACGGAGCGCGTGTTCAGGTAAGCCTCGAGCGCCTCCGGACCACCTTCGGAGCCGTAGCCGGAATCCTTGATCCCGCCGAAAGGCATTTCAGGGAACGGCGCGGCGGGCTGGTTGATCCACAGCATGCCGACTTCGACGCGCTGGGCCAGCAGGTGCGCGTCCTTCAGCGAGCGCGTGAATGCATAACCCGCCAGCCCGAACGGCAGCCGGTTGGCTTCGGCGATGGCGTCCTCGATCTTCGTGAAGCTGCGGATCGCGGCGATCGGGCCGAACGGCTCGTCGTTCACCACCTTGGCGCCGAGCGGCACGTCGGTCAGCACGGTCGGCGCGAAGAAATTGCCCGAAGTGCCGATCCGCTCGCCACCGGCCACCACCTTGGCGCCAAGCTTGACGGCGTCCTGCACGATGTCGGCCATCGCGGTCAGGCGACGCGGATTGGCCAGCGGGCCCATCTGCGTGTCCGAAGCCATGCCGTCGCCGACCTTGAGCCCCTGTGCGTGCCGCGCCAGCGCGGTCGCGAACTCCGCCCGCACGCTTTCGTGCACCAGGAAACGCGTCGGCGAGATGCACACCTGCCCCGCATTGCGGAACTTGGCCGCACCGGCCGACTTGATCGCCAGCTCGATGTCCGCGTCCTCGCCGACGATCACCGGGGCGTGGCCGCCGAGTTCCATCGTCACGCGCTTCATGTGCTGGCCGGCCAGCGCGGCAAGCTGCTTGCCGACCGGCGTCGAGCCGGTGAACGTGACCTTACGGATGATCGGATGCGGAATCAGGTAGTTCGAGATCTCGGCCGGATTGCCGTAAACCAGGCCGATCGCGCCCGCAGGCACGCCGGCATCGGCAAAAGCCTGAACCAGCGCGGCCGGGCTGGCCGGCGTTTCTTCGGGGGCCTTCACGAGGATCGAGCAACCGGTCGCCAGCGCGGCCGACATCTTGCGCACCACCTGGCTGATCGGGAAATTCCATGGCGTGAAAGCCGCGACCGGGCCGACCGGGTCTTTCAGCACCATCTGGCGCGCCGCCAGGCTGCGCGACGGGACGATCCGGCCGTACACGCGCATGCCTTCATCCGCGAACCAGTCGATGATGTCCGCCGAGAAAAGCGTCTCGACCCGGGCTTCGGCCAGGGGTTTGCCCTGCTCCTGCGTCAGCATCTCCGCGATGGCGTCGACGCGCTCGCGCATCAGGGCAGCCGCGCGGCGCATGGTTTTCGCGCGTTCAAACGCCGACACGTCGCGCCAGGCTTCGAAACCCTTCTGCGCGGCAGCCAGCGCCAGATCCAGGTCGGCGATGCCGGCGTGCGCCACCTTGCCGATTTCCTTGCCGGTCGACGGATTGAACACCGAAAGCGTCTTGCCGTCGGCCGCATCCTGCCATTGGCCGGAGATGAAAAGTCGGGTGTCGGGATAGGTCATTGAGAGAGGCTCCTGCAGTCGCGAACGGGTCGGTGGAAAGATTGAAGGACAGATTCTGACGCCACCTCGCAGGTGGCGCCTGAAACCGCTTCCACGCCCACAATTGCGGCGCAATCTTCCAGACACAACCCTTCCAACGATTCCGGAGACCAGAAAAATGAAAACGACGCAGGCACGCAGCATCCAGATGACCGAGTTCGGCGGCCCGGAGCATATGCGGCTGAGCACCATCGAACTGCCGGAACCGGGCCCCGGCGAGGTCCAGCTTCGCCAGACAGCCGTCGGTTTCAACTACATCGACATCTACCAGCGCGCCGGCAAATACCCGTTGCCGACGTCGACAGGACTCGGTCACGAGGCCGCGGGTGTCGTGGAATCGATCGGCGACGGCGTCGCGGATCTGGCTGTCGGCGACCGTGTCGTCTACATGAATGCGGGCGTCGGCGCCTATGCGGACAGGCGCAACGTGCCGGCGTCGAAGCTGGTGAAGATACCGGACGGGATTTCCGACGAGGACGCGGCCGCTGTTTTCTTCAAGGCCATGACGGCGCAATACCTGGTCAGGCGCACCTACGCAGTCCAGCAGGGCGATGTCGTACTCGTTCATGCGGCGGCAGGCGGCGTCGGGCAGATCCTGAGCGGATGGGCGAAAGCGCTCGGCGCAACCGTGATCGGCACCGCCGGCTCTGCTGCGAAATGCGAGGCGGCGCGAGCGGCCGGTTGCGATGTCGCCGTCGACTATTCGCAGCCGGATTGGGTCGCGCAGGTCATCGCGGCGACGGACGGGCGCAAGGCGCGAGTGGTGTACGACTCGGTCGCGGCGCACACCTTCATGGGCTCGCTCGACTGCTGCGCGCCTTTCGGCCTGGTCGTGCTGTACGGCGCTGCGTCCGGGCCTGCGCCCGCCATCGACCCGGAATTGCTCAACAAGAAGGGCTGCCTGTTCCTGACCCGGCCTTCGGTTTTTCCGCACAACGCCGACCCGACGACCTTCCGCGCCAACGCCGCCGATGTGTTCGACGCGATGAAACAAGGCGCCATTCGCGCGAACATCGGCGCCCGCTTCGCGCTGGCGGACGTCGCCGAAGCGCACCGCGCCGCCGAAAGCCGGGCGCTCACCGGCGCGATCGTGCTGCAGCCCTGATCGCAGGCAACAGGGGCTGCAGGTTCAGACCTGCATCTCGCCGATCTGCCGGCGCAGCGACTGGTTTTCCGCTTCCAGCTCGGCCACTCGACGACGCAATCCGGCGATGACGCCGGACGGGTCGCCGTCGCCGCTGTCGTCGCCGGCTTCGGCTTCGGCATCGGCCGGCGAAGCGTCGCGAGGCTTGCGTTTCGACTCCCTCACCCGCTTGGCTGCCTGCTTCAGCTCGTCCTTTCCGGCAATGGCGGCTGCGACCTGTTCTTCCGCGGGCAGACTGGACACGGCAGCCGCCGCGTTGATGGAGATCGTGCCGGAGCGCACCGCCGCAACGACTTCCGGCGCCGCAAGCTTCTGGATCTTCTCAATCATCACGATCTGGCTGTTGGTGAGACGAGCGGCTTTCGCCAGCGACTCGCGGCTGTTGAGCGGTGCGGTCGGCGTCACCTCGACGCCGCCGTCGAACGGTGCGCCCGAAACGTCTTTCGACAGCGTCACGGATCGCTCCGACACGATCTCCTTCTTGCGCAGCGCCAGCACGCCGCGCTGGAAATCCGAGACGCTGCGGCGCCCGAGATGCTGGTCGATCATCCAGAGATGCACGTCGTCGATCGACCGGAAACGCGGGTTCTGCACCGTCTGATACGGCAGATCGTGCTTCCGGCAGATGCGATAGCGGTTGTGACCGTCGACCAGCACGTCGCCCCACAGCACCAGCGCATCGCGGCAGCCTTCGGTCAGGATGCTGCGCTCCAGCGCCTCCTCTTCCTCTGGCGTGAGCGGATCGATGTAGGCCTGGAGATCTTCGTTGACGACGATGGGCATGTTCATTGGGTGCGGGCGATTGGGCAAATGGGCAAGGGGCGGGATTCTAGACAGCTAGACTGGCCGGATGTTTTCGCCTCCGTCGATGTCCGCCCGGTGCAGCGTCCGCAGCTACGGCGGCGAGGCGATGTGCCATGCGCACGACCACGCGCAGATCATGTTCGCGCTGCAGGGTCGCATGGAACTGGAAGTCGGCGGCCGGTCCGCCTTCGCGGACACATCCTGCGGAATGATCGTGCCGGCCGGCGTCAGCCATGGCTTCCTGGCGTCGCGCGACGCCCGGATGCTGGTGATCGACGCCCCCGATCAGGCCGGCGTCGACCGCATTCGTCGATTTGCCGTCACCGCGGCACAACGCAGGTTGGGCGACGTGCTCGGGACGCATCCGGATCCGATGGCCGACGCATCGGCACTGTTGCCGCAGATCCTCGAAAGTCCGGCAATCGTTTCCCGGCGCGGGATCGACCTGTCGCGCCTGAACGCCGCGCTCGACGGCACGCTGCACGAATCCTGGCCGACGGCGCGGATGGCCGGACTGTTTTTCCTGAGCGCACAACGATTCCATGCGCGTCTGGGCGAACTGACCGGCCTGACGCCGCAGGCCTTTCTCCGCTCACGTCGTCTCGATGCAGCCGAACGTTTTCTGCGGAACGGCATGCCGCTCGAAACCACCGCTCTGCACACCGGCTACCGCACTGCAAGCGCACTCGCCTTCGCGCTGCGACGCGACAGGCAGACGGGCACGCGGCAACTGCGATCCGTGCAATAGGCCACGGGACCGCCGGTCGACGCAGCCGGGTTCGAGCGTTGCTCGACATTCGGACGCCTTGGCGGCCCGACGATGTCCGCATGAAAAATGCATCGATGACCGGCGCCGCGATGGCGCTGGCGGCCGCCGCTCTCTGGGGTACCACCGGGACCGCGCAGAGCCTGGCGCCGGGACTGACTTCGCCGTACTGGGTCGGCGCGCTGCGGCTTGCGGTGGCCAGTTTGTTTTTCGCGGCTTTTCTGTTTCTGTCGACGAAGCAACGGCTTTCGGCATTCCGCATGCCGCGCGCTACATGGGGACGCATCGCGCTCGCCGGGCTTTGCGTCGCCGCGTACAACCTCACGTTCTTTGCCGGCGTGAAAGCGACGGGTGTCGCGGTCGGCACCGCGGTCGCCATCGGCAGCGGACCGATCTGGGCGGGTGCACTGCAATCACTGTTCTTCCGGCAGACGCCGACGCGCGCATGGTGGCTGGGAACGATCCTGGCTGTGACGGGCGGCTGTCTGATGGTGATGCCGGCTCCAGACGCTGGTAGCACGGGGCCGGGGATCGATGGGTTCGGTATCGCGCTGTGTCTTGCCGCCGGTCTTTCATACGCCTGCTACACGCTCCTGAGCCAGCGGCTCGTCAGCGAGGCGCCGCCACCGACCGTCACGTTCTGGGTGTTCACGGTAGCCGCTGTGGTGGCGGTGCCGATGGCGTTCTTCGTGTCGGGGCCGTTTGCGGCTGCACTGCCCGACTGGCTCGTCGTGGTCTACCTGGGACTGGTTTCGACAGGTATCGCGTACCTGCTCTTCAGCTACGCGCTCCAGCGGATTTCCGGCGCGACCGGTGTCACCCTCGCTCTTGCAGAACCGGTGACTGCGTTCGCGCTGGCTGTCCTGGTACTACGCGAACAGCCTACGGCGATGGCCTTTGCGGGGCTGGCCTGCGTGCTGGCCGGGCTGGTGTTGGTGGTCTGGATCGAAGCGCGACGAGGTCGGTGAGTTGCCTTACCGAATCGAGATCTGGAACTTGGTGGACAAAGTGGCGCTTGCCGGCATTTTTGCTACTCCCTACAACGAGTGGAAGCCAAACAAAAAACCTACATATTGGCGATCATCACGGCACCGAAGCCCGAGCAACTCACCTGCGTCGCGCCGTCCATCAGGCGAGCGAAGTCGTAGGTCACCTTCTTGCTCGCAATCGACTTCTCTATCGAACTGATGATCAGGTCGGCGGCTTCCGTCCAGCCCATGTGGCGCAGCATCATTTCGGCAGAGAGGATTTCGGAGCCCGGATTCACATAGTCCTTGCCGGCGTATTTCGGCGCGGTGCCGTGGGTGGCTTCGAACATGGCGACGGTGTCGCTCAGGTTCCCGCCCGGGGCGATGCCGATGCCTCCCACCTGGGCCGACAGCGCGTCGGACACATAGTCGCCGTTCAGGTTCAACGTGGCGACGACCGAATATTCGGCCGGTCGCATCAGGATCTGCTGCAGGAACGCGTCGGTATTGCTGTCCTTGAGAGTGATTTCCTTGCCGGACTTGGGGTTCTTGAGCTTCATCCAGGGCCCCCCGTCGATCAGCTCGGCTCCGAATTCCTTGGCTGCGAGGCCGTAGGCCCAGTCGCGGAAGCTTCCTTCGGTGAACCTCATGATGTTGCCCTTGTGCACGACGGTCACGCTGGGCTTGTCGTTGTCGATCGCGTACTGGATCGCCTTGCGCACCAGGCGCTCCGTTCCCTCGCGCGACACCGGCTTGATGCCGATGCCCGACGTCTCTGGAAAGCGGATCTTGCTGACGCCCATCTCGTCCCGCAGGAACCTGATGAGCTTCCTGGCCTTGTCGCTCTCGGCTTCGAATTCGATGCCTGCATAGATGTCTTCCGAATTCTCACGGAAGATGACCATGTTGGTCTTCTCGGGTTCCTTCAGCGGCGAAGGCACGCCCTTGAAGTACCGGATCGGGCGCAGGCAGACGTAGAGGTCGAGTTGCTGGCGCAGCGTGACGTTCAGCGACCGGATGCCGCCGCCGACCGGCGTCGTCAGCGGACCCTTGATCGACACGACATAGTCGCGAACCGCTTCGAGCGTTTCCTCTGGCAGCCACACGTCGGGGCCGTAGATCCTGGTCGCCTTCTCGCCGGCATAGACCTCCATCCATGCGATCTTTCTCTTGCCGCCGTAGGCCTTTTCCACGGCTGCGTCCGCTACCTTGATCATCACCGGCGTGATGTCGGCACCGGTTCCGTCGCCTTCGATGAAAGGAATGATCGGCTGATCGGGCACATTGAGCGAATTGTCGGCATTCACCGAGATCTTCTGGCCTTCGGTCGGGACTTTGATGTGCTGGTAGCTGGACATGAATGAGTGACTATGGAATGACGTGAAGGCTGAATGGAACCTTCAGCTCGAGGAAAGCGTCGAAATTTTAGATCGCAATAATCTCGGTCAATCGAATCGTTGATATTCCTCATTTCTTTCGAAAGTCGTTTTCATGTTCAAGCGCTTCGCAACACTTGTCGCGCTGCCCTTTGCGATCTCCCTCGCGATGGCAGCCGGCGCCTCGGCCCAGGAAGCCCAGATGAACCTGCAGCGCGTCAAGCTGTCCGCAGGCATGTACCAGATCGACGCGCAGGTTGCGGTCACGTCGCCGCAGCAGCAAATCGGGCTGATGAACCGCAAGGAGATGCCGCAGGCCGAGGGCATGCTGTTCGTCTTCGACCAGCCGCGCACGCAATGTTTCTGGATGAAGAACACGCTGCTTCCGCTCACCGCCGCGTTCGTCGCTGATGACGGCCGCATCGTCAACCTGGTCGACATGCAGCCGCAGACGCTCGATTCGCATTGCTCCGACGAGCCGGTGCGCTACGTTCTGGAGATGAACCAGGGCTGGTTCGCAAAGAAGAACATTCAGAAGGGCACGAAGCTCGCCGGAGCGCCCTTCAAGACGCAGCGTCCGTAGAAAGTCGAAGCCCCTACCGATCTCCCGTTTCTCAAGGCGCCGTCACAGGTTGGCGCCTTGCCCTGGAGCCTTGACTGCGCCCTTGATCGGCTCTCCGAGGCTTTGCCGGAACCAGTTGACCACCCGCTCGACGACCGGGGCCTGATACCAGCGGAGATCGCCATGCCCGGCGCCCTCCACGAGCACGTACTCGACCGTGTTTCCCTCCGCCTTCAGCGCTTCGTAGAGCCGCGCACTCTGCCTCGGCGACACGAGCGCGTCGGCGCTGCCGTGCATGATCAGAAACGGCGGCTTTTTGCCTTTGACATGCCCCATCGGACTGGCCGCGAATGCCTTGTCGGGGTCGCTCATGACGGATGCACCCGGAAATTCCGCGAAGGCGGGGCCGTTCAACAGCAGCGCTTCAGTCACCGCCGGTGACTCATGGACTTTCCGTATTGCTTCCGGGAAACCTTCGCCGATGCTCCTCAGGTCGGAAATCCCGTAGAGCGTCACTGCCGCCTGAACCTCCGAGGACTTCTCGAGAAACTGTCCCTTGTCGAAGACCTTGTCGCCATTGGTGGTGCCGAGCATCTGCGCGACATAACCTCCGGCCGAATCCCCGAGCACGCCGATCCGCGCCGGGTCGATGCCGTATTCCGCCGCATGTTCGCGCAGATAACGCACGGCGGCCTTGCCGTCCTCGACCGGCGCGGGAAACCGGTCCGGCACGACCCGGTACTCGGCAGCTGCGACGACGAATCCGGCCTGAGCCAGCGCCATGCGCATCTCGGAAAACTTTTCGTGGTCGGCCGAGGTGAAACCACCACCGGGGAAATAGACGATGGCCGGCTTCAGGTCGTCCGTCCGGGGCACCAGGATCGTCATCCGAAGCTGGCGCACGGAACGCGTCGACTTCACCTGCGAATAGATCAGGTTGCCGATCGTGTCGATCTGACCTCGTGTGGTTCCGACCCGCATGACCTGTGCGCCGGACGCGTAGCCCGGCAAGCCCGCGTCGCCGGTCGCCGGACTGTCGAGCGCTGCAGCATTCATCGCGATTCCCATCATCGACATGCCTGCAAGCAGGAATCCTGTCAGCTTCATCGGTCTGCTCCTTGAATTGAAAAACCGACCCGCGGGTCGGTTTTCATTGCCTGCCTGGTCGCGCTGACCGGCGATCAGCCGAAGTTCTTCTCGGCGAATTCCCAGTTCACGAGCTTCGAAAGGAAGGTCTCGACGAACTTCGGACGCAGGTTGCGGTAGTCGATGTAGTAGGCGTGCTCCCAGACGTCGACCGTCAGGAGCGCGACATCGGCGGTGGTGAGCGGCGTGCCGGCGGCGCCGGTGTTGACGATGTCCACCGAACCGTCGGCCTTCTTCACCAGCCACGTCCAGCCGGAACCGAAGTTGCCAACGGCCGACTTCGTGAAGGCTTCCTTGAAGGCATCCAGCGAGCCCCACTTGGCATCGATAGCGGCCGCCAGCGCGCCCGAAGGTGCACCGCCGCCCTGCGGCTTCATACAGTTCCAGAAGAACGTGTGGTTCCAGATCTGGGCCGAATTGTTGTAGATGCCGCCGCTGGACTTCTTGATGATGTCTTCGAGCGGGAGGCTCTCGAACTCGGTGCCCTTCTGCAGGTTGTTCAGGTTCACGACGTACGCGTTGTGATGCTTGCCGTAGTGGTACTCGAGGGTTTCCTTCGAGTATTCAGGGGCCAGTGCGTCCATCGGGTACGGGAGAGGAGGAAGTACGTGTTCCATTTTTTATGCTCGTGGTTGGTTGCGGGAAACAATGATTCTAGGAAGTAATTACTTGACTCGCGTCGGCAGACGCCGTGTCGGTGAGCCCGAAACGGTCATAGGAACCGAGCCGTCCGCGAGTTGCGCTGACAACGCATCGCCTTCGGTCGCCTGGCGGGCGCTCGTGACGGCACGGCCCTGCGCATCGGTGAGCCACGCATAACCGCGCTGCAGCACCAGCGCGGGATCGAGCAGGCGCAGATGCGCTGCGTGGCGATCCAGTCGTTCGCTGCGTTGACGGACGTAGCCTGCCAATGCCGGCAGAAGCGCAGCCTCGGCTGCGCGCTGCCGCGTCGCGAGTCGTTCTTTCTGGGAAGCGACGGCATAGCGCAGCCGCTGCGCATCGTGCGCAAGCGACAACCGCTGTCTCGCCACCGCGTTCGATGGCCGGCCTAGACGTCCGGCGGCCAGATCGAGCCGCTGCGAAAGCGTGTCGAGCCGGCTGCCGATGGCGGCCGTCAGCTGGTCTTCCAGTTGCGACAGCGCGTTGAGCCAGACATCGCGCGGTGCGGCGATCAGCTCGGCCGCGGCGGTCGGCGTCGGCGCGCGCAGATCGGCGACGAAATCCGCGATCGTGAAATCCGTCTCGTGTCCCACGCCGCTGACCACCGGAACCGGACTGCGCGCGATGGCGCGCGCCAGCGTCTCGTCGTTGAAAGCCCACAGGTCTTCGATCGATCCGCCACCGCGCACCAGCAGGATTGCGTCGACGGCCGGCTGCAGCGCGTAGAGCGATTCGAGCGCGCGGACCAGTTCGGCCGGCGCATTCGCACCCTGGACCGCCGACGGCGCAAGCACCACCGACAGATGCGGAACGCGGCGCTGCAGGGCGGTCGCGACGTCGTGCAGTGCCGCGGCGCCCAGCGAGGTCACGACGCCGATGGTCCGCGGCATCACGGGCAGCGACCGTTTGCGTGCCGGATCGAAAAGCCCCTCGGCCTCCAGCCGCGCCTTGCGTTGCAGGAATTGCTCGAAGAGCGCGCCCTGCCCCGCGCGCGAAAGGCTTTCGACGACCAGCTGGAGATCGCCGCGCGGCTCGTACACGGCCAGGCGACCGCGTACTTCGACCTGGTCGCCCTCGCGCGGCGAGAAGTCCAGCATGCCGGCCGCGCGCCGGAACATCGCACAGCGCAACTGGCCGCTGCCGTCCTTCAGCGAGAAATAGCAATGCCCGCTCGCAGCCCGCGAAAAGCCGGAAATCTCGCCGCGGACCGACACTGGATTGAAGCGTGCATCGAGCGTCTCGGCAACGGCATGACACAGCGCGCCGACGTCCCAGACGCGCATTCCCGAGACGGAAACCGGTGGGCGCGCGCTCATGCGGATTGCGCTTCGCGCGGGTTGTGGTAGCAAACTCTTCCACAGGCGCGCAGTGCATGCCTTTGGTGCATGTTCAAGCGGCCCTCGACGCACGAGTTACCGTGTAACCCATTGATTTCATTGAATAAATAGCTGCTCAAAATTCAATCGAACTGTTGCAGGGCACGGCCCATGCGGGTTTGGACGACTTCCCAACGTAGTTACTCACAAAGTTATCCACAGATTCTGTGCGTCGCTGCGTGTTCGGCGGACCGGTCTCGTGCCTCGGTGATAATCGCCTCGCTCAGCGGTCCAAGGCGGGAGGTTTCGTGTTTTCAATCATAGTTGCAGCGGGTTGGCCGATATGGCCGTTGCTTGCGTGTTCGGTGCTAGCGGTGGCTCTGGTCATCGAGCGCTTCGTGAGCCTCAGGACCGATCGCGTCCTGCCGCCGAAGCTCCTCGGCGAGGCGATCGCCGTCTCCCGTACGGCCATTCCAGGCGTGGACGTGGTCACCAAGCTGGAACACAACTCCGCACTCGGCGAAGTGCTGGCCTCCGGCTTTCGTGCCCTGAACGCCGATCCGCGCTGCAGCGACGAAGACCTGCATGCCGCGATGGAAGGCGCCGGCCGCGCGGTGGCGCATCGCCTCGAGCGGTGGCTGCCTGCGCTGGCAACCATCGCCTCCGCAGCGCCGCTTCTGGGCCTTCTGGGCACCGTCATCGGGATGATCGAGATCTTCGGTTCGCAAGCACCCACGGGAAACGCAACCGGCGCCGGCAATCCGGCACAGCTTGCGCACGGCATCTCGATCGCGCTCTACAACACGGCCTTCGGCCTGATCGTCGCGATTCCCACGTTGATCTTCTGGCGCTATTTCCGCACCCGGGTCGACGAGTACCTGCTGAATCTCGAGCTGGCCGGCGAGCGCTTCGCCCGTCACCTGAACGCCCTCCGGAAGTGACGGAAGCGATGAAAGCGATGCAATGAAGCGCGGTCGCATGTCCTTCCGGCGCGGTTCGCGCGACGAACCGGAGATCAACCTGATCCCGTTCATCGACGTGCTGCTGGTCGTGCTCATCTTCCTGATGCTGTCGACAACCTACAGCAAGTTCACGGAGATGCAGTTGCGCCTGCCGGTCGCCGACGTGGATGCGCAGCGCGACCGTCCGAAGGAAGTGATCGTGTCGATCTCTTCCGACGGCCGCTATGTGGTGAACAGGGCAGTCGTGACCGAGCGGAGCGTCGATGCCGTGGCCGCCGCACTCGGCGCCGCCGTCGACGGCAAGGACAGCGTGGTGATCATCAGTGCCGATGCCAACAGCACGCACCAGTCGGTCATCACCGTGATGGAGGCCGCGCGCCGCGCCGGGCTGTCGCAGATCACCTTCGCGACGCAGTCGACGTCCACGTCCACGTCCCCATCGA
Organism: Variovorax glucosi; assembly: GCF_051216695.1. NCBI lineage: Bacteria > Pseudomonadati > Pseudomonadota > Betaproteobacteria > Burkholderiales > Comamonadaceae > Variovorax > Variovorax glucosi. The sequence continues at coordinate 394,244 of NZ_JBPJZE010000001.1, forward strand.
CGTCGGCCAGCCCGTCGAACCCGTCGCCGCGGCGCTAGGCCGGTCTTGGCGTTCTCCGGATTGCCCGAAGCGTGGCTGCGTCGCGGAACGACAGCGCGATTGCTCTGGCCGCTCTCGCAGATCTATCGCGCCCTGACCGCCGTTCGCCGCTGGCTTTATGCCGCCGGCTGGTCGAAGAGCGACCGGGTGCCGGTTCCGATCGTCGTGGTCGGCAACGTGGTCGCGGGCGGCGCCGGAAAGACGCCGGTGGTGATCGCCATCGTGCGTCACCTGCAGATGCGCGGGTTCTCGGTCGGCGTCGTTTCGCGAGGCTACGGCCGGCGCACGCATGACTGTCGCGAAGTGCTGGCCGACAGCGATCCGCGCGACGTCGGCGACGAGCCGGCGCTGCTGCGCCATGCGACCGGCGCGCCGGTGTTCGTCGCGAGCAGACGGATCGAGGCCGCACGCGCGCTGCTGGCGAGGCATCCCGGCGTGCAGCTGATCGTCAGCGACGACGGATTGCAGCATCTCGCCATGCGGCGCGACGTGGAGATCTGCGTGTTCGACGAACGCGGGATCGGAAACGGCTGGCTGCTGCCGGCCGGCATGCTGCGCGAGCCCTGGCCGCGCCACTGCGATCTGGTGCTGCACACCGGCGCCCGCGCTGCATTCGGCGGCGGATTCGCGGCGACGCGCGCACTGGCCGACTACGCGTTGCGTCGAAACGGCGAACGCGTCGCACTCGACGGACTCGGCGTTGCTGGTAACCGGCCACTGGTCGCCGTCGCAGCGATCGCCCGGCCGGAGGCCTTCTTTTCGATGCTGCGATGCCGGGGACTGCGGCTGACCCGGACCATCGCGCTGCCCGATCACCACGATTTCAGCGACTGGCAGGCATTGCCAGCTGTCGACGGCGTCGCGCCGGTGGTGCTTTGCACCGAGAAGGACGCGGTCAAGCTGTGGCGTTCTTTTCCGGAAGCGCTCGCGATACCGTTGCTGTTCGAACCGGAGCCGCGCTTTTTCGAGGCGCTCGATGCAAAGTTATCATCGCTCGATGGACACCAAGCTGCTTGAATTGCTCGTCTGCCCCGTCACCAAGGGGCCGCTCACCTGGAACGTCGAAAAACAGGAACTGGCTTCGCGCAGCGCGCGTCTGGCCTATCCGGTGCGCGACGGCATTCCGGTGCTGCTAGAGAACGAGGCCCGCGTACTTTCCGATGAAGAACTCGGCATCTGAATGACCGCCGTCGTGCCGACGCCCCCGAAATTCGTCGTCCTCATACCCGCCCGACTCGCCTCCACCCGTCTTCCCGACAAGCCGCTGGCGGACATCGCCGGCCTGCCGATGATTGTGCGCGTCGCGCAACGGGCCAGCGCATCTAGCGCTTCGCGGGTGGTGGTGGCCGCCGACGACCTCAGGATTGTCGATGCCTGCAGCGCGCACGGCGTCGAGGCGCTGCTGACCCGCACCGACCATGCCAGCGGCAGCGACCGGCTGGCCGAGGCGTGCACGCTGCTCGGACTCGACGACGCGACGATCGTGGTCAACGTGCAGGGCGACGAACCGCTGATCGATCCCGCGCTGATCGACGCCGTCGCGGCCATGCTGGCAGCGCACGACGATGCCGCCATGAGCACTGCGGCACACGCCATCGATTCGCCGGAGGATTACGCGAATCCGAATGTCGTCAAGGCGGTGCTCGACGCGCGCGGCAACGCGATGTACTTCAGTCGAGCGCCGATTCCGTGGTGGCGCGACGGCGGCGTTTCAGCCGACGGGCTGCGCCAGCTTCCGCTGTTGCCGGAAGCGCTTCGGCACATCGGCATCTATGGCTATCGAGCCGGTTTCGTACGCGAATTTCCTGCGTTGCCGCCGGCTCCGATCGAAAGCACCGAGGCGCTGGAGCAGCTCCGTGCGCTCTGGCACGGACACCGGATCGCGGTGCATGTGAGCCCGCTGCGTCCCGGTCCCGGCATCGACACGCCGGACGACCTGGCCAGGGTCCGCGAATTGCTGTCCCGCACCTGACGCCGGACCTTCCGCAAGGGGAATTTCGCACGGAACCGCATGCTATCCTCGACGCAATTCCGCCCGGCGCATTGACCCCAAGGCGTGACAAAAAATTCAAGAAAAGTGCGAGGACACCATGAGACTGATTTTGTTGGGCGCCCCCGGGGCAGGCAAGGGCACGCAGGCGGCATTCATCTGCCGCAAGTTTTCCATCCCACAGATCTCGACCGGCGACATGCTTCGCGCCGCGGTCAAGGCGGGCACTCCCCTGGGCCTTGAGGCCGAAGCCGTCATGGCTTCCGGCGCACTGGTGAGCGACGATCTCATCATCAATCTGGTCAAGGAGCGCATCGCGCTGCCGGACTGCGCCGGCGGCTTCCTTTTCGACGGCTTCCCGCGCACGCTGCCACAGGCCGACGCGCTGCGTGCGGCCGGCGTGAAGCTCGATTACGTCCTTGAAATCGACGTGCCGTTCAGCGACATCATCGAGCGCATGAGCGGTCGGCGCTCGCATCCGGCGTCGGGCCGGATCTACCACATCGCATTCAATCCGCCGAAGGCCGAAGGCGTCGACGACCTGACCGGCGAAGCGCTGGTGCAGCGAGACGACGACAAGGAAGAAACCGTGCGCAAGCGGCTCGATGTCTACAGCCAGCAGACGCGTCCATTGGTGGATTACTACGCCGCATGGGCCAAGACCGAGCCGGATGCAGCGCCGAAGTACCGCGCCATCAGCGGCGTGGGTTCGGTCGACGAGATCACGAAGCGGGCACTCGAAGCGCTCAGCGCCTGATCCGTCAGCGGGAAGCGTGGGCGTTCGGTCCCATCAATTCCAGCATCAGCGAGATTCGCGCCTTCACCGGCGAAAGGTTGCCCGCGTCGCGCAAGGTGGCGTGAGCGATCGGCAGGATTCGTCCCTGCGCGCACTTCGTCGCCCGAACCACCGCGACGCCAGCCTCCCGAGCGCGCAGTGCCGCAGCTTCGATGCTTCGATGGATGCTTCCGTTGCCGGTTGCAGCGATGACGAGTCCGTCGAGCGCATCTCCCGCAGTCGCGTTTGCGCACAGCGCATCGATCGTCCGGCCAGTGGCGCCCGCGTGGCTGGCGACGATCTCGACACGCGGCCAGCAGTCTGCCGGAAGCGCGCGGACACGCTCCAGAGATTGCGCTGCGCCCGCCGGGTCGCCACCGGGCCACTCTCGTACGCGACGCAGCGCACCCTCCTCCATGTGGCCGATCGGACCGGCATCGCCCGAATCGAAGGCATCCAGCCGGTAGGTATGCACTTTCTGCACGTCTAGCGCACTGTGAACACGTCCGGCGCAAACGACGGAGACGCCGCACGCCGACGGGTCCGGAGTGCCGCTCGCGATGCAGACGGCGTCGCGCATGTTCTGCGGACCGTCCGGCGCCAGTGCCGTTGTGGGACGCATGGCGCAGGTCAGGACGACCGGCTTCTCCGGCGCGAGCACCCGTTGCAGGAAGTACGCGGTCTCCTCGATCGTGTCGGTGCCGTGCGTGACGACGATGCCGTCGATGTCCGGTAGCGCCAGCCACTCGGCGCAGCGGTCGGCAAGCGACTGCCACACACCGAAATCCATGTCCTTGCTGTCGAGTTGGGCGACCTGCTCGGTCAGGAGCGTGACACCGTCGGGCGCGAGATCCTCGACCAGTTCGGCCACTCCGACTTCTGCCGCGCTGTATCCGATGTTGTCGAGCGCGCTCGACGCACGTCCGGCGATCGTTCCACCCGTGCCGATGACGACGACGCGTCGCTGACGCGCACTTTTGTTGTCCATTGCTTGCAAACTCCAGAAAACTGGTTAAAAATACAGGTACTGGATATCCAGACAGTAGCGCAAGGAGTTCCCATGCAGTTCGCCGTCAAGCTTACAGCCCGTCAGCAGCAGATTCTCGATCTCATCCGCAGCACCATCGCCCGCACCGGCGCGCCACCGACGCGTGCCGAGATTGCGGCAGAACTCGGTTTCAAGTCCGCCAATGCAGCGGAAGAACATCTTCAAGCCCTGGCACGCAAGGGCGTGATCGAGCTCGTGAGCGGCACATCCCGAGGCATTCGCCTCAAGGGAGACGCGCTTCGCTCGCTCAACGAGTCGCGCAACAACCAGTTTTCGCTCTCGCTGCCCGGCATGTCGCAGCTCGCCCTGCCGCTCGTCGGTCGCGTGGCTGCCGGTTCGCCCATCCTGGCGCAGGAACACGTCGAGCAGACCTATTACCTGGAGAACACGCTGTTCCAGCACCAGCCGGACTATCTCCTCAAGGTGCGCGGCATGTCGATGCGCGACATCGGCATCATGGACGGTGACCTGCTGGCCGTGCAGTCCACCAAGGATGCGCGCAATGGCCAGATCGTCGTCGCACGTCTCGGCGACGAGGTCACGGTGAAGCGTCTTCAACGCAACGAGCAGGTGATCGAGCTGCATGCCGAAAATCCCGACTACCCGACCATCGTCGTCCAGCCGGGCGAGCCGTTCGAGATCGAGGGCCTTGCCGTCGGTCTGATCCGCAACACGATGCTCATGTGACCTGAGCACACGCGCTGCGAGAGGTGGCGGGCGTATGGCGTGTGGCCATCACCCTCTCCCAGCCTTTGTGAATGCAATCCTGCCTGTGTTCAACCTCTGATTTGGAGATCGCATGGGAATCGCTTTGCTTACTTTCGTGGACCTGCTCGCACCGCTGCAGTCGCTGGCTTGCCGCTGGATGCCGAAAAAGGACATGGGTCCGACCGACCGCTCGGCGGGACTGCGCTATGTCTCGGTTCGTCCGGCCTGCACGGCGCGCAGTGCCACCGGCAGCGCAGAGACCGTCTCGCACGAGTCGAATGCACCGGCGGCCGTCGCGGCTGCGGGACGACCGGCTGCACGACCGTTGCGCGTGGTGCGAACCGTCGACGCCCATCAGGCCGGACAGACCCAGCGAAGAACCGGACGCGTCATCCTGTCCGGGCGTCTCGTCGACGTATGCGCCGAACTCGACCGGCTCGCGGCGCTGGAAGCAGCCGAGATCTCACACGGAGTGCGCGTTCTGCACTGAACCGTCGCTGAGCCGTCGCTGAACTGTCGCTAAGGCAGCGATGAGGCGGGACGAGGCACAATGGGACGCCATGAACATTGTGATTCTCGACGACTACCAGGACGCAGTGCGCAAGCTGCGCTGTGCTTCCAGGCTCGATGCCTACGCGGCGAAGGTGTACACCAACACCGTGAAAGGCATCGGCCAGCTTTCGGTCCGCCTCAAGGACGCCGACGTGATCGTGCTGATCCGCGAAAGAACGCAGATCTCTCGTCAGCTGATCGAAAAGCTTCCCCGCCTCAAACTGATTTCGCAGACCGGTCGTGTCGCGGGCCACATCGACGTGACGGCCTGCAGCGAACACGGCGTGGCCGTTGCGGAAGGCAGCGGCTCGCCGCTCGCACCAGCAGAGCTCACTTGGGCGCTGATCATGGCTGCGATGCGCAGGCTGCCGCAGTACATCAGCAACCTGAAACACGGCGCATGGCAGCAGTCGGGCCTCAAGTCGGGTTCGATGCCACCCAATTTCGGGCTCGGAACCGTACTGAAGGGCAAGACGCTGGGCATCTGGGGCTATGGCCGTATCGGACAACTGGTGGCGCGCTACGGACAGGCTTTCGGCATGCAGGTGGTGATCTGGGGACGCGAAGGCAGCCGCGAACAGGCGCGATCGGACGGCTTTCAGGTGGCGCCGAGTCGCGAGGCCTTTTTCCAGGCTTCCGACGTCGTCACCGTTCATCTGCGTCTGAACGAAGAAACGCGCGGCATCGTGACGCTGGAAGATCTCTCGCGCATGAAGCCGACCGCGCTGTTCGTCAACACGTCGCGAGCCGAACTCGTCGAACCGGACGCCCTGCTCGCGGCGCTGAATCGCGGCAAGCCGGGCATGGCGGCGATCGACGTCTTCGAAAGCGAGCCGCCGCTCCAGGGTCACGCCCTGCTCCGTCTCGAGAATTGCATCTGCACCCCGCACATCGGTTACGTAGAGCAGGAAAGCTACGAATCGTATTTCGGCCAGGCCTTCGACAACGTCGTGAGCTTCATCAGGGGAAATCCGACCAACATCGTGAACCCGGGCGCGCTTCAGGTTCGACGCTGAACGCTTCATCTAGAGATTACCTGTCTTGTTCCGCTTCTTCGAGAGACTGCTTCATCCGTACCCGATCGCCGAGCCTTCACCGCCGCCCTCCGGATTTGTTTCCTTCGTCTGGTCCTGCACCCGCGGACTCCGGGGTGCCATCGCAGCGATGGCATTGCTCACGGTGGCGATGTCCGTCTTCGAAGCACTGCTTTTCGCGATGCTCGGCCGGATCGTCGACTGGCTCGGCGGCCAGGTTCCGGCGCAGCTCTGGCAGGACCGCGGCACCACGCTGATCTGGCTCGGCGTCGCACTCGTCGCCAGCATCGCGGTGGTGGCGCTGCAGACCATCGTCAAACATCAGACGCTGGCCATCAACCTGCCGATGCGGCTGCGATGGAATTTCCACCGGCTGATGCTCGGCCAGAGCATGGCGTTCTACCAGGACGAATTCGCGGGCCGCATCACGGCCAAGGTGATGCAGACGGCACTGGCCGTGCGCGACACCGTCTTCGTGCTGGCCGACGTCATGGTCGCGATGGGCATCTACGTCTCGACCATGATCGTGCTGGCCGCGGTGCTCGACACCCGGCTGATGATTCCTTTCGCGATCTGGCTGCTGCTCTATATATGTGCGCTGACGTTCTTCGTGCCGCGGCTCGGCAAGGTCGGCAAGTCGCAGGCCGATGCGCGCTCGCTGATGACCGGGCGCATCACCGACGCCTATACCAACATCGCGACCGTCAAGCTGTTCTCGCACACGCAGCGCGAGGCCGGCTTCGCGCGCGATGCCATGAAGGAGTTCCAGGCGACCGGGCATGCGCAGATGCGCTTGGTCAGCGCCTTCGAGATCGTGAATCACACGCTGAGCATGGGCCTGACCGCCGGCATGGCGGGCATGTCTCTGTGGCTCTGGTCCAAGGGGTCGGTCGGCGTGGGCGCCGTGGCCGCGGCGACGGCCATGGCGCTGCGGCTGCAGGGCATGTCGCACTGGATCATGTGGGAGATGACGAGCCTGTTCGAGAACGTCGGTACGGTGCAGGACGGCATGAAGACGCTGTCGCTGCCGCGCACGGTGATCGATGCGCCGGGCGCGAAGGCGTTGCAGGTGCCGCATGGCGAAGTGCGCTTCTCGCATGCGAGCTTCAACTACGGCAAAGACGGCCGCCGCGTGATCGACGATCTCGATTTCACGGTCCGCCCTGGCGAGAAGATCGGTCTGGTCGGTCGCTCCGGCGCGGGCAAGTCGACGATGGTCAATCTGCTGCTGCGCTTCCATGACCTGGAAAGCGGCCAGATCCTGATCGACGGCCAGGACATCGCTGGCGTCACGCAGGATTCGCTGCGCAAGCACATCGGCATGGTCACGCAAGATACCTCGCTGATGCACCGCTCGGTCGCCGACAACATCAGCTACGGCCGCCCGGATGCCGACGAAGCCGCGGTGCTAGCCGCTGCCGAGCGGGCCGAGGCCTCGGGCTTCATCCGAACGCTGAGCGATGCGAAGGGCCGGCACGGCTTCGAGGCGCATGTCGGCGAGCGCGGCGTGAAGCTGTCTGGCGGCCAGCGGCAGCGGATCGCGATCGCACGGGTGATGCTGAAGGACGCGCCGATCCTGTTGCTCGACGAGGCGACCAGCGCGCTCGACTCGGAGGTCGAATCCGCGATCCAGGCCAGCCTCTACCGCCTGATGGAAGGAAAGACCGTGATCGCCATCGCGCATCGGCTTTCGACCATCGCCGCGATGGACCGGCTGATCGTGCTGGACGAAGGCCGCATCGTCGAAGAAGGCGATCACAAGACGCTGATGGCGCAGAACGGGCTCTATGCGCGCCTTTGGGCCCACCAGAGCGGGGGTTTTCTCGGCGAAGTTTGACAAATCCAAATGATGGAAAACGAGGCAAGTCCTACAGCACACGCCGCCAGCCGCCGACAGGGTCTTTCGGCCCGAGCGAGCAATGTAGCCACATCGTCAACACAAGAGGAGCAACGCGTGAATTCCATCATCTATATCGTCGGTCTGGTCGTCGTCGTGGTCGCAGTGCTGTCGTTCTTCGGCCTGCGCTGACCGAACGGCTGGCGCACGCGAAGCGTCGGATTCAATCCCGCCACGGGGCCGCAACTGCGGCCCCGTTGTCGTTGGTGCGCATGGTTTTGCGCTCTCAGGTGCCCTTTGGCGCGGTGTCGCGCGTTTTGACAACGGCATAATTTCACGCTTGAAACCCTCCTCTTCTCCGCCCGCCCTCTCCGATGCGGTGATCACCGAATCCATCAGGCTGATCGAGGAAAACGGGCCGCTCGACGATGCAGCCGCCATGCGTACCGCAGCCTCGCTAGCCGGCCGCGAGGCGCAGATCTCTAGGCGAGCCGCGGAGCTTGGCCACCGCGTCGGACTGCAAACCACCCTCTCCCACGCACGCAGCGGTTCCCCATGGATCGGCGCAGCCATCGTGGTGACGATCGTTCTAGCCGGCCTGGCGCTGGCGGGCAGCGTCACCGGAAATGCCGAAAGACGGATCAACGTCGTGGCTGCGCTGTCGAGCCTGCTCGGCGTCCACGCGATCACGATGGCGCTCTGGCTCGCCGGACTGTTGCTGCCGTCGCGATTCCAGAAAGTGCCGCGCGTATCGCTCGGCTGGCTCTGGATGACGCTGACGGCACGTGTCGCAGGCGGTCGGCATGGGCAGGCGCCCGTGATGCTGCGCGCCACCACGCGCCTGCTGACGCAGGCGAGGCTCCTGCCGTGGGCGTTCGGTATCGCAAGCCATGCGATCTGGGCGCTGTCGTTCGTCGTCGTGCTCGGCGCCGTTCTGTTCGCGCTGGCGTTCCATCGCTACACGCTGGGCTGGGAGACGACGATCCTCGATCCGCAGTTCTTTCTCGCTTTCGTGCAGGCGCTGGGCCGCGTGCCGGCGTGGTTCGGCTTCCCGGTGCCCGATGCGGCGGCGGTAATGGCCACGGATGCGACCGCGGTCGTGGCGCCGCAGATGCAGCGAACCTGGGCGTTGTGGCTGACCGGTTGCATCGCCGTCTACGGTCTCGTCCCGAGAGTGATCGCGCTGATCGCCTGCATCGCCGTATGGAAAGCGCGCGAGAGCCGGTTGAGACCGGATCTGTCGCTGCCGTATTACAGGAAGCTGCTGTCGCGCTTCGACGCCATGGCGCCGACCGAGATCGTCGACCCGGAAGGCGCCGTGCCGACGGATATCCGCACGGGCACGGCACCGCGTCCGGCCGGACCGCTCGGCGTCGCGCTGGTCGTGGCGGCCTTCGAGCTGGCGCCCGGTCACGCCTGGCCTGCGCCCGAACTCCGGGACTGGATGGATGCCATGCCCCCGGACGCCGAACCGACGCTGCTCGACATCGACGGCAGCGCCCGGAGCCGCCGCGAACTGCTCGACACGACGGCCCGACTGCGGCCCCACCTGCTGCTGATCGCCTGCCGTGCAGCGTCGAGCCCCGACCGGGGCACCGAGAGGCTGCTGCGCGAGCTGCTTGCGCATTGCGGCGAATGCCGGCTCTGGTTGCTTGGCGACGAAGCCACTCCGGACGACGGCATCGCGCGCGACCGCTGGCAGCGCTGGCTTACCGATACCCGCCTGGGGCCGATCGTCGCGCACGACCGGCTGGCCGATGCGCTCGGAGGCCGGCGTCGATGAACCCGATCCGCATCGCCGTGGTCGGCCACACCAACGCGGGCAAGACATCGCTTCTGCGCACGCTCACGCGCCGTGTCGACTTCGGCGAGGTATCGCAGCGCCCCGGCACGACGCGCCATGTGGAGCGTGTCGATCTGCGGATTCAGGGGCGTGTTGCCGTGCGTTTCTTCGACACGCCGGGGCTGGAAGATGCGGTCAGCCTACGGGAACACATCGCGCGCATCGATCAGGTGTCGACGCCTCCCGACCGGATTCGCCGATTCCTCGAAGGCCCGGAAGCGCACGGCAGCTTCGAGCAGGAGGCCAAGGTGCTGAGGACGCTCCTCGATGCCGATGCGGCCTTTCTCGTGATCGACGCGCGCGAGCCGGTGCTGCCGAAGTTCCGCGACGAGATCGAGCTGATCGGCTCCTGCGCGCGTCCGGTGTTGCCGGTGCTCAATTTCGTGCGCGACGCGCGCAGCCGCGAGGCCGAATGGCGCGCTTTGCTGGCAGCCTACGGCCTGCATGCCGTGGTGCGCTTCGATGCAGCCGCGCCGTTTGTCGGCGCCGAACGCGATCTTTACCAGGACCTCGTCACCCTGCTGCGCGAGCGCCGCGCCGAACTTGGCGAGATCGCGGCTTTCCTTGACAACGAAGTTGCCGGGCGTCGTCGGGACGCGTGCACGCGCATCGCCGAACTGCTGATCGACGCGGCAGCGACCCGCCGTACCGTCGCGGCGAGCGACTTCGCCGATCCGGCACGCCGGGAGCCGGCGGTCGCCGCGCTTCGACAGGCCATCGCAGACAAGGCGCAGCGCTGCGCCTCCGATCTCCTGGCGCTCTATGGGTTTCGCGAGAACGATGCCAGCGAGTCGCCCTTGCCGGCGCTGGAGGGCCGGTGGTCGATGGACTTCTTCAGCCCGGAAGCCATGAAGGATGCCGGCGTCCGGCTCGGACAAGGCGCCGCGGTCGGCGCAGCGCTGGGCGTGATGGCGGACGTCGCCCTCGGCGGCCTTTCTCTCGGCGCCGGCGCCGCGCTGGGCGGCACGCTCGGCGGCGCAGTGATGCAGGGCTGGGGGCCGCTGGGCCGAAAACTGGCGAACCGGTTGCGCGATGTACGCGAACTCAGCGTCGAGGATCCGGTGCTGATGGTGCTGCTGGCCTGGCAGCTCGACCTGCTGTGTGCGCTCGAGAACCGTGGCCATGCGGCAACGCAGCGGCTGGCGCTGGACGCTTCGGAGTCGGGTTCTCGCTGGCCGGCCGCACGTCTTGCCGACGTGGTTCGCGAACTGCGTCCGGCACGAAGCCATCCCGAGTGGGAGAGCAATGGACGAGGAGCGCAGAGAATGACACTTGTACACAATGTAGCAACAAGTGTTTCAATGGCTTTTTCCAACGCTTCGGTCCCGTGATCCCTCTCGAAAACCTCGAATCGCTCGAAGCCGTCGTTCCGACACTCAGCACGGAGGGCGACGACTTTCTTTCGAGCGTGATGGCGCTGATGGTCGACGCCGTGTGCGTGGTGGATGCAGATGGCGTGTTCCTGTTCGTCAGCGCCGCCGGCCGACGCATCTTCGGCTACACGCAGGAAGAAATGCTCGGGCGGCCGATGATCGATTTCGTGTGTGCCGAGGACCGCGAGCGAACGCTCGGCCGGGTCGACGAGATCGTCGCCGGCGAGCCGCATCCGCACTTCGAGAACCGCTACGTGCGCAAGGACGGCACGCTGGTCCACATCAACTGGTCTGCGCACTGGTCGGAGTCGCGGCAGCTTCGCGTGGCGGTTGCGCGCGACGTGACCGAGCGGCGGCGGGCCGAGTCGATCCAGGCGGCGCTCTATGCCGTTTCGGAGGCCGCCCACAACGCCGAAGACCTGCTGGCGCTGTTTCGCCAGGTCCACGGGATCGTCGGCGGGCTGCTGCCGGCGATCAATTTCTTCGTGGCGCTGTACGACGAGGCCACCGACGAACTGAGCTTTCCGTATTTCGTCGATACGCACCAGGCACCGCCGGCGCCACGCAAGCTCGATTCGCGCACGCTGAGCGCCGAAGTCATCCGCAGCGGCCAGGCACTGCTGATCTGCGCCGACAACCCCGTGACCGAAATCGCGTTGCCGGCCGCCGTGAAATTCGATGTCGGCCTGAATGCGCAGGATTGGCTCGGCGTGCCGCTGCGCACCACCAGATCCACCATCGGCGCACTGGTGGTGCAGAGCTACTCCGGCGATGTGCGCTACACCACCAAGGATCTCGAACTGCTGCAGTTCGTCTCGACGCAGATCGCGACCGCCATCGAGCGCAAGCAGCGCGACGCCTGGCTGCGCCACATCGCGCGCCACGATCCGCTCACCGACCTCCCGAGCCGCGCGCTGGTGCACGACCGCCTGCAGGCGGCACTGGTTCTCGCACGCACGGACGGCGCGCGCCTCGCCGTGATGTATCTCGACCTGGACATGTTCAAGCAGGTGAACGACCGGTTCGGCCATGCGACCGGTGATCTGCTGCTGCAGGAGACCGCGCGTCGGCTGCGCGAATGCGTCGGCAGCGCGGGCGTCGTCGGACGCATCGGCGGCGACGAATTCCTGGTTCTGATCGAGGACCGCGTGGCCGCTGCCGACCCGCTCGCCATTGCCGAGGACATCCGCCTCGCACTGAGCACGCCGTTCCTTCTGGCCGAGCCGGCCGACCAGCCGCTGCGCGTCTCGCCGAGCATCGGCATTGCGCTCTATCCGCAGCACGGCGACGACTACAAGCAACTCATCCGCCATGCCGACGAAGCCATGTACACCGCGAAGAAGGAAGGCGGCAATCGCGCAGCCTTGAGGTGCTGACCGGCTGCGGACTGTGCCTGTCTGTGCCTACAAGAGCACCTGCGCGATTGCGCTAATGTCAGGACAACATTTCCAGGATCTTCCAAATGCCTCTTCCGAACTCCGGCGCGCCGGTACGCAAGCACTTCTCGATGATTCGCGGCTTCCATCTGGCCGACGTCTTCACCCTCGGCAATGCGGCCTGCGGCGTCGGCGGCGTCTTCCTCGCGATGGCCTACATGGCGAGCCAGTCGCTCACGCACTTCCTCTGGGCCGCCGCGCTCGCACCGGCCGCGTTCATCTTCGACGTGTTCGACGGACGCATCGCGCGCTGGCGCCAGACACATTCGGCTCTGGGACGCGAACTGGATTCCCTGGCCGACATCATCTCCTTCGGCGTCGCACCGGCCGCACTGGCCTTCGCAGCCGGACTGAACGGCGGCTGGGACTGCGCGATCCTGATCTACTTCGTCGGCTGCGGCGTGAGCCGGCTGGCGCGCTACAACGTCACCGCCGAGGCGCTGTCCGAAGGCGCGGATAAGGTCAGGTTCTTCGAAGGCACGCCGATTCCGACCAGCGTCGTGCTCGTCGGCGTACTGGCGATCGCGGCCTGGCAAGGCCGGCTGGGCGATGCGGTCTGGGGCGGCGCCCTCGCGATCGGACCGTGGACGCTGCATCCGCTGTCGCTGATGTTCGGTTTGTCCGGTACGCTGATGATCAGCAAGACGCTCCGCATTCCGAAGTTCTGACCATGACCGATCAAACAATCCAGCCTCCGCACTTCACGCAGAAGCATCCCGCCGGCTTCGACGAACTCGTCCGGCTTGCATCGGCACAGCCGATCGTGCCGTCCTGCGACCACTTCTATTTCCTGCGGCACGGCCAGACCGGCCGAAATGCTTCACGAATCTTCCAGGATGTCGACGAGCCGCTGAGCGAACTCGGACTGCAGCAGGCCGCCAGGGCCGCGGAGCGCCTGGCCGGCGAGCCGATCCGAACCATCGTCTGCAGCGACGCGCGTCGCGCATTCGACACGGCAAATGCCGTGGCGACCGGACTGCGACTGGTTCCCACCGCACGCGACGACCTGCGCGAGCGCCACTTCGGCGCGCTGATCGGCACCTCGTCGGTCAATCTCGATTGGGCCTGCTCGCCCGATGGCGGCGAGACGCTGGCCCAGTTCGTCGACCGCAAGCGCGCGGCGCTGACCCTGGCGCTCGACGCCACGCCGGCGCCGGTTCTCGTCGTGGCACATGGCGGCACGCTCTACGTGCTGGCAGCGCTGCTCGGCGTGACGATCGAACCCGACGTGCTCGGCAACGCGCAGCCGCTGAGATTCCGGCGCATCGAAAAGCTAGGCCAGACGATCTGGCGAATCGACCCGCTGCTCGCACGTACCAGCGACGCTGCGGCGCTGGCCTGACGCCGTGGACTTCAAGGACTACTACAAGGTACTTGGCGTCGAGCGCAGCGCCACCGAAGACGATGTGCGCAAGGCCTACCGCAAGCTGGCGCGCAAGTACCATCCGGACGTCAGCAAGGAAGCCGATGCCGAAGTGAAGATGCGCGATGTGAACGAAGCCAACGACGTATTGCGCGACAAGGAAAAGCGCGCTGCCTACGACGCACTTGCAGACCGCGTCGCGCGCGGCGGTTCGCCGGACGGCGACTTCCGGCCGCCGCCAGGCTGGGATGAAGGCTATGAATTCCACCGCGGCGCCCGTGGCGCACCGGGTTCCGCGAATCGGGCCGGCCCGGCCGACCAGGCGGATTTCAGCGACTTCTTCTCCTCTCTCTTCGGCGAGTCCGAACACCGCAGTGCTGCGCGCCAGAACCATCGCGCCCGCGGCGAGGACCATCACGCGGCCATCGAGATTTCGCTGGAAGACGCGCTCAACGGATCGGAGCGCGAGATTTCCCTGCGCGCCATGGAGACCGGCGCCAACGGCGAACCCGACTGGAAGACGCGCACGCTGAGCGTGAAGATCCCGGCCGGCGTGCATCCCGGCCAGTTCATCCGGCTCGCGAAGCAAGGCATGCCCGGCCATGGTGGCGAGGCGCCGGGCGACCTGTATCTCGAAGTCCGTATCGCACCGCACAAGCTCTACCGCATCGAAGGCCGAGACATCTATCTGACGCTGCCGGTCACGCCAACCGAGGCCGCGCTCGGCGCGCAGGTCGAAGTGCCGGTTCCGGGCGGCGGCACGGTCGAAGTCACCGTGCCGGCGAAGGCACGCAACGGCATGAAGCTGAGGCTCAAGGGTCGCGGCTTCCCCGGCAATCCGACAGCCGGCGACGTGTACCTTCTGCTCGACATCGCCCTTCCGCCCGCCGATAGCGATGCCGTCCGCGAAGCCTATGAGCAGCTCGCGAAATCGGCGTCTTCCTTCAACCCGCGCCGCCATCTGGGAGTGTGATGACATGGCCCGTCTTTCCAGAATCACATCGACCGTCTCGTCCGGTTCCTTTTCGACCACGGTGACTGCGTTGAGCGCGGCACATCCGCTGGCCGCCGACGAGATCGCACACGCGTGCGGTGCCGAAATCGAATGGGTCGCGCAACTGGTCGATGTCGGCATCGTCGAGGTTTCGCGACGCGAAGCGCAGCCCGACAGCTGGCGTTTCCAGAGCGCCGACCTGCAGCGCGCACTTGAAGCACGACGGCTGCAGCGCGATTTCGGTGTCGGGCTCGATGCCGCCGCGTTGATCCTCGACCTGCAGCGTGAGGTGCGGCACCTGCGCGCCGTCTTGCGCACGCGCGGGCTGGACGACATCTGATCTCCGCCGATTCTTTACAAACCAACGCACCGAACCATGACCGACATCTCCACCTTTCCAGTCACGAAGAAGTGGCCAGCCAAGCATCCCGAGCAATTGCAGCTGTACTCGCTGCCGACGCCGAACGGCGTGAAGGCCGCGATCATGCTGGAGGAATGCGGGCTGCCGTACGAGCCGCACCGCGTCGCTTTCGACAAGCAGGACCAGATGACGCCGGAGTTTCTGTCGGTCAGCCCGAACAACAAGATTCCGGCGATCCTCGACCCCGACGGCCCGGGCGGCAAGCCGCTGGCGCTGTTCGAATCCGGCGCGATCCTGATCTATCTGGCGGAGAAAACCGGCAAGTTCATGCCGACCGATGCAGCCGGACGCTACGAAACCATTCAGTGGCTGATGTTCCAGATGGGCGGCATCGGCCCGATGTTCGGCCAGCTCGGGTTCTTCAACAAATTCGCCGGCAAGGATTACGAAGACAAGCGGCCCCGCGACCGTTATGTCGACGAGACGAAGCGCCTGCTCGGCGTGCTTGATCGGCGCCTCGCAGGCCGCGCCTGGATCATGGGCGACGACTACTCCATCGCCGACATTGCGATCTTTCCGTGGGTGCGCAACCTGATCGGGTTCTATGAAGCCGGCGAGCTGGTCGGCTTCGAGAATTTTAAGGAAGTCAAGCGCGTGCTGGAAGCGTTCGTCGCCCGCCCTGCGGTGCAACGCGGCCTGACGATTCCTTCCACCTGACAACTTACCTGACCAGTTACTTGACCTGCTGCTTGCCGAGCTTTCGCGCAAGCGTCCGCCGGTGCATGCCGAGCCGGCGCGCTGTCTCGGAGATGTTGAAGCCGGTTTCGGCCAGCATTTCGTGGATGCGCTCCCATTCGAGCGTCTTGATCGAGGTCGAGCGATTGGTCAGTTCCACCTCGATCGAGCCTTCGGCGCGGCCGAAAGCCGCTTCGATGTCGTCCGTATTCGAAGGTTTCGCCAGGTAATGGCTCGCGCCCAGCTTGATCGCCTCGACAGCGGTCGCGATGCTGGCGAAGCCGGTCAGCACGACGATCAGCATTTCGGGGTCATGCGCGTTCAGCACCTGGACGCAGGCCAGGCCCGAGGCCTCGCCACTGAGCTTCAGGTCGACAACGGCGTAGCTCGGTGACGGCGACGACGCGAGAACCTTCACGACTTCGTCGAGGCTTGCGGCCAGCATCACCGAGTAGCCGCGCCGCTCGAAAGAACGTCCGAGCGTGCGGGCAAAGGCGGCGTCGTCTTCGACGATCAGTAGGTGGCGCTGGTTTTCCATGAATATTCGGGACAGTCGATCTACGCGATCTGGTCGACCTAATCGAAATCGTCCGTTTCGTCGGCTTCGTCGAGTTCCAGAGTGATGGCCGCAAGCGGCAGCCTGATCGTCACGGCCGCGCCGCCTTCGAGCCGGTTCGCTGCTGATACGCTGCCACCGAGCGTCCGGACCACATTCACCACCAGGAAAAGGCCCAATCCGCCGCCGGGCCGCCCCTTGCTCGACTGATACGGCTTGCCGAGCTGCGCCAGCATGGCCGGCGCAAAGCCAGGGCCGTCATCGGTCACCGTGAGCACCATCGACTCGTCGACGCGCGTCACCTGGAGTTCCACGCGGTACGGCGAAGCTTCCAGCGCGTTGTCCAGGACGTTGCAGACGGTCTGCTTGATGGCCGAGTCGGACACCATCGGCAGATCGTCGCCGAAATGATTGGTGTAGCTGAACGAAAGGACCTGCCGCGTCGCGCGCCACTCGGCCGCCAGTTCGTCCAGGAAAGTGACGACGGTCGTCGCAGCCGACGACTCGCCACGCGCCTCTCCCGCCGACAGAAGAATGCCGCTGACGATCGCCTTGCATCGCTGCAGCTGGACCTGCATCTCCCCCACTTCCTGCAAAAGATCGGGGTTGGCGCTGAATTCGGGCATGCGTCGCCAGTCGCCCAGGATGACGGAAAGCGTTGCGAGCGGCGTACCGAGCTCATGCGCGGCGCCCGATGCGAGCAGGCCCATTCGAACGATATGTTCTTCTTCGGCCGCACGCTGTCGCAAACCGGCCAGCCGGGCATCTCGCGCGCGCAGGTTTCCATTGATGCGCGTGATGAAGATCAGCAGCAGTGCCGCGTTGAGCGCGAAGCACACGACCATTCCCTGGATATAGGGGCTGGCCAATCCACGCGCGTGATCGAGCGGCAACGACAGCGGACGCGAGAACAGCGCAAGTATGGCGAGACAGGTCGTGGTCACCACCACCATCACCGTGCTCGACCAGCTTTCCAGCAGCACCGCGCTCAGGATCACCTGCAGCAGGAACAGGTAGACGAAAGGATTGGTGACGCCACCGCTCAGGTAGAGCTGCAGGGTCAGCATGCCGACATCGACCAGCAAGGTGACGAACAGCTCGGTGTTGGTCACTTCGCGACCGGTGCGCCAGCGCCACAGGCTGAGCAGGTTGAACAGCACCAGGCAGCCGATGATCGCGAGCATCTGGTCCAGCGGAAGCCGGATCTGGAAGCCGTAGTGCACCACTTCGATGGTGACGATCTGCCCGACGACGGCGATCCAGCGCAGCTGGATCAGCTGCTGCAGGTTGTCCAGCCCGGTCGCGTCGTCGCGCCGGGTTTCAATCGATGTCGGCATGGCCTGGCTGGCCAGCAGCAGCCCGCGAACGCCGATCGCGCCGCTCCTCGCGAAGCACATACCCGACCGCCAGCGCGATCATCAGCGCGAGTGCGTACCAGGTGATGGCGTAGGCGAGATGGTTGTTGTGGAAATCGATCACGGTGAGTCCGGCGACGGGCCAGCGTGACGGAATGGTACCGGGGATGATTTCACCGGCATTGCCGCCACCACCGGCTGTGTATCTGGCGCCGGATTGCGCATTCGCCTGAGCGTCGACGAAATACGGCGCGACCTCCGCCAGTCCGCGCGCCTGCGCGATCGCCTGGACGTCGCGCGAGTACCAGCGCTCGGCGGCCGGATCGTTGTGCCGGAGAAAGCTGCCGCCCGGTTGGGTCAGACGAAGCAGGCCGACGACGTCGCGTGGCGTCCGGGGCTCCGAAGAGCCGTCGTTGCGGCTGCTCCGGACCCGCTTTTCAGGAGAAACGAAGCCGCGATTTACCAGCACGATGCTGCCGTCCGACAGCTGCATCGGCGTCATGACCCAGAAACCGCTGCCGTAATCGGTGCTCGCCTGGACCAGCGTCTCGCGATCGTTCAGGAAAACGCCGTTCAGCCGTACGCGACGGTATTCGTCTTCGGCGGCATCGATCCGAGACCAGCGATCGCGACCGGGAAGCACTGCGGGAGCGCCGATCACGCGCTGCGTTACGCGCTCGATCAGTGCAAGCTTCCACGTACGGCGCTCGACCTGCCAGGTACCGAGCGCAACGAAACCGATGAATGCGCCCAGCGCGAGCAGCAGGAACAACAGCCGCGCAATGCGAGCCGCCATGGAGCGCCTACGCGGCGCTGCGGTCGTCAAGGCGTGGACGGTTTCGCCGACTCGGTCGGCTGCGTGATCGTGCCGTGCGTCTCGTGCATCGAGCCCGGCATCATGTTGCTGTTCAGGTGGTACATCACCCACAGCGACCCTGCGAGCGTGATGACGACGAGAACCACCGTGAAGACCAGCGCCAGCATGGTCCATCCGCCTTCGGACTTGGTGTTCATGTGCAGAAAATAGATCATGTGGCCCACGATCTGCACGGCCGCAAAACCGAGCACCACCAGTGCCGTCGTACTCGATTTCTCGAACACATTGCCCATCACGATCCAGAACGGGATCGCGGTCAGGATCACAGCCAGCACGAAACCGGTGACATAGCCCTTCAGCGTGCTGTGGGCTGCGCCTTCGTTGTGGTCGCCGCCGTGGTCGTGACCATGGC
Source organism: Variovorax glucosi (assembly GCF_051216695.1). NCBI lineage: Bacteria > Pseudomonadati > Pseudomonadota > Betaproteobacteria > Burkholderiales > Comamonadaceae > Variovorax > Variovorax glucosi. Next base: position 413,472 of record NZ_JBPJZE010000001.1, read on the forward strand.
CGTGACCGTGGTCGTTCGCTTGAACCGCGCTCATGGCAGCACTCCCATCAGATACACGAAGGTGAAGACGCCGATCCAGACCACGTCCAGAAAGTGCCAGAACATCGAAAGACACATCAGGCGCCGACGGTTTTCAGCAATCAGGCCGCCCTGGCCGAGCTGCACCATCAGGACCACCAGCCAGATCAGGCCGAAGAAGACGTGCAGGCCGTGCGTACCGACGAGCACGAAGAACGCAGACAGGAAAGCACTGCGTTGCGGTACGGCGCCTTCATGGATCAGGTGAGCGAACTCATACAGTTCCAGGCCGATGAAGCCCGCGCCCAGCAGGCCGGTCACCGCGAGCCACGCCATCGTCGGCTTCAGACGCTTCCGCTGCATCTCGAGCATCGCGAAGCCGTACGTGATCGACGACAGAAGCAGCAGCGACGTATTCAGCGCCACCAGTTTCAGGTCGAACAGATCGGCGCCGGACGGGCCGGCCGCATAGCTGCGTCCCAGCACGCCGTAGATGGCGAACAGGCAAGCGAAGATGAGACAGTCGCTCATCAGGTAGAGCCAGAAGCCCAGCAACGTGCTGTTCTCTACATGGTGTTCGCCGGGAACGTAGAAGCGCTGGTTGTCCGGCGCGTTGATGTCACCGGAGTGTCCCGGGATACCTGCGTGGCCGGGGTGGGAAAGGACAGCGGACTCAGACATGTGCAGCCAGGAGACGGGTGCGATCACCCTCTACCGAGACGACGTCGTCGGCGGAGATGTAGTAATCGCGCTTGTAGTTGAAGGTATGGACGATGATGACGGCGAGCATCACGAGGAATGCGCCACCGGCCACGAGCCACATATGCCAGATCAGGCCGAAGGCAGATGCCGCAGACAGCGCCGCGATCACGAAACCGGCCCAGGTGTTCTTGGGCATGTGGATCGGCAGGAAACCCTGCTGCGGACGCTGGTAGTTGCGAGCCTTCATGTCCGACCAGGCGTCGTTGTCATGGATCTGCGGCGTGAACGCGAAGTTGTAGGCCGGCGGCGGCGACGAGGTCGACCATTCCAGCGTACGACCGTTCCACGGATCGCCCGTGACGTCGCGAAGCGATTCGCGGCGAATGAAGCTCACCACCAGCTGGATCAGGAAACATGCAATGCCGCAGGCGATCAGGAACGCGCCGAAGGCTGCGATCTGGAACCAGATCTGGAGCGACATGTCCTCGAAGTGGCTCATGCGACGCGTCACGCCCATCAGGCCGAGCACGTACAGAGGCATGAAGGCCATCCAGAAGCCGACGATCCAGAACCAGAACGACAGCTTGCCCCAGAACTCGTCGAGCTTGTAGCCGAACGCCTTCGGGAACCAATAGGTGATGCCCGCCAGCATGCCGAACAGCACGCCGCCGATGATCACGTTGTGGAAGTGGGCGACCAGGAACAGGCTGTTGTGCAGCACGAAGTCGGCCGGTGGCACGGCAAGCAGCACGCCCGTCATGCCGCCAATCACGAAGGTGATCATGAATCCGATGGTCCACAGCATGGGCAGCTCGTAGCGGATGCGGCCCTTGTACATGGTGAACAGCCAGTTGAAGATCTTCGCCCCGGTCGGGATCGAGATGATCATCGTCGTGATGCCGAAGAACGAATTCACGCTCGCGCCGGAGCCCATCGTGAAGAAGTGATGCAGCCAGACAAGGTAGGAGAGGATCGTGATCACGACCGTGGCGTAGACCATCGACGCGTAACCGAACAGGCGCTTGCTGGAGAAGGTCGAAACCACTTCCGAGAAGATGCCGAAAGCCGGCAGGATCAGGATGTAGACCTCAGGGTGACCCCAGATCCAGATCAGGTTCACGTACATCATGGAGTTGCCGCCAAGATCGTTCGTGAAGAAGTTCGTGCCGACGTAGCGGTCGAGCGACAGCAGGCCGAGCACGGCGGTCAGAACCGGGAAGGCGGCAACAATCAGCACGTTGGTGCAGAGAGCGGTCCAGGTGAAGATCGGCATCTTCATCATGGTCATGCCGGGTGCGCGCATCTTCACGATGGTGGCGAGCAGATTGATGCCCGACAGCAAGGTTCCGACGCCCGCTATCTGCAGCGACCAGATGTAGTAATCCACCCCCACGTCCGGACTGAAGGCAATGCCTGACAGCGGCGGATACGCCAGCCAGCCCGTGCGTGCGAATTCACCGACGAATAGCGAAGCCATCACGAGGCCGGCGCCGAAGGTCGTCATCCAGAAGCTGAAGTTGTTCAGGAACGGAAACGCAACGTCGCGCGCTCCGATCTGCAGCGGCACCACGAAGTTCATGAGACCGGTCACCAGCGGCATCGCGACGAAGAAGATCATGATCACGCCGTGGGCAGTGAAGATCTGGTCGTAGTGGTGCGGCGGCAGGAAGCCGGCGTTGTCCCCGAAGGCAAACGCCTGATGCGCCCGCATCATGATGGCGTCGGCAAAGCCGCGCAGCAGCATCACCAGGCCCAGGATGATGTACATGATGCCGATCTTCTTGTGGTCGATGCTGGTGATCCAGTCGCGCCACAGGGTGCCCCACACCTTGAAGTAGGTCAGGCCGGCGACGACTGCCGTGCCGCCAAGCACCACGGCAATGAAAGTCATCAGCAGGATCGGGTCGTGCAGGGGAATCGCATCCCATGTCAGGCGCCCGAAGAGCAGCTTCGTCAAATCGATTCGGTCGAGCATGATCAATCTCGTGGAGTGCACATCGCCGCGACATAAGTGCGCGTCGAGGATTCGTTGTTGTTGTCAGGACGCCACGGTTTCGCGGTGACGTTGTAGGCGCCGGGCCGGCCGAGGCCGCCGTTCGCATCGATGGCCATCATGTCCTTCATGCACATCTTGCTGCTGTCGACACATCGGTTGAGGATGGCGTCGTAGAGGTCGGGAGCCACCGTGGCGAAGCGCTGAACCGGTACGCGCTCACTCGGTTTTTCCAGATTCGTGTAGGTCGGGCGATCGAGCATGCCGCCGCCTGCCTTGGTGCGGGCGACCCAGCGACCGAAGTCGTCGTTCGACATGCCGTGGAACTTGAAGCGCATGCCGGAGAAGCCCGCGCCGCTGTAGTTCGCCGAGAAACCGTCGAACACGCCGGGCTCGTTGATCACCGCGTGCAGCTTCGTCTCCATGCCGGGCATCGCGTAGATCTGGCCTGCGAGCGCCGGGATGAAGAAGGAATTCATCACCGTGGTCGACGTGATCTTGAACTGGATCGGGCGATCGACCGGTGCGGCCAGCTCGTTCACCAGAGCAATCCCCTGCTCAGGGTAGATGAAGAGCCACTTCCAGTCCAGCGCGACCACTTCGACGACCAGCGGCTGCGTGTTCGGCGGAATCGGACGCTTGGCATCGATCCGGCTCAGCGCACGGTAAGGGTCGAGCGTGTGCGTGCTGATCCAGGTCACCGCGCCGAGGGCGATGATGATCAGCAGCGGCGCCGCCCAGATCGCGAGCTCGAGCAGCGTCGAATGGTCCCAGTTGGGAGCGTATTCGGCTTTCGCTTCCTTGCTGTAGTGGCGGTATCGCCAGGCAAAGTAGACAGTCAGCGCAATCACCGGGATGATGATGATGAGCATCAGCACCGTCGAAATGACGATGAGACGCCCCTGCTGATTGGCGATATCGCCAGAAGGATTCATCAACACGGTGTTGCAGCCTGCCAGCAGGAAAGCAGGTAGCAGCAACAGACCGCGGAGTTTCTTTAGGTGGAGCATGCCGGAAAGATTGAGCGCATGTGAGCGCGGGATGGGAGCGAATTTACGGCGGATGGGAGAAAATTGGCAGTGGACGTTTTGTCCTATGGCAAAAAAAACCCATTGGTGAGACGCTCACGGCTCAGCCGCAACCTTACCGGAAATTCCGTACCCTCAATGACGACGTCCACGTCCAACATCGGTCAGCACAGCAGCGACCAGACGCCCGGCAGCGAACTCGGCAAAGCCGTCGGCGCCGACGACCATGCACAGGTCAATCCCGGCGAAATCGCCGTCGGCGTGATCATCGGTCGCGCTTCCGAATATTTCGACTTTTTCGTTTACGGAATCGCCTCGGCGCTCGTGTTCCCGAGCATCTTCTTTCCTTTCGCCGACAGGCTCCAGGGCACGCTCTACTCGTTCGCGATTTTCTCGCTGGCGTTCATTGCACGTCCGTTCGGCACCGCCATATCCATGGCGATACAGCGGCGATACGGACGCGAGGCAAAACTGTCGACCGCGCTCTTCCTTCTCGGCACCTCGACGGCGGTCATCGCTTTCCTGCCCGGTTATGCAAGCCTGGGCATTGCGTCGATCGTGCTTCTGGCAGTCTTCCGCGTCCTCCAGGGCATCGCGCTCGGCGGTTCCTGGGACGGCCTGCCGTCGCTGTTGGCGCTGAATGCACCCAAGGGTCGCCGCGGCTGGTACGCGATGCTCGGCCAGCTCGGCGCGCCGCTCGGCTTCATCATCGCCGCCTCGCTTTTCGCCTACCTCGTCTCTAGCCTGACGAGCGAAGACTTCCTTTCGTGGGGATGGCGCTATCCGTTCTACGTTGCATTCGCGATCAACGTGGTGGCGCTTTTCGCGCGCTTGCGTCTCGTCGCCGCAACGGCGTATTCGAAGCTTCTGGACGAGCGCGAGCTGGAGCCGACCGGCTTCATCGAGATCAGCCGCGCACAGGGTGGCAACATCCTGATCGGAGCGTTTGCAGCCCTGGCAAGCTATGCGCTGTTCCACCTCGTGACGATCTTCCCCCTCTCGTGGATCACGTTGTATTCGGATCAGTCGATCAGCGAGTTCCTCGTGGTGCAGATCATCGGCGCCTGCCTTGCGGCCGTCGGAACGATCGCTTCGGGCGCCATCGCCGACAAGTTCGGACGCCGCAATACACTGGGCGTTCTGGCCGTGCTCATCGGCATCTTCAGCCTGTTCGCGCCGAAGCTGCTCGACGGCGGCGCAGTGGGCCAGGACACGTTTATCCTGGTCGGCTTCGTGCTGCTGGGCCTTTCGTACGGCCAGGCATCCGGTACGGTGACCTCGAACTTCTCCGGCAAATACCGCTACACCGGCGCCGCGCTGACGGCCGACGTGGCCTGGCTGATCGGCGCCGCTTTTGCGCCGCTGACCGCGCTGGGACTGTCCGCGCATTTCGGCCTCGGCTACATGAGCGCCTATCTGCTGTCGGGTTGTGCCGCGACGCTGATCGCCCTGACGATCAATCGCCGGCTCGAAGCGCGCGACTAGTCGCTTCGGTGTATTGAAAAAGCCCGCCAGGCTTGCGTCTGGCGGGCTTTTCTCATTTCGTCATTTGGTCATTTCGTAATTTCATTGCCGCCGGTCTGGACCGGCAGCATTCACGGGAGAACCGTCGTCGATTGCGCTCTGGCGATCCGGCGGTCGGCATCGGCGCGCAGCAGGAATCCCTGGGAGACCAGCGCATTTGCCGCAGTCGTTACCGCCGAAACGTAACCGGCCTGCGTGCCGTACAGCGATTCGAGCGATGGCCGCGCATCGCCGGAAGCCAGCCGCGCCGCTTCTGTCTTATGAAAGGGAATGTACGAACCGGTGAGGTTGACCAGATCGACGATTCCCGGCGTCGAGACATAGTTGAACTCGATGCTGGTACCGAGCGGCGCCTGCACGTCGACATTGCGGATTCCGGCGGTCGGCAAGCCGGTCGAGGCGTCTACGTTCGGCACCAGGATCGCGTAGCTGCGGCCGAGGTTGGCGGGCGGCAGGATAGTTGCGATTCCGGATTCGTCCTGCGGCTTGTAGAGCGGTCCGAAGTCGAGCAACGCAAAGTCGTTATAGAGCCCCCTGTAGCTGAAATCCGGCAACGCGACGCCACCGCTGCTCGGGAAACTGTTTCCCTTCATCACCGGAAACCGCAACTGCTCGGGACGCACCAGCGAGCCGTCGGCGAGCTTCGGCGTCTGGCTCGGCGACGGCGGCCTGTCGACCGTGACCCAGTCGGTCAGCTGGACGAACAGGGCGCGGAAGGTATCGGCGAAATCGACCATGTTGCCGCGCGGGTAAACGGCTGCCGCCGGCGTGTAGGCGATTCCGGTTTCCAGGCTGCCCGTACCGCCGCCGTGTTGCGTCGCAGCGTAGTAATAGACACGTGCGTTGGACGGCTGCGTCAGGTCGGTGAAGCCCCAGGCGTCGGTGAGAACCGGCGAGCCCTGCAACTGCCAGAACTCGGTACCCGACAGACCCAGGAAGTATTTCGGGCAGGTGGTCGTGGCCTGGCAGCGCGCCATGACGCCGCCGGTGCGGCCCGCGACATCGTCCCGGTAGCCGGCTGCGAGGCCGCGCGGCGCGGTCTGGCCGAAGGCACGGTGATCGGTACGCAGTCCACCGCCGCCGCCCGGCACGGCGAAGCGCGTGTTGATGTTTGTCTGGCGTGCGGCCACGTGGGTGGTACATGCCGTCGAACACCTTTCCGCCGGCCAAGGTCTGGTTGAAGCCCAGATGCAGGAAAGTCTTGAGCGCATTGCCCGATTGGGAAGTGCCCTGCCCGATCGTCGCGGTGATCCGTCCCGCCAAAGGATTCGGTGTGCCGGCCGTATCGGCCTTCGCGTTCCTGAAGAAGTCGACCGTGTCGCGAAGCGCGGCGAGGCCGACGCCCATCACGCGGGGATCCTTCGCGACGTAGCTCACTTCGTAGAGCGTGTTGGGCTGGAATCCGCCTTTCAGGCATACGGACGCCGGATCGGCGGTGCCGGGAAACGGCTTGTCGGTCGCGTTGCAGCTGGCGAACTTCCAGTCGGACGGAGCGATCGGGATGCGAGGATCGGACTCGTTGACCCTGCGCGTCAGCAGGTAGCCGGACTTGGTGTTGTCGAGACTTTCGGGTGCGTAGGGAATCATGGTCGCGTTGAACACGCCGCCCGGCAGCGTGAGCGACGGCGATGCGGCACCGGTCAGCAGCTCGGCCGTGTACGGGCCGGTGATCGACGAACCGTCCCTGTTCTTCGCGACCGGTACGGTCACCGTCAGGCGCTGCGCCGAACTCTTGGGCACATCGCCTTGCCACGCCGAAAACAGCCAGACGAAACCGCGCTCGAAATAGACCGCGTCGCCGGGATTGGCAGCGAGGTTGGGCGCGGTGAGGATGTTGCCGCGATTCGGCGCGTCATAGCGCAGCACGCCGCTCGCCTTGCTCATGTCCTTGGGCTTGAGCATTGTGAAATCGGCGCTGTACTCGACCATGCCGCGCGCGTTCACCGGAGCGAGTTCGAGGTCCTGGATGATCGCGTTGTGCGCGTCTTTCGGATCGACCTCGCCGGACAGCGTGCCGCTGACCTGCTCGTACGCACCGACGGCGCCGAAGGTGCCGGGAAAATCGGTCGTCGCCGTGATCGTGAGCTTCAGCTGCGGCGTCACGGCGACGGGCGTCGTCGGAACGGGAGTGGCTGCATCGTCGTGATCGCTTCCGCCGCACGCGGTCAGTGCGACTGCCGCGAACCCAGCCGCAAGACTCGCGCGGCTCCACCTGCGCGATGCGCGCATTTCATTGCAATTCTTCATTTCTGTCTCCTGCTTATTGATCTGTCTGGATTCGAAAGCGGTTACTCCGCCTCGATCCCCGCTGCCTTCACGATGCGGCCCCATTTCAAAGACTCGCCGCCCTGGAATATCGCCATTTCCTCGGGCGACGTCGTGAAGACTTCGGTGCCGGTCGGCTCGTAGAAGGCCACCCTGGCCGTCTCGCTACGCGCGGCTTTCACCATCAATTCGTTGAGACGTTTGACGACGGCAGGCGGCGTCTTCGCAGGCGCATAGGCCGCGAACCAGTACCCCATCTCGTAGCCCTTCACGCCGGCTTCCGCGATCGTCGGCACCTCGGGCGCAAGCGGCGAACGCGTGGCGCCCGACACGCCGATGGCCCGCAGCTTGCCGGCCTTCACCTGCGGCAGACCGGTCGCGGTGTCGGTGATCATCATGTCGATCTGGTTGCCGAGCAGGTCGGTGACGGCCAGCGTGTTGCTCTTGTACGGAACGTGCAGCAGCTTGATGTCCGCCATCTGCTGCAGCAATTCGCCGGCCATGCGGCTGGAGGAGCTGCCGCTGCCGAAGCTGTACTTGCCCGGTTGCTGCTTCGCCAGCGCGACGAATTCCATCACCGTCTTGGCCGGAAACGTCGGGCTCACGACCATGATCTGGCCACCCTTGCCGAGCGCGGTGATCGGCACGTAATCCTTCACCGGGTCGTACGGCAGTTTCTTGAACAGATGCTCGTTCGCGGCGTGCGTGGTATTGGTCGTGATGAGCACGGTGTAGCCGTCGGCCGGCGCCTTGGCCACGTTCTGCGAGGCGATGAAACCGCTGGCGCCGGCCTTGTTGTCAATGATCACCGGCTGCTTGGTTTCGGCCGTGATGGCGTTGCCGATGGCGCGGGCGATCTGGTCGGTCGCCGTTCCGGCCGCGAAAGGGACGACGAAGGTGATGGCCTTCTCCGGAAAGACCTGGGCCTGTGCCAGCATCGGCATCATCGATGCGGATGCGACAGTTGCCGCTGCGGCGGAAAGGACAAAGAAACGGAAGCGCTGCATGGTTGTTGTCTCCAGATGGAAGTCGGCCGGTGGCCGGGGAAAAGTTCAGCCTTCGGACGGGCCGTTCAGAAATTGCTGCAACTCGACCGGCACTTCGATGCGCATGTCCAGCAGCAGGAAAGAAAGCGATTTGCCGTGCGTGTCGAGGTTCAGCGCGTCGTTGACGCCACCGTCGAGCACCGCGTCGAGCACAAAATTCATCGCCTGCAGCTTCGGCAGCAGGAAGCGCTGGACGCCGCTCGGCGCGCGGTGAACGAATTGCGCCGCGACCGCTTCTGGCGTCACCTGATCGACAAGCAGCGGCCATAGCGCCGGATGCCACGCGATCACGCTGATGTTGGAGCGGTCGCCCTTGTCGCCGGTTCGGCCATGGGCAGCGCGGTAGAGCGGGAATGTCGAAGTGTTCATGCGCCCTCCACCATTTCGAAACGCACCGGCACCGCGTCGCGCGGCAGCAGGCAGGAGAGCGTGTTGAGCCGCGGCGTGAGCGTCGTCCGAACGCCGCCGCCGCCGGCCGGCCCGCAGGTGTAGAGCGCGGTGACTTCGCGACCCAGACGCTCGGCGATGGAGCGGTCGGCATGGGTCGCAGCGACACGCAGCCGGACATCTCGCGCACCCGTGTCGGCGGTTGCGGCCAGCGCCCGGCCATCGTCGTCCGCGAGGATGCTGATCGCGCCGATCAGGTCGACACGCAACGTCAACTCCGGCAGACGCTTGCGCAGCACATCGGCCGCCAGCCGCGCGCGCGCCTCGGCACGCGGACCGGCATAGGAAATCTCGCCCTCGGCCAGCCAGCCGCCTTCGTGGCAGACGTTGACCTTGTAGTGCGTCGGCCTCGCATGACCGCGCACGCCCGAGAGCGCGACGCGGTCGGGGCCAGCGCCGCTCACCACGCCGACCTCTGCTTCGGAAATGTCGGCCACCACGTCCGGCGTCAGGTAAGCCGCAGGATCGTGGACTTCGTAGAGCAGTTGTTCCTTGACCGTCGCCACGCTCACGTAGCCGCCGGTGCCCTCCGACTTGCCGATCGTGCAGCGCCCGTCGGCCTCGATTTCCGCGATGGGGAAGCCGACGTTCTCCAGACCCGGCACATCCTTGTAGCCCGGATCGGCGAAGTAGCCGCCGCAGACCTGCGCGCCGCATTCCAGCAGATGCCCTGCCATCGTCGCGCGGCCCAGCGTGTCCCAGTCGTCCTGCGCCCAGCCGAAGTGCGACATCGCCGGCCCGACCGCGAGCGAGGGATCGGCCACGCGTCCGCAGACCACGATCTGCGCGCCGGCATCGAGCGCGGCAGCGATCGGCTCGGCGCCGATGTAGGCGTTGGCGCTGACGATGCGCAGACCGTCGAGCGCAGCGCCGAGTTCGGCGCGCAAGAGCGCCATGTGCTCCGGCGAGGAGAGATCGTCGCCCTCCACCACCGCGATCGCCGGCACAGCCAGCCCAAGCTCGCGTGCCATCCGGGCGATGTGCCGCGCCGCCGCACGCGGATTCGCGGCGCCGAAATTGCTGACGATGCGGATGCCGTGCTGCAGGCAGCGCGCCAGCACCGGCCGCAGCATGTCGTCGAGCAGCGGCTCGTAGCCGGATTCCGGATCGGCACGGCGGCGAAGCTGCGCCAGGGCCAGCGTGCGCTCGGCCAGGGTTTCGAAGATCAGGAAGGCGCGCTGGCTCGAAGGGCCCGAACCGTCTCGGGCAAGGCGCGCGATGAGCGTATCGACCACCGGTCCGGCGGCGTCGGTGCGGTCGCCGGAAAAGCCGGCGGCGCAGCCGATCAGCAGGGACGAGGGAATTCCGGCAGGTTTCGTCATGTCTCTTTTCTCTTTGTGGAGGCAATGTAGGGTGCCTTCGACCATCCGTAAAATCGAAAGTCCAGATCGATTGATCGGAATTCCAGATGACCGAACTCTCTTCCCGCCAACTGCGCGCATTCCTGACACTGGCCGAACAACGCAATTTCACGCGCGCGGCCAACCTCTCTCATCTATCGCAACCGGCCTTCAGCGCCGTCATCCGCACGCTCGAGGACGCGCTTGGCACCCGGCTGTTCGACCGCGACACCCGCAGCGTGCAGCTCACGCCGGAGGGCCGGCTGTTCGAGACGGCGGCGCAGCGGCTGCTCGACGACATGAACGGCGCCATCGCCGATCTGGCAGATCACGTCGAGCGGAGAAAAGGCCGTGTGCGCATAGCCGCGCTGCCCTCGCTGGCCGCGGGCTGGCTGCCGACGGTGCTGGCGGAATTCATGGCGACCTGGCCCGGTATCCGCGTCGATCTGGACGACGCGCTCTCCGACGCCTGCATCGCGCGCGTGCGCAGCGGCGCGGCGGATTTCGCGCTTGCATCGTCCGGCGACGGCACGGCCGCCGACGCCGACCTGCTGAGCCGGAAACTGTGCAGCGACCGCTTTCACCTCGTTTGCCGCGCAGACCATCCATTGGCGAGCGAGCCGAAGCTGACCGCCCGCAAGCTGGCGCCGTGGCCGTTCATCCAGATGGCGCGACACAGCAGCGTGCGGCAGTCGCTGGATGCCGCGCTGCATCCGCTGCGGATGAACGCCGTGTTCGAGGTCGAGCATCTGGCGACGGTCATGGGCCTGGTCGAAGCCGGACTGGGCATCAGCGTGGTGCCGGCGCTGACGCTGTTCCATTTCAGGCGCGACACGCTGGTGACGCGGCCGTTGCCGGTGGCCGGGCTCACGCGCACCGTCAACATCGTGCAGCGGCGGGAGGGCAGCCTGTCGGTGGCGGCGCAGACCTTGCATGACCTGGTGGTGGCGCGTCTGGGCAATCTGAACCTCGACTGATCTGCAATCGCGCAGTCAAACCACATAATTTCACTTCACACGATCATCCCGGACAGCCCACGCCATGCTCAACCTTCTCGTGCGCAACGCCACCCTCCCCGACGGCCGGACCGGCATGTCGATCGCCGTTCAGGACGGCCGGATCGTCGAAGTCACGGCCGGCCTTTCCGAAGCGCATGCGCCGGCGCTCGAGACGCTCGACGCGCAAGGCCAGCTCGTTGCGCCGCATTTCATCGATTCGCATTTCCACATGGACGCCACGCTGAGCTACGGCCTGCCGCGCGTCAACCAGAGCGGCACGCTGCTCGAAGGCATCGCGCTGTGGGGCGAGCTGAAGCCGCTGCTGAAGCAGGAAGCGCTGATCGAGCGCGCGCTCGCCTATTGCGACTGGGCCGTGGCGAAGGGACTGCTCGCGATCCGCACGCATGTCGACACCAGCGACCCGAGCATGCTGGCGGTCGATGCGTTGCTGGAAGTCAAGCGCCTGGTCGCGCCGTACATCGATCTGCAACTGGTTGCGTTTCCGCAGGACGGCGTGCTGCGCTCGCCCGGCGGTGTCGAGAACCTGAAGCGCGCGCTCGACCGGGGCGTCGACGTCGTCGGTGGCATTCCGCATTTCGAACGCACGATGGCCGACGGTGCGGCGAGCGTGAAGCTGCTTTGCGAAATCGCGGCCGAACGAGGAAAACGCGTCGACATGCATTGCGACGAATCGGACGACCCGATGTCGCGGCACATCGAGACGCTGGCCGCCGAGTCGCAACGACTCGGGCTGCACGGCCGCGTGACCGGATCGCACTGCACGTCGATGCATTCGATGGACAACTATTACGTCAGCAAGCTGCTTCCACTGATTGCCGAAAGCGGCGTCAGCGTGATCGCCAATCCGCTGATCAACATCACGCTGCAGGGCCGGCACGACACCTACCCCAAACGCCGTGGCATGACGCGCGTGCCGGAGCTGATGGCCGCCGGCGTGAACGTCGCCTTCGGCCACGACTGCGTGATGGACCCGTGGTACGGCATGGGTTCGGGCGACATGCTGGAAGTCGCGCACATGGGCCTGCATGTCGCGCAGATGACGAGCCAGGCCGGCATCCGGCGCTGCTTCGATGCGGTGACGACGAATGCGGCGAAGGTTTTCGGGCTGGACAGCTACGGGCTAGAGCCGGGCTGCGATGCGAGCTTCGTGCTGCTGCAGGCGAAAGACCCGATCGAGGCGATACGTCTGCGCGCGACGCGGCTCAAGGTGTTACGCCGAGGCGTTCTGCTCGCAGAAACGCCGCCGGCGACCGCGAGGCTGCATCTGAACGGGCGACCTTCAGCGTGCGACTGGCGCGCTGCGCCTGGGTAATCAGAGTCCGCAAATGAGAGTCCGCAGGATTGCGCCTGATTGTTTTTGAGTCAGGTCATCTGCTCATGGGTTCCGAAGCGACGACGTATTCGCGCGGGAGAGGCGTCTGGGTATGCACATAGGGAGTCCATTGAACGTGCTGGTTGCTTTGCGCCGCGACGCCCGATGCTCCGGTCGTACCACGCGTGAGGATCGACCGGGGCCCGTTGCCCTGCGGAACTGGGTTCGGCCCGAAACCGGACTGCCCAGCTTGTGAAGACATCGCCCCAGCGTTCGACAGTGCCACTGCGATCTCGCGATATGAACCGTTGGCAACCATCAACTGAAGATTGATTTGGGCAGTTTGACCAGGCGTTAGAGGCGTTGCAGAAACAGTTCTGAGATTGGCAACTTCGCCGCCGCGCAGCTTTACCGGCTTGTTCATCGCAGCCAGAGACGCGTAAGCCATGGCCATGTCTTCCGGTGAACCAACGTGGATGTCAAGCCGTTTTGGGAAACTTGCTGGACCGCCGACTTGTTCATTGACGTTCCCTCTGATGTATGCATCGACCCCAATAGCGTTCAGCTTGTCGACGATATGGTCTGCCGCTTCAGCTTCGCCATTGATCTCCAATGGCCACGCGATTCCATTCGGCTGGACGCGAGTAACGCTACGTTCCATTTGCGATGGAAGCAATGCCGGAGCGGGAGGGTTTTGCGGCCCGAATTGATGTGAGGCAATAGGTGACCGAGCAAAGCGATTCTGCTGAACTGCCTGCTGTTGCGGTCCACGCTGCATGACCGATGGCATCTGCGGATGAGGTGGCAGGGGTTGTGGTGCGAAGCCGTTGTTTTGTGCCGGGAACTCCGTCCGTGCGGGGACCGACATCTGACGCGGATACGGCTGTTGCGGCTGGAGTTGCAGCGGTTGCTGACTTTGAAGCACCGGAGTCTGCTGCTGCATATTGAATTGCTGCTGCATCATTTGCTGCTGCTGCTGCTGCTGCAATTGAAGCTGTTGAAACTGTTGAAACTGATACTGCTCCAGCTGCTGCTGTCTTGCCAATTGCCTCTGGATCTGGTTCGGCGTCATGGGAGCAGGAAACAATGCGGGCTGATGGTGCTGCTGTTGCTGTTGCGGTAGAAACCGCTGCGGCCGGATTTGCTGCGGCTGATGTCGGTGCGGCTGATGCCGATGCGGTAGGCCTGGCTGCGCAGCAACAGGCTTATGCCGATGTTGCCCATGTTGCACGGGTGCCGGATGGAATTGATACACGGGCATTCGCGCGACTTGCTGAGGTTGCTGCACCCACTGCATTTGCGGCTGTCGCCGATTCATTTGGATCATCTGATGCGCGTGCAATTGCTGCGCATGGTGAAACATATGGTGCATTACGTTCTGAGGCAGATGTTCGCGAACAAATTGCCGATCGATGGCCGGAGCATTCGGCGACATCCCGCCCATTCTGGCTGGCGGGCACGCAGACGCAGAAATCCGCGCCTTTGCGGCACTGACCTGCTCCATTGGTTGCACTGAATTGAATTTCATTTGTTTCCCGGATTTTGGTTCGATGAAGAAGTGGAACGCTGCACGCGACTTGCGCGCATGCCATCCACGATTTTTTTGAGCTTATTGCTGATTCAGCGGTAGAAAACACCCGGGTCACGGCGAGCCAGAGGATTTTGGTTCCTCAGCGAAACGGTGAGGCATCCGGGCAAATCGTTGTCACGGAGAACGTACAGATCGATCTCGGCGTGAGAACCTCCAGGCATCAGCGCTCTCGGCACGCGGGATTCGATCCTGACCGTCTCGCCATTTCGCAGCGTCATCGACTGCCTCAAATTCGCAAGTGATGCATATGCGCGACTCAATTCCTCCGAACTGGACAAATCGACGTTCAGCGTTCTTCCATCCATGGGAAAGCCTTCCGCGTGCTCGTCGAAATTGACGCTCAGCCGGGCATCGGCGGTCGAGATTCGCAGCAAATTGGAAACGTAATGCACCACGTCGGGTTCGGCACGTTTCAACGGTTGCCGGACTGGATTGGGAAGCATTGGCTCAGGCGCTTGATAGGCCTGCTGCCACTGCAAATTATGTGGCTGGTGCAATGGTGGCGATTGCCAGGGCGCATTCATCTGTTGATGCGATTGCCAATTCTGCTCGATTCGATTTCGCAATTGGACCCGCTGCTCGAATTCCTGCATATTGAGCACCGCCAGCGAATTCTCATGCCAGTCTCTTGGCGCCAGCCACGAAGGACGGTATTCAGGAACCATGCCTGCGGGCGCATAGGGTGCCGGGTTTGCCGAATATCCTTTCGGCCGCGCACCATCCCTTGGCAGAAGCCCGATGGGCCTCGAACTCAGCGAGGAATCTATATTTCTCATCTTTTCGCCTGTGAATTGACCGCGAAGTCGATTGACCGAGGCGGTAAGCGAGAAGCGTAAATTCGGCACGCCGTGCTGGCGTTCAGACTATTCCTAGATTCACACTGCACCACACTGGCGCGTGGCGGATAATTTCGACCTATGAATCCATTGCTCTCGAAGCTCCAGCCCTACCCCTTCGAACGGCTGCGACAACTTTTTGCCGGCATCACGCCCTCGCCCGCCCATCGCCCGATCAGCCTGGGCATCGGCGAACCCAAGCATCCGACGCCGCAATTCATCCGCGACGCGCTCACCGCCGGTCTTGACGGACTGGCCGCCTACCCGTCGACCGCCGGCGACCTGAAGCTGCGGCAGTCCTTCACGGCCTGGATGCAGAAGCGCTACCGGCTGTCGCTCGATCCCGCGACGCAGGTGCTGCCGGTGAACGGGTCGCGCGAGGCGCTCTTCGCGCTGACGCAAACGGTGATCGATCCGGCGCGCAAACCGGTCGTTCTTTCGCCGAATCCGTTCTATCAAATCTACGAAGGCGCGGCACTGCTGGCCGGCGCGCAGGTCCATTACGTGCCGAGCATGGCGGACCGCAACTTCGCGGTCGACTGGGCCAGCGTGCCGGACGAGGTCTGGGCGCGCACGCAACTCGTCTTCGTCTGCTCGCCCGGCAATCCGACAGGCGCGGTGATGTCGCTCGACGAATGGCAGATGCTGTTCGCGCTGTCGGACCGCTACGGTTTCACGATCGCGGCCGACGAGTGCTACAGCGAGATCTATTTCCGCGACGAGCCGCCGCTGGGCGGGCTCGAAGCGGCGCAGCGCCTCGGCCGCACCGACTTCCGCAACCTGATCGCGCTCACGTCGCTGTCCAAGCGCAGCAACGTGCCGGGCCTGCGAAGCGGCTTCGTGGCCGGCGATGCGGCCATCGTGAAGGCGTTCCTGCTCTACCGCACGTACCACGGCAGCGCGATGGGCGGCGCGGTTGCGGCCGCAAGCATTGCCGCGTGGGGCGACGAATCGCATGTGGTAGAGAACCGGGCGATGTACCGGGCCAAGTTCGCGACGGTGACGCCGATGCTGGCCAAGGTGCTCGACGTTCAGTTGCCCGACGCCGGTTTCTATCTCTGGGCCGGCATACCCGAATCCTGGAAAGGCGACGACGCGGCCTTCGCCCGCTCGCTTTACGCTCAATACAATGTGACCGTGCTGCCGGGAAGCTTCCTGGCGCGCGAAGTCGACGGCGTGAATCCCGGCAAGGGCCGCATCCGCATGGCGCTGGTCGCCGACACCCAGGAATGCGTGGAAGCCGCTCAACGCATCGTCGATTTCATCAAGAACTGATTCAAAGTCCTCCCGAAATTCAGCCAATCAAATGACCCAACAACTCCAGCAGACCATCGACGCAGCGTGGGAAGACCGCGCCAACCTTTCGCCTGCCCAGGCGCCAGCCGAAGTCCGCGAAGCCGTCGAGCACGTGATTTCCGAACTGAACAACGGCAAACTGCGTGTCGCGACCCGCGAATCGGTCGGCCAGTGGACCGTGCACCAGTGGATCAAGAAGGCCGTGCTGCTGTCGTTCCGCCTGAAGGACAACGAGCAGATGCAGGCCGGCTCGCTCGGCTTCTACGACAAGGTTCAGACCAAGTTCTCGCACCTGTCGGCTGCCGAACTCAAGGAAGCCGGTGTCCGCATCGTGCCGCCGGCCGTCGCGCGTCGCGGCAGCTACATCGCCAGGGGCGCGATCCTGATGCCGTCGTATGTGAACATCGGCGCCTACGTCGGCGAAGGCACGATGGTCGATACCTGGGCCACCGTCGGTTCGTGCGCGCAGATCGGCGCCAACGTCCACCTGTCAGGCGGCGTCGGCATCGGCGGCGTGCTGGAGCCGCTGCAGGCCGGCCCGACCATCATCGAAGACAACTGCTTCATCGGCGCCCGTTCGGAAGTCGTCGAAGGCGTGATCGTCGAGGAGAACTCGGTGCTGTCGATGGGCGTCTACATCGGCCAGAGCACGCCGATCTACGACCGCGCCACCGGCGAAACCACTTATGGCCGCGTGCCCGCCGGCTCGGTCGTCGTCAGCGGCAGCCTGCCGAAGGACAACGGCCGCTACAGCATGTACGCCGCGATCATCGTGAAGAAGGTCGACGCAAAGACCCGTTCGACCACCAGCCTGAACGACCTGCTGCGCGACTGATCCACCGCCTCACCGGAGCAAGCCGATGAACACGATGGAACGCATCCTTCGCATGATGGCGGAGCGCAAGGGCTCCGACATCTACCTCTCGGCCGATTCTCCGGCGCTGATCCGCATCAACGGCACCTGCGTGCCGATCAATGCGCAGGTCCTGCCGGCGGAGGCGCCGCTGAAGCTGCTGAGCGAAGTCGTCCATTCGACCCGCATCGAGGAGCTCCAGCGCACCGGCGAGCTGAACATGGCGATCCAGTTGCCGGGCGCCGGCAACTACCGAATCAGCGCCATGCGCCAGCGCGGTAGCTACGCCGTGGTGGTGCGGCACATCGCGCTCAGGATTCCGTCGTTCGCCGACCTGCAGCTGCCGGACGTGCTCAAAACGCTGATCATGGAGAAGCGCGGGCTGATCCTGATGGTCGGCGCGACCGGCGCCGGCAAGTCGACCACGCTGGCATCGATGCTCGATTACCGCAACGAGAACGCGTCCGGCCACATCCTCACGGTCGAGGAGCCGATCGAGTTCACCTACACGAACAAGAAGTCGATGGTGAACCAGCGCGATGTCGGCAGCGACACGCAGTCGCTGCAGATCGCGCTCAAGAACGCGCTTCGCCAGGCACCGGACGTGATCCAGATCGGCGAAATCCGCGACCGCGAAACCATGACGGCGGCCATCGCCTATGCGCAGTCGGGTCATCTCTGCGTCGCCACGCTGCATGCGAACAACAGCTACCGCGCGCTCAACCGCATCCTGAGTTTCTATCCGGTCGAAGTGCGGCCGACATTGCTCGGCGACCTGGCCAGCGCGCTGCGCGCCATCGTGGCGCAGCGCCTGTTGCGCACGCCGCAGGGCGCGCGGATTCCGGCGGTCGAAGTCATGCTCAACACCGCGCTGATCGCGGAGATGATCGAGAAGTCGGACTTCACCGCCGTCAAGGAGGCGATGGTGCAGTCGATGGCCGAAGGCTCGCAGACCTTCGAGGAAGACATCGCCCGCATGATCAGCGACGACGTCGTGACGCGCGAGGAAGGTCTCGCCAACGCCGATTCGCCGACCAACCTGATGTGGCGGCTGCAGAACCGCCAGGCGCCGCCGAGCGCGAGCGCCACCGACGAAATGCGCCAAAACCTGCTCGACGACATACCCACGTTCACCGATATCACGCTCGACGTGAAATTCTGAGAAAGCCCCAGTTTCCGATGCTTCCGATGTCCCGCACGCTGCAGCTCGCAGAGCAACTGATTTCCCGCCCCTCCGTCACGCCCGACGACGCCGGCTGCCAGCAACTTCTCGGCGAACGCCTGACGCCGCTCGGCTTCACGCTGGAAACCATCGAAAGCGGACCGGATGATTTCCGCGTCACCAATCTCTGGGCCGTGCGCGCAGGCAACGGCAGCTCCGGCAATGCCTCCCGAACCATCGCCTTTGCCGGCCACACCGACGTGGTGCCGACCGGCCCGGTCGCGCAATGGACCAGCCATCCGTTCTCGCCGACGCACCGCGACGGCAATCTGTACGGACGCGGCGCCTGCGACATGAAGACGTCGATTGCCGCGTTCGTCGTGGCGATCGAGGAATTCGTCGCACAGAACCCCGATCCGAGCCTGACGCTCGCGCTCCTGCTCACCAGCGACGAGGAAGGTCCCGGCGTCGACGGCACGGTCGTCGTTTGCGACAAGCTGGCCGCGCGCGGCGAGGCGATCGACTACTGCATCGTCGGCGAACCCACATCGGTCGAGCGTTGCGGCGACATGATCAAGAACGGCCGACGCGGCACCATGAGCGGCAAACTCACTGTCGTCGGCGTGCAGGGCCACATCGCCTATCCGCACCTCGCCAAAAACCCGGTCCATGCGTTCGCGCCTGCGCTGGCCGAGATGGTCGCCATCAATGCGGCCGGCGGCTGGGATGCGGGCAACGAACACTTCCAGCCGACCAGCTGGCAGATCAGCAACATCCACGCCGGCACCGGCGCCGGCAACGTGATTCCCGGCGCGGCGGTGGTCGATTTCAATTTCCGCTTCTGCACCGAATCGACGCCCGAATCGCTGCAGCAGCGCGTGCGGCAGGTGCTCGATTCGCACGGCGTCGAGTACACGCTCGCCTGGACCGTCGGCGGCCTGCCTTTCCTCACGCAACCGGGCGAGCTGGTCGCCGCCGTACAGCAGGCGATCCGCGACGAAACCAGCATCGAAACGACGCTGTCGACCAGCGGCGGCACCAGCGATGCGCGCTTCATCTCGAAGATCTGCAAGCAGACCATCGAGCTCGGACCGGTCAACGCCAGCATCCACAAGATCGACGAGCACATCGCGGTAGCCGACATCGAGACGCTGAAGAACCTGTATCGGCGCACGCTGGAGCGGTTGGAAGCGATCCAGCCGGCAGCGCAGGCAGGCGCATGAACGCGGTCGACGCTCCGAAACGCACCGTCATCGAACTGATCGAGACCGGCGCCGCACGGCTGACCGAAGCCGGTGTCGCCTTCGGTCACGGAACGGAAAACGCCTTCGACGAAGCGGCGTGGCTGGTGCTATGGCAACTCAAGCTGCCGATCGACGCGATCGACGAAGTCGCCGAGCGGGCGGTTTCGCCGGCCGACGCTTCCCGCGTCGATGCGCTGATCGCCGAGCGAATCGCCAGCCGCAAGCCCGCTGCGTACCTCACGAAAGAAGCGTGGCTGCAGGGCGTGCCCTTCTACGTCGACGAGCGCGCCATCGTGCCGCGCAGTTTCATCGCCGAACTGCTGATCGACGGCAGCGTCGACTACTGGCTCGGCGAACACACCCAGCGCGTGCTCGATCTATGCACCGGCAACGGCAGCCTGGCCGTGCTGGCAGCGATGACGTATCCGGACATCGCCATCGATGCGGCGGACCTGTCGACGACGGCGCTGGAAGTCGCGGCCATCAACGTGACGCGCCACGAACTCGATGCGCGCATCACGCTCCTGACTTCCGACGGCCTGAAAGATGTTCGCGGCCCGTACGACCTGATCCTCTGCAATCCGCCGTATGTGAATTCGCAGAGCATGTCCGCGCTGCCTGCCGAATACCGCGCCGAACCCGAACTGGCATTGGCCGGCGGCAGCGACGGCATGGATTTCATCCGCGCGCTGCTTCGCGATGCGCCGGCCGCCATGAGCGAACGCGGCGTGCTGGTGCTGGAAATCGGCAACGAGCGCGATTATTTCGAGGCTGCGTTTCCGACGCTCGAGGTCGTCTGGCTGGAAACCTCGGCGGGCGAAGATCAGGTTTTACTGGTGACGCGCGAAGCGCTGACTGCAGCCGAAAGCGTCTGAGGTCCGGGCGGATTCGCGTGCCATGGCACGCGACTTGCACGCTATTCGTGCATCCGCGCGCATGCGCACACATGTGCGCACCGAAACAGGAACCACTTTTTTGCCATCCAGTTTTCCTCAAAGCCCAGGCACTTCCGATGCGCTGGCTGCCCCGCTGTTGTCCGTCCGCAATCTCAGCGTCGAATTCGACACGCCGCAAGGCGTCTTCCGCGCGGTCGACGACCTGAGCTTCGACGTGGCTGCCGGCCGTACGCTGGCCATCGTCGGCGAATCGGGTTCCGGCAAGTCGGTCACCTCGATGGCGATCATGCGGCTCACCGACTACAACCGGGGCCGCATCGCCGGCGGACAGGTGATGTTCCGGTCGCGCGACGGCACCGTGCTCGACATGACGCAGGCCGCGCCGGCGACGCTGCTGCGCATGCGCGGCAACGAGATATCGATGATCTTTCAGGAGCCGATGACGTCGCTGAACCCGGTGTTCACCGTCGGCAACCAGATCGTCGAAGCGCTGCTGCTTCATCGTGGAATGAGCGCGCGCGAAGCACGTGCCGAGGCGCTGGCGCTGCTGCGCAAGGTGCGCCTGCCCGATGCCGAGCGCCTGCTCGACGCCTATCCCCACCAGCTTTCCGGCGGCATGCGCCAGCGCGCGATGATCGCGATGGCGCTCTCGTGCCGGCCGACGCTGCTGATCGCCGACGAGCCGACGACCGCGCTGGACGTCACGATCCAGGCGCAGATCCTGAACACCATCCGCGAACTGCAGCGGGATTTCGGCACGGCCGTCGTTTTCATCACGCACGACATGGGCGTCGTCGCCGAGATGGCCGACGACGTGGTCGTGATGTGGCGCGGACGCAAGGTCGAGCAGGGGCCGGTGGAGCAGATCTTCAACGCGCCGGCGCATCCGTACACGCAGACATTGCTGGCTGCAGTGCCGCGCCTCGGCAGCCTGACCGGCCAGCCTCATCCGTTGCGCATGCCGCTCGAAGTGCTGGACGGCGACGTGCGGCGCACGGTCGGCACGACGCAGGTGCAGTCGACCGCGCGCTATGACGCGCCGCTGCTGCAGGTCGAGAAGCTGACGACGCGCTTCGACGTCAGGCGCAACTGGCTCGGCCGCGCGACGCACCGCGTGCATGCGGTCGAAAGCGTGAGCCTGGAGATCTATCCCGGCGAGACGCTGGCGCTGGTCGGCGAATCGGGCAGCGGCAAATCGACCATCGGCAAGACGCTGCAACAGCTGGTTGAACCGACCAGCGGCACGATCCGTTTCGACGGGCAGGACATCGACACGCTCGACACAGCCGGCCGCCGCAAGCTGCGGCAGGACATCCAGTACATCTTCCAGGATCCGTACGCGTCGCTCGATCCGCGCAAGCGCGTCGGCTTCAGCATCGCGGAACCGATACGGACGCACAACCTGCTGACCGACGACAAGGAAATCGATCGCCGCGTCGCCGAACTGCTCGTCGATGTCGGCCTCAAGCCCGAGCACGCGAACCGCTTCCCGCACGAGTTCTCGGGCGGGCAGCGCCAGCGCGTGTGCATCGCGCGTGCGCTTTCGTGCAACCCGAAACTGATCATCGCGGACGAATCGGTTTCGGCGCTGGACGTGTCGATCCAGGCGCAGATCATCGATCTGCTGATGGCGCTGCAGGCCGAGCGCGGGCTGTCTTACCTGTTCATCACGCACGACATGGCGGTGGTCGAGAAGATCAGCCATCGCGTCGCGGTGATGTACCTCGGGCAGATCGTCGAGATCGGCACGCGACAGGCGGTGTTCGAGACGCCGGCCCATCCGTACACGCGCAAGCTGCTGGCTGCAGTGCCGGTGGCCGAGCCCGGGCGCCACAAGGACCTGTCGCTGATCGAAGGCGAGATTCCGAGCCCCATGCGCGCTGTCGGTGACGAGCCGGCAATCCTCGAACTGATCGAGATTTCGCGCGATCACCGCGCGGCGCAAGTCGCCTGAGCCCACATCTCTCCAATCCTTTTTTTCTCACCGAAAGAGCCGACATGACCCGAACCTTCAAGCGCACCCTGCTCGCCTCCAGCCTCGCGCTGGCCGCACTCTGCAGTCCGCTGGCCATGACACACGCGCAAGCCGCTGGCACGCTGACCGTCGCCCTGCACCAGGACCCGGGCAACTGGGACCCGATCGCGACCTTCCTCGTCGCCTGGGGCGCGGTCGGCGGCCAGGTGTTCGATGGCCTGATCATGCGGACGCCGGACATGAAGCTGGTTCCGGGACTCGCCACCAAGTGGGAGTTCATGGAGAACAACACCAAGATCCGCTTCACGCTGCGCCCGAACGTCAAGTTCCACAACGGCGAGCCGTTCGACGCCGAAGCCGTCAAGTTCACCTTCGACCGCCTGCTGGGCGAAGAAGGCAAGAAGGGACCGCAGCAGTCGAACTACGCTTCCATCGACAAGATCGTCGTGGTGAATCCGCTGACCGTCGACATGTTCCTGAAGTCGCCAGACCCGGTGCTGCTGACCAAGCTGGCCGGCTACGGCGCGATGATCGTGCCGCCGAAGTACATCAAGGAAAAAGGCAGTCAGTTCTTCGGCATGAACCCGGTCGGCACCGGCCCGTTCAGGTTCACCGACTACAAGCCGAAGGTCAGCCTGACGTTCGCGAAGAACGCCGAATACTGGGGCGGCGCACCGAAGGTGGATGCGCTGGTCTACCGCTTTATCGCAGAGCCGGCCACGCAGGCCGCCGAGTTGCAGGCCGGCCGCATCGACGTCGCCAATCAGGTGCCGCTGGCGCTGATCGACACGTTGAAGAAAGACACCAAGCTGGACGTCGTCAGCATGGGCGGCCCGGTGGCGCTCGCGCTGCGCTACAACACCCAGCGCGGCATCATGAAAGACGTGCAGGTGCGCAAGGCGCTAACGATGGCGGTCGACCGCGACGCGATCATCAAGACGATCCTGCTCGGCCAGGCCAAGCCGATCGCCAGCTTCCAGGGCGAACTGTCCTTCGGCTACGACCCGGCGCTGAAGCCGCTGCCCTTCAACCCGACGCAGGCCAAGGCGATGCTGGCGAAGGCCGGCGTCAAGCCGGGCACGCAGATCCAGCTCGACTTCCGTGGGCCGGACAGCAACTTCCGCGAGGTGTCGCAAGCCGTGGCGGCTTATCTGTCGGCCGTGGGCCTGCAGGTGTCGCTGAAGCCGTATGAGACCAACGTGCTGCTCAACGACATCATCCCGAACGGCAAGACCGGCGAGATGTGGCAGAACCAGTGGGGCGGCTGGACATTCGACTACGACAACACCGCCTATTCGATGTACTACACGAAGCAGCGCTGGAATCCGTTCGACGACGATGCCAAGCTCAACGCGCTGCTGCACACGCAGCGCAATACCTGGGACCAGGCGGCGCGCAAGGTCACGCTGCAGGAAATCGGCCGTTATGTGGCAGACCAGGCGCTCGAAATGCCGCTCTACAGCCTGAACACGGTGTACGGCATCAACAAGCGCGCGAAGAACCTGGCGCTGCCGGCCGATGGACGCTTCCGCTTCGTCGAAGCCACGGTCGACTGATCGATGCTGGGTTTCCTGTTCAAGCGGCTGCTGCAGGCCGCGTTCGTGATCCTGGTGGTCACGCTGTTCGTGTCCTATGCGGTGCGGCTATCGGGCGACCCGGCCATCATGCTGGCCCAAGGCGCCGGCAGCGTGACCGAGGAAGACCTGCAAAACATCCGCACCGGTCTCGGGCTGGACCGGCCCTTCCCGGTGCAGTACGCGGAATTTCTCAAGGGGATGGTCGTGGGCGATTTCGGTCGCAGCTTCCTGGGCGGCACGCCCGTGTCACAGCTGATCGGCGATGCGCTGCCGGCGACGCTGGCGCTGGCCGGCGCCTCGCTGCTGCTTTCGTTGCTGATCTCGATTCCGCTCGGCATCCAGGCGGCCGTGCACCAGGGACGCGGCATCGATCAGGCGATCCGCATCGGGTCGCTGGTCGGACTGTCGTTCCCGAATTTCTGGCTGGCGATCATGCTGGTGCTGCTGCTGTCGATCACCTTCCCGCTGCTCCCACCGTCGGGCTGGGACGGACCGATGAGCCTGATCATGCCGACGCTGACGATGGCGATCATCTTCTCGGCCACCAACGTGCGGCTGGTCCGCACCTCGATGCTCGAAACGCTCGGCGCGCAATACATCATGGTCGCGCGCGCCAAGGGGCTGAAGAACAGCGTCGTGCTCTACAAGCACGCGCTGCGCAACTGCGCGATTCCGCTGATCACCTACATCGGGCTGCAATTCGGAAAGATGATCGGCGGGCTGGTGGTGGTCGAGAAGGTCTTCAACTGGCCAGGAATGGGCACGCTGGCCTTCGACGCGATCTCGGCACGCGACTATCCGGTGTTGCAAGGATCGGTGACAGTTTT
This sequence comes from Variovorax glucosi, assembly GCF_051216695.1. NCBI lineage: Bacteria > Pseudomonadati > Pseudomonadota > Betaproteobacteria > Burkholderiales > Comamonadaceae > Variovorax > Variovorax glucosi. Next base: position 438,423 of record NZ_JBPJZE010000001.1, read on the forward strand.
GGCGCTGCTGGTGGTGTTCGCCAACCTGTTGGTCGATGTGGCCTATGGGCTGGTCGATCCGCGAATTCGAAACGGTTGAGGAAGCACCGCCATGTCTACCGCGACCCTCCCAGACCGCTGGCGCCATCTGCGCTCGCTCGAATTCATCCTCGGCGTGCTGCTCGTCGGCACGATGCTGACGCTGGCGATCATCTCGCCGCTGCTCTTCCCGGACCTCGGCACCCGCATGGACCTGGCCGCGCGCCTTACCGCGCCATTCACCGAATGGCGTCATCTGCTCGGCACCGATCCGCTGGGTCGCGACGTGCTCGAGCGCGTGCTGCTCGGCGGGCGCGTGTCGTTGTTCGTCGGCTTCGTCTCGGTGGCGGGATCGGTGACGGTCGGCGTCATCGTCGGCCTGATCGCCGGTTACTACCGCGGCTTCTGGGACATGTTCCTGATGCGCTGCGTCGACGTGCAACTCGCCCTGCCCTTCATCCTGATCGCGCTGACCTTCATCTCGATCCTCGGCGGCGGGCTGGGCAACATCATCCTGTTCATGATCCTGTCGCAGTGGGTGCAGTACGCGCGACTCGTTCGCGGGCTGGTGCTGTCGCTGCGCGAACGCGAGTTCGTGCAGGCCGCGCGGGCTTTCGGCGTGCGAGATCTGTCGATGGTGCGGCACCACATCCTGCCGAACGTGCTCGGTCCGGTGGTGATCCTGATGACGCTCAACGTCGCCGAAAACATCCTGCTCGAAAGCAGCCTGACCTTCCTCGGGCTCGGCGTCGATCCGCAGATCCCGACCTGGGGCGGCATGCTGGCCGACGGGCGCAACTATCTGCAGACGGCGTGGTGGGTCAGCGTGTTTCCGGGATTGGCGATCATGCTGACGGTGCTTGGGCTGAACCTGCTCGGCGACTGGCTGCGCGATCGGCTCGACCCGCTCGGAAAGGTTTGACGATGACGATGACGCTGCTGCTGGACAAGAAGCTGCCGCGCACGCTGGACGCGTGGGTGGCCGAACTATCGGCGCAAGGCGCCGGCGCTCCATCGGTCGAAGCCTGGCTGTTCGACGGCGCCATCGCCCGCCGGGCAGCCGAAAAGCGACTTGCCGCCGCCGGCATCCGCGCTCGCTTTCGCAGCGCCTACAAGCCGCTTGTCCACCACTTCGAGGAAGAAGTCGACATCGACGGGCTTGCCAGCGTCGTCGTGCGATATCCCGTGCATCCGGGCGCATCGCCGCGCCGTTTCGCGCTCGAAAGCTATCCGCTGGCCGACATGCTGGCCGGCGTCACGCTGCAACTCCAAGCGAAGCCTGAATCCGACGCCGTGCCGCGCTACGAAGTCGAATTGCGCTGGCGCAACGGTGCGCATCGCATCGACACCGTCTTCGCGCCGAACCGTTTCCATGAAGACCTGCTCGGCAACGCGATGCTGTCGCCCTGCGGCTGGTTCGACGGTGCGCAGAAAAGCACCGATTACGAAGAAATCTTCCAGCTTGCGATGCACACGTTGCACCACCACGACTGGCCCAAAATCGAGCCCTACTTCGAACGGCTCGACATCCGCGTCGACCTGCCGGATTCGCCGCGTCCGCCCGGCAGCGCCTGGATCGATCTGCATGAGGCGATGCACGAAGACCTCTACTTCTCGCTGCTCGAAACCTTTCAGCAGCGCAGCGGACGGCCGCTGGGAGACCGACGATTGCAGCCGGGCCAGATCGTGCCGGACGTTCGGGCGAGCATCGACGGCGGAGTGTCGGTGCGGATAGCGCTGCGTGCGTATCCGAAACCGGCCGTAGAAACCGAATCGATCGAAAGAATCGACGTCACATCGCTCGCCGATGTGGTTTCGCCGCTGTCGCCGGCACGCATCGCACGCGAGATGGCGGCGATCGGCGGTGTGCGTTTCGAAGCGCTCACCCGGCAAGGTCGGCAGGTGCTCGGCGTCCACCGCGCGACCGGCAAGCCGCTTCCTGCGGTGATCGTCAGCGGAGGCCAGCATGCCAACGAGACGTCCGGCGTCGTCGGCGCGCTGCGTGCGGCGCACACGCTGGCTGCGCGTGCGGATGCCAATTTCGCGCTGATCGCGCTCGAGAACCCCGACGGCTACGCCCTGCGCCACGAACTCTGCGCGCACGGCCCGGCGCAGCGGGAGCACATGCAGCATGCCGCCCGATACACGGCGCTCGGCGACGACCTCGAATACCGCGAACAGCCGCCGTTCTACGAGCGCGAGGCGCGTCACCAGGCATTTGCACTCTCGCGTGCGACGCTGCACGTCAACCTGCACGGCTATCCGGCGCATGAATGGACGCGGCCGCTGAGCGGCTACATTCCGCGCGGATTCGATCTCTGGACCGTGCCGAAGGGCTTTTTCCTGATCCTGCGGCATCTTCCCGGCTGGTCCGGGCCGGCACGACAGCTTGCCGAACACGTCTGCCGACGGCTTGCCGAGAGGGCCGATCTCATGGCTTTCAACGCCGCGCAGCTCGCCACTTACAATCGGCATGCCGGCGAGCTTCCTTTCGAAGTGATCCACGGCACGGCCTGCACCATCAGCGAGGTCGACCGCCCCGGACCCGCCCTGACCCTGATCACCGAGTTTCCCGACGAGACTGTCCACGGTGATCCTTTCATCCTGGCCCACGACACGCAGACCGCGACGGTGCTGGCTGCGGTCGAAGCCTTGAGTTTCCTACCGCCGAGCCCATGATCAATCTGAAGAACGTCGTCCTGCGCCGTAGCGCCAAAGTCCTGCTGGACGGCGCCAACGTCACCATCAACCCCGGCGAGCGCGTCGGCCTGGTCGGCCGCAATGGCGCCGGCAAATCGACGCTCTTCGCGCTCTTCAACGGCACGCTGCACGAGGACGGCGGCGACTTCTACAAGCCAAAACAGTGGCGCATGGCGCAGGTCGAGCAGAACATGCCCGAGACCAGCGATTCGGCCACCGATTTCGTGGTCGGCGGCGACACCAAGCTGGTCGAGTTGCGCGAAGCATTGGCCGTCACCGAAGCCAGCTACGAAGCCACGCCCGACGATGCCGACATCGGCATGGCGCTGGCGCATGCCTACACCGACCTGGCGGATGCCGGCGAACACGACGCCGTGCCGCGCGCGCAGGCGCTGATCCTCGGCCTGGGCTTCAAGACGCACGAGCTCGATCTGCCGGTCAACAGCTTCTCCGGCGGCTGGCGCATGCGCCTGCAGCTCGCGCGCGCGCTGATGTGCCCGAGCGATCTGCTGCTGCTTGACGAACCCACCAATCACCTGGACCTGGACGCCCTGGTCTGGCTCGAAGCATGGCTGCAGCGCTATGCCGGCACGATGATCGTCATCAGCCATGACCGCGAATTCCTGGATGCGGTGACGACCGTCACGCTGCACATCGTCAATGCGCAACTCACGCGCTACGGCGGCAACTACAGCAAGTTCGAGGAAATGCGCGCGCTGCACATGGAGCAGCAACAGGCCGCTTTCGGCAAGCAGCAGGAAAAGATCGCCCATCTGCAGAAGTTCATCGATCGCTTCAAGGCGAAGGCCAGCAAGGCCAAGCAGGCGCAGAGCCGGGTCAAGGCGCTGGAACGCATGGAAAAGGTCGCGCCGCTGCTGGCCGAAGCCGATTTCACCTTCGAGTTCAAGGAGCCAGGCAACATCCCGAACCCGATGCTGTCGATCAGCAATGCGAGCTTCGGGTACGTCATGCAGCCCGAAGAAGGCAGCGCGGCCGAACCCGTGACGCGGACGATCCTGCAAGGCGTGAACCGCTCGGTGCAGGGCGGCCAGCGCATCGGCATCCTGGGCGCGAACGGCCAGGGCAAATCGACGCTGGTGAAGACGATCGCGCGCGAGATGGGCGCAACCGCCGGCACCGTGACCGAAGGCAAGGGCCTGAACATCGGCTACTTCGCGCAGCAGGAACTCGACGTTCTGCGCCCGCAGGACACGCCGCTCGAACACATGGTGCGCATGGCCCGGGAAATGGGCACCGCCGCCAAGGAACCCACCGGCGAACAGAATCTGCGCAGCTACCTGGGCAGCTTCAATTTCAACGGCGACATGGTCAAGCAGCCGGTCGGCACCATGAGCGGCGGCGAAAAGGCGCGGCTGGTGCTGGCGATGATGGTCTGGCAACGCCCCAACCTGCTGCTGCTGGACGAGCCAACCAATCACCTGGACCTCGCCACCCGCGAAGCACTGGCCATGGCGCTCAACGAGTTCGAAGGCACGCTGATGCTGGTCAGCCACGACCGTGCGCTGCTGCGCTCGGTCTGCGACGAGTTCTGGATGGTCGGTCGCGGCGCCGTCACCGATTTCGACGGCGACCTGGACGACTACCAGCGTTACCTGCTGGAAGAAGCCAAGCGTCAGCGGGAGGAAGCCAAGGAGGCTTTTAAGAAAGCGCCCGCGCCGGTTGTGGTTGCAGCCGTTGTCGCTGCGCCTGCGCCTGCCGTGGCCGCGCCTGCGCCCGCTTCAGCGGATCAGCGCAAGCAGGACGCACAAGGTCGCCAGCAGCGCAGCGATCAGCAGAAACCGCTCAAGCGCGAGATCGTCCAGATCGATGAAAAACTGGCTGCGGCCGCTGTCGAGAAAGCAGCGCTCGAAGCGCGGCTCGCAAAACCACTCCCGGCCGCCGAGATTGCCGATGCCGGCAAGCGCCTGAAGTCCCTGAATGATGAAATCGAGCGGCTCGAGGAACGCTGGATGGCGGTGTCGAGTCAACTGGAGTCGCTCGCAGCCTGAAGGAGTTCCCGCCGATGCCGTCAGCCATCGAATTAGCCAAAGGCGATCCCGCGCTGATCGCCGCCGTGTTGCGAAGTCGCAAGCTGATTGCGCGCAAGGCGATGCTGGCTGCTGCCGCCAGCGCCGTGCCGCTGCCGGGCATCGATTGGGCTGCGGACGCGGCCCTGCTGTCCCGGCTGGTGCCGCAGATCAGCAGCGAGTTCGGCCTGTCGGTGACGCAGATCGATCAACTGGCACCGCAAAAGCGCGAGCGAATACAGAAAGCTGCAACCACGGTCGGCGCGCTGCTGGTCGGTCGTCTGGTCACGCGCGATCTGCTCATCACCCTGGCTAAACATGCCGGCATGCGCCTCAGTGCAAAGCAGGCGACGAAGTACGTGCCTCTTGCCGGACAGGCGATTTCCGCGGCACTGGGATACGCTGCCCTTCGCGCGCTCGGCGAACAGCACATCAAGGATTGCGTGAATGTTGCACAGGCCGCACAGCATCTGCTGCCGGCACCTGAGATTCAACTCGTCGAGAGGGTCCAAACGCCGGCCGATGCGATTCCTGCATCAAGTGACCGGGAGCAACCGGGTCTCTTTGCCCGACTGACGCATCGCCGAGCCAGATAACGGACATTCATTGGACAGAACGGGCTGGTTGATGACTTTTTAACCCGATTCTTGACAATTGTTTTAGATCGTCAAAATTTGTCATGCTACCCTGGACCCATGAGTAATTGGATCCTGGGACCCACTGAAGTCGGAGCACACGTATGAACGATGCGGATCTTGCCACCGCAACCGAGCGCGTGATGGAAAAGGTCGATTACTACCTGCATTGCGAGCTTGACGGCGATTACGAGCATGAGCGACCAGACATGGCGCGCATGCAGCTCGAGATCGCGATTAAGCGGGAGATATTGCGCGCGAGCGCTATCGGGCTGGTCAGCTCGGCGACTGCCGTGGCGCGCGCAGGGCTCGGCGAGTGAGAAACCGGGTTGCCAACGCGTTCCCGCATGCATGTGCAAAGCAATACAAAAAAGCCTGCCGTCATTGAGACGGCAGGCTTTTTTCATGCCTCGAAGGCAAATGGTGGTGGACTGTGCGGGGGTCGAACACACGACAAACTGATTAAAAGTCCGATCGTGACGTCACTCCTGAACACATCATGTCATTCGATGTGTCCGGGAAACAGGGGGAACCCCAGTACGCGCGCATGTGTGCGCGCGTGAACCAAGAGCAAATATCTCAAATCGCCTCTTCTCAATCCTGAGCGAAGTGCTCGTCAATCTTTGCCTTTGCGCGCAGAAAGTCTGCTTCACGTCCCGTTGGTGGATCGAAAGCCACACCCGATGGGCACTCAGAAGTCGGAGGGACAGCGACGACAGAAAGTCCGGCGCATCCCGGGTCATCGCTCAGCGCTGCATTCCAGGCGTCCACGTACAGCTCACTGTTCACATTTGTCGCAGTCATCGTCATTTGCTTTCGTTGAAAGTTTCAGTATGACCGCGCGTTATGTCCACATCTGACAGTCTGGATATGCCTCAGCCCTTGCATCTTCGATCCGCACGCAACGCGCAGATTTTTCGATCTCAATAGTCAGTGGTCTCCTGACACTTTCCCCCGACAATCCGTGCCTCTCGAACCGGAACGCACAAGGCGCCACGATGGCTTCGCCGTTTGATCTACGTGCGAACCTGCACGCCCTTGGTGACAACACTCGCCAGAACAACATCGATCTGCTGCGGGCACTTGCGATCGTGGCGGTGTGCGCTCACCACGGTCAGCATGTATTCGGCGGAAACATCCCGTTTTTCGGTGCCAACGGCGGCTGGTTCGGTGTCCAGCTGTTTTTCGTCATCAGCGGCTACCTGATCAGCGCGAGCTGCGAGAAGCACGGCCTCCGGGACTATGTGATCCATCGGGTCCTGCGAATTGCCCCGGCGTATCTCTTGTTCTTTCTGGTGATCGGGATTGGAGACAAGGTGATCACGGTCGGCTCGATTGCCGCGGACCCGTGGGCCTTCGCGGTCAACCTCATTTTCATGCAGCATCTGTTCCCATCGGCGCTGCTGAAGTTCGACGTGCTGCACGTGAGCTGGACGTTGACCATCGAGGTGCTCTGGTACGTGCTTGCCCCGCTGCTGCTCATCGGGAACCGGGTACTGCGATGGCCGACGGTCGCGGTCACGCTCCTCGTGTCCACAGCGTGGGCCTACACGGCGAGCACCGGCGCGCTCGACTTCATCTATCCCGGCGTCAGCGACGCGAATCCCGGCTACGCGTATCTCTTCGTGGTCAATCACTTTTTCGCCCAGGCCATCTTCTTCGTCTTCGGCGCCTGGATCTATTTCAACAGGCGCGCGGTTGCCCACATCAATCCGGTTCTGGCGCTCGTTCTGGCACTTCTCGTTTTCCTGGCTCAGCCTTACTACCTGCTTTTCAATCCGATGTTCATCACAGGTATCAGCATCGCCCTGCTGCTTGTGACCGCACTCAACAGCCAGCCAATCCGCAGCCGGCTCGTTTTTCTGATCTCCGAGACCTCTTATGCGATCTACCTCTGTCACTTTCCAGTGCTGCTGTGGGTGCGCGACCAGATGGGTTTGACTAGCTTGACTGGGGTCGCAGTATCGATCGCATTGATCATGCTGCTGGCCGTGATCAGCTACGTCCTGATTGAAAAGCCGTTTGTGAAGATAGGGCGCGGGAGGCGCTGACAGCTATTTACTGTCACGGATTCCTGCGTGCTTGCTGAACACACCAGCTGTACCGCCGCACCTCGCGTCACTTTTCATCTTCGTACTCGCCCGCCAACGGGGTGCGCCAATTGCCCGTTATAGAACTTGAAGATCCTGCTAATCCGATCAAATACAGAGACATGACGCGCAACCCAAAACTCACGTTGTGGCGCCTTGCACTTGCCATCTGCATGGCGGCAATCACGGTGCTCTCCTTGCTTCCGTTATCGCAACCATTGCCCTCCACAGGATGGGACAAGAGCAATCACATGCTCGGCTTTTCGGCACTCGCCTTTCTGTCGCACTGGGCTTGGCCCGGACGAACCGTAAAAGCGCTGGTCGTGCTGCTCGTCTACGGATGTCTGATCGAGGTGCTTCAGTCATTTACGCCAGATCGCAGCGCAGACCTGGCCGACGTAGTCGCCGACGGCGTCGGCTTGGCGATAGGCGCAGGTATAGCCAGAGTGTTGGCAGTTCTTGCGAAGCTGGAGAGTTGACAGGCTCGTCCTTATTTTGACCACCCGCTTACAGAGCTACTTGTATGGGCAGGTGTCCGCCTGAAGGCGGAGGAGAAAAGTTCGGCCTGGGAAGACCTGGGACTATCGTCACCACTACGCGCATGCGCATGGGTGAAAACCAGCTTGCAGCCGTCTTCAACGCGCGCATCATCTATAGCGGGGAGAAGAAGATCGTAGTAGCTTTTATCGAGCGTGTTGATGATGAATGGCCGGCGCAGGAGCAGGAGGTTTGGATCTTGAGCCATGACGATAAGCTTCGCCCCCCCCGGCCGAAAGGCTGGACAACCAGAAAGGAGCGATGGTGATTTCGCTAGACAGGCTCAACCTGAATCCAGTCAATTTGCGGCATCTCCCGGTCGCGTCCAAGATGGCGGTCTCTCGATCAATGGTTGGCGTCTGCGATCGAGCGAGCAACCCTTCAGACGAATAGCTACACGGATGAAAATACTCATCTCCATCGATGCTACTGGGTTCTGGTACTGGGAATTGCAAGGCGCCAACGGGCGCGCCATGGCGATCACTTCGGTAGGCTACAACTCGAAGTTCGAAGTGCTGGAAGCGATTCGAGACTTGAGAATCGTCTTTAGCCATGCGCCAGTCATGGACCGAGCTGGCAACTATCTTCAAGACGACTGACGCGCGCCAGCCGAACCGCTCCGGTGCTTTTCCGCGACAGCAAACTTGCAGGTGATCCAGTCGATCCTCTCATTCACGCGCACGTGAAGAAGATCGGGCGCGGCGGGTTGCTGATCCACGAGCAGGAAGAAGCTGCACGGTCCAGAGCAAAGCCGGTATCGCGGATTTGGTGGTGTGTGCCTGGTCCGCTTGACGATCCGACCTTGCTGGCTGGAGTTGCTCCAGGCATCAGCCAAGGTACAAAACCCCGTCCCCGTGGCTACATGGTGGCTACACGGTGGCTACACAACCCGAGCGCGCACCGGCAAAAGAAAAAGCCTGCTACCAAATCGGTAGCAGGCTTTTCAGTTCCCATGCGGGCTAAACAATGGTGGGACGTGCGGGGGTCGAACCCACGACAAACGGATTAAAAGTCCGCTGCTCTACCAACTGAGCTAACGTCCCGAATTTCGGGTTCCGCTGAAGACGATGTCGCGCATCGCATTCAGCAAAGCCTACGATTATAGCGCGACCTTCGACGCGATTCGGTCCAGAACCCATCCAGCTGCACATTGACCGAAGGTCGCCGTCACGCTGACGACCGATCCGTAACCATGGCAGTTCAAAGAGCCATCACCTTCGACGGCGCACGACGCATCGGGAGCGGCAACGCTCTCGCGGCTGAATACGCAAGTCACGCCGATCTTCTTGCCGTCGCGAGGCGCGCCGTACTCCTTGCGAAGTCGTTGTCGCAGTTGAGCCATCAGCGGATCGTGAGTGGCCATGGAGATGTCTTCGATCTCCACGCGGTGCGCGTGACGCTTGCCGCCAGCCGCACCGACGGTGATGAACGTCCGCTTGCCGGTCCGCGCCCAGGCGCTCATCGCCAGCTTCGCCTTGACCTGGTCGCACGCATCGACGACAGCAGTCAGTTCGCCTTGCGCCGATTGGGCTGACGCGACCATCGCCAGCCAGTTGTCCGGCTCGACGAAGTCGTCGATCGCATTCACCTGGCATTCCGGATTGATCTGCGCGATGCGTTCGCGCATGGCTTCGACCTTGGCCTGGCCGATGGTCGACTCCAGTGCGTGAATCTGCCGATTGATGTTGGACTCTGCAATGTGATCGAGGTCGACCAGCGTCAGCCGGCCTACGCCGCTGCGTGCCAACGCTTCGACCGTCCACGACCCCACCCCGCCGATGCCTGCGACGAGCACGTGAGACGCGCGAATCCGCTCGGCGCCTGAAACGCCATAAAGACGTTCGAGGCCGCCGAATCGGCGAACGGAGTCAACTGGAGTAACGGAACCGACAGACACCCAAGCGTCCGTCAGATCACTTGAGTCGCGAAAGACGTTCCCGTCCAGCCTGTGCGGCTTCGGACTGGGGATAGGCCTTGGTCAGATCTTCCAAGGTGCGGCGCGCTGCACGCGTGTCCTTAAGTTCGATCTGGCAGTTGGCGATCGAAAGGACCGCTTCTGGTGCCTTGGCATGGTCCGGTGCCAACGAAAGCATCGAACGGAAATTCGCGATCGCTTCGTTGTAGTTGCGGGTCGCATATTGCGCGTTGCCCAGCCAGAACAACGCCGACGCGTTGTAGCCGCTCTGGGGATAGCGTTTGACGAATTCCGCGAATGCAGTCTGCGACTGCGCGAATTGACCTGAGCGAAACACACCCAAGGCCGCATCGAAATCTGACTTTTCCTTAGGGTCGGCGGTGAACTCGCGACCGTCGACGGACACCTTTGACGGCTCGCTCTTGCGGAGCTTGTCGTCGAGATCGGTCTGACGTTGCTGCATTTCCGAAACCGTACGCGCCAGCTGCTCGTTCTGACCCGTCATCCGGGCCATGTCGGTACGCATGGTCTCGATCTGCGTCTGCAGGTCGAGCAGGCTGCGGCGCAATTGTGCGGTGTCGTCGGTGCTGCGCTGCTCGGTCTGCACGCGCTGCGCCTCGACGCGCTGGCGCAGATCGAGAATGGCGCGACGCGCCTCGTCGTCCTCGAACAATGCCGCGTGCGAGACGACGCCGGAGAGGGCGAGCGCCGCAGCGAGTGCGGCATTGCGCAAGGCGAAGTGGTTCATCATCAACGGTAGGTGACTTCAGCGCGGCGGTTCTGGGCGAACGCGGCTTCACCCGCGCCCTGCACTGCCGGCTTTTCCTTGCCGAAGCTCACGGCTTCGACCTGGCTGTCGTTCACGCCGAGAAGATTCAGTGCGCGACGCACGGCTTCCGAACGCTTCTGGCCAAGTGCGAGGTTGTATTCGCGGCCTCCACGGTCGTCGGTGTGACCTTCGATCGACACACGGCGCTGCGGATTCGCCTTCAGGAAGCGTGCGTGGCCGTCGATCAGCGACTGGTACTCGGGCTTGACCGTGTAGCTGTCGTAGTCGAAATACACGATGCGTGCGACGCCCACCGGACCGGCCGCGTTCTGCGCGTTCGGATCGATGGTGACCGGGGCCACGCCGCTTGCCGAGCCGCTGCGACCCATGCCACCGGCGCCGGCACCGTCGACGACGGGAGTGTCGTTCAGCTTGGTGCCCGACGAGCAACCGGCGATGAAGGCCACAATGGCCAGCGAATAAATTGTGCGTTTCAACATTCTCGAACTCCTCGGTTAATCATTGCTTTTGGAATGGACCCCAGTCCGGTTCCCGAATATCTCCGGCCTGGCCCGCGAGCCTTGCCTTAATCTTTCCATCCAGCGTCGACGTCATCAGCGCTTCGCGACCGCCGAGCTGCGTCGCATAGACGATGAGCTTGCTGTTGGGCGCAAAACTGGGATTTTCGTCCGCTGTCGTGTCGGTAATGGCAGCGACGTTCCCGCTGGCCAATTCCATCACGTGCAGTTTGAATGCACCCCCTACACGAGAGATGTAGGCCAACCACCGGCCGTCTCCGCTGATAGATGGTGAGATATTGTAAGAACCGCTGAACGTGACCCGTGTTGGTGTCCCGCCACTTGCACTCATTTTGTAGATCTGGGGAGCGCCGCCGCGGTCGCTGACGAAGTAGATCGTGCTGCCATCCGCCGAGAAGACCGGCTCGGTGTCGATGCTGCTGCTCTGCGTCAGACGGCGCGGTTCGCCGCCGGCTGCGGGAATGCTGAAGAGTTGCGATCCACCGTCGCGACTCAGCGTCACGGCGAGCGAGTTGCCATCCGGCGCCCAGGCCGGCGCACTGTTCGATCCACGGAAATTGGCCAGCAGGCGACGTTGGCCGGTCGACACGTTGTGCACGTAGATGACCGGTTTGCGCGACTCGAACGACACGTACGCGAGCTGGCTGCCATTGGACGACCACACCGGCGAAATGATGGGTTCCGGGCTGGCCAGCGCGGCCTGTGCGTTTTCTCCGTCCGCGTCGGCCACCCAGAGGTTGTAGCGGCTGCCCGTCTTGGTCACGTAAGCGATCCGGGTCGAGAAGATGCCTTTTTCGCCGGTCAGCTTCTCGTAGACGTAATCCGCGATGCGATGCGATGCGAGTCGCAGGTCGCCCTGCGGCACGGTGTAGCTCTGGCCGCCGAGATCCTGGCCGCGCACGACGTCCCAGAGGCGAAAGCGCACATCGAACCGGCCATCGGCAAGGCGCGTGACGCTGCCGACCACCAGCGAGTCCGCGGTGCGCTGACGCCAGAGCGTGAGGTCGGGGCGCGACGCTTCGTCGAGATCCTGACCGGAGGCGTCGACACCTCTGAACTGACCGCTGCGTTCGAGGTCGACCTGGACGATGGTGGATATCTTCTGCGGCGAAGCATCCTGACCCTTAAAGGGTGCAAGCGCGATCGGCAACTGCGTGAGCCCGACGCCCGAAACCTCGACCCGGAACTGGGCCAGCGCAGGAACGAGGGGAGAAGCGGCCAGGGCCGCGACGAGGCCACGGCGGGCGGTGAACGATGAGGAAGGAGTCGGGGAGAAATCGGGCAACGGCTTGATCATGCGGTTCGGAGAGGGTTTTCCGGGACAAAGTTCACCGGCGTAAGCATTCGACATGGTACACACTGCCAGCGACGGCCCCGAACGCCAGCCCCACGGCCGACAAAAAGCGCGCCCGTAGAATCCGCGCCCATGTCTCCTTCCCCCCCCGGCGCCATCGACGATGGCGGCAAGAGCGCCGATCGCGCCGCCAGCGCGCGCCCTCCCCTGTTTCGCCGGCTTGCCCGCCTGATGACCTGGTTCGCCGGATCGCGTCGCTGGTGGGCCATCGCCCTCGGTGCTGCGCTCACGGCTGCCATCACCGAGCCGCTGATGCCCGCGCTGCTGAAGCCGTTGCTGGACCGCGGTTTCACGCAGGGCGAACTGTCGCTGTGGATGGTGCCGGCGTTCATCATCCTGCTGTTCGCGGTGCGCGGCATCGCGCAGTTCGTCTCTCAATATGCGCTCGCCCGCATCGCGAACGAAGGCATGCAGCGCCTGCGACGCGTGCTTTTCGAGCGCCTGCTTTCGGCCGAACTGGCGCTGTTCACGCGCCAGTCGGCAAGCACGCTGTCGAACACCGTCGTCTACGAGGTACAGACCGGATCGATGCTGCTGGTGCAGGCGCTGCTGGGCCTGTCGCGCGACGGTTTCACGATGGTGGCCTTGCTCTGCTATCTGATCTACCTGAACTGGAAGCTGACGCTGATCGTCGGTCTGCTGGTGCCGGGCGTCGCCTGGATCATGAAAGTGCTCTCCAAGCGGCTCTATCACCTGACACGGCTCGGCCAGACGGCCACCGACGACCTCGCCTATGTCGTCGAGGAGAACGTGCTCGCGCATCGCATGGTCCGCCTGCACGGCGCCGAGGCCAGCCAGGGCGAGCGCTTCGACCGCCTGAGCCAGACACTGAACCGGCTGGCCGTGAAGTCGACCATCGCCTCCGCAGCCATGACGCCGCTCACGCAACTGCTGGCGGCCGTCGCGCTGTCGGTGGTGGTGATGATCGCGCTCTGGCAGAGCAACGAACAGGGCCTCACCGTCGGCGGTTTCGTCGCCTACATCACGGCGATGCTGATGCTGATCGCGCCGATCCGGCGGCTGGCCGACATGGCCAACCCGATCACGCGCGGGCTCGCCGCCCTAGAACGCGGCCTCGCGCTGGTCGACGACGTCGCGCCCGAACAGCAAGGCTCCGTCACGCTGCCCCGCGCCGAGGGCCGCATCGAACTTCGCAACGTGCAGGTGCGCTACCGCGGCGAGGACGAAGCCAGTGCGCTGGACGGCATCGACCTCGTCATCGAGCCGGGAGAAACCGTTGCGTTCGTCGGGCCGTCCGGATCGGGCAAGACGACGCTGGTCAGCCTGCTGCCGCGATTCGTGCTGCCGAGCGGTGGCGAAGTGCTGCTCGACGGCCACTCGCTAGCCGACTGGCAGCTGCAGAGCCTGCGCTCGCAGTTCGCGATGGTCAGCCAGGATGTCGTGATGCTCAACGACACGCTCGCCGCCAACGTCGCGCTCGGCGGCGTCATGGACCGCGAGCGGGTCGCCGCCTGCGTTGACGCAGCCAACCTGCGCACGCACGTCGAAAGCCTCCCGCAGGGCATGGACACGGTCCTTGGCCACAACGCGACGCAACTCTCTGGCGGACAGCGCCAGCGGCTGGCGATCGCACGGGCGCTGTACAAGGACGCGCCGGTGTTGCTGCTCGACGAGGCTACGTCGGCGCTCGATACCGAATCCGAACGCCTGGTGCAGGACGCCCTGGCCCGACTGATGCAGGGCCGCACGACACTGATCGTCGCCCACCGCCTCAGTACGATCCAGCATGCCGACCGCATCGTCGTGATGGAGCGCGGCCGGATCGCCGAGCAAGGCAGCCATGCGCAGCTGATGGCGCTGGACGGGCTCTATGCGCGGCTGCAGACCCGTGCCGTGCGCGCCGCACCACCTGGTCAGCCGGCGACGCTCTGAGCCGGGGCGATCACAGCAAGACGATGTCGAACTGGCCCTGCCCCATCGCGGGCTCCGACTGCAGCGATATCGGCTTGCCGATGAAATCGCTGAGCCCAGCCAGATGCTGGCTTTCCTCGTCGAGCAACAATTCGATGACCTGGGGTGCCGCGACGATGCGGAACTCGCGCGGGTTGAACTGCCGCGCTTCGCGCAAGATTTCCCGCAGGACGTCGTAGGCCGCACTGCGCGCCGTCTTGACGATGCCCTGTCCGCCGCAGGCCACGCACGGCTCGCAAAGCATGTGAGCAAGCGATTCGCGCGTGCGTTTGCGCGTCATCTCGACCAGCCCGAGCGGCGAGAACCCGCCGGCGCTGGTCTTGACGCGGTCGCGCGCCAGCTGCTTCCTGAACTCGCCGAGCACCTGTTCTCGATGATCGTCGCGCACCATGTCGATGAAGTCGACGATCACGATGCCGCCCAGGTTGCGCAGCCGCAGTTGCCGAGCAATGGCTTGCGCCGCTTCGAGATTGGTCTTGAAGATGGTGTCGTCGAAGTTGCGCGCACCGACAAATCCGCCGGTGTTCACGTCGACCGTCGTCAGCGCCTCGGTCTGGTCGACGACCAGATAGCCGCCGGACTTCAGGTCGACGCGCCGACCCAGCGCCTTGGCGATTTCCTCGTCGATCGAATACAGATCGAAGATCGGCCGCTCGCCCTTGTACAGCTGCAGCTTCGCAGCCGCCTGCGGCATGAACTCCACGCCGAACCTGTGCAGCACGTCGAACTGCTCGCGCGAATCGATACGGATCGTCTGCGTGTCTTCGCCGGTCAGGTCGCGCAGCACCCGCTGCAGCAGGCTCAGGTCCTGGTGCAGCAGCGACATCGGCGGCATGCGCGTGGATCGGTCGCGGATACGCGTCCAGGTCTTGCGCAGGTAGGCGATGTCTTCGGCGAGCTCGGCATCGGTCGAGTCCTCGCCATTGGTGCGCAGGATGAAGCCGCCGGTGAAAGCCGGTGCGGTGCCGACACTGTCGGCCACAGCCGCCGCATCGATCAGCGCCTGCATGCGGTTGCGCAGCTTCTCGCGCTGGTCGACCGGAATCTTCTGCGACACGCCGACATGGTTGTCCTGCGGCAGAAACACCAGCAGCCGCCCGGCGATGCTGATCTGCGTCGACAACCGCGCGCCCTTGGTACCGATCGGGTCCTTGATGACCTGCACCAGCAGCGCCTGGCCTTCGAAAACCTGTTTCTCGATCGGCACCATTGCCGCTGCGGCGTCGCGACGGTCGCGGTCGGGCAGTTGCGTCGCCGGACGGGAGCCGGGCGTGAAAGGCGCGACGATGTCGGCGACATGCAGGAAGGCGGTGCGATCGAGCCCGATGTCGATAAAAGCCGACTGCATGCCCGGCAACACGCGCGACACTTTGCCGAGGTAGACGTTTCCTACCAGTCCTCGCTCCAGCGTGCGCTCGACATGCAGTTCCTGCACGGCGCCGTGCTCGACCAGCGCAACCCGCGTTTCCTGCGGCGACCAGTTGATGAGGATGTCTTGTGTCACAGGCTCGGCGCTCGGGAAGTCATGAATCAGTCTTGAATCAGTCCGACGTTGCGCAACAGCTGCGCGGTCTCGAACATGGGAAGACCCATGATGCCCGAATAGGAACCGGCGATGTGTTCGACATAAGCCGCAACCGAGCCCTGGATGCCGTACGCACCGGCTTTTCCGAGCGGCTCGCCGCTGGCGGCGTAGCGGCCGATCTGCGCTTTCGACATCGGTGCGAAGCGGACCCGGGAAATGCTGAGCGCGGCGTGCCGGTCGCGACCGTGCTGCACGGCGACGGCGGTGAGCACGCGGTGCGTGCGGCCGGCGAGCAGCGCCAGCATCCGCTCGGCGTCGCCGGCGTCTTCGGGCTTGCCGAGAATCGTGCGGCCCAAGGCGACCGTGGTGTCGGCACAGAGAATCGGCGCCGGGACAAGTCCCTGCAGACGGTGGCGTGCCACGGCGGCGTCGAGCTTGAGTCCGGTCACGCGCTGGACATAGGCGGTCGGAGATTCGCCGTGCAGCACGACTTCCAGCGCCTCGGCATCTTCGTCCGGCGCGGCCAGCAGCAACTCATGGCGCACGCCAAGCTGGCCGAGCAGTTGCGCACGCCGCGGACTTTGCGATGCCAGATAGACGAATGCGGAAGACGAGTCGCTCATTCGCGGTGGTACGGATGACCGGCGTTCACCGACCACGCGCGATACAGCTGTTCGACGAGCAGCACGCGCGCCATCGCATGCGGCAGGGTCAGATCGGACAGTCGGATGCGCTCGTGCGCAGCAGCCTTGAAAGCCGGATCGAGCCCGTCGGGCCCGCCGATCACCAGCGCGACGTCGTCGCCCTCGCCCTGCCAGGTCTGCAGGCGCGTCGCCAGGGCTTTTGTCGTCAGCGACGTGCCGCGCTCGTCGAGCACCACGATTCGCATGTTGCGGGTGTTGTTCTTGGAGATCGCATCCTCGATGCGTCCACGTTCTGCGGCGTAGAGAGTCTCGAGGGTCTTCGAACCGCGCGGCTCGGTCTTGACGGCGCGCAGCTCCAGCTTGATCTCGGGCGGAAAACGCTTGGCGTAGTCGTCCCAGGCGGTCTGCGCCCAGTCAGGCATGCGTTGCCCGACTGCGACCACCAACAGCCTCATTTGCTGCGGGGAGCGGTCTTGCGGGCCGGAGCCTTCTTGGCGGCCGGCTTGCCCGCGGTCTTGGCAGCGACCTTCTTGGCGGCAGGCTTGCCGATCACCTTGACGGGCGTCTTCACAGGCGGCTTAACTGCCGTTCCGGCTGCAGTCTTGCGCGCGGGCGACTTCGTCGCGGAAGTCTTGGTCGGCGCTGCCGTCTTGCGTGCCGGCGATTTGCGCGCCGCAGGACGCGAACGCTCTTCCTTTTCGGCCTTGGCTGCCTGCTCGGCCGCCTTGATCGCGGTCTTCGCGGCACTGGCGCGGCGCAGCGTCTTGGCGGGTGCGGCGACCTTCTTCTCCGGTGCGTCTTCCGCGACGGCAACGACCGGCTTGGCAGCGCCGAATTTCAGGCGAACCGGCTTGTCGCCCCAGATCTCTTCGAGGTGGTAATACTGGCGGATTGCCGGCTGCATGATGTGCGCCACGGCGGCGCCGCAGTCCACGATGATCCATTCGCCGTTCTCTTCGCCCTCGATGCGCGGCTTGGGGAAGCCGGCTTCACGAACCGCGTCGCGCACGCTGGAAGCCAGCGCCTTGGTCTGACGATTCGACGTGCCCGAGGCGATGATCACGCGCTCGAACAGCGCCGAGAGATGTTCCGTGTCGTAGACCTGGATGTCCTGCGCCTTGACGTCTTCGAGCCCGTCGACGATGGCTCGCTGGAGTTTCTGGGTGTCTTTCTTGGCGGCGGCTTCAGTGGTCATCAGGCGGAGGCGTAGAGGTGGTGTCGTTCAATATAGCGCGCAACGGCGGGCGGGACCAGACGGGCGATGTCCTGGCCCCGCGCAGCACGGGCGCGGATGTCGGTGGCACTGGTGGCCACCGCGGGAAGTTCTAGGGTTTCGAAGCGGGCGCCGGCCGGGAGGCCTGGCAGGGAATGCGGATCGAAGCGGATGACTGGTTTGCCACCATCCGTGCTCGGGTCGATCGCGACGCCGGGGACCGGGGATTCTAAGCGCTCGGCCACGCAAACGATTGCCAGCGCCAATATGTCACGCCAGCCGTGCCATTGCGGCAACGCCCTCGCCTGGTCGCTGCCCATGATCAGCACCAGCTGGACATCCGGTTTCTCGCGCTGGAGTTCGCGCAGCGTGTCCAGGGTGTAGGTCGGCCCGTCTCGGCGCATTTCTCGTGCATCGACGGTCACGCCGGGGATCGAACCGAAGGCCAGCTCGGCCATTGCGAGCCGGTGTTCCGCGCTGCTCGGCGTGCGCGCCTTGTGCCAGGCCTGTCCGGTCGGGAAGATGCGCAGCGCGGACAGGTCGCGCTGCGCCATCGCCGCTTCGGCCAGCGCCACGTGCGCGTTGTGCGGCGGATCGAAAGCGCCGCCGAAGACGCCGATGCGTGGCTTCATTTCAGAGCCAGTCGCGCCGGACGATGAAGTCGCTGTAGAGCGCGGCTTCGGGCGTTCCCGGTTCCGGCGACTTCCGATAGGCCCAGCTGGCCAGGGGCGGCATCGACAGCAGAATCGATTCCGTACGCCCGCCCGACTGGAGACCGAAATGGGTTCCACGGTCCCACACGAGGTTGAATTCGACGTAGCGACCGCGGCGATAGAGCTGGAATTCGCGCTCGCGCTCGCCGTACGGTGTGTCGCGGCGACGTTCGACGATCGGCAGATAACCAGTGAGCAAGGCGTCGCCGACCGCGCGCATCATGCCGAAGCTCTGCTCGAAACCCAGCTCGGAAAAATCGTCGAAGAAGACGCCTCCGACGCCGCGCTGCTCGTTGCGGTGCTTGATGAAGAAATATTCGTCGCACCATTTCTTGAAGCGCGGGTATTTGTCGTCGCCATACGGGGAGAGCACATCGCTGCATGTGCGATGGAAATGCACTGCGTCTTCCTCGAAACCGTAGATCGGCGTCAGGTCCATTCCACCGCCGAACCAGCAGACCGGCTCGCCGACGGCCGGCAGTGCGGCAATCATCCGGACGTTCATGTGCACGATCGGCACATACGGATTGCGCGGATGGAACACCAGCGACACGCCCATCGCCTCGAACGGCGCACCGGCAAGTTCGGGCCGATGCTGCGTCGCCGACGGCGGCAGACGCGGCCCGCGCACCTGCGAAAAGCCGCAACCGGCCCGCTCGAACAGTTCGCCGCCTTCGAGGATGCAGGTCAACCCGCTGCCTTGCAGCGCTTCGCCCGGCGCCTTTTCCCACGGATCGCGAACGCAACTGCCGCCGTCCGCTGCCTCTACGGCGCCGACGATGCGCTGCTGCAAATCGCGCAGATAGTCGCCGACGGCGCCCGGATCTGCCTGCAGCATCAGCCGTTGCGCCCCAGCGCGCGGTGGCCGATGTCCTTGCGGTACTGCACGCCATCGAACTGGATGCGCGCCGCCACTTCATAGGCGCGCTGCTGGGCGAGCTTGACGTTGTCCGCCAGCACCGTCACGCAGAGCACGCGACCGCCGCTGGTCCGCAGCTCGCCGTTTTCCAGCGTCGTGCCGGCGTGGAACACGACGGCATCGGGCGTTTCCGCCGGCAGGTTGGTGATGCGGTCACCCTTGCGCGGCGATTCCGGATAACCGTGCGCAGCCAGGACCACGCCAAGCGCCACGCGGCGGTCCCATTCGAGATCGACCTTGTCGAGCGTGCCGTCGGTGGCGTGCCAGAACAGTTCGAACAGGTCGGACTTGAGCCGCATCATGATCGGCTGCGTCTCGGGGTCGCCCATGCGGCAGTTGAATTCGAGCGTCTTCGGATGACCGGCCGAATCGATCATCAGACCGGCGTAAAGAAAGCCGGTGAATGGAATCCCGTCCTTTTCCATGCCGCGCACGGTGGGCAGGATGATTTCGCGCATTGCCCGCGCGTGCACCGCCGCCGTGACCACTGGCGCCGGCGAATAGGCACCCATGCCGCCGGTGTTCGGACCCTGGTCACCGTCGAGCAGGCGCTTGTGGTCCTGGCTGGTGGCGAGCGCGGTCACGTTCTTGCCGTCGCACAGCACGATGAAGCTGGCTTCCTCGCCCTGCAGGAATTCCTCGATCACCACACGCGGCACCGCCAGGCCATCGGCGCCGGCGTTGTGCGAAACGCCGAACTTGTTATCGACCAGCATGAAATCGACCGCGTCGTGAGCTTCCTGCAGCGTCGTCGCGACGACCACGCCCTTGCCCGCCGCCAGACCGTCGGCCTTGACGACGATCGGCGCGCCCTTGGCGTCGATGTACGCGTGCGCGGCTGCGGCGTCGGTGAAGGCTTCGTAGTCGGCGGTCGGGATCTTGTGGCGCTTCATGAACGCCTTCGAGAACGCCTTGGAGCTTTCGAGCTGCGCTGCGGCTTTGGTCGGGCCGAAGATCCGCAGACCGTGGGCGCGGAATTCGTCGACCACGCCAGCCGCCAGCGGCGCCTCGGGACCGACCACCGTCAGCATGATCTTTTCCTTCTTCGCCCATTCGCGCAGCGCGACCGGGTCGGAGATATTCACGATTTCGTAGCGCCGGTCGGACGCGGTGCCGCCGTTGCCGGGCGCGACGTAGAGCTTGGAGACGCGCTCGGATTGCGCGAGACGCCAGGCCAGCGCATGTTCGCGGCCGCCGCCGCCGATGACGAGCGTTTTCATTCGTTGATGGCAGCGTTGTGGAATACGTCCTGGACGTCGTCCAGGTCTTCGATGATGTCGAGCAGACGCTGCATCTTCGCGCCCTCCTCGCCGGACAGCTCGATGGTGTTCTCGGCACGCATCGTGACTTCCGCCAGATCCGGCACCAGGCCCGCAGCCTCCAGCGCCTTCTGCACCGACTCGAAATCCGCCACGGCAGTCAGCACTTCGATGGCGCCGTCGTCGCCGGTCAGCACGTCTTCGGCGCCGGCTTCGAGTGCGACTTCCATCACCTTGTCTTCGTCGGTGCCGGGCGCGAACACGAACTGCCCGCAATGCTTGAACTGAAACGACACCGAATTCTCGGTGCCCATGTTGCCGCCGTACTTGCTGAAAGCGTGACGGACCTCGGCGACTGTGCGCACGCGGTTGTCGGTCATGGTGTCGACAATGATCGCGGCGCCGCCGATGCCGTAACCCTCGTAGCGGATTTCCTCGTAGCTCACGCCTTCGAGCGCGCCGGTCGCCTTGTCGATGTTGCGCTTGACGGTGTCCGCGGGCAGATTGACCGCCTTGGCTTTCTCGACCGCCAGCCGCAAGCGCGGGTTGGCGCTCAGGTCGCCGCCACCGGCACGCGCAGCGACGGTGATCTCACGGATGGCGCGCGTCCAGAGCTTGCCGCGCTTCTCGTCCTGCCGCCCCTTCCGGTGCTGAATATTTGCCCATTTGCTATGTCCGGCCATGGCGTTGTTTTCTCGCTGTCTTGTGTTTCAAACCTGGGGGCGAGTTTACTGTCCGGGCGTTGCCGGGCTCGATTTGTGCTCGGTATGGCGACAGGTCGACGTATCCATTTGTGATAATCCGCCGGCTGCGGGCTTTGTTCTTACCCAGAACATGGCTCTTTTCCTATTTGTCCATCTGCAAAACCCCGACCGGGTGAAGGAAGCGACATGAGCGCTCGTGATCTGTTGAAGGTGCCGCCCCTGCGCATCGAACGGCTGTCCCTGTCCGAAGGCCTCGCCATGGCCGAAGGCGGCAGCTCGCCGTTCGGCGGACTCGGCTACGGCACGCCGGACGATCTGGCCTGGATGCCGACGGTCAACGCGCAGGTGCTGTCGGAGAGCGGACCGATGGCCGACGTCTGGCATGCGAGCGGGCAGATCCAGTCGGGCATGACCGGCATTGTTCGCTGGCGTACCGACGGTCACTGGGTGCTCGGCGCGATCGATCTCGACGAAACCGTCGAACGCCAGGGCGTCGCCAAGCTGGCCCATCGCGCCTATCACGACCTCTTCAGGACACTTGAGGAAACCGGCTGCCCGCACATGCTGCGCATCTGGAACTACCTGCCGCAGATCAACGGCGACGGCGGCGGGCTCGAGCGCTACCGGCAATTCAACGCCGGCCGGCAGGAAGCGTTCATCGAGGCCGGGCAGGCAGCCTTCGAAGGCGCGCCGGCAGCCTGCGCGCTCGGCATCCGCCAGGGCGCGCTTTGCATCCGTTTCCTCGCGGGACAGATCGCGCCGGTGCCGGTCGAGAATCCGCGCCAGGTTTCCGCCTACCGCTACCCGGATACCTACGGCCCGCGCTCGCCGACGTTTTCCCGCGCCGCGCTGGCCGAACTCGGCGGCGGCGACGTCGCGCTGTTCATTTCGGGGACCGCCAGCATCATCGGTCACGAAACCGTCCACCTCGGCGACGTCGTCGCGCAGACGCACGAGACGTTGCGCAACCTCGCCGCCGTGATCGAAGCCGCCAACACCCGCACCACGGCCGAGTTCGCGCTGCCGAAGCTGGAAGCCGTGGTCTATGTCCGCCATGTCTCCGATGCGGACACAGTGCGACGCGTGCTTGCCGAAGTGCTGGGCGCCGAAGCGCCGACGCTGCTGCACGCGGTCTTTCTCGAAGCCGACATCTGCCGCCAGGACCTGCTGGTCGAGATCGAGGCGCACGCGGTGGCGCCGGGCACGCTGAATCCATGATGCCGGTGGAAGCACGATGAGGCGGGCGATGCGGATCGCGACATCGGTCGCGCTCGCGCCGCCGCTCTATGTCCTTCTCTTCGGGCTGGGCGTCGGCTCGCTCGGCTGGAACCTGGTCGCTACGCTGCTCCATCCGGTGTTGCCGGCGGATGTCGGCCGCACGCTCGGCCGCCGCGTGATCTCCGGGGCGTACCGAACCTTCTGGGCCGTCGCCACGCTGACCGGCATGATGCGCATCGATTGCCGCTGCCTCGACGCATTGCGCGACGAGCCTGGCCTGATCCTCACGGCGAACCATCCGACGATGCTGGACGCGCTGCTGATGGTCGCCCGGCTGCCGCGCAGCGCCTGCATCATGAAGGCGACGCTGATGCGCAACGTCTTCCTCGGCGGCGGCGCCAAGCTGGCACGCTACATCCGCAACGATTCGGCGCACAGCATGATCCGGCTGGCGGTCGAAGACCTGCGGCGCGGCGGTCAGCTGGTGGTGTTTCCGGAAGGCACGCGCACCGTGTCTCCGCCGCTCGACGCTTTTCGCCCCGGCTTCACACTGATCGCCAAGCTCGCGCAGGCGCCGATCCAGACCGTCTTCATCGACACCGATTCGCCGTACCTCGGCAAGGGCTGGCCGCTCTGGCGCGTACCGCCGCTGCCGCTGGTCTTCACGCTGCGGCTGGGCCAGCGCTTCGCGCCCATGCAGGACAGCGCGCTGCTGATGCAGCAGCTGGAGCACTACTTTCGCCAAACCTTGCGTACAGAAGAAGAAACGCAGAGAACCACCAATCCGCCCGCCAGAGGCGCAGCCTGAATGCCAGAAATTTCGCGTACCCATCTTGTCCTGATCCCGAGCTACGACACCGGCGAACGACTTTTTTCAACAGTGAGCAGCGCACGTGCGCAATGGAACCCGGTCTGGGTCGTCATCGACGGCAGCACCGACGGGACAGCCGAAAGGATGGTGCAGATGGCAGCCCGCGATCCGGGATTGCGCGTTTTCGTGCTACCTGAGAACCGGGGCAAGGGCGCGGCCATGCTGCACGGCCTGGTCGCAGCGGAAGCCGAGGGCTACACGCATGCGCTGGCAATGGACTCCGACGGCCAGCATCCGGCCGACCTCATCCCCGATTTCATGCACACGTCGCAGGCCCGGCCCGACACGATGGTGCTCGGCCGGCCGATCTTCGACGACACCGCGCCGATGGTCCGCGTGCAGGGCCGCAAGCTGTCGAACGGCTGGACCCACATCGAGACGCTGTGGGCCGGCGTCGGCGATTCGCTCTACGGCTTCCGCATCTATCCGGTGTCGCCACTGATCGCCGTCATGAAGCGCCAGAGCTGGATGCGCCGCTTCGATTTCGACACCGAGGCCGTGGTGCGGCTGGTCTGGGGCGGCGCGAAGCCGCTCAACATCGATGCACCGGTCAAGTACCTGAATGCCGACGAAGGCGGCGTGTCGCACTTCCACTACGTCCGCGACAACATCCTGCTGAGCTGGATGCATGCGCGGCTGATGGGCGAATTCCTCCTGCGCCTGCCGGGCCTGGTGTTGCGTCGGATGCGCCGGCTGCCGCCGTTCCAGGCGTGACGCCCCGATCGGAACCGGGCGCGCGCTGGACGACCGAGCTCGCCTACCGGATGCGCCGGCATTTCACGCTGAAGCTGCTCGGCACCACCGCCGTCACGACGCTGTTCTTCGTCGCGTACTTCCAGCTCTTGCGCCATCCGGTGCATCCGGTCACGCTGATGCCGGTGACGGTCGTCGACCGGCTGATTCCGTTCCGCCCCGAGGCGCTGGTTCCGTATCTGTCGCTCTGGCTCTACATCGGCGTCGGGCCCGGCATGCAGCGAAATTTCGCCGAGCTGTCGGTCTACGGACTCTGGATCGTCGCGATGTGCCTCGCCGGCCTCGGCTTCTTCCATTTCTGGCCGACCGCGGTGCCGCCGATGGCTTTTGACGCCTCGGGATTCCCCGGCTTCCAGCTTCTCCAGGGCGTCGATGCCGCCGGCAACGCCTGTCCTTCGATGCATGTGGCGGCGGCGATGTTCACCGTGATCCGCATCGAGCACGTGCTGCAAGGCATCGGCGCGCCGCGATGGCTGCGCGCCGTCAACCTGCTGTGGTTCGCCGCCATCGCCTGGTCGACGCTCGCGATCCGCCAGCATGTGGCGCTCGACGCCCTCGGCGGCGCACTGCTGGGCATCGCCTTTGCCCTGCCTTCGCTGCGCTGGAGGCCCGGCGCCCAGCGGATATCATGGAATCGACAGCCAACACAGAAAGAAAAAACACCATGAGTTCGCTGAAGGAATTGCAGGATCTGATCCAGGAAAAGTACGACATTCCGGCGTCCGAACTCGATCCCCAGGCATCCATGCGCGAAAAAGGTCTCGATTCGCTGGCGCTGGCCGAGTTCATCTTCGCGATCGAGGACCACTTCCACATCGTCGTGCCCGACGACAACCCGAACATCGACACGCTGGCCGAACTGGCCGTCCTGGTCGACGGCGCCATCGCTGCCAAGGAAGCAAAAGAGGCCAGAGAGGTCAAAGAGGCCAAGGCCGAGAAAGTGGTCTGAGTTCGTGAGGGAGTTTCGGTCCATGCATGCCCACCGGGTCGGCGTCACAGGTCTGGGCACCGTGTCGCCGCACGGCGATGACCTGCAGGAGCTGTTCGACGCATTGATGCGCGGCGAATCGGCGATGCATCCGGTCTTTCCCGAACTGCCGAAACCGGCTGCGGCCGCAACGGTTGCTTTCGACGCCTCGCGCTGGTTCACGAAGCTCCAGCTGGCCGGTGTCGACCGCGTCAGCCAGTTGGCCGTCGCGGCGGCCGATCTGGCGATGAAAGATGCAGGCCTGGCGAACGCCGGCAGGTCCGGCGACGTCGCGCCCGAGCGGATCGGCGTTTTCGCGGGCTGCGGCATGGGCGGCGCCGCGGCGCTGGAATCGGCGTACCGTAGCGGCGGGCGCGTGCCTCCGCTGACGATCCCGTCCTTCATGCCGAATGCGCCCGCCTCCCATGTCGCGATGCGGCAGAACGCGCAGGGTCCGGTGCTGACCTATTCAGTGGCCTGCGCCTCTTCATCGGTGGCGATCGCCGAAGCCGCGAAAGCGGTCGCGCGCGGTGAAGTGGACATCGCCATCGCGGGCGGCAGCGAAGCGCTGATCGTGCCCGGTGTGGTTCTGGCCTGGCAGGCGATGCAGACGCTGGCCGGCTTCGAACCCGGCGACGCGGCGCGTGCCGTGCGTCCGTTCGCCGCCGACCGCAGCGGCTTCGCACTGGGCGAAGGCGCCGCCTTCCTGATCCTCGAATCCGAGCAGCATGCCAGCGCTCGCGGCGCGCGCAGCTACGCGACGCTTTCCGGATGGGGCGGCAGCTGCGATGCCACGCACCTGACCAAACCCGACGCGCAGGGCCAGGCGCGCGCGCTGCGCTCGGCGTTGCACCAGGCCGGTCTTCTGCCGGAAGACGTCGGGTATTGCAACGCGCATGGCACCGCGACACGCATCGGCGATGCGGTCGAAAGCGAAGCCCTCGCGGTGGTGTGGGGCGACGCGCTCGACCGGCTGCAGGTGAGCTCGACCAAGGCGCTGCATGGCCATCTGCTCGGTGCAGCCGGAGCGCTCGAAGCGCTGATCACCGTATTGGCGCTGCACCGCCGGCAACTTCCGCCGAATGTGCATGGCGAGGCCGTCGACGCGGACTGCAAATTAAATCTGGTGCCGGTCGGCGGTGCGGCGGCGTCCGGTCTGCGTGCCGCCATCAGCAGTTCCTTTGCCTTCGGTGGGACCAATTCGGTGCTGTTGTTCACACCGCCGAGTCCTGCATGAATCCGGCTGCCCAGTCGGCCTAGTCAATACGACAAGCTCGTATTGGCCGTCTGCCATATGGGTCGGACGGCACGTCCTAAATTCGCTCGACGAGCGCGATTTCAGGGAATCGGATCTCGCCGATCTCGACGCGTTGCTGGTCTGGCACGCACAGATCACCGAATCGACCGCGCGGCGCCTGAAGAATTGCAGGCTCGTCGTTCGCTACGGTATCGGCTACGACCAGATCGACGTCGCCTCGCTGACGCGCGCGGGCATCCGGTTCGCGAACAATCCGTCCTATTGCACCGAAGAAGTCGCCGACACGGCGTGCGCAATGATCCTGAACGGCGTCAGGGGTGTGTCGAGGCACGACAACCTCGCGCGCCGTCACGGCGATGCCTGGCAGGAGCACAACCTGCCGACCTGGCGCTCGAGCACACGGAATGTCGGATTGATCGGCCTGGGGAAAATCGGAATCGCAACGGCATTGAGGCTGAAAGCCTTCGGCTTCCATGTTTCGGCTTACGACCCCCATGTCGAGCAAGGCGTCTGGAAATCTCTCGGTCTGAATTACGTCGGCAAACTGGACGACCTTCTGCGCGCCAGCGACATCGTGTCGCTCCATTGCCCGCTGACCGACGAAACCGCCGGAATGATCGACGCCGGATTCCTGGAGCGAATGAAGCCCGATGCCATCCTGGTCAATACCGGCCGCGGCATGCTGATGCAGTCGCTCTACACCCTGGAATTGCACATGCGGGCAAACGACGAATTTCGGGTTTTCCTCGATGTCCTGCCGGTCGAGCCACCCGGCGACGATTACCTGATCGCCGCGTGGCGCAGAAACGAAGATTGGCTTTCCGGCAGGCTGGTAATCAATCCGCACAACGCCTATTACTCGGATGCGTCGCATATCGAACAGCGCAAGGACGCCACGGAAACGGTGCGGCTTGCGTTATATGAAGGCGTCTTCAGAAATACGATCGCCGGCTAGATGAACACCGGTCTGCTGGGCTTTTCGCTGATTGCGTTGTTCCTGGTGCTGTCGCCGGGCGTCAATACGATGCTGATCATCAACAACGCCTCCAGTTTCGGCCCGAAGATCGCGACCTTCAATATCGCCGGACTGTGTTGCGCAACCTTCTTTCACGGCGCACTGTCGATTTTCGGCATCTCGGTGATCGTGCTGTCGAGCCCGAATCTCTATTTCGTCGTCAAGGCGATAGGCGGTTTCTACCTGGCTTACATCGGCTTGAAGATGCTCTGGACAGGAATCGAATTCCTGAACGGAAAGGCGACCAGAAGAAGCGCAAGGACGCTGTCGGCGATAGCGAAATCCCCTGCGGAAAGTTTTCGGGAGGGCTTCATCACGCAGCTCTTCAATCCGAAGGTATCGATGTTCTACCTGGCCGCTTTCCCGCAATTCATTGCGGGCCAGAATTCAGGCCATCAAGCGATATATGCAGGATTTTCGATGGTGTCGATACACGCGTCGATCATTGCGAGCTGGTTCTTCTTCCTGACTTTCTTCATCTCGCGCATGAAGGAAAAGCTCGAGAGCCCGAGATTTCAGGCCGCGATCAATATCGCGACCGGCGCGGTGCTGCTCTGTTTCGCGGCTGCTGCTCTGATCTTCTGACCTAGATCATCCCGCCATTGATCGATATCACCTGCCCGGTGATGTAAGCCGCTTCATTGCTCGCCAGGAAGCCGGTCAGAGCCGCCACCTCGTCCGGCGTGCCGGCGCGTTTGACCGGAACCATCTGCGCGATCACCGCGGGATCGAACACCGCATCGGCCATTGGCGAGGCGATGATTCCCGGCGCGATGGCATTGACCGTGACGCCGCGCGACGCGACTTCTAGCGACAGCGACTTCGTGGCGCTGTTGATCGCACCCTTCGCCGCCGAGTAATTGACCTGGCCACGGTTGCCGGTGAGCGATGCCACCGACGAAATATTCAGGATTCGGCCCCAGCGGGTGCGCATCATCGGCAGCAGCAACGGCTGCGTGACGCGGAAAAAGCCGTTGAGCGACACGTCGATCACCTTGTGCCACTGCTCGGCGCGCATGCCGGGCATCACCGCATCGTCGTGGACGCCTGCGTTGTTGACCAGAACCTGCACCGGCCCGCCCGCGAGCACTGCAGCGCAGCCGGCAGCGGTCGCCTCGTCGCTGCACAGATCGAAGACGTGGCATTCGGCCTGCCCACCGGCCGCGCGGATGGTCTCGGCCAGCGCCTCGACCGCCTGCGGCCGCGAGCTTGCATGCAGCAGCACGGTGGCGCCGTCACGGGCGAGGCGCAAGGCGATGGCCGTTCCGAGCGCACCGCTGGCACCCGTCACGAGTGCACGTTTTCCGGAAAGACTCATTTTTCTATCTCGCTTCGTTTTCTTGGCATTGACTTGGCCGTGATCAGGGGACGGCGTCCGCAGCGGTCCTGGATTCGTGCTTGCGCAGCAGGAAGATCCGGTAGACAAGGTAGCCGAGAAATACGGCGAAGACCCAGATGCTGTTGAGCAGGCCGTAGACCAGCACGCCGCGCGCGGTGGAGAAGTCGAGCGCGAATATCAGCAGCGCCTGCACCACGATGCAGGACGTGACGTTGAAAGCGACCGGAACGACCCAGGTGCGTCCGAGCGATAGTGCATACGCGATGCCGACCATCATCGAGACGCAGCCGCCGAGCACGCTCAGGAACAGCTCGATGTCGAGGTTGGCGTAATTCTTTCCGAGCAGGAAGAGCACCTGCGTCGGGAAGAACCACGCGATGCCGCACGACACAAGGCTGATGACGAACATCAGGCCCAGTATCTGGATCAGCCGCTTGAAAAGCACGTCGCTGCGCTCGGGCAGACGAGCGAAGCGCGGCACGATCAGGGTCGAGAAGATGCCGCCGACGACTGTCAGGATGGCTGCCAGCCGACCTAGCGCACCGATCTGCGCGATGGCCTCGGTGTTGCCGTAGATCGAGATCAGCCAGACCGACAGTTGCGACGACAGGCAGTAATAGATGGCGCCCGGCAGCGTCCGCTTGACCATCGCCAGGATGCCGCGACGTATCTCGGCGTTCGGCGGCTTGGCGAAATCGGTGAACTTGAACGCGATCTTGCGCAGCCGGTAGTTGGCCCAGATGCGAGGAATGCCGTTCGCCAGGATCGCCATGGCCGCGAACGGCAGCAGGAAGATGGTCGAAAGCAGCAGCACGAAACGCAGTACGTTGACCGCGATCAGGTTCTTCTGCAGCGCCGTGATGTCCTGGTTGAGACGCACCGGTACTTCGAGGATGTCTTCGGTCAGGCCGGCCAGGAACGCCGGCACCAGTGCCAGCAAAATCAGCACCGCGAATTGCCAGGCCGCGCCATGCTTGACCAGCAGCACGAACAACACCGGCATCGACACCGCAAGGCTCACCATCGAGAACTTGCGCCGCAACTGCAGGCCGGTCGCGACGGTCTCGCCCATCGCGCCCTTGTCCTGCCAGGCCTTCGCT
Organism: Variovorax glucosi; assembly: GCF_051216695.1. Classification (NCBI taxonomy): domain Bacteria; kingdom Pseudomonadati; phylum Pseudomonadota; class Betaproteobacteria; order Burkholderiales; family Comamonadaceae; genus Variovorax; species Variovorax glucosi. Next base: position 468,437 of record NZ_JBPJZE010000001.1, read on the forward strand.
CCGTGCGCCAGGACACCGGCAGTGATGCCGCCGTCGGCCAGTGCGACCAGCGTTCCGAGCATCGTGTAGGCCAGCGTGTACAGCGCGTATTCGTGCGTCGACAGCATGTGGATGATCAGGAAGCCGCTCAGCAGGCCGAGGCCCTGGACCAGCATCTGCGCCGAGCCGGTGATGGAGACGAGCACGCCCCATTCGAAGAACTTCGCGTAGCGCGGATCCGCGCGCAGGCGCGTGACGAGAGCCCTCATCGGGAAACTGCGCCGCTGGCGGCGGCGGCAGCAGCGTCCGCCAGCGGCGTGTTCAGCACGACGACGGCCCGGCCTTCCGCCAACGCCGCTCCACCCGCGTCGCGCACCGCGAATTCGTACAGAACCTGTCGTGCGTCGCCCGACATGCGCTGGGCGTGCACCTGCAGCGCGCCGGGCACGTCGTCGAAGCGGGCTACCGACAGCCGGACGTTGCGCGCGCTCGCCAGGAATCCGGCGGACGGCTCGGCACCTTCGGGCGCCAGCAAGCCGCCATGCAGCGCCATCGCCTGCGCGGCATATTCGATCAGGTTCGGTGCCAGGAGGCCGCTCGCGGTACGCAGCGGATTGTCGGCGAGCGCATGGCTCGAAGTCGTGCAGTGGATCGCCGTCGCATCCCAGCTTTCGAGCCGGTCCAGCAGGCACATGCTGCCGCTGTGCGGAATGCGCCGCGCGATGCCGGCACGGTCGAGGGTCTGGGGAGTCGTCATGAAGGCAGCATCAATTGGAAGGTTCGAGGTCTGCGACCAGCAGCACGTTTGCAAACGGCGTGCCTTCGCTCATCGGCACGCTCAGCACCTTGAAGCCGAGCCGCGCCAGCAAGACCTTCCATTGTTCCAGCGTTCGGCCCCAGGTTGGCGAAACCTTGTGTCCGCGAACGCGCGTGACGGTGCGGTCCACCCACTGGCTCACAGCGAAACCGCGCGAACTCGAGGCGTCGCCAATACGCAACAGAAGGCGCCCGCCCGGCGATAGCGCATCGCGCACCCGGCGCAACACGCCCTCCTGCGCTTCGAGATCGACGTAGTGCAGAACGTCGAGGATCACGACCAGATCGCAAGCAGGCAGCGTCGCGGTACGCATGTCGGCGCAGAGGATCTGCGGTACCGGAACGAGGTGGCCGATCGATTCGCGAGCGCGTGCGACATCCTTGGGCATCAGTTCGATGCCGGTGTAGTCGGTGCGCGGCGGCGTCGCCAGCCAGCTCTTCGGCCACTGACCCTGCGATTGCATCGACGCCGCAACCGATAGAAGGCTTGCGATCAGGCTCTGGCCGCTGCCGATATCGACGATCCGCGCGCGGTCCGGCCCGATCAGGCCGCGTTCCAGCATGCCGCGAAACACCGGGTCGCGACCGAGCTTTCCGCGCGCGAAGTGCCATGCGAAACGCCCGCCGCGCCGGTAAGGTTCGGTCGCGGCGTCGAGCAGGCGGTGCCACGCGGCGTCATGCGCCGCGCGGGAAGAAACGGGAGTCATGCAGTGAGTCCTTGGGGTAGCGTGACCGCGCGCAGGCGGTCCGCCTTGAGGCGCGCGAGCAGCGGCGGCAGCACTTCGAGCAGCACCGGACGGCCCTGCTGGGTGCGCGCGGCGTTGCCGTCGTGCAGCAGCAGGATGTCGCCGGCAGCCAGACGTCGCACCAGCCGCGCAAGCACGACGGCCGGATCGCGCTCGCGCGTGTCGAAGCCGCGCCGCGTCCAGCTCACCAGCGAAAGATCGAGCCGCTGGAGCACGGGCGCCAGAAAGGGGTTGCGCAGTCCGGCCGGCGCCCGGAAGCAGGTGGGCCGCTCGCCGGTGATGTCGGCCAGCACGTCCTGCGCGCGGGAGATTTCCGCCTCGTACCCGTGCGGGCCGAGGAAGGAGAAGTTGTGTCGATGACACGACGTGTGGTTCTGCACGCTGTGTCCGCGTGCCACGATCTCTCGTGCGAGCGCCGGGTGCGCGGCGACCCGGTCGGCGATGCAGAAGAAGGTGGCGCGCTGACGGTGCACATCGAGCAGATCGAGCACCTTGGGCGTCACTTCGGGATCGGGACCGTCGTCGATCGTCAGCGCGATCTCGCGTCGGGCGACGGCAGCAGCCGGAAGCCGCGTGACGTTCGGCCCCAGCAGCCGGCTTCGTGGCGTCAGGCCGGCGCCGGTAATGATCGCGTGATTCAGGGCCACCGCGCCGATGGCCCACGGCGTCGCGCCGGGCACCCACAGGGCGGCACCAAGCGCCGCGCCGTGAAGACCGACGCTGGCAGCGATCCATTTCGGCAGTCGCGAAGAGCCGGAAGAAACCTGTACGGGAGGTGAACCCGGTGAAGAAACAGTAGGAGCCATGCCTTGCTTTGTAACTCAGCTGACCTCTACGGTAACTATTTTGTTTTCTTTTCTGACGAACGCCGCTGAAAGCATCAACGCCAGAAATGCGCCGGGTGCCACCACTCGGCCGATGGCGGACAGCGCGGGAATGTCGGAGATCGCGATCAGGCCGAACGAAACCACGGTCGTCAGGTTGGCAAGCATCAGCGAAGCCAGCGTGTCTTCGTCGGCGCGGCCGGTGACCTGGAGCTGATCGAAGAACAAGGCGTAGTTCGACCCCACGGCAACGATCAGCAGCAGCCCGACCAGATGCAGGATGCCGAGCGGCACGTGCAGCGCAGCCATTCCGCCGAGTGTCAGCACGACTGCAAGCAGCAGTGGCTGGCAGACGGCGACCAGGCGCTTGACGGATCGCAGATACACACCGAGCAGGACGACCACCGCCAGCGCGCCGAGCATCACCTGCACGAAGGCTTCGTGCAGGTAACGGTCGTAGAGGCTGCCGAGTTCGCGGCCGATGTCGACGACCTGCACTTCCGGCAGCGACGACAGACTTGCGGCCAGCCTGGCCGAATCGAAGGTGTCGGACGTGTGCAGCGCGATCAGCGACGACCATCCGCCTCCCGCACGCTCATACAGCAGCGCCCGCACCACAGGCGCCAATGCACCGTCTGCCAGATCGGCGCGGACGATCGGCGGGAGGGCGCGGGAAGCTTCGACCGACGTCACGAACGGCTGAAGCATCGAGGCCGGAAGCGGCAGGCCCGCCGTCGCCGCGACCAGCCGGCTCTGCAGCGTCACCGCGTCCGGCAGGCTGGCCAGGCGCGCCTGCTGCGTCGCGATGCTCGGCAGCATTCGCGCGACGCTTTCATAACCGCCGAGCTGCCCATCGGCCACCAGCGCATCGAGCTTGAGGCCGGCCGCTTCGGTCGCACGCAAGGCGCCCTGCTCGTCCGCGGCCTGCACGACGACCAGCGTGCCGCCGTCGGCCGCGCCGATATCGGCCCGCAGGCTGGCGTCCAGCTCCTGCGACGCCTTGGAAATCGGGCTCATCGAAGTCAGATTGGCACGCCAGAGTTCGCCACCCTGCCAGGCCATCAGGGCGAGCGCCGCAATGCCGAGCGCCACGAAAGCGGGGCGAAGACGCGGCAGGTAATGGACGATGCCCCCCGCCACGCGCGCCATCTGGCGGCGCATGCCCATGCCGGTCGCGCCATCGGGAGCCAGCATCGGCAGCCCGTGGCGGGTCACGAAAGCGGCGGCGACCAGTCCGGCGATCGAGAACACGCCAAGCTGCGCCAATCCCGGAAAGCCCGAAAAAAGCAGTGCCGCGAAGCCGCAGACCGACGTCAGCAGGCCGAGTCGCACCGTTGGCCAGTTCAGGTCGCGCCAGCGCTGCCAGCCGGTGCCGCGCACTGCAGCGCCGCGCGCCTGGATCAGGTAATAGATGGCGTAGTCGACCGTCTCGCCGATCAGCGTACTGCCGAAACCCATCGTCAGCCCGTGGACCGACCCGAAAACCAGCGAAACCGCCGCCGTGCCCGCCACGACGCCCGTCAGCACCGGCAGCAGCGCGATCACCAGCGCGCGCGGCGACGCGAACGCCAGCAGCAGCAGGCAGCCCATGACGATGGCGCCGATGATCGCCAGGTGGATCGCCTCGCCCTTGATCTTGTCGCGGCTCTCGACCGAGAACACAGGTGCGCCGCTCAGCAGCAGACGCGGTTTCTCGGCGCCCGAATCGGTTGCAGCGCCGCCGGCCGTGGCGACGGCCTTGTCGAATTCCGAACGCACCCGCGCGATCGCCACCGCCTGCGCATCGAGGTCGCTGCCCGACGCCCTGGTCGTCGTCAGCAGCATCGCGCGCGGCGCGGTGCGCGACACCCAGACGCCGTTCTCGGTACGCGGCGAGCTGGCCGGGATCAGGCCTTCGGCGATCCGCTGGGTTTCGCCGGTCGGGTCGCGCTCGAGCAGCGGACGCACCATGTTGCCGGCCGGCGTGCCGAGCATCGACAGTGTGTCGACGATGGCGTCGCGCAATCCGGCCTCGGTGAAACGCTCGGGCGTGACGTCGGGCGACAGGTGATAACGGTGATCGAAGACGAAGGTGCCGGCTTCCTGCCAGTCGCTGTTGTCGCCGTTCTGCACCTGCTCGAACAGCCCGCTGGAGCGCATCGCCTTGCCGAGCGCACGGGAAACGTCGGCGCGCTGGGCCGAATCCTTGCCGCCCTCCACGCCCATCATCAGCGTGCGCGAGGCCACGCCGCTCTGCAGCTGCTCGATCAGCACCCGCTGCCGCGCATCGGGGCTGGCCGGCAGGAAAGCGGAGAGATCGGCGCTGAACTGCGTGCGGGAAATGACGGCGACGCCGGCCAGCACGGCAGCCAGCCAGAGCAGCAACACCAGCGCGCGGCGACCTCGGCTCGGACCCGCGCTGGGTGCGCCAGTCGAAGCGCTCACTGCGCGACGCCCGGCCGGCGCGGCGAAATCGTCATCACCGATCGGTCGCCGCCGCGAAATTCCATCTCGACGCCGAGCACCTCACCGGCACGCCCGGTGAGGCGCAGGTAATTGATCTGCGCGGCGAGTCTCTCGTCGATGGGCGCCAGATCGATCGCCCATTCGTTCGCCGTACCGACAACCTTGGTCTTGAAGTAGCGCTCAAGCACCGGCGCATTGCCGGCCAGCGTGGCGCGCATCGCCTCGACCAGCCCAAGCAGCTCGGGAATGCTGTCGAGCGTCATGGTGCGGGTCCGGCCGCTGCGCGAAAGCACCAGCGCGTTGCCGTCGACGGACATGGTTTCCGGACGCGGCGACAGCGTCTTGCGCACCAGCTGGTCGGGCGCGGTGAAGCTCAGCGTGCCGCTGGCCGACAGCGGGCCGTCGAAACCGCGCACGTAGCGCTGCTCGACGAAGTTGGCTTCGCCGTGCTTCTGCTTGCCGAGCAGGCCCATGAGTTCGGGCAGGTCGAACGCCCACGCCGGCACCGAGCCCAGGCAGAACAGCGCGGCGGCGACCGTGAAACTAAGAATCTTTCGAGGAAGCCGCGTCTTCGAGCCAGAAATCATGGAAATTGAACCAGTTGTAGGGATAGGCGCGGCACAGCGATTCGAGCCGCGCGACATAGGCTTCGACGGCTGCACGAATGCGCAGTTCTCGCTCGACCGGGTCCTTGAGACGCTCGGTCAAGTCGGCCAGCGGCTCGAAAATCACATCGTAGCGATTGCCGCCGACATACAGGCCGGCCATGAAGAACACCTTGCGCCGCAGGATGGCGGCGAGCCGGAACGGCCCGTCGTTGAAGGTCGCCGGATGCCCGAGGAACGGCAGCACCACCGCACTGCCTCGCGACTGACCCGAAGGATCGTCGCTCCCCGGCAGCGTGCGATCGGCCAGCAGGCCGCCGAGACCGCCGCTGTCGAGCCAGTCGCGCAACTGCAGCATCGAATGCGGCTGGCCGAGCGCGATCACGTTCGGCCGCATCTCCGGAATGCTGATCGCCTTGAGGATCGACATGATCCGCTGCGCGTTGTCGGTGAACATCAGCATCGCGACGCGCAGGCCTTCCTTGTCGGAACTCTGCTGCTTGCAGGCGCCCAACGCCTCGAAACTGCCGATGTGCGCACCCAGCAGGAACGCGCCGCGGCCCTCGAAAGCCTCGGTTTCGACCGGATGCTGGCCGGTGACCTGGACGTCGAAAAGCGCCAGCCGGCCGCGCAGGAAGAACACGCGGTCGAGCACGGTCGAGCCGAAACTGTGCAGCAGCCTGTAGCCGTCGCCCCAGCCGGCTTTCGGGCCGATCACGCGCAACAGATAGCGCTTCGTGTTGCGGCGCGCCTCCGGCATGAAAAGCAGGAAATACAGGCAGATCGGATACAGGATCAGCCGGGTCGCGCGCCGGCCGAACTTCAGCGCCACCCAGCAGATGAAGCGCAACGCCATCATGTTGCTGCGCTCGGGCGCATGTGCCCAGCCGGTTCCGGTGATCGGCTGCGCCATCAGGCAGCGGCCTCGCCGGCAATCCAGCGACCGCTCGCGGCGATCACGTCGCCGCAGCGCACCTCGAAACGCACGCCGCGGGATGCGCCGGGTTCCGGATGCAGCGATATGTCGACCGTGGCACCGGGACGAACCGGCGACAGGAACTTGACCGCCGCCAGCGTCGGGTGCGCGCCGAGCCGGGCGACCATCGCCGGCACCCGCGCCATCGCTTCCATCACTTCCGACACCAGCAGCGCACCCGGCAGCAGCGGCTGGCCGGGGAAATGGCCGACGAAAACCGGGTGATCGGCCGGAACGTCGTGCGTGATGTGCACCGGCGTATCGTCCGCCGCCATCTGCGACAGCGCGAATTCGCGCAGCGCACGCGCCGTCAGCTTGCTGGTGCCTTCGCGCGGCAGGCTCCCGACCTGAACGACCCGACGCGGCACGAACACCGACTCGATGCGATGGCGCAATTCTGCGACGATCGCTCCCGGCGCCAGCTTCGGCGCGACGACGAAAGCCACCGGACGCACGATGCCGTCGGCCACTTCGTCTGGCAGCCAGAACGCGCCGTCCTCGACGCCGGGAATGCTGTTCAGGTGGTAATTGAGATGCCCCAGCGAACTGCGCTTGCCGGCGACGTGGATCAGGTCGTTCGAGCGCCCGAACAGACGGAAACGCCGGTCGTCGAGCAGTTCGAGTACATCCGCCATCGGCGTCGGCCGCGGGATGAAGTCGCCCTCGAAGACGAACTGCTCGGCGCCCTCCCCACCCCCGGCAGCCTGCGCACGCACGCGAATGTCGCCGAACGTCTCCCAGACTTCGCTTTCGGTCGGGCGGCGCGAGGCGACCTGGCCCGATTCGGTGCTGCCGTATATCTCGATCAGCACGCCGCCGGTGGCCTGCTCGGCCTGCGCGGCAAGTTGCGGCGACAGCGGCGCTGTGGCGGAAAGGATCAGGTCGACCGGCGGAATCTCCAGTCCGGACAGCACCAGCGTCTTCAGATGGAACGGCGTCGTCACCAGCGCGCGCGGACGCGGCACCGAAGCCAGCGACTTGACGATGTCCGCCGGAAAGAACGGCCGGCCGCTGTCGAAGGCCGCGCCGCCGAGCATCGCCAGCAGCGCCGACGATTCGAGTCCGTAGCTGTGCTGCACGGGAACGGTAGCGACCAGCGTCATGCCTGTGAGCGACGTGCGGCCAAGCCATTTCGCCAGCGGCCCGGCGGCGGCGGCTATGTCGCCGACCAGCGTGCACCACTCCTTGGCATGCGGCTGCGGAACGCCGGTGGAGCCGGATGTGAGCAGGCTGACGGCATGCATGTCGCCGGGAAAGGATGGAACCGGGACATGGGCGTCACCGACGACCGGCGCCGGTTCGGCCAGCCCGGCCGCCACGGCGCCGAACGGCACCAGCACGCGCGCCATGCCCGAGGTGTCCAGCGAAGGCTCGTCGGTCACGGCGACGATCTCGCCATGCGATTCGCGCAGGCGGGCGATGGTTTCGGGACGGACGTCGGGCGGCAACAGGCTTGCATGGCCGCGCATGAGCGCAGCGCCAAGCGCGACCGCGAAGGCATAGCGGTCGTTGCAGAGATTGACCAGCGGACCCAGCGCCGGCAACTGCCCGGCCTGTCGCGCGACATCCGCCAGATACGTCCGCCCGCTGACGGCGACGCCGTGGCGCCAGGCCAGCGGTGCGTCGAGATCGCGAGCGGCCAGCAGCGGAAGAAGGGAGGATTTGTTCGACAGACTCATGCGCAGGACGGATTCATTGAATTTCAATGTTTGGCGGACGCGCCGGGTGCCGCAGCGCCGTGGCTGTAGAAGGCGCGGATCGCATCGATCATGCGGGTGCGCTCGAATTCGGGATGCAGCCGGTAGCGCAGCAGATGCTCTCCGACGAAGAGCACGCCGACCATCGCCGGGCTCAGCATGTTCGCCCAGAACGACCAGACCGAGAACGGCAGCCACAGGTAGATCGCGATCGAACCCAGCGCCGTGATCGCGAAGTACGCCGTCCAGACCCAGGTCACCTGCCGCGTGTACGCACGCATGCCGTCGACCAGCGGATGGATGCGCTGCGCGAATTCGCCGATCAGCGACAGCCGGCCGCCGCGCAGCGAACCGCCGAACCAGCAGCCCAGCACCGCGTTGATTCCGAAATGCTGCAGCACGTAAAGCCGGTCGGGGTTGCCCGCTTCACCGCGCGCCAGCGCCCAGACCAGTGCCGCGCCCGCCAGCACGACCGCGGCGATGCCTAGTCTGCCGAGCCGCGTCCCGGCGATGCCCAGCGCGGTCAGCCAGAGCGGCCCGAGCAACACGGCGATGGCCCAGGGCGCATCGGCATGAAAAACCATCATCCAGTGGGAGAGGCCCGCATAGGCGATGCCAGCGAGCAGATAGAGCGCCAGACGCCAACGCGACATGGCGGAGCCGGCCATTCAGGCGGCCGGGACGCGGTTCTGGCCGACGTGCGTCGCCAGGGTGCGCAGCGACGTGAAGATCTGCTGGTTGCGTTCGTCGTCCGAACGGAGCTGGAAACCGTAGCGGCGCGAGACTTCGAGCGCCACTTCGAGGATGTCGATCGAGTCTAGGCCGAGGCCTTCGCCGTACAGCGGCGCATTGGGGTCGATGTCGCCCGGCGCGACCTCAAGATTCAGCGAATCGACTAGCAGCACGGCCAGCTCGTTTTCGAGCGGTGTCTGTTCTGCGGCGGCGCCATCGGCGGTGTTGGATGTAGGGACTGTCGATGACAAGGAAAACTCCTGGAACAAATTCACGCACAAAGGCGCTTGACGCCGCGGATTATAGGAGGCCATGTTGGCTAGACTTCGGCGTTTCGACCCGACCGGAACACGCATGGCCGACCCTCTCCTGATAGCCCGTCGCGACACGACGGAATGCTTCCTCCTGCCGGAGCTGGCCAACCGCCACGGCCTCGTGACCGGCGCCACCGGCACCGGCAAGACCGTCACGCTGCAGACCATTGCCGAGCAGCTTTCGAACATCGGCGTGCCGGTCTTCATGGCCGACGTCAAGGGCGACCTGGCCGGCATCAGCCAGCCCGGGAAGATCGGCGACAAGCTCGCCGCCACGCTCAAGGCGCGCGGCATCGAGCCGGCCGAACCTGCCGCCTCCCCGGTCACGCTCTGGGACGTCTTCGGCGAACAGGGCCATCCGGTGCGCGCCACGGTGACCGACATGGGCCCGCTGCTGCTGGCCCGCATGCTCGACCTGAACGACACGCAGGCCGGCGTGCTGAACCTGGTCTTCAAGATCGCCGACGACAACGGCCTGCTGGTGCTCGACCTGAAGGACCTGCGCGCGATGCTGCAGTACGTCGGCGAGAACGCCAGCCAGTTCACGACGCAGTACGGCAACGTCAGCGCCGCGAGCGTCGGCGCGATCCAGCGCGGGCTGATGCAGATCGAGAGCCAGGGCGGCGACAAGTTCTTCGGCGAGCCGATGCTCAACATCGCCGATTTCATGCAGACGGTCGGCGGCAAGGGCGTGGTCAACATCCTGAGCGCCGACAAACTCATGAATTCGCCGCGTCTCTACGCAACCTTTCTGCTGTGGATGCTTTCCGAGCTTTTCGAACAGTTGCCCGAAATCGGCGATCCAGACCAGCCGAAGCTTGCCTTCTTCTTCGACGAAGCGCACCTGCTGTTCAAGGACGCGCCCAAGGCGCTGATCGAGCGCATCGAACTGGTGGTGCGGCTGGTGCGCTCGAAGGGCGTCGGCGTCTACTTCGTCACGCAGAACCCGCTCGACATTCCGGACGCCGTGCTGGCACAGCTAGGCAACCGGGTGCAGCACGCGCTGCGCGCCTTCACGCCGCGCGACCAGAAGGCCGTCAAGGCGACGGCCACGACCATGCGACCAAAGCCGGGCCTCGACATCGAGGCCGCGATCACGGAACTCGCGGTCGGCGAGGCGCTGGTGAGCTTTCTGGACGCCAAGGGCAGCCCCAGCATCACCGAACGCGTCTTCGTGATGCCGCCGGCCAGTCAGCTAGGGCCGATCAGCGCGGCCCAGCGGCAGGCGCTGATGACCGATTCGCTGGTCGCCGGTGTGTACGAGAAGGCCGTCGATCGGGAATCGGCGTACGAGAAGCTCAAGGCACGCGCAGACGCGGCGCCGGGTCTGCCGGCAGATGCCGGGAAGGCATCGGGCAAACCTGTGGGGACCGTCGGGACTCTCGGTACGGCTGAACCTGCACCTGCGGGCGGCGGGCTGATGGGCAACCTGAATGACATCCTGTTCGGCACCACCGGACCGCGTGGCGGCAAGCACGACGGACTGGCGCAGACGATGGCGAAATCCGCAGTTCGCACCGTGGGCACCAGTCTCGGTAAGGAGATCCTGCGAGGCGTGCTGGGCGGAATCTTCGGCGGCAAGAAGGGGCGCTGATCAGAGCGCTGATGAGGGCGTCCCCTTCCTGCCCCCGGTCGATCAGTCGAAGATCCATTCCGCACCTACCGTCGCAGCCGCGCCGGCGCGACTGAGGCCGACGCCGCCTGTCACGGTCCAGGCGTTGCTCTGCGAAGTGCGCCTGAAGCTGACGCCGATGGCGCTCTCGCCCTTGAACACTGCGGAACCGACCCGCATCGCGACCTTGCCCGGCACGGACGATCCCGGCATCTGCACCGCCATCGCCGAGGCGACGCCTGCGTAGGCATTGCGCGCGACGCTGTCCACGCGGTTGTTCACGGCATCGATCCGGCTGTTGGTCGCCGTCTGCGCGCTACCGAGCTGATTGACGTTGACCGCATCGGTCCCCGCGACACCCGGCGCCACGTTCGACACCACCGTGCCGTTCGGTGACTGGCCGTCGCCGAGGACGAGCTTGCCGTAGTTCACCGATCCGTCGGAATTGCGCTCGTACTGCGTGCTGCCGGCCTGGACCGCCTGCAGTTGCCGAACGTTGACGGCGTCGGTCGCCTTGGTACCGCCCGCGACGTTCACGATCTGGCGCTCGCCGCCTTCGGTTCCGACGGAAATCGCACCCTGCGTCGAGGCGACCGCCGCGCCGGACATCGCTTCCTTCGCTCCGGCCAGGCCCACGCGTTCAGCCACGCTGCCGGCGCCCAGCGCCACGCCGCCGTCGGCTTTGACGACGGTGTTGTTGCCGATCGCCGTGCCGCGCTGGGCAACGCTCGCATCTGCATTGCTGCCCAGGGCGGTACCGCCGTCGATGGCCTTCGCCGTCGCGCCGACCGCCGTTGCTTCGAGACCCACAGCCGTGCTGTTCAATCCGAGCGCAACCGCGCCCTTGCCTGCCGCGTTGCTGCCCGAACCCATCGCAATGCTGCTTTCGCCGATCGAGGTGGCGCCGGGGCCCATCGCCAGACTGTCGATCCCGGTGGCCTGCGCGGCGGCGCCGGTGGTATTCGACTGGACGTAGGTGCCGCCACCGCTGGTGACGGTCTTCACTGCAGCACTGAGGTTGACGATCGAGCCGCTCAGGCCGCCGATGGCGTCGCCGACATTGCCGTAGTTCGCAGATGCGAGCGTACCGGCGGTGGTGTAGTTGTCGATCGTGTAGGTCGGGCCCTGCACCGTGCCGTCCGCCAGCACTTGCGCTCCGCCGCCGAGTTTGGCCGCCAGGTCGCCGACCTGCCTGACGTTGGCCGCATCGGTGCTCGCCGTGCCGGCCGCCACGTTCGCGATTTGCCGCTCGGCACCGGCGCTGCCGACCGAGACGACGCTGTTCCTGCCGCCGTCGGAGGCGTTTTCGCCGATCGCCACCGACTGCGTGCCGGTACTCGTGGCGCCATTGCCGACCGCCATGCTGCCGACACCGCTGGCCGACGGCGCAGCGTAGGTCGGCGTGCTCGCCGTGATCCAGGTATTGGCAGCTACCGTACCGGCCGCTGCGACCTGCGCCACCGTCGCTGCGTCGCTGCCTGCGACGCCCGCCGCGACTCCGCTGATGACACGGTTGCCCGCCGTACCGGCCACGTTCAGCACCGTACCGCCGGTTGCGGCACCGACCGTCAGGATGCCCGTTCCGGGCGCACCGCCAACCTGCTTCAGCAGGCCCACCGTGCCGCCGTTGATCGCACCCAGCAAAGCGGCAGACGCCGCATTGGTCGCAGTCAGGCCGCTGTCGATCGCGCTCACGGTGCTCGTGAGGTTGTTGTAGCTCTGCCCGCCGACCGTGAAGCTCGGCGCGACCGCAGCCCCTGTCAGCGCATTGAAGACGGTCTGCCCGATTGCCGAATTGATGTTGCCCGTCACCGCGCCCAACTGGCTCACGTTCACGGCATCGGTGCCGGCCGAACCGGCGGCCACGTTGGTGATGCGCCGCTGCGCCGTCGCCGTGCCGACCGATAACTCGGACGCCGGCGCTGCAGTCGCCGTGACGAAGCCGAGCCCCGCGGGCGCCGCAGCGTCGGTTTCGCTGCCCGAGCCCAACGCGATGCTGCCTGCGTACTTCGCGATGGCCGCCGCTCCGATCGCCACGCTTTCGGCGCCCTGCGCCTGCGCGTCCGCGGCGGCCGAATTCGCGTGAAAGTATTTGATGCCGGCGCCGTTCGCGACCGAATTGTTCACCGCTGCGAATGCCGCACCGGCGTTGTTGTACGTCGTGCCGCCGACCGTGAACGACGGTGCGGTGAGTTTGCCGGTCACCGGGTCGTAGGCGGATCCGCCGCCCAGGCTCGTTGCGACCGATGCCAGACCGGTGTTCAGCTGGCCGCCGTTGATGGCGTCGGTCGACGCCACAGCCGTCGAACCGCTGCGCACGTTGTGCAGCCCGACCGGCCCGGCCGCAACGCCCACCAGCGTCATGTCGTTGGTCCTGGTGCCGCCGTTGCGTACGGTCGGCGTCCCCGGGTCCGAGAACTGCACCGGGCCGGCGCCGCCGTTGTTGAGACCGGTGATCGCCGTGTTGTAACTGTCGAACCCGCCCTGTACGGTGGTCGCGGTCGACCCGTTTGCCGTGTTGTACGTGGTGCCGGCATAGGCGCCGGTCGATGCATTGACGGTTCCACCCAGAACGCTCGCCACATTCGTCGCGAGTCCGTTGACCGAGGTCGTGAGCTGCCCGACGTTCACGCCGTCCGTCGCTGCAGATCCCGGCGCGAGATTGGTGAGTTGACGGGCGGACCCTGCGGAACCCAGCGAGACTTCTCCTGCGGAAAATTGCCCCGCACCCGAGCCGTAAGCCGTGTAGCTGCCCGACGCTCCGCGCGTCGCGCTCGAGCTCGCACCGAGCGCGACGCTGCCGGCGACGGAAACATTGCTTCCGGCGCCGATCGCAACGCTGTTGGTCGACGACGAATTGCTGCCCGACCCGATGGCGATCGTCCCGATCCCCGCCGCATTGCTGCCTGATCCGAAAGCCATCGCGTTCTGTCCTGCAGCAGTCGCGCTGGCACCGAAAGCCATGGCCGAGACACCGACCGCCGTGCTGGACGTTCCCATGGCGATCGCTGCGCTGCCGTTGGCGACATTCAGGTTGCCCGCCGCAACGGCGCCGTCGCCGACCGCAGTATTGTCCGCACCGACCGCCACGGAACCCGTTCCGGTGGCGTTGTTCGGATCGCCGATCGCGACTGCGCCATTGCCGCTTGCCCTGTTGCCTGCGCCTATCGAGACCGCCTTGCCGCCGGTCGCCACGGCCGCATCGCCGATGGCTACCGCCGACGCGGTGTCGGCAAGCGTGTTGCGTCCGAGCGCTATGGCGGCGATGCCCGAAGCCACGGCATTTCCGCCGACCGCCGTCGAATCGACTCCTGAAGCGACGCTGTCGCCCAGCGTCGAATTCGTACGGTAATACTTGACGCCCGCGCCCCCGCTGACAGAGTCGTCGACGTTGGCGAGCGCATCGCCGACGTTGTCGTAGGTGTTTCCATCGACGGTGTACGAGGGTGCTACGACCTTGCCGGACGCCGGGTCGTAAACCGCACCGCCACCGAGATGCGTCGCGACCGACGCAAGCACCGTGTTCAGCTGTCCGCCATTCACAGCGTCGGTCGACCCCGCCGTCGTCAAGCCGGCGGAAACGTTATGCAGCCCGACAGCCACCGATGCGGAAGCGCCGATCAACGTCATGTCGTTCGATTTGATCCCGCCGTTGGACACCGTCGGCGTGCCGGAACCGGAATACTGCAGCGGACCGATGGCGCCCCTGTCGATTGAATTCGAGAGCGTGGCGACGCTCAGATTGGTTGCGTAGAGCTGAGACCCATTGACAGCGTCGGCCGACGTCACCGACACCGCCCCCGGCGCGACGCCTGAAATCGTCACGGCGGAAAGCGTATTGCCCTTGGTCAGGTCGACGGATGCCGTCGGCGCGCCCGATCCGTTGGGCACGTACTGGACGCCCAACGCATTCGTAGCCGCCAGCGCCGAGCCGACGTCATGGCGAACCACGCCACCCACGCTGTAGCTCGGCGCCGTGAACGCACCCGAAGCTGCATTGAAAGAAGATCCGCCACCCAGCGCAACAGCCAGATTGCCGCCGACCGCCGCGAGTTGCGAAACGTTGACACCGTCGGTGGAGGCGGTGCCCGCAGCGAGATTGGTCAGTTGTCGGGTGTTGCCTGCGGAACCGATGCTCAGTTCGCCGACGGTCGATTCGGCGGTTCCAAGTGCATAGCCGGTGAAGGATGCGCTCGATCCACGGACGGCACTCGCATTTGCTCCCAGAGCGACGTTATTACCAGCGCGGCCTGCAGCTATGTTTGCACCCGCGCCCAACACGGTACCGTTCAAGGCTCCGTTGTCATTGGTGCCTTGTCCCAGGGCGACCGAGTTCTCGCCCGCAGTCGACGAATTCACTCCGATGGCCACCGAATTGGAGCCGCTGGCTGCCGCGTTGACTCCAAGTGCCAGACCGTAGAGAGCCAAGGCGCGAGAGTTCCAGCCGATCGCGACTCCCTGCGGTGCAGTGTCGACCACGTTGGAATAAGCGCCGATCGCTATGCCTCCGACTCCAGCCGATGTCGCGCCGACACCGTTGTGCGCGTTCGATCCGCCGATTGCAATGGATTGCGTACCCGAGGCCACAGCGCCGACGCTACCCGTCCAGTTGCCCGAGCCGATCGCGATGGAAGAAATACCGGTCGATTGGGCGCCTCGCGAGTCGCCGTTGCCGCCGCCGTTGTTGCCGGAGCCGATGGCGATCGAACCGCTGTTCGTCGCATTGGCCCCTGTGACAGTGCCGCCGAAAAGGCCCGGGTAGATGTTTTTGATACCGGCGCCCAGAGATATCGATCCGTCACCGATTGCAGTCGCGCCCGTTGCGTTTGATCCTGAAGCACCGCCGACTGCGACCGCGCCTAAGCCATTCGTTCCGGTGAGGGAGTTCGTCGGCGCTGCGACGAAAGAAGAGGCGGTATTTCCTAATACGACACTGCCTTCGGTGTTTACATTAGTGCTTGCGCCAACTGCCGTGGAGTTATAGCCGCTGGCAGAGGCCGCGCGTCCAACTGCGATCGAGTCTGCCGCCAGGGCACGTGCGCCGGATCCGCCGGCAACATCGGTGCCGCCGATTGCAATGGAATTGGCGCCTAACGCCGCAGCTCCAGTTGCATTGCTCGCAGTTACTGCACCGATCGCAATCGAATTAACTCCATTTGCAGTGGCGCCTGTCGAAACACCGATGTCACCCGGATTTGAAGCTCCACCGATCGCAAGAGCACCGACGTTGCCCGCCGTTGCCCCGACTGAATCGGCTGTGCCCCAACCAATGGCTCCGCCTAGCGCAAAGCTTAGGCTTGTTGCGACCGCACCTCGTGCGTTCCCGGCGGAGGCCATCGCACCACCAATGGCTGTCGCCATATTTGCCGAATTTGCAGCGGCGCCGGTCGCAGTCCCGGCACCGTTCGAGCTTGCACCGCCGATCGCCACGCCGTTGTGCCCGCCGCCAGCAGCCGAGGCACCAAAGGCCGACCCCGTACCGCGCGATTGCGCGCCGCCGATGGCGATGCCTGCTTCGTTGAGCGCTGATGCTCCGACGGCAGTTGCACCTGCGACCGCATAGGCACCGCCCAAGGCGAGTGAACTGAACGCATCGTCGCTGCCACTGGGACTCGCCTTGGTCGAAGCACCTGTCGCGGATCCTGTGCCACTGATTCCACCGATGGCAATACCCGAAGAATTTGTGACCAATGCGCCTGCGCCGAGGGCGATGCCGCCTGCACCGAAAACAGACACTGCTGCGCCTGCACCGATAGCGACTGCATTACTCTGATTCGATACGGAATAAACGCCCACCGCTACTGAGCTGTTACCGGTCGCCTTTGCTACGGTGCCGCCGGCGAATGAGTTACCACCTGCTTCGGCCTGATAACCGACTGCAGTGCCACCGGTGGAACTGTTGGCCAGCGCCTCGGCTCCGATAGCCACGCCCTTTGTGAAAGCCTTGGACTTGCTGCCGGCTGCAATTGCTAGCTCCGCTGCTTCCGAGGTCTCGCCGAATGCGACGGCACTGGAGCCCGTTGCTTTTGCCGAGACACCGGCCGCGATGCTGTTAATACCAGAGGCCGCAGAGCTAAGTCCAATCGTAATTGAGTTTTCCGCGCTGGCGATAGCCCCGTTTCCTATCGCAACAGAGCTTGTTCCAGTTGCATGCGCACCAATGCCGCCAGCAAAAGCATTCAGCCCAGCGATGGAGACATATCCAACTGCTGTTCCCCCACTGGAACTCTCTGAATTTGCCCCGGCGCCTACTGCAGTGCCAGCATAGCCTGACCTAGCGCCATTACCGCCAGAAAAAGCCTCTTCCGCAGCGATTGTGCTTGATCCGATTGCAGTCGCAAGCTGCGCAGTTGCCGATGCGGATGATCCTATAGCGATAGAACCATATCCAGCATTTGCTTTAGCAAAACTACCGATGGCAAGATTGTCGTTCCCTTGAGCGGATGCAGAGTTGCCCATTGCTTGAGCACGAATTCCCACAGTTTTTGCTCCAAACCCAACCGCCAAGGACTCCCAGCCTCCCGCATTGGCTTGACTACCTATCGCTATCGCATCGTCACCTGTAGAAATCGAGCTAAGCCCAATCGCGATCGTATAAAAACCCGAAGCATTCCCGTTCGGGCTCGAAAACTCGCCAGCAATTGAGCTTGAGCATAGAAGCATTGAAAAATGTGCCGCAGCAAGTACAACAGCCGCTTTGATGGATCCCTTTGACTTACGCCCTCCACTCATGGTGATTTCCGATGCAGCGACCCACGCACCCAGCGACTCGTTATAAATCGATTTATAGCTTCTGTTCATGATGTTCTTGAATATGTTGGCTTGAATCGAACCGTCTTCCGGTTCATTTGACTATTTCAGGATTTCCGGTTATTTCCTGATCTCAGGCACATACCCCGTAATCCGCCATTTGTTATCTGGCTCAAGCCGGAAACTGACCAATTCCGATAGCGAGTCGCCCGCGGCTCCGGGTGTCACGAAAACCACATTGGCGTAAAAACCGGCAGGCGGCGCCGGGGGCGCGGCCTGGGGAAATCGGTTGCGCGAAACATTCATCCAGATGCGGTCGCCAATGGCGGTGAAGCCGCGGCGCCGCTCGAGGCTTTTACCGCCAAACTGCTCTTTGGAAACTTGCGCCTTGAGCACGGGAGATGCGTTGTCCCAGACCCATCCGACCTGACCGCCGTCGATCTGCTGCAGAACCTGCGCACCCAATCCGACGACATCGACAGGAGAGATATCTTTTTCCGCTGCCGCCGCATCGAATACGACGCTTGCCGCAAAGAATGAGACTACCGAGATGCAGGTCCGAATATTCAGGTATTTCATTTCCGTGCTTTCATCCCGAGGCGGGTGTGAACGTTTTAGGAATTTGCCGATTGCATTTGCGTCAAAGACGTTTCGAGCGCTGACAAAGTATTACGACGCGACACGGAACAATTTCGCCACGGGCACAAGACGCTAAAATTCGGCATCGAAAAGTCTGAAATCGGGAGTGGAATAAATAGCGTGTAAAATTTGCTCTCCGCTGACGATGTCAAAGAAGACCATCGACTTATCGGAGCGAAGCTCAATACACGTTGATGCAGGCAAAAGCATTCAAATCAGGAAGTCGACCTGAAAGCTCACGGAAAAAGAATGCAAATGTTCAGAAACGTCGGCGCACTGGTGCTGCCGATCTCGTTGGCCTTGTTGCTTGCCGCCTGCAGCCTTGCCCGCCCTCCAGCGGCGGTGGACCCGCACGCGCCTGCGCAATGGCTTGCGCCCGTCCCGATTTCTGCAACGCTGCCTCACGACGGCTCGGTCCCGGCGCTTTCGGCCTGGTGGCGCCGCTTCGACGATGCAGCCCTCTCGACGCTGGTCGACGCTGCGCAGAAAGCGAGTCCGACCATCGCAAGCGCTGCCGCGCGAATCGCGGAGGCGCGCGCGGCAGGCACTCAGGCAGGCGCGGCGCTGCTGCCGACGCTCGATGGCACTCTGTCGGCGCAACGCAGCAATTCGCCATTCACCGGCGGCTCCAGCGCTGCGACTGGAAGCAGCAACGCGCTGCCGGGCGTGACAACGCTGCAGGCCGGTCTCCAGTCGAACTGGGAGATCGATGTTTTCGGCGGCCGGAATGCGGCTCGAGAGGCTGCGTTCTCCCGCCTGCGAGGTGCAGACGCGCAATGGCACAACGCACGCGTTTCCGTCGCTGCAGAAACCGCGAACCTGTATGTCGGAGAGCGCGCCTGCCAGCGGCAACTCGACGTAGCCGCCTCCGATGCCCAGTCACGCAGCGAAACGGCCCGACTGACCGACCTTTCGGCGAAAGCGGGCTTCACTGCGCCGGCGAGCGCCGCGCTTGCACGCGCAAGTGCTGCCGACGCTTCGGCGCGGCTCAACCAGCAACGCGCCCAATGCGCAGTGCTTCGCCGGGGCTTGGTCGCCTTGACGGCGATCGACGGCGCGGCGCTCGACGCCCTGCTCGCAGTAGCGCCAGTAGCGCCAGTAGCGCCGACCGACCGCGGCCCGATGTCGACGCATCCGCTGCCGCCTGTCGACAACGTGCCTGCCCGCCTGCTTGCGCAGCGACCCGACGTCTATGCGGCAGAGACGGCGGTTGCCGCTGCGAGCGCCGACATCGGCGCCGCCGAGGCCGATCGCTACCCGCGTTTCACGCTGCAAGGATCGGTGGCTGCGCTGCAGTTGCGCAGCGGCGGCGTGCGGCAGTCGCTGGAGACCTGGACCATCGGTCCGGTCGCGCTTTCTCTGCCGATCTTCGACGGCGGCATCCGTGCGGCGAACGTCGAGTCAGCGAAGGCGCGTTACGACGAAGCTGTATCGCTCTTCCGGTCGAGCGCCCGCCAGGCGGTGCGCGAAGTCGAGGTGGCGCTGCTGAACCTGAACAGCGCCGATGCACGCGAAGGCGATGCGATCACCGCCGTCGACAATTACCAGGCGTCGCTCGACGCCGCGCAGGCGCGTTACCGTGCCGGTCTGGGCAGCCTGTTCGAGCTTGAAGACGCCCGCCGTACGCTCTTCGCCGCGCAGACAGCGCGCGTCACATTGCAACGCGAACGTGCCGAAGCCCGCATTGCCCTCTATCGCGCTACCGGCGGCGGCTGGGCGCGTTCCGAACCCACAGAAACGTCCCTGTCGAAACAATGAAACGCTCAACTCTCATCACCACGCTCGTGGTGGTTCTCGTCGTGACCGGCAGCGTCGCATTCTGGATTTCGCGCAGTTCGCCGGATGCATCCGGCAAGCAGACGACGACCGCTGCTGGCACCGCTGGCACCGCTGGCGCCGCCGCCACGGCACGACCCGTGCTGACCGTGACCGTCGCCAGACCGGAGTCAAGCGAACTCGCCGTCACTCTCGCAGCGAACGGCAATATCGCGCCGTGGCAGGAAGCCATCGTCGGCTCCGAGGCGAGCGGGTTGCGGCTGCTGGAGGTTCGCGCGAACGTCGGCGATCTGGTGAAGAAAGGCCAGGTACTGGCGACCTTCTCGCCCGAGACGATCAACGCCGACGTGGCGCAGGCGCGCGCATCGCTCGCGGAAGCGCGCGCCACTGCGGCCGATGCGGCCGGCAATGCCGCGCGCGCCCGGACGCTGCAGGAAACCGGCGCGCTGAGCCAGCAGCAGATCAACCAATACCAGACCGCCGAGCAGACCGCGAAAGCCCGCGTCGAAGCAGCGGGCGCCGTGCTCGCGGCGCAGCAGGTGCGCGGGCGCAACACGCAGGTGCTGGCGCCGGACGACGGCGTGATTTCCGCCCGAACGGCAACCGTCGGCGGCGTGGTCGCGGGCGGCGCCGAACTGTTCCGCCTGATCCGCAAAAGCCGGCTCGAATGGCGTGCTGAGGTTACTTCCGCCGAACTCGGACGCATCGCCGTCGGAACTCCGGCAGTGATCGTCGGCGCGAGCGGCGCGCAAGTGCAGGGCAAGGTTCGCAGCATCGCACCGACGGTCGATCCGCAGACACGCAACACACTGGTCTACGTCGATGTGCCGACCGTCGAAGCCCTTAAAGCCGGCATGTTCGCGCGCGGCGCCTTCCAGCTCGGGAAGACGACCGCCGCTACCGTTCCGCTCGCATCGCTCGTCCCGCGCGACGGCTTCAACCACCTGTTGCTGCTGCAGCCTGACAACCGCGTGTCGCAGCTCAAGGTCGAAACCGGGCGCCGCGTCGGCGACCGCGTCGAGATCGTCACCCGGCTGCCGGCCGACGCGCAGGTCGTCGTCCAGGGCGCCGGCTTCCTCAACGACGGCGACCTCGTCCGCGTCGCGCCATGAACGTTTCCGCCTGGTCCATCCGGAACCCGATTCCGGCGGTGATGCTGTTCGTGATGCTCACGTTCGGCGGCTTCTTCTCGTTCAAGGCGATGAAGGTGCAGAACTTCCCGGACATCGACCTGCCGATCGTCACCGTCTCGGCCGCGCTGCCGGGCGCGGCCCCGGCGCAGCTCGAAACCGACGTCGCGCGCAAGCTGGAGAACTCCATCGCCACGGTGCAGGGCCTGCGCCACATCACGACCAAGGTGCAGGACGGCGTCGCCACGCTGATCGTCGAGTTCCGTCTGGAGAAGCCGGTGCAGGAAGCCGTCGACGACGTGCGATCTGCCGTGCAGCGCGTGCGCGCCGACCTGCCGGCCGACGTACGCGATCCGGTCGTCACCAAGCTCGATCTGGCCGGCCAGCCGGTTCTGGCTTTCACCATCGCCTCGACGCGGCTCGATCCTCAGGCCCTGAGCTGGTTCGTCGACAACGACATCACGAAGAAGCTGCTATCGCTGCCGGGCGTCGGCGCGGTCAACCGCGTAGGCGGCGTGACGCGGCAGGTGCATGTCGATCTCGATCCGGCGCGGCTTCAGTCGCTCGGCGCGACGGCGGCGGAAATCTCGCGGCAGCTGCGCCTCGTGCAGATCGAAAGCGCCGGTGGCCGGACCGATCTCGGTGGCAGCGAGCAACCCGTGCGCACGATGGCGACCGTGCGTTCGGCGGACGAGCTGCGCAACATCCAGATCGTGCTGACCGACGGCCGGCGCATCCGGCTCGACCAGGTGGCGCGCATCAGCGACACCATCGCGGAGCCGCGCGCGGCAGCGCTGCTGGACGGCAAGCCGGTGGTCGGTTTCGAGGTGGCACGCAGCCGTGGCGAGAGCGAGGTTTCAGTCGGCAACGCGGTGCAGAAAGCGCTTGCCGAGCTGCGTGCGCAGCGCCCGGACATCACGCTCACCGAAGCCTTCAATTTCGTGACGCCGGTGCAGGAGGAATACGACGGATCGCTGCATCTGCTGTACGAAGGCGCGATCCTCGCCGTGATCGTGGTGTGGCTTTTCCTGCGCGACTGGCGGGCGACTTTCGTGTCGGCAGTGGCGCTGCCGATGTCGGTGATTCCGGCGTTCATCGGCATGCACCTGCTCGGCTTTTCCGTCAACGTGATTTCGTTGCTCGCGCTGTCGCTGGTGATCGGCATCCTGGTCGACGATGCGATCGTGGAGGTCGAGAACATCGTGCGGCATCTGCGCATGGGCAAGTCGCCGTACCAGGCGGCGATGGAGGCGGCCGACGAGATTGGTCTCGCCGTGATCGCAACCACCTTCACACTGATCGCCGTCTTCCTGCCGACCGCTTTCATGAGCGGCGTGGCCGGGCGTTTCTTCAAGCAGTTTGGCTGGACCGCATCGCTGGCGGTGTTCGCATCGCTGGTCGTCGCGCGGGTGCTGACGCCGATGATGGCGGCGTACATCCTGAAGCCCATCGTCGGCGCCGAGAAAGAGCCCGGCTGGCTCACCGTCTACATGCGCGCGGCCGAATTGTGCATGCGCAACCGGCTGACGACGATGATCCTGGCGACGGTCTTCTTCATCGGCTCGGTCGCGCTGATCCCGCTGCTCAAGACCGGCTTCATCCCGCCGGACGACAACTCGCAGACGCAGGTCTACCTATCACTTGCCCCCGGCGCGACGCTCAGGCAGACCAGCGCCACGGCGGAGATCGCACGCCAGCGGCTGATGCAGATCGCGCATGTGCGGAGCGTCTACACCGTCGTCGGCGGCGGCAGCGCGGGCGGCGATCCGGTCGCGAGCCTGAGTTCGGCCGAGACGCGCAAGGCAACGCTGACAGTCAAGCTAGACCCGCGCGGCGACCGGCCGCGCAAACAGGTGATCGAGAACCAGATCCGCACCGCGCTCGAATCGCTTCCCGGCGTGCGCAGCACCGTCGGGCTCGGCGGGTCGGGCGAGAAATACATCCTTGGCCTGTCGGGCGAAGACCCGGTCGCGCTGACCACGGCCGCACGCGCGGTGGAACGCGATCTGCGCACGATTCGCGGGCTCGGCAACATCACGTCGACGGCCAGCCTGATCCGCCCCGAGATTGCGGTGCGACCGAACTTCGCCCGCGCCGCCGACCTCGGCGTGACCAGTTCTGCCATCGCCGAGACGCTGCGCGTCGCAACCGTCGGCGACTACGACCAGTCGCTCGCCAAGCTCAATCTCGCGCAGCGACAGGTGCCGATCGTCGTGAAGCTGGAAGACTTGGCGCGCAAGGACCTGGCGCTGCTGGAACGGCTTTCTGTCCCCGGCGCGCGCGGCCCGGTGATGCTCGGGCAGGTCGCGGATCTGACGATCGAGGGTGGCCCTGCCGTCATCGACCGGTACGACCGCTCGCGCAACGTCAATTTCGAGATCGAGCTTTCGGGCCTCGGCCTCGGCGATGCAAAGGCAGCGGCGATGGCGTTGCCGTCGATCCGCAACCTGCCTCCCGGCGTGCGCATTACCGAAATCGGCGATGCGGAGGTGATGACCGAACTGTTCAACAGCTTTGGCCTCGCAATGCTGACCGGCGTACTGTGCATCTACATCGTGCTGGTGCTGCTGTTCAAGGATTTCCTGCATCCGGTCACGATCCTCTGCGCGTTGCCGCTGGCGCTCGGCGGTGCCTTCGTCGGACTGCTGGTGGCGAACAAGGCGCTGTCGATGCCGTCGCTGATCGGCCTGATCATGCTGATGGGCGTGGCGACGAAGAATTCGATCCTGCTGGTCGAATATGCGCTGGTCGCGCGCCGCGGCCACGACGGCAGCGACGGCCGGCCTGCGGTCGAGCCGATGAGCCGCTGGGACGCCCTGCGCGACGCCTGCCACAAGCGTGCCCGCCCGATCATCATGACCACCATCGCCATGGGCGCCGGCATGTTACCGATCGCGGTCGGCTTCGGCGCGGCGGATTCGAGCTTCAGGTCGCCGATGGCGATCGCGGTGATCGGTGGGCTGATCACTTCGACGGTGCTGAGTCTGCTGGTGGTGCCTGCGGTGTTCACCTATGTGGACGACATCGAGAAGTGGCTGGTGCGCACCGCCCGGCGGTTGCGCCGTTAGCCGACACGCATCCGGGTCGAACGACCCGGTGTCGTCCTGCCGGAGCGTTCAGACAATAGCCGCATCGACACGAGGAACGAAAATGAACCGATTTGCGATGCGATCCAGCCATGCCGTCGTCACCGCGCTGGCGCTTTCGGCGCTGGCAAGCGCCGGGGCATTCGCTCAGAACACGCCGCTGCCGGAGACGGATGTCCAGCGCTACGAACGCAGGCTCGACGCCTGCAACATGAGCACGATTCCCGCTCCCGCGCGCGAAGCCTGCATTCGCAATGCCGGTCTGGCGATGGATGCCGCGCGCGGCGGAGCGCCGAACAACGTCGAGATGGAGTCGGCCGATGGCCGCGCAACGATCATTGCCCCGGCCGGCTCGCGCACGCCGCTGAGCGGATCGGGGATTCGGACGACTGACGACGGGCGCGCGACAGTTGTCGAACCGGCAGGTCGCGCGCCGGTGCGGTGATCTGCTTGCAGCAATTACAACTGCAGGATGGACTGAAGCCCCTCGCAAGCATCTGCGAAGACTTTCGCTGACACCTTGCCCGCAGGATAGGGTCTGGCGCTACGTGCCCGCCAGTCCATGGTTGCCACCATGTGCGTGAGGACGTAGCACTTCTCCTTTTTGGGGCCGAGGAAATCGAGTGCGAACGGATTGGTCGCGTTCATTTCCGAATGCGTCATCGGCAGACCCATGACTAGGCCCGTTTTTTCGTTGAACGCTCGTATCGACAAAACGAGCATCGGGTGCTCGCTCTTCATTTCCTTGCCGGCTTGCGGGTCGAAATCGATCCAGATGGTGTCGCCGCGATCCGGTGCCCAATTGCCTTGCAACGCACCCATCAGAAAATTTCGCCGCCTGCACGCCCTTGCACCAGAGGACCACCGCCGTGGATCTCGGGATCGTAGCGCTCCAGCTTCTGCGCAAGAGTCAGCTTCTTGCGCTCTCCGATCGGCCGAATCAGCACGCCGTCTTCGACGATTTCCATCGTCACGACCACACCCCGGGAAAGATGCGCAGCCTTGGCTGCAGGTCCGGTGAATCGCAAACCCAAGCCGTTTCCCCACGCCTGAACGGTCTGTTCGAAAACTTGTGCGTTCTTCGGGTTAGGTTGATTGGGTTCGGATTTCATCGGGGCAGTCTAGCGCCGCGAAGCAAATGTTTCAACGCGTTTAAACATTCAACGCCCTCATCTTCCGCTCGCTAGCACGCTTCATCAGCCTAGGCAGCGCCAGCACCGCGACGATCACCACGACCAGCGCGATCGACATCGGACGCTGGATGAATACCATCGCACTGCCTTCGCCGATCGACATCGCGTTGCGCAATTGCGCCTCCGCGAGCGGGCCGAGGATCATGCCGACCACCACCGGAGCGGTCGGAAAATCGAAGCGACGCATGATGACGCCGAGCACGCCGATGCCGTAGAGCAGATACAGATCGAATGCGCTCTGGCGCATGCCGTAGGCACCGACCGTCGCGAAGATCAGGATGCCGGCGTAGAGCTGGGGCTTCGGAATCTTCAGCAGCTTGACCCACAGGCCGACCATCGGCAGATTCAGCACCAGCAGCATCACGTTGCCGATGTAGAGCGACGCGATCAGCGCCCAGACCAGTGCGGCCGATGTGGTGAACAGCTGCGGACCCGGCTGGATGCCGTAGTTCTGGAACGCGCCGAGCAGGATGGCGGTCGTGTTGCTGGTCGGGATGCCGAGCGTCAGCAACGGGATCAGCGCGGCCGTTACCGTAGCGTTGTTCGCGGCCTCGGGACCGGCGACGCCTTCGATGGCGCCGCTGGTGCCGAACTCGGCCTTCGCGTCCTTGTCCTTGGCCAGCTTCTTCTCGACCGCGTAGCTCAGAAAGGTCGGTATCTCGGTGCCGCCGGCCGGAATGCAGCCGAACGGCGTGCCGATGGCGGTGCCTCGCAGCCATGCCGGAATCGAGCGCTTCCAGTCGCGGCTGCTCATGTGCACGCGGCTGAGCTTGTTCTGCGCCTCGACGACGCGGCCTTCGAACAGCACGGCGTAAAGCACTTCGGCGACCGCGAACAGACCGACCGCGACCAGCACGATCTCGATGCCGTCCAGCAACTCCGGCACGTTGCCGGTGTAGCGACCCTGGCCCGAAATCTGGTCGAGGCCGACGCAGCCGGCAGCGAGGCCGATGAACAGCGCCGTCATTCCGCGCAGCGTGCTCTTGCCGAGGACGGCGCTCACGGTGGTGAAGGCCAGCAGCATTAGCAGGAAATACTCCGGCGGGCCGAGCTTGACCGCGAATTCGGCCACGAACGGGGCGAACAGCGTGACGACGACGGTGGCGATGGTGCCGGCAACGAAGGAACCGATGGCGGCCGTGGCGAGCGCAGCGCCCGCCCGACCGCTCTTGGCCATCTTGTTGCCCTCCATCGCCGTCACCATGCTGGCCGTCTCACCAGGCGTGTTCAGCAGGATCGAGGTGGTGGAGCCGCCGTACATGGCGCCGTAGTAGATGCCGGAGAAGAAGATCATCGACGCGGTGACGTCGACCTTGCCGGTGATCGGCAGCAGCATGGCCACCGCCACCGCCGGGCCGATACCCGGCAGCACGCCGACCGCAGTCCCGAGCGCGCAGCCGACCAGGCACCAGAGCAGATTGGCAGGTGTGATCGCCGCAGCGAAACCCGCCATGAGAGCGTTGAAGATATCCATGTCAGAGCCAGCCGGTTTCTGTCAGGCCCGGCAGGTTGATCGCCAGGAATTGGGTGAACATCCAGAAGACCGGGGCCGCGATCAGCAGGCCGGTCACGGCGTCGACGAGCCAGGTGCGCGGCTGGTTGACTGCCGGCTGCCCGGCGGCGCGGCGCAGGCCCTGCACCGCCATCACGTAGCACAGCGTGCAGCTCAGGATGAAGCCGATGCTGGTGATCAGCGATGCATTCAGCAGCAGGCCGGCCGACACCCAGACGAAGCCGGACCAGTAAGTCTCGACCGCGCCGGTCGGTGCGTCCATTTCGCGGAAGCCACCGGTCCGCGCTTCCCAGGTGATCCAGCCGCCGCAGACGATCAGCACGATCGCGCTCAGCCAGGGCAGGAAATTCGGTCCGACGCCGCCATAGCCGGCTTCGGAAGAAATGCTGGTCGCGCCGTAAGCCAGGAAAAGGCCGACGAGCAGCACGCCGATGCCGACAGCCGTCTGCGGCCAGACGGCGCCTGCAGGAGCCGGTTCGACCGGCGGAAAGGAGCTTGTTGTCATCGGGGAGCGGTCAGATCATTCCTGATTTCGCCATCGTGGCCCGCAGGCTGGCGAATTCGTCGTCGACGAACTTGCCGAACGCATCGCCGGTGAGCACGGCCGGGGTCCAGTCGTTCTTCTTCGCGGCGTCGATCCAGGCCGGCGTCTTCAGAGCGGCGACCACCATGTCGATCAGCTTCTTGCGCTGGTCGGCGGAGATGCCGGGCGCACCGTAGATGCCGCGCCAGTTGCCGAGTTCGACATCGATGCCCTGCTCCTTCAGCGTCGGCACGTCGGAGCCCGCAAGGCGCGTGGCCGAAGTCACGGCGACCGCCTTCATCTTGCCGGCGCCGATGTATTCCGCGAATTCGCTGTAGCCGCTGCCGCCGATGGTCACGTTGCCGCCCAATACCGCGGCCGTCGCCTCGCCGCCGCCACGGAAGGCGACGTAGTTGATCTTCGACGGGTCGACGCCGACCTTCTGCGCGATCATGGCCGCCGCGATGTGCTCGGTGGACCCGCGCGAACCGCCGCCCCACTTCACGCTGCCCGGGTCCTTCTTGAGTTGCGCGACCACGTCGGCCATCGTCTTGAACGGCGAGTTGGTTGGCAGCACGAAGACGTTGTATTCGCTGGTGATGCGGGCGATGGGCGTCGCGGCCTCGAGCTTGACCGGCGGCTTGCCGGTGATGATGCCGCCGAGCATGACGGCGCCCATCACCATCAGCGCGTTCGGGTCGCCCTTGGAACCGTTGACGAACTGCGCCAGGCCCAGTGCGCCGGCTGCGCCGCCCTTGTTGTCGTAGGTGACCGTATCGGCCAGCTTCGCATCGGTCATCGCCTTGCCGAGCGCCCGCCCGGTGGTGTCCCAGCCGCCGCCCGGATTGGCCGGGATCATCATCTTGACGTTGGTGGCGGCCCAGGCCGAGAGCGGCATCGCGCCGGTGGCGACCAGAGCAGCAAGAGATTTGAGGAAGGTGTCGCGACGCATGAAGGTCTCCAAATATTATTCGTCGCTATGATGCGCCGCCCCGCTGTCAGTTGGCTGTCCAGCACACTGGGGTAAACACCGAAACCACGTACCGCCGCGCCGCGAAGCATCCATCCCTGCCATGAAGCTGCTGCTGGTCGAAGACGATCCCGCCATGCAACTGACGTTGCAGCGCGCCTTCGCGCGTCGTCGCATCGACGTGCGGGTCTGCGGCGATGGCGCGCTGGCGCTGGCGCACTGGCGCGAGATGGAGCCCGACGTGGTCGCGCTGGACCTCAATCTGCCCAATCTCGACGGCCTGCAGGTGCTGGCGCAGGCCCGCGCCGCCGGGCTGCGCACGCCGGTGCTGCTGCTGACGGCGCGCGGAACGGTCGGCGACCGCATCGTCGGCCTGAACGCCGGCGCCGACGATTACCTGCCCAAACCTTTCGACCTGGACGAGCTGGAAGCCCGTCTACGTGCGCTGCGCCGCCGTCACCAGAACGCCGATCAGGGAGCGCCCGACGGGCCGCAGGCCGTCGGCCAGCTGCGCTACGAGCCCGACAGTGGCGCCATCTATCACCGCGCCGATGTGCTGGAGCTCACGCCGCGCGAGCTGGCGCTGCTCAAGGCGCTGATGGTCAAGCCCGGCCATGCGGTCGGAAAAGAACGTCTTTTCGAGCTGGTCTTCCCCGGCGAGGCCGATGTGCAGTACGAGGCGGTCGAGGTGGTGGTCTACAGGTTGCGCAAGAAACTGACCGGGACCGGCGCCACGCTGATGACGCTGCGCGGGCTCGGCTACCTGCTGCGTGCCGACGCATGAGCATCCGGCGCATCGGGCAACTTCGCCGACTACCCCCGCACGGCGCCTGGTCGCTGCGCACTCGCCTGCTGATGGGCATCCTGATTCCGGTGGCTGTGCTGATCGCGATCAACAGCGTGAGCCTTTATCGCCAGAGCCTGGCCGCCGCCACCCTCGCCTACGACCGCACGCTGCTGGCTTCCGCGAAGACCATCGGCGAACAGCTCGACGTGACCGGCTACGACGAGGCCGCCGTTTTGCGCGCGGTGGTGCCGTATTCGGCGCTGGAGGCTTTCGAGGCCGACAACCAGAGCCGCATGTTCTATCGGGTGTCCACGCTCGGCGGCCAGATGATTTCCGGCTATGAGGAGCTGCCGGTCTGGCGCGGCGCGATGCCGGCTCGTTCGGCTTACGCGGCGCTGGTCGATTTCTACGATTCCGAATTCCTGAAGCAGCCGGTGCGGGTCGCCGTGCTGCTGCAGCCGGTCGCGAGCGCGAACGGACGCGGCATGGCCGTCGTCCAGGTGGCGGAAACGCTGGAACTGCGCGAAACGCTGGCCCGCAAACTGCTGATCGACACGCTCTGGCGCGAATTGATGCTGCTCGGCGTGATCGCGCTGGTGACGGCGGTTGTCGTCCAGCGCGCGACGCAGCCGGTGCGCGAACTCGGCGAAGCCATCGAAGCGCGTGCCGCCGACGACCTCACGCCCATCGACGCACGCGACGCACCGCGCGAACTGCGCCCGCTCGTGGAAGCGACGACGCGCGTCATGAGCCGGCTGCAGTCGCTGCTCGATCACCAGAAGCGCTTCGTGCGCGACAGTGCGCACCAGCTGCGAACGCCGCTGGCCGTTCTCAAGGCGCAGGTGCAGTCGGCACGCCGGGGCGACATGCCGCCGGAGCAGGCACTGGCCGAAATCGACCATACCGTGGCGCGCGCCACCGCACTGGCCAACCAGATGCTGTCGCTTGCCAAGGTCGAGCAGTTGCGCCAGCAGCCGGAATCCAGCACGGTCGATTTCGGCGACGTGGTGCGCGAGGTGGCGCTGGACGTGTCGCCGCTGATCGCAGACAAGGCGCTGGATTTCGAGCTTGACGCCGGCGTCGTGCCGGTCCATGCACACCTGTGGATGTTGCAGGAACTGAGCCGCAACCTGCTGCACAACGCCATCAAGCACAGTCCGCCGGGCGGTGCGCTCGTCGTGAGGGTGGGGGTCGAGCAGGAATCGGGTATTTCGGGCGACATCGGTGTCGGCGTGCTGCAGATCCAGGACGCCGGCCCCGGCATTCCGGATGAACTGCGCCAGCGCCTCTATGCGCCCTTCTCCGCCGGCGACATGGCCAGCGGCTCCGGCCTGGGCCTGGCGATCTGCCGTGAGATCGTGCAGACGCTCGGCGGAACGATCGCGCTTGAAAACCGGGAATCCGGCAACCATATCGACGGACTGGACGCCACGGTACGGCTTCCGCTGGAACAAGGTTAATGACACACACCGGGATGGACCGTCTGCGCATCGACAAGTGGCTCTGGGCCGCGCGCTTCTTCAAGACCCGCTCGCTGGCTGCGGAAGAGCTTTCCAGGAACCGGGTGCAGGTCAACGGCGACGTGGTCAAGGCGTCGCGTGAGCTGAAGGCCGGCGACCAGGTATCGCTGCGGCAGGGCTCGACCGTCCGCCATGTGAAGGTGCTGGGCATCAGTGGTCAGCGAGGCCCGGCACCGGTCGCACAGAAGCTCTATGAAGAAACCGCCGAAAGCATCGCCGCGCAGGAAGAAGCGCGCGAACAGCGACGGTTGGGCAGCGAGCCGGCACTCGCCATCGTGCAGGGTCGGCCCACGAAGCGCGAGCGGCGCGACCTCGACGGCGCCGCGCGCGGCTGGGGATCGCGCTGGAGTGCCAGCGTCGACGGCGACGACGGCAGCTGAGTTATCCGAATGGCGTATGGATGCGCCCGGCAATCCGCCGCAGACTGTCGCGAAGGAAAACAGCCATGGAAAATGTACTTTTCTCCAGCTTGGAATGGGCAATCATCGTGCTCGCCGTGGCAGGTGCCGGACTCTGGGCACTGATGTCGCTCAACCGGCTGCCCCAGGTGCTCCATACCGAGATCAGCAGGCGTGTCGAGCATTCGATCGTAGTCGAGCACGACACGGGCGCCGACAAGCTCTGACACTGCAGCCATCCGGAAATGCTGCTACTGCAGCGTTGAAGGTGCGAAGTCCGTCGGCGGGCTGATGAACAACGGCGGCAGATCCTCGCCCTGACGCGGACCGCTGTGACCGCTCAATGACTGCAACGCGACGTAGCCGTTCGCCAACGCTTCCTGGTACGTCGAGACCGGGGAGTCGGAGACATCGATGGGCTCGTAAAGACCCACGTCGTCGTTCTCTTCCTGCAACACCCAGAAAAACAACCCTGGCCACGGTTCGTCGACGGTCAATGCCAGCCGGCGGAGCTCGCGCAACGTCGAAGAGTTGCCAGCCGCGATTCTGTTTGCCTTGTTCATACTGCGCTCCAGTCGAAATGTCGATGTAGCGTTTGTACGGGGGGCCCCTTTCAAAACGAAGTGTTTAGTTCACACTTTTTTCGCAAATTGTTACGCTTTCTTAAGTTATGCCGGAACAGTGACGGATTGCTCGATTCGGTCGGCCAGGAACTCGGCATCGCGTGCCACACCCGAGAACCGACCGGAACCCCAGGTGTGCAACCAGGGCAGGCCGAGAAAATAAAGTCCGGTCTGCCCGGTGACGCCCCGCACATGCACCGGCTCCCCGCGACCATTGAAAACCGGCGCATCGACCCAGCCGAAATCCGGCAGAAAGCCGATGCACCAGACCACGCTGGTGATCCCGGCCGTGCGCAGACTCAGCGCAGTCCGCTCTTCGGCTGGCTGCCAGACCGGGACGTACGGCCCGCCGGGCGGCGCATCGATGCCGTTCGCGGCGATGAACCTGTCGATCGAGGCGTTGATGCCGTTGAAGATGCCGTCGGCGTGGTCGAGGTGCTCGCGCAGGTTGGGCTGGAATTGCAAGGTGTCGCCTTCGAGCCCGGTCATGAGACCGTAAAGCTCCATGCCTTCGGCTGCGAAACGGCGCAGATCGATGTCCCGGCCGCCGTCGCGGCCGGTCACGTAGTGATTGGTGTTGTCGCGCACGCCTTCCCGCAGCGGATGCTGGGTCACCGGCATGTCGTAGTAGTTCATGTCGGCCAGCCAGTCGACCACGTCCTTGCCACGGTAGAAACGCGCGCAGCGCGGCGCATTCCCGGTCGCCAGATGCACCTTGCGGCCGGCCAGATGCAGGTCTTCGGCGATCTGCGCGCCCGATTGCCCGCAGCCCACGACAAGTACGTCGCCGTCGGGCAACTGCGCCGGATTGCGGTATTGCGCCGAATGGAACTGCGTGACCGACGCCGGCAGCCGCTCGGCCATGCGCGGCACGACCGGCTTGTGATAACCGCCCGAAGCCACCACCACCTGCCCGGCAGTGAAAACGCCGGCACTGGTCGCCACGGTAAATAAATCTGCCTCTCCCACGCGCGAAATCTTCTCGACCGTCACGCCTTCGAGCGCGGGCGGCTTCACCTGTTCGACAAAACCGGCCAGCCATGAATTGATCTCGTCCTTGACCATGAAGCCATGCGGATCGTTTCCGTCGTACGACCAGCCCGGGAGATTGCACTGCCAGTTCGGTGTGACGAGGCAGAACGAATCCCAGCGCTGCGTGCGCCATGAATGAACGAGGCTGCGCTTCTCGATCACGAGATGGTCGATGCCGCGCTGCTGGAGGCAGTGGCTCAGCGACAGGCCGGACTGCCCACCTCCGACGATGACGACGCTGTAATGCGTCACGGAAGGATCGATTGACGTTGTGGACATGGCGATTTACCTCTGGAATCAGTCGAAAGCGACCACCGCGACGCGTGCGTCCGGCCGGTCGGCGAAACGGGCGGCATGGCTTTCGATCTCGGCCAGCTGGTCCATCGCCTGGGAACAGGCGAAGCCGAACTTGGCCCGCACGCGCTCCGACGCGATGCCCAGCGCCTCGCGCGAGCGCCCGACGAAATCGTCCAGCGCATAGCTTTCGCCGGGCGTCAGGAAATCCTGCACGACGAGAGAAGGCGAGTAGCAGCGGAGTTCGCTCTGGTCGGGCCACCGGACACGGAAATGCATGACGGGCATGGGTTGCTTTCAGGATGCCGGGAAGGCTGACGATGCTGCAGATAGAGCAGCGAATGGCGGGCGGCGCTGGCCGTCCAGCTGAAGCGCGCGCCGAGGCGTGCCGCCGACTGCGCGATGCGCGCGTCGGACCGGCAGGCGATGGCGCGATGCAGCGCATCGGCGATGGATTCGGCATCGAGCGGATCGGCCCAGCTGCAGTCGTCGTCGCGCAGGTATTCGGTGAACGGCGCGATGCGGGAAACCGCTACCGGCACGCCGCTGGCCAGCGCCTCGAGCACGACGAGGCCGAAACCTTCGTTCAGCGACGGCATGGCGACGACGTCGGCCAGCCGATAGAGGCCGGGCATGTCGGCGTCGGCGAGCGGGCCGGTGATCACCAGCGGCTGCAGCGGCTGCAGCGGTCCTGCGGCGATGCCGTGTTGTGCGGCCACGGCGTCGAAAGCCTGGCGATAGGCCGCATGGTCGAGCAGGCTGGCGCCGCCGGCGATCACCAGCTGGGCATTTGGCCAGCAGCGGCGCAGCAGCACGAAAGCCTCCAGCAGCCGCAACGTGTTCTTGCGCTCCTCGACGCCGCCAACGGCCAGCACGACCGGCGCGCCGATGCGGATGCCGAGCCGCTGCGCCAGCGCCGCGTCCGCAGGCTGGCGAACGCTCGAAAAGCGCTCGCTGTCGACACCGTTCGGCACTTCATGCGCCTCGATGCCGTGCGTGCGTGCCAGCGTCTCGCGCCACTTCTTGCTCACGCAGAAGACCTGGCTCGCCGCGCGGAAGCCGCGCTCCTGCCAGTCCATCAGTTGCGGCTGCGCGAAGAGTTCGAGGTGGTGCACGGTGCGCGTGAAACCGTCGATGACGCCCTGCGCCACCAGATTCGCCAGCGCGTTGCCGCCGATCGGGTCGTGGGTGTGCAGCACGTCGAAACTGCGGCGCTGCAGCAAGTCGCGGAGATGCGCGCCGATCGCATCGATGCGGCTTCCGACCATCGCCACCATGTCGCGCGGCGCTTGCTCGACGGGGATCAGCTCGGTGCGGCAGCGCATCGGGCGAAAGAATCGCTGGCCGGGCACGGCCGGCGCCATCACGGTGACGTCGTGGCCGGCGTCGTGCAGCGCATGCGCCAGTTCGACGGTATGGACGACGCCGCCGCGCGGGTTGGTCGAGTGAGTGAGCAAGCCGATGCGCAGCGGGCGCGCCGGCGGAGTACCGAAGTCAGACACAGGTCGGCTCCGTCTCGCGGATGAAGGCGTCCTGTCGCAGATCCCAGAGTTGCTCGCGCTCGGCGCCCTGCACGAGGGTCAGCGTCTGCGAATCGTCGACCGTGCCGATCGGGGCAGCAGCCAGCCCGCGTTCGTGGAACATCGCGCAGACCGCGTCGACGTCGTCCGGCGCGACGCTGAGCACGAAGCCGAAGCTGGGAAACGAGGTCAGCCAGCGCAGCAGCGGAATGTCGGGCGGTCGCGGAATCGCATCCAGATCGATGACGGCGCCGACATCGGAACACTCGAGCAGCATCAGCGCCGTTCCGATGGCGCCGGCCATGCTGATGTCTTTCGCCGCCTTGCAGAGTCCGCGTTCGGCGAGCAGCGGCAGCAGTTCGAGGTCGTCACGCAGCCGCTGTGCGGGTGCTTTCGTCGATGCGTTCCAGTACGGGAACGGCTCTTCGTAAGCACCGCGAAGATCGACGGCCATCACCAGCCGGTCGCCGGGCGTGGCGTCGAAGCTGGTCAGCAGCTTGTTCGCACGCCCGAGGATGGAGACGGCGAGCTGCGGACGCTCGCTGCGGTTGTTGCTGTGGCCGCCGACGATCGGCACGCCGTAGCGCGACGACGCGTCGGCCATGCCGCGCAGCATCTCGGCGGCCGGGTCCATGCCGCTGCTCCACATCGCGTTGACCACGGCGGTCGGTCGTCCGCCCATCGCGTAGATGTCGCTGACGTTGACCATCACGCTGCAATAGCCGGCAAACCACGGCATGCGGACGATGAAATCCTCGACCAGGCCTTCGATGGCGAACAGCAGATAGCCGCCGTGCCCGTCCGGAATCGCGGCGCAGTCGTCGCCGACAGGCACCGCCTGCGCCAGATCGGACGCACCGCCCGGCAGCGCGCGACCGAGCGCGGAGACCACGTCGCTGATGTCGCGCTTGTGGGCGAAACCCCGGCTGTCGCGGAGTGCCGCGACGATGTCGGTGAGCTTCACCTTATCCACGGCAGCGCGCCCGCGATACGAAGCCGCTGACCGGGTCGTGGCACGGCGGATAGAAGTCGAAATCCGGCTGCATCTCGACGTGCGGCCGCCCGTGGATCGCCAGCGTCCCGGTCGTACGCCAGTGCAGCTTTTTGAATAGCGCCTCGTTCTGCGCCTGCACATGCGCCATGAAAGTTCCGCAGCCCTGCGCCCGCGCCCGCGTCACGGCCAGCCTGATCAGCGTCGCACCCAGGTGTCCCTGGTTCCGGAACGCCGCATGCACGGCCAGCCGCGAGCCCCACCACAACCCCGGAGACGCTTCGTGGATCCGCACGGTTCCGACGATCTGGTCCGGCATTCCGCCGATGCACGACATCGCGACCAGCAACTGCGCACTTTCGTCGATCTCGTCGCGGTCGTCGCCCAGGAAGATGCCCTGCTCGACACAGAACACCGCGCGCCGCAGCGCATGTGCGCCGTCGCGCTCCCACTGCTGCACGGCCTCGCGCACGAGGAAGCCGGTCGGCGCATAGACCGTTACCTCGTCCGCCGTGTCGTCGATGTAGGACATGGCTCAGGTCTCGTACACGGAAAGCGAAGAACACGCGCCGCATTTGCCGCAACCCGCCTTGATGTCGCTCGACCGCAGATTCGCGGCCGCGACCCGCTGGCCGAGCGGCTGCAGGATCGACTTCATGAATTCCGGCGTCGGCGCGGGATGGTCCTCCAGCGGCGTGCCGCTGATCGGCACGAAAGGCACGACGAACGGATACACGCCCAGCGCCAGCAACCGGTCGCAGATCTCCAGGATCGCTTCCCGCGTGTCACCCAGCCCGGCCAGGATGTAGGTACTGACCTGCCCGCGCCCGAACACGCCGACAGCCGCCTCGAACGCGCTCATGTAGCGCGAGATCGGTACGCTGGCCTTGCCCGGCATGATCTTCTCGCGCACGGACGGCGTCACGACTTCGAGATGCATTCCCAGCGTGTCGATGCCGGCCGCCTTCATGCGGTGGAACCACTGGTCGTCGTCCGGCGGCTCGCACTGGCCCTGGATCGGAATGTCGACCGCCGCCCTGATCGCGAAGGCGCTCTCGCACAGGATCTGCGCGCCGCGATCGGTCGCGTTCGGCGTGCCGGTGGTCAGCACCATGTGCCTGATGCCGTCGAGCAGCACGGCGGCGCGCGCGACTTCTGCAAGTTGCTCCGGCGTCTTGCGCGCGACGGTACGGCCAGCCGCGAGCGACTGGCCGATCGCGCAGAACTTGCAAGTTTTCTTGCGACTTTCGTAGCGGATGCAGGTCTGCAGCACGGTGGTCGCGAGCACGTCGCTGCCGTGCAGCGTGGCGATGTGCGAATACGGCACGCCGTCGAAGGTCTGCAGCTTGTAGAAGCGCGGCTGCTTGGGGAAGCTGACGCTGGCGATCGGGATGCTGCCGCGCGTGATCGTGCTGTTGCCCTGCGCGTCGGGCGCGAGCGCAGTGAACGGCGAATTCCACGCGGTCGACGTGTGCACCGGCACCATGATCGTGTGGCCATCGACGGTGACGGCCTTGTGGTCCGACGGCCCCGCACCGCCGCGACGGCTGGCCGCGCCGGCCGACGGATCAACCAGCCGCAACCCGAAGGACTGCAGCTCGGTCATCAACTGGCGGCTGCTTGGATTGGCTGTGGTCGTGGTCATGGGACGTGCTTCCGTGGAAAGTCGAGAAAGTCGGGGAAGGAGGTGCGCCCGCAGGCATCGGGAAAGTGGTCGCGGCGGGACGTTCGTTGATCGCCAGGCTCAGCAGCTCGGGCCGCGCATAGTGGCCGACCGAATCCATCATCCGTTTGCGCTTGGTGATCAGGGCCATGTCGAGGTCGGCGATGACCATGCCCTCGCCCTCGGTCAGCGGCGGCGCCAGATGCTTGCCTTCGGGCGAGACGATGGCCGTGTGGCATCCGCCGCGCAATGCTTTCTGCAATCCGGCGTCGGGTGTGATGGCGACGATCTGCGCATCGGTCAGCCAGCCGGTGGCATTGACGACGAAGCAGCCGGATTCGAGCGCGTGATGGCGGATGGTGACTTCCATCTGCTCCGCGAAGATCGGGCCGACCAGCGAGCCCGGGAACTGCGCGCAGTGGATTTCCTCGTGCTGCGCCATCAGCGCATAGCGGGCAAGCGGGTTGTAGTGCTCCCAGCAGGCCAGCGCGCCGACGCGGCCGACGCGGGTGTCGGCGACCCTGAGACCAGCCGCGTCGCCCTGGCCCCAGATCATTCGCTCGTGGTACGTCGGTGTGATCTTCCGGCGCTTGAGCGCCAGCGTGCCGTCGGCGTCGAACACCAGTTGGGTGTTGTAGAGGCTGCCGTGGTCGCGCTCGTTGACGCCGAGCACCACGACCACCTCACGCGCCCGCGCCCTCTCGGCGACTGCCGACGTCACCGGACCGGGCACGACGACCGCGCGTTCCATCAGCCGGATGTGCGCCGGCCCCTGCAGCACCGGCGGCTGCACGAAGGAGAAGTACGGGTAGTACGGAACGAAGGTTTCGGGAAAGACGACGATCTGCGCGCCCTTGCCCGCTGCCGCATCGATCGCCTCGCACACCTTGGCCAGCGTGCCGTCCTCGCTCTCGAAGTCGGGCGCGATCTGGACGGCGGCGGCGCGGACGATGCGGCCCATGGTCAGAGCGTCCAGGTATCGAGGATCACGGCACCGGCTTTTTTATGCAGCAGCACGATGTCGAGCACGTCGAGCGGGCTGATCGGCACGATGCCCGGAATCAGCGAGCCTTCGCCGTGGCCGTACAGCGCCTGCAGCGCGAAGCGGCAGGCGTACACCTTGCCGCCCTCTTCCATGAACTTGACGATCTGCTTGTTGAAATTCTGGTGGCCGGGAAAAGCTTCGTCGCCGAGCGTCGGGAAGCCGCGCTGCACGCCGAGCGTCACGCCGGGGCCGTACAGCAACACCGAGGTTTCGTAGCCCTTGCGCTTCAGGCGCGTGGCCTGCAGCAGGTTCACGAAACCGATCGAGCCTTCGAAAGCCACGGTATGGAACGTGACCAGGGCTTTTTCGCCCGGTTCGGCCTTGACGTCTTCGAACACCTTTTCTTCGTAGTCGACGAGGAAGTCGCCTTTCTGGTTGGCTGGCTTGGTGACTTTGGGCATGTGGACTCCGTGCAGGAATGAGTGGTTTGGACCTTCTCTTTCGCATACCGTGTGCCATGCCGCAAGCCTGCGGATGCGATCAAGCTGCGATCAACCAGCAACCGCGCGCGCTGCGGGTCGCCAAAAAGAATTCCGGTCGCATCCGGACGGTCGACGCCTGTCGCTTCCGATGCCTGTCCGCACCCGAATGAAGCGCGATCCATGCAATCAATGCACCCGATCATCGGTACCGATCGCACCTGATCCATGCATGCATCTCCAGTGGCACGGGCATGCTTCATGCGTCGTTCAATGAGCCGGCATGCAATCAACCGATGCAATCAAGTCGTGCGATCAATGCAGCGAACCGATGCCCAAACTCACGAATCACTGGCAAAGACAGCTCGACAGCAGCGAAAAGCCCGCCTACCTGATGCTGGCCGACCTGATCGCCGACGACATCCGCACCGGACGACTGACCGCGCGCGACAAGCTGCCGACGCTGCGCGACTTGGCCATCGACCTGCGGCTGAACTACACGACCGTCGCTCGCGGCTATGCCGAAGCGCGCAAGCGCGGGCTGATCGATTCGCGCGCCGGCACCGGCACCTTCATCCGCGGCAGCAGCCCTAGCCTGCCGTTGCGCGGCGGCGGCGGTGCCGAGATGACGATGAACCTGCCGCCGGAGCCGCAGGATGCGGCCCTGCTCGAGCGCATGCGCGAAAGCGCCGCCCGCGTGATGGCCGACACCGATCCGTGGGACCTGCTGCGCTATCAAGATTTCGGCGGCACCCCGCGCGACAAGGAGGCCGGCATGCAGTGGCTGCGCCGGCGCGTGCCCGATTGCCGGCTCGACCAGATCCTGGTCTGCCCGGGCATCCACAGCGTGCTGACCGCGCTGTTTTCGCAGCTGGCCAGGCCGGGCGAGCTGATCTGCGTCGAGGCGCTGACTTACCCCGGCGTCAAGGCCATCGCGACGCAGCTGGGCATCCAGCTGCATGCGCTGCCGCTCGACGAAGAAGGGCCGATGGGCGAATCCTTCGAACACGCATGCAAGACGCTGCGGCCGAAGGCGCTGTACTGCAACCCGACGCTGAACAACCCGACCACCGCGACGATCTCGCGCGGCCGGCGCGAGGCACTGGTCGACATCGCGCTGCGCTATGCGATACCGATCATCGAAGACGACGCCTACGCAATGCTGCCGCGCCAGGCGCCGCCGGCTTTGGCCACGCTCGCGCCGGATCTCACGTACTACATCACCGGCTTCTCGAAGACGCTGGGAGCGGGCTTGCGCAACGCCTATGTGTGTTCGCCGAGCGCGCGGCAGTCGCAGCGGCTGGCGGGCGCACTGCGCGCGACGACGGTGATGGCTTCGCCGATCACCAATGCGCTGTCGACGCTGTGGGTGGAAGACGGCACCGCCGAGGCGATGCTGCAGGCGGTGCGGAACGAATCGAATGCGCGCCAGGCGCTGGCGAGCAAGCACCTGGCGGTGCACGGCGTGCAGCCGGTGAGCGAAAGCTTCCACCTCTGGCTGCCGCTCTCTTCCGCGTGGAGCACGCTGGAATTCGCCTCATACCTGCGGACGCAGAATGTCGGCGTGGTGGCGAGTGCGGCTTTCTCGACCGACGGCATGCCGCCGGAAGCCGTCCGCATCTGCCTGGGCGGACCGATGACGCGCGACGAATGCGATCATGCGCTGAGATTGATCGCTGAAACCCTGGCGCATCCGCTGCATCCGCACGCCACGGTCATGTGACGGCGGAGGGCGGAAGGCGGAAGGCGGAGGACGGGAGAGGTCCGGATCAGCGGTAGGCGTAGTGGCCGCGAACCATGCGTCCCCGCTCACGATGCGCGGGCACCCAGACCTTCCGCTTCTTGGCATGCGGACGGCCGTGCGGCTGCATTTGCGGACGGTCCATGTGCGGCGCCAGTTGACGCGGAGGCGGTGCGGGTTGCGAAACTGCGGCGACGGATACGACGAGTGTCGCGAGGGCAAGGATGAGCTTCTTCATGTTGGATATTTTTGGAGTCGTACCGACATCGGCACATCTGGAAACTAACCCGTGCAATGACCCGGAACCAGCGGACGACTACGGCTTTACCTGACGAATACACAACTGTCGGCGAAGATCGAAGCTAGGAAACATCATATGAATACTTTTGCATTCAAGATAAGTGCGATTGTTGGATCGCTCGCTCTTTCGGCCGGACCGGCCACCGCAGCACCGCCGCCACCCGCCAAGGCGCCTGCGGCGAACATGCTTTCGCAGCTCACCGGCCAGAGCGGTACGTTCACGCTCATTGCACAGACGAACGTGCTTTACGGCGCCACCGGCAGCTTCACCGAGAAGGCGCTGCAGCCGGGCGACTACACCTGCGGCGACGGACTGTTCGGCGACCCGGCGCCGGGGATGGCCAAGTCCTGCTACACCGTCCGGAAGACGCCGCTGCAGTCGATCGACGCGCCTTACAACGCGCCGTTGCAACTTCACGCTTCGGCAACGGCACCGACGACCGCCGCGCCTTCGGCAAAGATCGCGATCGCACTGCCGCCGCCGGTATTCAGCGTCGCCGATCCGGAGTCGTATCGCAAGACGGCAGCGCTCTTCGGCACCGACGACGGGATCACTTATCGCTACGGCCTGCCGTCCATACGCCCGGTCACCACCACCAGTTATCCGGGACCACGGG
Organism: Variovorax glucosi; assembly: GCF_051216695.1. Taxonomy (NCBI): domain Bacteria; kingdom Pseudomonadati; phylum Pseudomonadota; class Betaproteobacteria; order Burkholderiales; family Comamonadaceae; genus Variovorax; species Variovorax glucosi. The sequence continues at coordinate 509,713 of NZ_JBPJZE010000001.1, forward strand.
CCAGCAAGAGCTATGCGACCCTGTCGGGCCAGCGCAAGGAGATGCAGCTCGACGGCAAACCCGGCAACCGGGGCTGCGGCACCGGCATCGAAGCATGGTGCGGCACCTACCAGTTCGGCGACTACCTGACCGGCGACCCGGGCGACTACAGCTCCAGCATCGTGAACGTCGGCTACCTGCCCGATGCGACGCCGTCGGCGGAATGGCCGGAGCCGAAATACTGGGGCGTCGCGAGCCTGCAGACGCTCGGCGTGGCGCACAACACCATCGCCTGGAAGCCCGAAGTCTCCTGGACGACCTACGGCGGGCCGAGCAGCGACGGCGGCGCGAACGACGCCAACACCGTCCAACTCGCGGGTGCCCGCGGCGGCTCGCCGATCGGCACGGCCGCGCTGGACGCCAGACCGGTCGCGTCGGCACGCGGCTACGGTCGCGGCGGCTGGGTCAACAACACGCTGACGGTGTTCGCCAACGGCTGGATCACCAGCTCCGGCTCGAACACCTCGCACAACTTCATGAAACTGAAGCTGCCCGACGGCAAGACGCCGACGGCGATCGCCATCACCAACAGCGGCGAGTTCGCGCTGGTCACGGTCTGGGACACGGCCGCCTTCAAGGGCCAGATCGCGGTCATCGCGCTGACCGACGGCTGCGCCTTCTGCGAGACCAAGCCCGAATCGCAGTGGGAAGCCAACTGGGGCAGCCACCGTGGCCGCTACGCCGGCCTGCCCGGCCTCGGCAATTACCTGGGCGCGAAACTCGTCGGCTTCGTCGACCTGCCCGACAAGCTGCGCGCACCGACCGAGATCAGCGCCACCACCGGCAAGACCGATGCCGACTACCAGCGCGTTCGCAATTTCTTCAAGGACCATCTGCAGTCGGAAGCCAATCGCCGCCGTTACGACACTGGCGACTTTTCGCCCGCGATCGCGCGCACAGGCATGGCGGTCGTCATCAGCAAGAGCGAGAAGCGCGCGGCTTTCATCGACCTGCGGCCGCTGTTCTCCTATTACCGTGCGCAGTATCTGGTGAAGGAGCAGGCCGGCTGGAACGCCCTGATGGCCAGCCGAGGCGATCGGCCCGACCAGTGGCCGTTCAGCTTCGACGTCGCACCGGCACAGAAGCCGCTGGTCGTCAAGGTGATCGACCTTCCGCAAAGCCCGACCGCCGTCAAGGTGACGCTGGAACCGCCCTTCCGCGCGTTCATCGCGACCGAGGAAGGCAAGCTGCGGCTGTTCGATCTCGGCAGTCGCTATCTCGACCAGCAGGCGAGGAGCGAAGGCCGGCCGGACGACATCGGCGAGCGCGCCTCCCTGGACGTCGGCGCCAACCCGACCAGCATCGGCTACGTCAAGGAAAAGGCGGCTTTCGGCCCCGGCAACGTCAGCGCGCTGTTCGGCAAGGTCGACCGCCACCGTTTTCTGTGGGTGCTTTCGCGCACCGAGCGCAAGGCCGTGCTGCTGCGCTTCGATGCAGGATTCGGTTCGGCGAGCGTCTTCAAGACGCTGCAGGACAACCGCATGATCGACCCGATCGCATTGGAAGACGTCGACAACCACGGCACCGAAAGCTATATCGTCACGCTGGCAGATTACGGTGGCAAGGCGGTCCACAACTACGCCTACGGTCCGATCATCATGTGGACCTACGATCCGAAAAAGGCGCCCTGCCCAAAATCCGACGGTTGCAGCCTTCAGGGCAATCAGCCGTTCGAATATGCCGGCAGCGCGCGGCTGCCGGGAAAACCGTTCCATGTGAGTGGTGGAAACATCAATTGACGAATAACGTGGCAAAATTCTGTGTCGCTCGCCACCTGGCGGGCATTGAAAGGCATTCGATGACCCTGCATTCATTGCACACGCTTCACCAGGAAGGTGATGGTCTGGGCTAACAACCCGCCGACGAACCCCAAAAAGCCCAGTCGTGTACTGGGCTTTTTGCTGGGGGCCGTGCTGCTGACCACGGTCGTCTTTTCGCTGCTCGAACTTGCAGGACACCAGCAATTCATTCTTCGGCAGCCGCCTGCCGGACTGGAGAAATCCCAGTGGGTCGTATTGCTGGGCGTGATTGCGGCAGTCGCGGGCTGGATCATTTCCGCCATCGTCACGATGCGCAATTCGATCCGGCAGCACACGGTGACGACGCTGCTGTCGTCGCGCCTTTCCGAAACCTACATGAGCCAGACCCGGCTGGTGAATGCGCGGTATTTCAGTCCCAGCGGCGGTCTTTACCGGCTGACGCCCGCTGAAGTCAGAACGGCGCATCCGGATGCGCAGCTCGCGGCATTGCGTTACCTGCTCAATTACTTCGAATTCATCGCGGTCGGTATTCGCTATGGCGATCTGGATGAGAAATTGCTGAAGAACACGCTGCGCGGCATTCTTTGCGGCGTGTATGAAGCGGCAGGTCCGCTGGTGTCGCAAAGGCGGCAGGCACCGGCCGGCTCCAATGCCGGCAGATCGAAGACATTCGAGCATCTGGAGTGGCTCTACACGCGCTGGCACATTCCGTCACTGCAGCGACCGGATGAAACACGTCCGACCTGTTAGTCGTCGGAGGATATCCGGCACCAATGGTTTTTCACCTGAAAAGGAGTCTGTGATGCCCACCACGCTGGTCCCCTACCTCAACTTTGGCGGAAATACCCGCCAGGTATTCGCGTTCTACGAGAAGGCACTCGGTGCGTCGGTTCAGGCCATGATGACCTTCGACCAGATGCCGAAGCCGCCCGATTCGACGGCGCCCGCCGAAGGCTGCGGAAACGGCCCAGTGCCCACGGGCGACGGCATCATGCATGCCGCTCTTGCGCTACCCGGCGGCGCCATGCTGTTCGCCGGCGATATACCGCCCGGCATGCCCTTCGACGGCATCAAGGGCGTGATGCTCGCAGTGAGCTACGACACCGTCGAAGAGGCCGAACGGGCTTTTGCCGCTCTTTCCGAAGGTGGACAGGTGACGATGCAGCTGGCACCGTCGTTCTGGGCGCACACCTTCGGCATGCTGACCGATTGCTTCGGCGTGAGCTGGGCAGTCAACGGCGAGCCGATTCCGATGCAATGAAGACACGAGCGGTTTAGTGGCAAAGTTCTCGTTCGACAGATACAGTGCACTTGAGTCGGTATCAAAGTGCAACAATAATTCTTCATGCTCTGCACAAACGACATTTCCAGTAAGCAACTTGCATTGGCTGCTCGCGGTTTCCGGCTTCTGGCGCTGAACGGCGACCGCGAAGCACGGGCCTCCGCAGTGGCACTGGAAGCTCAGCTCAGGCAGCGTTTCAACGGCACCGATTTCAACGACGCCGCCGTCGCGGCCACCGCTGCGCTGGCGCGCTCCTCGGCGGAATCCCGACCGGTGAAAGACGGTTACGACGACGAACGTTCGAATCGCACGCTGAACGAAATCCTGCGCAGCATGCGCAAATTGCTAGAAATGGACATCGCTTTCGTCATGGCCTTCGAAGAGGATCGGGCCGTTGTTCGACATCTGGAGAACAGCCCCGAGTCTGCGGATGTCTTCGCTGTCGGCCAGTCGGCTCCGCTGGAACAGACGTATTGCAAGCGTGTGGTCGACGGTCGCTTTCCCAACGCCATTCCCGATACGTCGGCGCTTGAGGAAGCCCGCGACCTGCCCAGCACGGCGGCTGCGAACATCGGCGCTTACATCAGCGTGCCGGTCGTGCTTCGCAATGGCGAAGTCTTCGGCACGCTGTGCTGCATCAGCCACACGCCGCGCTCGGCACTGGGCAACCGGCAGATCGACGCGCTGCGCAAAGTGGCCGAGATGGTGTCGGTGGAGCTCGAAAAGCAGCGGGCCTGAACCCGCCGCACCCGCCGCACCCGCCGCGGTCTAGAGGAAACCGATCGACAGCCACGGAATTGCAGCCACCGCAATCGTGCCGACCAGCAACGCGAACATGTAGCCGATGATCGGCCGGATGCCCTTGTCGGGATGCACCCGTCCGATGGCGCAGGCAGCGTAGTAGCCCACGCCGAGCGGCGGCGCGAACAGGCCGAGACCCATCGACAGCACCACCACCATCGCATAGTGCACCTCGTGGATGCCCAGTTGCCGCGCGATCGGGAACAGCAGCGGTCCGAACAGCACGATCGCCGGAATGCCCTCCAGCACCGAACCGAGGATGACGAAGGCCAGCAGCGAAACCGCCAGGAACATCGGCGCGCCGCCGGGCAACGCGGCCATCGACTCGGCCAGCAGCCGCGAGAAGCCGGACTGCGTCAGTCCCCAGGCCATCGCCGTCGCGGTACCGATGATCAGCAGGATCGCGCCCGACAGCGAAGCCGTCGCGAGCAGCATCGGGCCAAGCCGCTTCCAGTCGAACTGCCGGTAGATGACGAGCCCCGCTACGATGGCGTAGACGATACCGAGCGTCGACACCTCGGTCGCGGTCGCCACGCCTTCGACCACAGCCGCGCGGATCACGAACGGCAGCGCCAGCGCCGGCAGCGCGATGATGGCCAGCCGACCGACTTCGCGCCACGGCGGACGCTTCACATGGCTCAGGTCCTCGCCGCGGCTGCGGAAATAGACCACCACGCACAGCACCAGCCCGAGCACCACCGCAGGCAGCAGGCCGCCGGTGAACAGCGCCGCGATCGACACGCCGGTGACCGAACCGATGGTGATCAGCACCAGGCTCGGCGGCACGGTTTCGGTCTGCGCGCCGGTGGCAGCCAGCAGCGCGACCAGATCGCCTTCGGACGCGCCACGCTTCTTCATCTCCGGGAACAGCGCGGGCGCGACGGCAGCCATGTCCGCCGCCTTGGAGCCGGAAATGCCCGAAACGAGATACATCGCGCCGACCAGCACGTACGACAGCCCGCCCTTCACATGACCCAGCATGCTCGCGAGAAACGCGATCATGGCCTTCGCCATGCCGGTCATCTCGATCAGCAGGCCGAGGAACACGAACAGCGGCACCGCCAGCAGGATCAGGTGCGACATGCCCTCGTCCATGCGCCCGACGATCACCGGCAACGCGGTGTTGGTGGCGAGCGCCATGTAGCCGAAGGTGCCGAGCCCGAACGAGAACGCGATCGGAATGCCCGACAGCACGCCGGCCAGCACCACGACGACGAAGAACACCAGCAGGTTCAGCCGCCCGAGTTCCTGGAACACCGACCGTCCCAGCGCAAAGCCGACGATCAGCACGCCGATGATCACGACGGCGGTGAAGGTGACGCGCCATTCGACGTCGCGCAGCAGCCGCAGCACCGCGAACAGCGCCATCAGCACGATGCCGACCGGCAGCGCGGCCGCCCGCCAGGCGTTGGAAATCTCAAGCGCCGGCGTGGTGATGAAACGCTCTTCGGACGCGTATTCCCACGACGGCCAGACCACCATCGCTAGAAACGCCAGCGCCGCGACCAGCGCGACCGCCTCGAACAGCGGCTGGCGCGACGGCGGCTGCATCGACACCAGTGCCGTCATGCGCATGTGCTCGCCGCGCCGCAGCGCCACGACCGCCCCCAGCATCGCCATCCAGATGAACAGGATCGACGCCAGCTCGTCCGACCAGATCAGCGGCGCGTGGAACACGAACCGGGCCAGCACACCCATGAACAGCACCACGATGTCGGCCACGACGAGCGCACCGGCTACGTAGTCGACCACGCTGCCGAGGCGCCGCTCGAGCACGGCGATCCCCGGCCGCCTTGCGGCAGCCTCCCCCTGACCGCCCGGGATCATGCGAGCTTGCCGGCCGAACGTTCGAGGAGTGCCCAGGCTTCGTCGCCGTACTTGGCCTTCCACTCGCTGTAGAAGCCGGCCTTGCGCAGCTGGTCGCGGAAAGCGGTGCTGTCGGGCTGGTTGAAGGTCATGCCCTTGCCAGCGAGGTCTTTCTGGAGGCTGGCGTTGAGTTCGGCAACGTCGGCACGCTCCTTCATGGCAGCACCGTTGATGTGCTTCGCGACGACGGTCTGCAGATCGGCAGGCAGCTTCTCCCAGGCGCGGCGGTTGCCGAGGAACCAGAAGCCGTCCCACATGTGGTTGCTCAGCGAGCAGAACTTCTGCACTTCGTAGAGCTTGGCGGTCGCGATGATGGCCAGCGGGTTCTCCTGGCCGTCGACGATCTTGGTCTGCAGCGCCGAATACACCTCGGCGAAGTTGATCGATGTCGGCGCGGCGTCGAGCGCCTTGAACATCGAGGTCCACAGGGGCGACACCGGCACGCGGATCTTCAGTCCCTTCAGGTCCTGCGGCGTGGCGATCGGACGCGTCGACGAGGTGATCTGGCGGAAGCCGTTGTCCCAGATCTTGTCCATCGCGACCAGGTTGGCCTTGGCGATCTGCTGGCGGATGTACGCACCCAGGTCGCCGTCCATCGCCTTCCAGACGCTGGCGTAGTCGCTGAAGGCGAATCCCACGCCGCTGATCGACGAAGCCGGCACCAGCGTCGACAGGATCAGGCCCGACAGCGTGAAGAATTCGACGCCGCCCGAGCGCAGCTGGCTCAGCACGTCGGTGTCGGAACCCAGCTGGTTGTTCGGGAAGATCTGGATGTCGACGCGGCCGTTGGTTTCCGTGCGAATCGCATCGGCCATTTCCTTGGCACGGATGTTCATCGGATGGCTGATCGGCAGGTTGTTCGCGTACTTGTAGTTGAACTCGGCCTTCTGGGCGAAAACGCTGTGCATCGGCACGGCGAGCGAGGTGGCGAGTGCTGTCGAACGCAGCACGGTGCGGCGGGTCATGGTCATGTCGTGTCTCCTGTCTTTTTGTGTGTGAAAACCGTCTTCAGTGAATGTCGCCGCGTTCCAGCAGCTGCCGGCGGATTTCCGCCTTGGTGATCTTTCCGTAGCCCGACTTCGGCAGCGCATCCCAGAAGAAGATGTGCCGCGGCCAGCGGTACTTCGCGCAGCGGCCTTCGAGATGCTGGAGCAGCGCGGCGCCGGTCAGGCCGTCCTGTGTGGCAACCACCACCGCCACGCCTATTTCGCCCCATTTCTCGTCCGCGACGCCCAGCACGGCCACCTCGCCGACGCCGGGATGCATCAGCAGAATTTCTTCCACCTCGCGCGGGTACACGTTGGACCCGCCGGAAATGTACATGTCGGACTCGCGGCCGGTAATGTAGATCAACCCTCGATCGTCCATGCGCCCGAGATCGCCGGTGTGGAACCATCCGCCGCGCAACGCCTTCTCGGTCGCGTCCGGATTGTTGAAGTAGCCGGCGAACACCGCCGCACCGCGGCAGCAGATCTCGCCCACCGTTCCGGCCGGCACCCGCTGCATGTCGGCGTCGAGGATCGCCACCTCCATGCCGGTACGCGCTCGGCCGCAGCAGCCGATGTGCGCGTTGGGATCGGCGTCGTCGGCCGAATGCATTTCAGGCGTCAGCACCGTGATGCAGCCGGTGACTTCGCCAAGGCCGAAATACTGCACCAGCACCTTGCCGAGCTTCTCCAGCGCGCGCTTCTGGTCGGCGCGGTACATCGGCGCGCCCGCATAGATCATGTAGCGCAGAGAGCTGTGATCGAAACGGTCGACGGCCGGGTCTTCGACCAGCATCTTGACGATGGTCGGCACGGTGAAGACGTTGGTCACGCGGTGCTTTTCGACCAGCTCCCAGAACACGGCCGGATCGAGCCTTTCGGCTTCGAGCAGCACGGTCGGCGCGCCGCGCGCGACGTTCAGCAGCGCATGAATTCCGGCGCCGTGCGAGAGCGGCGCGACGGCGATCGAGCAGTCGCGCTCGGTCGTGCCGGGAATCAGGTCGGCGAGATGGTTGACGACGACGAAGCCGAGCTGACCGTGCGTCAACACGGCGGCTTTCGGACGGCCGGTCGTGCCGGATGTGTAGAAGTACCAGAGCGGCAGGTCGGCATCGACCTGCGCCATCGCCTGCGGCGCGCCGGCGTTGGCTTCCATCAACGCTTCGTAGGCATGCTCGCCCTCGCCCTCCACTTCTCGCGCGCGACCGATGACGATCACCTCGCGCAGCATCGGCGATGCCGCCCTCACCGCGTCGACGTGATCGGCGAAGCAGTCTTCCGCCAGCATCACGCCGGCTTCGCTGGAACTGCCGAGGTACGCGACTTCCGGCGGCGTGAGCCGGAAATTGACCGGCACCCAGACTGCGCCGAGCCTGAACGCAGCCCAGCAGCTTTCGAACAACGCCGCGTTGTTTCGCGACATCACGAGCAGCTTGTCGCCGGGCTTCAGGCCCAGCGAGCTCAGCGCCTGCACCAGCGCATCGACGCGATCGTCGAGCTCGCGCCACGTCCACTGCCGATCGCCCTGGACGAGCCCCGGCCGATCGGGAAACAGCGCGGCGGTCTGCGACAGCAGCGCAGACAGGTTCATCGCCCGCGCTTGGTGCATCTGGCTGACCTGGCTCACCTGAATCACCTGAATCAAGCCGCCTCCAGCACGCTCAGGTAGTTCGCAACCGCCGCGCCGCCCATGTTGAACACCGCGCCCGGCTTGCCGGAACCGACCTGCATGTCGCCGGCTGTCCCGGTCAGCTGCATGGCCGCCATCACATGCTGCGAGACACCGGTCGCACCGATCGGATGACCGCGCGACTTCAGCCCGCCGGACGGATTCACCGGCAGCTTGCCGTCCTTGCGCGTCACGCCGTCGAGGATCACGCGCGCGCCCTGTCCGTGCGGCGCCAGACCCATGGCTTCGTATTCGAGCAGTTCGGCGATGGTGAAGCAATCGTGCGTCTCGACGAAGCCGAGGTCGTCGAGCGACAGGCCGGCCTCTGCCAGCCCCTTCTGCCAGGCCAGCGCAGCGCCTTCGAAACGCGTCGGATCGCGGCGCGACAGCGGCAGGTATTCGTTCACCTGGGTGCGCGAACGCCAGCGCACGGCCGGCACCGTGGCCGAGCCGACTGGCGCTGCGGAAATCACCAGCGCGGCTGCGCCGTCGGACACCAGCGAGCAGTCGGAGCGCTTCAGCGGTCCGGCGACGAACGGGTTCTTGTCCGAAGGATTGCGACAGAAATCGAAGCCCAGATCGCGCCGCATGTGCGCATACGGGTTGTGCACGCCGTTCGCATGGTTCTTCGACGAGATCGCAGCCAGCGCATCGCTCTGGTCGCCGAAACGCTCGAAATAGCTGCCGGCGATGTTGCCGAACACGCCCGCGAAGCCCGCCGGCGTCGACGCCTCTTCCTTCACGTACGAGCAGCGCAGCAGCGTCTCGCCGATGCGTGCGGCCGGCACGGCGTTCATGATTTCGAAGCCGACCACCAGCGCGTGCCTGACGCGGCCCGACTGCACCGCGTCGAGCGCAGCCCAGATGGCGGCGGAGCCGGTGGCGCAGGCGTTCTCGAGGCGCACGGCCGGCACGTGGCGCAGACCTGGCACGGAGAGGCTCACCAGCGACGCGCTGAAATCCTGCGGCAGGAAACCGCCGTTGAAATGGCCGACGAAGATGCCGTCGATGTCCTCGGCGGCGAGACCGGATGTGGCCAGCGCGGGTTCGACCGCGTCGCGGATAAGCTGTTCGGCATCGACCGCGTCGAGCTTGCCGAACGGCGTGTGGCCCCAGCCGACGATGAAGGCGTTGTTGTTCATGCTGTTGCTTGCGTTGCTCATGAAGCGCTCCCTGATGTAGTCGTGTTTGAAGCCATGCTCGCAGCCGCGTTCTTGCGCAGCGTCGGCAATCCGACACCCGCAGCGTCGAAACCGCCGTCGACCGCGATCACCTGGCCGTTGATGAAGCTTGCGTCGTCGCTGCACAGGAAGCCGATGGCGTTGGCCATCTCTTCCGGCGTGCCGTAGCGGCCGAGCGGGATGGTGTCGTAGTAGTCGGAGCGGATCGCGACGCTGTGGACCAGCTTCGCCATCTCGGTTTCCACCGGGCCCGGCGCGATCACGTTGACGCGCACGCCGGCATTGCCCAATTCGACCGCGTACTGCTTGGTCAGATGGATGATCGCGGCCTTGCTGGTGCCATAGGCGACCCGCAGCGTGCTGGCGCGCAGACCGGAGATCGACGCCACGTTCACCACCGCGCCGCTGCCCGCATCGGCCATCAGCGCGCCGAAAACCTGCGTGCACAAGAAGGTTCCGTCGAGATTAGTGCCCAGCACATGGCGCCATTCCTCGAACGACGTGGTCAGCGCCGTCTTGAAGACGGCCACGCCCGCGTTGTTGACCAGCGCATCGACACGCCCGAAACGCGCGATGACGGCCTTTGCCGCGTCGCCGACCTGCTTCGGATCGGCCACGTCGCAGCGCAGGCCGAGCACCGTGTCGGGCAGATCGAGTTCGGCGACGGTCTTGTCGAGCGTGGCGCCGTCGATGTCGAGGAGCGCGACGCGGTAGCCATGCGCCAGGAACCAGCGGCCGACCGCCAGGCCGATGCCGCGCCCGCCGCCGGTGACGACGGCGACGCGGGAAGAATTGGTGTTCGGATTCGTTGTTGTCATGGTTCTTATTCAGTCTGCGGAAGGAAGCCACTCTTCGAGCGTGATCTCGAAAGTGACGCATACGGGATTGGCGCCGGCGACGAACGGTCCGCCGTGCAGGTGGCCTTCGGTGTCCGCGACGACACCGGTGATCGCGGCGCGCGCCGAGCCGTCCGCCTGGGTACGGACTTCGCCGGCAAGGCTGACGATCTCGATCGCCGGCCCGCCGATGAGTTGCGGCGAACCGTCCGCGCCTTCGAGGCAGGCGTCGGTGAGACTGCCGAGCGCGCCGCGCACGAAGGCGTTGCGGAAGCCCTGGGCCATGCAGACTTTCTCGATGGCGCCGACCAGATCCTCGTTCGGCGCAATGCGCGCGTAAGCCACGCGGCCCATCCGGCCCCGCTCGATCAGACGGACTTCAGACATGGGCGCGCGGACGCATCAGCGGCATCCGGGTTTCGTCGTCGTAGCCGATGCGCAGTTCGAAGCTGCCGAGCGCGGTCACGACGACCGCGATGCTGCGGCGACCGACGACTGTCCTGTCCGTCAGGATGTGGCCGCCGCGCACGGTGCCGCTTTCGGTACGGAATGCCGCGTGGCAGTGGACCGACGGAGAACCGTCTGCCGCCTTGCCGAGCGTCGCGTTGCCGAAGATGAAGCGTGCGTTGCGTTCGCTGTGCGGCTGGCCGTACATCGCAACGCGCTGGCCGCTCGGATCGGGCTGCGCCAGGCAGAACACCAGCGATTCGAGATCGCCGTCGAGCAGCGTCATCGATGCGCTCGAAATGCCTTCTTCCGTCAGCGCGGCGATCAGGCTTTCGTGGATGCTCCTGCCGCTGGGCAACGTCAGGCGGACATGCCTGCCACGGCTGTCGCTCATGGCGGCGATGCGCACCGGATCGAGCGGCCCGGGATGGACCACCGATCGGAACGGTGGACGCACGACTGTCTTGTCTTGCATTGCTTGTCTCCTTGCACCGTGCTGTTTGCCGGTGCTTTCTTGTCCGTTGAACGCGGAATGAAAGAAAGTCTAGAAGTTGACATCGATAGACACAAATTTATAATTCGTATCGATCAATACATTAATCAGATCAATGGAAATTCGTCATCTGCGGTGCCTGATCGCCGTCGCGGAAGAACTCCACTTCGGTCGCGCTGCCAGGCGCCTGAACCTGTCGCAGCCACCGGTGAGCCTGGCGATCAAGGAGCTGGAAGAAGAACTCGGCGTCACGCTGTTCGAGCGGACTTCCCGGCGCATCGCGATCACCCGCGCCGGCGAGCAGGCGCTGCGCGATGCGCGCGTCGTGCTGGGCGGCATGGAAACCTTGCGCCGCCGCGCGCACGACGCCGCATCCGGACTCATGGGTTCGCTGTCGATCGGCTTCATCAGCCTGCCCGCCTATTCGTTCCTGCCCGGCGCACTGCGGCAGTTCTCGGAAGACAACGAGCGCGTGGAAATCGCGCTCTGGGAAGGCACGACCGACCAGATCATCGAGGACGTCGAAGCCGGCCGAATCGACCTCGGGCTCGTCCTGCAGCCGACCAGCCTGCCGCAGACGCTGGAATCGCGGCTGGTGCAGAACGACGCGCTGATCCTCGCGATGCCCGAATCGCATCCGTTGGCACGCCCCGGCAGCGTCGCGCTGGAGGATTTCGCGGGTGAGCGGTTCCTCGGCTTCGCGCGCCACTTCGGCCCGCAGATGTTCGATTCGGCGGTCGCGACGTGCATGCGGCGCGGTTTCAGCCCGAGGATGTTTCCGGCACGTCAGATGAACACGATCGTGAGTCTCGTCTCGGGCGGCGTCGGCGTCGCGCTGGTGCCGGCATGCGTCCAGGCGGTGGAACGCAAGGGCGTCGTCTATCGGGAGATACAGGGCGAGAAGACCTACATCGACACGCTCGCCGTCTGGCGGCGCGCGGACGATTCGGCGCTGCTGCGCGCGATGCTGGTGCTGCTGCCGTCGCTGGAAGAAGCCGGGGACGATGCCGGCACGCTTCCTTTTAGGACACTTCCTGGATCACCGCGACAGGTGGACGCATAGATTCCGGCTCTCCATCAACTCCAAGAGAATCCCGTGCTCGCATCCTCCCTTCAATCCACCGCTTCCCCCATCGCTTCGCAGCGCTTCGCGACACGCGAGGCTCAGGCCCGGTTCGACGACAAGTCGTCCATCAGGGAGTTCACGCGCAATCACGCGCAATCTTCGCGTTCGACGCCTGCGTCCACTACGACGTCAACGGTGCGCGACAAAGGTGGGATCGCGCCAAACAACACGACCTACGGCAGTATGGTTTCGCTGGCCGGCGAGGCCCTGTCCTTCTGGCCCACGGGTACGCGCTGGACATCGGCCATCGATCTGGGACCCGTCAACGGCCAGCGGACCAGTTTTCATACCGTTCGGCTGCAAGGCATCGGCAACGAAATCCATGCGGCCGTCGAAAAGGATGGCGCCATATTGCACAACATCCGCCTCTTCCGCGACGCGAACAACGCTGCGCAGGTCAACCTCGACGGCCATCTCCTGAACGCCAATTCGCCGCCCGAGCAACTCGAAGTGGCCCGGGCTGTCGCGTCCGCAGCGGCGAACGCGTGATCGACGGCAACCCGTCGCGACAACGATCAGTCGATGAAAGGTAGCGTCGCCACGGGCTCCCACGGCCCGCCGACGTAGTTCCAGACCTGGAGGCCGGTCGCCGTGATCCGCCGGGGTTCGAAGCCTCTCTGGAGTTCCGCATGCAGCACTCTCGCGACCGACGGTTCGACCTTGTTCTGCACGGTGATGTGGAGCCGGCCGTGCCATGCACCGTCCTGGCGAGAAAGAAGAGGCGCCCAGCGCGCGGCGAGTTCCTGGCGAACGACGACGGCCGGCGGCGCGGTAATGCCGAAGGCCACACCCCGTCCGAGGAACAGCAGCCGGTCGACGTCCATCGCGAAACGCCCGGTCCTGGCGGCGATCTCGGCAACGTCGCGCAGCACTTCTTCGCGCGCTTCAAGAGGCAGCGCGTGGAAGAGCGTGACGTGGGCCGAAAGCCAGTTGCGCGCCGAGGGAAAGTGGGCCTGTCGCAACGACGTGAAATGCTCGGCCGAGGCCGGGTCCATCTGCAGGGTGATGATGAGTGCGGTCGGGTTCACGAGGTGGATGCAGAAGTGTTGGATGAACGATCGGAAGCGGCAGGCAACGACCGCGTGGCGCCGACCAGCCGGGCACGGCCAGCACCGACACCCACGAGAGCCAGCGCGATACCCAGAGCAGCAAACAGCAGCGCCGAAGCATCGAAACTTCCGGTGCCGGCGCGTATCAGTCCCACCAGCATCGGGCCGCAGGCCGCTATCAGATAACCGATGCCCTGCGCCATGCCGGACAGATACGCAGCCACCTGCGAATCCGGCGAACGCATCACGATCAGAGTGAGCGCCAGCGAGAAGGTGCCGCCCTGCGCCAGCCCGAGCAGCACCGCCCAGGCCCATATGCCGCCGAGCGGCGCGAACATGCAGCCGAACATCGTTGCGATGGTCGATACGACCAGCACCAGGGTCAGGCCGACCTGGTCGCGTCGGCGGAAAGCGATGGCCGGAACCAGAAGACAGGTCGCGAGTTGCGCGAGCACCGATATCGACACCACGAAACCCGCCGTCTCGGCCGACAGCCCGCGCTCGCGCAGGATCGGCGCCAGCCAGCCCATCGTCGAATACGCAAGCGCCGACTGCAGGCCCATGAACAGCGTCACCTGCCAGGCCACGCGGTCGCGCCAGAGCCAGCCAGCCGCACGACCCGGCGGACCCGCGGCGGGCCTGGCCGAACGCGACAGCGCGTGCGGCGCCCAGAGCAGCGTACCGAGGAACGCCGGAATGGCCCAGATCGCGAGAGCGCCGGTCCAGCCGCCGCCCGTCGCATGCTCGAGCGGCACGGTGAAACCGGCGCCGGTCGCCGCGCCACCGCAGACGGCCATCGTGTAGAGACCCATCATCAGGGCCGAGCGGTCCGCGAAATCGCGCTTGACCAGACCGGAAAGCAGCACGTTGCTCACGGCGATGCCGGCACCGGCAAGCGCCGAAGCCATGAACAGCACCGGCACGCTGCCGAGCCCGCGCAACGCGGTGCCGACCGTGATCAGCACCATGCAGGCCAGCAGCGCTCGCTCCAGCCCGAGCAGACGCCCCAGCCGCGGCGCGAGCATCGCGAATAGTCCGAGGCAGATCACCGGCAATGTCGTGAGCGCACTGGCGCCGGTTTCCGAAAGTCCCGTCGACTTCACGATCTCGGGCAGGACGACCGACAGGCTGGAGAAGATGGGTCGGAGGTTGAAAGCGATCAGTACGATCGAAACGCCCAGAAGAAATTTGCGTGATACGAGAGGGAGCATGAAGAGCGTGCGCAGATAAGGCGGGGTCAAGGTCGGATGCTGGCAAGCTTGCGTCAGAATTCATTCATACATAACGGAGACAAACCATGCCCTCATCGATCAAGTCGAGCCGACGAAACGCGCTTTCGCTCGCAGCCGTAGCAGCTGTCGCAGCCGTTGCAGCGATCGGCGCCGTACCCTTCAGTCCGGCGTTCGCGCAGGACGCCTGGCCGACCAAGCCGATCACCATCATCGTTCCATTCTCTGCAGGCGGCACGACCGACATCGTCGCCCGCTTCGCAGGCCAGGCGCTCTCCCAGGAACTGGGACAACCCGTGATCATCGACAACCGGCCCGGCGCCGGCGGCAACATCGGTGCGCAAGCCGTCGCGCGCGCGACGGCCGACGGCTACACGCTGGTCATGGGAACGGTCGGCACGCACGCGATCAATCCGTCGCTGTACAAGAAGATGCCGTACGACCACATCAAGGATTTCGCGCCCATCTCGCGCGTCACCGCGGTGCCGAACGTGCTGGTCGCCAATCCGGCGCAGCCCTACAAGACGGTCAAGGAACTGATCGCCTACGGCAAGGCGAATCCGGACAAGCTCACCTTCGCCTCGTCGGGCAGCGGCACGTCGATCCACCTCGCGGGCGAGCTCTTCAAATCGATGACCGGAATCACGATGCAGCACATTCCGTATAAGGGAAGCTCGCCGGCCCTGACCGACCTGATGGCCGGACAGACGAACGTCATGTTCGACAACCTGCCGTCCGCCATCCAGTTCATCAAGGCCGGGAAGCTGCGTCCCATCGCCGTCACCACGATCAAGCGCGCACCGCAGTTCCCCGACCTGCCGACGATCGACGAAGCCGGCGTACCCGGTTTCGATGCGGCGTCGTGGTTCGGCCTGCTCGCACCGGCCAACACGCCGCCGGCCGTCATCAAGCGCATCGACGACGCCTTGATCAAGGCAATGGCCACCACCGACCTCAAGAAGAAGATCATCGAACAGGGCGGCGAGCCGATCGCCGAAACGCCCGACAAGTTCGCGGCGTTCATCCAGACGGAAACGGTCAAGTGGGCGAAGGTCGTGAAGGAATCGGGAGCTTCGGTGGACTGATGTAACCAAGGATCCATGCAAACGCCCGCGACACGGACAATCTTTCCCATCCGCACCGAATGCCCTCCCGGTGCGTGTGTCTGTTCGCGCGAAGCGTTGCTGAATGCGCCGTCGGCCGATATCCGCGTGCTGTTGCTCACGCGCGATGAAGAAAAGCGGTTGCTCGGGAGACTGGAAAGCCTGACAAGTCTTCAGGAGCTGAGGCGTGTAGAGGCACGTTTGTGCGACCAACTGGGAATTCGCCTCAACATCACCATCGGACCGAATGAAGTGCGCACGGTGCGGGGCATCGCGATTCTGGTGCCCGAGCAACCCGGTCTGTGCAGGAAGACCAGGCAGTCGATTCCGGCCGCCATCCGCGTCAGCCTGGAAAAGCATCCGCAGATCGTGTTCGATCTTCTCGATGAATTCGGGCTCTTCGGTGGCGCCGACGCGTCGAGGTGAATCGCTACCTTCCGATGACGCAGTTTCGAGAACTCGCAACGCCTGCGTCGACGCCATCGCCGAGGCAATTGAGAGACACGTACATTCCCTTGCCTAGCCAGAACGCAGCGGATCGCTCCGACGGATCGAGACGAAAGCGCGGATTGCGATAAGGAAAGCCGGCGCGCAACACGACGTCGATGCTTTCACGAGGTCCGTAATCCAGGTAGTCGATCGCGCCCTTCACCTCGAAGGTCCGTCCTTTGAACTTCGTGTCGGCCGCCAACGGATTTTCCTGGTAGACCCTTGCCAGTTCGGAAGCGGTGGTCCGAACTTCGACGGCAGGTACCGGATAGGCAAGTTCCGCCGTTCGCAGCGTCCTGAATTCTGCGTCGTTCACCGACGGCAAGACGACCCCCAACAACACCATTCCGGCAACGGAGAACACGATCGCACCTAGGAACCGCGGATTTCTGTTCATGGCAACTGGACGACGCCGATAGACGAGCAGCAGTCATTGTTGTCCAGTTTCAGCTCTCTTATGCGAACTTAGGAACTACTTTTTTCAGTTCCGTGGACAAGCACACGAACCGATCTGAAAACCAACGTATTGCAGAAAACGCCAGCGTGCCACCGTTTGTCTTGCACAACTATCAATTTGCCGCTGTAAGAATTTGCAACGCATAATTCAGCATCGGACAGAATTGCAATCAGCCGATAGTGAAAGTAGCGAAAAACGTTAATAGATCGACTAATTTAACTCTTTAGTTCTCTTTGTGTACTCCAACATGAGCGCATTCGATTTCGATCTCGAACTCCCGGCGGCCTGGCCCCGGGGCGCGGTCGCTGCGCAGAAAACCGCACGAGAACCAAGCTCCGCGCGCGACCTGCAATCGATGCTCAGTGCTTCGGGCGCCCTTGCGCTCCATGTCGACCCGAACGGTCGCGTGCTCGAGGCCAGCGAGTCTTCTTCGGTCCTGCTCGCCTTCCCGATGGAACACCTGCTGCAGGCATCGTTGGGCGATCTCGTTGCCTCGGACCATCGCGACATCCTCGCCGGCCTGCTGGCCAATGCCTGGACGCGATCGAGCGACAGGCATGCGCGGCTGAGATTCACGGGCGGGCTGTCGGAAAGCCGCTGGCTCGAAGTGACCATCCGGCCAGCCTCGGGGATCGAAGGCAGCAGACGTCTCATCATCTTCGGCTACGACATCACCGACTGGGTCCGTGCCGAGCAACTGCTTCTGGACGAGGCCTTCGTCGATCCCCTCACCGGCCTGGGCAATCGCGGCAGGCTCCGGCAGGTCGTTTCCGAACGAATCCTCACGGCCGTTCGGCACGACACGCCTTTTGCGCTGGCGCTGCTGGACCTGGACGGCTTCAAGCGCATCAACGACACCCTGGGCCACGACGTCGGCGATGCACTGCTGAAGGAAGTCGCTGCCCGTCTCCAGTCCTGCGTCCGGCCGGCAGACACCGTGGCGCGCATGGGCGGCGACGAATTCGTCGTGCTGCTGACGAGCGTCGGTTCCGAGGCGGCTGCAGGCGCGGTGGCCGAGCGAATCGTCCACAGCCTGCGAAAGCCCTTCACCCTCGCGGACTGCCAGGTGCGGATCACGACGAGCCTGGGTCTTGCGTTCTCGGGCAATAGCCAGCCGTTGAGCGAATCGAGTCTTCTGAAGCAAGCCGACCTTGCGATGTACGAGGCCAAGGCACAGGGCAAGAACCGCCACTCCCTCTACACGCCGCTCATGGAACGGCAGCAGCGCGAGCAGTTCGCGATCGAGCAGAACATGTTCGACGCAGTGCAGAACGGCGAATTCACACTTCATTACCAGCCGATCTTCGTTCCTAAGTCGGGCGCGGTGCTGGGCCTGGAAGCGCTGATGCGCTGGGAGCGGCCGGGCGGCAACGTTCCGCCGCTGGAATTCATCCCGCTGGCGGAGCACAACGGACTGATCAACCTTCTCGGCGACTGGGCGCTGCGCAGTGCCTGCCAGCAACTGCGTTGCTGGGACATGGCCGGCAAGTATTTCGATTACGTCTCGGTGAACGTCTCGCCGGTGCAGTTCAGGCATCCGGCGTTCGTCGATGGCGTGCGCCAGGCGCTGACCGCCTCCGGACTCGAAGGCCGCCGACTGGTGCTGGAGATCACGGAGGGCACGCTGATGACCGACCCCGAGCATGCGGGCAAGCTGCTCAACGAACTTTGCAGCCACGGCGTCCGTATCGCGGTCGACGACTTCGGAACGGGCTACTCTAGCCTGGCGTACCTGCAACGTTTCCCGCTCCAGGCACTGAAGATCGACCGGAGTTTCGTCGCCGAAATGCACGACTCCCAACACGGTCGCACCATCGTTCTCGCCGTGCTCTCCCTTGCACGGGAGCTCGGCCTGATCTCCATCGCCGAGGGCGTGGAAACACAGGCGCAGTGCGACCTGCTTGCCGAGCACGGCTGCGATTACGCGCAAGGGTGGTTGCGCTCCCCTGCACTTCCCACACTCGAGCTCGAGCGGCGCCTGGACGCCGGCATCCTGACATTGCACCAATGAAGTATTCCAAGGAACAGTTCTTCGATACCCTGTGGTCGCGGATGGCGCAACAGGGCGACTTTCCGACCCTCCAGTTCTGTATCGACAACCTGGTCTCGACCCTCGGCTCGGACGCGAACATCGGCACGCTCGCCTCCAGCGTGCTTGCGGATTTCGCGCTGTCGCAGCGCGTGCTTCGCCTGGCCAATTCCGCGATGTATGCGTCTTTCGGCGGCGAAGTGACGACCGTCTCGCGCGCCATTGCCGTGCTCGGCGTGGACACGGTCGGCCATCTGGCCCTGGGTCTGCAGCTGCTCGACAACTTCCGCGGTGCCGCGGCGACCCGCCCGCAGGCCGCCGATGCCTTGAAGCACGCCATCCTCGCGGGCGAATTCGCGCGCATGCTCAGCAGTTCGCAGGGCATCCATCAAGGCGAGGAAGCCGTGGTGTGCACATTGATGCATCACCTGAGCCAGTTGCTGCTGGTCTTCTATTTCCCGACGGAGTGGGAAATCATCCAGGTCAAGGGCGGCAGCAAGCGTGAAGCATTGACGATCGCCTGCGAAGAAGTGCTCGGCGTCTCGCTGGAAGAGATCGCCAACGAGGCAGCGCTGAAATGGCGACTGCCCGACCTCATCACCCGCACGATGTTCCAGAAATCGCTCGACCCCGAACAGGTTGCCGCCTCCCACACCAACTGGCTCGGCGCGATGGCCGAAGTCTCGGCGCAGGCAGCTTCGGTGATGGCGGAAGGCGGCGGTCAGGAGGAAGTGCGTGCGCTTCTGCTCAGCCACGCACAGGCCTTGGGGCTGCAGGAGAGCGTCGTCGACGCCGCCGCGCTCCGGGCCGAGGGCCTGAAGGCCGAGTTGGGTGGCATGGCATCGCATTCGGGAGCCGAAAGACTGGCGCAGCCCGGAAAGCCGAAGGACTTGCCCGTTCGGCTGAAGACTGCGCTGGCAGAAACGCGCGCGGTGGCGATCTCTCTGCCGAATTCGGAACTGGTGCCGCTGGTCGTCGAGACGACGATGCAGGCGATGAACTTCACGAACTGCTTCATCATGCTGCTCAACCCGCAAGAGAAACGTTTCACGGCACGTGTCGGCTTCGGCCCGGGCGTGACCGAGAAACTGCCGCTGCTGGTGTTCGAGGAAGGCTTCGTGCCCGACGTCTTCCACTTCGCCGCCAATGCATGGAATCCCACCTGCGTCGTCGACACATTCAGCAAGGAAATGGCCAATCGCATTCCCCGCTGGTATCGCGATGCGTTTCCCGACACCAAGTCTCTCGTGCTTGCACCGGTGTTTCTGAAGAGCCGGCCGGTCGCGCTGGTTTGCGGCGACTGGGGAACGACGGGCTGCGGCGCCGACCCGTTGAAGGAAGAAGACCTGACCGCGCTGAAGACGCTGGTGGCGGAGATCGGGATGGGGTTTCATCGAAGCCAGTCGGCTGCGGCTGCGACGGCTTGAATACAAAACAAAAACGCCCCGTGAGGGGCGTTTTTGCTAGCTAGCTAATTGGCGGAACCGGAGGGATTCGAACCCTCGATGAGGCTCTACACCCCATACTCCCTTAGCAGGGGAGCACCTTCGGCCACTCGGTCACAGTTCCTGAGTCGTCGATTATGCCAGTTTAAGACGCCGTTTTCGCGCCTCGCTCCAGCAAATCGTCGTTATCGACGCCTGTCCGTATCAGGCCGCAGGCTGGTCCAGATCGAAAGCCTTGTGCAGCGCGCGCACGGCAAGTTCCATGTACTTCTCGTCGATCACGACCGAAGTCTTGATCTCGCTGGTGGAGATCATCTGGATGTTGATGCCCTCCTCGCTCAGCACGCGAAACATCTTGCTCGCGACGCCGACGTGACTGCGCATGCCGATGCCGACGATGCTCACCTTGCAAATCTTGGTGTCGCCGACGATCTCGGCCGCACCCAGCGTCGGCAGCACCTTCGACTTCAGCAGATCGACGGTTCGCGCATAGTCGTTGCGATTCACCGTGAAGCTGAAATCCGTCTTTCCGTCCTTGCTCAAATTCTGGATGATGACGTCGACCTCGACGTTGGCGTCCGCGACGGCGCCGAGGATGTGATACGCGATGCCCGGCTTGTCGGGCACGCCCAGGACCGAGATCTTGGCCTCGTCACGGTTGAACGCGATGCCGGATACGACGGCTTGTTCCATGTTTTCAGCTTCCTCGAAAGTGATCAGCGTGCCGGAGGTGGCTTCTTTGTTGATGTCGATGTCCCATGGCGTGAAGCTCGAAAGCACGCGCAGCGGGACCTTGTATTTGCCGGCGAATTCGACCGAGCGGATCTGCAGCACCTTGGAGCCGAGGCTCGCCATTTCGAGCATTTCCTCGAAGCTGACGGTCGCCAGGCGCCGTGCATCGGGTTCGACGCGCGGATCGGTGGTGTAGACGCCGTCGACATCGGTGTAGATCAGGCATTCGGCGGCCTTCATCGCAGCGGCGATCGCCACGGCAGAGGTGTCGCTGCCGCCGCGACCGAGCGTCGTGATGTTGCCGGCGTCGTCCACGCCCTGGAAGCCCGTGATCACGACCACCTTGCCGGCCTCGAGATCGGCGCGCACGCGGGCGTCGTCGATGCTTTCGATACGTGCCTTGGTGTAGGCGCTGTCGGTGCGCACCGAGACCTGCCAGCCTGCATAGCTCACGGCCGGCACGCCCTCGGCCTGAAGTGCGATGGCCAGCAATGCCGACGAGGCCTGTTCGCCGGTCGATGCCAGCATGTCGAGTTCGCGGTCGTGGGTGGCGTCGTGCTTGTTGGTCGCCAGTTCCTTGGCAAGACCGAGCAGACGGTTGGTCTCGCCGCTCATGGCGCTCGGGACGACGACCATCTGGTGGCCGGCGCGTTGCCACTTGGCCACGCGCTTGGCGACGTTCTTGATGCGCTCGGTCGAGCCCATCGACGTGCCGCCGTATTTGTGAACGATCAATGCCATGGGTTGAATCAGAGAGAAGAAAACAGCAGAAACAGTCGGCAGCTGAAAGGCCGGGCGGCCTGCGCGCCGCGAGGTGCGGCGCTAGGGAGAAGGCGCGAAATTGTACCAACGCAAAAAATCGCCCTCCCGCTCGACGAAACCGCCGGCCACCTTCAGGTGAATGCGATGGCCGCGCGTGCGGCAGGCATCGAGCTGATCGAGCAACTGCTGCAGCTGCGCCTCGCTCGGCACCGCAGCGTGCGCGTTGCGAAGCCAGTGCCGCAGCGCGTTGCCGCGCCTCTCGCGTGCGAGTGCGCGAAGCCCAGAAATCGTCGGCGGCGAGCCGGTGGCCTCGATGTCGATCTCGGCAAGTTCTGCCAGCAACCCCGAAGCGCGCGCTGCATTGCGTGCCGATCGGGCAAAGGTCTCGCGAAACTGCGGCAAGACCTCGGCCAAGGCCGGAAGGAGACGGTGGCGAATTCGATTGCGCGTGTAACGCGCATCGGCATTGCTAGGGTCTTCGATGAAGGCGATCTGCTGCACATCCAGCCACGCACGAAGCGCCTCGGCATGCAGCTCGAGCAATGGTCGATGGAAGAAAACGCCGTGACGCTGAATGGTGCGCGGCATTCCCGCAATGCCGTCGAGGCCGGCGCCGCGACCGAGCGCGATCAGCATCGTCTCGACCTGATCGTCCGCATGCTGTGCGAGTGCGACGTGCTGCAGGCCGTGCGTTTGAGCCAGCGTCGCCAGCGTTCTGTAGCGCGCGCGTCGTGCGGCATCTTCAGGGCTTTCGCCGGGCGCGTGTCTTGCGTCGACATGGGAACTGTGGAACGGGATGCCGAGCGCTTTGCAGGTCGCCGTGCAATGCGCCTCGAACTCGTCCGCCGCTTCCTGGAGCCCGTGGTGCACATGCAGCGCCTGCACCTGACCCGGCCATTGCGCCGCCGCAGCATGCAGCAACACAGTCGAATCGGCGCCGCCGCTGTATGCAATCCCTATCGGAAGCGTCGCTGCCCAGGTCGCAAGGGCAGGAGCGGCAGGGTTTTCCACCCGGTCAGCGGGTGTTTTCTGCCTTGGTGTCCGAGAAGCGGCCGTAGCTCTGCAGCCTTTCGTAGCGACGCTCGAGCAGTTCCTTGACCTTCAGATCGCTGACCTGGCGGAACGCATCGTTGAGCGCGCGCTTAAGGAACGCCGCCATCTGTCGGTGGTCGCGGTGCGCGCCGCCGACCGGCTCATTGACGATCTTGTCCACCAGCCCCAGCGCCTTGAGACGATGCGCCGTGATGCCCAGCGCGTCCGCGGCTTCCTGCGCTTTCTCGCTGGTCTTCCAGAGAATCGACGCGCAACCCTCGGGGCTGATGACGGAATAGATCGAATACTGAAGCATCACCAACTGGTCGCCGACCGAAATCGCCAGCGCGCCGCCGGAACCGCCCTCGCCGATGATGGTCACGATGATCGGCACTTCCAGCTGCGCCATCTCGAAAATGTTGCGTCCGATCGCTTCCGACTGGCCGCGCTCCTCGGCGTCGATGCCGGGGTACGCACCGGGCGTGTCGACGAAGGTGAAGACCGGCAGCTTGAACTTTTCCGCCGTCTTCATGAGACGCAGCGCCTTGCGGTAGCCCTCCGGCTTGCTCATGCCGAAATTGCGCGCGGTGCGTTCCTTGGTGTCGCGGCCTTTCTGATGGCCGATCACCATGCAGGGCGTGCCATTGAAGCGAGCCAGCCCGCCAACGATCGACAAATCGTCCGAGAAATGCCGGTCGCCATGCAACTCGACGAAGTCGGTGAAGATTTCGTGGACGTAATCGAGCGTGTACGGGCGTTCCGGATGCCGGGCGATCTTGGTGATCTTCCAGGGCGTCAGGTCGCTGTAGATGTCTTTGGTGAGTTGCTGGCTCTTCTTGCCCAGCTGATCGATTTCTTCGGAAATGTCGACCGCGGATTCGGTCTGCACATAACGCAATTCTTCGATCTTGCTTTCGAGTTCAGCGATGGGCTGCTCGAAGTCGAGGAAGGTTCGTTTCGCCAACGTCTTCTCCTGTTATTCAGTACGCCACGGGTACGGGGTCTAGCGAGCGCCAAATATACCAAGTCGCCACGCTGCAATAAGGCGCCCAGCCGACACCGACTTCGCGCAGGTCGCTGCGGCTCACCGGCTCGCCGGAAAAGTAGTTCTGGCTGACACCGCTGACCAGGCCCGCGTCGTCGAGCGGCAGCACGTTGGGCCGCATCAGATGGAAGATCAGGAACATCTCCGCCGTCCAGCGGCCGATGCCGCGGATGGCAACCAGCTCGTCGATGATCATCTCGTCGGTCATGTCCTTCCACGAGTCGATGTGCACCGCACCCGACTGGAAGTGGATCGCCAGATCGACCAGGTAGGCCACCTTGCGCGCCGACAGCCCCGCGGCACGCATGTCGTCGACCTTGAGCTTCAGCACGTTCGCGGGCGTGAACTTGCGCGGTAGCAGCACGAGGCGGTCCCAGACGGCTTGCGCAGCCTTCACCGCGATCTGCTGGCCGACGATGCTGCGCGCCAGCGTGATGAACGCGTCGCCGCGCGACTCGAGACATGCATCCCCGAACTTTGGAATCAGCCGCTTCATCACGCGGTCTTTCTTGGCCAGATGCCGGCACGCCTCTTCCCAGTAGTCGGGCGTGATGATCTTGACCGGAGCCACCCCGTCCGGTTCCGAAGGAACGGAGTCGTCCTCAAAGAAATTCGTCACCATCTTGTCCATCACTGTGCAGCTGTCCATGTTGTGCCTGTGGACGAATCCTTCAGCGAAATACCCTTGGCCAGCAGTTCCTTGCGGATGCGATCGGCCTCACCAAAATTCTTCGCGGCCTTGGCTGCCGCGCGTTCCGCGATCAGCACCTGGATGGCCGAGTCGTCGAGCACGCTGCCGGCTTGCAGAAATGCCTGCGGGTCTGCCTGCAGCAACCCCAGGCAACCGCCGAGCGCACGCAACAGGCCGGAGAGTTCCCCCGACTGCGTACGGTTGATTTCGCCGGCCAGATCGAACAGTACCGCCACCGCTTCGGGCGTGCTGAAATCCTCGTCCATTGCCGACCTGAAGCGTGCGGCATGGCCAGAGCTCCAGTCGATGGTCACCGCGACCGGCGCGACGAGATGCAGCGCCGTGTAGAGCCGCTTCAGCGACGCACGCGCATCGTTCAGATGGGCGTCGCTGTAGTTCAGCGGGCTCCGGTAGTGTGCCCGCACGACGAAGAATCGCACCGTCTCCGCGTCGAAACTCTTCAGCACATCGCGTATCAGGAAGAAATTGCCCAGGCTCTTGGACATCTTCTCGTCGTCGATGTTGATGAAGCCGTTGTGCATCCAGGTGCGCGCGAGCGGCTGGCCGTTGGCGCCTTCGCTTTGCGCGATCTCGTTCTCGTGGTGCGGGAACTGGAGATCGGCGCCGCCGCCGTGGATATCGACCGTCTCGCCCAGCAAGGCGCAAGCCATCGCCGAACATTCGATGTGCCAGCCCGGCCGGCCGGTGCCGAAACCGCTCGGCCAGCGCACCTCTTCCGGCTCGGTCGGCTTGGCGCTTTTCCAGAGCACGAAATCCAGCGGATCGTCCTTGCCGTCGAGCACGGCCACGCGCTCGCCGGCATGCAGCTCGTCCAGCGACTTGCCGCTGAGCTTGCCGTAGCCCGGGAACTTGCGTACCGCGTAATTCACGTCGCCGTTGGGCGCGCGGTAGGCCAGCCCCTTGTTTTCCAGCGCACCGATCATCGAAAGCATCTGGGGAACATGATCGGTCGCGCGCGGCTCGTGCGTCGGACGTTCGACCCCCAGCGCGTCGGCATCGACATGCAGCGCTTCGATCATGCGGTCGGTCAGCGCACGGATGGTTTCGCCGTTCTCGGTCGCCCGACGGATGATCTTGTCGTCGATGTCGGTGATGTTGCGTACATAGGTAACGGCAAGCCCGCTCTGCCGCAGCCAGCGCTGAACGACATCGAACGCGACCATCGACCGTGCATGACCGATATGGCAGAAGTCGTAGACCGTCATGCCGCAGACGTACATGCGGACATGACCGGGTTGCAGCGGAGAAAACTCCTCCAATGCACGCGTCAGCGTGTTGTAAATGCGCAAGCTCATGGAATTCGGGGCGTCGATTCGCGGCTGGCCGTCGCGGTCGATCGACACGAAGTCAGACGATCAACGGCCGCAGGCGATCAACGGTTTTTTCAGGGGTGTGGGGGCTGCGGCACGAGAGGTTGGACATGGCCGCTCGGCTACAATCGCACCAAGTATAAACGGCCCTCGACGGGCATTCTCCGGGTGTTTTCCGCAGCGCTGCCGCCACTGCTGCCACTGCCTCCATCCGCGCCAGACAATTATCCCGAGGCTTCATGAAGCACGCCGTTCTCAATTCTTCCGCACGCTCTCCTTTGTCCCAGTCTTTCCGCACAGTGCCGCGTCTGCTTGCCGTCCTGATATGCGCTGCGCTCGCGATGCCTGCGTGGGCAGACGACTACTCCGAAGTCAATCAACTGCTGCGCCAGGGCAAGCCTGCGGAAGCGCTGGTCAAGGCCGATGCCTACATCGCAGGGAAGCCGCGCGATCCGCAGATGCGCTTCCTGCGCGGCGTGATCCTCACCGAGCAAGGAAACGGCGCGGAAGCAACGGCTACCTTCACCAAGCTCACGCAGGATTTCCCCGAGTTGCCGGAGCCGTACAACAACCTCGCCGCGCTGTATGCGCAGCAGAGCAAGTTCGACCAGGCCCGCGATGCGCTGGAAACCGCCATCAAGCTCAACCCTTCATATGCCACGGCTTATGAGAATCTGGGCGACGTGTACGCGAGACTCGCTGCACAGTCATATAGCCGCTCGCAGCAGCTGGCACCCGGCATCACCACTCCCGCTCCGAAGCTCGCGCTGATCCGCCAGATCTTCACGACGCCTGCGAACGCAGCGTTGCCGGTGGCACCAGACGCGCGTCGCGCTGCCAATCGCAGGTGACCCGCCGGCCAGCTCCGGTTGCTGCAATTCATTGAAGGTTTTCCCGATGTTCACTTCGTCCAATTTTTCGCGCCGTGCAGCCCTGCTGCTGGCCGCTACGCTGACATTCGCCGGCGCTGTCGCGGCGCAGAACGCACCGCGCGTCAAGCTCGCCACATCGGCCGGTGACATCGTGGTCGAACTCGCGCCCGACAAGGCACCCAAGACCGTCGCGAACTTCCTGCAGTACGTCAACGACAAGCACTACAACGGCACCGTTTTCCACCGCGTGATCGACGGCTTCATGGTCCAGGGCGGCGGCTACACGGCCGACATGAAGGAAAAGCCTACGCGTGCCCCGGTACCGCTGGAAGCTTCCAACGGCCTGAAGAACGACACCTACACCATCGCGATGGCGCGTACCAACGACCCTAATTCCGCGACCTCGCAGTTCTTCATCAACGTGAAGAACAACGCGATGCTCGACGCACCGAACCCGGACGGCCACGGCTACACGGTCTTCGGCAAGGTCGTCTCCGGCAAGGAAGTCGTCGACAAGATCCGCGCCGTGCAGACCGGCAACAAGGGCCGCATGCAGAACGTGCCGCTCGAACCCATCGTCATCCAGTCAGCCACCGTCGTGGCGAAATAAAGAAGGAGCTTTCCCTATGAGCAATCCCCAAGTCGAACTCACCATCAAGAACCACGGCTCGATCACCCTCGAGCTCGACCGCGCCAAGGCGCCGAAGTCGGTCGAAAACTTCCTGGCCTACGTCAGGAAGGGCCACTACGACAACACCGTTTTCCATCGCGTGATTCCGGGCTTCATGGTTCAGGGCGGCGGCTTCGAGCCGGGCATGAAGCAGAAGCCTTCCGATGCCGAAATCGAGAACGAAGCCAACAACGGCCTGAAGAACGACAAGTACACCGTCGCGATGGCCCGCACCAGCGCACCGCACTCCGCGACCGCGCAGTTCTTCATCAACATCGCAGACAACGGTTTCCTGAACCACACCGCACCTTCGGCCCAGGGCTGGGGCTACGCCGTGTTCGGCAAGGTCATTTCCGGCACCGACGTGGTCGACAAGATCAAGGGCGTGAAGACGGGCAACAAGGGTCACCACGGTGACGTGCCGGTCGAAGACGTGATCATTGAAAAGGCCACGATCACGGTCGAGTGATCTTCAGCGCGGCGCGGCAGGCATGAACCCCACAGCGACCGACACGGCATTTGCCGAACTCGTCGCGCCGGCCGCGTGGCGCACCGTCGACCTGATTTCCGACCTGCATCTGCAGCCCGGCGAGCCGCAGACTTTCGAGGCCTGGCGCGGTTACCTCGAAACCACACCCGCCGATGCGATCTTCATCCTGGGCGACCTGTTCGAGGTCTGGGTCGGTGACGATGCGGCGCTGGCCGATGGTTTCGAGGCGCAATGCGCCACGTTGCTGAAGCAGGCTTCTGCGCGTCGACCGATCTTTTTCATGCACGGCAACCGCGACTTTCTCGTCGGCGCGAGCTTCGCAGTGCAGAGCGGCATGACGCTGCTCGACGACCCAACGGTGCTGGTGCTTCACGGCGAACGCTGGCTGCTGAGCCACGGCGACATGCTCTGCACCGACGACACCGACTACATACTTTTCCGAGCGCAGGTGCGCGCGCCCGCATGGCAGCAGGCATTCCTGGCCAAGCCGCTGGAAGAACGCCGCGCCGTCGGCCGCGCCATGCGCGCACGCAGCGAAGACAACAAACGCGTTCCCGGAAACGTCTGGGCCGACGTGGACACCGGCGCCGCGCGTGCCTGGCTGGAAAAAGCCGGCGCGCGCACGCTGATCCACGGACACACGCACCGGCCGGCCGAACACGCGCTCGGTGAGAGCGATTCCGGCGGTTCCGGCGGATCCAAGGGATTGCGCCGCCTCGTCCTGAGCGACTGGGATGCGGCCGCGCACCCACCGCGTGCGCAGGCGCTGTGCCTGTCGCACGCAGGCGCAGTGCGCGTCGACATCCGCTGACCATCCCATGTTCCGATGGTTGCGCAGCCTGCGGGCTGCTCCCGAAATCCCCGACGAGGCCTGGCGAGCCGTACTGGCACGCTACCCATTTCTCGACGGCCGGCCCGCTGCGGACATGGCGCGTCTGCGCACGATGTCGGCCGAATTCCTGCGCGACAAGGAGTTCCACGGCGCGCACGGTTTCGTCGTCACCGACGAGGTGGCGCTGGCGGTTGCCGCGCAGGCCGTGCTGCCGGTGCTCCATCTGGCAGGCGGACTTGCCTGGTACGACGACTTCGTCGGCATCGTCATGCACTGCGCCGAAGTCGTTGCCCAGCGCAAGACGGTCGACGACGCGGGTGTCGTGCACGAGTACGAGGAAGTGCTGACCGGCGAAGCGATGGACCGCGGGCCGGTGATGCTGAGCTGGCAGGACGTGCTCGCCAGCAGCATCGCGACCGGCGACGGCTACAACGTGGTCGTCCACGAATTCGCGCACAAGCTCGACATGCGCGGCGGCGCTGCCGACGGCTGCCCGCCGCTGCCGGGCGGTTTCGCCGGAACCTCGAACGCACGCGAGGCCCATGCCGCCTGGATGGCGGTAATGGAGCCTGCGTACGCGGATTTCAGGGAGCGGACGATCGTGGCCGAACGCTTCGGCGGCGACGCGCCCTGGCTTGACGCCTACGGTGCCGAGTCAATGGGCGAATTCTTCGCCGTGGCCTGCGAAGGCTATTTCGTCAATCGCGCGGCATTCGAACAGGAGTTTCCGGCAGTGGCCCTGCTGTTCGACGCGTTCTTCAAAGGTCCGGAATGAGCCGCTTGCCCATGACGGTGACCTTTTCCTCGCCGTAGCCGAGTTCGCGGTAGAAGTCGAGCACGGCGGCATTGCTGCTTCGCACCATCAGCATCAGCTTCGGACAGCCGCGCTCGATGAGCAATCGCTCGGCCCGCGCCATGAGCGCACGCCCCAACGACTGTCGCTGCATGCCCGGCGCAACCGCCAGGTAGTAGACCCAGCCCCGGTGGCCGTCGAAGCCGATCATGGCTGAAGCGACCACGGCGCCCTCATCGCTTCCGGCGCAAGCCACCAGAAACAGTTCCGGCTGCTCGCTGAGCTTGCGGTCTATGTCCTTTCGCGGATCGTTCCACGGACGGACCAGTCCACACGCCTGCCAGAGCGCAATGACCGCCTCCGCGTCCGCTGGCGAAAAAGCGCGGATCGCGAAGGCGCCTTCACCGGTCACTTGCGCAGCAACGCCTTCAACGCGTTCTGCAGGCGGCGTGCCGAATTGGCTTCATGCGCCGCTGCGAGCACCTTGCCGGCGTCCTGACCCCAGGTCTGCGCCGGTGCGGGATCGCCGCGCTTGGTCAACAGCTTGAGCTGCAACGCACGGCGCGCTTCGATCTGATCGGCGGGCGTCGGGACTTCCGCAGCCATTTCGAGGCGCAGCAGCGCTTCCGATGCATCCGTCGAAGTCGACGGCGCAGCACCAACGGCTTGCGACCAGGCAGTACGAACCACCGGCGTCACCGCACGGCCGAGTTCCTGCACGCTCGGCAATTGCGACGCATCGCGCTTTTCCCAGGCGCCGAGCAATTGCGTGAGCGCCTCGCCATGGGCCTGGGCTGCGAGCTTGCGCAGCGACAGTTCGGCGCGCTCGAGCGCTTCGCGCTGGGCTCGGAAAGCGGTGTCGCCGAGACGTGGACCGCGATCCTCGAAGCGCGGCGCGCCACGGTCGCCGAAGCGGCCCGCGCCGCCGCCGGCGCCAGCACCCGGACCGCCGCGATCGTTGCCGCCGCGCGAATCGGGACGCGGGCCGCGGTCGTTCGGACGACCTCCAGGGCCACCCGGGCCGCTGCGACTGTCGCGACGATCGCCGCCGAATTTTCCGTCGCGGCCAACCGTAGCCGGCTCCGCCTTGCGGCTGCCCGGACGATCGTCACCCCGGCGCGCAACCACGACCGGCTTCGGCGCCGCCTTCGGAGCGACCACCGGCGCTTCAGCAGCGGCTTCTTCCGGGACAGCGCCGATCGCGTTGTCACCGCCATCCGCACGGGCGCCGGCATCGGCGCTGTTCGCGGGGGCGATCAGATCGGCTGGCGCTGCCGTGGCGACCGGCTTGGCGCCGGTTTCCTCGGATTCGTCGTCCGACGGATTCGGCGACGGCACATCCGCTTCGTGCGCTGCAGGCTGTATCTGAGCGCCTTCGCCAAACTCGGCAGCAGCCTGGCCGTCCGAGACGACTTCGGTCGCGCCGACGGGCGGACCGTCGCTGCCGTCGGCCGTCTTGACCTTCGCTGCGGCCGGTGCCGGTGCGGGTGCGGATGCGGGCATCGGAGGCGGCGCCTCACCGCGCAACGCACCTTCCAGGCGCGCAACGGCGGCGCGAATTTTCTGGACATCGCCTGTGGAATTCGCTGCTTCGAGCGCCTTCGAGGCGTCGAGCACATGGCGGTCGAATTCGCTCATCGCCGACGACGCCTTTTCGCGCTCGGCGGTCTTGCGATTGAACGCTTCGTCGATCGGTGCGCGGAACGCATCCCACATCTTCTGTTCCTGACGGCGGTCGAGCGGCACGCCTTGCGCCTCGGCCTGCCAGCGTTGCTGCAGTGCCTTGACCGCATCGATGCGCAGCATCGGCGCGGCACCCAGCTCGACGGCTTCGGCGATCATGGCCTGACGGCGTTCGACACTTTCCTTCTGTGCGGACTCGAACGGCGCACGAGCGGCACCGAAGGCTTCGTTCCACTGCGGCTGCAATTCCGCGAAGAGCTTCTCGCCGACATGGCCGGCATCGCGCCAGCGGTCGGCGAACTGATGCAGCGCGCGGTTATGCGCCTTCAGGTCGGCGGCGTCGGCGTGTTCCGCAGCCCAGGCGCGCACTTCTTCGATCAGTGCAAGGCGATGCGCGCGGTGCTCGGCGGCGTCGGAACGGACCTTGTCGAGCCAGGCTTCGACCACCTTGTGCGCTTCGTTGCAGGCTTCGTCGAAACGCTTCCACAAACCGTGGTTGGGAACGCCGCCCTGGTCGGCCTGCTTCCACTGATCGCGCAACGCGCGCAGCGATTCCTGCATCTTCCGGCCGCCGAGCGTCTGGCCTTCGGGACGCTTGAGCAGAGCTTCGGCCTTCACGACCAGTTCTTCGCGGACCTTGTCGGCGCTCCAGCGCTGCCAGCCTTCGAGTTCGCCGGCTGCGACCAGCGCCGCGTGCACGCGCGCTTCGAGCGGTGCGTCGACTAGCTTGCCATGTTCTTTCAATACGGCGCGCAGTGCGGCTGCCGCACCGGCGCTGGCCTTGCCGTGGCCCTCGGCGGTTTCTTTTTCGAGCGTTTCGAGCGCTGCATTCACCGCGCCTTGCGCGGCGGCACGCTTTTCGGGATCGACACCGCGCGAATCGCCACGAGCGCCCGAGGGCTTGCCGGGCGCAGCCGCCGTCGCAGCTGCGGCGACGCTGGCTTCGGTGGGCAAGCCGCGCGCCGCACGCAGTTCGTCGGCCCAGACCGGCACGGGCGGCAGAGGCGCTGCCGTGTCCGCTGCGGCGGCCACGGCTTGGCCGAGTGCGACATGGAACGCGTCGGAAACCGACAGCAGTTGCGCCTTCGAGGCTTCGAGCTGCGGTGCGAATTTGGCGTCCAGGCTGTTCCAGTTGGCGTCGCCTGCCAATTCGGTGGCTTGCTGCTGCCAATGTGCGACATCGCCGCGCAACGCTTCTTCGGCGCCCTGCGCATCGCGCCAGCCCTTGGTCGACAGCACTTCAAAACGTTGTGCCAACAACACGGCAGCCTCGCGCTGGACCTGTGCGCGATGCTGGAGATCCTCAATGCCCTTCACGCGTTCGGCCAGCCGTGCCTTGATAGCAGCGAGCGGCTCGCGCGAAAGCGGTGCGCCGGCCTTGGCTGCGTCGCGTTGCCAGGCGAGTGCATCGGCAATGTTCAGTTTGGACTGGGCAAGCAGCGTCTCCGCCTTCTGGGCCCATTCGACGCCGATCGCCTCCTGGCCCTTCGTGCGCTTGATTTCATCGAGCTTTTCACGCAGAAGACGGGCGGCGCCCTTGTCGCGACCGCTCAGTTCCTTGAAAACCTCCTGCATCTGTTCTGTCGACGGGCTCGTGGCGAGCCAGTCGCGGATGCGCTGCGCCCGCTCGCCGGACGTGGGTGCCGTGAAGGCGCCGCCGGTGAGCGTGTCGAGGGACTGAAGGTCGTGGTGCTTGGAAGAATTAGAGGTCACTGCGCGCTGCTGATCGTTGTCTGAATGGGAATCGGAGACGCCGGCTTTTTGCCGACGCATCCCGTCATTTTCACCGACCCGGGAAAGTCCGGGTCAGCGGGTGGCCAGTTTGAGTTCGGCGGAGGGTTTCCAGTCGAGTTCTGCGGTGGCTCTCGTGCGTGCCGCGCCGAGGAAAAGCCGCGCGGTCGGCAGCTTCTGCGCAAGCAGATAGTCGCGGACCACCGCACCGCGCTCGACCGCCAGTTGACGCATCGCCTCCTCGGTCACGGTGATGCCGTCGAGCAGCAGCGCTTCCATCTCGGCCAGCGGAATGTCCTTCGCCATGCCGATCACGTTGCGCGGCTTGGTCAGGTCGGCGCGCTTGTAGACGGCGGTGATCAGCGCCGGATATTCCGCATCGCTGACCGGCGCCACGTCGGAGGCGTCTTCGCCTGCGCGCGCAGTGGCACGACGCTTTTCGATCTGTGCCAGCTGGCGCAGGCGCTGACGTTTGTATCCGTCGCGTTCCTGCGCAAGGTTCGACGTGCCGACGACGGTGAGCTGCAATGCCGGACGATCGGTCAGCGCCTTCGCGACCTTATCGAGGCTTTCCTTCGCTGCCGTCGTCAGGTTCGAGCTTCCTGCATCGAAGCCGATCTCGCTCGCCTCGCCCCGACCGCCGCCTCCCAATCCGCCCGTGAGCAAGGTGAACGGTGAAGTCACTGCCTTCACGATCAGGTTGCCGAGCGCCTTAAAGATCAGCGAGCCGATGCTGAATTGTGGGTCGTTCAGCGAACCGCTGATCGGCAGGTCGACGTCGATGACGCCGTTGCGGTCGGCCAGCAGTGCGACCGCGAGCCGCACCGGCAGGCTGGTCGGCGCGCCCTTCACTTCCTCGCCGAACTGCAGCTGGTTGAGCACCAGCTTGTTTGTCGCGGCGAGCCGGCCTTCTGACGAGATCTTGTAGTTGACGTCCATGCTGAGCTTTCCGCGCTCGATGCCATGGCCGGCATAGCGCACGGCATACGGCGTCAGCGGTGCGAGATCGAGGTCGCGCATCTTCGCGGTGATGTCAAGCTCCAGCGGACGGGCAAGCGGATTGATCTTGCCGACGATTTCCAGCGCCGCCGTCTGCTGCGCCTTGCCACGCAGTTCGAGATCGGCCATCTCGGGCTTGACGCCCGGCTGCAAGGCAAACGCACTGAGTTTTCCCGTGAGTTCGCTCAGGTCGGCCGAGTAGTTGGGCTTGACGAACAGGTCGGTGAAATCGATCTTTCCATTGACCAGGCTCATGGGGCCGAAGCGCAGGATCGCGACCGGCGGCTTTTCCGCCGCCTTCTTCTCCGCAGCCGCAGCCGTCGCTGCCGACGGATCGGGCGCGCCCGCAACAGTGCTGGTTCCGCCACCGCGCTGCCGACCGGTCACCGCTTCCTGCCTGGCCGTGTCTGTTGCGGCTTCCTGCGCCGATGCCTTGGTGAGGTTCTGCAGATTGATGCGGCCGGTCGGGTCGACGATCACGCGTGCGAAGAAGTCGGTCAGCGCGGTTTCCCGCACGTCGACGGTCGGCGGCGCACCGGGTGCGACGGCGACCTGAAGGCCGCGCAGGCTGAGTGTCTTCCAGCTCAGCAGCTGGTTGTTGCTGCGCTCCAGCCCGGGAGAATCGGACTGCGTCAGCGAGGCGCTGTTGGCGCGGAAATCGTCAAGCGACGTGTCGCCGGCCAGCTTCAGATTGATGCCCGCTGGCGGACTTGCGAAACGCACCGTCCCCTTGTAGCTGGCGAACGCGCGACGTATATCTATATTGAGTGCATCGGCGTAGTACGCCTTGAAGGCATGGGCAGGGAACGCGCTCACATCGAGCCGGCCTTCCGCCGATAGCGGCTGCAGCACCAGATTGCCCTTGTAGTCGAAGCGACCGGCGTCGGCGCGCCCTGCCCCGATCCGCCCGGACAATTCGAGCGCCGATGCCGTCGCGGTATTCGGCGCGATGTTCTTGGCAATCAGCTTCAGCGCGGATATCTCGAACGCAACCGGGGTGGCGCTCGACTTGTCGGCATAGGAAACGGCGCCGCCATCGACGGCAACGGACGCGATCGCGAGTTTCCAGGGCGTGGTGTTGGCACCGGCTGGCGTCGCCGCAGCCTCGGGCGACTTCGGTGCGGCGACCTTGGCCGAGCCGGCGCCGTCTGTACCTGCCGGCGTGCGCAGCCAGCGCTCGAACATCCAGCGGCGTTCGTTGTCGCGCTCGATGCTTATCTTCGGATTGACGGCGGTGAGCGATGCGACCGACAGCGTGTGCTTCGTCATGTCGACTTCGGCATCGACCAGTTCGAAGCGTCCGAGGCTTGCAAGCGCGGTCTTGGCCTGCGTCAGCGCCAGGCCGTCGGCCGCGAGGCGCGTCGCCTTGAACTTCAGGTCCGACGGGGTCCAGGCGACGTCGATCTGCCCGCTGAGCTTTCCGTCGAGCGTCGGCACCAGGCTCTGCGCCAGGTACGGCCCCGCCAGCGACAGCGGCAGCGCACCGACCTCCGTCTGGATGTTGGCCAGCTTGTCGGTCGCCTCGCCCCTGAGCTTCAACGTGCCGCCGCCGACATTGACCGAGCCGCTGAATTTCGCCGGCTTGTCGATCGGCCAGGAGACGGCGGTCACATCGAGCGCGAGAGCGCGTGCATCGATCGAAGCGGCAGGCTTCGTCGTTTCGTCGGTCCAGCCGATCTCGCCGCCGTTCAGGACGAATTTGTCGACCTGCACGCGCAACTGCGGTTTAGGTGCAGCCAGAGCGGCCGGTGCAGCCGGTGCGCTGGCCGTCTTCGCAGGCGGTGCAGCCACGACCTTCTCGGTAGCGCCCGTGTTCGGATCGGTCGCCAGCAGGTTCAGCTGGCCGGAGGCATCACGCGCGACCTTCAGTTTCGGCGCGGCCAACGCGATCTCGCCGAGATGGAAGACGCTCTCGAGCGGCCGGACATCGGTCAGCGCCAGCTTCAGCGAATCGAAAGCCAGCAGGTCGCGCGAACGGGCATCGGCGATCTTCATGCCGTGCGCTTCGACGGTGCCGGTGATCTTGAGTCCACCAGTCGCCGCGCGTTCGAAATCGATCTTCAACTCCGCATCGAGCAGTCCGGCCTGCAGCCTGATCGGCAGGCCGCCGGGGATGTAGCCGAGGTATGGCGCCAGGTCGAGCCCCTTGAAACTCAGGTTGGCGTCGGTCTTTCTGTTGTCGGCGAAAGGCGTGGTTGCCGCGGCGGAGTCGAAGGCGATGCCATTCAGCTTGAAAGCCAGTTTGGGCTCGGTCGTGATGTCACGCTGGGAGTCGAGGTTGCTCAGGAAGGGCACCTGGAAAACCAGATCGCGCAACTCGTGTTTGCGCTTGACGGTCTGGTCGTCGAAATCGATCGAACCGCCGGAAATCGCGATGTTGTAAACAGCAAAGCGCGCGGGTTTTCCGGGCGGCGTCTCGGGCGCGCTGGCGAGCTTGGCCAGGATATCGTCGATGTCGTACTTGCCGTCGGCCATGTGGGTCAGATGGACCGCCGGCCCCTCGACAACGACGGCATCGATCACCGGTGCCAGGCGCACGAGCGACTGGATCTCGGCATTGGCATAGATGCGCTGGATTTCGAGCTGAGACCGGGCTCCGTCAGCGGTCGCGATGCGCAGGTCGCGCAAGGTGAGTTCGAGCGTCCAGGGTTTGAAATCGATCGAGCCGACCGTGACCTGCCGGCCGAGTTTCTCGGAGGCGATCCGCTGAATCTGGCTCTCTGCGATCGGTGGCACGGCGAGCCAGGCAACGAGCCAGAAACCCAGCAGCGACAACACCGCGATAGCGCCGCGGCGCACCCATTTACTCTGCATCAAGGAAGCCCGATTCATCGACGGAGTGTGCCGCAGAAACGGCACCGTCCCGATGCCGGGCTTCTCGACGCGGCGCCTTCCGACACGCACAGCGCGAAGATTAGGAAAATACCGAATAAACAAAAGTTCTATATCTGATAAACCTCTAGTTGCATAAAGAATTGATTCCTTATTATTGACTGGGTATTAAGCGCCTCCTAGAATTCGGCTCGCCCGTGCCACCCTTGTCGCCGGGCCATCCAGATCCGCTGCCGAAAGTAAATCTTTTCGGCTACATCAGAATTCCGCGCTCCAACCTCTTCACGCGCGGTCCTGATTCATACCAATCAGCGTTGCAGCCGGTGTCTCCCATTGCCCTCGTGGCGTTGGCGCCCCGGGGCCGCATAGAAAGGAACAGCGATGAGCAAGGCGTTAGAAGCCACAGCCCGAGGGCTACGGACATTCGGATCCGATGTGGTCGACGGCTTTTTTGAAATCATGCACAACGGCTTCGCTCTTCTCGGGCTGGCCACTGTGTTCGCGGTGCTGGCCCTGATGGCCCGCCCCGATCTGCGCGCGTCCGGCGAAGCCCATCTATCGGGCTGGCTCGACTCGCGCAAGCCGGTGCTCGTGGCCGATGCGACCGCGCTCGACGTGACGGCCATCGACCGCACCACGGCGGCGAGCCCGCGTGATCTGCCGAGCCAGCAGGCCGCAGTCGCGTTCTGGCTCAGCAAGAAGTACCGTGTCGCCGCGGAGCCGCTGAGCGTTCTGGTGTCCGAGGCCTATTCGCTCGGCAAGCGCACCAAGCTCGACCCGACGCTGATCCTCGCGATCATGGCAGTCGAGTCCAGCTTCAACCCCTTCGCTCAGAGCCACGTCGGCGCGCAAGGGCTGATGCAGGTGATGACCCGCGTTCACGTCGACAAGTACGAAAGCGCCGGCGGCTCGCTGACGGCGTTCGATCCGGTCACGAACATGCGCGTGGGCGTCAAGGTGCTGCAGGAATGCATCGCGCGCGCCGGCTCGCTCGAAGCCGGCCTGCGCTATTACGTCGGCGCCGCCAATCTGGAAGACGACGGCGGTTACGCGAATAAGGTTCTGGCGGAGCACGAACGCCTGCGCCTCGTGGCTGGCGGCTCGAAATCGGTGCCGACCACGCCAGCTGCTGCGCCGCCTGTCGTTCGCGCGCAGGGCACGACGCCGCGTCCCGCCCTGCCTGTCGCCGATGCCGGCGACGGACAAAAGGTCGCAACCCTCGCGGGCTTCTGAGCCTTTCCGGGTCGGCTACACTCGAGAAGTACGCGACTGGCGATAGGCGCTGCCCCGTTTTCGGTGGTTTGCGCTGACGTGGAATACCACTGGGAAGCGTACCGCCCGCCATCTTCGAAAGATCGGATGCGGGTGTTCAGCCGTTCGCCTGGGCAGCCCTTGTTTGGTTGAAACAAGGACCACCGTCTTCAAAGGACTGCCATGTACCACCGCGATATCCTGGTCGAACAGACCGACCCCGAAATCTGGGCTGCGATCCAAGCCGAAAACGCACGCCAGGAACACCACATCGAACTGATCGCAAGCGAGAACTATGCTTCTCCGGCGGTCATGCAGGCCCAAGGCTCGCAACTCACGAACAAGTACGCCGAAGGCTATCCGGGCAAGCGCTACTACGGCGGCTGCGAGCATGTCGACGTGGCAGAGCAACTGGCCATCGACCGCATCAAGCAGATCTTCGGCGCCGACGCAGCCAACGTGCAGCCGCATTGCGGCGCTTCCGCCAACGAAGCCGTCATGCTGGCCTTCCTAAAGCCCGGCGACACCATCATGGGAATGAGCCTGGCCGAAGGCGGTCACCTGACGCACGGCATGCCGCTGAACATGAGCGGCAAGTGGTTCAACGTGGTCAGCTACGGCCTCGACGCCAACGAAGCCATCGACTACGACGCCATGGAGCGCAAGGCGCGCGAGCATCTGCCCAAGCTGATCATCGCCGGCGCATCGGCCTATTCGCTGCGCATCGATTTCGAACGCTTCGCCAAGGTCGCCAAGGAAATCGGCGCGATCTTCCTGGTCGACATCGCGCATTACGCCGGCCTGGTGGCCGCAGGCGTGTACCCGAACCCGGTGCCGCATGCCGACGTCGTCACCTCGACCACGCACAAGAGCCTTCGCGGCCCGCGCGGCGGCATCATCCTGATGAAGGCGCAACACGAGAAGGCCATCAACAGCGCGATCTTTCCCGGCCTGCAAGGCGGTCCGCTGATGCACGTCATCGCGGCCAAGGCCGTCGCCTTCAAGGAAGCGATGGCGCCGGAATTCAAGATCTACCAGCAACAGGTGATCAGGAACGCACAGATCGTCGCCGACACGCTGATCGAGCGCGGCCTGCGCATCGTCAGCGGCCGCACCGAGAGCCACGTCATGCTGGTCGACCTGCGTGCCAAGGGCATCACCGGCAAGGAAGCCGAAGCCGTGCTGGGCAGCGCCCACATGACGATCAACAAGAACGCGATCCCGAACGATCCCGAAAAGCCGATGGTCACCAGCGGCGTGCGCATCGGCACACCGGCCATGACCACGCGCGGCTTCAAGGACGAAGAAGCGCGTCTCACGGCCAACCTGATCGCCGACGTGCTCGAAAATCCGCGCGATGCGGCGAACATCGACGCCGTGCGCGCCAAGGTGCACGCGCTCACCAGCCGCTTCCCGGTCTACCGCTGACTGCTGCCGACCGTCCGGTGACCGCATGAAGTGCCCTTTCTGCAGTCACGCCGAAACGCAGGTCGTCGAGACCCGCGTTTCGGAGGATGGCGATTTCGTCCGCCGCCGACGACAGTGCAGCGCCTGCGACAAGCGCTTCACGACGTATGAGCGCCCCGACGTCAACTTTCCGGTCGTCGTGAAGAAGGACGGCAGCCGCGCCGACTTCGATTCGCGCAAGGTCCGCGCTTCGATGATGCTTGCGCTGCGCAAGCGACCGGTCGGCATCGCGCAGATCGACAACGCCCTTCTGAGCATCGAGCAGAAGCTGCTGGCCAGCGGGTTGCGCGAGATCGAATCGACGCAGGTCGGCGAGCATGTCATGCGCGAGCTCAAGCGGCTCGACAAGGTGGCCTACGTGCGCTTCGCCTCCGTGTATCGCAGCTTCGAGGACGTCGACGAGTTTCGTCAGCTACTTCGCGACATCTAAAGTACTCACGCCGATGTCTTCGCGGTTGTGCATTAACACCCCGAAAACCTACGACGACAAGCGCCACGCCGAGCGGTTGCATACGCCGCTCGAAAGGCTCGAAAACCTGGATCCCGCCTAACAGAATGCCGCACCAGACCGCCTTGCAAGAAGGCGGCTCAACAAGGTGAGGCACGCTTGGCGAAGAAACGAACATCCCTAGCGCAGAAAGCGCGCGGCTCGACACTGATCGAGGTGCTCGTCGCCGTCCTGCTTCTGTCGATCGGCATGATCGGGATGATCGGTCTGCAGGCGGCGTCGCTGCAGAACAACCGCGAGGCGCGATTGCAATCGACGGCCGTGCGTCTGGCCACCGAACTGGCCGAGCAGATGCGTGGCAATCGCGGTGTCGCTGCCCTTCCCGACGCAGCCACCAATCCGTACCTGCAGGCGAATGCCACTGCTGCGCCGACGAAAACCGCCGTCGACTGTTTCACCGCCAGCTGCGCAAATCCGCTCGACGTCGCACGCTGGGAGATCGACGACTGGCTGCAACGCGTTTTCTCCCCCGACGGCGGACTGCCGGCCGCCCGCGTCGTCGTGTGTTTCGACCAGACACCGTACGACAGTGCCGGGTTGCCCCGCTGGGCATGCTCAGGCAGTGGCGATGTCGCTCAGGTCAAGCTCGGATGGACGCGCGCGTCGACCGACCGTTCGCTCACCGGCGCCGCCGCCTTCGCGCGTGCGGGCGACCCTGACAGCCGTCCCGCCGTCATGCTGCCCATCGCCGCCGGCTGGCCGTCATGAACCACCCCTTGCCGCCCGAACGTCGCGTCGCCCTTCTTCGAATCAGAAACTCGCGCGGCTTTACGCTGATCGAGCTGATGGTGGCACTTGCACTGACGCTGCTGGTCGTGATCGTCGCCACCGCGGCGCTGCAGGTCGCGCGCCGTGGACACGTGACGACCGACGCGGCAAGCCAGTTGCTGGACAACGCGCGTTTCGCCGCCGATGCGGTCCGCAAACTGGCAGGGCAAGTCGGCTATCTAGACGCCGACATCGCCGCCGAAACCGATAGCGGTGGTTTCGTCGCGGCCGGAACGACTGCCGCGGAACCATTCGTGCAAGGTACGGACGACGCCATCTATCCGTCGGCCGCAAAAGGCATCAACGGCAGCGACATCCTGGTATTGCGCTCGCAGGCCAGCGCCATCGTGCCAGGTTCCACCAAATCCGACGGCACCATGCTCGACTGCATGGGCGCCCACATCGAACAGGTACCGTCCGACCGCTCCGATGCGAGCGTCAGCATGCTGTT
Source organism: Variovorax glucosi (assembly GCF_051216695.1). Lineage (NCBI taxonomy): Bacteria > Pseudomonadati > Pseudomonadota > Betaproteobacteria > Burkholderiales > Comamonadaceae > Variovorax > Variovorax glucosi. The sequence continues at coordinate 550,940 of NZ_JBPJZE010000001.1, forward strand.
CCTGAGGGTCGGCAGCGACGGGGAGCCGTCGCTCATGTGCGCCACCGGCACGACGAAATCGGGCGCGACCACGATGGAGCCGACCATCCAGCCCATCGTGCAGGGCGTGGAAACCTTCCAGGTGCTCTACGGCGTCGACGGTGTGTCGCCGAATACCCGAGCCGTCGGCACAGGCGACTCCGTGGCCGATCGCTACTTGCGCGCATCACAGGTGACCGTACCGGGCGATGTCGAAGGAACGCGCCTGAACTGGCAGCGCGTGCGGTCGTTGCGCATCGGCCTGGTGCTGCGCGGCGCGCCGAACCTGGCGCAGGACCGGACGATCCGCACGACCTTGTTCCCACTCGGCGAGGCCATGTCGGCCGCCGACGATGCCGGGGCCCGCTTCGTTCCGGCAAAGGACGGGCGGCTACGACAGGTCCTGACGTTCGTCGTCAATCTGCACAACAGGCAGCAACTGTGACGTCGCGCCGCAGGAGCCCGAATGCCATCGTCAGCCAGCGAGGCGTTGCACTGATCGTCGTGATGATCGTCCTCGTGATCGTGTCGTTGCTGGGCATCGGCTCGACGCAGCTCTCGATGATGACCGAGCGTGGCGCTCGCAACGACCGTGACGCGCAGCTCGCGCTGCAGGCTGCCGAGGCTACGCTGCTCGATGCCGTTTCGGACATCGACGGTACGGCTTCCGCTGCGCTGCGCCAGAGTGCCTTCACAAATGGGAGCCTGCTCGATTTCGAAATCGGCTGCGGCGCCGCCGGTCTTCGGAAAGGGCTTTGCAGTCAGGCGCTCGGCGGCAAGCCGGTGTGGCAGACCGTCGATCTCGCAGATGAAAGCCGGACCGCAACCTTCGGCCAGTTCACCGGGCGCGCATTCGCGACGGCAGCCGGCAACGAGCACGGCCTGATGCCCGCCGTGCCGCCGCGCTACATCATCGAAGCGCTGGAAGACAGACAGCTCTTCAGGGATCTGACCCAGCCATCGGGCCTGGTCTATCGCGTGACGGCATTGGGTTTCGGCTCGAGGCAAGACATCCAGGCCGTCGTGCAGATGCTCTACCGAAAAAAGAAGGATTGACGAATGCACCGACCGCCAGGCCGGCGTTGCTTCGCCGGCGCCCTGCTTCTTGCCGTGACTGCGGTGATCTCGTGGATGGTCTACGCACAGGCGGTGCCGGCCCGGCTGGTGGCCCTGTCCGCAGAACCGCTGTCCAGCAGCGCAGCAGCACGGAAGCCGACGCTGACCCTGGCTCTGTCCGTCGAATTTCCGACCGTCGGCGCTCAGTACCTCGACCCGGTCTACAAGCCAAAGGATGCCTACATCGGCTACTTCGACGCCGAAAGCTGCTACGTCTACCTGAACGATGCCGACTCGGGCCTTCGGCGCTTCGACCGCACCGCAGCCGCGATCGAACGGCGCTGCGGAGGCGCTGGATTCAGCGGCAATTTCCTGAACTGGGCTGCGAGTTCGGCCATCGACGTGCTGCGGCTGGGCCTGACCGGAGGCGACCGCATCGTCGACACCGCGACGCTCACGGTGCTGCAGCGGGCCGTGCTCCACAACGTCGCCGACGGCAACTTCGCCAAGAAGACGCTGCTCGCAGCCGAGGTTGCGGACGCCGTACCGGCACGTCTGCGCGGAGAGTGGACCGGCGACGTCGTGATATCGAACTGCCTCGACCGCATGACCTTCGGAACCGGCAGCAACGGCAGCTGCCTGGAACCGGGAGCGAGCGGCAACAGCGCCGATCTCGGCGGCGCCGGGCATGCGCACGGATCGGCTGCGCTCGCGAGCGATGCGTTCTTCTACGCCCGCGTCAGGGTCTGCGAGTCGTCGTCTTCGGGAGAGCTTTCGGATCCTCGCGCGACCTTCTGCACGCGCTATCCGGCGGGCAACTTCAAGCCGGTCGGCAATCTGCAGAAATACAGCGACCGCCTGCGCGTGGCGGCATTCGGCTATCTCATGGACGATGGCGACCGGCGTTACGGCGGCGTGCTGCGTGCGCCGATGAAGTTCGTGGGGCCCAGGAGCTTCGACGCCGACGGCAAGCCCGATACCACGAACGCCCGGCCGGAATGGGACGAGGCGACCGGCGTCTTCCGGTCCAACCCCGAAGACGCCGTCGAAGGACGCAGCGGCGTCGTCAACTACCTCAACCAGTTCGGCCGGACCGGCAGCGTGCCGGGGCGCTACAAGGTCGTCGATCCGCTCGGCGAGCTCTACTACGAGGCGCTGCGCTACCTCCAGGGTCTGGCCCCGACGCCGCAAGCGGTCGCCGGGATCACCGACGCCATGAAAGACGGTTTTCCCGCATACGCGCGGTGGGACGACCCGTTCGCGGGCAGCTCGCCGCATCGCAGCCATGCCTGCGTTCGCGACAACATCCTGGTCATCGGCGATGTCAACACGCACAACGACAAATCGATCCCCGGAAACACCGGCCGGCTGGACGCCGACGAGTTCGCGCGAGCCGCAGCGCCGGCTGCGAACGAGCCCGATTTCACCGCCTGGACACGCGTGGTCGGCGGATTCGAGGCCGGCGTCGCCGTGCCCTACATCGACGCAACCGGAAAGCCCGCTGCAACGTCGAACCCCAATTCGACGGGCGATGCGCTGCATGCGCCCCTGCCGGGCCTTGCCGGCCTCGCGGATGCGGACACCGGTGCCAACCGTGCCAGCTTCTACATGGCGGGCATGGCTTACTGGGCGAACACCCACGACATCCGGGGTGCGCAATGGTCCGAAGCGCCGCAGAAGCAAAGGCCCGGAATGCGCGTCACGACCTACGCGATCGACGTCAACGAAGGCGGTGCAGACGACGCACTGTCGAGCCGCAGGCAGAAGCAACTCTTCCTGGCTGCCAAGTACGGAGGTTTCAGGGACCGGTCGACCATCGGGAATCCGTTTCTCGACGAGAACGGCGAACTCGACAACAAGGGCTGGGAAAGCGGCGCAGGCGGCGGCCATCCGCGTACCTACCATCTGTCGAGCAGCGCTTCGGCGGTACTCGAAGGTCTGGACAACATCTTTGCGAGCCTGGCCGCGCGCACCAATGCACTCGCTACGGGAGACTTGCCCACTGGCATGCTGACGCCCGGTGCTGGCCTCGTGAATTACCAGGCCAGTTTCGATTCCGGCAGCTGGAGCGGCGACGTGCTTGCATTACCGATCACGGTCGATGCCGAAAACGCGGTCCACATTGCCGAAAAGAAGCGGGAGGCACGCTGGTCGGCGGCGGATCGACTCGATGCCGCATCGACCGATCCTGCAAGCCGCCGCATCGTCGTCGGTCGCGTCGACCGCGCGCAGACTCCGGCGAACGATTTCAGCTGGTCGGCCATCGAGCATGCCCCGGGCGGCTACAGCCTCCGGACGCTGCTCGATCGCGCGTCCCCGACCGCTGCGCCCGACGGGCTAGGCGAGCAGCGCCTGAACTTCCTGCGCGGCGACCGAAGCCTCGAGGGCGGTGTCTTCCGCGTGCGCGCCAGCCGCCTCGGAGACATCGTGCATTCGGGCATCGTCACCTCCGGCGCACCCGGCATGGGCAACAACGCACCTGGCTATGCCGCGTTCCAGGGTGCGAACGGGAACCGCGCCGAATCGCTTTTCGTCGGTGCGAACGACGGCATGCTCCATGCGTTCGACGGCCGCACGGGGCGCGAACTCTTCGGCTACATCCCGAGCTGGATGGGTGCAAATCTGGCAGCGCTGAGCGGACGCAGCTACGACGCAGGCAACCACCTCGGCTACGTGGACGCCACGCCTCGCATCGCCGAAGCCGCAATGGCGGACGGCGGATGGAAAACTGTGCTGGTCGGCGGCACCGGCGCCGGCGGCCAGGGCGTCTTCGCGCTCGACGTGACCGACCCGGCCAGTTTCGACGCCTCGAAAGTCATGTGGGAATTCACGGACCGCGACGACCCGCAGATGGGCAACGTGATCGGTCGGCCGCTCGTCGCCAAGGTGCGAATCAGCGCAGCCAGTGCGACGGGCACACCCGCTTACCGCAGTTTCGCCATCGTCGCCAGCGGCGTGAACAATTCGCTCGCCGATGGATTCGCGCGGCCGGACGGCACGCCCGCCATCTTCCTGCTCGACCTGTCGAAACCGGCCGGCGCCGCCTGGCGGTTGAACATCGACTACTTCAGGCTCGACGTGCCGACCGACGTCGCGCTTTCGCGCAGCGTCGCGCCGGGCATCGTGGAGATAAGCGCGTCGCTCGGCCCCGCTGGCGAATTGCGAAATCTCTATGCAGGCGACCTCCACGGCAACTTGTGGAAGCTCGACTTCTCCAGGCTGGGCAGCGCCGACTGGACATTTGCCGCGCTGTCGAGCTTCGGCAAAGGCACGACCGCCCTGCCGCTTTTCGTCTCCCGCGACGCCGTCGGCAAGTTGCAGCCCATCACGATGGCGCCGAGCCTCGTCGGCGGCCCGGGACGGAGCACGCTGGTCTCCTTCGGCACCGGCAAATACCTCGAATCCGCCGACGCGGACGGCGCCGACGCCCAGACGCAGTCGATCTACACGCTCTACGACGATGGCAGCGACAAGCCCGCAGCCATCGAAGGCCGCGGTCGGCTGATGCGTGGAACCGCCGAGGGCGGAAAGGTGCGCCTTGCGCCGTTCGCCTGGGGCCGGCCGCTCACCGACGATGACTCATCGAAACGCGCCGGCTGGTATTTCGACCTGCCGGCAGCCGGCGAGCGGCAGATCGGCGCAATGCAGAGCTACGGCAGATCGCTGCTCTTCGCATCGCTGCTTCCGGAAGGCAACGCCGGCACGACACAGGAATGCAGCACGGGCGGCCAGCTGTACGTGGTGGACATCGCCACCGGCAACGGCAAGTCCTTCAGTTCGACAGTGGGCGCGTTCGGAGTGCCGTACGTGCTGCAGGTCGGTGCATCGACACACGGCGCCGTGAACGCGGTGGGCCAGGGCGAAACGGTGAGCCGGGGCCGTCTCATCGTCGGCGGCGGACGCGGGTCGCAGCAGACGTCCGAGCTTCTGGAACGGCGCAGTACCTACGGAATGCTGAGCTGGCGTCGCATCAACAACTACCGGGATCTTCTCCATGCCAAACCATAGAAACGCAAAGAGGCCCACGTCCGACGGTTTCACGCTGATCGAACTGCTCATCGTCATCGCCGTGCTCGGCATCCTCGCGTCGACGGCCTTTCCCAGCTTCAGCGAGTTCGTGCGCAAGGGACGGCGCGCCGGCGCTCGCAACGCCATCGTCGAAATGCTGCAGCAGCAGGAACGGTTCATGACGCAGACCGGCAGTTATCAAAAGATACAGACAGCCGGCATGACCGGCACTTCCTTCAAGACGTACACCGGCGACAGTCCGGGCAGTGCGAGCCATCTTCTCGCAGCGGGCGCCTGCGGCGGAACCGCTCCGGGCGCGGCGCTGCCGCTGACGCAATGCGTGCGCGTCAGTGCGGAGCCGCAGCAGTCGGACCCGACGGTGGGCATGCTGTGGATGGACAGCACCGGCGCGAAGGACTGCGACGGAACCCGCAAGGCCGAGGCAAGGCTGTGCTGGCCATGACCCGCTCGAATCGAACAGCGGTCGGCTTCACGCTGATAGAACTCATGGTGGTGCTGGCCGTGCTCGCGATCCTGTCGACGCTCTCGGCGCCCAGCTTCACGTCTTTCATGCGCAGCGCGGAGCTCAGCACGGCCGCAGACAGCTTCATCGCGAGCCTCAATGCAGCACGTTCCGAGGCAATGAAGCGCAACCTGCCGGCACTCGTCATGCCGCTGGAAAGCGGCCGCCAAGACTGGTCGCAGGGCTTCATCGTCTTCGTCGACGTCGATCGCGACGGCACATACACGGAATCGGTCGATGTCGTCGTCATGCGTCGGCCGATCACCGGCACTTTTCTCAAGGTCGCCGGCAACGGCACAGCCAAAGCCATGCCTTCCTACGTGCGATACGATGGTTCGGGCTTCGCAAAAAGGTCGGACGGAAGTTTCGGCGCGCTGAGTCTCAGCTTCTCGCGGAACGATGTTTCACCCGAAGAGGTTTTTGCGCAGACGCGTCGCATCTTCATTGCGCGGACCGGACGCGTTCGCATCTGCACACCGACCTCCGCGCGCGACGCACGCTGCGAACTCCTAGACACCGATCCCTGACCAGTTCCGATTTCCCACTTCCAATTCCGTCTTCGCTGTGAACACCCTTCCATTCGACGGCATGGCCCTCGCGTTGCAGAAGGCACACGAATGCCTGCGCATCACCGACCCGAATCCGCGCGTCGGCTGCGTGCTGGTGGCGCCGGACGGCACGATCGTCGGTGTCGGCCAGACCCAGCGGGTCGGCGGTCCGCATGCCGAAGTCATGGCATTGCGCGACGCGGCGGCGCGCGGGCTGTCGGTCGGAGGCGCCACGGCATACGTCACGCTGGAACCTTGCGCGCACCATGGCCGCACCGGCCCGTGCTGCGAGGCGCTGATCGCCGCCGGCATCCGGCGCGTGGTCGCCTCCATTGCCGATCCCAATCCGCTGGTCGCCGGCCAGGGCTTCGAGCGCCTGCGCGCAGCCGGCGTCGAGGTGGAGGTCGGTCCGGGCGCGGACACATCGCGTGCGCTGAACATCGGATTCTTCAGCCGGATGGTGCGCAAGACACCGTGGGTCCGCATGAAGACCGCCGCATCGCTCGACGGCAAGACCGCGCTCGAGAACGGCAGCAGCCAGTGGATCACGGGCGAAGCCGCGAGGACCGACGGCCATGCGTGGCGCGCAAGAGCCGGCGCGGTGCTGACGGGTGTTGGCACGCTGCTGGAAGACGACCCGCGACTCGACGTGCGACTCGTCGAAACGCCACGCCAGCCGCATCTCGTGATCGTCGACAGCCGCCTGCAGACGCCGCCGGACGCACGGTTGTTCGGCGTTCCCAGCCGACAGGTCTGGATCTACTGCGCCAGCCGCGACGCAGACAGAGCCGCGGCACTGGAGGCGCGCGGCGCCACGGTCACCTGCGTTGCCAATCCCGGCGGCAAGGTCGATCTTCCAGCCATGCTGCGCGATCTGGCTGTTCGCGAAGTCAATGAGCTGCACGTCGAAGCCGGCGAAAAGCTGAACGGCTCGCTGATGCGCGAAGGTCTGGTGGACGAACTGCTGGTGTATCTGGCGCCCAAATTCATCGGCAGCGGGCTCGGCATGGCCAACGAGCCTTTCGCCGGCGGTCCGCTGACGGATCTGGCACGAGCGACGGCACTGGAATTCATGTCGGTGGAACGCTTCGGACCCGATCTGCGCATCGTCGCGCAGGTGCTTGGACGGGCCGGGTTATGAGCGCCTCGCAAAGATAGGAGAAAATGCACGGATGTTCACCGGAATCATTACCGGCGTGGGGCGCATCGTCGCAGTCCACGACCTCGGAAGCTCTTCATCCCACGGCAAGCGGCTCAGCATCGCTGTGCCCGACGGCTATCTGGACGACGTCGGCCTGGGCGACAGCATCGCGCTCAACGGCGCGTGCATGACCGTCACCTCGCTCGACGCCGCGCAGCAGCGGTTCACCATCGACATATCGGCCGAATCGCTCGACAAGACGGCCGGGCTTTCGGGCGAATCCGCACGAATCAACCTCGAAAAAGCCCTGCGCGCGAACGACCGTCTCGGCGGCCACATCGTTTCCGGACACGTGGACGGCATCGGCACGGTGTCGCACTTCGCGCCGATCGGGGAGAGCTGGGAGCTGCGGGTGCTGGCGCCGCCGGCTCTGTCGCGCTTCCTGGCCTACAAGGGCTCGATCACCGTCAACGGGGTCAGCCTGACCGTCAACAGCGTGACCGATGTGACCGATGGCAGCGAGATCAGCATCAACCTGATTCCGCACACGGTCGACAACACCTCGCTGGGCATGCTTCAGCAGGGCAGCCTCGTGAACCTCGAAATCGACACCGTGGCGCGCTACGTGGAGCGGATGCTCCAGTCCGGCGCGCTCCAGATCCCCCAGAAGAAAGACAACCGCCAATGAAAGCCTCCGTCACGCCGATCGGCACGGCGACCCGCAGCGGGCGCCCGCCCGCGTCCATCTCGCCGGTCGAAGAAATCGTGGCCGATCTGGCTGCCGGACGCATGGTGATCCTGGTCGACGAGGAAGACCGCGAGAACGAAGGCGACATCGTGCTCGCCGCCGACCACGTCACGCCGGAAGCCATCAACTTCATGGCACGCCATGCACGCGGGCTGATCTGCCTGACGCTGTCGCGCGAAATGTGCGAGCGGCTGAATCTGCCTCCGATGGTGGCGCGCAACGGCGGCAAGTACTCGACGGCATTCACCGTATCGATCGAGGCGGCCGAAGGCGTGACGACCGGCATTTCCGCCGCCGACCGCTCCCGCACCGTGCAGGCCGCAGTCGCGCGCGATGCGGTGGCGAGCGATCTGGTGCAGCCGGGCCACATCTTTCCGCTCCAGGCGGTCGACGGCGGCGTGCTGATGCGCGCCGGTCATACGGAAGCCGGCTGCGACCTGGCCGAGATGGCCGGCTGCTCGCCCGCTTCGGTGATCTGCGAAATCATGAACGAAGACGGCACGATGGCGCGCTTGCCCGACCTGCAGATCTTCGCTGCCGAGCACGGGCTGAAGATCGGCACCATCGCCGCATTGATCGAGCACCGCAGCCGCAACGAATCGCTGGTCGAGAAGATCGGCTCGCGCGAACTCAAGACCGCCTGGGGGACTTTCGGCGCTCACGCGTTCCGCGACAAGCCGAGCGGCGGCGTGCATCTGGCGCTGGTGCGTGGTGCCTGGAGCCCCGATGAGGCAGTCGCCGTTCGCGTGCACGAGCCGCTGTCGGTGCTCGATGCGCTCGAAGTGAATCGCTCGCTGCACTCGTGGAGTCTGGACGCCAGCCTCGCGTACATCGCGTCGCAGGGCAAGGGCGTCGCAGTATTGGTGAATTGCGGCGAATCGGCGAACGATCTGCTGGCCCAGTTCGAAGGAACGGCACGTCCGGCCCAGGCGCCCGAGCGTGGCCGCATGGACCTGCGCAGCTACGGCATCGGCGCGCAGATCCTGCGCGAATGCGGCGTGCAGCGCATGCAGCTGCTGGGCACGCCACGCCGCATGCCGAGCATGGCGGCGGGCTACGGACTCGAAATCGTCGGCTACATCCAGAAGGACTGAACGCATGCTGCACGCAAACAAGGGCGCCGAAGCGGCGCTCGACGGAAAGGGCCTGCGCATCGGCATCGTGCAGGCGCGTTTCAACGCCGACATCACCGACTCGCTCGCGGAGGCCTGCCTGGCCGAACTTTCGGCATTGGGCGTCGCCGACAGCGACATCGACCATGTCCTGGTGCCCGGTGCGCTCGAAGTACCGGTCGCGCTGCAGGCGCTGGCCGAGCGCGGCGGCTACCAGGCGCTGGTCGCGCTGGGCTGCATCATCCGCGGCGAAACCTATCACTTCGAGCTGGTGGCCAACGAATCGGGCGCCAGCGTGAGCCGCATCGCGCTCGACTACGGCCTGCCGATAGCCAACGCGATTCTCACCACCGAAAACCTCGAACAGGCCGTTGCGCGTCAGACCGACAAGGGCCGCGACGCGGCACGCGTCGCGGTCGAAATGGCGCGGCTCCTGGCCACACTGACATGACCGAAGACACCACCAAAAACGCCACCACTGCTGCCACAGTCACCGACAAGCCGCCGCGCCAGTCGCGCACCGGCCTGACCAGCACCGGCGCACGCAAGGCTTCGGCCAAGTCCAACCGCAGCCGCTCGCGCGAATTCGCGCTGCAGGCGCTTTATCAGCATCTGGTCGGACGCAACAATGCGGTCGAAATCGATCATTTCACCCGCGACCTCGCCGGCTTCCACAAGGCCGACGCCGCGCATTACGACGCGCTGCTGCACGGCACGATCCGCGAAGAAGCCGAACTCGACGCGCTCATCGTGCCGCTGCTCGATCGCAAGATGGCCGAGATCTCGCCGGTCGAACACGCGGTGATGTGGATCGGCGTCTACGAATTCAAGCATTGCCTCGACGTTCCCTGGCGCGTGGTGCTCAACGAATGCATCGAGCTGGCCAAGGAATTCGGCGGCACCGACGGTCACAAGTATGTGAACGCGGTGCTGAACGGCCTCGCGCCGCAACTGCGCAGCCTCGAGGTCGAAGCCGACCGCGCGTCAGGCAAAGCCCGCCCATGAGGGTGTCGTCGCGCGCGGAGCGGATCGAGCCGTTCTATGTGATGGAGGTCGCGAAGGCCGCCAGCGCGCTGGCGCGCGAAGTGGCCCACACCGACCGGCCGATGATCTTCCTGAACATCGGCGAGCCCGATTTCACCGCGCCGCCGCTGGTGCAGGAAGCCGCCGTGCGTGCGGTACGTGCCGGCGCGACGCAGTACACCCAGGCGACCGGCCTCGAGGCGCTGCGCGAGCGGATCAGCGGGTGGTACAAAAAACGCTTCGATGTCGACGTGCCGGCGCGCCGCATCGTCATTACTGCCGGCGCATCGGCAGCGCTTCAGCTGGCCTGCCTCGCGCTGATCGAAGCCGGCGACGAGGTGCTGCTTCCAGACCCCAGCTACCCGTGCAACCGGCACTTCGTCACGGCAGCCGACGGCTGCCCCGTACTGATCCCGACTACGGCGGCCGAACGCTTCCAGCTCAGCGCAGCCAAGGTCGAAGCGGCCTGGACGGACAAGACGCGCGGCGTGCTGCTGGCGTCGCCGTCGAATCCGACCGGCACATCGATCGCGCCCGACGAACTGCGGCGCATCCATGAAGTCGTGGCGCGCCGCGGCGGCATCACCATCGTCGACGAGATCTATCTGGGACTGTCCTACGACGAGCAGTTCGGCCACAGCGCGCTCGCCATCGACGACCAGATCGTCAGCATCAACAGCTTCAGCAAATACTTCAACATGACCGGCTGGCGTCTCGGCTGGATGGTGGTGCCCGAAGCCATCGTCCCGGCGGTCGAGCGGCTGGCGCAGAACCTGTTCATCTGCGCGAGCACGGTGTCGCAGTACGCCGCGCTTGCGTGTTTCGAGGACGAAAGCATCGCCGAGTACGAACGCCGCCGCGCCGAATTCAAGGCGAGGCGCGACTGGTTCATCCCGCAACTGAACGCGCTCGGCCTCACGGTGCCGGTCATGCCCGACGGCGCGTTCTACGCCTGGGCCGACTGCACCGAATTCGCGAAGAAGCTCGGAATCACCGGCAGCTGGGATTTCGCTTTCGAGGTGATGAAGCGCGCCCACGTGGCGATCACGCCCGGTCGCGACTTCGGCAACGCCGAAACCGGCAATTTCGTGCGTTTCTCGACAGCCAGTTCGGTGGCGCACCTCGAAGAAGCGATCGTCCGGCTGACCGCCTTGAAGGCATCGACCGCATGAGCTTCGCGTTCGACGTCCGCGTGTACTGGGAAGACACCGACGCCGGTGGCATCGTGTTCTATGCGAACTACCTGAAGTTCATGGAACGTGCCCGCACCGAATGGCTGCGCTCGCTCGGCATCGCGCAACGCACGCTGCGCGAAACCACCGGCGGGATGTTCGTCGTCAGCGAGACGCAGCTCAAATACCTGCGTCCGGCGCGGCTCGACGATGAACTTCGGGTGACGGCCGAACTCCGACAGATCGGTTCCGCCTCCCTGATAATCGGCCAGCGGGTGCTATCGAAACCAGAGCAGCCGTCCGAACAGCCCCAGATTCTCTGCGAAGGAACGATCCGCATCGGCTGGGTCGACGACGCCACGCTCCGACCTGCGCGCATGCCGCACGATGTCGCGGGAACCCTCGAGCGCTATCGCAGCTCCATGACTCAACCTATCACGCCATGAATCAAGACCTTTCGATCGTTACCCTTCTCCTGCATGCGAGTTTCGTGGTGCAGCTGGTCGTGTTGCTGCTGGTCGGCATTTCGATTGCCAGCTGGGCCGCCATCTTCCGCAAGTTCTTCGCACTCAAGCGCATGCGCGCGCTCAATGACGAATTCGAGCGCGATTTCTGGTCCGGCACCAGCCTGAACGAACTTTTTGCGGCCGCCGCGCAGAACGCCAAGCTTTCGGGACCGATGGAACGCATCTTCGCGTCCGGCATGCGCGAGTACCAGAAGCTGCGCGAGCGCCATGTGTCGGATGCCGGCACGCTGCTCGACGGCGCCCGCCGCGCGATGCGTGCGAGCTTCCAGCGCGAGATGGACGTGGCCGAATCGAATCTGTCGTTCCTCGCCACCGTCGGCTCGGTCTCCCCGTACGTCGGCCTGTTCGGCACCGTCTGGGGAATCATGCATGCGTTCACCGGCCTGGCCGCACTGGCGCAGGTGACGCTCGCCTCCGTTGCACCCGGCATCGCCGAAGCGCTGGTGGCCACCGCCATCGGCCTGTTCGCCGCGATCCCGGCCGTGGTCAGCTACAACCGCTTCGCCCGCGAGATCGACAAGATCGCGATCGCCCTGGAAACCTTCACCGAAGAGTTCTCCAACATCCTGCAGCGCAACCTGTCGACGCATCTGCCCGCCGGCGCCGCGACCACTGCCGCAGCCGGCCGCTGAGCCACTCCCAGCCACACTACCGGAGCAGAGCCCATGGCCGCAGTTTCATCCCGAGGACGCGGACGCCGCACCATCAACGAGATCAACATGGTCCCGTTCATCGACGTGATGCTGGTGCTGCTGATCATCTTCATGGTCACCGCGCCGCTCATCACGCCGAGCGTCATCAACCTTCCGAGCGTCGACCGCGCGAACAAGCAGCCCGACAAGCCGATCGAGATCGTCATCAAGACAGATGACGAGATCCAGATCAAGAAGGATGCGTCGAGCGGCACCGGTGGCAGCAACGTGCCTTTCAACCAGATCGGCAAGTCCGTGATCGCTGCACAAGGTGGCGACGCCCAGCGCCCGGTCGTCATCAGCGCCGACAAGACGGTGAAGTACGAAACCGTGGTCAAGGCGATGAATGAACTGAAGCGGGCCGGCATCGAGCGCGTCGGACTCTCGGTCCAGACGACAGGCGCGAAGTAAGGATGTCGCTCGCAGCCGATCGTCCCGAATTCGCACCGCCGCCCCAGCGCGGTACGCCGCGTGCGATCGTTTTCGCATTGTTGGCGCACGTGGTGCTCATCGCAGCGCTGACCTGGGGCGTGCATTGGAAGCGCGATGCCGAAGACGACGCGGTCGAGGCGGAAATCTGGTCGACGACCGTTCAACAGGCAGCGCCGCGTCTGTCGCAGCCGCCGGCCCCGACGCCGGTGCCCGTGACGCCACCGCCGCCACCGCCCGCACCGGCGCCACGGCCTGCACCGCCGCCGCCTCCCCCGCCGCCGCCTGCGCCAGCGGTGCGAACGCCCGAGCCCGCACCACGCGCGCCGGACATCGCGCTCGAACGCGAGAAGAAGGCCAAGGAACAGAAGGAACGCGAGCTCGAACAGGCGAAGCAGGAAAAGAAGATCGAAGCCGCTAAGAAAGCTGCGCAGGAAAAGAAGGAACTCGAAGCGAAGCAGCGCGCCGAGGAAGAAGCGCAGGACCGGAAGGAAGCCCAACAGAAAGCCCTGGCCGACGCACGAAAGAAGAAAGAGGCCGAGCAGAAGCAGGCCGAAGCCAAGCAGGCACAGCTCGAGGCGGCGAAGAAGAAGGAAGCGGACGCTGCAAAACAGGCGCAGGCGGAGGCAGCGAAGAAGAACGCTGCGGCCGAAGCCAGCAAGCAGGCTGCCGCGGATCGCGCAGCGACGCTGAAGCGAATGCAGGGCATGGCCGGCGCAAGCGGCGGCGAGACGGCGACAGGCAATGCGCTGAAATCGAGCGGACCTTCAGGCAGCTACGGTGCCAGGGTCGCCGCCGCCGTGCGGCCGAACATCGTGTTCCCGGACGCGGACCTCGTCAACGGCAATCCGAAGGCGGAGTTCGAAGTCACTCTGGCACCCGACGGAACCATCGTCGGCGTGAAGTTGGTCAAGTCGAGCGGATTACCGAATTGGGACCAGGCGGCCGAACGCGGTCTGCGCAAGACCGATAAGCTGCCGCGCGACAACGACGGTCGCATCTTCCCGTCGCTGATCGTGGCGCTACAGCCGAAGCGCTGATCTGACGCCTAGCTCGGACGCAGGACATTGCGCACCTTGCGCATGGCCTGCCACATATAGGACTTCCCGTTGTCGCGCCATGGCTGCGTGCCGACCGGCGACGGCTTCATGCCGACGCGACGCAGCGCACCGCGAGATGCATGGTTGAAGCGCAATGCGTTCTGCCAGGCCAGGCTTTCGCGGGTGCTGAAGAAAATCGACAACGAGATCGACACGTCTTCGGAACCGTTGCGCACATGGTGCCCGGCAGTGAACGGAATGTGAACCGCGTCGCCAGGGCGGAAATCGTGCTTGACCGCCAGCGCATCGAACTCAGGCTTCCAGGGCAGCTTCGTGTTTTGCAGCGCGACATAAGCCTCGCGATTTTCCGGGCTGACCAGCGTGTCGTTCCACTGCGGAAACACGGAGACTTCCTTGCTGCCGCGGAACTGCATCAGAAAATTCGAATAGCGGTCGATGTGAAACGGCGTGATGCTGTTCGGCGACGCAATGAACATGAACAGGCGCGGGTCGGTCACCCTGTCGCCGACACCGTTGCGGCGCATCACCGCTTCGACGTCCGAGATCAGCTCGCGGTACAGATCCTTGAAGGAAGCGTCTTCCTCCGGGCCGTCGACCATGATGTAGGAGTCGGATACACGAATCTGTTCGATCGTTTCCTCGATGGTCAGCGTGCGGACCGGATCCTTGCACATCACCGATTCGAAATCGTCGCCGTTTTTGAGAAATCCCTTGGAATGCTTGACGCGGCCGTCGGACAGCGCGGGCAAGACCTTCGCAAGGTTCTCGAGGCTCAGCGCCGGGTGGCCCATCAGCTTGTGCTGAAACTTGAAAGTCTCCCGGTCCAAGAGGCTGAGTGACTGGGATTCTTCAAAACAGCGCATGCGTGCTTCTCCATGGAGCTAACTTTAAACGTAGCCGCCGAATGTAAAGGAATCTGACGTCGGCCTCGGCAGATGGCTGAAAGAGTAGGCCTTAATGCCTACTCGTACACGATTACGGCCTGCCCGGCCTCGGCCTGGGCAGTCCAGCAGGCTAACGCCGCATCGTTCGGGAAGAATTTGGCGTTCTCGCCCAGCTGTAGCTCGACACGCGCGCCGCCGCGCGCCAGCGTCAGCCGCACCGGCATTCCCGTTCGCACTTCGCCGGCTTCGGTCGTCTCCAGTCGCGGCGGAAAATCCTTCACCAGCCGCGCGATGTCAGGTGCCTTGCCGTTGACAGCCACTCGCAGGAACTTGCCGAAGCGGCAGCGCGCAGTCGCCAGGTCCCAGACCTGCTGCACCTGGAAACGCGCCTCGAAACCGCCGCGACCGGGTTGCAGCCGCCCACTGACGATGACCAGTTCATCGTCCTTGAGCGTGTTGCGGTTCGCGTTCATCACGGCTTCATCGGCCGTCGCCTCGATCGACGCCGATTTGTCGTCCAGCTTGAAGATTGCCAGCCGGCCGCGCTGGCCGTTGATGACGCGCATGTCGCTGACGATGCCGGCAATGACCTGGTGCTCGCGGGTGTCGAGCAACTCGTCGATCTCGCGCTTGCAGAAGCGCCGGACCTCGTGCGCGACCTCGTCGAACAGGTGACCCGACAGGTAGAAACCGACGGCGACCTTCTCGAAGGTCAACCGTTCCTTCACGCCCCACTGCGTGGCCGGGACCAGATCGGGCTCCGCAGCCGCCGAGCCATGCTCGCTATCGCCGAAGATGTCGACCTGCGCCACGTTGGCCTGCGTCGCGTTGGCGAACTCGAAGGCGCGGTCGATCGATGCGACCAGAGACGCTCGGTTGTCGTGGATGGCGTCGAATGCACCGGCCTTGATCAGCGCCTCGACGGTGCGCTTGTTGATGCGCTGACGATCGACGCGCACACAGAAATCGTAGAGGCTGCCGAACGGACCGCCCTCCTCGCGCGCCTTGACGATCGCCTCGACCGCCAGTTGACCGGTGCCCTTGACGGCGCCCAAACCGTAGCGGATCGACTTGTCGGTGATCGGCTCGAAACGGTAGTTGCCGCTGTTCACGTCCGGCGACTCGAAGGTCATGCCGAAGTTCTTGATCGCGTCCTCAAACAGCACCTTGAGCTTGTCGGTGTCGTCCATTTCCACGGTCATGTTGGCGCAGAAGAACTCGGCCGTGTAATGGACCTTGAGCCAGCCGGTGTGGTACGCGAGCAGCGAGTAGGCGGCGGCGTGCGACTTGTTGAAGCCGTAGCCCGCGAACTTCTCCATCAGGTCGAAGATTTCGTCCGCCTTGTCCTGATCGATCGCGTTGACTGCGGCCCCCTTGCGGAAGATCTCGCGGTGCTCGGCCATTTCCTCGGCCTTCTTCTTGCCCATCGCACGGCGCAGCATGTCGGCGCCGCCCAGCGAATAGCCGCCCAGGATCTGCGCGGTCTGCATCACCTGCTCCTGGTAGACCATGATCCCGTAGGTCTCGCTGAGCATTTCCGCGACCAGCGGATGCGGGTACTCGACCGTTTCGCGGCCGTGCTTGCGCGCCACGAAGCTCGGGATCAGGTCCATCGGGCCGGGCCGGTACAGCGCATTCAGCGCGATCAGGTCTTCCAGCCGGGTCGGCTTCGCATCCTTCAGCATGCCCTGCATGCCGCGCGATTCGAACTGGAACACTGCCTCGGTCTTGCCCTCGGAGAACAACCGGTAGGTCGGCACGTCGTCGAGCGCGATGTCTTCGTAGTTGAAGTTCTCCTGCCCCTTGTGCCGCTTGGCGATGAATTCGCGTGCGATTTCGAGGATGGTCAGCGTCGCCAGGCCCAGGAAGTCGAACTTCACCAGGCCGATGGCTTCGACATCGTCCTTGTCGTACTGGCTCACGGCCGAATCGCTGCCCGGCTGCTGATAGAGCGGGCAGAAATCGGTGAGCTTGCCGGGCGCGATCACCACGCCGCCCGCATGCATGCCGATGTTGCGAGTCATGCCTTCGAGCTTCTGCGCCAGCTCGACCAGCATGCGCACTTCCTCTTCCTTCTCGATGCGAGCGGCAAGTTGCGGCTCCATCTCGATGGCGTAGTTGTTCTTGTCGCCCTCCACCTTCGGATTCGGCGGGTACTGGATCGTCACCGGCTGGCCGGGCTTGTTCGGGATCAGCTTGCTGATGCCGTCGCAGAACATGTAGCTCATGTCGAGCACGCGGCCCACGTCGCGGATGGCGGCACGGGCGGCCATCGTGCCAAAGGTAGCGATCTGGCTGACCGCCTCGCGGCCGTACTTGTCCTTGACGTAGTCGATCACGCGGTCGCGGTTGCCCTGGCAGAAGTCGATGTCGAAGTCGGGCATCGAGACGCGTTCGGGATTCAGGAAACGCTCGAACAGCAGGTTGTATTCGAGCGGGTCGAGGTCGGTGATCTTCAGCGCATAAGCCACCAGCGAACCGGCGCCCGAGCCCCGGCCCGGACCCACCGGGCAGCCGTTGCTCTTGGCCCACTTGATGAAGTCGCCCACGATCAGAAAGTAGCCGGGGAAGCCCATGTTCAGGATCGTCTTGATCTCGAACTCCAGCCGCTCGACATAGCGCGGACGTTGCGCATCGCGCTTCGCCGCGTCGGGGTACAGGTGCGCCAGACGCACCTCGAGCCCTTCATGGGATTCGACGCGGAAGAATTCGTCGATCGGCATGCGCACGCCGTCGACCACCGGCGTCGGGAAGTCGGGCAGCTGCGGCTTGCCCAACACCAGCGTCAGGCTGCAGCGCTTGGCGATTTCGAGCGTGTTGGCGATGGCGCTCGGCACATCGGCGAACAGCGCTTCCATCTCGGCGGCCGACTTGAAGTACTGGTCGCGCGTGAATTTGCGCACGCGGCGCGGATTGCCGAGGATTTCGCCTTCGGAAATGCAGACGCGCGCCTCGTGGGCTTCGTAGTCGTCGGCGGTCGCGAACTGCACCGGATGCGTCGCGACGACTGGCAGATCGAGCCGCGCGGCAAGCTGCACGGCAGCGATCACGTGTGGCTCGTCTTCCGGGCGGCCGGCGCGCTGCAGCTCTATATAGAAGCGGTCCGGAAAAATTCCTGCGAGGCGCAGCGCCACATCGGCCGCACGCGCAGCCTGACCCTGCAGCAGCGGCGCGCCGAGCGGGCCGGCCTGCGCGCCCGAAAGCGCGATGAGCCCGTTGCTGAGCTCCTCGAGCCATTCCAGACGGCACAAGGCCTGGGTCTGGGCCTGCCCACGCGCCACATTTCGCGTCCAGGCACGCGCCAGGATTTCCGACAGGTGCAGATAACCCTGCGTGTTCTGCACCAGCAGGATGATGCGGGTCAGGACGCCGGGCTCGCTGCCCAGCCCCTCGAGATAGATTTCGGCGCCCAGTACGGGCTTGATGCCCGCGCCGCGTGCTTCCTTGTAGAACTTGACCGCGCCGAACAGGTTGTTCAGGTCGGTGATGGCCAGCGCGGGCTGTTTGTCCGCCTTGGCTGAAGCGACGACTTCGTCGATTCGGTTGGTGCCGTCGACGACGGAAAATTCGGTGTGGAGGCGCAGGTGAACGAACATCCGGCCATTGTAGAAAGCCGGGGGAAGACCGTTTTTCAGCCTCAGGTCGCTTCGCCTGTTATGGCAACGCCGAGCGAATCCGCCAGCGCCGACAGCGCCTTCCAGCTGCCGTCGCCCAACGCGATATGCGTCGAATTCTTCAGACGGTTCCTCGCCTCGTACTCACCGGGGTACTGCACCGCGTTCGTGCCGGGCTGCGGCGGGCACGACAGCAGATAGTCGATGAAGGCACCGGCCTCGTGCCCCTGCCACGACGCCGCACCGGCCCGCGACGGATCGAAGATCACCGCGAACATGTTGTTGGTCGCCAGCCCCTCGCGCGGATGCTCCGGCTGGATCGTTCCTCCGCCCGACAGCACGCCGGCCAGCAATTCGGCAATCACGCCGAGCGCGTAACCCTTGTGGCCGCCGAACGGCAACAGCGCGCCGGGCGGATTCGCGAACATGACGGACGGGTCGCTGGTCGGCAGACCATCGGCATCGATCAGCGCACCGTCGGGCGCGGGATCGCCGTTGTCGGCCAGCACGCGCGCCTTGTTCAAGGCGATGGTGCTGGTCGCCATGTCGAGGATCAGCGGCGGCCGGCCGTCGGGCAACGGACTGGCGAAGCAGATCGGATTGGTGGTCAGCCGCGCCTCGGCGCCGCCGAAGGGCGCGACCATCGGCGGCCGGTTGATGACGTTGGTGAAAGCGATCAGCACCATTCCGGCCGAAACCGCCTGCTCGCCGTAACTGCCCATCCGGCCGAGGTGATGGCTGTCGCGCAGCGTGACGATGCACTGGCCGTGCGCGCGCGCCGCCTCGATGCCCGCGGCGATCACCTGCTTGCCGACGTGCTGGCCGAAACCGTGCCGGCCGTGCCAGGCCTGGAAGACGCCGCCGTCGGTTTCGAGGGTCGGGCGAGCAGCGCCGAGAAGCTGGCCGTCGGTCAACGCCCTGGCGTAGCCGGGCAGTATCGATATGCCGTGGCTGGCGTAGCCGACGCGGTCGGATTCGACCAGGTGTTCGGCCACGTCTCGGGCGATGTCGGCGGGTACGGCCTGCTTGTCGAGGATGCGCACGACCAGATCGGTCGCGGCGGCAAGAGAAAGACGAATCGGCATGGAAGTTCCCTGGTTGGCGGTGCCTGCGACGAGCCCGTCCAGCCATTGTGTGTCGGTCGCGCAGTTTTCATGCCTTTCTACAATCCCTTCCATGCCAGACAAGACCTCCGCGCCGAACGCGCCAACCGCCGTACCACCTGTTGCCGCACCCGTCCTGAACATCGCCGCCTACCTGTTCGCCGGCATCGACGATCCGCAGACGCTGCGCACCGCCCTGCTCGACAGCGCCGCCGCGCGCCAGCTCAAGGGCACGATCCTGCTGGCGCCCGAAGGCATCAACCTCTTCCTGGCCGGCGAAGCCGACAACGTGCGCGGATTCGTCGCCGAACTGCGTGCCGACGCGCGCTTCGAGACGCTCGAAACCAAGGAAAGCTGGTCGTCGGCGCAGCCATTCCGCCGGCTGCTGGTGAAGGTGAAGCGCGAAATCATCCGTATGGACCATCCCGCCATCAATCCGGCCGCCGGTCGCGCGCCCGGCGTGACGCCGACGACGCTCAAGCGCTGGCTCGACCAGGGCCACGACGATGCCGGAAAGCCGATCGTTCTGCTCGACACGCGGAATGCATTCGAAGTCGATCACGGCACTTTCGAAGGTGCCATCGACTGGCGTATCGAGAAGTTCACGCAGTTCCCACCTGCGCTGATCGAACACCGCGACGAACTTGCGGGGAAGACGGTGGTGAGCTTCTGCACCGGCGGCATCCGTTGCGAGAAGGCGGCGATCCTGATGCGGGAAGCCGGCGTCGAAGACGTGCTTCAACTCGAAGGAGGCATCCTGAAGTATTTCGAAGACGTAGGCGGCGCGCATTACGAGGGCGACTGCTTCGTGTTCGACGGCCGGCGAACGCTGGCGCCTGATTTGAGCGCGACGGGTGGGGACGCGAGTGCGTGGGCTGCGGAGGACCCAGATTTTTCGGTGAAAAGATAGCACCTTCAAACGCATCGTATGATGCTATTTTTGGTGCATTGGAAGTAATCATGCGAACAACCATCACTCTGGATGACGAACTCATGGCCCAAGCTCGGGCCATGACGGGCATTCAAGAAAACTCGGCGCTCATACAACAGGCGCTCAAGAGTTTCGTGCAGCGAGAAGCCGCACGACGGCTCGCGCTTCTCGGCGGCTCATCGCCTGACCTGAAACCCATACCGCGTCGGCAATCCGAACCATCAGATGATCCTCGTTGATACGTCGATCTGGATAGATCATCTGGCCCACGGCGACGAGCAATTGCAGACGCTGCTAAATGACGGGATGGTGCTGACTCATCCTTATGTCATCGGTGAAATCGCACTGGGCAATTTGCAGAAACGCACCGAGACGATTCAAGTACTGGAACTCTTGCCGAGCGTCGCTGTCGCCAGCCCGACAGAGGTGATGGCGCTCCTGACCGCGGAACGCCTGTTCGGATCGGGCATCGGCTACGTCGACCTGCATCTGCTTGCGTCTACGAGGCTGGAACCTTCGACGTTGCTTTGGACGCGAGACAAGCGACTTGAACAAGCAGCAAAACGTTTGAATATCGCTGCGTTTTCGCTGCACTAGCTGAAGCTTGGGTTCCGATGTGCAGTCCCGCAAGGACGGCGCGCTGAAGGAATACGTCGCACACAAATCGCGGAGATAACGTCTGCCGAGCAACTCGGCACGACATTCAATCTGTTCCCGCACTCTCACGCTCCGCGTTGCCCTTCTCCCACGCCCTGCGCCATCCGGAGTCCTCACGCTGACCGGTCTGTTTCAAACCAACCGATCACTCAAAGGACACCTCATGACCCTCCATAGATTCGCAGACAAGACCGTCATCGTCACGGGCGCCGGCTCGGGCATCGGCAAGGCAACCGCCATCCGCTTTTCGGAAGAAGGTGCGAACGTCGTGCTGGCCGGAACGACGCTGGAAAAGCTCGAAAAGATCGCAGTCAATCTACCCGCCGACAGGACGCTCGTCCGCGAGACCGACGTTGCCGACTTCGCGCAGGTTGAAGCACTGGTTGCCGCGACTGTCGAGCGATTTGGCGCGCTGCATGTGATGGTTGCCAATGCCGGCGTCGTCGTCCAGGGCAAGGCGTCGGAAGGCTCGCTGGAGGACTGGAACAAGGTCATGACCACCAACGTCGGCGGCGTTTTCCACTGCGCGAAGGCCGCCATGACCGAACTGAAGAAGAGCCGTGGCTGTATCGTGAACACCGCATCGGTGTCCGGCACCGGCGCGGACTGGGACATGGGCTTCTACAACGCGTCGAAAGGCGCGGTCGTCAACCTCACGCGCTCCCTGGCGCTGGACCACGGCGCCGACGGCGTTCGCGTGAATGCGGTCTGCCCGAGTCTGACGCGAACCGGCATGACCGAAGAAATGGAGCAGAAGCCCGAACTGATGGCAAAGTTCAAGGATCGCATCGCGCTAGGCCGGCCGGCCGAAGCCAGCGAAGTCGCATCGGTGATCGCCTTTCTGGCGAGCGACGACGCGAGCTTCGTGACCGGTGTGGCACTGCCTGTCGACGGCGGCGTCAGCGCGTCGAACGGTCAGCCGCGGATGCGCTGACGCACTGCACTGATTCAGACCGGCGTCGTGCCGGCGTCCGGCGCCGGGTCCTGCACTTTGAAAGGCGAACCCGGCAGCGGAATGAATTCCGTCTCGCCGGGCACATGTCCCATGCGTTGGGCGGACCAGTCGTCACCGGCCTGAAGAATGCGTTCCTTGCTGCTCGAGACGAAGTTCCAGGTAATGAAGCGCGGACCGTCCAGCGGCTCGCCGCCGACCACCATCAGCCGTACGGCGGACGCCTCAGCCGGTACGATCAGCAAGGCACCCAGCCCGTCCGGCAGCAGCGTCATGGTGTGCGCCTCCACCGGCGTGCCGTCGATGGCGATCGCACCGTCGACGGTGTAGACGGCAAGTTCCGGCGCCAAGGCCGGCAGCTTGAAATGCGCACCGGGATTCAGCAGGACATCGAGGTAGATCGTCGGCGCATAGGTCGCGACCGGCGACCGCTTTCCAAACGCCTCGCCGACCAACACCCGCACGCGGGCGCCCTGCTCTTCGACTTCCGGAATCTTGTTGCTTGCCGTATGCACGAATGCCGGCTCGACTTCTTCATGTGCCTGCGGAAGCGCTGCCCACAGCTGCAATCCATGGTTGACGTATTCATCCGACTTCAAGCGCTCGGGCTTGCGCTCCGAATGCACGATGCCACGACCGGCAGTCATCCAATTGATCGCGCCGGGCAGGATCTCCTGCACGCTGCCGAGGCTGTCGCGATGCATCATCGCGCCCTCGAAAAGATAGGTGACGGTGGCCAGGCCGATGTGCGGATGCGGTCGCACGTCGTGCTGTTCGCCGGGCCGTTCGTGAGCGGGACCGAAATGGTCGAAGAACACGAAAGGTCCGACCGAACGGCGCTTGGCGGCAGGCAGCAGACGGCGCACCTTGAAGCCGCCGCCGAGGTCCTTGTCATGACCGGTCAGCGTGAGGAGATCGTTCATGACGAAGTCCGGTTCAACCGCGCAGCTTGGCCGCGATCTCGGCGACTCGCTTGCCGTAGGCCTTTGCCGTATCGAGGTCGCCCTGCGGGATTTCCTGAACGCTCGCATCCGAGGGCGATTGCGCCATCGCGCCGACGGAGCTGCCCAGGTTGTTGATGTCGTTGCGGGTCGCGGCCTTCTTGTTCGACGGCGGCATGCCCAGGCTGGTCCAGATGCCGCCGTGCTGCGAAGCCAGCGTCTGCAGATATTGCAGCGTGACCTGCTTGTCGCCGTTGAAGCTGGCGCTGTTGGTGAAGCCGCCGAAGACCTTGTCCTTCCAGCCCATCGTGAACCAGACCTTGGACGTCGCGTCGGCGAACTTCTTGAACTGCCAGCTCGCGCCGCCCATGTAGGTCGGCGTGCCGAAGATGATGGCGTCGGCGGCGGCCAGCGTTTCCCAGGCGCCTTCCGGCAGGTTGCCTTCGGCGTCGATGGCGATCAGTTCGCCCTGTGCACCGTCGGCGACGAACTGCGCGACGCGCTGGGTATGGCCGTAGCCGGAATGGAAGATGACTGCGACGTTTGTCATTGAATGCTTTCGAGAGTTGTGGAGGATCGAATCAGCGCTTGTCGATGCTCAGACGGCCGGGGCCGAATGCAGCGAAGGCGAGCAGGCCGCCTGCGATGGCGATGTTCTTGTTGAAGTTGATGGTCTGCATCATCTTCATCGCGTCAGGCGCGGACCAATACTTGTGAAAGAACAGGGCGGTAGCCACGGTGAAGATTGCCATCACGATGGCGACGATGCGGGTCTTGAAGCCGAGCAGCAGCGCGATGCCGAGGCCGAGTTCCACAAGAATTGCGATCGCCGCGGCGACCTGCGGCAGCGGCAGTCCGGCCGACGTGATGTAGCCGACCGTGCCCGCAAAACCCATCAGCTTGCCGAAGCCCGCCGGGATGAAGAGATAGGCGATCAGGATGCGGCCGACGAGGGCGATGACGTCCTGCGTCGAGGTGGTGGTGATGCCGGTGGAAGTCGGGTAGGTCGTTGAAGCCATGAAAGTCACTCCTGAAAAGAAAAGAACAAAGGGAAAAAGGAAACAAGCAAAAAAAGGGCCGCTGTCGAAGCGGCCCCGGGATCATGCAGCGAGATCGAACACCAGCACTTCGGCATCGTTGCCAGCGCTCAAGGCGAGTTGCGATTCACCCTCGATGAGCGCAGCGTCGCCGGTCGTCAGCTTGCGGCCGTTGACCTCGAGTTCGCCGCGCACCAGATGCACATAGCTCTTGCGCGCCGGGTCGAGTGTCAGCGACGTGCTTTCCGCGCCGTCGAACAGCCCTGCATAGAGCCGCGCATCCGAATGCACCGTCACCGAACCGTCGCTGCCGTCCGGCGAAGCGACCAGCCGCAGATGGCCGCGCTTTTCGGCGTCGGGAAACTTCTTCTGCTCGTAACCGGGCTCGATGCCACGGGCGTTCGGCAGCAGCCAGATCTGCAGGAAGTGCGTGGTCTCGTCCTTCTTGTGATTGAACTCGCTGTGCATCACGCCGCGGCCGGCGCTCATGCGCTGGACTTCTCCGGGTGGAATGCTCTCGATGTTGCCCATGCTGTCCTTGTGCGCCAGTTCGCCGGACATGACGTAGCTGATGATTTCCATGTCCTTGTGGCCGTGGGTGCCGAAGCCGGCGCCTGCGGCCACGCGGTCTTCGTTGATCACGCGCAGGTTGCCGAAGCCCATGTGCGCCGGGTCGTGGTAACCGGCGAAAGAGAAGCTGTGGAAAGACTTGAGCCAGCCGTGGTCTGCGTAACCGCGTTCCTGGGATTTGCGAATCGTCAACATCGTTGAACTCCTTGCCCCGAAGGGACTTTCTGCACTGCCGCACCGTATGTGCCGCCGATGAAGCAACTTTAGAGCGGTTGAGGTGGCTGAAAGTCGTTCGCGTTTGATGTCATCATTCAAATTATTCGAACGATTGAAAGCGCCAAATGCTGAGTCCCCGCGATGTCCTGACGCCCGATTCCCTCGGCATGCTGCAGGCGGTGGTCGGCGCCGGCAGTTTCGCCGGCGCGGCCCGCACGCTCGGCCTGGTGCCCAGCGCCCTCAGCTACCGGGTGCGCCAGATCGAGGACGCGCTGGACGTGCTGCTGTTCGACCGGAGCGCTCGCCAGGCACGGCTCACCGAAGCCGGCGCCGAACTGATGCGCGAGGCGCCGCGCCTGCTGGCGGATGTCGAAGCGGTCGCCAATCGCGTGAAGCGCGTGGCGACCGGCTGGGAGCCGCTCTTCACCATCGCGGTCGACAGCGTGATCGCGCGCGACCCGATGCTCGACCTGATCGGCGCGTTCTATGCCGAAGACCCGCCGACGCGCCTGAAGCTGCGCGACGAAACGCTGCTCGGCACCATCGAGGCGCTGGCCAGCGGTGAAGCCGACCTCGCGATCGGCTCGGTGCTGGACGCTGCCAGCATGGCATTCACGGCAGCCGGCATCCGCACCCGGCCGCTGGGCGAACTGCGCTTCATCTATGCAGTGGCACCGAACCATCCGCTGGCGCGCCTGACGACGCCGCTCGACGATGCGACGCTGCGCGCGCACCGCGCCGTCGTTGCCGCCGACTCGTCGCGTGCCGGTCCGAGCATGAGCGTCAACCTGATCGGCGGTCAGGACGTGCTCACCGTACCCACGGTCCACAGCAAGCTTGCAGCGCAACTCCACGGGTTGGGCGGCGGTTTCCTGCCCGAGCCGATGGCACGCCCGTACATCGAGGCCGGGCATCTGGTCGAGTTGCCGACCGAGCGCGTCCAGCCGGTCGGGCAGATGCATGCGGCCTGGCGCGCACGCGCAGCGGGTCATGCGGGCCGGGCGCTGACATGGTGGTTGGCGCAACTCGATCACGAAGGCACCCGCCGCGCCCTGCTCGAGCGCCACCGGGGCCGCTGAAACCCGATGTAGAGTGCGTTTCCAAAAGAAAGAAATCGTCATGTCCACCTCTCCAGACCGCGCCGCCCGCCCCGCTCCGGCACCCCGCAAGTTCGCTGTCATCGGCGCCGGCATGGCTGGCATCGCCTGCGCCCGCACCTTGATGCAGGCTGGCCATGAAGTGACGGTGTTCGAAAGCGAAGCCGCAGCCGGCGGACGCATGGCCAGTGAGTCGACCGCGTTCGGTCGCTTCGACAGCGGTGCCCAGTACTTCACCGTTCGCGATCCACGCTTCGAACTCGCGCTCAAGACCGAGCCGACCACCTGCAAGCGCTGGAGCGCCAATCTGGTCCGCGTACTCGACCCGCACGGCCGCGTTGCCGAAGCAGCGCTGCCGTCGCTCGAATCGCACTGGGTGGCACAACCGGGCATGGACGCGCTGGTCGTGAACTGGGCCAAGCCGCTCGGCGAGCGCGTCGTGACAGGCGCAACCGTGGTGCAGATTGAAGCCGATGCGCTGAGCCCGCGCAAATGGCAGCTGCGCACCGAAAGCGAAGGCGGCGCCACCGGCGTGCATTCGGGTTACGACGGCGTGCTGCTGGCCGTGCCGCCGGCGCGCGCACGGCTGCTGCTGTCGCGCGGCAAGGTGTCCGAGCCGGTCGCGCGCGGCATAGCCAAGGTGCAGGCATCGCCGTGCTGGACGCTGATGATCGCTTTCCCGCAAGCCAATCAGCCGACCATGTCGCACCTCGGGCCGCAGTGGAATGCCGCCCGCAGCACGCACCACCGCGTGGCCTGGCTCGCTCGCGAATCTTCCAAACCCGGCCGCGATCCGGTCGAACGCTGGACGCTGCAGGCCAGCCCGACCTGGTCGCAGGAACATCTGCGCGACGACGCGCAGCGCGTCGAAGCCAAGCTGATGCGCGCATTCGCCGAAATCACCGGCATCTATGCCACGCCCAATTACGCTCGTGCCCGTTGCTGGCCCGAAGCGCAGACGCAGGTGCCGCTGGGCAAGACGCATCTCTGGGATGCCAAGGCGCGCATCGGCGTTGCCGGCGACTGGTGCATGGGGCATCGCGTGGAAGACGCGTTCCTGTCGGGCCTTTCGCTGGCCCTGGCCGTTCTCTGAACATCCTCTGACCGGACGCTTCGCGCCATCGCCGACCGGCCCGCTGCATGCGGGCTCGCTGGTCGCCGCGCTGGCCAGCTGGCTCGACGTGCGCGCGCGCGGGCCGTTGGCGCAGTGGCTGGTGCGCATCGAGGATGCCGATACCGCACGCTGCCTGCCGGGCATGGGCGAACACATCCTGGCGCAACTCGCCGCCTGCGGAATGCATCCCGACCTGCCGCCGGTTTGGCAGACACAACGCTTCGCGCCGTACCAGCAAGCGCTAGACCGGCTCGTCGCTGCCGGACGTGCCTACCCGTGCGCCTGTTCGCGCAAGGACATCGAATACGAACTCGCCCGACGCGGCGTGACGCACGACCGGCACGGCGAACGTGTCTATCCCGGCACCTGCCGCAGCGGACTGCACGGCCGGCAGGCGCGGGCCTGGCGCTTCGCCGTCGTACCGCTCGACGGCGCTGCGGTCACTGCAGTCGCTGAACAAACGTCCGTCGTCGACTGGACCGACCGTCGCCTCGGCGCGCAGTGCCAGGACGTAGCAGTCGAAGTCGGCGACTTCATCCTTCGTCGCGCGGACGGCGTCTGGGCCTATCAGCTGGCTGTCGTCGTCGACGATGCCGATCAGCGAATCGGCGATGTCGTGCGCGGCGAAGATCTGGCGGACAACACGGCGCGCCAGATCGCGCTGCAGCAGGCGCTCGACATGCCCACGCCGACCTACCTCCACACGCCGCTGGTCATGGCGCCGGACGGCCAGAAGCTGTCCAAGCAGAACGGCGCGCAGCCAATCGACACGTCGACGCCGGCGGCTGCGCTGGCTGCGCTCGAAGCCGCGGCGCGAGTGCTCGGCCTTCCGTTGACGCAGGCACCGACCGCCGCCGAGGCGCTGTCCGCCTGGATTCCGGCATGGCACGATCTCTACAATTCGCGGCCTTGATGAATGCGCCCGTGAACGACCTCCCCAACTCCCCTCCCGTCCCGCCGGAATCTCAGGAACTGCCTGCTGTTCCAGGCCCGTACGACCCCGAGAACCCGCATCCGCTGCACCGCCGCCTCAAGAGCTTCGTGCGCCGCGCGGGTCGCACGACCGACGGCCAGGCACGCGCGTACGAAGAATTCGGCCCGCGCTTCTTGCTGCCGTACACCGAATCTCCCGTCGACTTCGCCGCCGTGTTCGGCCGCGACGCTCCGACGGTGCTGGAAATCGGCTTCGGCATGGGCGAAGCGACGGCGCACATCGCGGCCGTGCGTCCGGACGACAACTTTCTCTGCTGCGAGGTGCACGAACCCGGCGTAGGCGCGCTGCTGAAACGCATCGGTGAGCAGTCGCTGACCAACATCCGCATCTGCGCGCACGACGCGGTCGACGTCATCGACCACATGCTGCCGCACGGCGTACTGGCCGGCGTGCACATCTTCTTTCCCGATCCGTGGCACAAGCTGCGGCACAACAAGCGCCGGCTGATCCAGGCACCGCTGGTTCGCAAGCTGGCCGAACGCCTGGCGCCGGGCGGCTATCTTCATTGCGCGACCGATTGGCAACCCTATGCGGAGCAGATGCTCGAAGTGCTGTCGGCCGAATCGATGCTGCGCAACACGGCAACGACTTATGCGGAGAAACCGGAATACCGGCCGCTGACCAAGTTCGAGAATCGCGGTCTCAAGCTGGGCCACGGCGTCTGGGACCTCGTCTTCGAGCGCATCGACGGTCGCGACTGAGTCGTCAGCCGCTCGACAGCAGGCGGCTCATCGCGAGCGGCAGCGACGACATGTCGCGCAGCAGCGCGATGCCATCGGGACCGAAGATGCGCGCGGCCTCCGGCGAACCGGTGCCGGGCATCAGGCACAAGCAACGCACGCCGGCCCGCCGGGCGGTCCGCACTGCGTGGCGCGCATCCTCGGTTAGGTAGCCGGGCTCGTGGACATCGATGTCGTACGCCTCGCCATCGCCCAGCACCAGCGCGATCCGCCGTGTCGCCGGTTGCTCCAGAAGCGCACGCGTGGCATGCCGCAACGCCGCGCCGATGCGCGTGGAATCTCCGGCCCGCAGCCCCGCGAGCCGACGCTCCGCAGCGTCGTTCCACGGTTGGCCGAAACCGAGCACCCGGCTGTGTCGAACGGCATGCCTGCCGTCGGAACTGAAACCCTGGATGGCGACGCGCCAGCCCAGCCGCGACATGGCTGCCGCCAGTTCGGCTGCGGCGCACTGCGCCAGCGACAGCACCGTTGTCGCGCTCCCAGCTGCACTCGCGTGCAAAGGCCGCTCGCCGCTCGACGCGGAAGTGTCCAGCAGAAGCATCACCGCCAATCTGGCCGGCGCGTGCCGTATCCGACGGTAGACGCGCTCATCCCACGGCTGGCGGCGGCGCAGTGCGGCCAGCGTCTGAACGGAATTTTCGACATCCAGTTCGTCGCCGTCGGCCTCGCGCGGCTGAAGGACGCGTGTCCGCAAGGCCGCGACCTGCAGCGCGGCACGCAGACGCGCCGCCGGAAAGGGAATCGACGGCGATGACGACGGCGACGACCACCGTACCGCAGAAGCGGATTCGCTCGCCGCGTGTTCGATCACCGCACACCAGTCGCGCCGCTCGCGGCCGATGCGCCGATCCCATTCGGGATAGCGCCACTGCACAGGCTCGGGCGGGATGTCGCCGGTCGCATCGTCCTTCAGGCGCGCTGCTGTCGGCGCCGGCTGCGACCGACCCGCATGCTGCTCGTCGCTGTGCCAGAGCCAGCGGTTGTCGTCGCGGTAGCTCGGTCCGGGCCGGTACAGCTTCGGATTGAAGCCGATGCGCATCTGTCCGATGTCGTTGCCCAGTGCGGAAGCGAGCTGGCGCAGCGCACGCGGAGCGGTTTGAGCCAAAACCTCCTGGCCGCTACCGTCGCTGAAGAACATCGACCGGCCTTTCGCGATCCAGGGATGCGGATCGACATAAGAGGCGTCGATGAGACCGCGGGCAAGCCTCAACATGAGCGTTTCGAAGTCGTCGCCATCCTGCGACGTCACCGTGTGCAGCGGCGCCCAGAGTCGTCGCAGACCCGGGAGCTGGCGACAGGCGAGCGCTTCGGCACGCGCATCCTCCAGCAGGCCGAGCAGCGCCTGCGTGATGGGCGCCATGCCCTCGCGCACGAAAACGCTGCGCGAGAAAACGAGATGCGCCGCGGCATGGGCTGCTGCGGCGCGCTGCCAGTGCGCGGCACTCGCGCCGTCGAGACCGGCAGGTGCGGCAGGTGCGGCAGGTGCGGCCGGAAGGTGCAGGCCGGCGTGCGAGAGGTACGGCTGCGCATCGCCGGCGTCGCCCTCGATCGCAGCGGGCAGCAGCAGCAACGGCGGCGCGACGTTCCAGAGCAGCCGCAGATACGGGCCGAGCGGAGCCAGCTCAGAACGAGGCATCGACAGCGGCCAGCAGCGCGTCGCGCAGCACCGCGTCGTCGGTCAGCGGTGCGACGAGCGCCATGCGGCTCGCGGCAGCCGGCGTCATTCCGCAGCGTACGAGCTGCGCCGCGCGCACCAGCATGCGAGTCGATGCGCCCTCCTCCAGTCCGTGGCCGGCGAGGCGGCGCGAGCGGATTCCGAGCGCGACGAGTGAAGACGCCAGCCCGACATCGACACCGGCTTCGCGCATGAGGATCTCCGTTTCTTCCTCGGCGCCGGGATAGTCGAACTCCAGCCCGCAGAAACGCTGCTTCGTCGAGGCCTTCAGGTTGCGGCTGCCGCCGGGGTTGTACGACACGACGAGCGCGAAGTCCGCATGCGCGCGCACCACCTCGCCGTTGCGCTCGATCGGCAACATGCGGCGGGTGTCGGTCAGCGGGTGGATCACCACGGCGGTATCGGCACGCGCTTCCACGATCTCGTCGAGGTAGCAGATCGCGCCGTGCCGCGCGGCGAGCGTCAGCGGGCCGTCCTGCCAGCGCGTGCCTTCGGCGTCGAGCAGCCATCTCCCGACGAGGTCGCCGGCGGTGGTGTCCTCGTTGCACGCGACGGTCACGAGCGGCTTGCCCAGGCGCCATGCCATGTGTTCAACGAAGCGCGTCTTGCCGCAGCCGGTCGGCCCCTTGAGCAGCATCGGCAATCGCTCGGACCATGCGGCCTCGAAGCGTTCGCATTCGTCGCCGACCGGTCGGTAATAAGGTTCGGTAGCGATGCGCCAGTTCGAGAGCACGTCGGGCATCACCGGTGGACGTTGACGGTGTCTTCGTTCGGGATCCCTTCGATCGGCGCTTCGGCCGTGCCGACGGTGGTGCGCGTGAACGACTCCACCATCTCGCGCGTGCCCTGCGGGTCGGCGACCCACCTGGCATAGAAGTCGAACGGGCAATCGGCCACGCCCTTGTCGCCTTCGCGCGAGTTGATCATCCCGGTGTAACCGCGGTGAACCAGCTTGAAGAGATGATTCTCCGACTGGCCGTTCTTTCGGAAATCGCGGATCAGCGACTTGCTCAGCGCCGCGTACTGGATGCCCATCTCTTCGGTACCGCATTCGCCGAGCGTGCGCCCGTCGAAGCCGATCAGCGAGGAATGGCCGAAGTACGAATACACGCCGTCGAAACCGGCGGCATTCGCCACCGCGACATAGGTGTTGTTGGCGAAGGCCATCGCCTTGCTGATCAGGATCTGCTGCTCCTTGGCCGGGTACATGTAACCCTGGCAGCGCACGATGAGTTCGGCTCCCTTCATCGCGCAGTCGCGCCAGATCTCGGGATAGTTGCCGTCGTCGCAGATGATCAGGCTGATCTTCATGCCCTTGGGGCCGTCGCTCACGTAGGTGCAGTTGCCCGGATACCAGCCCTCGATCGGCACCCACGGCATGATCTTGC
Organism: Variovorax glucosi; assembly: GCF_051216695.1. Taxonomy (NCBI): domain Bacteria; kingdom Pseudomonadati; phylum Pseudomonadota; class Betaproteobacteria; order Burkholderiales; family Comamonadaceae; genus Variovorax; species Variovorax glucosi. The sequence continues at coordinate 582,911 of NZ_JBPJZE010000001.1, forward strand.
GGTACTTCTGGACGATCTCGCCCCGGTCGTTCATGAGGATCAGTGTGTTGTACGGCGCCTTGTTCGGGTGTTCCTCGTGGCGCTCGCCGGTGAGCGAGAACACGCCCCACACCTTCGCCTTGCGGCAGGCCTCGGCAAAGATCTCGGTTTCCGCGCCGGGGATGGACGCCGCGTTCTCGTACATCTCGGCGCTGTCGTACATGATCCCGTGGGTGCTGTATTCGGGGAAGACGACGAGGTCCATGCCGGGCAGTCCGGACTTCATGCCGACCACCATCTTCGCGATGGCGCGGCAGTTGTCGAGCACCTCTGCCCTGGTGTGGAGACGCGGCATCTTGTAGTTGACGACCGCGACACCCACGGTGTCGTTGCTGCTTGAGATATCGCCGTGGATCATGAACGCAACCTTGTCTTGTGACCGTGGAACGGCCCGATTCTGCAAAGCCGGCGAACCCTCGCGAATACGTTGATTGACGTAGGGGAGACCCCGCCGGATACCTCGCAAGGAGCCCGCGGCAAAAAAGCACGAAAATCACGCGTCGATTCAATTTCTCCCTCCCTAGGAACCAAGCGCATGAGCACGACGCAACCGACCATCATCTACACGCTGACCGACGAAGCCCCCGCACTGGCGACGGCCGCCTTCCTGCCCATCGTGCGGACCTTCGCCGGCCCGGCAGGCATCAACGTCGAGACCAGCGACATCTCCGTGGCTGCCCGCATCCTGGGCCAGTTCCCCGAAGCCCTGACCGAAGCCCAGCGCGTGCCGGACAATCTGGCCGAACTGGGTCGGCTCACGCTCTCGCCCGATGCCAACATCATCAAGCTGCCGAACGTCAGCGCATCGGTGTCGCAGCTTGGCGCCGCCATCAAGGAACTGCAGGGCAAGGGCTATGCGATTCCCGACTATCCCGAGAACCCGACGACCGACGAAGAAAAGGACATCCGCGCCCGCTACAACAAGTGCATCGGCAGCGCGGTCAACCCGGTCCTGCGCGAAGGCAACTCGGACCGCCGCGCGCCAAAGGCCGTCAAGGAATACGCCCGCAAACACCCGCACAGCATGGCCGAATGGAGCCAGGCATCGCGCTCGCACGTCTCGCACATGCACAGCGGCGACTTCTATCACGGTGAAAAATCGCTGACGCTCGACAAGGCGCGCGACGTGAAGATGGAACTGGTTGGCAAGAGCGGCAACACGGTCGTTCTCAAGACCAAGGTCGCCCTGAAAGATGGCGAAATCATCGACAGCATGTTCATGAGCAGGAAAGTGCTGCTGGACTTCTACGAGCGCGAGATCGAGGACGCGTACAAGACCGGCGTGATGTTCTCGCTGCACGTGAAGGCGACCATGATGAAGGTCTCGCACCCGATCGTGTTTGGCCACTGCGTGCGCATCTTCTACAAGGACGCTTTCGCGAAGCACGCCGAACTGTTCGACGAGCTGGGCGTCAACGTCAACAACGGCATGGTCGATCTCTACAACAAGATCGCCACGCTGCCGCAGAGCAAGCAGGACGAGATCAAGCGCGACCTGCACGCGTGCCACGAGCACCGTCCCGAGCTGGCGATGGTCGATTCGGCCAAGGGCATCACCAACTTCCATTCGCCCAACGACGTGATCGTCGACGCGTCGATGCCCGCGATGATCCGCAACGGCGGCAAGATGTGGGGCGCCGATGGCCGCCTGAAGGACACCAAGGCGGTGATTCCGGAGAGCACCTTTGCCCGCATCTACCAGGAGATCATCAACTTCTGCAAATGGCACGGCGCGTTCGACCCGAAGACGATGGGCACGGTGCCCAACGTCGGCCTGATGGCCCAGCAGGCCGAAGAGTACGGCTCCCACGACAAGACCTTCGAGATTCCGGAAGACGGCGTGGCCAACATCGTCGACATCGCCACCGGCGAAGTGCTGCTGAGCCAGCAGGTCGAGCAGGGCGACATCTGGCGCATGTGCCAGGTCAAGGATGCTCCGATCCGCGACTGGGTCAAGCTGGCCGTCACGCGCGCCCGCAACTCGGGCACGCCGGCCGTTTTCTGGCTGGATCCGTACCGTCCGCACGAGAACGAAGTCATCAAGAAGGTCAAGACCTACCTGAAGGACTACGACACCAACGGTCTCGACATCCAGATCATGAGCCAGGTGCGTGCCATGCGCTACACGCTGGAACGCGTGATCCGCGGCCTCGACACGATCAGCGTCACCGGCAACATCCTGCGCGACTACCTGACCGACCTGTTCCCGATCATGGAACTCGGCACCAGCGCCAAGATGCTGTCTGTCGTGCCGTTGATGGCCGGCGGCGGTCTGTATGAGACGGGTGCCGGCGGTTCGGCTCCGAAGCACGTGCAGCAGCTGGTCGAGGAAAACCACCTGCGCTGGGATTCGCTCGGCGAATTCCTCGCGCTGGCCGTGAGCCTGGAAGACCTGGGCCTCAAGACCGGCAACGCGCAAGCCACGCTGTTGTCGAAGACGCTCGACACAGCCACCGGCAAGCTGCTGGACCAGAACAAGAACCCATCCCCGAAAACCGGCCAGCTGGACAACCGCGGCAGCCAGTTCTACCTGGCGATGTACTGGGCCCAGGAACTGGCCGCCCAGACCGAGGACGCGGCGCTGGCCGCCAGATTCGCCGGTCTGGCGAAGACCCTGACCGATAACGAGCAGAAGATCGTCGGCGAACTGGCCGACGTGCAGGGCAAGGCGGCGGACATCGGCGGCTACTATCTGCCGGACGCGAAGAAGACGGAAGCGGTGATGCGGCCAAGCACGACGTTCAATGCGGCGCTGGAAGCTGTGACCGCGTAAGCACCGGACAACTCCTCACAATGAAACCGCACCGGCTCTCGAGCCGATGCGGTTTTTTTAATGTCTTGTCAGGCGCGTTCGCTCACCCAGGCATGCACGGACGCCAGCGCCGCGGGCAGCGCGCGCGCATCGGTACCGCCGGCCATCGCCATGTCCGGCTTGCCGCCGCCCTTGCCGCCGACCTGTTGCGCGACGAAGTTGACCAGTTCGCCGGCCTTGACCTTTGCTGTCGTGTCGTTCGTCACGCCGGCTGCGATCTGCACCTTGCCGCCGTCTGAGATGGCGAGCACGACGACAGCCGACTTCAGCTTGTCCTTGAGCTTGTCCATCGTGTCGCGCAACGTCTTGGCATCGCCGCCGTCGAGCTTCGCGACCAGCAGCTTGATGCCGTTGACATCGATGGCCTGCGTAATGAGCTCATCGCCTTTCGACGAAGCCAGCTTGCCCTTGAGCGCGCCGATTTCGCGCTCCAGCGCCTTCACCTGGTCCATCACCTGCGCGAGACGGCCCTGCACGTCGACGGGCGGGGTTTTCAGCGTCGCGGCCACGCTCTGGACCGTCGATTCGAGATCCTGCAGATAGCCCAGCGCTTTTGCGCCGGTGACGGCCTCGATGCGCCGGACCCCGGCAGCGACGCCGCCTTCGCTCGTCACCTTGAACAGGCCGATGTCGCCGGTGCGCTGCACGTGCGTGCCGCCGCAGAGCTCGCGGCTGCTGCCGATGTCGATCACGCGCACCGTCTCGCCGTACTTCTCGCCGAACAGCATCATCGCGCCGGACTTCTGCGCTTCCTCGATCGCCATCGTGCGGATCACGGTCGGCTCGTTCAGCAGGATTTCGGCATTCACACGTTTCTCGATCTCCAGCACCTGTGCGTGCGTCACGCCAGCGCCGTGCGCGAAGTCGAAGCGTGTCTTGTCGGCATCGACCAGCGAGCCCTTCTGCTGCACATGCGTGCCGAGCACTTCGCGCAGCGCCTTGTGCATCAGGTGGGTGACGCTGTGGTTGCGCTGCGTGGCGTGACGACGCTCGCCGTCGACCGTGGCGGTGACCGCATCGCCAATCTTCAGGGTGCCCTGCGTCTGCGTGCCGTGGTGGCCGAAGACGTCGGACTTGATCTTCTGAGTGTCCTCGACGCCGAACTGCACGCCCTCTGCGCCGATGACGCCCTGGTCGCCGACCTGGCCGCCGCTTTCCGAATAGAAAGGCGTTGTGTCGAGCACGACGATGCCGGTCTGGCCTTCGGTCAGTTGCTGGACGGACGTGCCTTCGACGTACAGCGCGACGACGGTGGCTTTTTCTTCGAGATGTTCGTAGCCGGTGAAGACGTTGCCGGTGCCGGCGTAGTCGACGTTGCGGTCCATCTTGAACTTGCCGGCGGCGCGGCCAGCGGCTTTCTGCTTTTCCATGGCGGCGTTGAAGCCGGCTTCGTCGACCGAAAGATCAACCTCTCGAAGAACGTCTTGCGTCAAATCCAGCGGGAACCCGAAGGTGTCGTGCAACTTGAAGGCGACATCGCCAGATAGCATCCATCCGGTTCCGGGAGGCACATCACCCATAGGCTCATCGCGACTACCCGAGGCTTCGCGAATTCGTGCGATTTCCTGTTCAAGGATATGCATCCCATTCGCTAGCGTCTCAAAGAACCGCTCCTCCTCCGCCTTCAGCACCGCCGTGATCCGCGCCTCGTCAGCCACCAGCTTCGGATAGGCATCGCCCATCAGCGCGACCAGATCCGGCACCAGCTTGTGGAAGAACGGCTTCTTCTGGCCGAGCTTGTAGCCGTGGCGGATCGCGCGGCGCACGATGCGGCGCTGCACGTAGCCGCGACCTTCGTTCGACGGGATCACGCCATCGGTGACGAGGAACGCAGTCGCGCGGATGTGGTCGGCGATCACGCGCAGGCTGTTGTTGCCCAGGTCCTGTTCTCCGGTCTCGCGCGATGCGGCCTTGATGAGTGCCGCGAAAAGGTCGATCTCATAATTGCTGTGCACGTGCTGCAGGATGGCCGCCAGCCGTTCGAGCCCCATGCCGGTGTCGACGCAGGGCGCGGGCAGCTTCGTGACGCTGCCATCGGCGGCCATGTCGAACTGCATGAACACGTTGTTCCAGATCTCGATGAAGCGGTCGCCGTCTTCGTCCGGGCTGCCGGGCGGGCCGCCGGGGATGTGGTCGCCATGGTCGTAGAAGATCTCGCTGCACGGGCCGCACGGGCCGGTGTCGGCCATCATCCAGAAGTTGTCGGACTTGTAGCGGCCGCCCTTGTTGTCGCCGATGCGGATCACGCGCTCGGGCGGAAGACCGATTTCCTTCGTCCAGATGTCGTAGGCCTCGTCGTCTTCTTCATAGACGGTGGCCAGCAGGCGTTCGGCCGGCAGCTTGTAGACCTCGGTGAGCAGTTCCCAGGCCCATTTCAGCGATTCGCGCTTGAAATAGTCGCCGAAGCTCCAGTTGCCCAGCATCTCGAAGAACGTGTGATGGCGCGCGGTGTAGCCGACGTTCTCGAGGTCGTTGTGCTTGCCGCCCGCGCGCAGGCAGGCCTGGACCGACGTGGCGCGCACGTAGGGGCGCTTGTCTTCACCGAGGAACACGTCCTTGAACTGAACCATGCCCGAGTTCGTGAACATCAGCGTCGGGTCGTTGCCCGGCACCAGCGGGCTCGACGCGACGATCGTGTGGCCCTTCGAGGCGAAGAAGTCGAGGAATGTCTTGCGGATGTCCGCGACGGACATGGTTGTACCGGTGGGCGTGATCGTGGTCGTGGTCATGAGGTCGGAAATCTTCGGAGAACAGCTTTGCATTATCCGTTGCCCGCCTTGCCCATCAAAACGGTGCGTCATCCGCACCCGAACGAAGCACGCAACGTCCGCAATCGCGCCAAAACCCGTCGGGGACCGGGTTTTCACCGATGAAGCGACTGGCACGCAAACTGCTTAATGCACTGCCAAGATATTTTAAATATCTTATTAATATATTTAAAGACATTGGCCCGACCTCTTCCATTCCCTCAGGAACCGCGCATGACCACCTCGCAATCCAACGTCGCCAAACCCTGGCAAGGCATCTTCCCGGCCATCACCACCAAGTTCCACGCCGATGAAAGCATCGACGCGGAAGGCACGGCGAAGCACATCGATTTCCAGATCCGCAACGGCATCCACGGCCTCGTCACCTGCGGCTCGCTGGGCGAAGCGAGCACGCTGTCGCTCGACGAGAAGCTAACCGTCGCGAAGATCGCGCTGGAAGCCGCAGACGGCCGCGTCCCGGTGCTAGCCAACGTGTCGGAGACCAGCACGCGCGACGCACTGCGCTACATCGACGGCGCCAACAGGCTCGGCGTCGACGGGTACATGGTCATGCCGTCGGTGATCTACGTGGCCGACGCCCGCGAGGCGATGCTGAACGTCCGCACCATGGCCGAAGCCGCTCAGAAGCCGGTGATGGTCTACAACAATCCGGTCGCCTACCGCGTCGACCTGAAGCCGGAACACATGGTCGAACTCGCCGACTGCAAGTGGATCGCCGCCATCAAGGAAAGCACAGACAACATCCGCCGGATCACCGATCTGCGCATCCTGCTGGGCAATCGTTACCAGATCTTCTGCGGCGTCGACGACCTCGCCTACGAGGCGCTCGCTCTCGGCGCCGACGGTCTGCTGGCCGGTGTCGGCTGCACGTTCCCGCGCGAAACCGTTGCCCTGTACGACCTCATGAAGGCCGGCCGGTTCGCCGAAGCGCTGCCGCTCTACCAGTGGATGACGCCGATGCTGCATCTGGACGTGTCGACCAAGCTGGTGCAGAACCTGAAGCTGATCGATCTGCTGGCCGGCGTCGGCTCCGAGCACATGCGCCGTCCGCGGCTTCCGCTGATCGGCGAGGAGCGCGCGTTCATCGAAGCCGTCGTCGGGAAAGCGCTCGAGACCCGCCCCGCCCAGTACCGGTCGGTCATGTAAGCGCCGGGCCGCCCAGCAAGGAGCAATCATGAAGAACCCCATCCGGATGATTCCGCTTGTCGCCTCGATGGCGCTGACATTCGCAGGCGCAGCGAGCGCACAGGAGCAGGTGGTGAAGATCGGCCACAGCGGCCCGCTCTCGGGGGCGAATGCCTTCGCGGGAAAGGACAACGAAAACGGCGTGCGCCTTGCCGTAGAAGAACTGAACGCGAGGAAGATCGCGATTGCCGGCAAGACCTTGAAGTTCGAGCTCGTGTCCGAGGACGACCAGTGCGATGCCAAGAGCGGCGTGAGTGTGGCGCAGAAGTTCGTGGACGACGGCGTCAGGTTCGTCATGGGGCCGTACTGCTCGGGCGTGGCGATCCCGGCTTCGCGCGTCTACAGCGAAGGCGGCGTGCTGCTGTCGACGGTGGGCACCAACCCCAAGGTCACGCAGGGCGGCTACAAGAACCTGTTCCGCATCATCGCCAGCGACAACCAGATCGGCGGCGCCATGGCCGTGTACGCGGCGACGGTGCTGAAGGTCGGGAAGGTCGGCGTGATTGACGACCGGACCGCCTTCGGCCAGGGCCTGGCCGAGGAGTTCACCAGAGAAGCCAAGGCAAGGGGCCTGACCGTGGTCGCGCAGGAATTCACGACCGACAAGGCGGTCGATTTCACGGCGATCCTGACCAACATCAAGGCCAAGGCGCCGGAAGCGATCTTCTTCGGTGGGTACGCACCGCAGGCCGCACCGATGGCGCGCCAGATGAAGCAGCTCACCGTGCCCGGCAAGCTGCTCGGCGGCGACACCCTGTGCAGCCCCGTCACCGGCAAGCTCGGTGGCGATGCGGTCGACGACCGGGTGTTCTGCGCGCAGGGCGGCTCGATCCTCGAGAAGGCCGAAAGCGGTCCGGCTTTCAAGGCCAGGTTCAAGAAGCGCTTCAACATCGATGCCGACGCATATGCCGCCTCGTACTACGACCAGGTGATGTTCATCGGCCAGTCGATGCAGAAGACGAATTCCGTCGACCCCGACAAGGTGGGCGCGGAAATCCACAAGACCACGTACAAGGGCGTGGCCGCGACCTACAGCTACGAGGACAAGGGCAACATGAAGCAGGCGCCGATCACGGTGTTCACCTTCAAGAACGCCGTTCCCGTGCCATTGGCGAGCTACTGAGCGGGAGCATCGAATGCAACGCATCGAGGTCATCGATTCGCACACGGGCGGCGAACCCACCAGGCTGGTCATCGGCGGCTTTCCCGACCTGGGCGGCGGGAGCATGGCCGAGCGTTGCGCGGTGCTGGCGCGCGACCACGACGCCTGGCGCGCCGCCACCGTGCTGGAGCCGCGCGGCAGCGACGTGATCGTCGGCGCGCTGCTCTGCGCGCCGGTATCGCCCGAAGCCGCCGCGGGCGTGATCTTCTTCAACAACAGCGGTTACCTCGGCATGTGCGGCCACGGCACCATCGGCCTCGTCGTCACGCTGGCCCACATGGGCCGCATCGGCGCGGGCGTACACCGCATCGAGACCCCCGTGGGCACCGTCACGGCGACGCTGCACGAGGACGGCGCGGTGAGCGTGCGCAATGTGCCCGCCTTCCGCCATCGCCACCGGGTCACGGTGGAAATGAAGGAGTGCGCCCCGGTCGTCGGCGACGTGGCCTGGGGCGGCAACTGGTTCTTCCTGGCCAGCGAACACGGCCAGCGCGTCGACAGCGGCAACCTGCCGGCACTCACGGCCTATGCCGCGGCGCTGCGCGAGGCGCTCTGGGCGCAGGGCATCACCGGGACCGACGGCGTCGAGATCGACCATATCGAGCTGTTCGCGCCGGACGACAGCGCCGACAGCCGCAACTTCGTGCTCTGCCCCGGCAACGCCTACGACCGTTCGCCGTGCGGCACCGGTACCAGCGCGAAGATCGCCTGCCTGGCCGCCGACGGCAAGCTGCAGCCCGGCGAAATCTGGCGGCAGGCCAGCGTGATCGGCAGCGAGTTCGAGGCCAGCTACGTGCGCGACGAAGCCGGACAAGTCATTCCGACGATCCGCGGGCGTGCCCACATGAGCGCGGAGGCGACGCTGCTGATCGAGCCCGGCGACCCTTTCGGCTGGGGCATCCGGCTCCGATCATGACTTTGGATGCCGACGTTCTCGTCATCGGCGCAGGCATCGTCGGTGCCGCCTGCGCGCAGGCCCTGGCTGCGGCCGGCCTGCGCGTGCTGGTGCTCGACGACCGGCGCGGCGGCGCGACGGGTGCCGGCATGGGTCACCTGGTCGTGATGGACGACAACCCGGCCGAACTGGCGCTCGGCATGCATTCGCTGGCCCTGTGGCGCGCCATGGCGCCTTCGATGGCCGGTGCCTGCGACTATCGCGGCTGCGGCACGCTGTGGATCGCCGCGAACGACCGCGAAATGGTGGAAGCCGAACAGAAGCAGCGGCGGCTTTCCGAGCACGGCATCGAAAGCGAGCTGCTGACCGAAGTCGCGTTGCGGAACGCGGAACCGGCACTGCGTCGTGGCCTGACGGGTGCGCTGCGCGTGCCGGGCGACGGCGTCGTCTATGCGCCCGCAGCCGCCGAATGGATGCTTGCGCAGGGCGACTCGCAGATCCGCGTCGAGCACGCTCGCGTCGTCGGGATCGAAGGCACGCGGCTCCGGCTCGACGACGGCGCCTGGCGGAGCGCATCGCACGTGGTGCTGGCCAACGGCATCCATGCGACCGCACTGTGTCCGGAACTGCCGCTGCGGCCCAAGAAAGGGCATCTGCTCGTCACCGACCGCGATCCGGGCATGGTGAAGCACCAGCTCGTCGAGCTCGGCTACGTCGCCAGCGCCCACCACAGCGAAGGCGACTCGGTTGCCTTCAACGTCCAGCCGCGGCCCACCGGCCAGCTGCTGATCGGCTCCTCGCGCCAGTTCGACACCACCGACATGAAGGTCGAGCCGGCGATGCTGGCGCGCATGCTCCGGCGCGCGATGGACTACCTGCCCGGCGTCGGCGACCTGAACGCCGTGCGCACCTGGACCGGGCTGCGCGCCGCCACGCCCGACGGACTGCCGCTCCTGGGTGCGCATCCGACGCACGACGGCCTGTGGCTGGCGGTCGGGCACGAAGGGCTCGGCGTGACGACGGCACCGGGCAGCGCGCAGCTGATCGCCGCGCTCGTCACGGGCGCCGCACCGTCGATCGATCCGGCGCCCTACCGCCCCGAACGCCTGCTGGAGATCGCATGAGCACCATGACCGATCTGCTGGCATTGACGATCGACGGCCGGCCGGCAAGGGTCGAGCCCGGCACCTCGGTCGCTGCTGCGCTTCGCATTGCGGGCGACGGCACCACCCGTACCAGCGTCACCGGCATGGCGCGCGCGCCGCTGTGCGGCATGGGCATCTGCCAGGAATGCCGCGTCGACATCGACGGACGCCGCATGCTGGCCTGCCAGACGGTCTGCAGCGACGGCATGCGGATCCGCACCGAGAGCGTCGAATGAAAGCTTCCCGACTGGAAAATTGCGACCTGCTCATCGTCGGCGCCGGGCCTGCGGGCATGGCCGCGGCCGTGGCTGCCGCGCCGAGCGGCGCGAACATCGTGATCGTCGACGACAACCCGTCGCCCGGCGGGCAGATCTGGCGCGGCGGGCCCGGCGTGACGCCGGTGTTGCAGGCGCAAAAGCTGCGCGACGAGCTGGCGCGATGCGGCAACGTGCGCATCGTCGGCGGTGCCCGTGTGGCTGCGGCGCCCGCGCCCGGGTTGATGCTTCTCGAAGACGCCCGGCGCGGTTGGCTGCTGCGCTACGCCAAACTGATCCTGTCCACCGGCGCCCGCGAGCTGCTGCTGCCGTTCCCCGGCTGGACGCTGCCCGGCGTGACCGGTGCGGGCGGCCTGCAGGCGCTCGTCAAGTCGGGCATGCCGGTCGCGGGCGAACGCATCGTGATCGCCGGCAGCGGCCCGCTGCTGTTCGCAGCCGCATCGACCGCATCGAAGGCCGGCGCGCACGTCGTCCGCATCGCCGAACAGGCATCGCTCGCGGCGCTGGCCGGGTTCGCGACGCAGCTCGGGCGGTGGCCTGCGAAGGCGGCTCAGGCGCTGGCGCTGTACCGGCCGAGCTACCGCTGGGCCAGCCATGTCCTCTCGGCGACCGGCGACGGCAAGGTCGAATCGGTGCGCCTGAAGCGAGGGCTGTCATCGTTCGAAGACATCGAATGCGATCGCGTGGCGGTCGGCTTCGGCTTGCGGCCCAACACCGAGCTGGGCCAGCTCGTCGGCTGCCGGACCGCTCAGGTCCACGGGGCGCCGGCACTGGCCGTGGACAGGCGCCAGCGTACCGGCGTCCCCGGCGTCTATGCGGCCGGCGAATGCACCGGTGTCGGCGGCAGCGAGCGGGCACTGGTGCAGGGTGCGATGGCCGGCTGCGACGCCGTCGGGCTTGCGGCCGCAGCGGACGCGATGTGGCCCGACCTCGCGCGCTGGGATGCTTTCGCCGAGCAACTGCATCGCAGCTTCGCCTTGCCGGACCACCTGCGTTCGCTGTCGGAGCCCGACACCATCGTCTGCCGCTGCGAAGACGTCGCCCATGGCGACCTGGTCTCGCGAAACGGCTGGATCGACGCCAAGCTGCATACGCGATGCGGCATGGGTGCCTGCCAGGGCCGCATCTGCGGCGCCGCGACACAGTTCCTGTTCGGCTGGTCGCCGCCGGAACCGCGCCCTCCCCTGTTTCCGGTCCGCGTGAGCACGCTTGCCGTACCGATGCCTTCCCAAATCCCTCCCGATCGAACCCATGGCCACTGACATCATTCTCGAAACCAGAGGCCTCACCAAGGAGTTCCGCGGCTTCGTCGCAGTGCGCGAGGTCGATCTGCGCGTGCGACGCGGATCGATCCATGCGCTGATCGGCCCGAACGGCGCCGGCAAGACCACGGTCTTCAACCTGCTGACAAAGTTTCACATACCGACCGCCGGGCACATCCTGTTCAACGGCATCGACATCACGCAGGAGAAGCCGGCGCAGATCGCGCGGCGCGGCATCGTGCGGTCATTCCAGATCTCGGCGGTTTTTCCGCAGCTCACGGTGCTCGAAAACGTCAAGCTGGCGCTGCAACGCAAGCTCGGGCTCGACTACCGCTTCTGGCAACCGGTCGCCGCGCTGTCGAAGCTCGATCCGGCGGGGATGGTGCTGCTGGAACAGGTCGGCCTGGCCAGCGCCGCGCAGCTGCTGGCCGGCGACCTCCCGTACGGCCGCAAGCGCACGCTGGAAATCGCGACGACGCTGGCGCTCGACCCCGAACTGCTGCTGCTCGACGAGCCCACGCAGGGCATGGGCCACGAAGACGTGGACCGCATCAAGGACCTGATCAAGAAGGTGTCGGCGGACCGCACGGTGCTGATGGTCGAGCACAACATGAAGGTGGTCGCGGACATCAGCGACACGATCACCGTGCTGCAGCGCGGCGAGGTGCTGGCGCAGGGCCCGTATGCGGACGTCTCGGTGAATCCGGCGGTGCGCGAAGCCTACATGGGGACCGAAGAAAATGTCTGAATCCGCTGAGTCGGTCCTCTCCATCCGCGACCTGAATGCCTGGTACGGCGAATCGCACGTGCTGCAGGGCATCGACATCGAGGTCAAGGCCGGCGAATGCATCACGCTGCTCGGCCGCAACGGCGCCGGCCGCACCTCGACGCTGCGCGCCGTCATGGGCCTGGTGGGCAAGCGCACCGGGTCGATCAAGGTGTTCGGCAAGGAAACCATCGGCATGCCGACACACCGCATCGCGCGGCTCGGCATCGGCTACTGCCCGGAAGAACGCGGCATCTACGCGTCGCTCACCGCAGAAGAGAACCTGCTGCTGCTGCCGAAAGTCGGTCGAGGCGGACAGGGCGGCATGTCGCTCGAGCAGATCTACGGGATGTTTCCAAATCTGAAGGAACGCGCATCGAGCCCTGGCACGCGGCTCTCGGGCGGCGAGCAGCAGATGCTCGCGATGGCCCGCATCCTGCGCACCGGCGCCAACCTGCTGCTGCTCGACGAGATCACCGAAGGCCTGGCGCCGGTGATCGTGCAGAAGCTCGGCCAGGTGATCCGCGAACTCAAGGCAAGCGGTTTCACGCTGGTGCTGGTCGAGCAGAACTTCCGCTTCGCCAAGCATCTGGCCGACCGCCACTACGTCATCGAACACGGCCGCGTGGTCGAAGTCATCGCGGCCGCCGACGTCGAAGCCAGGCAGGGCCGGCTCGACGAGCTGCTCGGCATCTGAATCCGCACTCTTCCGCTCTCCTCCGCTCTCTTCCGCTTTCCTTTTCAAACCCTGGAGTACCCCATGCAATTCAAGAAACTCTCCGTCTGCCTGGCCGCCTGCGCGGTGCTGGCCGCCCATGCGCAGGTCAGCGACGACGTCGTGAAGATCGGCGTGCTCAACGATTTGTCGGGCATCTATTCCGACCTGGCGGGCCAGGGCTCGGTCACGGCGGCGCGCATGGCGATCGAGGAAATGGGCGGCAAGGTGCTGGGCAAACCGGTCGAGCTGGTCTTCGCCGACCACCAGAACAAGCCCGACGTGGCGGCCAACCTGGCGCGCGGCTGGTTCGACCAGGGCAAGGTCGACATGGTGACCGACTTCCCGACCGCATCCACCGCGCTGGCCGTGATGGAAATCGCCAAGCAGAAGAACCGCATCGTCATGCCGTCGGCCGGACTTGCGACGGCCATCATCGGCGAGAAATGCACGCCGCTGACCGCGCAATGGACAACCAACACCTATGCGCTGGCCGCCGGCACCGCACGCGCGCTGGTCAAGGAAGGCAAGAAGAAGTGGTACTTCATCACGGCCGACTACACCTTCGGTCACTCGCTCGAAAAAGACGCTTCCGAAGTCATCAAGGCCGACGGCGGCTCGGTGCTCGGCAGCTCGCGCCATCCGTTCCCGGGCGGTGATTTCTCGTCGTTCCTGCTGAAGGCGCAATCGTCCGGCGCCGACGTGATCGCGCTGGCCAACGCCGGCAACGACACCGTCAACGCGATCAAGCAGGCCAACGAATACGGCATAACGCGCAAGCAGGTCGTCGCACCGCTGCTGATGTATATCTCCGACGTGCACAGCATCGGCCTCGAGAAGGCGCAGGGCATGTACCTGAGCGAAGCCTTCTACTGGGACTTCGACGAGCGCTCGCGCGCATGGTCGCGCAAATTCTTCGAGAAGCAGAAGCGCATGCCGACCGCCGCTCAAGCCGGTGTCTATTCGGCCACGCTCAGTTACCTGAAAGCCATCCAGGCCGCGGGCACCGACGAAGCCAGGGCCGTAATGACCCAGCTGCGCAAGATGGACATCGACGACGCCGTGATCCGCCACGGCAAGCTGCGCGAAGACGGCGCGCTGGTGCACGACATGCTGCTGCTGCAGGTGAAAGCGCCGGCCGAATCGAAGGCGCCATGGGACTACTACAAGGTCAAGTCGGTGCTCAAGGGCGCGGACGTGTACCCGCCGATCAATCCGGCCTGCCAGATCGCAGCCAAGTAATGCCCGGACAAGCCTGAGAAAACGCCACACCATGTTCGACATTTCGATGCAGGCCCTGGCGGCCCAGCTGCTCGTGGGCCTCATCAACGGCTGTTTCTATGCCGTCCTGAGCATGGGGCTGGCGATCATCTTCGGGCTGCTCAACATCATCAACTTCGCGCACGGTGCGCAGTTCATGGTGGCCGCGTTCCTCGCCTGGATCGGCTTCACGCAGTTGCCGCTGCTGCTGGGGCCGGAATTCAGGATCAATTTCTGGGTCGCGCTGGTGCTGGCCCCGGTGATCGTCGGCGGGCTCGGCATCCTGCTGGAAAAGACGCTGCTCAAGCGCCTCTATCACCTCGATCATCTCTACGGGCTGCTGCTGACCTTCGGCGTGGCGCTGGTGCTCGAAGGTGCGTTCCGGCATTTCTACGGCATTTCGGGCTCCAGCTACGACCCGCCGGCGATGCTGCAGGGCGGCGTCGACCTCGGCTTCATGTACATGCCGGTCTACCGCGGCTTCGTCGTCGTCGCATCGCTGCTGATCTGCGCCGTCACCTGGTACCTGTTCGAGAAGACAAAGCTCGGCGCCCTGCTGCGCGCCGGCACCGAGAACCCGAAGCTTCTGCAGGCGTTCGGCGTCAACATTCCGCTGATGATCACGCTGACCTACGGCTTCGGCGTGGCGCTGGCGGGCATCGCCGGCGTGCTGGCTGCGCCGATCATGCAGATCACGCCGCTGATGGGCGCCAACCTGCTGAACATCGTCTTCGCGGTGGTCGTGATCGGCGGCCTCGGTTCGATCATGGGCGCGATCCTCACCGGGCTGTCGCTCGGCCTCCTCGAAGGACTGACCAAGGTGTTCTATCCGGAGGCGTCGACGGTCGTCGTCTTCGTGATCATGGCCATCGTCCTGATCGCGCGTCCCGCCGGCATGTTCGGCAAGGAACACTGACATGAAGAACATTCCCATACCCGTGCGCATCCTGCTGGTGCTGCTGGTTCCGGCGCTGCTGGTGCCGGTGTTCCCGGAGATCGCCTATCCGGTGTTCGTGATGAAGGTGCTGTGCTACGCGCTCTTCGCGCTGGCCTTCAACCTTCTGATCGGTTTCACCGGGCTGGTGTCCTTCGGGCATGCGGCCTTCTTCGGCTGGGCCGGCTACACCACCGGCATCCTGATGATCCGTTTCTCGCCGGCCGGCTTTCCGGTCGAACTGGCGATCCTGGCGGGCATCCTGGTCGCGACCGTCATCGGCTGGCTGATCGGCACGCTCGCCATCCGCCGCACCGGCATCTATTTTTCGATGATCACGCTCGCGCTGTCGCAGATCGCGTACTTTCTGGCGGTGCAGATCGGCTGGACCGGCGGCGAGGACGGCATGCAGGGCATACCGCGCGGCAAGCTGCTCGGGCTGGTCGATCTCTCCAACGACGACAACATGTACTACTTCACGCTCGGCGTCTTCGTGCTGGGGTTCCTGGCGATCCACCGCATCGTGCATTCGCCGTTCGGGCAGTCGCTGAAGGCGCTGCGCGACAACGCTCCCCGCGCTGTCTCGCTGGGCTACGACACCGACCGCTGCAAGCTCTATGCCTTCATGCTGTCCGCCGCCTTCGCCGGACTCGCCGGCTCGCTCAAGGCGCTGGTGCTCCAGCTCTCGGCCTTGAACGACGTGATGCTTTCCACCTCGACCGAGGTATTGCTCATGACGCTGCTCGGCGGACTCGGCGCCAGCTGGGGGCCGATCGTCGGCGCCACGCTGGTGGTCAGCCTGCAGAACTACCTGGCCGAACTCGGCGGCGTGGTTACGATCATCATCGGCCTGACGTTCATTGTCTGCGTCTCGTTCTTCCGGCGCGGCATGGTCGGCGAATGGCAGGCGTTTCTCCAGCGCCGCACTACAAAAAGACAACGGAATGTCCCCCTTGACGTCTCTCCCGACAACACCGCGTCCGCCACCCAAGCGCCGGGCCGCTGACCTCGCCTACGACGCCATCGAGACGCTGATCTCGACGCTGCAGCTCGAACCCGGCAGCCCCGTGGTCGAAGCCGAACTGGCCGAGCGCACAGGCCTCGGCCGCACGCCCGTTCGCGAGGCGCTGATGCGGATGGTGTCGATGGGCCTGATCGACCAGCAGGTGCGGCGCGGGCTGCTGGTATCGACCATCGACCTGGCCGACCACCTCGACGTGATCCAGACGCGGCGCGTGCTCGAATGCCTGATCGCCGCCTGCTCCGCGCGCCGCGCGACGGCACTGCAGCGCAAGGCCATCCTGCGCTGCGCCGAGAAAATGACGAAGGCCGCTTCGCGCGGGAACCTCGACGACTACATGAGCGCCGACCACGAGCTCGACCAGGTCAACCACCAGGCGAGCCACAACGTGTCGGCGGTCAACGCCGTGGTGCCGCTGGTGATCCAGTGCCGGCGTTTCTGGTACGCATACCAGCACGAAGGCGAGATCGTCGAGGGTGCCGATGCGCACATGGCGCTGGCGCAAGGCATCGCGACCGGCGACGAGGCTGCAGCCGTGGCCGGAGCCGATCGGTTGCTGGACTATCTGGAGCGCTTCGCGCGCAGGGTGATCGACAAGTAGCGCGCCACTTCTCTACTTCAGGTCGATGAAGTTGCTCTCGATCCAGACGCGGCCTTCTTCGTTTCGCGCAAGCGCAAGCGCTTGGTCGAGCGAGATCTTCTTTTCCTTGATCGCCACCGTCAGCGGATTCTCGACCGTGGTGTCGTCGCGGCGGCGGTTGTAGACGCGCTCCCTGCCGTCGGCATCGCTGTACACATACGAGACCGAGATGCCGTCGAGGTCGGCGAACGGCTGCAGGAACTCGATGAACTGCGAAGCCGTGATGCCTTCGGCGCTGATTGCCTTCCAGTGCTTGTAGAAGATCGACTGGGACAAGGCAAATGGGGTCGACAAGCCCTGTCTGGGCGATTCGGACGGCTCGGACGGCTCTAACGGCTCGGACGGCGCGACGACCGCCGGCTCCGTGCGCGCCTCGACCGCAGGTTGCTCCTTCTTGTCGGCACGCCAGTTGAAAAGGCTCATGAGCGTTGCGCGTTCGCGGATGACGGATCGGAAAGAATCAGAACCGCACGATAGGCGGCACGGCCCGCCAGTTTCGCCTCCTCCGCCAGCGCTTTCCAGTGACGCTCCTGTTCGTGCGGCGAACGCAGCGACTGGCGCTGCGTCAGCGTCTTGCTGATCTCGAGCAACGCCTGGGCGGAGGTCAGGCAGAAGTGGACGGCGGAAAGTTCCGGACTGTCCTTGTAGTGCGCGGCTTCATTGCGCTGGACGTCGCGTTGCGCATTGGCATCCAGCACGCCGAAATCGGTGGACTGGCAGAACGGCACAGGTCCATGCCTGTCCATGAACGCATCGACAGCGTGGTCCACAGCCGCAGCGGCGGTCGAAATCGAAAAGTTTTCAGCCGAACTCGAATGCATTTCAATCACCATGTTGTCTCTCACGTCTGAACAGGGAACCGACGCGCAGAACGTCTGTGTAAGGAGATGTGTATTTTCTATGCAGTCCCGATTTCCGGATGCGGGGCTGGCGTGATCGAGTCGACGAAAAACGGGAAAACAGTTCAGATTGCGTGCGCCCTCACCTTTCGAAGACAAATGTTAACTGTCTTTTCAATCCAGTCCGCTCAGTGTCGACGGCCGATGCCATCGTTAGAATGCTCACCCGATGCGGGTGTAGCTCAATGGCAGAGCTGTTGCTTCCCAAGCAACTGACGAGAGTTCGATTCTCTTCACCCGCTCCACTCCAGGCGCAGCATGCGCATCGCCGGTAGGACAAAGCCGCGGATCGTCCCGAGGCGCGACGTCCGATGAATCCAGCGCCGGCTTCGGCCCGTATGAGTAACAGTCGCCACGCATCTTCGTCGCGGCGAACAACTCAGGAGTCATCCATGCAAGCCAAATTTTCCCGCCTCGCTTCAGTCACCCTCGCCGTCGCGCTGTCGGTCGGTGCCGTTTCCGCCATGGCCCAGGTGATGGTCGGTGGCGCTTCGATGCTTCCGACCAAGGACATCATCGACAACGCAGTCAATTCCAAGGATCACACGACGCTGGTCGCTGCCGTCAAGGCGGCAGGTCTGGTCGAAACGCTCAAGGGTCCGGGCCCGTTCACCGTCTTCGCACCGACCAATGCGGCTTTCGCCGCACTGCCGGCAGGCACGGTCGATACGCTGCTGAAGCCAGAGAACAAGGCGATGCTGACCAGCATCCTCACGTACCACGTCGTGCCGGGCAAGCTCGATGCAGCCGCGCTGTCGAAGGAAGTCATGGCCGGCAAGGGCATGGCCAAGCTCAAGACGGTCGCCGGCGGCACGCTGACGGTGAAGAGCACGGGCGGCAAGGTCACCGTGACCGATGAGAAGGGCGATGTGGCCACCGTGACGATCGCCGATGTGATCCAGTCGAACGGCGTGATCCACGTGATCGACAAGGTCATGCTGCCGAAGTAATCGAACGAGTCCGCTCGGGACACGCTCCGTTTCGGAGCGTTCCGACCGACCTTTTGGGAGATGCCGAAATCACTTTCGGCATCTCCTTTTCTTTTGTCGCAACCCCATGCACTGCCGGACCCGATGGCACGCCTTCGCGCGAAAAGGCGTTCGATCGTCTTGTGCCCATGTCCCGTAGTGCAAATAAGCGTCGTACGACGACTCAAGTTCGCCTTTGCATCGTCGAAAACCAAGGTTAGCGCTAAAGCGCATCAACGACCTTCGACATGCCATCCAAGCGAATACCTTCAATTTACGTACCGCGCTTCACAGGACCATCGGTACTCGCGCTGCTGATCGGCGCGCCGCTTTCCACATCCGCAATTGCCCAGGCCGATGCGCAAACGCCTGTCTCTGTGCCTGCGCCTGTGCCTGCGCCGATCCGGTCCGAATCCATCTGGAACCTGAGCGGTTTCGGCACGCTGGGCGTCGTCGACCAGTCCGGCGGCGGCGACCTGAGATTCCTGCGCAACAGCACCCAGCTGGGCTCCTCCTCGAAGCTCAGCGCCTTGTCCGATTCGCGCCTGGGTCTGCAGCTCGACTGGCGGTCGGGCTCGCAGTGGGAAGGTGGCATCCAGGGCGTTTTGCTGCGCAGACCCGCAGGCACGCCGGCCAGCGAAAGCATCGAATGGGCGTATCTCGGCTATCGGCTCTGGCCCGACATGCGGGTGCGCATCGGTCGCACCAGCCCCGATCTGTTTCTGTTCTCCGACAGCCGCAACGTCGGCTTCGCGATGCCCTGGGCACGGCCGCCCGTCGATTTCTACGGCAATGTGCCGCTGGCCGCGATCGACGGCATCGACATCGACCAGCGCTGGCGTGCCGGCGACTCGACATGGCGCGCCCGGGCGACCGCCGGCTCCGTCGACACGAGCGTGACGGACACCGACGGCACGCGCCTGAAGTTCAAGGGAAAGGACGTCATGGCGCTGAGCCTGACCCGCGAAGAAGGCGGACTGCTGATGAAGGCCACATTTCTCCGCAGTCGCCTGCGGGTGAACACGGGTGCGGGCGCCGCGCAGTTGCAGCAGGGCCTGGACGAACTGTCGGCACTGCCGGTGCCGGGTCTGGCCGACTCGCTCGGCCCCCTGGGCTCCAACCTCTGGAGCGGCGGTCCCGCAAAGTACTTCGGGCTCGCCGCCATGTACGAAACCGGGCCGTGGACATTCGTCGCGGAAGGCAGCCAGGTCGACGTGCCGCGCAGTCCGCTGAGTGCCCGGCGCGGCTATGTGAGCGCCGGCTACCGCGTCGGCGCGGTCACGTATTACGGCATCGCAAGCCGGGTGAAGCCCACGAAAAGCGCGGCGGCCGAACCTGCACTGGCCGATGCGCTGACGCCTTTCATCGGACCGGAAGGCGCGCAGCAGGCGCAGACGATCGCAGGCTTCGCCGCCGCTGCCGGGAACAACTTCAGGTACGACCAGGCGACCGTCGGCGTCGGCCTGCGATGGGACTTCGCGCAGAACGCAGCCCTGAAGCTGCAGGTCGACCGGTTCGATGTAAACCGCAACGGCAGCGCCGGATGGCGCTATTCCGACGGACGCGCCGCAAAGGGCACGCTCGTGTCGGTGCTGGTCGACTTCGTTTGGGGGCAATGATGGAAAACATCTCTTCGAAACCCGGATCTGCCGCCTCGTTCGTGGCATCGGTGTTCGTACCGGCGTTGTTGTGGGCGGGCTGGACGGGCCTGGCTCTCGCGGCGGAACCGATGCCGATCTTCGTGGTCGTCTCGGCGCAAAGTCCGGTGCGTGCCCTCGAACAGAAAGACGTTCTCGCTCTCTACACGGGCCGCACCCGGACCGTGCCGGGCAGCGACACGGCGACGCCGATCGACCAGCAGCGCGACGGACCGGCGCGCGCCGACTTCTATCAGGCGCTCACCGGCATGGACATCGCCCGCATCAACAGTTACTGGGCGCGTCTGCATTTCACCGGCCAGGTCCAGCCGCCGCAGGCCGTCGGCGACGACGGCGCCGTGATCCAGCGGCTGCGAGCCGACCCTGCGGCCATCGGCTATGTGCTGCGCGAGCCCCAGAGCCCTGCGGTGCGCGTGGTGCTGCGCCTCCCTTGACGCATTCCGAATCCGACGTCGTGAGAAATCATCGCCACAGCCGCAGCCTGCACGCACGTTTCAGGAACGCGATGCTCGCCATCGCCGTCGTTCTGGCGGCGGTGGTCGCCCTGATCGCCTATCACAGCGCCAAGTCGCACTATGTCGAGGCCGGCGAGGCATCGGCCCGCGCGATCGTCGGCGCAGTCCAGAAGACGATGACCGTCGGCGTGTATGCGCGCGACGAGGTGCTGCTCAAGGAACTCGTCGACGGGCTGGCGCACCACCCGTCGGTCGCACGCGTCGGCGTGCTGGACATCAACGGCCGCCAGATGGTCTCTGCCAGGAGCCCGCTCGCATCCGTCGGTCGCGCCGACATGGACTCGCCGCCGGTCGAATCGACGCTGACCTCGCCGTTCAACAAAGAAGAGACGATCGGGCGCCTGCAGGTCTGGCTGGATTCCACCCGGCTGGCGGCCGAGGCGCGTCAGCAGGCGAGCATCCTGGTCGGCGCGCTGATCGTGCTGCTGGCGAGCGTGCTGACCGTCTTCAACGCGCTGGCGAGCCGGTTGCTGTCGCGGCCGATGCACAGGCTTGCCGATGCACTCGAACGCATCGAACCGGGCAGCCCTCAGCGCCTGATCATCGAGCGCCAGCATGCGCGCGACGAAGTCGGCGTCGTGATGGCGGCGGCCAACCGCCTGCTCGATCTGCAGCAGGATGCGATGGAGCGCGAACGCGCCATGCGCGGGGAGATCACCGCACTGGAAGCCCGGTACCGCGGCATCTTCGATTCGACCAGCGCGGGCATCTTCATTCTGTCGGCCGAGGGCAAGCTGCTGCAGGCAAACCCGGCGATGAGCCGGCTTCTGGGGATGTCGGCGGACACGCTGGACGCCACGCACATCGCCGGGATCGCCGACTTCGCCGAGACGATGTTCTTCGAGCCCGAACAGCTGGTGCTGCTCGTCGAGCGCGCGCGGGCGTCGGCCCAGCCGGAAGCAGAGGATCTGGAACTCGTGCGCAGCGACGGCAGCACGCTGTGGGCGCACTGCATGGTCTCGGCCATCGTCGACCCGGCATCCGGCCGGCATCGCGTGGAGGGCGTGCTCTACGACATCACGCAGCGCAAGCAGCAGGAACACGATGCGCACCATCGCGCCGAACATGACGCGCTCACCGGCCTCAAGAGCCGCGCCTTCATCGAGTCGTCGCTGGGGCAGCACGTGCACACCGCGCGCCTGAGCGAAGGCGCCGTCACGCTGATGTTCATCGATCTCGACGGCTTCAAGAGCGTCAACGACCGCTGGGGCCATGCCGCCGGAGACGCGGTGCTGGTGGAAGCGGCCAACCGGCTGCGCGCGCTGTTCCAGCGCAGCTGCGAATTGGTCGGGCGCCTGGGCGGCGACGAGCTGGTGGTGATGATCGCGGGCTTCGAGGCGACGCATCCGAGCATCGGCGAGCTGGCCGCGCGCCTGATCGACAGCTTCAAGGTCGCATTCGAACTGCCGAACGGCGAACTCGCCCGCGTCGGCGCGAGCGTGGGGGTGGCGAGCTATCCGCTGCACGCCACCAATTCGAAGACGCTGATCCATGCCGCCGACGCAGCCATGTATGCGGTCAAGCAATCCGGCAAGGGCGGATTCGTCATCGCCGAGACGGGCGATTCGTCCTACGGCGAAAACACCTCCGAGGCTGCCCTGATGTGGCAGGCCTTCCCGGACCTGCGGGATGGCCCGGAAGCTCCGGAAGCGCGGGAGGCACAGCGCGACGCCCTGACGGGTCTGTTGAGCCGCCGGCAGCTCGTCGATCAGCTCGCCTCGGCGCACGCACGGGTGATCCACGGTGCCGAACGGGTGGCAGTGATCTGCCTGGACATCGACCAGTTCAAGCTGCTGAACGTAGCCCACGGATCGCACATCGGCGACGAGGTGCTGTGCGAGGCCGCGCGTCGATTCGATTCCGTCCTGCGACGCACCGACCTGATCGCGCGAACCGGCGGCGACGAATTCGTGGCGGTGGTCTCGGCCGGCGGCGTTGGCGTCTCGGGCGACGAGGAAGCCAGGCGCATCGCCGAGGCCGTGGCGGCCACGCTGCTGAACTGCCTCTCGGAACCTTTCCGGCTGAGCTCCTGCACCGTCGCCGTCCATGCCAGCGCCGGCGTCAGCCTGATCGATTCTCGCGCTGCGGACGGACTGGTCGTCCTGCGCGAAGCCCAGCTGGCGCTGCGGCGCTCGAAAGCCTCGGGCAGCGGCAGCCTGGTCTTCTTCGAGCAGGCCATGATGGCCGGGTTCCACGATCAGCTGTCGCTCGAGGAAGACCTGCGCGCGGCCATCGGATCGCCGCAGATGTTCCTGCATGTTCAGCCGCAGGTCGACTGCGAGGGCATCGTGAGCGGGGGCGAAGCGCTGCTGCGCTGGCGTCATCCGACACGCGGACTGGTGCCGCCGGACCAGTTCATACCGCTCGCCGAATCCTGCGGCGCCATCATCGACCTGGGCATCTGGGTGCTGCACGCGGGCTGCGAGATCCTGGTCGATCTGCGCAAGGACGGCGGCCGGCAGACAATGGCGATCAACATCAGTCCGGTGCAGTTCAATCACCTGGACTTCGTCTCCCACGTGCGTCAGGCGCTGGAAGCCAGCCGTGCGCCGGCCGACGGACTGATCCTCGAAATCACCGAAGGCTTGCTGATCACCGACGTGAACCGCGTGACCGGACGCCTGCACGAACTGGTCGCCATGGGCGTGCGGTTCTCGATCGACGATTTCGGCACCGGCTTTTCGAGCCTCGGCTACCTGCGCCAGCTGCCGCTCTACGAAATCAAGATCGACCGCAGCTTCATCGTCGGCCTGCCGCACGACGTCGCCAGCGCCGGCATCGTCTGCTCGATCCTCTCGATGGGCTCGCACCTCGGGCTGCACGTCGTAGCGGAGGGCGTGGAGACCAGCGAACAGTCGCAGTTCCTGGCGACCCACGGATGTCCGTCGCAGCAGGGCTGGCTGCACGGACGTCCGATGCCGCCGGATGGCTTCCTGGTCGCGTCGGATACGCGCGGCAGCGATTCCGGTGTCGAAATGGATTTCGTGATCTAGCGTGGACCTAGCGCAGGCCGGCGTCAGGCAGCATCAGTGCCGCCAGCACGGCGCGGGTGCCGTCCGGAATCGTCGTCGGCCGGCTGCTTTCGCGGTCGACGTAGACATGGACGAAGTGGCCCAGTGCCGAGGCGACCTCTGCATCGTTGCGGAAAATCGCGATCTCGTAGCGCACGCTGCTGTTGCCGAGGTGCGCCACGCGCAAGCCGACGGTGACCACGTCCGGAAAGCCGATCGACGAGAAATATTTGCACTGCGACTCGACCACCAGGCCGATGACCGGGCTGGTGCCGATCTGCAGCACGCCGTGCTCGATCAGGTGCCGGTTCACCGCACTGTCGAAGAATGCGTAATAGACGACGTTGTTGACATGACCGTAGGCGTCGTTGTCGGCCCAGCGGGTCTCCATTTTCTGGAGCGCCAAGAAATCGGTACGGCGGGGAGGCTGCGTCTGCATTCGGTCGATCAGATCAGGGTTGAAACGGAGTCGCATTCCGGCGTTCGTCGGCAACCATCCATTCGCCAGCAATGCGTTCGGCAAAAATGCCGAGTTGGCGACCGTCGATCTCGCCCATGCAAACGCCTTGATAGTGCACGCAGAAGCGCGAAAAATTGATGCTCAGCGCCTGGGCTGCATCGAAAAGGCAGGCTGCCAGCGAAATGTGGCCACGGTCGACGTAGCACGGCGCCGGATCCACGCCACCCATCCGGGGTGCACGAACGCTGTAGGTAAAGGAGCGCGAATGATGCTTCACGAATTCAAGAACGGGTTGCATCTGCGCTCCTCGTCTGATGCGGGCAATGTCGAACCGACGTTGGCCCGACATGTCCGCAACAACTCACAGACGTCGCAGTTTACAATTGGAATTAGTTATTGCAAGCGGTTTGCATTTCGATTTCGTCATGCAGAGGCGTCAGCAATCCCTGCACATCCTCGTCGAATCCCGCGACCGGCTGTGTCTTGGCAAGCGTCATCCAGACGGCGAACGGCATGCGCGGCATGGCGCGATGCACGGCCGGCCGGGCGACGACCAGGCGCCCGCCCTCCAGCATCAGCACGCCGCATTCGACGGGCACCTCGTCGGGCGAGGCGATCGGCCGGTCCTTGGCATCACGACCGAGCACGTACCAGCATTCGCCGCCGAGCTCCAGATAGGCGGCGCGCTTGTCCGGCTTGCGCAGATCGGCGATGAGGTCGGAGCGACGCACCTTGATCTCGTGAACGATGGGCTGCGCATAAGCTTCGACGCTGGTGTTGCGGATCGAAAACACATCCGGCCGCGCGATGCACCAGCGGTGCGGACCGCCCTCCTCCAGCGGCGGCAGTTGCGCCCGCAAGCCGATGCCGCGCCAGGCGATGCGCCCGGAACGCGTCATCTCGCGCGCGACCTGCTCGACCAGCGCCTCGTGGTCGGACAGCGCCGCGCGGTTCACGCGCAGCGAGCCCGCGATGTGCGCGATGCCGCTGTCGGTGACGCGCAAGGTTTCGTGCCCGAGCGCGGATGTGCGCCGTTCCAGCAGTCCGGCGGCCAGAAGATCGATCTCGACGGCGTCGCAGCACGGCCAGCCGGACGACCGGTACATCTCTCTCAGCCGACGCGCATGAATGCGCCCGAGCACGACAGGCGTCGCTTCCGGGTTTTCTGTTGAATCTGAAAAAGCCATTGGGCCCGATTAAAGATGACACGCCGGCGTATTGCTCGGCATCAGTGAAAGTCCCTGCTTCGCCGGCTGTCGGCCAACCGGCCCAGCAACGGCGTCAGGTCCTTGAATCGGCGTGCGAGCAGATGCCTCACCTGCCCGCCGCCGGCCGTGTTGCGCTGCCAGATGCCCTGTACCGCCAGCAGCTTGGCCTTGAGCAGCGGCTCGCGCTCTTCCTCGACCAGATCGTTCCAGACGATGACGTTGACGATGCCGGTCTCGTCTTCCAGCGACACGAAGATCGTGCCCTTGGCCGTGCCGGGTCGCTGGCGCATCGTGACGATGCCGCAGGCGCGCACGACACGGCCGTCGGGCAGGTCGTGGAGTTCGTCGGCGCTCAGCAGCTTCATGCGTGCAAAGCGCGGCCGCAGCAGCGCCAGCGGATGGCGGCGCAACGTGAGGTTGAGCGATGCGTAGTCGCCGACGATTTCCTCGCCTTCGGTGGCGATCGGCAGTTGCAGCGCTTCCTCGCGGATCGGCACGCCCTTGAGCAGCGCCGTCGTGCGGCGCTGCGCGGTGGCGTCCCAGACCTGCTGCCGGCGATGCCCCGACAGCGCCATCAGCGCATCGGCACCGGCCAGCGCAGCCATGTCGCGGCTGTCGAGATCGGCGCGCAGTGCGAGATCCTCGGTGCTGGTGAAAGGCGCGACGGCGCGGGCCTTCAGCAGGCGCTCGGCACCGGCTCTGCTCAAGGAAACGATCCTACCCAACCCCAGCCTCACCGCCGGATGCCCCTCACGCATTGCTCCTTCCAGCGTACTGTCGAATCCGCTCACCGTCACATCCACCGCCCGCACCTCCACCCCGTGCCGCCGCGCGTCCTGTACCAGCTGCGACGCCGAATAAAAGCCCATCGGCTGCGAATCCAGCATCGCAGCCAGGAAACACGCCGGCTCATGAAATTTCAGCCAGCAGCTCACGCTCACCAGCTTCGCAAAACTGGCCGCGTGGCTTTCCGGGAAACCGTATTCGCCGAACCCCTTCACCTGGCTGAAGATGGCTTCCGCAAACAACCGGTCGTAGCCGTTCTTGACCATGCCGTTGATCAGCTTGTCCTGAAACTTCTCGATCCGGCCAGCCTGCTTCCACGCCGCCATCGCACGGCGCAGGGCGTCGGCCTCGCCGGGGGAGAAGCGCGCTGCGATCATCGCGATCTGCATCACCTGCTCCTGGAAGATCGGCACGCCGAGCGTGCGTCCGAGCGCTTCCTTCAGCTTCGGATAACGGTATTCGATGGTTTCGCCGCGCCGGATCTTTTCCCGGTTCCTGAGGTACGGATGCACCATGCCGCCCTGGATCGGTCCCGGCCGCACGATCGCGACCTCGACCACCAGATCGTAGAAAACCCGCGGCTGCAGGCGCGGCAGCATCGACATCTGCGCCCGGCTCTCGATCTGGAACACGCCGACCGTATCGGCGGCGCAGATCATGTCGTAGACCTTCGGATCGTCGTCGGGTATCTGGTGCATTTCCGTCGCGGTGCCGCGCCACTGGTTCATGAAGTCGAGCGAACGCCGGATCGCGCTCAGCATGCCGAGCGCCAGCACGTCGACCTTCAGCATGCCCATCGCCTCGAGATCGTCCTTTTCCCACTGGATGATCGAGCGATCGGGCATCGACGCGTTCTCCACCGGCACCAGCCGCGTGAGCTTGGTCTGCGTCAGCACGAAGCCGCCGACGTGCTGGCTCAGGTGGCGCGGAAATCCCTTGAGCTGCTCTGTGAGTTCGAGCCACTGGCGCAGTCGCAGCGGCTGTTCGCGCACACCGGCGCGCGTCATCGCCTCCTCCATTCGGTCTTCGAGAATCGTCTGATCGAACCAGTAGTGGTCCTTGGCGAATTCGTCGACCAGCCGCGCATCGACACCCATCGCCTTGCCGACATCGCGCAGCGCGCTGCGTGAGCGGTAGCAGATCACCACCGCCGCGATGGCCGCGCGCTCGCGGCCGTACTTCCCGTAGATGTACTGGATGACCTTTTCGCGCCGCTGGTGTTCGAAATCGACGTCGATGTCCGGCGGCTCGTCGCGCTCCCGGCTCAGGAAACGCTCGAACAGCAGATGACCGACTTCCGGATTGATCGCCGTGATGCCGAGGCAGAAACAGACCGCCGAATTTGCCGAAGAGCCGCGCCCCTGACAGAGAATTTTCTCGGAACGCGCGAAACGGACGATGTCTTCCACGGTGAGAAAGAACATCTCGTAGTGCTTCTCGACGATGAGTTCCAGTTCGTGTTCCAGCTGCTTGCGCACCCGGTCGGGCAAGCCGTCCGGATAGCGTTCCTCGGCGCCCTCCCAGGTCTTGCGCACCAGCGTCTGGGCGGGCGTTTCGCCGTTGCCGAGCAACTCCAGCGGATACTGGTAGTGCTGCTTGATCTCGTCTGGATCGAATCTGCAGCGCGCCATCACTTCCAGCGTGTTCGCGAGCATTTCCGGCGGATACAGATTCGCCAGCCGCACGCGCGAACGCAGGTGCCGCTCCGCATTCCCCTGCAGCGCGAAGCCGCATTCGGCCACCGGCCGGCCCTCGCGGATCGCGGTGATCACGTCCTGCAATGGCTTGCGCGACCGCTTGTGCATGTGGATGTCGCCCGCCGCGACACGCGGAATGCCGCCGGCATCGCCAAGCTCTTCCAGCGTCATCAGCCAGAGGTCGTCGTCGAGCTCGTTCAGCAGTTCGACGGCGATCCAGAGATGGATTCCGAACATCGCCTTCGCTTCGGCGAGATCGGCGCCCAGCGTGAGGCGGTCGATCGCGCCGCCGGGCTGGCGCTTCGGCACGAAGAGGATTTCGCAGTGTGCGAGCGCGGCGGCGCTGCCGTCTTCCCAGCAGACGCGGTACTGTCCCTTGGGCGCCTTCGTCGTGCGGGCGGCCGTGATGAATTCGCAAAGATTCCCCCAGCCTTCGAGGTCGTGCGCGATCGCCACCAGCCGGAAGTGCCCGAAGTCGAACTCGCTGCCGAACAGCAGCCGGAAATCCGGATTGCGCGCGAGCGGCGGCGCTTCGGGATGCGCGAGCTCCCAGTCCGCCATCGCTTCCGCATGCTCGCGCAGCGCGACATGCGCCCGCACGATGCCAGCGACCGAGCATTCGTCGGTGATCGCCAGCGCGTCGTAACCGAGCTGGTAGGCCTGCGCAACCAGCTCCCCCGGCCGCGAGGCGCCGCGCTGGAAACTGAAATTGGTGAGGCAATGCAGCTCGGCATACGCCGGAAGTTCGGGCGACGCACAAGAAACCGCGCGCTGCGGCAGCACATGGAGCCTGGCCGGGTGACGGGCCAGAAAACGGGCCCTGATCTGCTTGTCGGTGAGTTCAGGCATAGATCCCCTGCAGGAACCAGTGAAGGTTTTCGCGGAACACCCAGACCAGTCCGGCCTCCGGGCTTTCGGCGATGAAGTAGTCGCGCATCGCCGGCCGACCGCCTTCCTTTTGCATCGCGTCGTCGATCCACCAGCCGCCTTCCCGGCGCTGCGGGCCCATCAGCAGGCGCAGCCGACCGAAATACCAGGGCCGGCCGTCGCGCATTTCGAGGCGCGGCGGATCGCGCAGCAGCCAGGCGGGAAAGACCGCGTCGGGCTGCGAGGCTGCGGGAGAGGCGTTTGCAGACGCCGCTTCGCCCTTGCCGCGCAACGCCGGTCGCCAGCTCTGCATGCATTCGGGTCGATGGTCGGCATGCGGAACCGGCACCCGCACCTGCTGCGGCCCGAGTCGCGCACTCAGCCGCTCGACCAGTTCGTGCAGCTTGTCGCCCTTGCGGCTGTCGTCGGGCAGGAAACTGGTACTGGCGCCGGCCCAGGGCGAGGTTTCGACCGAACGCAGCCGCAGCCAGCTGGCCGGCGCGGCGAGCCTGGTCAGTGCCAGGCGTTCGCCCATCAGCCGCCGCAGATGCGCCATGTCCTGCGTTGGCTCGGCGGTGCGCACGGCGACGGCCTGTGTCGGCGGCAGATCGACGCCGTTGTAGCGGCGCATGTCGAGCGTCCATTCGAGTTCGATCGCCAGCACGCCGCGCTGCCGGGCGCGCAGCCAGACCTGCAGCGCGGCCAGCAGGCGGTTGGCCGACCACATCAGCCCGGATGCGTTCTCGGCCAGCGCGGGCAGTTCGAGCTTCTGCTCGAAAACGTCGGGCAGCGTGAGCCAGGTGTGCCGCTCCGGATGCAGGCCCCAGGCCATGTCGAGCGCCTCCCGCAACCCGGCTCCGAAACGTCGCGACAGCCCGCCGCGCGGCAGCGCCGCCACATCGCCCCAGGTGCGGCAGCCCATGCGCGCAAGCACGTCGAGATGTTCGCGGGCGGCGCCGAGCGTGCCGAGCGGCAGGGCGGCCGGCACGTCGGCGGGCGGCTGCCGGCCGGCCGCGAACATGCGCAGCCGCGCCAGCGCGACCAGGCCGGTATCGCCCCTGGCCTGCTGCAGCCGGTGACCCGGCGCGGGATTCTCGATGTTCATGCGCCGCATCAGCCCGTGGCGGCCACCCCACAGCCGCTCGCAGGCCGACACTTCCATCAGCAGCGCTTCGTCGAGCCAGGCGACGCGCGGCGTGTACTGCAGCGCCCACCAGCCGAGGGTTTCGCCCGCGACCGCATCGGGCACCGGTTCGGCCTCAGGCAGCCACCGCAAGGCGATCCACTGCATGGACTTCCCCCTGTTTGGGCTTGCGCAGATCCAGGCGCACCACCGTGGCGATGTGGGCTGCATCGCTCGAATCGACGGTTTCGCCCTGCTGCTGCCGCCTGCGCTTGCGCCGCATCTGGCTGGCCGCGAGCAGCGCCACGATGCGCTCGCTGCGCGCCGGCAGCGTCAGCGGCTGCGCGAGCGGCGGGCCGCGGCGCTTGAGCAGGTGGACGTCCATCTGCCCGCCCTCCGCCGATACCAGCCGGATGCGCAGCCGCGCCGGCGATGCCGACAGCGCCACCGATTCGGGCCTGAAGACGAACAGCAGCCCCTCGTGCTGCGCAGCCGCCAGTTGCAGCCGCCGCAGTTCACCGACCCGCGCCTGCGGCAGCCATGCCATGACGGCCGCCACGTCGGCGCAGCGCAACGCCTGCTCGCAGGCCCACATGTGCGACTGCGACGTGCTGCCGGTGCTGCCGGTGCGACCGCCACGGTCCGGCGAACCGCCACCGACCCACATCAGCGATTCCGACGGCAGGCCGCCTGCTGCCAGCGCCGGCCCGAAAGGCTCGTGCGGCGCGCCGATCAGCACCACCGGCCCCTTGCGCGCCCCGGCCGCCCGTGCCAGCACCGGCAGCAGCAGCTGCCAGACATGCGCATCCGGCGCGCCCAGCAGGATCTCGGTCAGCGCGCCCACAGGCCAGCCGCCGCCCGGCAATTCGACATCGAGCGCGGAATGGCCGGTGGTCATGACCTGCGCATCGGCCGAGCCGAGCTCGTCCCCGCGCCAGACGTTGTGCCGGGCGGAAGCGAAGGACGGGTAGGAGGATGAGGTGAGAGGAAGGCTCATGGCGAAATCTGCGAGTACTGTATTTTTATACAGTATCCGCAGATTCCGCAAGCCTTCGTTTTTTTCTCTTACAGCTCGGCCACTTTGCGGATCAGCACATCCGGATCGAAGGGCTTGATGATCAGCGCCATCTCGTGCCCGAGAAAATTGGCGTCGGTGGCGGCCTGCGCTGCATAGCCGGTCATCAGCAGGATGCGGATTTCAGGCATGCGCTCGCGGGCGTAGTCGGCCACCTGGCGGCCGTTCGGACCCGGCAGTCCGACGTCGGTGAGCAGGATGTCGAAATACGCCGACGGCTGCGCCAGGATCGCCATCGCCTGGGTGCCGTCGACCGCCTCGATCACGACATAGCCCCGGTCGCGCAGCAGATCGACGACCAGCATCCGCACCACTTCGTCGTCTTCCGCCACCAGCACCCGCTGCCCGCCCTGATCGCGATCGCAGGTGTCGCCCGACGCATCGGACGACTCGGCATCCTGCAGTGCTTCTTCCTCGGCGCGCGGCAGGCGCAGCCGGATGGTGGTGCCCGCGCCCTCCTCGCTGTCGATCAGCACGTAGCCGCCCGACTGCCGGATGTAGCCGTACACCATCGACAGCCCCAGACCCGTGCCCTGCCCGATCGGCTTGGTCGTGAAGAACGGATCGAAGGCGCGCGAGACGATTTCCGGCGGCATGCCGATACCGGTGTCGGCGACGCTGACCTCGACATAGTCGCCCGGCGCCAGGTCGGTGCCGATCAGTTCGTCGCTCGACAACGGCAGGTTGCGCGCCCGCAGGCTCAGGTTGCCGCCGTCGGGCATGGCGTCGCGCGCGTTGATGGCCAGGTTGAGCAGCGCGCTCTCGAACTGGTGCGTGTCGGTCCGCACGCGCCACAACGCATCGGGCAGGTGCAGGCTGAGGCCGACGTTTTCTCCGCAGGTCGTGCGCACCAGCGGTTCCACGGCATGGATCGACATGACGACGTCCGACACCTTCTGGTCGAGCGCCTGCCGCCGCGAGAACGCCAGCAGCCGCTGCGTCAGCGAAGAAGCGCGCCGCGCGGAGGCGATGCCGGCCTCGACGTACTTGTCGATGCCCTCGTAGCGCGCCTGCTCGACCCGTTTGCGAATCAGCTGCAGCGGCATCACGATGCCCTGCAGCATGTTGTTGAAGTCGTGCGCGATGCCGCCGGTCAGCTGGCCGACGGCTTCCATCTTCTGTGCCTGGCGCAGCCGCTCCTCGGTTTCCTGGGCGCGCGCCATCGTTTCGCGTTCGGCATTGACGCGCTGGGTCAGTTCGTTGCAGGCGCAGAACATGCCCATGACCTCGCCGTTCTCGTCGCGCACCGGCGTGTAGGAAAAGGAAAAATGCGCTTCCTCGGGGTAGCCGTTGCGCAGCATCTCGAACGCGATGTCGTCCATCTGCGTGGCCCGTCCGGCATAGGCGGCGGAGATGATCGGGTCGACCTGGTCCCAGATTTCGTACCAGACGTCGCAGAAGCGCTGCCCCATCGCGCCCGGATGGCGGGCGCCGAGCATCTCGGCATATTTGTCGTTGTAGAGCGTGATCTGCTCCGGTCCCCAGACGATCAGGATGCCCTGTCCGGCCTCGAGCATGACGCCGACCAGCGTGCGAAGCTGAAGCGGCCAGCCGGAAGGATCGCCCAGCGGAGATTTTTTCCAGTCGATGGATCGAAGCACTCTGCCGGAATCGCCACCGCCTTCGAGGAACTTCATTTTTTCAGCATGAATCGTAGATTTCCCTGAATTATGTCTTGACGATGAATGAAATCTGAACGCCGATGTCCGACAAGAACCCGACAAACGCACCGCTAGGATGCCCGTCAAGGAATGACGTCATGAAGAAAAGTTTGCGTTCGGCCGTCATTGCGACAACAGGGGTTGTGCTCGTCGTCGGTCTGGCTGGCGCCCAGACGACGCCGGAAACAGTCAAGGCGCTGGTCGGTCGCTACAGCTGCCTGACCTGCCACGGCATGGTGCACAAACAGGTCGGACCGGGTTTCGCACAGATCGCGGACCGTTATCGCAGCGACGCTGCGGCGCCCGCACGGCTCGCCGGCAAGATCCGCAACGGCGGCGTCGGCGAATGGGGCCGCGTGATCATGCCGCGCCAGCCGCACATGGCGGAAGACGAATCGCAGGTCCTTGCCAACTGGGTGCTGGCGCAGCCGTCGCCTCCCCGCTGAAGGAGCCATGGAAAAATGAAGAATCGAGGGCACTGGACAGGCGTAGAACGCACGCCCATCGGCGCCTGGGAGCGCGCGCTGCGGCCCAACGGCTCGTCGCTCTGGCTGCTGGTGCTGCTGCTGATCGCCGCGGGCGTTTTTCTGGCGCTGGCTGTGTGGTCGGCGCTGCAGGATGCGCAGCAGGGTGCGCCAGGTCTGCAGGTGATGCAGGTGTCGACGCAGCCTCAGACGCAGCCACAGCCGATCCCGACGGCGGTTTCCGCACCGCAGCAAGGCTCCGAGGCGAACGGATCTGTGGACCCCGCAATGAGCACCGGCCCCCAGCCGCGCGCACAACAGATCTCCAAATGCACCTCGCGCAACGGATCGGCCACTTATTCCGATGGTCCCTGTCCGGCCGGCACGTTCACCAGCGTGATGACGGTGCGCCCCGACACCAACATCGTCGACGGCATGACCCGCGAGGCACGCGAGGCATCGATCGGCAGCAACGCGACCGTGGCACAGGGCGCTGCACAACGCGAACGGCAGGTCGCATCTAACGGACAGGGCCAGGGCCAGGGTCAGGGCCTGGATAGCGGCGGCTCGCGTGCGGCAGAGTGCGGCCGGCTGAGCACTTCGATCGCCGCGATCGACGCTGCCGCGCGTCAGCCGAGGTCCGGGTACGAGCAGGATCGGCTGAAGGCGGAGCGCCTGCAATTGCGGGATCGGCACTTCGCATTACGTTGCATTTGATGCTGCGTTTTGTTTAGTACTTTGCACCGCACCCCGATGTAAGCCTCTTTCGGACAACTTCCCATAATGCCGCCGAGCCCTCGTTTGAAGGGCCGGTTCAGGGGGTTTTGGGATGTCGATCTTCGATGGAGAAGGCGGTGCGGGAACGCGCACGCTGAGGGTTCGGTTGCCTGCGTTTGGGGAACCGGCAAGGGCTGGATCTGGGTTCGGATTGCCGGTCTGGACACCGGTTCGCCTTTCAGGTCGCGAAGGCGTGAATTCGCTGTTCTCGTATGAGCTGCATCTGAAGGCCGACGAGGCGTTGGGATCGTTCGGTGGCGTCTTGGCCGATGCGATCGATGTCGACCTCGACGGCTGGGTCGGACGCGAGATCGGATGCTGCATCGAGCTCGACGGAGCCGGACTTCGCGAGATCAATTCGATCGTCACCGAGGCTTGTCTGTGGGGCGAGGAAGGCCGCCATGTCCAGATCCGGCTGACGCTCAAACCCTGGTTGCATCTGGCGACGCTGCGCACAAACTGCAGGATTTTCCAGAACAAGACAGTTGTTCAGATTCTGGATGAGGTGCTCGTCGATTACGGCTTTCCGGTCGAGAAGCGGCTGGTGGAGCGTTATCCGGTGCGGGACTTTCAGACACAGTTCAATGAGACGGACTTTGCTTTCTTTGCCCGGCTGTGTTCCGAATGGGGAATCAGCTTTCACTTCGAGCATGGTCCGTTGGGGGCCGATGGCTCTGCCGATGCCGATGACGCGACGATCGGTCCGCATCGCCTGATCCTCACCGATGCGATCGGTGGCTTCCAAGCCATGCCCAGCGAGGCCTATCGCAACGTCGACTACCACCCGCCGGGCTGGAAGACTGATGCCGAGTATCTGCACAGCTTTGCGCCAGTGAGCCGGCTGACCAGCGGGCGCTACACGACACGCGACTACGACTACCTGAGGCCACGTGCCGATCTGTCGGTCAGCCAGACCGATCCCGGACCGACAGCACAAGCCGATGGCGAGGTCTATCGCTGGCATGCCGACAGCCACTACGCGCAGCCGGGTGCAGGGGCTGCGCCTGAAGCATCGGATCTGAACGATGTCCATGAAGAAGGCCGGCAGATCGCATCGCTTCGGATGGAGGCGCTGCGTACGGCCGGCATGCGCGCTCAGGCCAGCGGCAATCTGCGCGGGATGGCACCGGGTTTCGTATTCCGGCTGGTCGGTCATCCGAGAGAGGCTGCGAACGTCGAGCACCTGGTGCTTGACGCAATTTTGCTGATCGAGGACGTAGGGCAGGACAGCCAGCGGCGCGTGGATGGTGGCAGTCATCGCTCGCAGCATTGGCAGGTGCGGACCGAACTCGTGCTGCATCCCGTCACCGAGCCGCTGCGTCCCGAAGGTGTCCCCGCAAAGCCGTTCAGCCACGGTCCGCAGACAGCGCTGGTCGTCGGCCCTGAAGGTCAGGACATCTGGACGGATTCGCTCGGTCGAATCAAGGTGCAGTTCCCCTGGGATCGCATCGGCCAGAAGAATCAGAACAGCACCTGCTGGCTGCGCGTGAGTTCACCGTGGGCCGGGAATCAGCTTGGCGGCATCCAGCTGCCACGTGTCGGCCAGGAAGTGCTTGTTTCTTTCATCGGCGGCGATCCCGATTTGCCGATCTGCACCGGACGTGTGCACAACCAGATGAACATGCCACCGTGGGCCTTGCCGGGGCAGTCGGCGCTCTCGGGGTTCCGGTCACGGGAGTTGGTCGATGGCTGCGGGAACAGCGCGATGGGGCGATCGAACCATCTGGTACTCGATGACACGGCAAAGAAGATTCAAGTGCAGCTCAAGAGCGATCACTTGAGTTCGAGCCTGGGGCTGGGATATCTGACGCGGATTGAAGACAACGCGGGGCGCAAGGACGCACGGGGCGAAGGGTTCGAACTACGGACAGATGGGCATGGCGTGCTGCGGGCTGGTGATGGGTTGCTGCTGACGACGGAAACGCGGACGAAAGCAGCCGGCCATGCGAAGGAATTGACCGAGAGCGTTGCCCGGCTCGCGGCAGCACAGGACCAGCACGCGCAGCTGTCTGATGCGGCCAAGCAGGCCCAAGCGCAGGACGGTGGCGATCAGGAGACGGTGGCGAATGCATTGCAAGCGCAGTGCGACGAGATCAAGGGCTCTCGCGGCAAGGCCAGCGGCACAGGCAGCGCCGCCGGTTCTAACGGATCGGATTCCCGCAACGGCGGCGCTGAGGGCAACTTTCCTGAACTGACGCAACCGCACCTCGTGCTCGCCAGCGCAGCGGGCATTGAGTCCACCGCTGCCGAATCCACTCACATCGCCAGCGGCACGCACACAGCCATCACCAGCGGTGGCCACACCAGCATCTCCGCTGGCCGCAGCTTCCTCGCCAGCGCCCGTGAAGCCATCCGCCTGTTCGCCGTCAAAGCCGGCATGCGCCTCGTTGCAGCCAGCGGCGACATCGACATCACCGCGCTGCAGAACGCAGTCCATTTGCTGGCAAAGCTGGAGATCACACATACGGCCGAACGAATCACGATCACGGCGAAAGAAGAAGTGCTGATCAATGGCGCGGGGAGTTATTCGCGTTGGAACGCGGCGGGAATCACGCATGGGACCAAAGGCGCATGGACTGCGCATGCGGCGGGGCACGGAGAAGTCGGGCCGGACAACCTCGGCGTCGCCGATCTGAGATTTCCCAAAGTGGAATTCACCGCGCAGGGCCCGTTCGCGGCCTCTCTTTGACCATATGCAATTCAACGAACTCCAACAAATCCCATTGCCATGCTGATCAGTCCGCCTTTTCTCCCCGCCCGAACCACCGGCCAACTCGACGCCGACTGGGTCGACATGGCCATGAGACCGCCCGTCAGCCGCGCACCGCTTTCCAGCGCGTACGAGGGTTCTTTCCCATTGAGCGCTGCTTTGATGTGGCACAACGGTCTTCATGTTCAAGCCCGATGCAACCCCGACGGCATTACCTGGCCAGCTGTGCGTGCGATTGCTGGTGGAACGATCGTTTATGTGAGCCCACCCACAAAAGCCAATACGGAGTTGGCCGATCCCCAGAACCACAACCCATTCGGCAAAGACGCCGCATGGACCGACAACGGTTTGATGATCGTTTCGCATGAAGCCGAGATTGGCGCCGCCAATGACGAAGCGGCATTACCCACCGCATTCCGTTTCTACAGCGCCTATATGCATCTGGGCCGCATTGCGACAAACCCGGCAACCAAGAAGCCATGGGCTGCCGCCGACGTTGTAGAACGCAAGGACGAACTGGGCACTCCCGGGCAGATCTACGGCGAGGCCGGACAGATCCATCTGGAAATCTGCTGCGACGCTGTCAATGCGGGCGTTGTTCTTGGCCGTTCGGTCGCTTGGCAGGAGAACAGACCGGTCGCAGCACCGACCTCCGATGGCCGGACAGACACTGTCTTCGGCAGCCTGTGGTTCTATCTACCGATCGGCACGCCAACACGAACGACAGAACCAAAGCAGCATCGCCGCCTGCTGTCTGGTGGCGCCAGCGCAACCAGCGATCATTTCATTCCCGACACGCTGAGAGAAGCACGATGGGTCGCGCTGCACTATGAACAAGGCAACGCCAATCTCAAAAGCTTCGACACCGACGGCAATCCGGTCGGCAACCCATTGCTCGCACCGCTAGCCGAATACGGTCTATACAAGGATGCGAATGCGCGTCACGAAAGCTATCTCAAGCACAACCCGGCGGCGCCGGGACAAATCAGCAGCAGCAGCCCCAGCGGCTGGTTCGAATTGCTGCGCTTCGGCCGTAATCTCGGTTTCGGCGGTGGAACCGATCCGCTGCCTGCGGACGCTGCACACTGGCGCGAGATTCCGACTGCGACCGGAACGATATGGGCCGACCTGAATGCGCAAGGCACGCACAAGTTCAGCGACGCCGACTTCCTGCCCGTCGCAGGCTGGAATTGCTACGACGACGATGCGAAGACGGATAACCAGTTGTGCGAATCACCCAATCTCAAGCGATTGCTGCGGCATCCGGAACAGCGCAAGCGAATGGCCGCAATGCCGGAACGGACGATGGAAGCCGATATCAAGGACCGGCTGTCGATTGCTAAGCGGCTTAATGATCCGAAGCTGCACACCATCCTGCGACGAGCGGTGTGCAGGTTTCCGACCGAATGGGACAGAAGCACGATAGAGAAGCGTCATGAATGGACGAGGAATCCTGCGGAGAAACTGCTGCTGGACGATCCGGTGCACTGGAAAAACTTCTGTTTGCATTTGAGGGCAATCAGCTTCGACGATCTGCCCGTTGAATACAAGGCTGCGACCTGGCGGCTTCATCCGGCCGAGTTCATTGCGACGTTTAGACAGTGCGGGTGGTTGAGCAAAAAAGAACTGAAGGAGGTGTACCCCGACAAATTTTACAACAATGTAACGACACCCAACCCCAGCACACAACGGGAAAAATTCCGAACTCACATCAACCGCACAACTCGCAAATACTTTATCAACACCGGAACGAGACAAACACACTTCTTTGGGCAAGGCGCCGTTGAATCTTCATTTCTCTCCCAAATGGTGGAATCATCTGTAATTCCATCGATAAGCCCCTCCCACCCAAGTTTGAGCCCGGAGGTTACCGGTTTTTATCAATCGACGACTGATAAATACTTCGATCAGTATAATTATCGCCTTGGAAATGTGAGCCATGGCGATGGAATAAAGTTCAGAGGCCGCGGAATGAAGCAACTGACAGCACTCGAAAATTATTCCAAATATTGGGTTTATCGGGCATGGATAGAAAAGAGCTCTTTCGACAACCCGTGGTGGATCGCAAACGCTTCGAAAACACCTCAATACAGAGACTGGACTAAAAGATTCCCTGTCGTAACAAACCCCCAACAATTGAGTCTGGACGGTTGGTCTTGCATTGATGCAGGAACCTGGTATTGGGAAGCCGGCGCCGCAAAAACAAGGTTTATGTCGATAAATATGATAATAACTGAAAACGGAGTTTCGTCATCTGACGTCCTTGCCGTTACCTTGGCAATCAACGGAGGCACGAACAGCCTGGAAAATCGCAAAATCCATACTCAAAGGATTTCTGAAGTACTGATGGATCTATGAATAACCTTCAACTCGTTTTTTCAGCCATCTTGTTACTCGGAACAACAAACCCCACAAACGCGCACTCAATAAAATCCGATGACTCTTTCTCTCTCACTATTCCGAGAAAATGGAAAAATCATCACAACATAGAAAATGAAAATTGCCAATTTCTCAAAAATACCCGCTCACCGACTGCGACAGAATGGGATCTGAGAGCATGTAAATACTCAGGAAATTTAGAAGAAGTTCTAAGATTCACTGCCTTTTTAAAGGAAGGCAAGAACTGGATCGCCGCCGGAAGCATGGATCAAAAACCGGCAGAATTGATATCTAGTCACAGCAACTCAATATTCATTGAAACAAAATACCCACCGACATGCGGCATCGTCGATCGAGAATCTGGCTTTCACACAGCTGGAGGTGAATGCTATTCTGCACTTGTCGGGTGTAATAAAAATTATTTGTTAATAGAATCCAATGGGTTAAACACGGACTTTTCAGAAATGCGAAAAATTGCACGATCTGTTATTTTTAAGGAATGTGCCAAAAATTCATCGATTGAAAGTCGATAAAATTTATACGCGATGACTTTCGCATATCCATATGCATCGTGGGCAACGTGCAAACTGTCGACGAATTCTAGATTTCTTAGCCTGAGCTTTGCGCGTTTTAACGTGCTGTAAAGCATGGGAAGCTGTTGCCGTGCAATCCCTGTGACGATTTTTCGTCTAACTTCATCCAATTGCATCGCAGGACAAATATCTGCTTCTTTCGATGAAACGCCGGCCGCTCGGAGTTATTTTATGCAATGAATTCAACTTGCAAAATTTTAGGATCGATTAAACAAGGGAGTAGCTTTAAATAAATTCACATCAAATGAAAAATTGAAGATGGTCTATTTAAAAAATTAGAAAACTGCCCATTGCAGATAGACCGATACCACCTTCTCAATCGCGCAAAAATCCCAACAAGGCCTCATTCGTCTCATCAGCCCTTTCATACTGCACCCAGTGCCCCGCCCCATCAATCACCCGGCCCGTCCGTTCAGGATGCCCCGCCAGCAGGTCAGCCACCAACGGCCTCGGATTCGCCGTCACGTCGAACTCGCCCCAGACCAGCAATTGCTTCGTATCCACCAACGCATCCAGTGCCACCTGCAAGCCGCCGCCGGTCGATACGTTCTTGCTGCGGAATCGGGTGCCATGACAGGACAGATCGTGGATCTGGAATGCGACGTCGTCGATTGCGGCGAGGTCATGCAACATCAGCGCGGCCAGGTTGTGCCGCAACGCCGCGATCTGCGCAATTCGGTCGGGTGAGGCGCGCCAGTTGATCATGTCGACCGTCAGTCGCCGCAGCGTGCCGTGGCCACCGCTGCCCATCAACACCAGCTTGCGCACGCCGCCTCGACGCACGGCAAATTTCGCGCCGACCAGTCCGCCGAAGGAAAAGCCGCCCAGGTCGATGACGGTGCCTGCGCCGATGAGCGTGTCCAGCGTGCCGCCGAGCGCGTCGAGCATTGGGTCGAGCAAAGCTTCGCCAGGCTCCGCATCGCGCGGCGTGTCCGAATCGAGGTAACCCGGAAGGTCCGGCAGCCACAGCGTGTGCTGCGCCGACAGCGCCTCGATATTCCGCAACCAATGCATCCAGCTGCCGTGGCCGCCGTGAAACAGCACCAGCGGCGGTCTTTCGGGATGGTCGCCGAACTTGCGCCAGACGATGCGCATGCCGTCGTGAGCGACTTCGTGGCGGCTGGCAAGCGCGTCGATGCGGGCGATTTCGGGATGGAGAACTGCGGCAGATCGGGATGTCATGGCGGGCGATTTTCCATGCAATCGCCCGGGACGGCAGTCGCGTCAGGTTCAGGCTGCGGCGGCCCCGAAACGGAAGCTCGACACCGCGATGCCGCCCATGAACGCATCTTCGTGATAGATCCGTACACCGGCCTCGCCCTCGGCCGCACCGACCGCGACCATCAACGGAATCAGGTGCTCCTCCCGCGGATGCGCGATCCGCGCGGCGGGCGCAGCGGCCCAGTCGATCAGGTGTTCGACGCGTTGCGAAGAACTCGATTGCACGACTGCCGCGTCGAGCCAGTCGTCGAACGCCTTCGAGGGCTCGCGTGCCTGCGGTCCGAAAGCGCGCAGGTTGTGATAACTGAGTCCGCTGCCGATGATCAGAACGCCCTCTTTCCGCAGCGGAGCCAGCGCACGTCCGAGCGCGAGGTGCTCGGCCGGATCGAGTCCGCGGCGCAGCGACAGCTGGACCACCGGCACGTCGGCTTTCGGATAGATGCCTGCCATCGGCGAAAACATGCCGTGGTCGTAGCCGCGCTCGGCGTCGATGCCTGCGGGCAATCCGGCCGCCTCGATCAGCGCATGGACGCGCGCGGCCAGCTCGGGCGAGCCGGGAGCGTCGTAGTGGATCTGGTAGGTGTGCGCGGGAAAGCCGCCGTAGTCGTAGATCATCCCGGGCTTCGCCGTGGCCTGAACGGTGAAGGCGCTAGTCTCCCAGTGGGCAGAAATCATCAGCACGGCGCGCGGCGTGCGGCCGATCTGGCGCGGCATGTCGGCGAGCGATTCGGCAAGCTTGTCGTAGGCGCCGTTCATTTCGCGCTGCATCCACGGCCACGGACCGCCGCCGTGGGAGATGAAGTAGGTCGGAAGCACGGGATCGGCGGAAAACACGGTGTTCATCTTGAAAGCTCCTTGGATCCGGCAAGTCTAGATATTTCCCTTGGAGAAATCGATGGCCTACGATTCATGCTTTCGTTTCTTCCCAAGAAACCATGATGGACCGTTTGACCAGCCTGCGCGTGTTCCGCGATGTC
This sequence comes from Variovorax glucosi, assembly GCF_051216695.1. NCBI lineage: Bacteria > Pseudomonadati > Pseudomonadota > Betaproteobacteria > Burkholderiales > Comamonadaceae > Variovorax > Variovorax glucosi. The sequence goes on from NZ_JBPJZE010000001.1 coordinate 624,839, forward strand.
GTCGATGCGGGCAGCTTTTCGGCTGCAGCGGACCGGCTCGACATTTCGGCGCCGATGGTCAGCAAGCATGTCGCGCAGCTGGAGAAATCGCTCGGCGCGCGCCTCCTCAACCGTACCAGCCGCCACCTGAGCCTGACCGAAGCCGGCGAGGCCTGGTATGCACGGAGCAGCGAGGCGCTCGATCTGCTCGACGCCGCCGAAGCCACGATCGGCCGCAAGAACGAGGCGCCGCGCGGACAGCTGAAGGTGAGCGCGCCGGTCTGGTGTGCGACGCCGCGTTTCGCGCGTGTGCTTGCCGCCTATCGAACAGCTTTTCCCGAAGTGCTGGTCGACATCCATCTCGAAAACCGCAAAGTCGATCTGGCGGCCGACGGGTACGACCTGGCGCTTCGGGCAACGCAGGAGCCGTCGCCCGCGTTGATCGCGCGGCCGCTGTGCAAGGTGCAGTTCCATCTGGTCGCCACGCCTGCATTTCTCGCAACGTTCGATCTGCCCAGGGCACCGGCCGATCTGGCCAAGCTCGGCGCGATCGTGCCGAGTTACGTCAACCTCGAAGGCATGTCGCTCAAGGGGCAGGGCGGAAAGACGGCACCGCTGCGGTTGAGTCCGGTTCTTCGCTCGGACGACACGACGCTGTCGCTGCATGCCGTGCGTGCCGGCATGGGCCTCGCATTCCTGCCGGAATGGCTCGTCGACGAGGACATCGCGCACGGAGTGCTCACGCAAGTGCTTCCGGGATTTTCCGCAACGCCGGTAACGCTGTTCGCGGTCTACACAAGCCGCCAGTACATGGCGCCCAAACTGCGCAGCTTCATCGATTTCCTGTCGAAGAAGCTGGGCTCCGCAGCTCACCCGGCAGGCCCGGACCGTCCGGACGACCTGGGCGACCCGGAAAGCGCTCAGTAGCGCGTCGGCTTCGGCGCGATCTTGGCTTCGGTTTCAGGATCGAAGAGCTCGAAATCGATCAGGTTCGAATCGAGCGTGGTTTCGCGCGTCAGCTCGGAAATGGTGTCCATCGACGTGTCCATGGACGTGTCCATCGCGGTGTCGGCCGGCAACAGCGGCGCGTCGGGGAACAGCGGCACGCGTGCGGTCGGGCCTTCGAGATCGCCAGGGTGGGTGTCCTCGCCCTTGTCGCTGTCGGCGCGCTCTTCGAGCGATCCGAAGATCGACGGCGACGCGAACAAGGGCGCCGGTGCCGTTGCGATTCCGGACGACGCCGGCGTCGCTGGCGCGTAGGGCATGAAGGCCGCGGGTCGCGTCGGTTCGGGGTCGAGGTCCAGCGAGAAATCCAGCGGAGCAACCGTGGCGGCCGCCGCAGCCGTTGCAAGCGGTACCGCCGCCGCAGCGAGTGGCACTGCCGACGCCGCAAGCGGCGAAGGCGCGGTGGTCGGTCCGTGGGCGGCCGTGTCGAGGTACGAGAGCGGCGTCACGGGCGCGGGCGGTGCGCTGTCCGGATCGATCACTTCCTTGGCGACCGCGTAGAGGAGCAGCAGTTCCTGGTAAGCAGCCAGGTCGAAAGCTTCGTTGCCGTCGGTTCCGGGCCTGCGGAAGACGAGTTCTTCGATCAGCGACAGTGTTTCCGACGCCGGCCAGTGTTCGGTGATGCGCGAAAGCGTGCTGCGATAGTGCTCCAGCCCGTTGCCGCCGTCGTTGAAGTTGTCGAAGGAAGGCAGCGTCGCATTGAACGCGCGCTCGAATTCCTGGCCGACGCGACCGTAGGCATCGCGGTTTCCGAGGGAATGATGGATGCGGAGCAGGTCGAGATAGGCAAGCGCGCTGGTCTGAGGATTCTCGGCAATGTGCTCGCTCAATACCGCGATCGCCTGCGCATGCTGGCCCAGCGAGAGGAAGAAGTCCGACTGCTGCTGCACGTCGAACAGCTCTTCGGTGTTCACGTTGCGAGCCGGCGCGAGATCGGATTCGTCTTCCTGCCCACTGGCGCTGGCCGCCGCGAGCGCCGCCTGGCGCTTGTCCGCCGGCTCGTCTTCCTCGTCCGCATTGCCGTCGGCGTCGTTGCGCACGCCTTGGGCCGCAAGCAGCGCGCTGCCGGGAACGAGCGGCGCGGGACGCGAGCGGCCGGCCACGCCGACGCCGTCTCCGCCTGCCGGGCCACGCGGATCTTCTTCCCGGATCATGGAGTCGTTCCACCAGGCCGAAGCGGCACGGCGACGGGACGTGCGAAGCAGCCACGCGATGGCGATCAGCGCCAGAAGCAACAGGCCGATCAGCACGTAGACGATCGGATTCAGGTAACGGCTCTCGCGCGATTCGGCGAGCTGCGAGCGCATGTCCGTCAGCGTTCGCTGGGTTTCGGCGGACTGTGCGCGCAAGGCGGCCAGCGTGCTTTCCATGACCTGGAGCCTGGCGGCGCGTTCGGCTTCCTCGGGCGTCGGCGGTACAGGCACAGCAGATATGGCTGGGGCTACGGAGGCGGAGGCGGCAGACGCCGCAGCCTCGGCAACGGGCGCTGCGGCCGAAGATGCCGCCGCAAGAGGCGGCGAAACCGCAGGTGCAGGTGCAGGTGCAGGTGCCGGTGCTACGACCTGGGGAACGGCCGGTGGTGCAGCGTTCGCGACGGGAGCGGCTGCCGGGGCCGACGCGCGAGCCGCTGGAGCCGCTGGAGCCGGTGCGACCAGAGCGGCGGGGCCGGCTGCGGACGGAACCGCCGAATCGAGCTGAAGACGCGGTCGGCTCGACGTATTGGCCGGCTGCGCGGTCGGTGCAGTCGACGCGGTCGAGGGCGCGGACGCAGCACGCGGGGCGGCACGTGGCGCCGCGGTGGGTATGGTCGGTGCGGCATTTGCGGCGACGCTGGCACGTGGCGGCGCAGAACGCCTTGCAGGTTCGTCGCGCGGCAGATCGCGCGTCGCCGGAGCGCGGCCGCCGTTGGCGTTCGCACCGGCACCGGCACTCGTGTTGGCGCTAGCGTTGGCGTTGGCGTTGGCGTTGGCAAGCACGGCTTCGGCGTTCGCGCGACGACGTGCGCGGTCCGCATCGCCTGCGGGCACTTCGGGAAAAGACGCGTTGGACGAAGCGCCGTTGCGTCCCGAAACCGACGATGCAGCCGATCCGACGGCCGGAAGAACCACCTCGGGCGGCATGTCGGCAAGAAGCACGTACTGCCTTGTCGACTTCATCGAGCAGCCGGCTCGCACCGTGACGTTGATCACCGGCTCGTCGATGACCACGCTCGAACGCACCCGCAATCGGGAGCCTCCAGTGCGCGGATCTGACTCGACGGTGACCGATACCCGGCCGGGGTCGACACGCGACGCTCCCTGCAGGATTTCCGCATCGGCGCAGAACCCGTCGCCCGTCTCGCCTTCGCCGAACGACACCGGGATAGACAGGTTGAGCGGACGGCCGATCAGCGCTGCACCCTGGGGTTGCCCTAGGGTCAAAGCGGCGGCATCCAGCGCAAAGCCGAGTAAAAACAGGGAGGTCGCTAGGCGATTGAGCTGCAAAATGATTGTGAAGTAATCAAAAGTAAACAGATTCTGACATGGTCTATTTCGACCGATGCAGGAACGAAGACAGTGACAAAATGATTGTGAACTATTCCAAAGTTGGTGTGATAGGCGCTGGCGCCATGGGCCGAGGCATTGCACAGATTGCGGCGCAGGCCGGCAGTGAAGTGCTTTTACTCGACAGCATGCCGGGTGCGGCTGAACGCGGGCGCGATGCAATTGTTGCGCAGTGGCGGAAGTTACACGAGAAAAACAAGTTCGATGCAACGCAATTCGAGCTGTTCGTATCCCGCCTGCAGATTGCGGAAGCGGTCCAGGCGCTGAAGGATTGCGATCTGGTCATCGAAGCGGTGATCGAAGATATCGACATCAAGCGCAAATTGTTCGCCGACATCGAGAGCGTCGTCGCATCCGACGCGACCCTGGCGACGAACACCTCGTCGCTGTCCGTCACGTCGATTGCCGCCGGCCTGAAGCATCCCGGACGCTTCGCCGGCTTCCACTTCTTCAATCCCGTGCCGCTGATGAAGGTGGTCGAGGTCATCGCCGGGTTCCGTACCGACGCTGGTATCTGTGAACGTCTCGCGGGCTACGCAGCGCAGATGGGCCACAGCGCGGTGCAGGCGAAAGACACGCCCGGCTTCATCGTCAACCATGCGGGCCGCGGTTTCGGTACCGAAGCGCTGCGCATCGTCGGCGAAGGCGTCGCGGATTTCGCGACCATCGACCGCATCCTGAAAGACCAGGCCGGCTTTCGTCTCGGACCGTTCGAACTGATGGACCTGACCGCGCTCGATGTCTCGCATCCGGTGATGGAGTCGATCTATCACCAGTATTACGAAGAGCCGCGTTTTCGCCCCAGCGTGATAACCGCACAGCGCCTGGCTGCGGGCGCGCTCGGCCGCAAGACGGGCGCGGGTTTCTATCGCTATGTCGACGGCGTGATGCAGCAGGGGCCCGAGGCACCCGCGCCGGTCATCGCGAATCCGGTCGCCGTGTGGGTTTCGCCTCGCGCCGCGCGCCGGCCCGACCTGCTCAAGCTCATCCACACGCTCGGCGGCCAGCTCGAAACCGGCGCGACGCCCTCGCCTTCGGCGCTGATCCTGGTCGCGCCGCTCGGTTTCGACGTGACGACGGTGGCAGCCGTCGAGCGCCTGGACGCCACGCGCACCGTCGGCATCGATCTCATGATCGACGACGCCGCCACCAGACGCCGAGTCATCGCGACCAACCCGGCCACGAGCCGCGACATGCGCGATGCGGCGCATGCGCTGTTCGCGCGCGACGGCAAGCCGGTCAGCGTGATCCGGGACAGCGGCGGCTTCGTGACGCAGCGCGTGATAGGCACCATCGTCAACATCGCGGCCGACATGTGCCAGCAGGGCGTCTGCTCGCCGGCCGATCTCGAGACCGCCGTGCGCCTCGGCCTCGGTTATCCGCAAGGCCCGCTCGCGATGGGCGACCTTTACGGCCCGACCAACATGCTCGAAGTGCTGTTCAACCTGCAGACCGTCTACGGCGATCCGCGCTATCGACCGAGCCCGTGGCTGCGCCGCCGCGGTGCGCTCGGCCTGAGCCTGAAACACGAAGAAGAAAGCACCACGCCATGACCGCCGAACTCAAGAGCACCACCGAAGGCAGCACCATGGTGCTGACGCTGAGCAACCCGTCGCAACGCAACGCGCTCGGCCCCGAGATCTATGCCGCCGGCGTCGAGGCGCTCAACGGCGCAGAGAACAGCAGCGAGATCCGCAGCGTCGTCATCGTCGGAGAAGGGCCGTGGTTCTGTGCAGGCGGCTCGTTGCAGCGTCTGCGCGACAACCGCCAGCAGCCGCCGTCCGTGCAGGCCGAGAGCATCGACGCGCTGCACAACTGGATCGATTCGATCCGAACCTTTCCGAAGCCGGTGATCGCGGCCGTCGAAGGCGCTGCGGCTGGCGGCGGGTTTTCGTTGGCGCTGGCCTGCGACCTGATCGTCGCCGCGCGCGACGCGATCTTTGCAGCGTCGTACAGCAGGGTCGGCCTTTCGCCGGACGGCGGCCTCAGCTGGCAGCTGGCGCAATCGCTGCCGCGCCAGATCGCGACCGAGTGGCTGATGTGCGGCGAGCGGATTTCCGCGACACGCCTGCATGCCCTGGGTCTGGTCAACGAACTCTCCGATACGGGACAGGCGCTGTCGACCGCGCTGGCGCTGGCTGCACGACTCGACGGCAGCGCACCGAACGCGCTTGCCAGCATCAAGGAACTGTTGAACGAAGCCGGCGGCGCGACGCTCTCCGCCCACCTCGTTCAGGAACGCGACCAGTTCGTCCGCAATCTGCACCATGCCAACGCCGGTATCGGCATCGAAGCTTTCCTGGCCAAGGAAAAACCGGATTACTCATGATTCAGTCGCCGACAGGACAGCCCCATGGATGAGCCCATTCTTAACATCGACGAACGCGAAGCCATCAACGGCGGCCGCTGGTTCTCATCGCTTTCACCCTCCCTCCGCCACGACATCCTCCGATGCGCCTATGTCAAGCGTCACAAAGACGGCGACCTGCTCGCAGCGCGCGGCGATCCTCCGGAGCAGTGGATCGCGTGCGCGAAAGGCGCCGTGCGCGTGAGTTCGACGACGGTGTCGGGCAAACAGGTGACGCTGACGTATGTCGAGCCGGGCATCTGGTTCGGCGACGTGGCGATGTTCGACGGCGACCGCCGGACCCACGACGCCTATGCCCATGGGGAAACGACCACGCTGAACGTGGCGCGCGCCGACTTCCAGAAGATTCTTGCTGCCCACGTCGAGCTCTACGAAGCGCTGATGCGGCTGCAGGCGCGCCGCATCCGGCAGCTTTTCGGTCTGGTGGAAGACCTCAACACCCTGCCCTTGCGCGCCCGTCTAGCCAAGCAGCTCACGCATCTGGTGCGCAGTTACGGCGTACCGAACCTCGCCGACGGCAGCCAGATGCGCATCGGCCTTCATCTGGCGCAGGAAGAACTCGCGCAACTGCTCGGCGCCTCGCGCCAGCGCGTCAACCAGGAGTTGAAGGCGATGGAGCGCGAAAGCGTGCTGCGCATCGAGCCTGGCGGCCTCGTCGTGCTGGACCGGTCGGCGCTGATGCAGATCGCCACCGCCGACACCTGATCCTCGCCCGCACTCCGCACTCTTTTGTACCCAATAAATAAATGACCCAGGACTTCAACAACTTCGTCGGCACCCGCGCCGTGTCCACCCAGCACGCGGTCGACATCGACGCGCTGACAGCATGGCTCGATGCGCATCTGGACGGTTTCAAGGGACCGCTGACGCTGGAGATGTTCAAGGGCGGGCAGTCGAACCCGACCTACAAGCTGGTGACGCCGACGCAAAGCTACGTGATGCGCGCCAAGCCGGGTCCGGTCGCGAAGCTGCTGCCTTCGGCGCACGCCATCGAGCGCGAATACAAGGTGATGGCGGGCCTCGCCGGCACCGACGTACCGGTGCCGCGCATGCTGTGCCTGTGCGAGGACGAATCGGTCATCGGCCGTGCGTTCTACGTGATGGAGTTCAAGACCGGCCGCGTGCTGTGGGACCAATCGCTGCCGGGCATGGACAACGCCGAACGCAGCGCGATCTACGACGAACTCAACCGCGTCATCGCCGCGCTGCACACCGTCGACGTCGAAAAACAGGGTCTCTCCGATTACGGCCGGCCCGGCAATTATTTCGAGCGCCAGATCGGCCGCTGGAGCAAGCAGTACGTCGCTTCGGTGACGCAGCCGATCCCGGAAATGAACCGCCTCATGGAGTGGCTGCCGGCAAACATGCCGGCCACCGCCCGCGACGGCAAGCTGACGTCGATCGTTCATGGCGACTTCCGGCTCGACAACGTGATGTTCCATCCGACCGAGCCCCGCGCCATTGCGGTACTCGACTGGGAGCTGTCGACGCTCGGCCATCCGCTGGCCGACTTCAGCTACAACTGCATGTCGTGGCACATAGCGCCGGGCTCGTTTCGCGGTCTGGGCGGCGTCGATGTGAAAAGTCTCGGTATTCCGACCGAGAGCGAATACATCCGCCGTTACTGCGAGCGCACCGGCATTTCGTCACCCGAAGCGCTGGCACCGGACTGGAATTTCTATCTGGCCTACAACCTGTTCCGCATCGCCGCGATTCTTCAGGGCATCGCGAAGCGGGTCGAGACCGGTACGGCGTCGAGCGAGCAGGCGCAGGCTTCGGGCCGCGGTGCGCGACCGATGGCCGAAATGGCCTGGGCCTTCGCGCAGAAAAGCTGACCCGTCGGCGCGCTACAGCTTCTTCTGCAGGAACATCGCGGCGCCGAAGGCCGGATCGAGCTGGTAAGACACGAAGCCTTCCCGCGCGTAGGCCCGCAGCGCCGGCGCATTGCCCTGCAGTACTTCGAGCGTGAGCTTGCAGGCGCCACGCGCCACCGCCAGCTGTTCCGCGCGTTCCAGCATGCGTTGAACGATGCGCCGGCCACGGTGGCTTTCCACGACCATCACGTCGTGCACATTGACCAACGGCCGGCAGGCGAAAGTCGAAAAACCCTCGATGCAGTTGACCAGCCCGACCGCTTGCGTACCGTCGAAGGCCAGCACGCTGAAAGCCTGCGGCCGCGAGGCCAGAGCCTCGGGAAGCCCGGCAAGCACTTCCTTCTCCAGCGGCGTGCCGCCGCCGGCCGGATCGCGCGCGTAGGTGTCGAGCAGGCTCACAAGCGCGATCGCATGCGCGGGATCGCGGTAGTCGACGTCGACGATCTCGATCGGTGCATTCATACCGGCTCCAGCTTCCTGATTTCGCCCTCTGGCAGCTCGATGCGGATCGCATCGCCGGCGCGCACATCGCCGGCCTCCAGCACGATCGCCATCACGCCGGCCTTGCGGACCAATCCGCCGTCCGGATCGCGGTCCAGCGTCGCGGCCAGCAGGCCTTTCTGGAACTTGTCGATCTGGCTGCACGGATTGCGCAATCCGGTGAGCTCGACCACCGGCCCATCGCCGATATGCAGCCGCGTGCCGGCCGGCAGTGCCAGCAGATCGACTCCGCGTGTCGTGATGTTCTCGCCCATGTCGCCCGGCCAGACCGCGAAGTCTGCCGCCATGAGTTCGTCGAACAGCTCCGAATGCAGGAGGTGGACCTGGCGCAGGTTCGGCGCCGAAGGATCGCGTGCGACCCGCGAGCGGTGCTTGACCGTCGTGCCGGCATGCGCGTCGCCCTCGACACCGATGCCTGCAAGGAGCCTGATCGCCGGTTCGGTGAACTTGGAGAAGCTGTGCAGGCCACTCAGATGAACCGCGACGACCTGCGCAACCGGTTCTTCCGGACGCTCGGAATCGTCTTTCATGAGAGCGTGTCTGCCAGACGCTTCGCACAAGCCTGCGCTTGCGCCGCGTCGCGCGCCTCGACCATCACGCGCAGCACCGGCTCGGTACCGCTCGCACGGATCAGCACCCGACCGCCGTCGCCCAGCTCTGCCTCGGCACGCGCTGTTTCCGCGGCCAACGCCTTGTTGGTGCGCCAGTCCTGGCCCGGCGCAAGACGGATGTTCAGCAACGTCTGCGGAAACAGCGTGACTTCGGCCAGCAATTGCGCGACCGACTGCTTGCTGCGCACGCAGGCCTGCAGCACCTGCAGCGCGCTCACGATGCCGTCACCGGTCGTGTGGCGGTCCAGGGCCAACAGGTGTCCCGAGCCCTCGCCGCCGAGGATCCAGCCGCGCTTCTCCAATTCTTCCAGCACGTAGCGGTCGCCGACCTTGGCCCGCACGAACTCGATACCGTGCCCGCGCAAGGCCATCTCGATTGCCTTGTTCGTCATGAGCGTGCCGACGACGCCCTTCGGCTTCTCGCCGCGCGCGATGCGCTCGCGCACCATCAGGTAGAGCAGCTCGTCGCCGTTGAAAAGACGGCCTGTGGCGTCGACCAGCTGCAACCGATCGGCGTCGCCGTCGAGCGCGATGCCGTAGTCGGCGCCTTTCGCGGTCACTGCCGCGATCAGCGCGGCGGGATGCGTCGCGCCGACGTCCTTGTTGATGTTCAGTCCGTTCGGCGCACAACCGATGCTCGTGACGTCGGCACCGAGTTCATGGAAGACCTGCGGCGCGACCTGGTATGCCGCACCGTGAGCCGCATCGACCACCAGACGCAAGCCGCGCAGGCTGAGGTCGTTGGCGAAGGTGCTCTTGCAGAACTCGGTGTAGCGGCCTGCGGCATCGTTCAGACGGCGCGCCTTGCCGAGCTGGGCGGAATCCGCCCATACGGGCTCTTCCTGCAGCGCGGCTTCGACGGCCAGTTCCCATTCGTCGCCGAGCTTGGTGCCATGCGCGCTGAAGAACTTGATGCCGTTGTCGGGAAACGGGTTGTGACTGGCACTGATCACCACCCCGAGACTCGCCCGCTGCGCGCGCGTGAGGTACGCGACGCCGGGCGTCGGCAAAGGCCCGAGCAGCAGCACGTCCACGCCCGCCGAATTGAACCCGGATTCGAGCGCGGACTCGAGCATGTAGCCGGAAATTCGCGTGTCCTTGCCGATCAGCACGGTCGGACGCGCTTCGGTGCGCTTGAGCACGCGCCCGACCGCATGCGCGAGCCTAAGCACGAAATCAGGTGTGATCGGCGGCTGGCCGACCGTGCCTCGAATCCCGTCGGTGCCGAAATACTGTCGTGTCATGAAGAGTCCCTTTCTTTTTTTTCTGATGATCCGGCCCGCATGGCACGCCAGACGGACAACGCCGCGACCGTCTCGCGCACGTCGTGCACGCGGACAATGGCGGCGCCGCGTTCGACGGCCAGCAACGCTGCAGCCACGCTGGGCACCATTCGGCCCGCTGCGTTCTCGATGCCTGTGACAGCGCCCAAGGACGATTTTCTCGACCAGCCTGCAAGCACCGGACAGCCGATGTCGCTCAATTCTTGCTGACGGGCCAGCAAGGCGAAATTCTGCGCCACGGTCTTGCCGAAGCCGATACCCGGATCGAGCACGATCCGCGTCGCGTCCACGCCGAGACAGCGCAACTTCCGCATCGCTTCCGTCAAGAAATCGATGACGGCAGGCACGACGTCGCCATCCATCGGCGCGACCTGCATGGTCTGCGGATCGCGATGCATGTGCATCAGGCAGACGCCGCACGACGGATGCCGCGCCACGGCGTCCATTGCTCCCGGTTGGCGCAGCGCCCAGATGTCGTTGACGATGTCGGCGCCCAGGTCGAGCACCGCGCGCATGACTTCCGGCTTGTAGGTGTCGATCGAGATAGGCACACCGAGCGAGACGGCAGCGCGCACCACGGGCAACACACGCACCAGTTCTTCGACGAGTGGTACCGCAGGGCTGCCGGGCCGGGTCGATTCGCCGCCGATGTCGAGGATGTGCGCGCCGTCGGCGATCAGTCGTTCGCAATGCGCGAGCGCTGCACGCGTAGATGCATGGACGCCGCCGTCGGAAAAGGAATCCGGCGTGACGTTGACGATGCCCATCACCACCGGCTGCGTCAGGTCGATGACGAAACGCGTTGTGCGCCAGACCCTCATCGGAATTTTTCTACGTCGCTCATGTTTCCACTTCGCTTCCAGACTCTTGTTTCTTCAACGAAAAAACGGGGCCAAGGCCCCGTTTATTCTGAGTCGTCCGATCAAGCCGCTGTCGGTGCAGGATCGGTATTGACCGCCGGCGTGCCGCCACTGCCGCCACCGGTATTGGACGGCGGAATACGTGGCGTCCAGTCCTTTGGCGGGCGCGGTGCACGGCCAGCCATGATGTCGTCGAGCTGCTCCGTATCGATGGTTTCCCATTCGAGCAAGGCCTTGGCCATTGCGTGCATCTTGTCGCTGTTGTCTTCGATCAGGCGACGCGCCAGGGCGTACTGCTCGTCGATGATGCGGCGCACTTCGGAGTCGACCTTTTCCATGGTCTGCTCGCTCATGTTGGTGGTCTTGGTCACCGAGCGGCCCAGGAACACTTCGCCTTCATTCTCGGCATAGACCATCGGGCCAAGCGATTCGGTCATGCCATAACGCGTCACCATGTCGCGAGCGATCTGCGTTGCGCGTTCGAAGTCGTTGCTGGCGCCGGTCGTCATCTGGTGCATGAACACCTCTTCGGCGATACGGCCACCGAACAGCATGCTGATCTGGTTCAGCATGTAGTCGCGGTCGTAGCTGTAGCGATCTTGCGCAGGCAGGCTCATCGTCACGCCGAGCGCACGGCCGCGCGGAATGATCGTGACCTTGTGGACCGGGTCGCACTTTGGCAGCAGCTTGCCGAGCAGCGCGTGGCCGGACTCGTGGTACGCGGTGTTGCGACGCTCTTCCTCGGGCATGACCATGCTCTTGCGCTCCGGGCCCATGAAGATCTTGTCCTTGGCCTTTTCGAAGTCCTGCATCTCGACGACGCGCGCATTGCGGCGAGCAGCCATCAGCGCAGCTTCGTTGCACAGGTTGGCCAAGTCGGCGCCGGACATGCCCGGCGTACCACGAGCGATGACGCTCGGGTTCACGTCCTGGCCGAGCGGGACCTTGCGCATGTGCACGTTCAGGATCTGTTCGCGACCGCGGATGTCCGGCAGCGTGACGTAGACCTGACGGTCGAAACGGCCCGGACGCAGCAGAGCGGCATCCAGGATATCCGGACGGTTGGTCGCAGCGACCACGATCACGCCGAGATTGGTCTCGAAACCGTCCATCTCGACCAGCATCTGGTTGAGCGTCTGCTCGCGTTCGTCGTTACCGCCACCGAGACCTGCGCCGCGCTGACGGCCGACTGCGTCGATTTCATCGATGAAGATGATGCAGGGCGCATTCTTCTTGGCGTTCTCGAACATGTCGCGCACACGGGCCGCACCGACACCGACGAACATTTCAACGAAGTCCGAACCGGAAATCGAGAAGAACGGAACCTTGGCTTCGCCAGCGATCGACTTTGCCAGCAGCGTCTTGCCGGTACCGGGAGGGCCGACCAGCAGGAGACCGCGCGGAATGCGTCCGCCGAGCTTCTGGAAGCGTGCCGGGTCTTTCAGGAAGTCGACGACTTCCTTCACTTCTTCCTTGGCCTCGTCGCAGCCTGCAACGTCGGCGAAAGTGACGGAGTTGGTGTTCTCGTCCAGCATGCGGGCCTTGCTCTTGCCGAAGCTGAATGCACCGCCCTTGCCGCCACCCTGCATCTGCCGCATGAAATACACCCACACACCGATCAACAGCAACATCGGCCCCCAGCTGACCAGCAGCGTCATGAGGAGCGAGCCTTCTTCGCGCGGCTTGACGTCGAACTTGACGTTGTTGGCGATCAGGTCGCCGACGAGACCGCGGTCGAGGTAGGTGGCGGTGGTGCGGATGCGGCGATCGTCGTTGGTGATCGCCACGATCTCGCTACCGCCCTGGCCTTCCTGGATGGTTGCGCTCTTGATGCGATTACCCCTGACTTCCTCGAGGAAGTCGGAATAACCGACGGCGCCGGAGCCGGCTGCACTGCGGGTGTCGAACTGTTTGAACACAGTGAACAACACCATCGCAATGACAAGCCAAACGGCAACTTTAGAAAACCACTGATTATTCAAACGAAGCTCCAGTCAAAAGCACGTGACACGAAAGTGAAAACGCACCGAGATCACGCAATTGACGTCTATTTTAGGCTTTTCAAGCTGCGAAACTGCTTCATTCGCTTGGAGCAGCCACAGGAGGGGCACGGGTTTGGATGAATCCGGCCTAGGCGCCGGGTTTGAGCCCGACACCCACCATGAAAGTTTCCGCAGACTTGTCGCGTGACGATTTGGGTTTGTAGGGTTTGACGGTGCGGAAATTCGCTTTGAAGAGCGCCGTGAGCTCGGCATAGGCGCCGCCGTGAAAGAGCTTGGTCACCAGCGCACCTTCCGGCTTCATGTGGTGCTGTGCAAAATCGATCGCCAGTTCGACCAGATGCGCGATTCGGGCGGCATCCGCCGAGTGGATGCCGGAAATGTTCGGCGCCATGTCGGAAACCACGATGTCCGCCTTGCGCCCGCCCATGGCGTCCGTGAGACGCGTCAGCATCTCCGGCTCCCGGAAGTCTCCCTGCAGGAACAGCACGCCCTCGACCGGCTCCATCGGCAGCAGATCGAGCGCGATGATCGTGCCGTCGAGCGCGCCCGTTGCAGCGCCGTCCGGCGACATGCGGCGGCGGATGTACTGGCTCCAGGCGCCGGGCGTCGAGCCCAGGTCGACGACGAGATGGCCGGGCTTGATCAATCCGAAGGCTTCGTCGATCTCCTTCAGCTTGTATGCGGCACGCGCGCGGTAGCCCTCCCGCGCAGCCAATTTGACGTAGGTGTCGTTCACGTGGTCGTTCAACCACGCCTTGTTCACCTTCTTGCTTTGGGTCTTAACTTTCATTCGCCTCGATAATACGAGGATGCCAGCCATTCAACTTACCCCCGCGCAGCGCAAAGTGCACCGTGCCGACGCCCATCACCTCGATCCGATCGTCATGGTCGGTGGCGACGGGCTCACCCCGGCTGTCAAGAAAGAAGCCGAATCCGCACTCAAGGCCCACGGCCTGATCAAGGTTCGCGTCTTCTCCGACGACCGGCTCGCCCGCGAAGCGATGCTCCGAACCCTTGCCGACGAACTCGACGCCGCGCCGATCCAGCACATCGGCAAACTGCTCGTTCTCTGGCGACCGAAGGTCGAGAAAGAGCGCGTGGTCGACGAAGACCGCATGCCCGGCCCGCGCGACGTCAAGGTTCTCAAGTACAGCAAACGCGGCGGTCAGCGCCCGGAAATCAAGACCTTGCGCGTCCTGGGCAACCAGCGCCTGACGCCGGGTGGCTCCATCAAGCGCGCCAAGCCGAAGCGACCGCTGTCTGCGAAGAAGCGCAATCAGGCCGACTGAGGATGCCGACCGCGCAGGCTGAAAAGCCGCAACGGCACGTGCTCTGCATGAAATGGGGCACGAAGTACGGTCCCGAGTACGTCAATCGGCTCTACGCGATGGTGCGGCGCAATTTGAAAGGCAGGTTCAATTTCGTCTGCCTTACCGACGACACACGCGGCATCCGCAGTGAAGTCCAGTGCCGCCCCATTCCGACGCTCGATCTGGAAATCGCGCCGGGCAAGGCCGACCGTGCCTGGAAGAAGCTGACGACCTTCGAGCGAGACCTCCACGGCTTGCGCGGGACAGCTCTGTTCGTCGATCTCGATGTCGTCATCGTCGGCAGTCTGGATGCGTTCTTCACGCAGCCAGGCGAATTCCTGATCATTCACGACTATGCGAGACCCTGGCGACGCGAGCGGATCACAGGCAACTCGTCGGTCTATCGCTTCGAACTCGGTGCGCATTCGGACGTGCTGGCGCACTTTCGGGCCAACATGGATGCGGTGCAGAAGGAATTCCGCAACGAGCAGGCCTATCTCTCGGATTTTCTGCACAAGCAGGGAAAGCTGTCGTATTGGCCGGACGCATGGTGCCCGAGCTTCAAGTACCACGGAATTCCCGCATGGCCTACGAACTATTGGCGCGAGCCCTTCGTTCCCGAAGGTGCGCGCATCGTGGTGTTCCACGGCGAATGCAATCCGCCGGATGCGCTGGCGGGGCGGCGCAATCGTGCGTTCCGGTTCATCCGGCCCGCTCGATGGATCTCGCGCTTCTGGGCTGCCTGAGCCTCGGACGCCGTACGGCTTCAAGCCGCCGGCTTGGCCATCCGCCAAAGCAGGACGCCGACGCAGGCCCACTGCACCAGATACATCCCGCTGCCCACCGAATGCCACAACTTCAGGTTGTCGCGCGCGAGGATGCGCGGCGCAATGGCGTATTGCTGCAGCAGGGCGAGCAGAAGCGCGATCAGCACCAGAAACAGACCGGCCAGCACCGGCTTGCTGAAGCCCTGGTCGCCCTTGGTGCGGAAATAGATGATCAGCACCAGCCCGCAGCCGATCGCGATCCAGGTCTGGGCAGCGAACAGCTGACCGGCGAAATTACCGGCAACGGAAGGATTGCCGAGTCGAGCGAACAGCATCGGCACGACCAGGAAACCGATCGTCGTCAGGCTGCCCCACCAGAGAGCGGCCAGCATGAGCGCGATGCGATCCTTCACGGCGCTCATCGCTTTCAGGCGACGTAGCGCACGGCCACGATCTCGTAGCGCTTGAGGCCGCCCGGCGCCTGCACTTCGGCCGTGTCGCCCTCTTCCTTGCCGATCAGCGCGCGCGCGATCGGGCTGGAGATATTGACGCGACCGACCTTGATGTCTGCCTCGTCCTCGCCGACGATCTGGTAAGTGACGGCGTCGCCGCTGTCTTCATCTTCCAGATCGACGGTCGTCCCGAAGACGATCTTGCCGCCGGCGTCCAGCTCGGTCGGATCGATGATCTGCGCAGCCGACAGCTTGCCTTCGACTTCCTGGATGCGGCCTTCGATGAAGCCCTGGCGGTCTTTCGCGACCTCGTACTCGGCGTTTTCGCTCAGGTCGCCTTGCGCGCGCGCCTCGGAGATCGCGTTGATGACCCAGGGACGGTCGACGGTCTTCAGGCGATGAAGTTCTTCGCGCAGCTTTTCTGCACCGCGCTTGGTGACGGGAATGGTGTTTGCCATGGTTCTGTTCTCCATAAAACGAAACCGCCGAACGCTGCCGTTCGGCGGTGCATGTGGGGTGTGAAACTCAGACGAGTGTTCGTCCGGTGAGCCGGCTCAGGACGGCGAGCGGGCTCGATTCGGGATTGTATTGCCTTGCCGCGGGCAGATGAAGCGTCTGCTCGAGCATGTACTGGCCCGACATCACCGCATGCGGCGTCTGGTCGGAAAAGCAGACCCACACCGTGCCGGGCGGAAACTGCACGGCTTGTTGCGGGCCGTTCTTCTGATAGTCCGCATCGGACTTCATCGCGTCGTGCAGCTGAAGCATCAGATGGTCGTATTCGCTGCGCAGCGATTTCGTCACGCGCAGGGCGCGCAGGACACGCGCCTGCCAGCGCACATACGGCTTGGCGCGCGATAGAAAACGCCTGGCCACGGATTCGAAAGGCTCGCCGACCCGCCATGTACGCGCCACGCCGTCGGGATTGACGTTCGTGAACACGCGCAGGATGCGCTCGCCGTAATTGGGCCGCGACGGAAACGCATCGATGTGCATGCGCTTGTCGTCGGCGCGCCAGGATTGCGTGCGCGTCTCGACCTGCACCGGACGGTAACTGGTCGGCGCCGAACGCAGCGCCTGCGTGTAGTGCGGCAGCAGACCGTCGATGAGCGCTTGCGCCTGGCTCCGGAAACGTCCGACCATTGCAGCTATGTCGCGCTGCAGGTCGGCATCGCCAACCACGCCCTTGAGACGACCTTCAGCATCCAGGCTGATGTTGCGAACGTCGGGCGCCAGCACGGTCGGCGTCAGCAGCCGCTTCTCCTGCGGCTGCAGCGCGAACGCCAGACTCGGGAAAAACAGCACCTTGCCGGCTTCCAGCGCCGCGATCCAGTCCTGGTTCGGCGTCGCGCTGTTCCAGTCGGCAAGGGCGAGTTCGACGATTTGCGAGTCCATCGCGGAATCCTGCCCCGACACGTTCAGCGCCTCAGGCCTTCGCCAGCTGCTCGGCGAGTTGCGCGTGCATTTCCTGTACCGAGATCACGCCCAGCTCATCCAGGTGCTGCATGCCTTCGACGGCAGCTTCGGCACCGAAGATCGTCGTGTACGTCGTCACGCGCGCCGCCAGTGCCGACGTTCGGATCTGGCGCGAATCGGTGATCGCGTTGCGGCGCTC
This sequence comes from Variovorax glucosi, assembly GCF_051216695.1. Classification (NCBI taxonomy): domain Bacteria; kingdom Pseudomonadati; phylum Pseudomonadota; class Betaproteobacteria; order Burkholderiales; family Comamonadaceae; genus Variovorax; species Variovorax glucosi. The sequence continues at coordinate 642,010 of NZ_JBPJZE010000001.1, forward strand.
TTCGACCGTGTTGATCACCAGGGCGATTTCCTTGTTCTTGATCATGTCGACGATGTGCGGACGGCCTTCGGTGACCTTGTTGACCGGCTTGCAGGCGATGCCCGCGGCAGTCATCGCAGCCAGCGTGCCCTTGGTGGCGATCAGCTCGAAGCCGAGCTTGGCCAGTCCGCGAGCGACCTCGACGGCGCGCGCCTTGTCGTTGTTCTTCACCGAAATGAAGACCTTGCCCGACTTCGGCAACACCGTGCCGGCGCCGAGCTGCGACTTCACGAAAGCTTCGCCGAAGGTCTTGCCCACGCCCATCACTTCGCCGGTCGACTTCATCTCGGGGCCGAGGATGGTGTCCACGCCCGGGAATTTCACGAACGGGAACACGGCTTCCTTGACGCTGAAATACGGCGGCGTGACTTCCTTCGTCATGCCCTGCGACTTCAACGACTGGCCTGCCATGCAGCGCGCCGCAACCTTAGCCAGCTGGATGCCGGTCGCCTTGCTCACGTAAGGCACGGTGCGCGATGCGCGCGGGTTCACTTCCAGCACGTAGATGACGTCCTTGCCGTCCTTCTGCTGGATGGCGAACTGCACGTTCATCAGACCGACCACATTCAGCGCTTCGGCCATCGCGGCGCTCTGGCGCTTGAGTTCGGCGATCGTTTCCGCCGACAGCGAATACGGCGGCAGCGAGCATGCCGAGTCGCCCGAATGCACGCCGGCCTGTTCGATGTGCTCCATCACGCCGCCGATCAGCGTGCCGCCTTCGGCATCGCGGATGCAGTCGACGTCGCATTCGACGGCGTCGTTCAGGAAGCGATCGAGCAGCACCGGCGAATCGTTGCTGACCTTGACCGCTTCGCGCATGTAGCGCTCGAGATCGCGCTGCTCGTGCACGATTTCCATTGCGCGGCCACCAAGCACATAGCTTGGGCGGACGACCAGCGGATAGCCGAGAGCAGCGGCTTTTTCGAGAGCCTCGGGTTCGGCGCGCGCGGTCGCGTTCGGCGGCTGGCGCAGGCCGAGCTTGTGCAGCAGTTGCTGGAAGCGTTCGCGGTCTTCGGCAGCGTCGATCATGTCCGGCGAAGTGCCGATGATCGGCACGCCGTTGGCTTCGAGGTCGAGCGCAAGCTTCAACGGCGTCTGGCCGCCGTACTGCACGATCACGCCGAGCGGCTTTTCCTTGTCGACGATCTCCAGCACGTCTTCGAGCGTCAGCGGCTCGAAATACAGACGGTCGGAGGTGTCGTAGTCGGTCGAAACCGTCTCTGGATTGCAGTTGACCATGATGGTCTCGTAGCCGTCTTCGCGCATCGCAAGTGCGGCGTGGACGCAGCAGTAGTCGAACTCGATGCCCTGGCCGATCCGGTTAGGGCCGCCGCCGAGCACCATGATCTTCTTGTTGTTCGTCGGCGCCGCCTCGCACTCGTCCTCGTAGGTCGAATACATGTAGGCGGTGTTGGTCGAGAACTCTGCCGCGCAGGTGTCGACGCGCTTGTAGACCGGGCGCACGCCCAGCGCGCGGCGCTTTTCGCGAATGGCGGTGTCGGTGGTCTTCAGATGGAAAGCCAGACGACGGTCCGAGAAACCCTTCTTCTTGAGCGCCAGCAGCGTGTCCTTGCCGATGTCGTCGAGGGACTTCGTCTCCAGTTCGAGTTCGATCTTCACGATCTCCTCGATCTGCACCAGGAACCACGGATCGATCTTGGTCAGCGCGAACACTTCGTCGACGCTCAGGCCCATGGCGAAAGCATCGCCGACGTACCAGATACGCTCCGGACCGGGCTCGCCAAGTTCCTTCTCGAGCACTTCGCGGTCCTGCGTCTTCTCGTTCAGTCCATCGACGCCGACTTCCAATCCGCGCAGCGCCTTCTGGAAAGATTCCTGGAAGGTGCGGCCCATCGCCATCACTTCGCCGACCGACTTCATCTGCGTCGTGAGACGCGAGTCGGCCTGCGGGAATTTTTCGAACGCGAAACGCGGGATTTTGGTAACGACGTAATCGATCGACGGCTCGAAAGACGCCGGGGTCGCGCCGCCGGTGATCTCGTTGCGCAGTTCGTCGAGCGTGTAGCCGATGGCCAGCTTGGCCGCAACCTTAGCGATCGGGAAACCGGTCGCCTTCGACGCCAGCGCCGACGAGCGCGAAACGCGCGGATTCATCTCGATGACGACCATGCGGCCGTCCTTCGGGTTGATGGAGAACTGCACGTTCGAACCGCCGGTGTCGACGCCGATCTCGCGCAGCACGGCCAGCGAGGCGTTGCGAAGGATCTGGTATTCCTTGTCGCTCAGGGTCTGCGCGGGAGCCACGGTGATCGAGTCGCCGGTGTGCACGCCCATCGGGTCCAGATTCTCGATCGAGCAGACGATGATGCAGTTGTCCGCCTTGTCGCGAACTACTTCCATCTCGTACTCTTTCCAGCCGAGCAGCGACTCTTCGATGAGCAGTTCGTTGGTCGGCGAGGCTTCCAGACCGCGCTTGCAGATCGTCTCGAATTCCTCCGGGTTGTAGGCGATGCCGCCGCCGGTGCCGCCGAGCGTGAAGCTCGGGCGAATCACGGTCGGAAAGCCCATCACCTTCTGCACCGCCCACGCCTCTTGCATCGAATGCGCGATGCCCGACCGGGCCGAGCCCAGGCCGATCTTGGTCATCGCGTCCTTGAACTTCAGGCGGTCTTCGGCCTTGTCGATGGCTTCCGGCGTAGCGCCGATCAGCTCGATCGGCTTGCCGGTCGCGCCGCCGGTGTACTTGTCGAGCACCTTGTGATGCCAGAGGTCGAGCGCACAATTGAGCGCGGTCTGGCCGCCCATCGTCGGCAGGATCGCATCGGGACGCTCCTTGGCGATGATCTTCTCGACCGTCTGCCAGGTGATCGGCTCGATATAGGTGACGTCGGCGGTGGCCGGGTCGGTCATGATCGTCGCGGGATTGCTGTTGATCAGGATGACCTTGTAGCCCTCCTCGCGCAACGCCTTGCAGGCCTGTACGCCGGAGTAATCGAACTCGCAGGCCTGACCGATGATGATCGGGCCGGCGCCGATGATGAGGATGCTCTTGAGGTCTGTGCGCTTAGGCATTCTTCTTCCCTGCTTTGTGCGTTTCCATGAGCGCCGTGAAGCGGTCGAAAAGGTAGCCGATATCGTGCGGCCCCGGCGATGCTTCCGGATGACCCTGGAAGCAGAAAGCCGGCTTGTCGGTGCGCGCCAGGCCCTGCAGCGTGTTGTCGAACAGGCTGATGTGCGTCGGACGCAGATTGGCCGGCAGCGACTTTTCGTCGACTGCGAAACCGTGGTTCTGGCTCGTGATGCTGACGCGGCCGTCGTCCAGGTCCTTCACCGGATGATTCGCGCCGTGGTGGCCGAACTTCATCTTGAAGGTCTTGGCGCCCGAAGCAAGCGCCATGATCTGGTGACCCAGGCAGATGCCGAAGGTCGGGATGCCTGTTTCGATCAGTTCCCTGACCGCGGCAATCGCGTAGTCGCACGGCTCCGGATCGCCCGGGCCGTTGGCCAGGAAGATACCGTCCGGCTTGAGCTTGAGCACATCGGCGGCGGGCGTCTGCGCCGGCACCACCGTGATGCGCGCGCCGCGCTGCGCGATCATGCGCAGGATGTTCTTCTTGACGCCGTAATCGAAGGCGACGACGTGGAACTGCGGCGTGATCTGCACGCCGTAGCCGGCGCCGAGCTTCCATTCGGTCTGCGTCCACTCGTAGGTCTTCTTGACCGACACGAACTTCGCCAGATCGAGGCCGGCCATGCTCGGTGCGGCCTTGGCTGCGGCAATGGCTTCGTCGATGCGGGTCTGCGTCACGGTTTCGCCTTGTGCCAGGCCGATGATGGCGCCGTTCTGCGCGCCTTTTTCACGCAGATGGCGTGTCAGCTTGCGGGTGTCGATATCGGCGATGGCGACCGTATTGCCGCGCACCAGATACTCGTTGAGCGTGGCGGTCTTGCGGAAATTGGAAGCGACGAGCGGCAGGTCCTTGATGATCAGGCCTGCGGCATGGATCTTGTCGGCCTCGACGTCTTCCTCGTTGACGCCGTAGTTGCCGATGTGCGGATACGTGAGGGTCACGATCTGCTGGCAATAGCTGGGGTCGGTGAGGATTTCCTGGTAGCCGGTCATGGAGGTGTTGAACACCGTTTCGCCGGCTGTGGAGCCGGTGGCTCCAATCGAGGTGCCGAGAAAGACCGTGCCGTCTGCGAGCGCCAGTATGGCGGGCGGGAAAGATCCCTTGAGAGACAAAAGCACTGGGTTCTCCGGATGGATGACGCCCAAAGCGAACCAAGATTCCCGAAAACAGGTTTTCGGAAGGTTGCGGCTTTCGTCGAAAGATTGACTTGCGTGCGCTGTGGGCGGGGTATGAGCGGGAAAGCCGCTGATTATAACCGGGCGTTATTCACGTTTCTACCGATACTGCGCTTGCATGCAGGCAAATCGCAGCGGCGGCGGCAACGTTGAGCGATTCCTCGCCGCCCGGCTGCGCGATGCGGATGCGGTGGCTGGCACGCGCTTCCAGCGCTGCAGAAACGCCCTGCCCTTCATGTCCCATCAACCAGGCGCACGGATACGGCAATGTCGCGCGATGCAGCCATTCGCCCTGATGCGAACTGGTGGCAACCATCGGCACGGTCAGCGCATCGAGCGCGTCGGCTTCGACGCCTTCGATCAGTTGCAGACCGAAATGTGCGCCCATGCCTGCACGCAGCACTTTCGGCGCCCACAGCGCTGCCGTGCCCTTGAGCGCGACGATCTGCGTGAAACCGAAAGCTCCCGCGCTGCGCAGGATCGACCCGACGTTGCCGGCGTCCTGCAATCGGTCCAGCACCACGGTTGGCGCATCGGGAATCAGATCCGGCCGCATTGGCAGGTGCAGCACGAAGCCCATCGGCGCCGGGGATTCGAGTCCGCTGACACCAGCCAGGAGTGCATCGGCGACGATCACCGTCTTGTCCGCAGCCTCAGCCGCTTCGGCCCATTCGAAGCGCGACATGGCCCAGAAGGATTCCGAGAAAACAGCCATCGCCGGCCGCACGGCGCGCGCCATCGCTGCGCGGCAGAGATGGTCGCCCTCGAGCCAGATGCGGCCGAGCTTTCGATAGGCGCCCGGGTCCTGCGCCAGCTTGCGCAGTTCCTTGAGCAACGGGTTGTCGCGCGAACTGATGACGGTGGGTTCTGAAATGGTCATTGTTGTACCCAAACCTGGCATTGGACACCGTCGCTGCCGGTCAGCGTGACGCCGATCGGCTGCGGCATGTTCACGGAAACCGCTTGCGCTGCCATCCGCGCGAACGCAGCCGCCACAGGGCTGAACGAGCGTCGATGGTGGTAGCAGGCGCCATGCAGGACCAGCGCCTCGAGATGCTCGCGCGTTCCGTAGCCTTTGTGACCGGCGAAACCGTATTGCGGAAATTCGTCGTGCAGCGCCTGACACAGCTTGTCGCGGTGCACCTTGGCAATGATCGATGCGGCAGAAATCGCCTTCACGCGCGAGTCGCCCCTGACGATGGCTTCGGCCAGCACATCGAGTTTGGGCAGGCGATTGCCGTCGACCAGCACCTTCGCGGGCTTGAGCCGCAGACCTTCGACGGCGCGCCGCATCGCGATCATGGTCGCCTGCAGGATGTTGTGCGTGTCGATCTCCTCGACCGTGGCCTGTGCGATGGAGCAGCACAGCGCGCGCTCCAGGATGCGCTCGTTGAGGCGATCGCGCTGCAGCGCGGTCAGCGTCTTGGAGTCGGCAAGTCCGCGGATCGGACGCCGATCGTCGAGGATCACGGCCGCGGCCACGACCGGCCCGGCCAGCGGACCGCGGCCTGCTTCGTCGACGCCCGCGAGCAAGCCCGGCGCGTCCCAAAGCAATGCCGCCTGCTCAGCCTTCAAGAACGTTCTGGATCGCATCGGCACACAGTGTGGGCGTGTCGCGCCGCAACTCGTCGTGCAGCAGGGTGAAGCGTTGCTGCAGCGCCGCGACTTTTTCCGGCGCGCGAAACCAGTCCAACGTGGCTTCGGCCAGCGCAGCCGGTGTCGCGGCTTCCTGCAGCAACTCCGGCACGACGAACTCCCGGCAAAGTATGTTCGGAAGGCCAACCCACGGCTGCAGTTGCTGGCGGTGCATCAGGTGCCAGGAGACGCGGTTCATGTTGTAGGCGATGACCATCGGCCGCTTGAACAGCGCCGCTTCGAGCGTCGCCGTACCGCTCGCGATCAGCGTGGCATCGCAGGCGGCCAGCACGGTGTGCGATTGCCCGTCGACCAGGTCGACATGACCGGCAATTTCGCTGGCCTGCAGCAGCGCTTCGATCTCGGCGCGCAACCCGGGGATCACCGGTGTCACGAAACGGAGGTCGGGCATCTGCTCGCGCATCGAGGCAGCAGCAGCGAAAAATCGTGCCGCCAGCGCACGAACCTCCGAGCGCCGACTGCCGGGGAGCAGCGCGACGACGGGTGCATCTGCGGGCAACCCGAGCGCGATGCGCGCTGCGGCGCGATCCGGCACCTGCGGGATCACGTTCGCGACCGGATGACCGACGTAGGTCGCGGGAACGCCCTGCTCCGCAAGAATAGCCGGCTCGAACGGAAAGATGCACAGCACGTGATCGGCCGCAGCACGGATTTTTTCGATACGGTCGGCGCGCCACGCCCAGATCGACGGACAGACGAAATGCACCGTCTTGATGCCGCGACTGCGCAGGCCGGCTTCGAGGTCGAGATTGAAATCCGGCGCGTCGACACCGATGAAAAGATCCGGCCACTCGCGCAGCAGACGGGCTTTGAGCTTGCGTCGGATACCGGCGATTTCCGCGTAATGCCGAAGCACCTCGACGTAACCGCGCACCGCCAGTTTTTCTTGCGGCCACCAGCTTTCGAATCCGCGCGCCAGCATCCGAGGACCGCCGATGCCTGCGGTTTCGGCGCCGGGCCACCGTGCGTTCAGACCGTCCAGCAGGAGACCGGCCAGCAAATCGCCCGATGGCTCGCCGGCAACCAGCGCAAAGCGCCGTCTGTCTTCCGTCGATACCATCGCCTCAGCGCGCGATGCCGCGTGTGCTGCTGCCGAGGAAATCGCTCATCAGCGCGACATCGCCTGCCGCATCCGGCACTTCGAGCGCGAGCTCGTCGATGGCTGTGCGTGCGTCTTCCAGCGTGCGTCCCTGCCGGTAAAGCAGTTTGTGCATCTGTTTGACCGCTCCGATTCTTGCGGCCGAAAATTCGCGGCGACGCAAGCCGACCTGATGAAAGCCGCGAACCTGCAGCGGGTTGCCGTCGACCAGCATGAACGGCGGTACATCCTGCGACACGGCGCTCGCAAAACCGACCATCGCATGCGCACCGATCTTCACGAACTGATGGATGCCGGTCAGCCCGCCGATCAGCACCCAGTCGCCGAGCTCGACATGGCCTGCCAGCGTCGTGTTGTTGGCCAGCGTGGTGTGGTTGCCAACGCGGCAATCGTGGGCGATGTGGGTGTACGCCATGATCCAGTTGTCGTCGCCGACGCGCGTCACGCCTCCAGCTCCGGGCACACCCAGATTGAACGTGCAGAACTCGCGGATCGTGTTGCGGTCGCCGATGATCAACTCGGTCGGCTCACCTGCGTATTTCTTGTCCTGCGGCACTGCGCCGAGCGAAGAGAACTGGAAGATGCGGTTGTCGTGTCCGATCGTCGTGCGGCCTTCGATCACGCAGTGTGCCGCTACCGTCGTTCCGGCCGCAATCTTCACGTGCGGCCCGATCACCGAAAACGGTCCGATCGACACCGTAGGATCGATCTGCGCCTGCGGATCGACAAGCGCCGTCGCATGGATCTGCGTCATGCTGTCGTGCGCCGCGGGATCAGTTGATCTGGCGCATGGCGCACATCAATGTCGCCTCGCAAGCGAGTTCGGTGCCGACGAGCGCGCGGCCCTTGAACTTCGAGATGCCGGCCTTCATACGATCGATCTCGACTTCCAGCGTCAACTGATCGCCCGGCTCCACTGGCCGCTTGAACCGCGCGCCGTCGATTGCCGCGAAGTAATAAACAGTGTTGTCGTCCGGCACGATGTCGAGCGAATGGAAAGACAGCAGCGCAGCCGCCTGCGCCATGGCTTCGAGCATCAGCACGCCAGGCATCACCGGGCGATGCGGGAAGTGGCCGTTGAAGAACGGCTCGTTCATCGTGACGTTCTTGAGCGCCTTGATGCTCTTTCCTTTTTCCATCTCGAGCACGCGATCGACGAGCAGGAACGGATAGCGGTGCGGAAGCAGTTTGAGAATCTGGTGAATGTCGAGCGTCGTCATGTTTTTTCTATCCTGCATCGTCTTTTTTTTCGAGCGCTTTGAGCCGGTCACGCAGACTGTGCAATTGTTTGAGCGTGGCGGCGTTTTTTTCCCAGGCGGCATTGTCGTCGATGGGAAACATGCCGGTGTATTGACCCGGCTTGTGAATGGAGCGCGTGACGACCGTCGCCGCAGATATGTGGACGCCATCGGCCAGCATCAGATGTCCGAGCACGATGGCGCCGCCGCCGACCGTGCAATGCGCCCCGATGACGGCACTCCCCGCCACACCCACGCAACCCGCCATCGCCGTGTGCTTGCCGATGTGCACGTTGTGGCCGATCTGGATCAGGTTGTCCAGCTTGACGCCGTCTTCGATGACGGTGTCTTCGAGCGCACCTCGGTCTATACAGGTGTTGGCGCCGATCTCGACGTCGTCGCCGATGCGCACCGCACCCAGTTGCTCAATCTTGACCCAGGTGCCGTTCGACGGCGCCAGCCCGAATCCGTCCGCACCGACCACCACGCCCGGATGCAGCAGGCAGCGCGCACCAATGACGCAGTCCTCGCTGACGGTGACGCGCGACTTCAACACCGTGCCCGCTCCGATTCGAGCGCCGCGTTCCACGACGCAGAGCGCACCGACATAGGCCGTTTCATCGACCTGCGCTTCTGCATCGATCACCGCGCTGGGATGGATGCGCGCTGGCGAAGGTCGCTCATGCGCGCGCTTCCACAGTTGCGTCAGTCGAGCGAAGTAGAGATACGGATCTGCGACGACGATGCAAGCGCCCCGCGCGATGGCCGCTTCCTGCATGGCCGGCGAAACGATGACGCAAGCTGCCTGTGAAGCTGCCAGTTCCTTGCGGTATTTGGGATGGCTCAGAAAACTGAGCGATTCCGGCGTTGCCGTCTGTAGCGGTGCAAGCCGTTCGATGCAGACGCTGTCGACACCGTGGAGCTCACCACCCAGGGCGTCGACGATCGCGCGGAGCGTCAGTGACACGCGACACCAGCGACCGCGGATGCGATCTTACTTGCTGGCCGCTGCGGCAGGCGCAGAAGCCGTAGAGCTGTTGAGAGCCTTGATCACCTTGTCGGTGATGTCATGCTTCGGATTGATGTAGATCGCTTCCTGAAGGATGGCGTCGTACTTCTCGGCCTCGGCGACCTGCTTGACCACGCGATTTGCACGGTCGTAAACCTGCTGGAGCTCTTCGTTCTTGCGAGCGTTCAGGTCTTCCTGGAACTCCCGGCGCTTGCGCTGGAACTCGCGATCCTGGTCGACCAGAGCCCGCTGCCGAGTGGCACGCTGGCTTTCGGACAGCGTCGGCGCTTCGCGTTCGAACTTCTCGGAAGCGACTTTCACCGCTTCGCCCTGCCCTGCAACGTCCTTCTCGCGCTTCAGGAACTCGGATTCGAGCTTTGCCTGCGCGGCCTTCGCTGGCTGAGCCTCGCGCAAAACGCGGTCCGGATTGACGAAACCGATGCGGAAAGTTTCCTGCGCCTGGGCATGAGCCGGCACGGAAATCAGCGCGAAAAACGGAACCAGCAGCGCGCCCGCGAAACGGAACGAATGAGTCATTAGAACGATGTTCCGATCTGAAATTGGAAGCTTTGCATTCTATCTTTGTAGATCGGATGGGCCGGGTCGGACAAATCGTCCTCCTTTTGTGAGCGCACCGGCTTCGCCAGTGCGACACGCAAAGGTCCGAGCGGCGAGATCCAGCTGATGCCGACGCCGACCGAAGCTCGCAGCTTCTGCTGGGCCTTCCACTGCGCATCGCTTTGCGTCGACCGCTCCGTGAACACGTTGCCGACGTCGAAGAAGCCGTACAGGCGCAATGTCCGGTCATTGCCGGCACCCGGGAACGGCGTGCTCATTTCAACGTTGAAGATAGCCTTGCGCGTACCGCCGAGCGCCGCTTCGGTCACCGAATCGCGCGGGCCGAGCGAGTTCTGCTCGAAGCCGCGAATCGAACCCAGGCCGCCAGCGTAGAAATTCTTGAAGATCGGATAAGTCGTGTTGTTCAAGGCCTTGCCGTAACCCAGCTCGCCGTTCAGTGCCAGGGTGTATTGCTTGCTCAACGGGAAATACTGCTGGGCCTGGTAACTCGTCTTCACGTACTTCAGGTCGCCACCGACACCCCATTCGACGTTGGCGCGCTGCAAACGACCGGTCGTCGGCACAAGCGCGCTATCCCGGTCGTCGCGTGCCCAGCCTATGGTCAACGGCAAGCCCCATTTGCTGTCGTCCTGGCAACTGGAGATGATGCCGGCCGCGTTGACCTGACAGCCGAAATAGTCGCGATACGCCTGCGGCGTATTGGCTGCGACGATGGTTCCCGGCTTGAAGTTGAACCGCTCCAGCCCGGCGCCGAAGAACACCGTATCGACTTCGCTGAACGGCACGCCGAACTTGACCGAGCCACCCTCGCTGACCAGCGAATAGTCGCCGTCCTGCGTGTAGTACGGACGCGTCGTCTGATGGAAGACGCTGAACGTGCGCGAAATTCCGTCCTTGGTGAAATAGGGATCGGTCGCCGTGAGCGAAATCGTGCGGTAGTACTTGCTGGTGTTCACCTGCAGGCCCAGGAAGTTGCCGGTGCCGAAGACGTTTTCCTGCGAGATGCCGAAAGTCAGGGAAACCTTGTCGGCGCTCGAGAAGCCTGCGCCCAATTGCAGCGAACCGGTCGGTTTCTCGACCACCGTCACCGTGAGGTCGACCTGGTCGGGTGAACCTGGCACTTCCTGGGTATCTACGTTGACCTCTGTAAAGAAGCCGAGACGGTCGACACGGTCGCGCGACAGCTTGATCTTGTCGCCGTCATACCAGGATGCCTCGTACTGGCGGAATTCGCGTCGCACGACTTCGTCCCGGGTGCGGTTGTTGCCGCCGACGGCCAGCCGACGCACGTACACGCGCCGCGCCGGTTCGGCCTGCATGGCGATCGTCACGCGGTTGTTGGTGCGATCGATGTCCGGACGCGCTTCGACACGTGCGAACGCATAGCCGAAAGTGCCGAAATAGTCGGTGAATGCCTTCGTTGTCGCCGTGATCTGTTCGCCGTTGTAGGGCTCGCCCGGCTTGATGGTCACCAGCGACTTGAACTCTTCTTCGCGGCCCAGATAGTTGCCGTCGAGCTTGACGCCGGCGACCGTGAACTTTTCGCCTTCGGTGACGTTGACGGTCACCGTCAGGTCCTGCCGGTCGGGGGAGATCGCGACTTGCGTGGAGTCGATGCGGAACTCGAGATAGCCGCGGCGCAAATAGTACGAACGCACCGTCTCCAGGTCGGCATTGAGCTTGGTGCGCGAATACTGGTTCGACTTGGTGTACCAGCTCATCCAGCCGCCGCTGTCCTGGTCGAACAGGTCGAGCAACGTCGATTCGCTGAACGCCTTGTTGCCGACGATGCGGACTTCGCGAATGCGCGCAGGCTCGCCCTCGGTCACGGTGAAGGTCAGGTTGACGCGATTGCGCTCGATGGGCGTTACGGTGGTGACCACTTCGGCGTTGTACAGGCTGCGGCTGATGTACTGGCGCTTGAGTTCCTGTTCGGCGCGATCCGCCAGCGCCTTGTCGTACGGACGGCCATCGGCAAGCCCCACTTCGCGCAATGCCTTCTGCAGCGCCGCCTTGTCGAATTCCTTGGCGCCGACGAAGTCGACATCGGCGACCGTCGGCCGCTCCTCGACGATCACGACCAGCACGTTGCCACTCACGTCCAGCCGCACGTCCTTGAAGAGACCGAGGTCGAACAGGGCGCGGATCGCAGCCGAGCCGCGCTCGTCGCTGTAGGTGTCGCCGACGCGCAAGGGCATCGATGCGAAGATCGTGCCCGGCTCGACGCGCTGAAGACCTTCGACACGAATGTCTCGAACCGTGAACGGCTCCACTGCCCAGGCAGCCGTTGCGGCCAGGGCGCTGGCGATCACGGCTGCAACGCTGCGCAGACGGAAGCGATTGATTGTTGTGTTCATGTGTGAAGTGGGCCAGCGCATGAAAGGCCGGCGATAGTTAACCAAGAAGGCGGTGAACGTCGTTGAAAAGTGCAATCGACATCATCACCAGCAAGAGCGCGACGCCGCCGCGCTGAAACCGTTCCATCCACGCGTCGGAGACGCTTTTGCCGGTCAAACCTTCCCAAAGATAATATATCAGGTGCCCCCCATCGAGGACCGGCAGCGGCATGAGGTTGAGGACGCCAAGACTCACGCTGATGAGCGCAAGGAAGATCAGATACTGGGTGAATCCGAGACTTGCGGACTTGCCCGCGTAGTCCGCGATGGTGAGCGGTCCGCTGAGGTTTTTTAGCGATGCTTCGCCGATGACCATCTTGCCCATCATCTTGGCAGTGAGCGCCGAAACCTCCCAGGTACGGACAGCGCCCATCCACAGGCCGTCGATCGGTCCCTGCCGGACAGTGACCATCTCCGGCGGCGAGCCGACATAGGCACCGATGCGGCCGACCTTGGCGCCGGCGTCGTCCGCCACGTCGGGCAAGACGTCGATGACCATCGAACGACCGTCGCGTTCGATCTGCCAGGCCTGGCGGCGTGCCTGCGTACCGTCGACCGAAGCGCGTATGAGTTCGCGCAATTGCTGGCCATCGATCACGTTCGTGCCGCCGATGCTGCGCACCAGATCGCCTTGTCGCAGCCCTGCACGGTCGGCCGCTCCACCGGCAACCAGTTCGCCGATCGCAGGACGCGTCATCGGCGAAAGCACGCCGATCTTGCGAAACATCTGCGCATCGGCGTCCCGGGTCTCGATGCGGCTCAGCGGCAGCACGACCCGGCGGGTCGCGCCTGCATCGGCTGCGATCTCGAGCGTCAGATCGCGGCCGTCGAGCGCGCCGCGCGTCATGCGCCAGCGCAGATCCTCGAAAGACTCGACCGATGCCAGATTGCCGTCGAAACCGGCGCGAACGATGCGCTCGCCGCCACGCAAGCCGGCGCCTTCGGCCAGCGAAGCCGCCACCGGACGCGCCAGAACCGCCACTGGCTCCTGGACACCGATCCAGTTGACGGTCGAGTACAACGCGATCGCGAGCAGAAGGTTGGCTATCGGTCCTGCTGCAACGATAGCCGCACGCGAACGCAACGGTTGCGTATTGAAGGCCAGATGCCGTTCCTCGGCCGCGACGTTGCCTTCGCGCTCGTCGAGCATCTTGACGTAACCACCCAGCGGGAAGGCGCCGATGACGAATTCGGTGTCCTGTCCGGCGCGCTGGTTCTTCGGTTTCCAGCGGTAGAGCGTCTTCCCGAAGCCGACCGAGAAGCGAAGCACCTTCACGCCGCAGGCGACGGCCACGCGGTAGTGACCGTACTCGTGCACGGCGATCAGCAAACCCAGCGCGACGACGAAAGCAACGACAGTGAGCATGCGAGCAACCTCGATGGAGTGGAGAAGATCAGACCGTGAAACGCATCACCGCTGCATGAGCGGCAGACCGGGCCGCCGCATCGATTGCAAGCAGGTCGTCCAGCGATGACGGCTTGGAAGGCGAGACGGCGTCCAAAGTTTCCGTGTTGACCGCATGAATGCGATCGAATCGAAGGCGACGTGCCAGAAATGCTTCCACGGCGATCTCGTTTGCGGCATTGAGCACGGCCGTGGTGCCAGGCGCCGCCCGCAATGTCGACCAGGCAAGCGCGAGGCCCGGAAAGAGTGCCGCGTCGGGCGCGTCGAAGGTCAGCGCACCCATCTGCCGGAAATCCAGACGCCCTGCCCCGCTTTCGACGCGGTCCGGCCAAGCCAGGCCGACGGCGATCGGCACGCGCATGTCGGGTGTGCCCAGTTGCGCGATGACGGACGCATCGGTGAACTGGACCATCGAATGAATGACGCTCTGCGGATGGATCACGACCTCGATCTGCTCCGGGGTCACGTCGAAGAGAAAACGTGCCTCGATCACTTCGAGCGCCTTGTTCATCATCGTCGCGGAATCGACCGAAATCTTGCGTCCCATGACCCAGTTCGGATGCGCGCATGCTTCCTCCGGCGTCACGTCGACGAGCGTTTCGGGCCTGCGCGTGCGAAACGGTCCGCCGGACGCCGTGAGGATGATCTTGTCGATGCGCTGTTTCCAGGTCGATGGATCTTCTGGAAGCGATTGGAAGATGGCGGAGTGTTCGCTGTCGATCGGCAGCAGCGTGGCGCCGCCCTCACGCACCGTGCGCATGAAGAGGTCGCCGCCGACGACCAGCGCTTCCTTGTTCGCCAGCAGCAACCGCTTGCCTGCACGCGCCGCAGCGAGACACGGTTCAAGCCCGGCGGCGCCGACGATGGCTGCCATCACCGCATCGACTTCTTCGTGCGAGGCGATGGTTTCCAAAGCGCCGACGCCCGTCAGCACGCGTGTCGGCAAATCGCCTTGCCGAAGCTTTTCTTCAAGCAGCGCCGCATGCGGAGCACTCGCCATGACGGCGAAACGCGGCGAGAACCTAGCGCATTGCGCCAGCATCTCGTCGACCTTGGTGGCGGCGGAAAGCGCGAAAACCTCGAAGCGATCCGGATGTCGTGCAATCACATCGAGCGTGTTGGCGCCGACCGATCCGGTCGAGCCCAGCACCGTGACGCGCTGCCTGCAGGCGTTGTTCAACTTGCTCACCCGGTTTTCAAGAACTGATCAATGTGCGGCGAGCGACGCCAGCATCATGGCGATCGGCAGCGTCGGCAGCAGTGCATCGATCCGGTCCAGCACGCCGCCGTGACCCGGCAGCAGGCTGCTGCTGTCCTTGGCGCCCGCACTGCGCTTGACCAGCGACTCGACCAGATCGCCGACCACGCTTATCGCCGTCATGAAGACGATTCCCAGCAGCAACAGCCACCAGCCGACGTTGGCCAGTCGCGTGTAGAGGCTCGTGACGGTTGCCTGTGCCGAGGCATCGGCTGCAACCCAGGCAATGCCGAGGACGACGACACCTGCCATGCCGCCCCAGACACCTTCCCAGCTCTTGCCGGGACTGATCGAAGGGGCCAGCTTGCTGCGCGTGAACCTGAGACCGAACGCCCTGCCCGCGAAATACGCGCAGACGTCGGCTGTCCAGACGAGCACGAGAATCGACAGCAGAAAATTGATTCCGCCCGCGCGCGCCTGCACGGCTGCCAACCAGGCCACCCATAGTGCGAGCAGCCCGCCTACCAGGCGCAACCCACGCGGGATCTTGGGCCAACCGGGCACTGCGCCGCGCAGCAATGCCGCGCCGCCCAGAACCCACGCAGCGCTGGCAACGATCCAGAGCAGCAGCATCGGCTTCACCAGCAGACCGAGCCACCAGGAAAAGCCGCACAGAGCGACCATTTCCAGGCCGAAGAATACCGACATGCGCTGCCCGAAGCCGTTCAGCTTGCCCCATTCCCAGGCAGCCACGCCGATCAGCACCAGCATCACTGCGGCGAACGGAACGGGAGACGGATAGAACAGTGCGGGTAGCAGGATCGCCAGCAGGACGATCGCCGTGATGATGCGCTGCTTGAGCATCAGGCGGTCTGCCTGTCATGACGGTCGCGCGGCGGAACGACCTGCGCAGAGGTCTTTCCGAAGCGCCGCTCACGGCTCTGGTAAGCGGCAATCGCCTCGTCCAGCGCGGCTTCATCGAATTCCGGCCATAGCCGGTCGCTGAAGAAAAGCTCCGAGTAAGCGCTCTGCCACAGGAGAAAATTCGACATGCGCTGCTCGCCGCCAGTGCGGATGAACAGGTCCGGGTCCGGGACGTGCGACAGCGCCATTTCGCGATCGAGATTCTGTTCGGTCATGGCCGCACCACGTTCGGCAAGCCGCGCCGCGGCGCGTGCGATGTCCCAGCGCCCGCCGTAGTTGAAGCAGACATTCAGCACCAGTTTCCGGTTGTGCGCCGTCGCGGCTTCCGCCTGCTGCAGACCGGCCAGCATCTTTTCCGACAGCCCGCCGCGCTCGCCGATGAAATGCAGTTGCACGCCATCGGCCGAAAGCTTCGGCACCTCGCGCCCCAAGGCACCGACCATCAGGTCCATGAGACCGGAAACCTCTTCGACCGGGCGATTCCAGTTCTCCGACGAAAACGCGAAGACCGTCAGCACGCCGACGCCCCGATCGCCGCAGGCCCTGACGCAACGGCGCAAAGATTCCACACCCTGCTTATGCCCCGCGATGCGTGGCAGAAAGCGCCGTGTGGCCCAACGGCCATTGCCGTCCATGACCACGGCGATATGGTGCGGAACCGGCGGCAACGCGGCCATCAGACCGCCATGATCTCGGCTTCCTTGGCCACCACCAGGCGATCGATGTCGGCGATATGCCGGTCGGTCACTTTCTGGATCTCGGCTTCGGCGCGCTTCTGATCGTCTTCGGAAGCCAGCTTGTCCTTCACCAGCTTCTTGACCGACTCGTTGGCATCGCGACGCAGGCTACGGGTCGCGATCTTGGCGGTCTCGCCTTCGTTGCGAACCAGCTTCGTCATCTCCTTGCGGCGTTCTTCGCTCATCGCGGGAAGCGGTACGCGGATCAGATCTCCCATCGACGCCGGGTTCAGGCCGAGATCGCTTTCGCGGATGGCCTTCTCGATCTTCGCGCCCATGCCTTTTTCCCAGGGCTGAACGCTGATCGTGCGCGAATCGAGCACCGAGACGTTGGCGACCTGGCTCAACGGCACGGCCGAGCCGTAGTAGTCGACATGGATCGAGTCCAGCAGCGCCGAATTGGCACGGCCGGTGCGGATCTTCGTCAGGTTGTTCTGGAAAGCCGCGAGCGACTGGTTCATCTTCGCGTCGGTCGCACTTCGAATGTCAGCAATGGTCATTGTCTTTACTCCTCAGGCATGCACCAGCGTGCCTTCGTCCTCTCCCATCACGACACGCTTGAGCGCACCGTTCTTGAGAATCGAGAACACCTTGATCGGCAGATTCTGATCGCGACACAGCGCAAAGGCCGTGGCGTCCATGATGCCGAGATTGCGGGCGATCGCCTCGTCGAACGAGAGCGTCGTGTAGCGTGTCGCGGTCGGGTCCTTTTGCGGGTCGGCCGTATAGACGCCGTCGACCTTGGTCGCCTTGAGCACCAGCTCGGCACCGATTTCGGCCCCGCGCAGCGCTGCAGCCGTGTCTGTCGTGAAGAACGGATTGCCCGTGCCGGCCGCGAAGATCACGACCTTGCCCTCTTCGAGATACTGAAGCGCCTTCGGGCGGACGTAAGGCTCGACGACCTGTTCGATGGCGATGGCCGACATCACGCGCGGGATCAGGCCCTGCTTGTTCATCGCATCGGCGAGCGCCAGCGAATTCATCACGGTGGCCAGCATGCCCATGTAATCGGCCGTGGCACGGTCCATTCCAACCGAACCTCCCGCGACACCGCGGAAAATGTTGCCGCCGCCGATCACGACGGCCACCTGCACGCCCATGTTCACGACCTCGGCCACTTCACCGACCATGCGGACGATCGTGGCGCGGTTGATGCCGAATGCATCGTCACCCATGAGCGCCTCCCCCGACAGCTTCAGCAAGATTCGCTTGTGGGCTGGGCGGGCTTCGGACATGGACAATTTCCTTGAAATGGATGGCGGGAGGGAGTGTAAGACTTGGACGTCGGCATCGGACGACGCGCTGAGCACGCCGTCCGGTTGGTTTCGAGCTGTCAGGCTGCAGCCTTGGCAGCTGCGACCTGAGCGGCGACTTCGGCAGCGAAGTCGTCGACCTTCTTCTCGATACCTTCGCCGACGACGTAGAGCGTAAAGCCCTTGATCGACGAATTGGCAGCCTTGAGCATCTGCTCGACGGTCTGCTTGTCGTTCTTCACGAACGGCTGGTTGTGCAACGAAACTTCCTTGAGGTACTTCTGCACGCCGCCTTCGATGCGCTTGGCAACGATGTCGGCTGGCTGCGTCGGCTTGCCTGCGGCTTCGGCGACCTTGCGGTCTTCCTCTGCCTTGCCTGCAGCCACTGCACGCTCTTTCTCGATGAGGTCGCTCGGCACATCGGCACTGGAGATCGCGACCGGCTTCATGGCGGCGATGTGCATCGCCACGTCCTTGGCGGCTGCATCGTCGCCTTCGAACTCGACCAGCACACCGATGCGGGTGCCATGCAGGTAAGAGGCCAGCTTGCCGTTGCCGGAGAAGCGCTTGAAACGACGGAAACTCATGTTCTCGCCGATCTTGCCGATCAGGCCCTTGCGCACGTCTTCGAGCGTCGGACCGAATCCGTCCTGTTCATATGGCATCGCGCCGAGTGCAGCGAGATCGGCCGGATCGTTCTTCGCGACCAGCATGGCCGAAGCGTTGGCCAGAGCCAGGAAGCTGTCGTTCTTGGTGACGAAGTCGGTTTCGCAGTTGATCTCGACCATCGCGCCTGCATCGCCGTCGACGAATGCAGTAACCACGCCTTCGGCAGTGATTCGACCGGATGCCTTGCCGGCCTTGTTGCCGAGCTTGATGCGCAGCAGTTCTTCGGCCTTTTCCATGTTGCCTTCGGCTTCGGTGAGAGCCTTCTTGCATTCCATCATGGGCGCGTCGGTCTTAGCGCGCAGTTCGCCGACCATGCTTGCGGTGATTGCAGCCATTGTTATTTCTCCGTACTCAAAAAATCAGATCAAAAAAAGGGGCCACATAGCCCCTTTTTCAAGGCTCGCGCAAGGCGCGATCAGGCGGAAGCGCCCTCTTCGACTTCGACGAATTCGTCGTTGCCGGCTTCGGTCACTGCCTTGATGACGTCGTTGGTCGCACTGTTGCGGCCTTCGATGACGGCGTCGGCGATGCCGCGCGCATACAGAACCACAGCCTTGGACGAGTCGTCGTTGCCGGGAATCACGTAGTCGATGCCTTCAGGCGAATGGTTGGAGTCGACCACGCCAATCAGCGGAATGCCGAGCTTCTTGGCTTCGGCGACGGCGATCTTGTGGAAGCCCACGTCGATCACGAAGATCGCGTCCGGAAGCGCGGTCATGTCTTGGATGCCGCCGATATCGCGCTCCAGCTTCGCAATTTCGCGCGAGAACGTGAGTTGCTCTTTCTTGCTCAGGCTGTCGAGGCCGGCTTCCTGCTGGGCCTTCATGTCCTTCAGACGCTTGATCGACGTCTTGACGGTCTTGAAGTTGGTCAGCATGCCGCCGAGCCAGCGGGTATCGACGAAAGGAATGCCGGCGCGGCGGGCTTCCTCAGCAACGATCTCGCGGGCTTGGCGCTTGGTGCCGACCATCAGGATCGTGCCGCGGTTGGCGGTGAGCTGCTTGGCGTACTTCATCGCGTCCTGGAACATCGGAAGCGATTTTTCCAGGTTGATGATGTGAATCTTGTTGCGATGGCCGAAGATGAACGGCGCCATCTTGGGGTTCCAGAAACGGGTTTGGTGACCGAAATGGACACCGGCTTCCAGCATTTCGCGCATGGTTGTCGACATAGGGATTACTCCGAAGGTTGGGTCTAAAATCCAGCCCGTTTCGCCGCCTCCTTCATGGAGAACGGCAACACCTTGAGTGGGCTGGTTTGCGGATGATTTCGCTTGGTTCTGACTCGGGACCCGGCTTTGAATGCCTGGATGGCCACCTGGTCAGGCGAAACCCAGCGATCATAGCATCCCCGCAGGACAGCTTCTTTTCCACACGGACACCTCCACCATGCGCACAGACCTGCACGCCACCCGCCTTTCCCTGATCGCCGGCGACACCGATGCGCGCACCGAAATAGAGCGCTCCATCGGCGCAGCCGAATCGCCGGCATGCGAGTCGGTCTTCTTACAGCCGATGTTCGACGAGGCCCGTCGCGAAGCCGCCGCCTCGACCCTGCACCAGCCGCTTGCAGGGCTGGCTTTCTCGGCCAAGGACCTGTTCGATATCGCCGGCCAGTCGACGCCGGCAGGATCCGTCGTGCTGGCGAATGCGAAAGTTGCAGGAGCGGATTCGACAGCGGTCGCGCGTTTGCGCGCCGCCGGCGGCGCATTGCTGGGCCGCACCAACATGACCGAATTCGCCTTCTCAGGCGTCGGCGTCAACCCGCACCACGGCACGCCGGCCAACGCCGCAGATGCGAAAACACCGCGCATTCCCGGAGGCTCATCGTCCGGCGCGGCAATCTCGGTCGCCACGGGCGCGGCATTCATCGGCCTCGGCTCCGACACCGGCGGCTCGATCCGCATTCCGGCGGCGCTGAACGGCATCGTCGGCTTCAAGAGCACGGCGCGGCTGGTGCCGGCAGACGGCGCCCTGCCGCTGTCGACGACGCTGGATACGGTCTGCGCCATGACGCGCTCGGTGCGCGATGCCGTGACGGCGCACGAAATTCTCGCCGCCCGCACGGTCGTCACGCGCAACAAAAAGCTCGGAAGCTATCGCCTGGCGATCGTCAGGGACACATTCTTCGACGGCATCGAGCCCGCCGTATCGCAGGCTTTCGAGCGGGCGCTGGTCGCACTGAAGTCGGCCGGCGCGAAGATCGAGGAGATTTCCCTGCCCGCACTGGCCGATCTTTCGACGATCAACGCGACCGGCGGCTTTTCGTCAGCCGAAGCCTATGCCTGGCATCGGCAGTTGCTCGAACGCAGCGGAGTCGGCTACGACCCGCGCGTGGCACAACGCATCCTGCGCGGCGCAACCATGAAGGCACACGAATACATCGATCTGATCCATGCGCGCCGCGACTGGATCGCGCGCGTCGAAGCGGCGCTCGCGCCTTTCGATGCCGTGCTCTCGCCGACCGTGCCGATCACCGCGCCGACCATCGACAGCGTTTCGCCCGGCGACGAGCGCGATGCCGAGTTTTTCCGCATCAATGCGTTGCTGTTGCGCAATCCGTCGATCGTGAACATGCTCGACGGCTGCGCCATCTCCATCCCCTGCCCGGTCGACGGCGGACTGCCGGTCGGGCTGATGCTGTGGCACGCCGCGATGCACGACGACACCGTGCTGGCCATCGCGCTGCACGCCGAACAGGCCATGCTTTCAGCCTGAGGCCGGCGCCGCCCCCGACAATCCGTGGCTTTGCTGTTGCCAGCCGAGCGCTTGCAGCGCGCGCAACAGCTGTATTTCTCAAGAACGACAACTCAATAATGAAAATCGCGATCGTGGGTGCCGGCATCATCGGCATCACCACCGCCTGGGAACTGGCCTGCGACGGCCACGAGGTCGTCGTGTTCGACCGTCGCGGCGCCGCAGCCGAGGAATCCAGTTTTGCCAATGCCGGCGTCGTTGCGCCGGGCTATGTGACGCCCTGGGCGGCGCCCGGCATGCGCCTGAAAGTACTGCGCTCGCTGCTGTCGAGCCACGGTGCCATCAAGGTGCGCTGGCCGCTGGCCGGACGCGACCTGCGCTGGATGGCCCAATGGCAGCGCGCCTGCAAGCTGGAAACCTACCTGGCGAACCGTGCGCGCATGCAGCGCCTGGCCTTCTACAGCCGCACGCGGCTGCACGAGATCAGCGCCACCCGCGAGCTCAGCTACGAGCGCAGCGACGGCTACATGGTGCTGCTTCGCTCGAAACGCGACCTGAAGATCGTGCAGCCCGGCCTCGACGTGTTGCGTGCCGCCGGCAGCGTCTTCCGCGAAGTCGATGCCGACGAGGCGCGGCGCATCGAGCCGGCGCTCAACACCGACACGAAACTTGCTGGCGCCATCCACCTGCCCGACGACGAGGTGGCCAACTGCCGCCAGTTCGCGCTGCTGCTGAAGCGGGAAGCCGAATCGCTGGGCGTCAAGTTCCATTTCAACTGCGACATCGCGCCGCTCTCCAGGGCGGCACCGCGTTCGCTGGCGTTGGCACGCGGCTCCGCTGCGGTGCCCTTCGACAGCATCGTGATGTGCGCCGGCGTGGCGTCGGCCAGGCTGCTGCGTCCGCTGGGCGTGCGCATGCCGCTGACACCGATCTACGGGCATTCGATCAGCGCCAACATCCGAGAGCCGCTCAACGCGCCACGAAGCGCGGTGATGGACGAGCGTTACAAGGTCGCGATCTCGCGGCTGGGTTTGCGGGTGCGCGTCGCCGGCAGCGCGGAGATCGGAGGCAAGCTCGACATCATGAATCCGGCCGCACTGCAGACGCTCTACAAGGTGCTGCACGACTGGTTTCCCGGCGCGGCCACGCTGCAGACCGGCGTGCAGCAGTGGAAAGGCGCCCGCCCGATGCTGCCGGACGGTCCGCCGGTGATCGGACCGAGCGGCATTCCGGGTGTGTGGCTGAACCTCGGGCACGGATCGAGCGGCTGGGCGCTCTCATGCGGCAGCGCACGCGTGCTGGCCGACCTGGTCGGCGGGCAGGATGCCGGCATCGACCTCGAAGGCCTCGGCATCGAGCGCCTGCTCGGTCGCTGAACACCGGCGACGATCGGCCATGCAACGCATCACGTCCGCATCCGCCGCCGATCTGTTCGACATCGCGGGCACCCGCCAGATCGAGCAGCCCGCTGCAGCCGCCCTGCCGCCGCATACGCTGATGCGACGCGCCGGCCTCGCCGTCGCGCGTTTGGCGATGGCGCTGGCGCCGCATGCGGAAACGATCTGGATCGCCTGCGGTCCCGGCAACAACGGCGGCGACGGGCTCGAAGCTGCGGCGCAACTGCGGCTTCACGGCTTCTCGCCGGTCGTGACGCTGGTTGGCGAAGAGGCTCGACTGCCGCCCGATGCCGCGGCCTCGCTGCTGCGAGCACGTGAAGCCGGCGTCGCCTTCGCCACATCGCCGCCTGCGCAATGGGAGCTGGCGATCGATGCGCTGCTGGGTATCGGCACAACCCGTCCCCCGGAAGGGCACCTGGCCGATTGGCTGGAACGAATGCATTCTGGCCTCGCGCCGGTGCTGGGCGTCGATGTGCCATCGGGACTTAACGCCGACACCGGTCGCATTGCCGCGACCACTTCCAGAACCATGAGCTCGCCAAGAGCCCCGCGCTTCTGCCTGAGCCTGCTGACGCTGAAGCCCGGCCTTTTCACGGCTGACGGACGGGATGCGGCGGGCGAAGTCTGGTTCGACGATCTCGGCTGCGATCAGGCGATTCCGACAACCGTCACGGCGATTGCTCGACTCTCCGGCACACCTGCTCCCGTGATGCGCCTGCACGCATCGCACAAGGGCAGCTACGGCGATGTCGCTGTGATCGGCGGCGCACCGGGCATGGCCGGCGCTGCGTGGATGGCGGCATCGGCGGCACTGCACGGAGGCGCGGGACGCGTGTTCCTCGGGTTGCTGGATCCGCATGCCTCGGAAGCCGTCGGCGCACAGCCCGAACTGATGCTGCGGCGACCCGAGTCGATCGACCTCGGCGCCATGACCGTGGTCTGCGGATGCGGCGGCGGCGACGCCGTCCGCGCTGTGTTGCCGCGCGTGATCTCGACGTCCGCACGGCTGGTGCTCGATGCCGACGCGCTGAATGCCATCGCGCTGGACCCTGCGTTGCAGACGCTGCTCGTCGCGCGTCGGGAGCGGCGACATCCGACCGTGCTGACACCGCATCCGCTCGAAGCCGCGCGCCTCCTCGGCATCGACACCACGGCCATCCAGTCCGACCGACTCAAGGCAGCGCACGATCTGGCGGCTCGCTACGGCACCGTTGTCGTGCTGAAAGGATCGGGAAGCATCGTCGCTGCGCCCGGCGAGCGGGCAGCCGTCAACCTGAGCGGTAACGCGCGGCTCGCCACCGCGGGCACCGGCGACGTGCTGGCCGGCATGGTGGGCGCGGCGCTGGCGATGAGCGAGTCGCCGTTCGACGCCGCGCGATCGGCGGTCTGGCGACACGGCGACCTGGCCGATCGCTGGCCATCGGAGACCGCGCTGACTGCCGGCGCACTGGCGCGCGGCAGCGTTCCGGCACGAACCTGAGGCGCGCTTAGCCGCGGCCCACGAAGGGCATCTTCGTCGCCATCACCGTGTGGAACAGCACGTTGGCATCCAGCGGCAGATTGGCCATGTAGAGCACCGACTGGCCGACGATCTTCACGTCGATCAGCGGCTCTGCCGCCAGTTCTCCGTTGGCTTGCGGCACGCCCTTGGCCATGCGCGACGCCATGTCGGTCATCGCGTTGCCGACGTCGATCTGCCCGACCGCGATGTCGTACTTGCGGCCATCCAGCGACGCCGTCTTGGTCAGGCCTTCGACGCCATGCTTTGTCGACGTATAGGCCGCCGAGTTGGGGCGAGGCGCCGTCGCGGAAATCGAGCCGTTGTTGATGATGCGGCCGCCGCGTGGCGTCTGCGCCTTCATCGTGCGGAACGCCTGCTGGATGCAGAAGAACATGCCGCTCAGGTTGATGTCGACGACACCCTGCCATTGCTCCGGCGTCCAGTCCTCGAAAGGCCCGGGCGGGTTGCCGATGCCGGCGTTGTTGAACAACAGGTCGACACGCCCGAAGCGCTCTACCGTCGCCGCGAACAGCGACTGCACCGACGCGGCCTTCGCCACGTCGGTCGGCACTGCGAACGCACGCGCGCCCGCACCGGATTCCTCCGCAACCTGTTCGAGCGGCTCGAGCCGACGGCCAGCGAGCGCGACGTTCCAGCCGTCCGCCAGCAGTGCCAGCGCAGCCGCACGCCCGATACCGCTTCCGGCACCGGTGACGATCGCGTTGCGCAAGCCTGCGGCTGGTTGGTTCGAAGTCGTTTGGGTCATGATTCGTCTCTCTTCTTTTAGGTTTAACGGCGCGGTTTGCGCCCCTTCATCTTGTTGGCGGCTTTCTTCACCGCCGACTTGAATGCCTGCATCGCCGACTGCGGCTCCATCCGGTCGATGACCGGCGGCAGATCGGCATGCTTTGCATGCGATGCGGCATTGCGTTCGCCTCGATCGCCACGGTCGCCGCCCGCGTTACGCGAACGCTTGCCCGTCGCCTTCGCAGGCGCACCGTTCTGCGCGACAACACCCTTGTCCTTCATTGCACGCGCCTGCAGTTCCTCGCCTTCGCGCACGAGGCGGAAGTCGATCTTGCGGCCATCGAGATCGACGCGACTCACCTGCACACGGACACGCGTGCCGATCGCATAGCGGATGCCGGTGCGTTCGCCGCGCAGTTCCTGGCGCATCTCGTCGAACTTGAAGTATTCGCCGCCGAGTTCGGTGATGTGCACCAAACCTTCGACGTACATCGCGTCGAGCGTGACGAAGATGCCGAAGGTGGTGGCCGAACTGACCACGCCGCCGTACTCCTCGCCAAGATGCTCGCGCATGTACTTGCACTTGAGCCATGCCTCGACGTCGCGGCTGGCTTCGTCGGCGCGGCGTTCGTTGGCGCTGCAATGCAGGCCGGCGGCTTCCCACGCGAGCACTTCCTTAGTCGGCGCGACGGTCGCCTTCTGCGGCTTGTTCGTCGGCGCCTTGACGCGAGAAGCCAATCGCTTGGCCAGCTTGGCATGCGCCTCGCCCGGCGTCGGCAGCATCGGCAGCTGGTACTTCGTCTTGCTGAGGATCGCCTTGATCACGCGATGAACCAGCAGATCGGGGTAACGCCGGATCGGGCTGGTGAAGTGCGTGTACGCGTCGAACGACAGACCGAAATGACCGCCGTTGATAGGCGTGTAGATCGCCTGCTGCATCGAGCGAAGCAACATGGTGTGGATTTGCTGCGCGTCCGGCCGGTCCTTGGTCGCCTCGGCGATCGCCTGGAACTCGCCCGGCTTCGGATCGTCGGTGATCGACAGGCCAACGCCCATCGCCTTCAGATAGCCGCGCAGGATCTCCTTCTTCTCCGGCGTCGGGCCTTCGTGCACGCGGTACAGGCCCGGATGCTTGCCTTCGGCGATGAAGTCGGCGCTGCAGACGTTGGCTGCGAGCATCGCTTCTTCGATCAGCCGATGCGCCTCGTTGCGGGTGCGCGGCACGATCTTCTCGATGCGGCCGGCGTCGTCGCAGATGATCTGCGTCTCTGTGGTTTCGAAGTCCACGGCGCCGCGTCGGGCACGCTGCTTGAGCAGCGCCTTGTAGACGTCGGACAGGTTCAGCAGATCCTTGACGCGGTCCTTGCGCTTTGCAGCCTCGGAGCCACGCGTGTTGCCGAGGATGGCCGCGACTTCGGTGTACGTGAAGCGCGCATGGCTGAACATCACCGCCGGGTAGAACTGGTAGGCATAGATCTCGCCGTCGGCGGCGATCAGCATGTCGCACACCATGCACAGGCGCTCGACTTCCGGGTTCAGCGAGCAGAGGCCGTTGGAGAGTTTCTCCGGCAGCATCGGAATCACGCGGCGCGGAAAGTACACGCTGGTCGCGCGCTCGTAGGCATCGATGTCGATCGGCGAGCCGGTCTGCACATAAGCGCTGACGTCGGCGATCGCGACCAGCAGTCGCCAGCCCTTGCCGCGGCCGACCTTGGCCGGCTCGCAATACACCGCATCGTCGAAGTCGCGTGCGTCTTCGCCGTCGATGGTGACCAGCGGTACATCGGTGAGATCGATGCGGCCGCGCTTGTCGGCCGGCGTCACCTTGTCGGGCAACCCTTTCGCTTCGGACAGGCAGGCTTCCGAGAACTCGTGCGGCACGCCGTACTTGCGCACCGCGATCTCGATCTCCATGCCGGGGTCGTCGATCTCGCCGAGCACTTCCTTCACGCGGCCTGCAGGCTGACCGAACAGCGCAGGCGGCTCGGTGAGTTGCACCACGACGACTTGCCCGACCTTGGCCGGACCCGTCGCGCCCTTGGGAATCAGGACGTCCTGACCGTATCGCTTGTCTTCCGGCGCGACGAGCCAGACGCCGCCCTCATGCAATAGCCGACCGATGATCGGATGCTCCGGACGCTCGATGATCTCGACGACGCGTCCTTCGGGGCGACCGCGGCGGTCTTGCCGGACGATGCGCGCCTTGACGCGATCTTTGTGCAGCACCGCACGCATCTCGTTGGGGGGTAAATAGATATCGGCTTCGCCGTCGTCGCGCTGCACGAAACCGTGTCCGTCGCGATGTCCTTGAACCGTTCCTTCAAATTCGTCCAACAAAGTATTGGATTGGCCATTATTTTTGATATGATTGCTCTCTTTCCTGAAATTCAAAACGCGTTGCAAGGTTTGTTCCTTGCAGCAAGTGGGCCCAGATGGCGGAATTGGTAGACGCACTAGTTTCAGGTACTAGCGAGTAACATCGTGGAGGTTCGAGTCCTCTTCTGGGCACCAAGTTTAATGAAACCACTTGAGGTTTCATTCCAAAAAAGCCACCGGCCTCCGGTGGCTTTTTTGTTGTCTGCTCGATTATCGACATCCGTCGATCAGACAGGCAATGCGACCAGGTCGTGACCTTCGACGCCGACGATCTTCGCCCGCGTGAATTCACCGACCTTCATGGTCTTGCTTATTTTTTCTGGCGGCAGCAGTCGCACCACGCCGTCGATCTCCGGCGCATCGGCGTAGCTCCTGCCCACGCCGCCCTTGCGACCAAGGCCCGGCGCCGAATCCACCAGCACCTGCATCGTCGCGCCGATACGCCGACGCAGCTTCGCGACCGACACGGCCTCCGCCACTTCCATGAAACGCGCACGGCGCGCCTCGCGTTCGTTCTCCGGCAGCATGCCGGGGATGTCGTTCGCAGCGGCACCTTGAACCGGGCTGTACGCGAAGCACCCTGCCCGATCGATTTCAGCCTCGCGGATGAAGTCCAGCAAATGCTCAAATTCTTCATCGGTTTCTCCAGGAAACCCGGCGATGAAAGTACTGCGGATGACAAGCTGCGGGCAAACCTCGCGCCAGCGCGCAATGCGCTCCAGATTGCGCTCCCCGCTCGCAGGTCGCTTCATGCGGCGCAAAACGTCCGGGTGGCTGTGCTGCAGCGGCACGTCGAGGTACGGCAAGACTTGGCCGCTTGCCATCAACGGGATCACCTCGTCGACGCTCGGATACGGATAGACGTAGTGCAGACGAACCCAGGCACCGTACGGCTCGGCAATCTCGCCGAGTGTGCGGACCAGCTCGAGCATGCGAGTCTTGACCGGTTTGCCGTCCCAGAAACCCGTCCGGTACTTGACGTCGACGCCGTAGGCCGACGTGTCCTGGCTGATCACCAGCAACTCCTTCACACCGCCTTCGAACAATGCCTTGGCTTCGCTCAGCACGTCGCCGACCGGCCGGGACACCAGATCGCCGCGCATCGACGGAATGATGCAGAACGTACACCGATGGTTGCAGCCTTCGCTGATCTTCAGGTACGCATAGTGGCGCGGTGTCAGCTTGAGACCGGCGATGCCGAAGGCGTTGGGCACGAGGTCGATGAACGGATCGTGCGGCTTCGGCAGGTTGGCATGCACCGCATCCATCACCTCCTGCGTGGCGTGCGGTCCGGTCACGGCAAGCACGCTCGGGTGCATCTGGCGGACCAGGTTGCCGCCGCTGTCACCGCTCTTGGCACCAAGGCAGCCGGTGACGATCACGCGGCCGTTGGTGGCCAGCGCCTCGCCGATGGTGTCGAGGCTCTCGCGCACGGCATCGTCGATGAATCCGCAGGTGTTGACGATCACGAGATCGGCACCTTCGAAGGTCTTGGAGGTTTGGTAACCCTCGGCGCTGAGGCGCGTGAGGATCAGTTCGGAATCGGTCAGGGCCTTCGGGCAGCCCAGGCTCACGAAACCCACCTTGGGGGCGGCAGACATCGTGGATCTTTCGGGGGAGACAACTTCACTCATATCTGTCTATTGTCCCCGTTAATGCCCCTGTCCGGGCGGCGCCCGTTTCAGGGACGCTTGATCCCGAAAGCGTCCAGCACCTGCTCCGTGTTTTTCTGCATCTGCTCCTGCATCTTCAGCAATACGGTCTTCGACTGGTCGACGTAGTTGCCCATCACGCCCTGAAGCACCGGCGATTGCGCGGACATGAAACGCGCCCACACCTCGGGCGTCAGGCCGTCGGCCTGGGTCGCAAGTTGTGCCTGCATCTCGGTCATCGCCTGAATGTTCTTTTCCAGGTAGCTGCCAAGGTAGCCACGCACCGTCTTGCCATGGAAGCGGATGATGCTGGACAGTACCGGCTCGGTGAAGATCGGCGCACCGCCGGCTTCCTCTTCCAGAATGATTTGCAGAAGGATGCTGCGGGTGAGGTCGTCGCCGCTCTTTGCATCGCGCACCACGAAAGGCGCGTTTTCTATCACCAACTGCTTCACTTCCGTGAGCGTGATGTAGGCGGAAGTGTCCGTGTCGTAGAGCCTGCGGTTCGGGTACTTCTTGATTACGCGCTGAACCGGCTTGTCTCCGGACTTCTTGCTCTGCACTAAGGACTCCTTCGGGATGTTCTCGCCGGTGGCGTGCGGATGATTCTAGGGAGCGGAATTGCTGCACTGCGCCAAGGTTTACCCTGACCGGTTTTCCAGTCAGACGTTGTCCGTCGCGTATTCGGCGCCACAGACTTTGCAGACCGCCGATTCCGGACGCTCGGCCAGCACCTCCCGGTAATGCAGAGGACTCTTCACACCAGCGAAAACCCAGCAGCGCGGGCAGTGCGCGTGCCCGGCAGTCGGCAGATAAGCACGTGCGCGTTGTTCCGCCCGCTCCCGGGTGACGGGTGTTCCCTTGCGCACCATGCGTGCAACATCCTCAGCAGCGGCTGTTCCCAGCCGTCCATTGGCATGGTCGCTGAGACCGTAAACCACCCGCGCAAACTCGATAGGCGCCTGACGCAGCAAGGCTGCGATGCGTCGCTCTTCAATTACCGGATCGATTTCTAGATGAAGGGGTGAATTCAAGGCACTGACCGTTAACTTTGTGACCAAGTTAACACATTTGGCCTAACCAAAGCTATCGCGGCAAACGACTGCTACTAGAAACTTGTGGAGAAAAACTGAAGCTGAACAACTTCAATTCAAGAAGTCCGCCTAAATGGTCTTGGACTTCAATAAACCAATTCTTTAAAGATTCCCCTCTGGTCAAGGGGAAAAGAATTGGTAGGCGCGAATGGACTCGAACCATCGACCCCCACCATGTCAAGGTGGTGCTCTAACCAGCTGAGCTACGCGCCTGAATAAATATTCGAGAGCATGATTATAGCACGCAAAAAACAGTCGATCAGCGACGGCGCGCAGATCGCACACCGGAAACCGCTGCAACGACACCGAGCACCTGTCGAAGGCGTGCCGTATCGGCGATTTCTACCGTGAACGTCATCCAGGCCGTTCCTTTGACCGACTGCGTCTGCACGCCGATCACATTCATCTTTTCCCGCGCCAATACGTCGGAGATGTCGCGCAGGAGGCCTTGTCGGTCGGCGGCCTCGACGGCGACATCCACCGCGTAGACCGAACTTTCCGATGCTTTCGGTGTGCCCCATTCCACGTCGATCACGCGTTCCGCCGTGTGCGCAGCCATCGTCCGGAAGTTGCTGCAATCCAGGCGGTGCACGCTGACACCGTGACCGCGCGTCACGAAACCGCCGATCGGATCCGGCGGTGCCGGACGGCAGCACTTCGCGAGCTGAGTCATGAGCGACGAGACACCGACGACCAGCACACCGCCCTTGCCCGACTGCTCGCTGCCGCGCGACTTGCGGATCAGCACACCGTCGTCGGGACCCGGCGGCGGCTCCTGCGGGCGCAGCAGCATCTCGATGTTGCGCAGCGAGAATTCGTCCTTGCCGACCACTTCGAACAGATGGTCGGCCGACTTGAAGCCGAGCTGCGATGCAAGATCTTCCAGCTTGGTCGACGTCTTTCCTTCGCGCTGCAATACCTTCTCGACGGCTTCGCGCCCACGCGCTACCGTTTCGTGCGTCACCTGCGCGTTGAACCAGGCACGGACCTTGGCACGCGCACGGTGGCTGGCAAGGTAGCCCAGCTCTGCATTGAGCCAGTCACGCGAAGGGCCGCCCTCCTTCGCTGCGATGACCTCGACCGTCTGGCCGTTCTGCAGCGGCGTGTTGAGTGGCACCATCACGCCGTCGATGCGCGCGCCGCG
The DNA here is from genome assembly GCF_051216695.1 of Variovorax glucosi. Taxonomy (NCBI): domain Bacteria; kingdom Pseudomonadati; phylum Pseudomonadota; class Betaproteobacteria; order Burkholderiales; family Comamonadaceae; genus Variovorax; species Variovorax glucosi. The sequence goes on from NZ_JBPJZE010000001.1 coordinate 673,086, forward strand.
GCAGCGATGGCCCAGGCTGGTGTGCACCGTGTACGCGAAGTCAACCGCGGTTGCGCCCTGCGGCAGCTCGACGATGGCCGCGTCCGGCGTCAGCACGTAGATGCGATCGTCGAACAGCCCCTGCCCCTGCGTACCGCCCGAAAGATCGCGCTCCCAGGCCAGCAGTTGCCGCAAGACCGCGATCTTTGCGTCGTACTCTCCGGTAGACCAGACGCCTGCGTATCCCTTGGTGCCCGCTTCCTTGTAGACCCAGTGCGCCGCCACGCCGTGCTCGGCATGGTCGTGCATCTGCTCGGTGCGGATCTGGATCTCGATCGGTTTTCCGGCCTTCTCGTCCACCACCTTGCGCACGACGGTGTGCAGCGACTGGTAGCCGTTTGCCTTCGGGCGCGCGATGTAGTCGTCGAATTCCTCGTCGATGGGTTCGAAGTGCGAATGGACCCACGCCAGAGCGCCGTAGCAATCCTTGACGTCGGGCACCACTACGCGCAGCGCGAGGATGTCGAAAACCTGCCCGAAATCCAGCGACTTGCCGCGCATCTTCTTCACGATGCTGTAGATGTTCTTGGGGCGTCCCTGCACATTGGCGCGGATGCCTTGGCCACGCAGCTCATGCTCCAGCTGGCTGCGCAGCTGTTCGACGTAGCCTTCGCGTTCGACGCGTTTCTCGTCGAGCAGCCGCGCGATCAGCTGATAGGTCTCGGGCTCGAGGAATCGGAATGAAAGGTCCTCGATCTCCCATTTCACCTGCCAGATGCCCAGACGGCTTGCCAGCGGCGCGAACACCTGCAGCGATTCGCGCGCGACCGATTCCGGCACGGGCTGACGGCTTGCGGCCGCATGGCGCAGCGTCTGCAGACGCGACGCCAGTCGCAGCATGACGACGCGCAGGTCGCGCGAGAACGCCAGCAGCATCTTCCGCACGTTTTCTGTCTGCGCGCCTGTGCCATCGGCCGAGTGCGCGCCGACGGTCGCAGTGCGGGCCTGCTTCTGAACGTGCACCAGCTTCGTCGTCTCGACCGCCAGCGCCGCGAAGTTCTCGCCGAACACCTTCGCGATCACTTCCTGCGGCCGGTTCAGGTGCTGACACGAATAGACGAGATAGCTGGCCGACTGCATCGCCTCTGAACCGCCCATCGCCGCGACGATGGCTGCCACTGCATCTGCATGCGCCAGGGTGTTCTCACCGGTTTCCAGTGTCTCGTCGGCGATCAGAGGCTCGGCGAAAGCGCGGGCTCGGACGAGCATGTGCTCCATGACCGGCGTTCGGTCGGCCGTCGCTGCGGAGAGCGGATAGTCCACGGTCAACGGTTCCGACAGGGCGCGTGCCTGTGCGGGAATGCTGGAAGGATCGCGCTTCACCGGCGTCGTATTTCAGTCGAACAGGAAGGAAACCACCGCTGCGCTCTGTGCGGCGGCCACGAATGTCGGCGCATGACCGACGCCCTCGAAATCGATCCGCTGCGCCCGAGGACCGCGCTGCGTCATGGCGGTGGCCGTCGCCGGCGTCAGCAGGTCGGAGTCGGCGCCGCGCACCAGCAACGTCGGTGCGGTGATGGCGTCGTAGAGCGCCCACATCGCCGCTTCGCCCTGTGCGATCGACTCCGGCGTCATCGAACGGAACGGCACGGCGATGGCGGGGTCGTAATGCGGCGTGAAAGGTCCGGACGCATCGGGCGAAGCGTCGCCGGCTACATCTTCCAGAATCCGGGCCGAACCGTCGGTGCTGCGTTGCGATGCCGGCACCACCATGTGCCGCGACAGCGCCAGCCACTCCTCGGGCGTGTGCGGACCGAAGCTGCTTGCCAGCGTCCACATGGCATCGGCAGCGTCCTGAAGCGTCTCGTAGCGGCCGCCGACACCGACGTATGCGCCGATCCGCGCGAGCGCTGCTGGGTCGAGAGCCGGACCGACATCGTTGATCACGAAACGGTGGACCGGTGTCGGCAGCGGAAAATCCTTGTAGCCGGCTACGAGCAGTCCGATGAGGCCGCCCATGCTGGTGCCGACGTAGTCGAACCTGGCGATGGGCTGTTCGCCGTGCAGCTTCGCCATCAGCGCGCCGATGTCGGAAGCGTAGAGCGGCACCTGGTACCCGTCGGCATGCGTCAGCCAGTCGCTGCGGCCGCGGCCGACGATGTCGGGGCAGATCACGCGAACGTCGCCACCGGCGCGTGCGACGATCGTCTGCGCCAGCACATCGAAATCGCGTCCCTGCCGCGTCAGGCCATGCACGCACACGACGACGTGCGCGCTCAGCGGGTCGCCCCATTGCCAGTAAGCCATGCGATGGCCGTCCTGCGCATCTTTGCAGGGTACGAAGAAGAGGGACGGCTGGGTCATAACGGAGGCGGCGGACCCGGAGGTCCGGTTCGATGGTGGGCTCACGCCATCGTAATTGATCCGGCTACTTCAGCTGGACCGCGCCGGACACGTTGACGACCACCGTCGTCTTGCCGGCTTCGACCGGCACCGGCGCGTCGGCAGAGAACGATTTCGCCTGCGCGGCCATCATGCGCGGCTGGATAGGACCGCCCTCGTTTGCATTGACCGAAACCTCGCGCAGCGTATAGCCCGCGAAGCCGAAGCCCTTGGCCAGTTCCACCGCCTTCTGCTTGAAGTTGTCGATGGCGATCGTCTGCGCCTGAACCTCGACTCTGGCGCGCTCCTCGCGGCTCAATCCAAAACCGATGCCGCCGATTCCGAGCGTGCTGATTCGACCTGCGGTCTGGGTGATGCGCGGGAAGTCGCGTCCTTCGAGCACCAGTTCCGCCGAGCCCTGCCAGCCGCTGATCTTGCTTTCCTTGGTATAGCGCGGCGACAGGCTGAAATTGCCGGTACGCACGTCGAGCTGGCCGGGCTGCGCATTGCGGCGCGCCTCGACGAGGGCTGCGTCGAGCGCGGTCTTCAGCTGGGCCTGCACGGTTGCGGCATCGGCCGCGTCGCGCGTGGTCGTGAGCCGGATGCTCAGCAGATCTTGCTGAACCTCGACGGTGCCGCTGGCGCTGAGTTGCAGGATGTTCTGCGGCTCCGGCAGCGTCTGCGCGACGGCCGAGCCGGAAAGCGCGACGAGAGCCAGCATGCTGGATGCGGCTGAAACTGCGATCGACCTGGAAATCTTCAAAGTAGCAATCCTCTGTTCAATGGCGTTATCGAGTCGGGCCGCGTCATGGACGATGACTCCGGGGCATTGTCGACGCCTTCGTCGGTGCCGGTCCGTGATCGACCGGCCCGCTGGCCTTGCCGACGCTGGCACCGTCCGACTGCGGCGACCACTGCTGCCGCACCTGATTGCGAAGCTCCGCGAGTTCCGCCGGCGTCAGTCGGCGCCCGGCAGCCTGCTCCTCGCGCTGCACTTCTTCGCGTTGGGATTCCCGATGCGTCTCGACCGCCCGACGGGTCTCGCTGCGCTGTGTGTCGCTGATGCGAAGAAAGTCGCGCCCCCCTGCCCAACCGGGCGAGCAGGCATAAGCGAGAAGCAGAGGCAGTGCGTAGGAAGTCGAATTCATTGCGTCAAAAAAGGTGGACAACGCGACTTTGCCATCCCCTTTCGACATGCGGAACAACGTCACGGTCAGCAAGGCAAGTTATGTAACTTAGTGTCAGACCGAGTGCAAAAGCACATTTATGGGGTCTTAACGGCTTCAGAATCGCGGCTGTTACAAATTCAGCGTTGTAGAAATGAATCAAACCACCACCCGCACCGACAAGGTCGTGATCGTCGACGACGACGCGCGCATTCGCGACCTGCTTCGCCGTTACCTCACGCAGGAAGGCTTCGAAGTCATCGTCGCGGAAGATGGCAAGGCCCTCAACCGCATCCTCCTGCGCGACACCGTCGACCTGATCGTGCTCGACCTGATGATGCCGGGCGAGGACGGACTCTCGGTCTGCCGCCGCCTGCGCGCAGCCAACGACCGCACGCCGATCATCATGCTCACGGCCAAGGGCGAAGACGTCGACCGCATCGTCGGCCTCGAAGTCGGTGCCGACGATTACCTGGGCAAGCCATTCAATCCTCGCGAACTTCTGGCGCGCGTCCACGCGGTGCTTCGCCGGCGTCCGCCGCTCGAGGCCCCCGGTGCGCCTTCGACCGACAACGAGACTGTCAACTTCGGCCCCTTCAGCTTCGATCTCGGTTCACGGACCCTGAAAAAGGATGGCGAAGAGCTGTCCCTCACGACCGGCGAATTCGCCATGCTCAAGGCGCTGGTACGCCATCCGCGCCAGCCGCTGTCGCGCGAAAAGCTGGCCCAGCTGGCGCGCGGCCGCGAGTTCGAACCTTTCGACCGCAGCCTGGACGTGCAGATCTCGCGCCTGCGCAAGCTGGTCGAATCCGACGCGGCCGCGCCGCGCTACATCCAGACGGTCTGGGGCGTCGGCTATGTGTTCGTGCCGGACGGCGCGGCGTGATCGGAAGCCTGGGTAGAGCGTTCTGATGCGCTCGCAACCGGGGCAGTTCAGCACCCAGCCGAATCCGCTCGGCGGCGACGACGGTCCGCAGGTCACCATGCCGAGCCCGCTGGAGGGCAGCCTCACCAAGCGACGCGTCGGCCTGCGGCTGGGTTTCAGCCTCTTCTGGCGCACATTCTTTCTGCTTGCACTGCTGCTGTTCGGCTGCACGGTCGCCTGGCTGCAGACGTTCCGTGCGCTCGAATACGAGCCGCGCGCCATACAGACCGCGCATCAGATCGCCTCGCTGGTGAATCTGACGCGCGCCGCGCTGGTCTATTCGGACGCCATCACGCGAACTTCGCTGATCAAGACGCTGGCCGACCAGGAGGGCGTTCGCATCCTGCCGCGCGAACCGGTCGACCGGTTCGAGCCCTACACCACCGGTGCGCTCGACCAGCATGTCACCAGCGAACTGATCGACCAGCTGGGCGACGGCACCACCGTGGCCAGCCGCGTCAACGACGAGTCGGGGCTGTGGATCGGCTTCACGATCGAAAGCGACGCCTACTGGCTGCTGCTCGACCCGACCCGCTTCAGCCATGTCGGTGGCAGGACCTGGCTGGTCTGGCTGATCACGGCGATGGTGCTGTCGCTGGCAGGCGCCGCGCTCATCGCGCGTTTCATCAACCGGCCGTTGAAGCAGTTGTCGCGGGCGACGCGGCAGGTGCGCGAGGGCGAATACGAAGCGCATCGGCTCGACGAAAGCGCACGCACCAATGAGATCCGGGCGGTCAACATCGGCTTCAACCGGATGGCCGACCAGCTTGCCAAGATCGAGCAGGACCGCGCGGTGATGCTGGCCGGCATCTCGCACGACCTGCGCACGCCGCTGGCCCGCCTGCGTCTGGAAACCGAGATGAGCGTTGCCGACGAAGACGCGCGCAACCACATGGCCGCCGACATCGCCCAGCTCGACTCGATCATTGACAAGTTCCTCGACTACGCGCGTCCGGACCACGTCGATTTCAAGCCGGTCCTTCTGCGCGACGTCATCGATTCGTGCACCTATGCGGTCGAAGACCATGGCGACATCAAGATCAAGATCGATGTGGCGCCGGATCTGCGCGTGATGGCGGACGAGGTCGAGATCACGCGCGTGATCTCCAATCTGGTGGAGAACGCGCGACGTTACGGCCAGACGCCCTCGACCGGCGTCGCGGACGTCACGATCCAGGCGCAGGCGCACGACGATGCGGTGCTGATCAAGGTGCGCGACCATGGCGCCGGTGTTCCGCCGGCCACACTGTCGCAACTGACCAAGCCGTTCTTTCGCGGCGACGCGGCTCGGACCTCGGCGGCCGGTGCCGGGCTCGGGCTGTCGATCGTCGCCAAGAACATCGAGCGCATGGGCGGCACTTTTGCACTGACCAGCACGCCGGGACGCGGTTTTGCAGCACACATCCGGCTGCCCCGCGCCATGAGCGCGAAGGCGGAAGCCGGCGTCCGGCGTCCGGATACGCGCTCGGCGATCCAGCGCTAGGTCGGCATCGGTTCAGCGATGGAGCAGCGCGACGGCGCGCGCTTCCATCGCCCTGCCCTCGCCCACCGGACCGAGTTTCTCGGCCGTCTTCGCCTTCACGTTGACCTGCTCTGCCGCGAGGCCCAGCATGTCGGCGATGCGTGCGCACATCGCCGGGATGTGCGGTGCCAGCTTCGGTGCCTGCGCGATCACGGTCGCATCGACATTGCCGATCTGCCAGCCTTTTTCGCGGACACGCCGCGCAGCTTCGGCCAGGAGCACAGCGGAGTCGGCACCGCGAAACTGCGCATCGGTGTCGGGAAAATGACGACCGATATCGCCCAGCCCGACGCCGCCGAGCAGCGCGTCGGTGATCGCGTGAAGAAGAACGTCAGCGTCCGAATGACCCAGCAAGCCGGTGACGTGCGGCACTTCGACGCCGCCGAGGATCAATTTGCGGCCTTCGACCAACTGGTGCACGTCCCAGCCCTCGCCGACGCGGATGTTGAAAGCAGAGGGTTGGGAAACGGAGATGGCGGTCATATTGAGGATGGAGATTCCGTGAGATTACGCCGGCCGAGCAGTACCGCTTCGGCCAGTTCGAAATCCTCGGGATAGGTGATCTTGAAATTCTGAGCGCTGCCGGGCACGAGCAGCGGCGCAAGACCCTGCAGCTCGATTGCGCCAGCTTCGTCCGTGACGACGTCTCCTGCACGCTCGAGTGCTTCGCACAGCAGGCCGATGCGAAACATCTGCGGCGTCTGTGCGAGCCATTTGTCGGCGCGGGTCAATGTCCGGGCGACGCGGCCGTCGGGCGCTGCCACCTTCAGCGTGTCCGGCAGGCGATGCGCGAGCAGGCCGCCGACGGCATCGTGCACACAGGCGGCGATCAGCGCTTCGATCTGCGTCGGCGTGACCAGGCAACGTGCGGCGTCGTGCACCAGCACCCAGTCGTCGGCACGGGCACCGGCTTCGCGCAAGGCGGCCAGGCCGTTGGACACCGTCGATGCACGGCTGGCGCCGCCGACTCGCAACAGATATTCATTTTTGCCCGGAAAGCCCGGCAGCGCAGCGACGACTTCATCGTCGCTCTCGGACACCACCAGCGCAAGCCCGGCGAAACGATCCTCCAGCGCCCGGAAAGCATCGATCGTGTGCGCAACCATCGGCCGGCCGGCGATGCGGCGGTATTGCTTCGGACCGGTGTCGCCGGTTCGGCCTGCGCGACTGCCGGACCCGGCGCACGGAATAAGCACGAAATAACGGGCGGCGGGGTGTGGCGACGGCATGGCCGACATGGTGAGGGGACGCCTGAAAGGGCATCTGCAGCGGGAGGGTCCCCATTCTAGAATCGGGCACTTCACACCCCTCGCCACAACCGCGCGGGGTGTTCTGCGTTGTCCTTTCCGGGTACTCCATGGATCTTCCTTCCCTCACGGCTGGCAAGCGATTCACGCTGCCGCGTCCTCCGCTGTCCGCCGACGCCCTGCTGCTCGGCCAGTTGGCCGAACGCGAGAAGAAAGCCGGGCGCGCCACCGCCATCTTCACGGCCGATGCCAACGATGCACAGCGGCTGATCGACGAACTGCGCTTCTTCGCGCCCGATTTGCGTTGCGCGCTGTTTCCCGACTGGGAAACGCTGCCCTACGACAGCTTCTCGCCGCACCAGGACCTGATCAGCGAACGGCTGGCCACGCTCTGGCGCATCAGCCAGAAAGAGGCCGACGTGGTCCTCGTGCCGGCGACGACCGCGCTTTATCGCTTGGCGCCGCCGTCGTTCCTGGCCGGCTACACCTTCCACTTCAAGACGAAGCAGAAGCTCGAAGAGTCGAAGCTGAAGGCGCAGCTGACGCTGGCCGGGTACAGCCACGTTATGCAGGTGGTGAGCCCCGGCGAATACGCGGTGCGCGGCGGGCTGATCGACCTGTTCCCGATGGGCTCGCTGGTGCCGTTCCGGGTCGACCTGTTCGACGACGAGATCGATTCGATCCGCACCTTCGACCCCGACACGCAGCGCAGCCTGTACCCGGTGCCCGAAGTGCGTCTGCTGCCCGGCCGCGAGTTTCCGATGGACGACGATGCGCGCGCGCGTTTCCGCAGCCGCTGGCGCGAGCTGCTCGAAGGCGATCCGACGCGCAGCCGCATCTACAAGGACATGGGCAATGGCGTCGCGACGGCCGGCATCGAGTACTACCTGCCGCTGTTCTTCGAGGAGACGGCGACCGTTTTCGACTATCTGGGCCCGGATGCAACGGTGGTGTTGCATGGCGACATGGAGCCGGCGTTCCAGCATTTCTGGCAGGACACGGCCGAGCGCTATCGGCTGGTGCGCGGCGATCCGGAGCGCCCGGCGCTGCCGCCGGAAGCGCTGTTCCTGAATGCGGAGCAGTTCTACCAGCGGGCGAAGCCGCACGCGCAGTTGGCGATCCGGTCAGCGCAAACAGAGCCCGTCGACGGCGCGCCCTTCGCCGAATTCGAAACGCTCCCGTCGCTGGCTGTGGTCCGCGGCGCGGACGATCCGCTCGTCAAGCTCAAGAACCACATCCGCGACACGAAGCACCGCGTGCTGCTGATCGCCGAAAGCGACGGTCGCCGCGAGAGCCTGCTGGATTTCCTGCGCGCCAGCGGCATCAGCCCGCCGGTCTTCGAATCGCTGCTCGAATTCGAAGCCGACGACAGCGAAAAGATCGGCATCGCCACCGCCGCGCTCGCTTCGGGCTTCGCGTGGCGCGAGCGCGGCATCGATCTGGTCACCGAGACCGAGCTTTTCGCCAGCGCGCCGACCACCCGCCGCCGCAACAAGCGGCAGGAGCAGGTCAGCGATGTGGAGGCGCTGATCAAGGACCTGTCGGAGCTCAACGTCGGCGATCCGATCGTCCACACGGCCCACGGCATCGGCCGCTACCGTGGGCTGATCAACATGGACCTGGGCCAGGGCAAGGACGCCGAGGGCAAGCCGCTGCTGCAGGAAATGCTGCACCTGGAATACGCCGACAAGGCCACGCTCTACGTGCCGGTGAGCCAGCTGCACCAGATCAGCCGCTACACCGGCGTCAGCGCCGACGAAGCGCCGCTGCACAAGCTCGGCTCCGGCCAGTGGGATAAGGCGAAGCGCAAGGCTGCGGAGCAGATCCGCGATTCGGCGGCGGAGCTGCTCAACATCTACGCCCGCCGCGCCGCGCGCCAGGGCCACGCCTTCCGCTATTCGGCAGCCGACTACGAAGTGTTCGCCAACGACTTCGGCTTCGACGAAACCGCCGACCAGAAGGCCGCGATCCACGCCGTGATCCAGGACATGATCTCGCCGCAGCCGATGGACCGGCTGGTCTGCGGCGACGTGGGCTTCGGCAAGACCGAAGTCGCATTGCGTGCCGCCTTCATCGCGATCACCGGTGGCAAGCAGGTGGCCTTTCTCGCGCCGACCACGCTGCTGGCGGAGCAGCATTTCCAGACGCTGGTCGACCGTTTCGGCAAGTGGCCGGTCAAGGTCGCGGAAATGAGCCGGTTCCGTTCGGCGAAGGAAATCAGCGCCGCGGCGAAGGGACTGGCGGACGGCAGCGTCGACATCGTGGTCGGCACGCACAAGCTGCTGTCGCCGTCGATCGACTTCAAGAACCTGGGCCTGCTCATCATCGACGAGGAGCACCGTTTCGGCGTGCGCCACAAGGAGGCGATGAAGGCGATCCGCGCCGAGGTCGACGTGCTGACGCTGACCGCGACGCCGATTCCGCGCACACTCGGCATGGCGCTCGAAGGCCTACGTGACCTGAGCGTGATCGCCACCGCACCGCAGCGTCGGCTGGCGATCAAGACATTCGTGCGCACCGAGGGCAACGGCGTGATCCGCGAGGCCGTGCTGCGCGAGCTGAAGCGCGGCGGGCAGGTCTATTTCCTGCACAACGAGGTCGAGACGATCGAGAACCGGCGCCAGAAGCTGGAAGAAATTCTGCCCGAAGCCCGCATCGCCGTCGCCCACGGCCAGATGCCCGAGCGCCAGCTGGAAGCAGTCATGCGCGATTTCGTGGCGCAGCGCTTCAACATCCTGCTGTGCTCGACCATCATCGAGACCGGCATCGACGTGCCGACCGCCAACACCATCGTGATGAGCCGCGCCGACAAGTTCGGCTTGGCGCAGCTACACCAGTTGCGCGGCCGGGTCGGACGTTCGCACCACCAGGCTTACGCCTATCTCATGGTGCCGGACATCGAAGGCCTGACCAAGCATGCCGCCCAGCGTCTGGACGCGATCCAGCAGATGGAGGAACTCGGCTCCGGCTTCTACCTGGCGATGCACGATCTGGAAATCCGCGGTACCGGCGAAGTGCTGGGCGAGAACCAGAGCGGCAACATGATGGAGATCGGTTTCCAACTCTACAACGAGATGCTCGGCGAAGCCGTGCGTTCGCTGAAGGCCGGGCACGAACCCGATCTGCTGGCGCCGCTGTCGGTCACCACCGAGATCAATCTGCACGCGCCAGCCCTGCTGCCGGACGACTACTGCGGCGACGTGCATCTGCGGCTGTCGTTCTACAAGAAGCTCGCGACCGCGAAGACCTCCGACCAGATCGACACGCTGCTCGAAGAGATCGTCGACCGCTTCGGCAAGCTGCCGGTGCAGGCGCAGACGCTGATCGACGTGCATCGCCTGCGTGTGCTGGCGCGGCCGTACGGCGTGGTCAAGGTCGATGCGGCGCCGGGGGTGATCAACATCACCTTCAAGAAGGATCCGCCGGTAGATTCGATGGCGATCATTCATCTGATCCAGAAGAACAAGCACATCAAGCTGGCCGGGAACGAGAAGCTGCGCATCGAGCGTGAGCTGAAGGAGCCGAAGGACCGGGCGCAGATGGTGCGCGATGTACTGCGGTCGCTGGGACAGCCGAAAGTCGAGGTTGCAGCGGTGGCAGTGGTCGGCTGACGAAGCACTCTTTGATCGGCCTATGCCTAGGCATAGGCTAGACTTGCCGGATTGCATCCAGGGAGATTCGTCATGACTCAACCACCAGCCAACTCGTCGCACAAGGTCGAGGAGCCGGCAGCTTCATATGCCGTCGAGACGCCGTCGCGGACCGTGCGACTGTTCCGCAACGGCGCGAATCAGGCGGTGCGGATTCCGCGCGAATTCGAGTTGCCGACGCTCGATGCCACCATCCGCAAGGTCGGAAATACGTTGGTCATCGAGCCGATTCCAGAGCAGCCGCAAAAAGGAACGTTGGCAGCCCTGGTCCTGGCGCTGGAGCGAATCCAGGCTCTCGGCCCCTGCGACGACGAGTTTCCCGATGTCGACGAAGGCTTGCTGCCGCTGGACGACATCGTGCTGTGACCGACCCGATGAACAGCAGCAGTCTTTTCCTCGACACCAACATCATCAGCCACTTCATGCGCGATGCGACCGGCATCGCCGCAATGCGGGTGATGACCGCGCGGGACACTGGTCGAAAAGTCATGACAAGCATCGTGGTGCAATGCGAACTGGAGTTCGGCCTCTCCAAACGCCCGTCGCGCCGACTTGAATTGGCTTATGCCGAAGTCATGCAGCGCATCGACGTATTGCCACTCGACACGACGGTCGTGGCGCATTACGCGGCCATCCGCAATGCGCTTGAACGTCAGGGAACACCCATCGGACCGAACGACACGCTGATCGCTGCGCATGCACTTTCCATCGATGCCGTACTCGTCACCGACAACGATGACGAATTCCGCCGAGTCCCCGGCCTGCAGATCGAAAACTGGCTGCGCGACGCAACCGCCCTCTCCTGAGTTTTTTCAAATGACGACCTCCCCCACTTCGCTGTCCGCCGGCCCCGGCCTCGTCCTGCGCGGCTTCACCCCCCCTCTGCGCCTCGCCGACTTCAAGCTCATCGCCTTCGACATGGATTCGACGCTGATCGACATCGAGTGCATCGACGAGATCGCAGACGCCATCGGCAAGAAGGCCGAAGTCGCCGCCATTACCGAAGCGACGATGCGCGGCGAGATCAGGGATTTCAAGGAGAGCCTGACGCGCCGCGTGGCGCTGCTCGAAGGCGTACCGGTCACGGCGCTGCAGAACGTCTACGACGAGCGCCTGCACCTCAATCCCGGCGCAGAAACGCTGGTGGCAGCCTGCAAGGCTGCGGGAATGAAGGTGCTGCTGGTTTCCGGCGGCTTCACTTTCTTCGCGGACCGGGTGAAGGCGCGTCTTGGCATCGATTTCGCACGCTCCAACCTGCTGGAAGAAGCGGATGGAAAACTCACCGGTCGGGTGATGACGCAATCCTGGGGCGATATCTGCGACGGCGCCGAGAAGCGCCGCACGTTGCTGGAACTGGCTTCGCTGATGGGAATTTCCGCATCGCAGACCATCGCAGTCGGCGACGGTGCCAACGACCTGCCGATGATGGGTGCTGCAGGCCTGTCTGTCGCATTCCATGCAAAGCCGAAAGTCCGCGAACAGGCGATGGTCGCGATCAACGAAGGCGGGCTCGACCGGCTGCTGGAAGTGCTGGTCTAGCCTTCCAGATCGTCAAGGTCGTCAAGTTCATTGACGGCGGTTTTGCGACGCGGACGCTTCTCGCCGGCTTCACCGTCGGGGCGAGCCTGCCGGACGCCATGCTTGGCGAGAATCTCGACATAGAACTGCTTGCCCGATTCGGCGACCACGCCGTCGATCAGCCCGGTGATGGCCGAAAGATGCACCGGCTCGGCGGCCTCTTGCGTAGTGCCGAACCTGCAGTCGAAATCCCAGAAGTCCACGCCTTCGGGCAGATCGCGGCGGCGTTCGCATTTGACGTATTTGCGGATCTCGTGCTTGACGGCTTCAAGAACCCGGTCCGGGTTCTTGCCGTCGATGTGAAGTTGGAACGTCTTTTTCATGGGTGATTCTATAAATCTGTGAACTCAGGCTGCGAGATTCGCCGTTTACATTCGATGGCTAAACAGGAAACAGGTGAATACATGGCGCGCGCAAACGATTGGGCAGGCAAGGTGATGGCATTGGTCCACGGCGGCAACAGAGCCGCCGCGATCGCGCAGATCAAGGTCGCGCCGAGCGTGAAGGACCTGAAGGCGCTGCAGACGGTGATGACGCTGTCCCGCCTGTCCGGCAAATGGAAGGACCTGGACGCGGCGATCGTCGACAACCTGGCGCTTCTGTCGGCGCCGAGGCTTCACCGTTCGCCGTGAACGAGCAGGATCAGAGCGCCTTGCCCAGGCGGGCGATACCCTCTTCGATCTTCTCCACATTGGCCGTCGCGAAACTCAGACGCAGGGTCGCGAGGTCGGGGTTCTCGGCGTAGAACGGCGCGCCGGGCACGAAAGCCACGAGTTGCGCGATGGCTTTCTTCGCGAATGCCGTCGCATCGTTCGACTTGTCGTTCGCACCCGTCAGACGGGCCCAGAAGAACAATCCGCCGACCGGCTGCGTGAATTCGATCGCATCGCCGAGTTCGCGCTTCAGCGCAGCGCCCATCGCCAGCGCACGCTCACCGTAGACTTTGCGCACGTTGGCCAGCGTCGCCGGCATGCGGCCGCTTTTCAGGTATTGCGCTGCGGTGGCCTGCGCGAAAGTGCTGGTGTGCGCATCGCTGAACTGCTTGCACATCGTCGCCTTCGACAGCAACTCTGCCGGCGCGATCATCCAGCCGATGCGCAGGCCGGGACTCAGCACCTTGCTCAGGCTGCCGCAATAGGCGATCAATTCGCGGCTGCCCGGAACTTCCTTCGACAAGGCGAGGATCGACGGCGGCGGCGCCTTGTCGAAATAAAGGTCGCCGTACGGGTCGTCCTCGACGATCAGCGTCTGGTACTTGACGGCCATTTCAAGCACCTTCTTCCGACGCTCCAGGCTCAGCATCGCGCCGCTCGGATTGCCGAAGGTCGGGATCAGGTAGACGAATTTCGGCTTGTGCTCGGCGATGAGCTTTTCGAGCTCGTCGGTCCTGACGCCGTTCGCGTCGACGGGCGCGCTGATCAACTGCGCGCCGTAGAGACGGAAGCACTGGATGGTCGCGAGGAAGGTCGGGCCTTCGACGATCACCTTGTCGCCGGGTGAAATCATCGTCTTGCCAAGCAAATCGAGCGCCTGCTGGCTGCCGGTGGTGACGATCAGGCCGCTCGGGTCGACGTCGACGCCCTTGGTGTTCATGAAAGCCGACAACTGCGTGCGGAGCGGCTCGTAGCCTTCTGTGGCGCCGTACTGCAGCGCAGCGCCAGGTTCCTCGTCGAGCGCCCGGGCGCTGGCTTCTTTCAAACCTTCGACGTCGAACATCGCGCTGTCCGGGAATCCGCCGGCGAAGCTGATGATGCCGGGCGTGCCGAGCAGCTTGAAGAGTTCGCGGATGGCGGAGGTTTCGACGTTGTCGAGGCGGGAGGCGAATTGCATGACGGGTAACTCACTTTCTGGGCCGCTATTGTCGTTGCGGCGGGTCGGACATGCCAATACCACTCAAAGGTAGTGAATTGACTTTACCACTCAAGAATAGTAATCTGGCATTACCACTCCAAGGTAGTAGCTTGTGCAATACCCCCTCGAAACCAGCCAGCAGCTGAGCACTCTGCTCCGTTCGCTGCGGCAGTCTCGCCACCTCACGCAGGCAGAACTCGGCGAACGGCTGGGCGTGAACCAGAAGCGCGTCGCCCGCATCGAGTCGGCTCCGGGCGTGACCAGCTTCGACCAGATCTCCCGCCTCGTCGCGCTCATGGGCCATCGGCTGGTGCTTGAAGAAATGCCGGCCACCGAGGCGATGCGTGCCGAACCTTCATCTGGAGGAGCCTCATGGTGAGCCCAAAGAAACGCGGCCGCGGCGCCCGCCATCCGCATCCGCTGGTGGTTTGGGCCAACGGGCAGATCGTCGGCGAATGGGCGGTGCGCGAAGGCGAGCATCGCTTCCAGTACGCGGACGAATGGATCGCCTCCCCGGCCGCGCGCCGGCTGTCGCTGTCGCTGCCGTTGACGCCCGGCAACGTGCCGCTGCGTGGCCCGGTCGTGCAGAACTATTTCGACAATCTGCTGCCCGACAACGACAGCATCCGGCGTCGGGTGCAGGGCAGGTTCGCCACCGCGAGCACCGACGCATTCGACTTGCTGACAGCCATCGGCCGCGAATGCGTGGGCGCGGTGCAGTTGCTGGAGCCCGGCATTGAGCCGGTCGGCTTCGACCGCATCGAGGCCGAAGCGCTCGACGACGCCGGCGTCGAGCGCGCGATCGACGCAGCGCTCGCCACCGGTCGCGTGCCGGGCCAGCGCGACGACGACGAATTCCGCATCGCCATCGCCGGCGCGCAGGAGAAGACGGCGCTGCTGCGGCGCGGCGACGCCTGGTTCCGCCCGCTCGGCGCCACGCCGACCACGCACATCCTCAAGCTGCCGCTCGGCCTGGTCGGCAACATGCAGGCCGACATGCAGCAGTCGGTCGAGAACGAATGGCTCTGCTCGCGCGTGATGACGGCCTTCGGCCTGCCGACCGCGCATTGCGACATCGCCACCTTCGGCGAACGCAAGGTGCTGGCGGTGCGCCGCTTCGACCGCGTGCTGCAGAACGCCGGAACCGACGCCGAATGGATCGCCCGTCTTCCGCAGGAAGACTTCTGTCAGGCGCTCGGCATGCCCGGCGCACAGAAATACGAGACCGACGGCGGCCCCGGCATGCGCGACATCCTGCGCGTACTCGACGCCAGCGCGAACGCGTTGGCCGACAAGACCGCCTTCGTGAAAGCGCAGATGATCTTCTGGCTGTTGGCCGCGACCGACGGACACGCGAAGAACTTCTCGATCTTCCTGGAGCGCGGCGACGGCTACCGGCTCACGCCCTTCTACGACGTTTTCTCGGCCTGGCCGATCATCGGCGATGGCGCCAACCAGCTGGCCAGACAGAAGGCCAGGCTCGCGATGGCGCTGCGCGCCAAGAGCGCGCACTGGGGCCTGACCGACATCCAGGCGCGGCATTGGGACGGCGTCGCGAAACAGGCAGGCCTGGGCGATGCGCGCGCGCTGGGCGACGAGATTTCCGCCCAGCTGCCGGACGTGCTGCGCACCGTCGAGTCGGAACTGCCGCCGGGCTTCCCGCCCGCGCTGGCAGAGTCGATCTTCGACGGCATGACGACGACCGCGCAGCGCCTTCAAGGCAACGAACCCGCCCCTCTGTCCGCTTTGTGACGCCATGAAAAAAGACGCCATCGAATCCTTCTTCGCCTTGCTGCAGGCGGCCAACCCGACACCCGAGACCGAACTCCAGTACGACTCGCCGTTCGAGTTGCTGGCTGCAGTGCTTTTATCCGCGCAGGCGACCGACATCAGCGTCAACAAGGCGACGCGCAAGCTCTATCCGGTGGCGAACACGCCGCAGGCGATCCTCGATCTGGGCATCGACGAGCTGGAGAGCTACATCAAGACCATCGGCCTGTACCGCAGCAAGGCGAAGCACCTGATGGCGACCTGCCGGATGCTGGTCGACCTGCACGGCGGCGAGGTGCCGCGCCAGCGCGCGGAGCTCGAGGCGCTGCCGGGCGTCGGGCGGAAGACAGCGAATGTCGTTCTGAACGTGGCTTTCGGCGAGCCTACGATGGCGGTCGACACGCACATCTTCCGCGTCGGCAACCGCACCGGACTGGCGCCGGGCAAGACCCCGCTGATCGTCGAGCTGAAGCTGGAGAAACGCGTGCCGCCGGCCTACCGTCTGCATGCGCACCACTGGCTGATCCTGCATGGTCGCTACATCTGCGTGGCGCGCAAGCCGCGCTGCTGGGAATGCGCGGTAGCGGCCTATTGCGACTTCAAGCCCAAGACGCCGGCGCCGACGTAACGCTTGTCGGTCAGCGTGCCGAGGAACGCGACGAGCGCATCGATATCGGCTTCGCTCAGTGCGGGCGTGCTGCCGACGCGGCGGTTGAGCGGCGTGCTCACGATGTTGACGTTGCCGCGCATCGCTTCGGGAAGGTCGTCGAAAACCGGATGCTTGCCGTACCAGTCGGCCGGCGCGGTCGATCGCGTGGCGTAGAAGCGCACGGCATCGCGCAGCGAGGTGAATACGCCGTTGTGCATGAAGCGCTGGCGCACGGCGACGTTGCGCAGGCTCGGCGTGCGGAAATAGCCGCACCACGCTTCGCTCTCCGGCCAGCGGCGCGCTTCGGCGGTGCGGCACAGGCCGAGGTCGAAAGCATCGGGTCGCGCATTCGAGGGCAGTTTCCGGTTGCGCGGCACGCCCAGGGCTTCGTAGCCGAAATCGGTGAACAAGGATCGCGCCGGATTGTTCGAGGTCACGCTGACGCTGTGGCACGACGCGCAATTGCCCTGGTCCGGATTGCGAAAGATCGCCAGTCCGCGGCGTTCCTCCAGACTCATCGACGGCTTCCCACGCAGCGATTCGTCGAAGCGCGAATCGAACGGCGAGAGTTCGTCGCTCTGCAGGTACGCCTCCAGGCTGCTCCCGAACGCCTTCATCGCACGCGACGGGTCGTCCAGCACGCCGACGCCAAACTGCGCCTCGAAAGCTTTTCGATAGCCGGACTCGTTCAGCCGCCGGGCCGCCGCACGGGCGGTGCCGAGATTCATCTCGTGGCGGGCCAGCAACGGCTCCTTTACTTGCTGGGCAACCGTGTCGGCGCGGCCGTCCAGCATCAGGCCGCCGAAGGGTGCGGGCACTTGCGCGTCATCGTCCTGGTAGAAATAGAGCGGCGGAAGGTAGCGTGCATAGGTCAGCGAAGGCGGGTTGCGCGTGCCGAGCCGGCTGCGGATGCTGCCGCCGGCCACGCCGTCGCGGCCGCCGTTGAAGCTGGAGAACGCCTGGGCCGGGTCATGACAACTCGCGCAGCTGGTGCCTCTGGGCTGCGACAGCCGGATGTCGCCGAATAGCTGCCGACCGAGCGCGATTCGCTCGGGAATCGGCTGCGCAAGTGGGCGAGCGGCGGAAACGATGGCAGCGTACTGCGGCGTGTCGCCGACATGGCCGACGAGCCGAGGCACATCCGCAGCGACCGTTTCGGCGCACGCCGTCCCGGTCGCCAGCGCAAGAACGACCCAGACCAGGCCAGCGCATCCGCCGCGCAACGTCATGGCGCGAGGAAGCCGGTCTTGTCGCAGCTGATCTTCGAGCCTGCTGGCACGCACGTCGTCAAGAGCTTGCCGTCGCGGGTATACGCCTTGTAAAGCCAGACCGAGCCGCTGCGCTCCATCATCATGAAGCCGAAGGTGTTGGTGTGCGTGATGCGGTCGAGCACCACGCCCGGCGCTGGCGTGAGTCCGGCAGGGAACGGATCGGGCAGATTGACGTCGACGTTGTCGCCGCCGTTGCCGGTAACGAACGTGGCGGGATGCGCGCTGCTGAAGTTGAGGGCCTGGAAGTCGTGCACATGGCCGTGCAGCGCGATCTTCACGCCGTCCGGGTAGTAGGCCACCGGGTTGAGCGACCGCATCACCGCCTGCAGCCCGTTGTTGCCGGGCGCCGGCGAGCCGCCGGCGATCGGCGCGAAAGCCAGAATCGGATGGTGATTGGCGAACAGCGAGGTTTTCGTGGTGTCGGCCACCAGCTTCGCCACCGTGCGGAACTGTGCCTGGTAGATCGGGAACTTGAAGTCGCTGGCGCCGAACGCAGCCGTGCCCGCCTTGGCCGAATCGAAGATCACGACCTGCGTGTCCGCGCCCAACGCGACGGTGTATGGATCGCTGAAATTGGCCGCGTTGTCGTTGGCCGGGCTGTCGCAGCTGAGCGTCGCGCCGTAGCTGCGCACATCGAGAAAACGCATCCAGCCCTGGCCGGCGCGCGCGCATTCCTCATGGTTGCCGCGCGCAAAGACCCAGGGCGCTGCCGCCAGCAGCGATGCCGCCGGCTTGAACAGGTCGGCCTCCCAGGTGTCCCAGCCGTAACCCCAGGCGCTGTCCTTGCACCCGGCGATGTCCTGCGGGCAGGCGTTCTCGCGGTAGTGGTAATCGCCGATGTGCATCACCAGATCGGGTTTCATTGCCGCAACCGTGGCTGCGATGGTCGCGAACGGCCACGCGATGCCGTCGTTGCAGGCCTGGAATGCGTTGTCGGCTTTCTTCATGCGGCAGCCGGTGTCGGCCAGGACGGCGATGCGCTGCGGTTCCGACTTCGGCAGCGGAAGCAGTCGGCCGGCGACGCTCACGGCCGTGGCACCGGGTTTCACGACGGTTTCGCATGTCGTGACCGGAAAGGCCGATGGCTTGGAATCCGCGGCGTCGCTCGCCGTCGTGCGTTGTGCCGGCGTACCCGCAGCAGCACGCAAGGTCATGACGGCGGCATTGGCATCCACGGCGATCGTCGGGCAGGTGTCGGCCGATGTGATGGCACGCGCAATGGTCTGGCCGTTCGGACCGATCTCGACCCACGCCGCCTTGACGCGAACGTCTGCGGTGTCGCTGACGGAGGTGCCGCCGTCACCGCCGCATGAAGCGAGGATTGAAGCGGCCGAAACGGCGGAAAGGGCCAGCAGCGCCTGGGTGGCGCGTAAGGAGGAGCGTTGCATCGGGAGGAGCCTGTTGGAGTTGTGATTGGAGCCCGCCGGATGCTGGCAGCGGTGTGTGACGCGACCGTGTCGGCATTGCAGCTCAGCCAGGTCCCTATCCCTTCACAGCGCATTGCGCTGCATTTCCCTTCACGAGTTTGACGCAGCGCTCGAACGGATAGGTACCGCCATCCTTGATCGCTCGAATTCGCTCCTCTATTTCCTGGGCCGACCTGTAGCCGAAGTAGTAATCGAATATCTTTCCATCCACGACGATTGCCGTCTGGGAGGAGCCGCGATTACCTGCGCCTGCTTCGTCCAGCGCAGTCTTTAGCGGCTTGACCTTGTCTGGCAGGAACATCGAACTCGGAACCGGTGAAACAACGGTTTTCACGACATGGATGAATTCGAAATCCATGTATATCTTCATTTTCTCGAGCTTTGGCAATTCGAGCCCACGCCATGAAACGCACGGCGGGCAATCGTTGCCGCCCATGTAGATCATCTTCACGTCTCTCGCCTGCCCAGGAGAAAGCACCGTAGAGGAATCGATTGCATTCGCCGTCAACGCTGTCGATGGCACAACCCCCGCATTCGGGACAACACGCAATTGGCCATAGCTTTTATCTGCGTTATTCGCGAGATTCTTGGGAGCGAGGTAGTACGCTTCGTCAAATCTATAGATCGCGCGACACCAATTCTCTTCGGACTTTTTCCAAAGGATTTCGACGCAGTACAGGCCGTCGTTTGAGATCCTCCATTTACCTGTTCCTGTGGACACGCCACCAGCGCCGTGGGATGTCGCGACAAAGGTGCCATCGGCCGCGTTGACCCAGTCGCGCGTATTTCCGGTGCTTACCGCGATGGTTTCGATCGTGGCGCCAACCGGCAATAAGGAATGCGCATCCTCCGAAGACAGACGCGGGGCCCCGCCGTCGATCAGAGACTGGATCTTGATGACGGCCAAAGCTGCGCTGGTCATGCTTGCCGACGTCATCAAGCAGGCGAAAACGAGGAAAAGCCTGGAGAATAGAAATTTCATGCTTGCCTTGAATCGTCTTCCGCCAGCACCATGCTGCAGCGTCAATTGCTTATATCTGAGCGGCAACAAATCTGCAGTAGCTCTTTCAGCGTAATTTAATAGCTCTTCGGCTATGTCGAACGACCTGCATTCCGGAATTCGACCTGGGTCAACTCCCCAAATCCGATTGCAAAGCTTGGCCACGCTGCCGCATTCGAAGGACACCGAACGCCCGATTGAAGCAACGTCACCGCCCGAATCACCCCCGCGTGCGTCACCCAGAGCGCATCGCGCGCCGACACGCGCCATTCGTCCCACCCAGCGCCGACGCGCGCCATGAATTGCCGCGTGCTTTCGCCGTTGCCACCCACACGGCCATCCGCAAAATCACTCATCCAGGCGTCGAACTCGGCACGATCGATCTCGGCCCAGTGCCTGCCTTCCCAGTTTCCGAAATCCATCTCGGCCAGCCGTGGATCGCAACGCGCGGCTGGCAGATCGGGACGCAACGAGGCGACCGCCTTCGCCAGCACGGCACACCGCCGCAGCGGCGAACTGAAGATGTCGATGCCGGCAGGAATCAGCGGCGCAACCGCTTCCGCGACGGACCGCGTCGCCTCGTCGGCGCAAGCCAGATCGGTCCGGCCGTAGCAGAGGCCGGGCGAAGCCAGCACCGGCGCATGCCGCAGCAACCAGAGCGTGCTCACCAGATCGCTGCCAGCGCCAGGTAGACCGCGAGCTCGCTCAACTGCTGCGTGGCACCGAGCCCGTCGCCGGTGAAGCCGCCGAGACGGCGCCGCAACAGCCGCCCCATCGAGAGCGTCGCCAGCGCCGCCGCGCCCAGTGCTAGAAGCGCCTGTTCAGGCCCGAAAACGACCGACAGCAGCGCCAGCGCCGGCAGCGACCATGCCGACGCTACCGCCAACGACGCCCCGCTGACGGCGTCGGCCATCGGCTTGGCCTTGCCGCCCTCGCCGCCCACGTAAGGCAACCAGCGCATGACCAAGAGCGGCGCGAGGCGCGACAGCACATGCGCAGCCAGCACCGCCGTACAAGCCAGCCATGCGCCGTCGTCCGCCCCGGAATAGGTTTCCGTGTCGACCAGCGTCGCCAGCAGCGCCACCTTGAGTCCCAAGGCAAGCACCAGTGCAATCGCGCCGAAAGCGCCGATACGCGAATCCCTCATTATTTCCATGGCGCGCTCGCGGTTCGCCGATCCGCCCAGGCCGTCGACCACATCCGCGAGACCATCTTCATGAAATGCACCGGTCAGCATCACAGTCACGGCGGTGCACAGGATGGCGGCGACCAGCGGCGGCCACAGCATCAGCGCGCCGGCCATCGCCGACGCGCCGACCGCGCCCACCACCCAGCCGACAGCCGGGAAGAACGCCGCGCTCGCACGCAACATCGCCGGGCTGTAGCCGACCCATACCGCAATCCGCCCCGTGACGGGAATCCGCGTGAAGAACTGGAGCGCCAGCAGGAAGTGGCGTACCGCCGTACTCACTCGGCGCCCTTCCTGGACACGCCTGCAGCCTCGAAGCTCGCCATCTCGCGCAGGATCAGGCAGGCCGATTCGAGCAACGGCCAGGCAAGCGCGGCGCCCGAGCCTTCGCCGAGGCGCAGACCGAGTTGCAGCAGCGGTTCCAGCCCGAGGCGCTCCAGAAGCAGCAGATGCCCAGGTTCGGCCGACGCATGCGCGGCAATGCAGCGCTGCACGACATTCGGCTGCAGCGCCTGCGCTACCAGCACCGCGGCGCTGGCGATGAAGCCGTCGACGACGATCACGCGCCGCTCCTGCGCGGCCTGCAACACCGCGCCGACCAGCGTGGCGATTTCGAAACCGCCGAATGCAGCCAGCGCATCGAGCGGTTCCTTCGCTTCGGCATGCAGCTTCAGCACTTCGCGCAGCACGGCGATCTTCCGGATGCGGCCGTCGACATCGAGGCCCGTGCCGATGCCGGTGCACAGATCGATGTCGATGCCGCAGAGCCGCGACAACAGCATCGACGCGGAGGATGTGTTGCCGATGCCCATTTCCCCAAGCAGCAGCGCGTTGCCGGGCAGCGACCGCACCAGCGCGATGCCGTTGCCGACAGCTTCGGCGCACTGGTCGGCGGTCATGGCCCGTGCGGTCGATGCGTCGGCCGTACCGTGCGCGATCTTGCGGACGACGAGGCGTTCGCATGGCGCGAAGTCGCGTCGCACGCCGCAATCGACCACCGTCAGCGCGAGCCCGTGCTGCCGCGCGAGCACGCTCACGGCGGCGCCGCCGGAGAGAAAGTTCTCGACCATCTGCCAGGTCACGTCGCTCGGGAACGCCGATACGCCGCGTGCCGCCAGACCGTGGTCGGCGGCGCAGACCAGCATCTGTGGAGACTCCAGTACCGGCGCTTCGGTGCCGAGGATGCCGCCGATTCGCAGCGCGAGCGATTCGATGCGGCCCAGCGCGCCAAGCGGCTTGGTCTTGTTGTCAAGCGCGGCCTGGATGCGCGCGTCCAGCGCTGCGTCAGCGATGTCTTCGACGGCAGGAATGTTCATCATTTGGGGTCCGATGCCACGAGCGCATCGAGTACGCCGGGCGAGAAATGGTTGTCGATGAAATCGGCCAGGCCGTCGAACACGGCATCGAGCGTCGGCGCCTCTGCACCGAAGAGCGCTCTCAGCACGCCTGCGTCCTCGAACATCCCGTGCAGGTAGAGACCGAGCACGTTTCCTGCCTCGTTCTGCCAAGCCAGGCCGTCGGGCATGACGGCATGCGGTCGGTCTCCGGCTTCAGCCATGGCGGCATGCGCGGCGGTCTGGCCGTGATGAATTTCATAGCCGCCGACGGCGACACCGGTCAGCGCCGTCCAGGCACCACGCATCGCACCGAAAGTGGCCCGCCGATGGCAGACCGTCTTGTCCTCGGCAAACACGGTGACCAGCGGCAGCAGGCCGAGCCCGGGCGCGTTGCCGTCGATGCCGTGCGGATCGATCAGCGCTTCGCCAAGCATCTGCAGGCCGCCGCAGATGCCCAGCACCTGTCCGCCCCGCGCCGCGTGCGCAGCTACCGCGCGGTCCAGGCCCTGCTCGCGCAGCCAGGCCAGGTCGCCGCTGGTGTGCTTGGACCCGGGCAGCACGATCCAGTCGGCATCGACGAGGTCCGCAGGATTGCGCACCCAGCGTAGACGCACGCCAGGCAGGTTCTTCAGCGGTTGGAACTCGTCGAGGTTGCTGATGCGCGGATAGGCAATGACCGCGATGGTCTTGCTCCTTCCCCCCCCGGGGGAAGGTTGGGATGGGGGCGAGCGGTCGTCGAAGACGCCGTCTTCCTCCGGCAGACCGTGCTGCCACCACATCGGCAACGTCGCCACGGTGGGCACGCCGGTGAGCGCCTCCAGTTGCTCCGGCGCCGGCGAAAGCAGCGATGCGTCGCCGCGAAACCGGTTCAGGACGAACCCATGCAGAAGCGCCCGGTCGGCCTCCGGCATCAACGCCCAGGTGCCGTAGAGATGCGCGAACGCGCCGCCGCGGTCGATGTCGGTCACCAGCAGGCAATGCGCGCCCGCATGCCGCGCCACGCGAAGGTTGACGATATCGCTGGCCATCAGGTTGATTTCGGCCGGCGAACCGGCGCCTTCGATCACGACGACATCGTTCTCCGCGCGCAGCGCGTCGAGCGACTGCGCGATCTGCGGCCACACCCGCTCGCTGCGTCCGCGCCACGGCAACGCCGTCAGCTCCGCGCTGACTTTTCCCATCAGCACGACCTGGCTGTGGGTGTCGCGCTCCGGTTTGAGAAGCAGCGGATTCATGCGCACGTCGGGCACGGCGCGCGCAGCCAGAGCCTGGAAATACTGCGCGCTGCCGATTTCTCCGCCGGCAACGACGCGCGCGTTGTTGCTCATGTTCTGGGCCTTGAACGGCGCGACCCTGAAGCCCTGGCGGGCGTAGTAGCGGCACAGCGCAGTCGCCAGCCAGCTCTTTCCGGCGCCACTCGTCGTTCCGAGAACCATGACGCAGCGGGCAAGCGCGGCGCTGTTATGGCCGGTCGACGCCGAACCGTCCTTGTCGTTCTTCCCGTTTTTTTCGCTCATTTCGACCATTGTCCCTGACCGATTTCCGAAGGTAATCGCCGGACTACAGTAAAAAGTCGCAAATCGCTACCCCGCGCAATGGAGGCACCGCAAGATTTTCGCCTCGCAGGCAACATACTTTAGTTCTACATATGCGCGATACACAACACCCTTCAGAACGCCCGGAGCTGGCTTTGCGAGTCGACGAACGGCCCACCGGCCAGTTCTTCTGGGTGATCCTGTCCGCCGAACACGGACAGCATTTCGAGCTGCCGGAGGCGCTGTATTACCGCCCTTATCGCACCGCAGCCGAGCCGCAGAACGTCTACTGGAATGCACTTGTTCTCGGCATGGCGGAACTTCGTCGTCTGCTTTCCAGGAGCGCGGGCAACGCTGCGTCGCCTCCCGCTCCTCCTACAGATGCAGCCAACAGCAAAGCGTTCCATGGCGCCTAGATCGACCAACCGCCACCGAGTGCGCGAATCAGCCCGACCGTCGACTGGTACTGCGCAGACCGCACCTGCAGCGCCTGCCGCCGGTTGCGCAGTTCGCTGCGGCGCGCGTCCAGCAGATCGAGCTGGCTGACCATCCCGTTGCGGTAGCGCACGTCCGAAAGTGCCGTCGCGCGCCGGGCCGAAGTCACGGCTTTTGCCTGAACCGACGATTGCTGGTCGAGAAGGCGCAACGACGAAAGTTCGTCTTCCACCTCCCTGAACGCCACCAGCACCTGATCGCGGTAGTTTGCCAAGGCGCCATCCAACTGAGCCGAAGCGCTCTGCACGCCGGCCTCGCGGCGACCGCCGTCCAGCAGCGGCAGCGACAGCAGCGCGCCGATGCCCCACGAGCGTGCCGACCACTTGAACAGATCGCCGAGGTCCGGCGAAGCGAAACCGCCCGCGCCGGTGAGCGAGATGCTCGGAAACCAGGCCGTCTGCGCAATGCCGACGCGGGCCTGCGCAGCCATCACTGTCTTCTGCGCCGCCGCCACATCGGGCCGGCGAGCCAGCACAGTCGAGGGCACACCCGCAGGGATCGACGGCAATGCGGTTGTCCATTCGCCGGCTGCGAGGGTGAAGTCCGATGCAGCATCGCCGGTCAGGACGGCGAGCGCATGTTCGATCAGTGCGCGCTGACGGTCGAGCGCAAGCGCATCCGACTCGGTCGAAGCCAGTTCGGTCTGCACGCGGGCGACGTCGAGTTCGGCCAGGTCGCCCGCGCGTTCGCGGCGTTCGGTGAGATCGAGCGTGCCGCGATAGGCGACAACGGTCTCGCGCATTAGTTCACTCTCGGCATCGATGGCGCGCAGCTGGAGATAGCGCTGCGCGACCTCGGCCTGAACGATCAGCCGGGCACTTTGCAGCAGCGCCTCGCGCGAAGCAGCGTCCAGCGCGGCGGCGTTGCTCGCGCCTGAAAGCCGGCCGAACAGGTCGAGCTCATACGACACATTGGCACCGGCGTTCAGCAGCGTGCCGGGCCGGCCGTCGTTGGTCCGGTCGATGCCGGCCGCGCGGTTCGCACCGGCGCCGACGCCTGCCTGAACGGAACGGTTGGCATCCACCGTACGGGCCAAGGCGCGCGCCTCGGCCAATCGCGCCGCCGCCTGCCGGATGTCGGTGTTGCGCGCAGCCGCGCGCTCGACCAGCGCATCGAGCGCCGGATCGTTGAACGCGCGCCACCAGTCGCCGGCGACCTGTACCGGCGCAGCGGTGCGGCCGGCCTGCGCGGTCGTCAGTTCCTTGAATTGCCGGGGTGTCTCGGTTTCCGGCGCGACCGATGCCGTCGACGCGCAACCGGCCAGCACGAGCGCAGCCACCAGGGGAAGCCAGGCCGCGCGCAGCGTCCGGGCCGAAGAGAAATTCACCATGTTCATGATCAGATTCCTTGATTCGACAGATCGCCCGGCGGTGCGAATGCCTCCACGTCATGCGGCACCTCCCCATGCTGCTTCAGCGGCTTGTTGCCGGCCAGCTTGCGCAGCGCCACATAGAACACCGGCGTCAGGAACAGGCCGAAGGCCGTCACGCCGATCATTCCGGAGAACACCGCCACACCCATCGCGCTGCGCATCTCCGCGCCGGCGCCGGTCGAAAGCACCAGCGGCAGCACACCCATCACGAAAGCCAGCGAGGTCATCAGGATCGGGCGCAGACGCAAGCGGCTGGCTTCGATGGCGGCCTGCACCGGCGTGCGACCGGCGAACTCCAGCTCGCGGGCGAATTCGACAATCAGGATCGCGTTCTTCGCGCTCAGCCCGACCAGAACGATCAGCCCGATCTGCGTGAAGACGTTGTTGTCACCTCCCGATATCCATACGCCGGTCATCGCGGCGAGCAGGCCCATCGGCACGATCAGAATGATCGACAGCGGAAGCGTCAGGCTCTCGTACTGTGCAGCCAGCACCAGGAACACCAGCAGGATCGCCAGCGGGAAGACGAGGAACGCGGAATTGCCGGCCAAAATTTCCTGGTACGTCAGCTCGGTCCATTCGTAACTGATGCCCTTGGGCAGCGTCTCTGCGGCGATGCGTTCGATTGCATCTTGCGCCTGGCCAGATGACACGCCGGGAGCCGGGCCGCCATTGATGTCGGCGGAGAGATAGCCGTTGTAGCGCATGGCGCGCTCCGGTCCGAAGCTCGCGTTGACCTTCATCAGCGCCGACAGCGGCACCATCTCGCCGGTCGTCGAACGCACCTTGAGCAGTCCGACGTCTTCGGCGCGGGCACGGTAAGGCGCATCGGCCTGAACGCGCACACTGTAAGTGCGACCGAACTTGTTGAAATCGTTTGCATACAGGCTGCCGAGATAAATCTGCATCGTCTCGAAGATGTCGGTCACCGGTACGCCGAGCTGGCGCGCCTTGGTGCGGTCGATGTCGGCGTAGAGCTGCGGCACGTTGACCTGCCAGCTGGTGAACATGCCGGCGAGCTCGGGCGACTGGCGCGCCTTGCCCATGAAGGCCTTGACCGCCGCATCCATCTGGTCGTAGCCGAGCGAGGCGCGGTCTTCCAGCTGCAGCTTGAAGCCGCCCGTCGTACCGAGCCCGGCCACCGGCGGCGGCGGGAACATCACGATGAACGCATCCTGGATGGTGCCGAAGGCCTGGTTCAGCTGACCCGCGACGGCACCGCCGCTCTGGTCTTTCTTCTTGCGCTCGGCAAACGGCTTGAGCGTGACGAAAACCACACCCGAATTCGAGCTGTTGGTGAAGCCGTTGATCGACAGGCCGGGGAACGCGATCGCGTCTTCCACGTTCGGGTTTTTCTTGACGAGCTCGCCCATGCGATGGATCACGTCTTCGGTACGGTCGAGCGTGGCGCCATCCGGCAGTTGCGCGAAGCCGATCAGGTACTGCTTGTCCTGCGCGGGAACGAAACCGCCCGGCACGACCTTGAAGAGACCGAATGTGACGCCGACCAGCGCGAGGTAGATCACCAGCATCAGCGTCTTGCGCGAGATCACGTTCTTGACGCCGCCGCTGTAGGCCTCGGAACCGCGATGGAACAGCTTGTTGAAGCCGCGGAAAAGCCAGCCGAATGCCTTGTCCATGCCGCGCGTGAGCGCATCCTTCGGCTGGTCGTGGCCGCGCAGCAGCAAGGCGGCGAGCGCGGGCGACAGCGTCAGCGAATTGATCGCCGATATCACCGTCGAGATCGCGATGGTGACCGCGAACTGCTTGTAGAACTGCCCGGTCAGCCCGCTGATGAAAGCCAGCGGCACGAACACCGCGACCAGCACCAGCGCAATGGCCACGATCGGCCCCGACACTTCGCGCATCGCCTTGTACGTCGCTTCGCGCGGCGACAGGCCGGATTCGATGTTCCGCTCGACGTTTTCCACCACCACGATGGCGTCGTCCACCACGATGCCGATCGCCAGCACCAGCCCGAACAGCGAGAGCGCGTTGATCGAGAAGCCCAGCACGTGCAGCACCGCGAACGTTCCAACCACCGACACCGGCACCGCCAGCAAAGGAATGATCGATGCGCGCCATGTCTGCAGGAACAGGATCACGACCAGCACCACCAGCGCGATGGCTTCGAGCAGTGTGTGGATCACGGATTCGATCGACGCCCGCACGAACTGCGTCGGGTCGTAGGCGATGCGGTACTCGACGCCCTCGGGCATGCTCTTGGCGAGGTCGTCCATCGTCGCGCGGACGTCGCGCGAGATGTCGAGCGAATTCGAGCCCGGCGACTGGAACACGCCCATGCCGACGGCTGCATCGTTGTTAAGCAGCGAGCGCAACGAATAGTCGGCCGCGCCCATTTCGAGCCGGCCGATGTCGCGCAGCCGCGTGACCTGCGTGCCGCTGCCATCGGTGCCGGTCTTGACGATGATGTCGCCGAACTCTTCTTCGCTCTGCAGGCGGCCCTGCGCGTTGATCGACAGCTGCATGTCGACGCCGTTGAGCCCCGGCGAAGCGCCGACCACGCCGGCGGCGGCCTGGATGTTCTGGCCGCGGATCGCTGCCACCACGTCGCTCGCCGAAAGCCCGCGCTGCGCGACCTTCTGCGGATCGAGCCAGACGCGCATCGCATAGTCGCCACCGCCGAAGATCTGCACCTGACCCACGCCGCCGATGCGCGCCAGCCGGTCCTTGACGTTCAGCACCGCGTAGTTGCGCAGGTAGTTGATGTCGTAGCGGCCGTTGGGCGAAACCATGTGCACGACCATCGTCAGGTCGGGCGCGCTCTTGATGGTCGTGATGCCGAGCCGGCGCACTTCCTCCGGCAGGCGCGGTTCGGCCTGCGCGACGCGGTTCTGCACCAATTGCTGCGCCTTGTCCGGATCGGTGCCGAGCTTGAAGGTGACGGTCAGCGTCATGACGCCGTCGGTGGTCGCCTGGCTGCCCATGTAGAGCATGCCTTCGACGCCGTTGATCTGTTCCTCGATCGGCGTTGCGACGGTTTCCGCGATCACCTTCGGATTCGCACCGGGATATTGCGCGCGGACGACGACCGAGGGCGGTGCGACTTCCGGGTACTCGGAGATCGGCAGACTGCGCAAGGCGACGAGTCCGGCGATGAGCATCAGCACCGACAGGACGCCGGCGAAGATCGGCCGGTCGATGAAGAATTTGGAAAAGTTCATGGTGACTCTCGGTCAGCAGATCAGGAGTTGGAGGCGAGCTTTGCCGGGGCCGGCGCGGCGGTGGGCGCCTTCGCTTCCATCGGCACCGGCTGCGGTGTCACCGCAGAACCGGGGCGCACATGCTGCAGGCCGTTGACGATCACGCGCTCGCCGGTCTTGAGGCCGGCGCTCACGACGCGCAGCCCGTTGGCCGGCGCGCCGAGCGTGACTTCGCGGTACTCGGCCTTGTTGTCGGCGCCGACGACCAGCACGAACTTCTTGCTCTGGTCGGTGCCGATGGCACGCTCGCTCACCAGGAAGACCTGGCTGCTGTGCGCCTGGCCCATGCGGATGCGGGCGAACTGACCGGGAATCAGGGAACCGTCCTTGTTGTCGAAGGCGGCGCGCACGCGAACGGTGCCGCTGCGTGCATCGACCTGGTTGTCGATCAGCTGCAGCTTGCCCTCGAACGGCGTGCCGTTGCTCGACGCGGTGCCCATCTGCACGGGAATGCGGTCGAGTTCGGTGCGGGAACCGTTGGCTGTCGCCGTGTCCTTCAGCGCGCGGCCGACGATCTGCTCGTCGGCATCGAAGCTGGCGTAGATCGGGCTGACCGACACCAGCGTCGTCAGCACCGGTGCGCCGGGCCCGGCCGACACCAGATTGCCGACCGTCACGTCGAGCCGTCCGACACGGCCCGCGACCGGCGCGCGAACCTGCGTGTAGCCGAGGCTGAGGCGCGCCGTCTGCAACGAGGCCTGCGCCGCGCGCAGGCTGGCTTCGGCTTCGCGACCGGCATTGACGCGCTCGTCGTACTCGCGCTGGGCGATGGCCTTTTCTTCCCACAGCCGGCGCGAGCGTTCCTGCTCGCTGCGGCTGAACGATGCGCGAGCCTGCGCGGACGCGACCTGCGCCTCGGCGCGGTCGACTTCGGCCGAATACGGCGCCGGATCGATGGTGATCAGCAGATCGCCCTTCTTCACCAGCGAACCTTCCTTGAAATGCACCGCCAGCAATGCCCCGGCGACGCGCGATCGCACGTCGACCCGTTCCACCGCTTCGAGCCGGCCGGAGAACTCGTCCCAGGCGGTGATCTCGGTCTGCGCGACCGTAGCGACGGACACGGTCGGCGCCGGTGGCGCGGCGGCAGGCACGCTGGCGTCGGCGCTCTGAAGCCCGAACAGCACGGATGCGACCGCGGCAAGGGCGGTCAGCGCCGTGATGGTCGGCCACACGCTTCGGCGCGCGACGGCGGAAAGCTGGTTGGTGAAGTTGTTGGACATGGTGGACTCCTCGGTGACTTGATGCGGAAATACAAAAAATGAAGGCGATGCGGCAGCGCGGGCTGCCGCCTGATCGGCTGGCAGCCCGGTGAGTCGAAGGTCGAAAAAGGAAACGCCCGAATCGGATCGGGACGCTTTCGTCAGGCGCCTATCGCGGCGGCTGCGTTGTCTCGAAGAACAGTCGGAACTGCTGCAGCACCGACGCGGAACATGGACATGCCGAATCGGCGGTAGCGGGATCGGAAAGCGCCTCGGGCCAGCCCTGGGCACTCGCAAGCACCTGGCTGCGCACCGGAATGCCGGCATCTTGAAGCCGCTTGGCGTAACTCAATGCTTCGTCGCGCATCGGATCGTCCTGTCCGGTCAGCACCAGCGTCGGCGCAAGGTCGGCCAGTCGACGGGCCGAGCCGGGAACGGCATACGGATGCTCCGCGTCGCGTGGGCACTTGAGGTAGTCCTTCCAGCCCTTGAAATACTTGCATTCGGTCACTTCCACGCTGTCGGGCGTGGCATCGCGCATCGACGCGGTCCCGACGCACGGGTCGAGCATCGGCGACAGGAGCAGCTGCCCGGCAAGCGGCGGATGGGCTCGATCGCGTGCAATGAGCGCGAGCGACGCCGCCAGGTTTCCGCCCGCCTCTTCGCCGGCCAGATAGACCTGCGCGCCCTTGCCGGCGAATTTCGCCCGTTGCTTGTAGAGCCAGCCGAGCGCTTCGTAGCCGACCTCGATCGCGTCCGGAAACGGATGCAGCGGTGCCAGCGGATAAGCCATCGAAACGACAGCCGCGCCGGCCTCGACCAGCAGGCGGGACACGCACCGCCCGTCGTCCAGGTCGCCGCAGGCGAAGTTGCCACCGTGAAAATGCAGCACCAGCGGCTGGGCGGGCGTGCCGGCCGGGACGCGACCCGTCCGGACACCGTAGGTCCGCGCCTTGACCGGCTCACGGCCCGGCAGCTCGATCACGATGTCGTTCTCGACCGCATGGAGTGCGGTCTGCGACGCAGCAGCGGCTGCCGGGCTGGCGGCTTTTTCGGCTGTGCGGAGCAATGAGATGTTTGACATGGTGGGTCTGCTTGGAGCGGTGTAGTAAATGTACGGGCCCGGGACGGTGGACGAACGCAGGCAAGTGCAGTGCACTGTTTCCACTCTGATCACAATCGCGTTCGTCGCCATGTGAGAATTGCTCTCATGCACCGCAAGGCTGCACCTACAAGAACGAGCGCAGAGGAACCGAACTCATGGACCAGATCCAGGCAATGCGGATCTTCGCCCGGGTCGTGGAGTCCGGCAGTTTCACGCGCGCGGCCGATTCGCTGGCGCTGCCCAAGGGCACGGTGACCAAGCAGATCCAGGCGCTGGAGGCCCGCGTGCGCGTGAAGCTGCTCAACCGCACCACCCGCCGCGTCACCGTGACGGCCGACGGCGCCGCCTATTACGAGCGCGCTTCGCGGTTGCTGGTCGATCTCGACGATCTCGATGCCAGCATGACCAACGCGCAGGCCACGCCGCAAGGTCGATTGCGCATCGACGTCGGCTCCGCAACGGCAAGCCTGGTCCTGATTCCTGCACTTTCGACCTTCTACGACCGCTTCCCGGACATCCAGCTCGACCTCGGCGTGAGCGACCGCGTGATCGACCTGGTCGCCGACAACGTCGACTGCGTGATCCGTATCGGCGACGTGACCGACCAGTCGCTGGTCGCGCGCCGCATCGGCCACCTGCCCTTCGTCGTCACCGCGGCACCCGGCTATCTGAAGCGGCACGGCGTGCCGGTGCATCCGCACGATCTGGAGAGCAAGGGACACCGGCTGGTGAACCAGTTCTCGGGCAGCACGCGGCGGATGTATCCGCACGAATTCAACAGGGACGGCGAACGAATCGAGCTGACGATGCCGTACAAGATCGCGGTCAACGAAACCACGGCGCACACCAATGCAGTGCTTGCGGGGCTGGGAATCTCGCAGATGGTCACTTTCATCGCGCAGCCGTACATCGAGGACGGCTCACTGGTTCGGATACTGCCGGACTGGACACGCGATCCGCTGCCGGTCTACGTGGTGTATCCACCGAACCGTCACCTCAGCGCCAAAGTCCGGGCGTTTGTCGACTGGGCGGCGGAACTGTTCGCGAAGCATCCGCATCTGCAACGCGAGTGATTCGCCACTGTCGGCATCGGCTGACGGTCGTCGGCGCTATCGCCTGAACCCTGCAGAGGCAGGCGCGACAGAAAAATCATCTTTTCAAATTTCAAGGAGATCGATTTCATGACAGCACCCGCAGAGCAGACGAGGTCCGGCGCGAACGAGGAACCGGAGATCACCAATGAGGAAGCTGTGCCGAACGACGGCAGAGATGTCGAGGGCGAGAAGATGATGAAGGAAGTGGTCAACAAGAAGCTGGAACAGCCGCCGGGCGAAGAGAAGGATTCGGCGGACTGAATTCTTCGGTGCTCAGCGCGGCGCGCTCCGCATCGCGGTTTCTAGGGCGCGCTGGGCAACGGGATTCGCGACGGCGAGACGAAAGTGGCCGGGTAGCCCGAACGACGTTGTATCTCGCAGCTTGATACCATGTGCGCGTAGGCGCATCGTGAGAGCGTCGGTGTCGGCTGGTTCGGGAACGCGTGCGCAGAAGAAGTTGGCGGTGCTGGGTAGCGGCATCCAGCCGAATGCTCGGCACATTGCAAGCTGATCGACTTTCCAGCGTCGAAGGGTCACCAGACTTTGGGACAGCCAGTTCTGGATTGCCGGCTGAATCCAGCGTTCGAGCAGAAGCAGGCCGTGGGCGCCCAGAGGCCAGGAGGGTGCGAGTTGGGTCATCGTTCGCAGAATGTCGCGCCGACTGGTGTGTAGCTCTTTCTTGTTAGTGTGGTCGATCTGCGGTGCTATTGCATACGCTGCCCGGACGCCTGTCAGTCCCAACGCCTTGTTGGGCGTCCATAGTTGCCATACGCGGTCACGCTGATGTTGAGCGATGCCGAGACTTCCCTGCAGACGCATGGGTTCGTAAGCGAGATCGAGCACGCAGGTCGCATCGGGATGAAGTGTGTCTATGACGCTGCCGATGGCATCGATGCCTTGGCCGAGTGGGCTGGAGGGATCGCACAGCCAGACCAGCGATGCGCCGTTTTCTTCGTCAGTCGACTTGAAGCCCCAGGCATCTGCGGCTCGTTTGTAGTCTCCGTAGCTGTGCTGCGGCAACGTCACCGTTCGACCGCCGTGGCGTGCGACGGCTGCGGTGATCCGGAAGATGAATTCGCTGGCGCTCGCCGCTATGACGATGCGGTCTGTCGTGACGCCGTGGAATGCTGCGAGTCGCTCGCGCAACGCTGTGTAGTGCGGATCGGGATAGTGCGCTGCGTCGACTGCTTGCAATGCGGCGACGACTTCTTCGCAGGGTCCGCAGGCGTTGCCGTTGGTCGAGAAGTCGTATGGCGCGGCGCCTTGGGCGTCGGGGCCGCCGTGGTCGGCGACTGGAACCTCATCGACGGGGGCGGAAACGATTGGGTATGTCAAGGTGTGATGTTAAGTGGAGCCTTTGAGCAGGCAGGATGGTCGCTATTGGGGGCCGCCCGGCAGGTGAAGCGCTTGGGACGACCCCACTGCGCCGGCCCTTCGGGCTTCCTTGCGGTGCTCGCCTTTCGCGGGGTCCAAAGAACTCGCTGCGCTCAGACAGCTTTGGCCCTGATCCGCGAAAGGCTGCGCTCCTCAGCGGCGCAGAAGGGTCGCCCCAAGCGCTTCACCTACCGAGCTATGGGGTGGCGCGACTGTTGTGCGCGCTTTTGAGAGATGCACAACGACCGTGCCCACCCCCTCAACCAGCAAAAGCCCGAACCACCTCAAACCCAACCGCCACACAACCCAGCAGCAAAACAGCAATCTCCCCCAACCGAGCCGCACGCAAAACATCCGCCTTCATCGGATCCCGACCCGCCGCGTTGAGCACATAAACGCCCGGCTTGCCCAGCTTCACCCCCAACCGCAGCGCCATCGCAGCCATCGGCCAGCCGCTGTTCGGTGACGGCGTCCGCCGGGCTTCGGCGACCAGGAGACGCAACGGAACCGGGCAAAGCAGCAATGCAGTCAGACGCGCCGGGATCCACGACAGCACATCGTCGGCACGCGCAGCCCATTTACCCGCCCAGGTCCAGTCCCGGTCGTTTCGCTCGCCGAGGTAGCCCCACATCGCATCCGCCGTATTCGCGAAACGGTAGACCGCTGCGCCCGGCAGGCCAAACAGCACGAACCAGAAGACCGGCGCGACCACCGAGTCGTTCAGGTTTTCGGCGAGCGATTCGATCGCGCTCTCTCGGACCTCCGCCCGGCTCAGCTGGTTCACGTCGCGGCTGACAAGGCGGGCGAGTTGCGTGCGACCGGCATCCAGCGACACGGCAAGCGCTGCCTCGACGGCCAGCACTTCGTCGCGCAACATGCGCCAGGCGAGCAACGGCTTGAGCAGCGCACCCAGCAACAGCGCGCCGGCCCACCAGGGCAAAGCGAGCGCGAGCCGTTGCAATCCCCAGGCCGCTGCTCCGACAACGACCGCGCCCGCGCACCACGCCAACGCGCCTGCGACGAACGGCCATGCGCGGCGCGGCGTTGCTGCGGCAAGCGGCGCAATGCGCTTTCCGATCGCGCCGAGGTAGTTGCCGATCCACACCACAGGATGCCAACGCACGGGCGGCTCGCCGAGCCAGCGGTCGACGGCGAGCGCGATCCACACTGGGCCGGCGATCAGGGCGATATCGATTGGCGTCAAGTGCTGTCCCGTGATGCAGCGGATTCGAACAGCGCCGACGCCTGCCCCCAGCGATCGTCGAAAACGACCGATGAAAGTTCCGCCCGCCTCGCCCAGCGTTCGCGCTGCAGCATCGGCTCCTCGTAGAAATCGTGCACCGGCCCCAGGCACAGCAGCGCGATGGGTTCCGCGCCTTGCGGCAGCGCGAGCATCGATGCCACTTCAGCCGGATCGAAAAGCGACACCCAACCCATGCCGAGCCCTTCGGCGCGCGCGGCGAGCCACAGGTTCTGGATCGCGCAGGCTGCGGACGCCAGGTCCATGTGCGGCATGGTGCGGCGACCGAACACATGACGCTCGCGTCCGTCGGCCAGCGTCACGGCCAGCACTTCTGCAGCGTCGCGCACGCCTTCCACCTTCAGCCGCATGAACTCGTCTTCCCGTTCGCCGAGCGCCTGCGCCGTCAGCACACGCTCCCGTTCGACGGCACCGTGCAGGCGTTCGCGCAGGGCGACGTCGCGGATGCGGATGAAGCGCCACGGCTGCATGAAGCCGACGCTCGGCGCATGGTGCGCGGCGTCGAGCAGCCGGCGCAGCACATCCGGCGCGACCTCGCCGCCGGCGAAGTGGCGCATGTCACGGCGCTCGCGGATGGCGCGGTGGACGGCCTGCGCCTCTGATTCGGTGAAGGCGTGATCGGGCATCGTCAGGTCAGTCTTCGATGCCGCGCTGCGCCGGAATGCCGGCCTTGAAAGCGTGCTTGACCAGCGTCATCTCGGTCACGGTGTCGGCGATTTCGATCAGTTCCGGCGGGCAGCGGCGGCCGGTCAGCACCACATGCACATCCTTCGGCCGGGACTTCAGCGTGTCGAGCACGTCGTCCAGCGGAAGCCAACCGTAGATCAGCGGGTAGGTGATCTCGTCGAGCACCACCATGAAATGCTCGCCGGACAGGATCGATTCCTTCGCGCGCTCCCAGCCCTCGCGCGCGATCTGGCCCGAACGCTCCAGGTCCTGGCTCTTCCAGCTGAAACCGTCGCCCAGCCCTTCGATCGGGATGCCGATCTGCTCGAACATGCGGTGTTCGCCGAAGCGCGCCGTCGGCACCTTCATGAACTGCCAGATCTTCACCTTGCGTCCGTGCACGTGATGGCGTCCGTGGGCGCGCAGCGCAAGCCCGAAAGCAGCCGTGCTCTTGCCCTTGCCGTCGCCGGTGTTGACGATGAGCAATCCGCGCCGCTCGCCCTCCGGCTTGTCGTAGGGCTTGGCGCTGGGAGGGGTTTCGATTTCCATGATGTCTGCTTTCGTTGTTCGGTTCATTCAGCGCGGCAGCGCGATCCATTGGCCGGCAGCACCCGATGCGGGCGTGCTTTCGATGCGGCGAACGTGCACGCGATGGTCGAACACCGCTTCGAGCGCCGCGTGCGTCGCCGGATCGGCACAGGCGCCGTGATGCAGCAGCCGCCCCTGCGCCATCACCACCATCTCGTCGGCAGCCAGCGCCACCGACAGCTCGTGCAGCACGCTGACCACCGTGCGACCTTCGGAAACCAGCGCGCGCACGGTGCGAATCCAGTCGGCCTGGTGCGGCGGATCGAGATTGGCCAGGGGCTCGTCCATCAGCAGCACGTCGGCCTCGACCGCCAGCGCACGCGCCAGCAACACCCGCTGCCGCTCGCCGCCGGAGAGCTGGCCGAGCGGGCGGTCACGCCAGTCCCAGGCCTGCGTGGTGCGCAGCGCGCGTTCGACGGCTGCGTGGTCGGCATCGCCTGGCGGAGCGAGCCAGCGCTGGTGCGGCAGGCGGCCGAGCATCGCGACGTCTTGCACGATCAGGTCGTCGGCGCTGCTGTCGCCGGCACCGTTCTGGCCCAGCCACGAGAGGCGCCTCGCGCGCGCGCGTCCCGTCATTCCGGCGAGCGGTTCGTCGAATAGCTTTACTTCGCCGCGATGCTTCAACAGTCCGGCCAGCACACGCAGCAACGTCGATTTGCCGGCGCCGTTCGGGCCGACGATGCTGGTCCAGCGTGCGGTCGAAAGCCGCAGCGAAATATCGTGCAGAACAGGTGCCTGCCCCAGCGACGCACCGACGCCTCGTGCTTCGAGCGCGCATGTCTGCAGGTCGTCCACTGTCACGACACACCCCGCGCATTGCGTCGATGCATCAGCCACAGCAGATAGCTGCCGCCCAGCACCGCCGTCAGGATGCCGACCGGCAGTTCCTGTGGCGCGATCAGCCAGCGCGCCAGCAGGTCCGCAGCCATCAGCAGCAGCCCTCCCATCGCCGCCGACAGCACGATCAGTCCCGCGTGAGTGGTCTTGACTACCGAGCGCACGAGGTGCGGCGCGGCCAGCCCAACGAAGGCGATCAGTCCGGTCTGTGCAACGGCGGCGCCGGTCGCCAGTGCGAGCACGGCGACCAGCGCGACGCGCATCGCGCCGAGCGGCAGGCCAAGGCTGGCAGCGGTCGATTCGCCGAGCGCCAACCCGTCGAGCACCGGCGCCAGCGCCCAGGCGCAGATCAGGCACAACGCGCCCGTCGCCGCCATCACCGCGCAGGCACTCCAGCCGACCAGTCCGGTGCTTCCGAGCATGAAGCCGGTGATCGCCTGCAGCAGATCGGCCGAGCCGAGCACGACCAGGTCCTTGATGGCGCCGAGCACCACGCCGACGATCACTCCCGCCAGCAGCAGCCGCAACGACTGCTGCACGCCGTTCGCCAGCGTCAGCGTGATCAGCACCGCGAGCACGGCGCCGGCAAACGCTGCGCCGGTAAGCCCGAGCCGCATCAGCCACTGCATGCCGGCGATGCTGCCCGGCGCGACATGGCCGAAGGCCAGCAGCGCCAGCGCGACGCCGAGCGACGCACCCGACGCGCTGCCGAGCAGATACGGGTCGGCCAGCGGATTGCGAAACAGCCCCTGCGCCACCGCGCCGGCGAGCCCCAGCAGCATGCCGGCCAGCCAGGCGCCCAGCGTGCGCGGCAGGCGGATGTCCCAGACGATCTGCAGCGCGACAGGGTCGTGCCGCATCGCCAGCACGCTCTCGACGCCGGTGCTGCCGATGCCGAGCCCGAACAGCAGCACGACCACGCTCGCACAAGCCAGAACGGCGCCCAGCAGCATTGCGCGCCGCCGCTGTATGTTCATCTGGCGGCGCCCTGCCCTGTCAGGCAACTCGCCATCAGGCGCGCGGCCTCGCCCATTCGCGGTCCCGGCCGCACCAGGATGTCGGCGGCGTCGGCATCGAAACGGCAGACGCGCCCTTCGCGCACCGCACGGATGCCGCTCCAGCCGGGCCGCTGCTCCATGCCGACGCCGCTGCGCACACCGACCATGATCACGTCCGGATTCGCGCGCACGACGAACTCGGGATTGAGTTTGGGGAACGGGCCGAGCGTCGCCGGCACGATGTTCCGCACGCCGAGCCGCTGCAGCGTTTCGCCGATGAAGGAGCTTTCGCCGGCCGCGTACGGCCCGTTGTTGACCTCGAAATAGACGCGCACGTTGCGCGCCGATGCGGGCACCGATTGCGCAGCCGCGGACACGCTGGCGTCGATGATCCGCCAGACCCGCTGCGCATCGTCGACGCCGAGGATCGTGCCCAGCGCGTCGAGCACGCGCTTGACATCCGCATGATTCTTCGGCTCGAGCACGACCACCTTGATGCCGAGAGCCTCGAGCCGCTGCGTCACGCGCGAGGCCCTGGCCAGCAGCACCACGTCGGGACGCAGCGCGACGATAGCCTCGACGTTCGGGTCGAGCCCGCCGCCGACCTGCGGCAGCGCCCGCACCGATGCCGGCGAATTCGAATAGCGGTCGATGCCGACCAGCCGATCGCAGGCGCCGAGAGCGCAGACCGATTCGGTAAGCGACGGCAGCAAGGACACGATGCGCTGTGGCGATTTCGGCAAGGAAACGGTAATGCCGCGTTCGTCGCGCACGTCGATCTCTGCCTGCGCAATCAGCGCATGAAACGCCAGCGCCGCAAAGAGCAAAACGGACTTCAGCGATGTCATGCAGCTTCCTTCAACGTGAGCGGCAAGCCGGCGACCATCAGCGTGACACGGTCGCAGGCTGCGGCGACCGACTGGTTCAAGCGGCCCAGCGCATCGACGAAAGCCCGCACTTCGCGGCCCATCGGAATCACGCCGAGACCGATCTCGTTGCCGACCAGAACCACCGGGCCGCGCGCATTAGCAAGGGCGCTAATCATCGCCTCGACGGCTTGCGTCGGCGGCTCGGCCGGCGCTTCGACGTCCGGCATCGGCATCAGCCGGTTTGTCAGCCAGAGCGTCAGACAGTCGACCAGCACCAGCGTCTGCGGCGCGCTGTGCGCGGCAATCGCTTCGGCGAGCGCCAGCGGCTCCTCGACCGTGCGCAAGCCGGGCACCCGCTGCGCCCGGTCTTCCTGGTGACACGCGATGCGTTCGCGCATCTCGTCGTCCCACGGTTGCGCGGTCGCGATCAGGACGGCGCAGTGAGACGGAGAAGCCGCCAGCCACGCGGCGGCAGTCAGTTCGGCACGGCGCGACTTGCCGCTTTTCTGCCCACCGAGGATCAGTTCACGCTCGGACATCAGCGTCCTCATGTACGAATTCGATCGATCGGGCCTGGAACAGCTCAGCGGTCGCTTCGGGGTTCGAGGCAAACCATGCGTGGAAGTAACTGGCGCGCACGCTGCCGTGCACGTAGACCGCTTCGCCAGACGGGCGCCCAGCGCTTTTGCTCGGCGCGCTTTCAGGTCGCGAGGTGCGTGCAGCCACCGGATGCACCGTCTCGCAGGTCGAATAGTGGAAAGTGTGGCCGCGCAGTTCGCCTGCGCCGGTCTTCAGCCGCTGCGGCCCGAGTCCGGCCAGCCGCTTCTGCATCGTCACGCCGCCGGGGAGCAAACCCCACATGCGATGCACCTGGCCGTCGGCCGTCGTCAGCGTGTCGAACAAGGACATCATCCCGCCGCACTCGGCCCAGATCGGTTTGCCGCCCACTGCATGCGCCACAAGCGCGTCGCGCAACTTCATGCAGCCAGCGAGCTTTTCCGCATGAAGTTCAGGATAGCCACCAGGCAACCACACGGCATCGCACGCCGGCAGCGCATCGCCTGCCAACGGCGAGAAGAATTCGAGGCGCGCACCGAGCGCGGCGAGCACGTCGAGGTTTGCAGGGTAGATGAAGGCGAAAGCCGCATCGCGCGCGACGGCGACGGTGCGGCCGGCCAACAGCGCCGAGCCTGACCTGGCCGGCTCATCGGCAACCGGCGCGGCAAAACAGACCTGCGGCAGCTCGCCGATCAGCCGCTGCCCGAGCGGCGTTTTCGCCAGCGCATCCGCGACGGCATCCAGCCGCGCCATGGGATCGTCGGTCTCCTGCGCCATCACGAGGCCGAGGTGGCGTTCGGGCAGCGCGAAACCCGCATCTTTCGGCAGACCACCGAGCCATTGCGACGGCTCGCGCAACGCGTCGCGCAGCATGCCCGCATGACGCTCGCTGGCCACACGATTCGCCAGCACGCCGGTCCACGGCAGTCCGGGGCGGAAGTTCTGCAGCCCGAACGCCAGCGCTCCGAAGGTGCCCGCCATCGCGCCGGCATCGATCACGGCCAGCACCGGCAGTCCGAAGCGTTCCGCCAGATCGGCAGCGCTCGGCGCGCCATCGAACAGACCCATCACGCCTTCGACGATGACCAGGTCCGACGACGCGGCGGCCTCGTGCAGGCGCGCGCGGCAATCGTCCTCGCCGTTCATCCAGAGATCGAGCGAATGCACCGGCGCCCCGGTAGCGAGCGCCAGCCATTGCGGATCGAGAAAATCCGGACCGCACTTGAAAGCCCGCACGCGACGTCCGGCACGTGCATGCAACCGTGCGAGCGCCGCCGCGACCGTGGTCTTGCCTTGCCCGGAGGCCGGCGCGGCCACGAGCACGGCGGCGCAGACCGCGGTCGATCCGCCCTGCTGCGCCGCGGAAAGACTTACTGCGGCGCCCACTTCAGGCCGATGTAGCCGGCGCGTCCGCTGGTCGCGTAGGTGCGGGCCAGCACGTAGTCCTTGTCGCCGACGTTGTCGATGCGCGCGATCAGGCTCAGTTCGCGCGTGAGCTGCGTGCTCGCCACCAAGTTGAATACCGTGTAGCCGCCGAGCTTGCGAAGGTTCGCCGCATCGTCGTAGCGCATGCCCGAGGTCTGCATTTCAGCGCCGAGGCGCCATCCGGCGACATCCCAGTCGGCGCCGACCGTGCCGTGCTTGCGCGCGCGGCGGGCCAGCTGGTTGCCGGTCGAAAGATCGCGCGGGTCCTGGAAGTCGGCCGATGCGCGCAGCGTGACGGCGCCGATGCGATGGCCGGCGGAGAGCGTCACGCCTTCGTACTCGGCGCGCGCGGTGTTGCCGTAGCAGCCGCCGAATCCCGAGACGACCGCGTCGGTGCAGGCGAACGAGCTGGTGTCGAAGGTGATCAGGTTGGTCACGCGGTTGCGGTAGGCGACGATGCCCGCGTTGGTCGCACCTTCTGCATAGCGCAGACCGACTTCGATGTTCCGGCCCTGCTCGGGCTGCAGGCCGGCGACGCCGTATTCGCTGAAGCGCTGGTAGAGCGTCGGCGCGCGGAACGAAGTGCCGGCAGATGCGGTGATACGCCATTGCGGCGTGATCGCAAATCCGTAGCCGGCGCTGCCGGTGGTCTTGCCGCCGAATTCGCTGTCGTCGTCGTGGCGCACATGCAACTGGACCGAGTGCGGGCCCTGCACGAAACCGTAGCCCAGCGCGAGCGCGTTCTGCGAGCGCTTGCCCGTCAGACGATCACCGAACGCAGTAGCTGCGTTGTCGAGCTGGTCTTCGCGCCGTTCCAGCGCAACGGTCGCCGAATGCGGGCCGAAGCGGAATTCGTTCTGTAACAGGTAGTTGCGCAGCTGCGTCTCGGTCCGATAGAACGACGGGTTGGTCTCGTAGGTGCTCTTGCTGTCGGTGACCTGCAGACGCGTGCTGTAGATGTCGTTCCATTTGGCGATCCAGGCCGCGCCGACGGTGCGCAGCGTGTTGGCATTGGTGTCGTCGGGATATCTTGCGAGGCGGACGGGAGAACGCGTGTCGTAGCGCGAATCGGTGTCGCTGCGCAACATCGTGAGTTCGACTCGCTGCGATGGATTGATCCTGAAGCCGAGCCGCGCGTTGGCCGAGGTGATGTCGTAGCCATCGCGGTCGGGGCTGTAGAAGCCGTCCGCAGCGAAGGTTCCCGTGCGCACCAGATTGCGCAGGCGCTCCGGCCGCACATCGAAGCCGTCGCTGATTTCTCGCGAGACCCCTAGCGAATAGTCGAAGGCGTTGTCCGGCCCGGCCGAGCCGCTGACACCGGCTTCGCCCCGGCGCAGCTTGTAGCTGCCGATACCGACGCCGACATAAGGCATCGGCTTGCCGTCGCCGCGCTTCGTGAAGAGCTGGATCACGCCGCCGATGGCGTCCGAACCGTAGACCGCCGCAGCCGGGCCGCGCAGTACTTCGATACGGTCGATCTGCGACAGCGGAATGGCTTCCCAGGACACGCCACCGGTCGTCTGCGAATCGATCCGGACGCCGTCGATGTAGACAGCTGTGAAGCGCTGCTCCGCGCCCCGAATGAATACGCTTGTGGTGTTGCCGATGCCGCCGTTGCGCACCATCTCGATGCCGGGCAATCGCGCCAGGATGTCGGCGACACCGGTCGCGCCGCTGCGCTCGATGGTCGCTCGGTCGACGATGGAGACGTCGCTCACCAGGTCGGACAGCGGCTGCGCCACGCGTGCCGCGGTGACGACCGTTTCGCCGAGCGAGGGCGCGGCGGCCATGGACTGCGCGACCACCGGAAATGCGGTAGCGACGGCCAGAGGCAGTGCGGCCAGCCGAAGGCAGGCGCGCGCGGACAGGCGACCGCCTGAAGAAGAAACTTTGTGTGTCATGGAACCGATCTCGAGAACAGGACCCTGTCCGGCTTCCCCGCCGGACATCTGGGTGTCACGACGGCAAGCGCGAGCGCACGCCGTCACCTCGTTGGCCGGTATCCGGGCTGGCAGACCAACCTTCGCCGCCTTCCCAGGCACCTGTTTCAGGGCGCCCAGTGGCTGATTGACGAAAGCGGCGCCGTTCGATGTCTCGACGGCGCCGTCTGCTTGACCGTTG
Source organism: Variovorax glucosi (assembly GCF_051216695.1). Lineage (NCBI taxonomy): Bacteria > Pseudomonadati > Pseudomonadota > Betaproteobacteria > Burkholderiales > Comamonadaceae > Variovorax > Variovorax glucosi. The sequence goes on from NZ_JBPJZE010000001.1 coordinate 716,753, forward strand.
CGGGGGCAGCGCAGGTTGACCGCTGCCCGATGGGCTCTGGCTTCCTGCTTCCCGTTGAACTGCGCCGCCTGAACAGCGGCACGAGCACCAACGCGGCGGATTCTAAAGCTGCCGACATATAAAGGCACCCATACAATCTCCGACCATGCCCGTCACGAGTCCCATCGACCAGATCGCCGAGCGCGTCGAACGTCTGCTCGTTCGCCACGAAGAGCTGCAGCGCACCAACGCGTTGCTCCAGCATGAGGTCGAGTCGCTGACGCGCGAGCGCGACGCGCTCCACGCGCGACTCGTTGCGGCAAGAACCCGTGTCGATGCACTCCTTCAGCGACTTCCGGCCGATGCGCCGCACGCGTCTCCCACTCCTCCGCAGGATTCCACCGCCTCATGAAACAGATCGAAGTCCAGATCATGGACCAGAACTATCTGCTCGGCTGCCCCGAGGGCGGCGAAGCCGAACTGCGCGAGGCGGTCGAGCGGGTAGACACCGCCATGTGCAAGATCCGCGATGCCGGCAAGGTGCGCGCGCGAGACCGCATCGCCGTGCTCGCATCGCTCAACCTGGCCTACGACCTGGGCCAGCAGGTGGCTGCGACGTCTGCTGCGCTGATCACCATGGCGGTGGCCGCAGCGGAGAAGTCGGAGAGCGCGGATGACTCGGCGAACGGCGACGCTTCGCACCCCGATACCGACGAAGCACGTGCAGCCCAATTGGTCCAGCGGCTGGACCAAGCCCTTGCCGGCGACAGTCATTTGCTCTGAATGAATACGCACGCCGCCGTATCGGCGCCTAGAATCCGAAGTGTCTGCGGTGTGTGTCGGGCTTAATATTTCCTTGTTCCAATGCTCTCCGGAGCCGGGCTTGGTACATCGCTCGATGGGCGTGATCATCTCGCGTCAGATGAACCCGAAGTCTTGCTGCCCTCGCCCACCTGAACCCTGGTTCAGGATGCGGGTCCGGTGCACATCCGCAGACACCTTATGTTGCTAGAACCTTCGCTGATCGCCGAACTCGCCGCACTCGGGCTCGTCAGCGGATTTCTGGCCGGATTGCTAGGCATCGGCGGCGGCATGCTGATGGTGCCGTTCATCACCTACATCATCGGCCAGCGCGGCGTTCCGGCCGATCTCGCCGTCAAGATGGCCATCGCCACATCGATGGCGACCATCGTCTTCACCTCCATATCCAGCGTGCGCGCACACCACAGGCGCGGCGCAGTGCGATGGGACATCGTCCGCCGGCTGGCGCCGGGCATCGTCATCGGCAGCCTGGCGGGCAGCCTCGGCGTTTTCGCGCTGCTCAAGGGCTCCGTGCTGGCCATCGTCTTCTCTCTTTTCGTCGGCTTCTCGGCGACGCAGATGTTTCTCGACCGCAAGCCCAAGCCGGCGCGCCAGATGCCCGGAACCGCCGGTCAGCTCACGGTGGGCGGCGTCATCGGGTTCGTGTCCGGACTGGTCGGCGCGGGTGGCGGCTTCATCAGCGTGCCGTTCATGGCCTGGTGCAACGTCTCGATCCACGCCGCAGTCGCGACAAGCGCGGCGCTCGGCTTTCCGATCGCAGTCGCGAACGTGGCCGGTTACGTCATCAGCGGCCAGTCGGTGCAAGGGCTGCCGCAAGGCGCTTTCGGCTACATATGGCTGCCGGCGCTGGGCGTGATCGCTGCCTGTAGCGTGCTGACGGCGCCGCTCGGCGCGCGGGCCGCTCACAGCCTGCCGGTCGGCAAGCTCAAGCGCGTGTTCGCCAGCCTGCTCTATCTGCTGGCCGCGTACATGCTCTGGAAAGGGCTGACCGGCTGAACTTCAGATGATCCGCGAGTAGCGTGCGCGGTCGCGGTCGACCTGCAGGTAACGATCGAAAATCATCGCCACCGCCCGCACGAAGAACCAGCCGGTCGGCGTCACTTCGATGTCGTGCGGTCCGACGGTGACGAAACCTTGCGCGACCAGCGGCTTCAGCGCCTCGATTTCCTTCGCGAAGTAACTCTTGAAGTCGATCAGGTGACCGAGCGCGATCGACTCGAAGCTGACCTGCCCCTGGCACATCAGAGCCATGATTACCGCGCGTCGCAGCACGTCGTCGCGAGATAACGCCAACCCGCGCACTACCGGCAGTCGGCGCTGTTCGACCAGGTCGTAGTATTCCTCCAGCGTCTTTGCGTTCTGGCTGTAGGTCGCGCCGATGCGGCCGATCGCCGACACGCCCAGCGCCAGCAGATCGCCGTCGGGCTGCGTGCTGTAGCCCTGGAAGTTGCGGTGCAGCCTGCCCTGTCGCTTGGCGACGGCGAGCGCGTCGCCCGGCAGCGCGAAATGGTCCATGCCGATATAGACGTAGCCTTCGGCCTTGAGCGTCGCGATCGAACGCGACAGCATGCGGATCTTCGCCGTCGATTCCGGCAGTTCGTTCGCATCGATGCGACGCTGCGCCCTGAAACGCTCGGGCATGTGCGCGTAGGCGTAGAGCGCGATGCGGTCAGGGCGCAGCGTGCAGATCTGCGCCAGTGTCCGGTCGAACGAATCGGCCGTCTGCAGCGGCAGGCCGTGGATGAGATCGACGTTGATCGAAGCGAAGCCGATGCTTCGCGCCTCGGCGACCAGATCGAAGACCTGCTCCGCCGGCTGGATGCGGTGCACCGCCCGCTGAACGGCCGGATCGAAATCCTGGACGCCGAAGCTCAGCCGGTTGAAGCCCAGTGCCTTGATGTGCGCGAGACGGCCCGCATCAATGGTGCGCGGATCGATCTCAATCGCGTATTCGCCGTCGGGTGCGAGCGTGAAGTTGTCCCGCAGCATCGCCATCAGCCGCCCGAGCGCCGCGTCGTCGAGGAAGGTCGGCGTGCCGCCGCCGAGGTGAAGCTGGCTCACCGTCGCGCCCCGGCCGAGTTGCGCGACCTGCAGTTCGATTTCCCGTGCCAGATAGCCGAGGTATTCGTCTGCCCGCTCCGGATGACGCGTCACGATCTTGTTGCAGGCGCAGAAGTAGCAGAGCGATGAGCAGAACGGCAGATGGACGTAGAGCGACAGCGGCAACACCCGCGCACTGTGTTTTCGCTGCTGCAGCGCCTGCATGTAGTCGTCGCTGCCGAACGCTTCGACGAAGCGATCGGCTGTCGGATAGGACGTGTAGCGCGGACCGGGAACGTCGGCGGATGCGGGGTTGTGGAGGGTCGGCATGCGGGGCTTCGGAGATGGCTTCTGAAGTAGCTTTGGAGGTGTGCCGTCCACTTTGCGCCGAAGCGCGCGCACTTTGCTTGATCTGAATCAAGGCATTGCGTTTAACAGTTGGAACACAATCCGGTGGGGCCTTGACGTTGCAGCAGATCGCATACGCGAACACAGCACCGAGTCCCCCGCCTGCCATGACCCCAGAAGCCATCAAAGTCGCCTGTTCCAGCTGCAACCTGCGCGAGCTCTGCATGCCGATCGGGCTTCAGCCGGCGGAACTGCAGCGTATCGACGACATCGTCGCGATCCGCCGGAAGGTGCAGCGGCGCGAAACGCTGTTCCATGCCGGCGAGCGCTTCACGTCGCTCTACGCGATCCGCACCGGAATCTTCAAGACCCGGGTGACGGCCGAGGACGGCCGCGACCAGGTGACCGGTTTCCAGATGGCGGGCGAGATCATCGGCCTGGACGGCATCGTCAACGACCGCCACACCTGCGACGCGGTTGCGCTGGAAGACTCCGAAGTCTGCGTGATGCCTTTCGACCGCATCGAGGAGCTCTCGCGCGAAATCACCGCCCTGCAACGCCATGTGCACAAGATCATGAGCCGCGAGATCGTGCGCGAACACGGCGTGATGCTGCTGCTGGGCGGCATGCGCGCCGAGGAGCGGCTGGCGGCGTTTCTGCTGAATCTGGTGCAGCGCCTGCATGCGCGCGGATTCTCTTCGTCGGAGCTGGTGCTGCGCATGACGCGCGAGGAAATCGGCAGCTATCTAGGACTGAAGCTGGAAACCGTGAGCCGGACGCTATCGAAGTTCGTCGAGGACGGGGTCGTCGAAGTGCAGCAGCGCCACATCCGCATCGTGTCGCAGGACGCGCTGAAGCGAATCGTGAATCTGCCGGTTTGCTGACCTGGGTCAACATCGCTCCGTGAGTGCGGACGTAACTTGGGGTTTTGTGTGAGGAAACCCAATGGCCTACGAAAGCATCAACCCCAACGACGGCAAGCTCATCGCGAGCTTCGAGCATTTCAGCAGCGCACGGCTAGAGACGGCGCTCGCCGCCGCCGACGCCTGTTTCCAGACCTGGAAGACCACCGCCTACGCCGAGCGCGCCGCGATCCTGAAGAAGGCCGCCGCGCTGCTCCGCACGGATGTCGACCGCTTCGCGAAGCTGGCGACGCTGGAGATGGGCAAGCGGATTTCGGAGGCGCGCGGCGAGGTGAGCTTCAGCGCGGACATCCTCGACTACTACGCCGACCATGCCGAATCGTTCCTGGCACCGGTGAAGCTGAACCCAAAAGCCGGTGAAGCGCACATGCAAAGCAGCCCGTTCGGGGTGCTGTTCTGCGTCGAGCCCTGGAACTTCCCCTTCTATCAGCTCGCGCGCGTCGCAGGTCCGCAGCTCATGGCGGGCAATGTGCTGGCGGTCAAGCACGCCGCTTGCGTGCCCCAGTGCGCGATCGCCTTCGAGAAACTGCTGCTCGACGCCGGCGCGCCCGCTGGCGCCTACACCAACCTGCTGATCTCGCACGCGCAAGCCGAGCAAGTAATCGACGATGCGCGCATCAAGGGCGTCGCCCTGACCGGCAGCGTCGCGGCCGGACGCAGCGTCGCCGCGCGTGCCGGGCGGAACCTGAAGAAGTCGTCGATGGAACTCGGCGGCAGCGACGCTTTCATCGTGCTCGAAGACGCCGATCTCGCGAAAACGATCCCGTGGGCCGTCTGGGGCCGCATGTACAACAGCGGACAGACCTGCTGCGCGGCCAAGCGGTTCATCGTCGTCGAGTCGATCGCCGACGCGTTCCTTGCGCAATTCACAGCGGCGCTTTCGAAGCTGAAGGCCGGCGACCCGATGGACGAAGCCACCACGCACGGCCCGCTTTCCAGCGAAGGCGCGCTGCTGCAGCTGATAGCGCAGGTCGACGGCGCTGTCGCCAACGGCGCGAAGCTGTTGATGGGCGGCAAGCGGATCGACCGTCCGGGCTCGTTCATGCAAACGACGATCCTGGCCGACATCGCACCCGAAAACCCGGCCTTCCGCGACGAGTTCTTCGGCCCGGTCGTCTCTTTCTTCCGCGTGAAGGACGAAGACGCCGCCGTCGCGCTGGCCAACGATTCCGACTTCGGCCTCGGCGGCTCGGTCTGGACGAAAGACGAGGCGCGCGGCAAGCGTGTGGCGAGCCGTGTCGACACCGGAATGATGTTCGTCAACAACATCGACTGGACCGATGCCGAACTGCCCTTCGGCGGCATCAAGGATTCCGGCTACGGAAGAGAACTCGGAAACATGGGCATCCAGGAGTTCGTGAACAAGAAGCTGGTTCGCACCGTCCATCTCGACGCGCCGGTCTGATCATGTCGCTCACCATGCAAGCCGCCGTCGTCGAAGCCTTCGGCCAACCGTTGAAACTCCGGCAAGTCGAAGTCCCCGTGCCCGGCCCGGGCCAGATCCTCGTGAAGACCGAGGCATGCGGCGTCTGCCACACCGATCTCCATGCCGCCGGCGGCGACTGGCCGCTGAAGCCCGGACTGCCGTTCATTCCGGGCCACGAAGGCATCGGCATCGTCGTAGCCTTGGGCGAAGGGGTCAGTGCCGTGAAGGAAGGCGACCGCGTGGGCGTGCCATGGCTCTACTCGGCCTGCGGCCACTGCGAGCATTGCCTTGCCGCCTGGGAAACGGTCTGCGCCGAGGCGCAATTCGGCGGCTACACCAGAAACGGCGGTTTCGCCGAATACATCCTCGCCGATCCGAACTACGTCGCGCACGTGCCGGCCGGCCTGTCGGCCGTCGAGGCGGCGCCGCTGATCTGCGCCGGCGTCACCAGCTACAAGGGCTTGAAGGAGACGAAAGCGACACCGGGTCAATGGGTCGTGATTTCCGGCATCGGCGGGCTGGGCCATCTCGCGGTGCAGTACGCCAAGGCGATGGGCCTGCACGTCTGCGCGGTCGACATCGACGACGGCAAACTGGCGCACGCCACGAAGCTGGGCGCCGATGCGGTCGTGAATGCCAGGGTCGGCGACCCGATCGAAGCCGTGAAGCTGGCGACCGGCGGCGGTGCGCATGGCGTGCTGATCACGGCGCCGTCGCTGGCCGCCTTCAAACAGGGCGTCGGCATGACGCGCAAGCGCGGCACCTGCGTGCTGGTCGGCCTGCCGCCGGGCGAATTCCCCACGCCGCTGTTCGACGTGGTGGCGAACTGCATCACCATCCGCGGCTCCTTCGTAGGCACACGGCAGGACATGGCGGAAGCACTGGGCTTCGCGGCCGAGGGCAAGGTCAGGGCCGATATCGAACTGCAGCCGCTGTCGGCCATCAACGATGTCTTCGCAAGACTGGCGCACGGCGAAGTGCCGTCGCGCGTGGTGATCGATTTCCGCCAGGAGTGACGCGCTGACGCGCTTCAGCCAATGCGCGGCTGGTAGATGATGATGCCCATGCCAGCCAGCGCCACCACGGTGCCGGCCACATCCCAGGGCGTCGGCCGGATGCCGTCGACGGCCCAGAGCCACAGGATCGCCACGCCGATATAAACGCCGCCGTACGCCGCATACACGCGACCGGCGGCGGCTTCGTGCAGGCTGAGCAGCCATGCGAAGAGCGCCAGGCACACGGCGGCGGGCAGCAGCAGCCACGCCGACCTGTCCTGCTTGAGCCAGAGCCAGGGCAAGTAACAACCGACGATTTCCGCCAATGCGGTCACGACGTAAAGCGCTATGGTCTTCATGGCGCAGATGGTAGTGACCCGATCAACTGTGCTGCGCTGTCCGACAGGTGGGGGCCGTGCTTCCTGACACGAACCGGATCCCGGACTCGAATACTCCGGTCGAATTACAACGACCAAAAGGATTGCCGATGTCCGACCTCACGCTCAGCACCACGGAGCCGTTGCTCTATCAGCCGGCCTACGAATCGCTGGAAGAAGACGAAGCCCAGACCACCCAGGAACTGGAAGAAACGCTGGTGAAGATCGCCTCGATCGTCCACAAGGACGAAGGTCATGCCTATCGCAGCGTCCATGCCAAAAGCCACGGCCTGCTGATGGCAGAGTTGCAGATTCCGGCCGGCCTGCCCCCGACGCTGGCCCAGGGCCTGTTCGCGAAGGCCGGCAACTACCCGGTGGTCATGCGCTTCTCCACATCGCCTGGCGACCTGCTGGACGATGCGATTTCCACGCCGCGCGGCCTGTCGATCAAGATTCTCGGCGTCGAAGGCGAGCGGGCAGCCGGCGCGGAGAGCGGCACCACGCAGGACTTTCTGATGGTCAACGGCCCGGTGTTCAGTGCGCCGACAGCCAAGGCATTCCTCCGGCCGCTGAAGCTGCTCGCGTCCACGACCGACAAGGCGCCGGGCCTGAAGAAAGTGCTGGCTGCCGCATTGCGCGGCCTGGAAACCATCGTCGAAAAGGCCGGTGGAGAAAGTGGCCTGCTGAAGACCATGGGCGGACACCCCGAAACCAACATCCTCGGCGAAACGTTCTTTACTCAGGTTCCGATGCTTTACGGCCCTTACATGGCAAAGCTGTCGATAGCGCCCGTGTCGCCCGAACTCACGGCGCTTACCGATGCACCTGTCGACCTGAGCGACCGTCCGAACGGCCTGCGCGAAGAAGTGCTGTCGCACTTTGCGCAGCAGGGCGGCGTATGGGAGATCCGTGTGCAACTCTGCACCGACATCGAGGCCATGCCCGTCGAGGATGCCTCGGTCGAATGGCCGCAGGACCTTAGCCCGTTCGTCACGGTCGGCCGCATCGTCGCGAAGCCGCAGGTTTCATGGAGCGAGGCACGTGCGCGTGCGGTCGACGACGGCATGTCTTTCGCACCATGGCACGCGCTTGCTGCCCATCGTCCGATCGGCTCCGTGATGCGCGTCCGCAAGACGGCTTACGAAGTGAGCGCACGTTTTCGCAACACGCAGAACGGCGTGACGCCCGAAGAGCCGACCGCATCGACCGTGCTACCGGACTGACCGCACGCAAGAACTTAGCGTCGGATACATCCGTTTACCGACTTTTCTGAATCTACAGGGCGGCAGGCGCCGTAGTCACCTCAGGCGACCGGAAGTCCGGCTGCCTGATCAGGTTCCGCAGCACGCCGTGTTGCGGCGGTCCACGTAATGCGGCGACAGCGACGGGAACGAAGCGCGCCGCGCAGGAGATGAAATGCTTGGAAATGCTGTAACCCTCGACATATTGCAGAAACAGACCGAGAAGCGGACTGAACGACGCAATTTCTTCCGCAAGAGCAGCGGCTACGCGGCCGGCATGGCGGGCGGCGCCATCCTGGCGGCCTGCGGCGGCGGAGGCAACAATGCCATCGGCCAGTCGACCACCGGTCCGACGGACGTGGACATCCTCAACTTCGCGCTCAATCTCGAGTACCTCGAGGCGCAGTTCTACCAATATGCAGTCTTCGGCGTCGGACTTCCGGAAAGCCAGCTCGGCGGTACCGGCACGCGCGGCACGGTCTTCGGCGGTCGGCAAGTGCCGTTCAAGGATCCAATCGTTGCGCAATATGCACGCGAGATCGCCAAGGACGAGGCAGACCACGTGCGTTTCCTGCGCGCCGCACTCGGCAGCGCGGCGGTTGCACAACCGACCATCGACGTCAGCGCCAGCGTCGGAAGTGCCTTCTCTTCTGCAGCCGTGGCCGCCGGCCTGATCACGGCCGGCCAGGCATTCGATCCGTATGCCAGCGATGAGGCTTTTCTTCTCGGCGCGTTCATCTTCGAAGATGTCGGCGTCACCGCATACAAGGGCGCCGCGCCGCTGATCACCAACAAGACATACCTCGAAGCTGCCGCCGGCATCCTTGCCGCAGAGGCCTATCACGCCGGCCTTGTGCGTACGGTTCTGTACTCGAAGGGGCTGCAGACCCCGTCGCTGCGTACAAGCGCCGATGCGATCTCCAATGCGCGCGATTCGCTGGATGCGTCGACCGATGTGGATCAGGGCATCACCGGCACTGCCGACACGTCGAACATCGTTCCGCTCGACGCGAACGGTATCGCCTACAGTCGCACGCCGGGTGACGTGCTGAATATCGTCTACCTCACGAAGGACGCAAGCATGCGCGGCGGTTTCTTCCCGAACGGCGTCAACGGCACACTGAACACCAGTTCGGCATTCGTCTGACGCGCTGACAGTCTTTACTCAGGAGTCGACCTTGGAAACAAACCCCGCAACGACCGATGCGACGCTGATCGCGGTTCCGGGGCCGGCTTCGATCATGAGTACCTGGCAGCTGCGCGTCGGTGCGGCTGTGGTCCTGACCGGCATCGCCATCGTCTGCTGGCAGACCGCTTCGCAGATCGCAGCTGGCGATGCGCGCATGAAAGGCGCGTTGCTCGGCGGACTTTTTGCGGCATTCGCGACGGCGCTTGGCACTGTGCCGGTGCTGCTTTCCCAACAATTCTCGCAGCGCACCTATGACACCATGCTGGGCTTCGGCGCCGGCGTCATGCTCGCTGCGACCTCTTTTTCTCTCGTGATTCCGGCGCTGGCCGCTGCCAAGGCCGGCGGTGCAGGCAGCTGGGGTGCGGGCGGCATCGTCGGCATGGGCATCCTGATCGGTGCCGCAGCCCTGCTTACCATCGACCGGCTCGTGCCGCACGAGCATTTCGTCAAGGGACTCGAAGGTCCCGCCGCGAAGGCGATGAAGCGCGTCTGGCTGTTCGTGCTTGCGATCTCGCTGCACAACCTTCCCGAAGGCCTGGCGATCGGGGTCGCCTACGCCGGCGCGGACCCGGTCGGCGCAACTGCGCTGGCAACCGGCATTTCGATCCAGGACGTGCCCGAAGGCATGGTTGTCGCGCTTGCGCTGCGCAGCGTCGGTTACGGCCGGGTGAAGTCGGCGGGGCTCGGCGTGCTGTCGGGCCTGGTCGAACCGCTGGCTGCCGTGTTCGGCGTGCTTGTCATAGGCATCTCGGCGAGTCTGCTGCCGTGGGGCCTGGCGCTGGCCGCAGGCGCCATGCTGTTCGTAATCAGTCACGAAATCATCCCGGAGTCGCATCGTCAAGGGCATGAGGCCTATGCGACGGGTGGGCTGATGCTTGGGTTCGTGGTGATGATGTTGCTGGACACGGCGCTGGGCTGAAGCGATTTGCGCATCAGCGCGTTGTGCAGTGTTACGCCGCGCCGAACAGGCCTCCGGCGTTCGACAATGTGAAAGCCGTAGTATGCGAAGAACGGCTCTGCGGTCTGGCCGACATCTGCTGAAAAACTTCCAACAGACAGATAGTCGTAGCCTACGGGCACATCGGCAATGATCGAATGGTGCGCATGCGCTCGGCCCAGGCTGACATGTCCATATCTTCTGGCGCCCATGCGGCCACCTGCTCCTGCGTGTAGTCGCGGGAAGCGACCCGATGAACTGCGCTGAAGAAGACACGGAAGAGCGAAGCCTCTTCGCCTTCAACGAACCGACGGATTTCCATGAAGTCTCTTTCAAAATAAATCTGCGCCTGCCTGCATCCAGAAGCCATTCGGCCGGGTAGTACCTCATAGCAGTCAACGCTGCTGGCTTTTCTACCAACCGTCCGATCCCATTCAGGAGCTTCTCATGCATCGCAACGCTTTCCGCACCGTCGCAGTTTCGGCCGTCGCCGCTTCAGCCGCCCTCCTCGTCGCCTGCGGCAACATGGGCATGTCCGCCCCGATGTTTTCGCAGGCCAGCCTGCCGCCGACCATTCAGGTACCGGCAGGCAACAAGGTCGCGATGGAAACCGTCGGCGCCGGCGACATCACCTACGAATGCCGCGACAAGGCGAACATGCCCGGCCAGACCGAATGGGTGTTCGTCGGCCCGAACGCCACCCTCAGCGATCGCAGCGGCAAGCTGGTCGGCAAGTATTACGGCCCGCCAGCCACCTGGGAATCGAACGACGGCTCCAAGCTGACCGCCACGCAGGTCGCCGTCGCACCATCGGGCGCGACCAGCCTCCCCTACCAGCTCGTCAAGGCCAACCCGGCCATGGGCACTGGCGCGATGACCGGCGTGACCTACATCCAGCGCGTCGCGCTGACTGGCGGCGTCGCACCGATGACGCCTTGCACGCCCATGACGAAGGGTCAGAAGACGACCGTCAAGTATCAGGCCGACTACATCTTCTACAAGGCGTCCTGAGCGCCATCAAGGCACGACGGATACAGGGCAGTCACCGAGGCGGCACCAGAGAGCGCTCGACTAACATCGACGCTCCCCCACCTCCAGTGACCGCCCCTTGTCGCCCCCTCAAGCCTCCGAAGATTTCGACTATGAAGCCGCGCTCTTCGCCTGCGCCCAGGGAGATCGGCAGGCACTCGCGCGGATCTACCAGCGCGAGAGCCGCTACCTCCTCGGCGTTGCGCTGCGCATCGTTCGCCAGCGCCAATATGCCGAGGACGTGCTCCACGACGCCTTCGTCAGCATCTGGCAGCGCGCCATGACCTTCGACGCCACGCGCGGTGCCGCCCGCGGATGGATCTACAGCGTGGTCCGCCATGCGGCGCTCAACTGGGTCCGCAGCAATTCGCGCGACGTGCATGTCGACGAAGAAGCCACGGCGGCGCTTCAGGACGACATGGCGCTCGCCGCACATGCCGAAACCACCGATGCCGGCGAAGTCCGTGTCTCGCTCGGACGGCTCGATACCTGTCTCGAACAACTGGAAAACGGTCGGCGCGAATGCATCGTGCTGGCCTACGTCGACGGCTGCTCTCACGGCGAGATCGCCACGCGCACCGGCAATCCGCTTGGCACCGTCAAGGCCTGGATCCAGCGCGGCATGCGGTCGCTGCGGGAATGCATGGCATGACCGATTCGATGAATCCTCGTCCCGACGACGACATCCAGGCGCTGGCCGGCGAGTATGTGCTTGGCACGCTGTCGTCTGTCGAGCGTGCGGATGTCGAGCAACGGCTGCCCGGCGATGCGGCCTTGCGCTCCGCAGTCGATGCGTGGGAAGTCAGGCTGCATCCGCTCGTAGCGCTTGTGCCGCCGGCCGACCCTTCCCAGGCGCTGTGGCCACGCATCGCAAGAAGCGTCGAGCCGATGTCGAATATGCACGTCGCAGCGGCGCCCAAGCAGGCGGCCAGATCGGAGCTGCGCACCGGCTGGTGGAACAGCCTGCAGCTGTGGCGTGGTCTCGCAGGCTCCGGTTTCGCTGCCGCAGCCGTGATGGCCGCCGTACTGGTGACCCGCTCGTTCGCGCCGGCCGCGCCGCAATACATGGTGGTGCTGGTCGCTCCGGCGGACAAGGCGCCCGGCTGGGTCGTCCAGACCGGCGCACGACCCGCGGGCGGCGGTGCGCAGCAGCTCAGCCTGATACCGCTCGGCAACCAGCCGGTGCCCGAAGGCAGGTCGCTGCAGTTCTGGACCAAGGCCAACGCATGGCGCGGGCCGGTGTCGCTTGGCCTGGTGACGCCAGGTCGCTCGATCCGAGTGCCGATCGAGCAGTTGCCACCGCTCGAAGCCGATCAGCTGTTCGAGCTGACACTGGAGCCGGCCGCCGGCTCGCCGATCGACCGGCCGACCGGGCCGATCCAGTTCATCGGCCGCGCGGTCAAGGTGCTGTAGCTGCCGCTGGCGTGAACAGCGCCTTGTGTTCGTCGCGCAGCAGCGCCTTCTGTACCTTGCCCATCGTGTTGCGCGGCAACTCGCCGACGACGAAGCAGCGCTTCGGAATCTTGAAATTCGCGAGCTGCGCCTTGAGGCCGGCCAGCACTGCATCCGCATCCACTGTCGACCCGGCCCGCGCGGTCACGATCGCCACGCCGACCTCGCCGAAATCCGGATGCGGCACGCCGATGACGGCGCTTTCCGCCACGCCAGGCATCTCGTTGATCGCACCTTCGATCTCGGCCGGGTAGACGTTGTAGCCGCCGCTGATGATCAGGTCCTTGCTGCGGCCGACGATGGTGACATAGCCCAAGCCGTCGATCTTGCCGACGTCGCCGGTCTTGAAGAAACCGTCGGCGGTGAACTCCTCGCGGGTTTTTTCCGGCATGCGCCAGTAGCCGGAGAAGACGTTCGGGCCGGCGACCTCGATGTTGCCGATCTCGTCGGTCAGGCAATCGCGCGACTCGGCTGCCGGATCTGTTGCTTCGTCGGCATTCGGCGCCGAACGAACCCGCAGGTTCACGCCGGGCAGCGGAAAACCGACCGTCGCGCCGCGCCGCTCGCCCTGCACTGCGTGGTACGGGTTCGACGTCAGCATCGCCGTTTCGCTCATGCCGTAGCGCTCGAGGATGGTGTGGCCGGTGCGCGACTTCCAGTCGTTGAAGGTCTCGATCAGCATCGGCGCCGAGCCGGAAATGAAGAGGCGCATATTGCGGCAGGCCGCCTCCGTGAGCCCCGGCTCGGCGAGCATGCGCACGTAGAGCGTCGGCACACCCATGAAGACCGTCGCGTCCGGCAGCCGTCCGACCACGCGCTTCGGGTCGAACCTGTTCATCCAGATCATCTTGCTGCCGCTGATGAGCGCGCCATGGATGGCGACGAACAGGCCGTGCACGTGAAAGATCGGCAACGCGTGGATCAATACGTCGCCGTCCGTCCAGCCCCAGTAATCCTTCAGCACCGCGGCATTCGAATGCAGGTTGGCATGCGACAGCATCGCGCCCTTGCTGCGCCCGGTCGTGCCGCTGGTGTAGAGGATGGCAGCCAGGTCGTCGGCGGCTTTGTGCGCCACGGCGTGCGAATCGCTGCACTGCGCCGCGGCTTCGAGCAGCGTCCCGCTGCGGTCGTCGTCGAGCGTGAAGATGTGGCGGGTGCCGGCGGCTTGCGCGATGGGCGCGACCCAATCGGCATTCGCGCTGCTGCAGACCACGACGGCCGGCTCGGCGTTGCCGATGAAATAGGCGATCTCGCCGCCGCGATAGGCGGTGTTGAGCGGCAGGAAGACATAGCCAGCGCGCAGCGTCGCCAGGTAGAGCATCATCGCCTCGACCGACTTCTCGACCTGCACCGCGATACGCGCGCCGGGTTCGAGTTCGAGTGCGTCGAGCAGGTTGGCGATCCTGGCACTCGCATGGTCGAGATCGCGCCACGAATAGAGAAGACCGTCGTCGGTTTCGACCGCGACGGCGTCGAGATCGGCAGGGAATGCAGCGCGAAGCGCGGCGAAAAGATTGGCGTTGATCATTTGTGTGGTTACTCCAGCTTGGCGCCCGACGCCTTGACGACGGCTGCCCAGCGCTTGATTTCCGCATTCACGAAGCCGCCGAAAGCGGCCATCGTGACATTCGGGATTTCCGATCCGTTGTTGGTCCAGATCGCCCTGAGGTCGTCGGCGGCCAGCGCCTTCTTCATGTCCTCGACGATCTTCCCCTGCACATCGGCGGGCGTGCCCCGCGGCGTCCAGAGGCCGTACCAGGTGGTGACGGTGTAGTCGGGCAGACCGACCTCGCTGGCGCAGGGCACGTCGGGGAATGCCGGGTTGCGTTTGCCGCCGGCCACCATCAGCGCCTTGATGCGTCCGGCCTTGATGTGCTGTGCGGAAGAACCGAGCCCGTCGAACATCACGTCGACGTTGCCGGCGATCAGGTCCTGCAGCGCCGGGCCTGCACCGCGGTACGGAATGTGGGTGATGAAGGTGCCCGTCTGCAGCTTGAACAGCTCGCCCGCCAGATGGTGCGATGTGCCGGCGCCGGCCGAGGCGTAGTTGAGCTTGCCGGGATTGCGCTTTGCCTGCGCGACGAATTCCTGCAGCGTCGTGGCAGTCACGCGCTTCGGATTGATGACGACCACCTGAGGCACGTTGGCCAAGAGCATCAGCGGAACGAAGTCACGCTCCAGGTCGTAGTCCAGCTTCGGGTAAATCGACGGCGCGATGGCATGGTGCACAGCACCCATGAACACGGTGTAGCCGTCCGGCGCCGCCTTGGCGGCAATGGTCGCGCCGACGGTGCCGCCCGCACCGCCGCGGTTGTCGATCACCAGCGTCTGGCCAGCGGCACGCGTGAAATGCGCGGACAGCGGCCGCGCGAAGGCGTCGGTGCCGCCGCCGGCCGGGAACGGCACGACCATCGTCACCAGACGCGTCGGCCAGCCTGCGGCGGTCTGTGCCAGCGTCGCGCGGCCGAACGTCGCGGTCGCAGCGCCTGCAGCGGCCCATCGAAGCCAGTCGCGTCTTTGAAAGTCCTGAATCATCTTGTCGTCTCCTGTCGAGTCGTCTCGTTATTTGAAATTTCCGCACACTCTCGTTTCAGCTCTGGCTCTTCGCCGCTCCCTTCAGAAAGAGTCCGTCGACGCTGCGCGACACCGACACCCTGCCGTCGGCAAGCAACGCACGGTGCTTGTCGAGCCGCTTCAGGTCGTAGAGGTAATTGACCATCAGCCCGAACGCCTGCTTCATGCCCTTCGACGACGGATCGCCGGCCCAATTGAGCCGCTCCACGCGGGCGCCGTTGCCCAGGTGGAAGCGCGCCACCGGATCGACCGGCTTGCCATCCGCCGACGCCCGGCCGAGGTACTCGGCGGCGCATTGCATCAGCATCTGGCGGACCGGCGATTTCGCGTCGAGCGCCAGCGCATCGTCCGCCGCGGCCATCAACCGCTCGGGCGTCGGCGGCAGCGAGCCGAGCGCACGGCCAAGTTCGGCAGCGCGCTTGTCGTCGAGCCGCGCAAGCATGTCGCCCGCATGCCTGGACAGCCATCCGCGAAAACCCGGCACCGGCGACAGGGTCGCAAATACCTTGAGCTTCGGAAACTCGGCCTGCAATGTCTCGACCACGCGCTTGATCAGCGAATCGCCGAAGCTCACGCCGCGCAGGCCGACCTGCGTATTGCTGATCGAATAGAAGATCGCCGTCGTCGCCTTGTCGGCCGACACCGGCGCGGCGGCCTCGTCGAGCAGAGGCACGATGCCGTCGCTGATCCGGTCGACCAGCGCCACCTCGACGAAGATCAGCGGAACGCCGGGCAGGCGCGGATGGAAGAAGCCGTAGCAGCGGCGATCGCTGTCGAGCCGGTTCTTCACGTCGGCCCAGCTCTTGATGTCGTGCACCGCCTCGAACTCGATCAGCTTTTCGATCAGCGACGCCGGCGAGTCCCAGCTGATGCGGCGCAGATCGAGAAAGGCGACATCGAACCAGGTCGAGAACAGATGCTCCAGCTCGGAATCCAGTGGAACCAGCCGGCGGTCGCCCTTGACGTGCGGCAGCACTTCCGCCCGCAGATCGACCAGGAAACGCATGCCCTCCGGGTCGATCGTGAAGCGCTGCAGCAGGCGCGCGCGCGGCGACGACAGCGCGCGCCGCAGATTGACTTCGGCCTGTCCTTCGTCAGCGGTACCGACGGCCGCCTCATGCCGGGCGCGGGCGCTTCCGAGCTTTCTCGGGTCCGGTGCGAAGCGCTCGCTGATGAGCAGCCACACGTCGCGGCGCTCTGCCGACTCGAGACCGGCATACCACTTCATGACCTCGCAGGCACGACGACCGGCCTCGACCTCGCTCACGCGGGCATCGACCACCGCCAGCAGATCGGCGAGCGCGCGGCGCAGCGTGCGCGGTGCCATCGCCTCGTCGTGACGGCGCAGCGTGACGTCGAGCCGCTCGGACAGGGAACGCGGCGGCGTGACGGGTTTCTTTTCCTTGGGGACAGAAGGCGCAAGCGCCGACGCGGCTTCGTCGGGCGGCGCCGCAGCGCCGGGGCGCAGTCGGGACACGTTGCGGGCGATCCAGGTGGAAGCATTCATCAGGCGAGCCTCGATTTCGGTTGGGCCGCCACGGCGCGAAGGGCTTCGCGCTGGCGGTGCAGATGGGTTCGCATCGCGGCTTCCGCCCCGTCGCTGTCGTGTGCCTTGATCGCGGCGAACACCGCGAGATGCTCGGCGAGGCTCTGCGCCATGCGACCGGGCACGGTGAGCTGCTGAAGCCTGGCGAGCTTCAGTATCTTGCGCAGATCGCCAATCACCAGCGCCAGCCAGCGGTTGTCGGCCAGCGTGATGACTGCCTCGTGGATGGTGAAATTGGTTGCGTAGTAGTCGCCGATGCGCTTGGCGCGCGCGTGTTTGCCGAGCTTGTCGTGCAGCACCTCTAGCGCGGCGATGTCCGCATCGTTCGCGTTGCGTGCCGCTTCCCATGCGCAACGGCCTTCGAGCAGCGCGATGACCGGGAAGATCTCGTCGAGGTCGCGCTCGGTCACCTCGGCCACGAAGCAGCCGCGACGCGGCTCGTGGCGCAGAAGCCCTTCGGCGGTCAGCACCTTGAGTGCTTCGCGCAGCGGCGTGCGCGATATGGCGAGACGGGTGCACAGGGCCGCTTCGTCGAGAAAGCTGCCCGGCGTGAGCGTGCCCGAGAAGATTTCCTCGCGCAGCAGACCGGCCACCTCCTGGTGCAGGGAATCGGGTACGAGACGCATGGCGCTTCCGTTCGAACCGTAATTTTCGGTAATTACCGATAATTATGAGCAGGCAGCCTGTGCCGTGCAACCCGGTTTACCCATACGGGCATCGCTATTGCAGTGGATCGGCATGCAACACCTGAGATATCTCAAGTACGTCGACGCCGTCGCGCGCTGCGGCTCGATCCGCAGCGCAGCCGAGACGCTGCACGTCGCCGCCTCGGCCGTCAACCGCCGCATCAAGGAGCTCGAGCGCGAACTCGACACGCCGATCTTCGAGCGCCTGCCCAGCGGCGTACGACTGACCGCCGCGGGCGAGTTGTTCGTCGGTTATGCGAGACGGCGCGCGGCCGATCTCGATCATGTGCGCTCGGAGATCGAGTCGCTGCGCGGATTGCGGCGCGGCGAGGTGTCGATCGCCGCTAGCCAGGCGCTGGCACCGGCCTTCCTGCCGCGCGCGATGGTCGGATTCCAGGCCGGCCATCCGGGTGTGAGCTTTGCCGTGAAGGTGCTCGACCGCGAGCGCGCGGTGCAGGCGCTGGTGGATTTCGAGGTGGATCTGGCGCTGGTCTTCAATCCGCCGCCGGTGCGCGGCATGCGCATCCTCGCGCAGGCCCGCCAGCGCACCTGCGCGGTGGTGGCGGCCGACCATCCGCTGGCCGGACGCGACAGCGTCCGCCTGAAGGACTGCCTCGAATACCCGGTGGCGCTGCCCGACGGCACGCTGTCCGGACGCGGCGTGATCGACGATCTTCTGGAGCATTCGTCGGAACAGCCGGTCGCGTCGCTGGTCTGCAACTCGTTCGAGATGATGCGCAGTTTCGCGCGCGAATCCGGCGGCGTGAGCTTCCAGATCGCGCTCGGCACGGCTGGCGACCCGAGGCTGCGCGCGATACCGATCGACGAACGCAGCCTGCCGCCCAGCCGTCTGGTGCTGATGGCGCTGCGCGACCGGGTGTTGTCGGTGGCGTCGGCAGGATTCGCCGATCATCTGGTCGGCGAACTTTCGGCGATGCACCAAGCGTGACTGCTCGACGTTCACCTTTGGGGCGTGGCGCAGGCGGATGCACCGCTTCGGATATCGGCTGGAGGCGATGCCGATCCGGCACCGGGGCGTAGCGAAATCTTGCAAAAGTGGCTGCACATGCGATGTCCGCAGCGAACCGCTCGCAGAAGAAGGCGACGCTTGCAGCCGCCGGTGCGCTGGCCTGGATGTTGCGCTCTGCCCGGCACCCATCCACGGAGCTTTCGATGTCATCCACTGTCGCCGCACACGCCTCCCGCGCCACCCGCGCAAGCCGTTTCTTCACCCGTACCGCCGCCGCCATCCTGGTCGGCGCGGCCTGCATCGGCTTCGCGCAGATCGCATCGGCCGAAGACAAGGTCGCGCTGGTTCTGCCCGGATCGATCAACGACCAGAGCTGGAACGCGAGCGGCTACGCGGCGATCACCAAGATGAAGGCTGCCGGCGTCGAAACCGCGTTCTCCGAGAACGTGCAACCCGCGGATCACATCGAGACGATGAAGGATTACGCGCGCCGCGGCTTCAGCCCGGTGATCGGTCATTCGGGCCGCTTCCTGTCGGCCGCGCAGCGCGTCGGCCCGGAATTCGAGAAGACGACATTCATCGTCGGCTCGGGCGGTGCGGGCGCCGGCAAGAACGTGACCTCGGTCGACTACGACAACGCGCAGGTCGGCTACCTGATGGGCGTGCTGGCCGCGCGCATGTCCAAGACAGGCAAGATCGGTTCGGTCAACGGTCTCGAAGGCCTGCCCAACGTGGTGCAGCAGGTCGGCGGATTCCGCCAGGGCGTTAAGAGCGTGAAGCCGACCGCCGAGGTGCGCGTCATCTACATCAAGGACATGGAAGACGCCGCGATGGCCAAGGAAGCCGCGCTCGCGCTGATCGCGGGCGGCGCCGATTTCGTCTTCGGCAAGCTGAACGCGGCGCAGGGCGGGATCATCCAGGCCGCGAAGGAAAAGAACGTCTACACCAGCGGGCGCTCGTTCGCCAACGTCGAGGCGGCGCCGCAGAACGTGCTGACCGCGATCGTCGAGAAGTGGGACGACATGTACGTCGCGGCAGCTGGCGAAGCCCGCTCCGGCACGCTGAAGCCGATGCTGATCACCTATGGCTACGAGGCGAAGAACCCGGGCGCCGAACTGATGTACAGCAGGACCGCCGCCTACGGCCCGGCTGTGCCCAAGGAAGTCATCGCCGAGATCGACGGCCTGAAGAAGCAGTTCGCCAGTGGTGCGCTGAAGGTCAACGTCGTCAAAGAAGACGCGCGCGGCGGTCTGTGAGGCTCGTGGAGAATCAGCGGCGCGCGCTGCTGGAGATGCGCGGCATCTCCAAGTCGTACGGCACGGTGCGTGCCAATCGCGGCATCGACCTGACGGTGATGTCCGCGCAGATCGTCGGCCTGCTCGGCGAGAACGGATCGGGAAAGAGCACGCTGATGAAGGTGCTGTTCGGCATGGTGCGTCCCGACAAGGGCGGCATCGTCTACGACGGACGCGAGCTTGCGACAGGCAGCCCGAAAGCCGCGCTACAGGCCGGCATCGCGATGATCCACCAGCACTTCACGCTGGTCGAGGCGATGACGGTGGCAGAGAACCTGATGCTCGGATGGGCCGAAGGCGCCGGCTGGTGGCTCGATCGGCGCGGCATCGCCGCGAAGGTGCGCGATGCGGCCGCGCGCTACGGGCTGGAGATCGATCCCGACGCGCGGGTCGAGCAGCTTGCGCTCGGCGAAAAGCAGCGCGTCGAGATTCTCAAGGCGATCCTGCGCGGCGCCAATCTTCTGATCCTCGACGAACCGACTTCCATTCTTTCGCCGCCGGAAATCGCACAGTTGCTCGAGTTCCTGCGACGCTTCCGGGCCGAAGGTCATTCGGTGGTATTCATCACCCACAAGCTTGGCGAAGTGCTCGCCGTGGCCGATCAGGTCGTGGTACTGCGAGACGGCCAGGTCGCCGGTAGCGCGCCGACGGCCGGAGCGACGCGCGAATCCCTGGCGCGGCTGATGGTCGGCCGGGACGCGAAAGCCGCCAGGGCCGTTTCATCGCCGGTCGCCACGAAGCCTGGCAGGATCCGATTGAAGGTCGAGGGGCTGGCGGCACGCGATGCAAGCGGCGTTGCGCGCCTCAGGAATGCCAGCTTCGAGTTGCGCGCCGGCGAGATCCTCGCATTGGCCGGCATCGACGGCAACGGCCAGGGGGAACTGGCCGACGTACTGGCCGGCATGCAGCAGCCAGTGCGCGGGCGAATCATCCTCGACAACTACGACATCACCTACGGCGACGTGGTCCAGCGCCTCGGCGTGGGCATCGCCTACATACCGGCGGACCGCGCGGGCACGAGCCTGGTGCAGGGCATGTCGATCGAGGAGAACCTGATGCTGCGCGACATGGGCCAGCCGCCCTACTCCAGCTTCGGCCACATCCATCGCGGCGCGGCGCGCGCGCTGTGCCTGGACCGCCGACGCGACTTCGACATCCGCGCGACCTCGCTGGACGCGCCGGCGCGCACGCTCTCCGGCGGCAACCAGCAGAAGGTGGCGCTGGCGCGCGAGCTCGGCCGCAAGCCCGAAGTCGTGATCGCCTTTCAGCCGACGTGGGGGCTGGACCCCGGCGCGACGCAGTTCGTGATCGACAGCCTGCGCCGCTTGCGCGATCAGGGTGCCGCCGTGCTCTACATATCGTCGGAACTCGAGGAAGTGCTGGCCGTGGGCGACCGCGTGGGCGTGCTTTCGGACGGCTGCATCGTCGGTGTGGTTCCACGAGCCGAGGCCGACGTGGAGCGCATCGGGCTGGCGATGGCCGGCGTGCTGCAGGAGATGTCGGCATGAGCGCGCCGATGACCGCATCGACCGCAAACCGGCGCTTTCCGGATCTGCTCGGTGCTGCGAGACAGGCGGGAGCGCTGTGGCGCGCTGCGGTCTCGGTGGGCATGGCGCTGCTGCTGACCGCGATCCTGATCCTGCTGGCCGGCAAGAATCCGTTCACGGCCTACTACTACCTGCTGATGGGTGCTTTCGGCGGCTGGGACCGCATCGTGGTCGGGCTGAACAAGACCACGCCCTACCTGCTGTGCGCGGTCGGCATCGCGCTGTGCTTTCGGGGCAAGGTGATCAACATCGGCGCCGAAGGCCAGCTCGCCATCGGGGGCGCGGCTGCATCGGCGGTCGCACTGTTCGCTGCCGGGCTGCCGATGTGGGTGCTGCTGCCGCTGGCGCTGGCGGCGGGCGCGGCCGGTGGCGCGGCATGGGCGGGTGTCGCGGCGACCATCCGCGTGACGCGCGGCGTGCATGAGGTGCTGGTGACGTTGCTGCTCAACTTCGTCGCGCTGCTGCTGGTTTCCGAATTGCTGCACGGGGAGATGGGCGAAGAAGGCGCCGGATTTCCGCAGTCGCCGCTGTTCGATGCGGCCGCATGGCTGCCCAAGCTGGTTCCCGGCACCGACCTGCACTTCGGCATCGCCATCGCGGTGGCCGCGGCGCTCGGCGCGAACTATCTGCTGTGGCGCACCACGCTCGGATTCGGCTGGCGCGTCGTCGGCGCCAGCCTGCCTGCCGCGCGTTACGCGGGCATGTCGCATGGCCGCACTGTCTTCGGGCTGATGGGCACCGCAGGCGCGCTGGCCGGACTGGCCGGCGCGATCGAATGCCTGGGCGTGCACTACCGCCTGATAGAAGGCTTCTCGGCCGGCTTCGGATTCAATGCGGTGGCCATCGCGCTGATGGGCGCGCTGAACCCGCTCTATGTGCTGCCGTCGGCGCTGTTCTTCGGCTTCCTGGAAACCGGCGCGCTGGCGATGCAGCGGCAGGTCGGCGTGCCCTCCTCGCTGGTGCTGGTCATCCAGGGCCTCACGATGATCTTCGTGCTGTGCGGTATCGGCCGGTCCGGCAAGGAAAAGACCTGAATCATGGAACCCGCCGTTCTTCTGGATTTCCTCGCAGCCAGCCTGCGCATTGCGACGCCGCTGATCTTCGCCGCGCTCGGCGGCATCCTCTGCGAGCGCAGCGGCACCTTCGCGGTCGGGCTCGAAGGCCAGATGCTGGCAGGCGCCTTTCTCGGCGTGATGGCGACGCATGCCACGTCCAATGCCGGATTCGGGCTGGCAGCCAGCGCGCTGGCCGGGATGGCGATGGCGCTGGTCGTGGCCGTCGCCACCACGCGCTTCCACACCGAGCACATGGTCACCGGCATCGCCTCGAACATCCTGGCGCTCGGGCTCACCAGCTTCCTGGTCCGCATGACGACCGGTCGCGACGGCGGCACCGCCGTCCGGGTGCCGTTGCTGGACGTGTGGGCGATTCCGTGGCTGTCGGACCTGCCGTGGGTCGGACCGCTGCTCTTCAGGCAGCCGCCGCTCACCTATCTCGCCTTCGTTCTGATCGCGCCGCTGTCGCTCTTCCTGTTCCGCAGCCGCGCCGGCCTGACGCTGCGCGCCGTGGGCGAAAACCCCCTGGCTGCATTTGCGGCGGGCGCCGATCCGATCCGGGTGCGCATGGCGGCGATCCTCTGCAGCGGCGCGCTGGCCGGGCTGGGCGGCGCGGTGCTGTCTATGCAGCAGGTCGGCACTTTCACGGACGGCATGACCAGCGGGCGCGGCTATCTGGCGCTGGCAGCGATCATCGTCGGCCGCTGGATGCCGAGAGGCAGCGTGCTGGCCTGCCTGCTGTTCGGCGCGGCCGAGGCGCTTTCGCTGCGGGTCCAGGCATTCAGCCTGCCCGTGTCTTCGTACGTGATACAGATGACGCCGTATCTCGCGGCGCTGCTCATACTGGCGGGCCTGGGTCGCGGCGCGCGCATGCCGGCCGCCGTCGGACAGGCATTCCGCCAACCCTGAGCTCGAGGAGCACCATGACAGTCGCCATCACCCACGGCCTCTTCCATCTCGCGATCAAGACGGCGAACCTGGAAGCCACACGCGCTTTCTGGACCCGCGTCATTGGCCTGCGCGAGATAGCGCGGCCCGATTTCGGCTACCCCGGCGCCTGGCTCGCCTGCGGTCAGCCGGGCGGACAGGCCATCATCCATGTGTACGCCGGCGGTCCGGCGCTGGGCGGCGCAGGCGAAGTGCCGACCGGCACCGGCGCCATCGACCACGTCTCGCTCGCCTGCTCCGGCTACGCTGCATACATCGAACGATTTCGCTCAGCCGGACTCGACTGGCGCGAGTTCCTGGTGCCTGGCACGACGCTGTGGCAGCTCTTCGTCTACGACCCGAGCGGCGTACAGCTCGAACTCACGTTCGAAGGCGCGGTCGAGTCGCTTGCATCGCCCCACATTTCTCCCGACATGTCGCCCGAACGCCGTTACCGCGCCGGCAGCAGCTTCTTCGACGCTTCCTGAAAGTCCTCCCATGTCCGCCACCGCCTCCTTAGCTCCCGCCATCAACCTGCCCGCCGTCATGGCCGAGGTCGAAGCCGTTTTCGCAGATTACGAACGCGCGCTGGTAACCAACGACGTCGCCACACTCGACCTTCTGTTCTGGGTGTCGCCGCACACGCTGCGCTACGGCGCCGGCGAGAACCTCTACGGCTACGACGCCATCCAGGCATTCCGACAAGGGCGCCCGAGCGCCAACCTGGCGCGCGAGATCTCGGCGAAGTCCATCACCACCTTCGGCGAGGACTTCGCGGTTGCGAATGTCGAGTTCCGCCGCGAAGGCAGCGAGCGCATCGGTCGCCAGAGCCAGACCTGGGTGCGCATGCCCGAAGGCTGGCGCGTCGTGTCCGCACACGTGAGCCTCATGCTGGCCTGAACGGTACATTCCGGGAATCTTGAAGTCCCCAGCCCCGCACACCCCGCTTCCGACCCGCCTCGGTGTCGGCCCCAGCACCGTCGGCCTCCCCGCAGGCGAATGGCCGACGATGCTCGACTTCCTGCTGGCGCGTTTTCCCGGTGTGACGCAGGCGACCTGGCTGGGCCGCATGCAGGCCGGCGACGTCGTCGACGAGCAGGGTCGGCCCGTCAGCGCGAGCCAGCCTTACGTGGCGCATCAGCGTCTCTATTACTACCGCGAGATCGAGGACGAACCGCGCATTCCGTTCGAAGAGTGCGTGCTGTTCAGGGACGCGCATCTGCTGGTCGTCGACAAGCCGCATTTCCTGCCGGTGACGCCCACCGGCAAATACCTGCAGGAAAGCCTGCTGGTGCGGCTGAAGCGCAAGCTGGGCATCGACACGCTGGCGCCGATCCATCGCATCGATCGCGGCACGGCGGGGCTGGTGCTGTTCTGTGTCGATCCGGCGGGTCGGGCCGCGTATCAGAAGCTGTTCGCGGATCGCGGCGTGCACAAGCAGTACGAGGCGATCGTGCATTGGCACGCCGGCATGGTCCTGCCGGCAGTGCGGCATAGCCGGCTGGTGCCCGATGCGTCGTTTCTGCGCACGGCCGAGGTGCCGGGTGAGCCGAACTCGACCACGCACTTCGAGCTGCTGGAACGCATCGGCGAAGACCGGGCCCGCCTGCGTCTGTCGCCGGTGACCGGCCGCAAGCATCAGTTGCGCGTGCATTGCAACGAGCTCGGCATGCCGATGGTCAACGACCCGATCTATCCGGTGCTGCTGCCGGCCGGCGAAGACGACTACGCGCGACCGCTGAAATTGCTGGCGCAGCAGCTGGAGTTCATCGACCCGGTGACAGGTGCGCAGCGCGAGTTCCGCAGCACGCTGACGCTCGACTAGATCAGCCGCGCGCTGCCACCACCGAGTGCCTGGCTGGCGCGCTCGCGTAGAGCCACAGCCCGAACGCGATCATCGGCACGCACAGCCACTGACCCATGCTCATGTTGAGCGCCAGCAGGCCGAGGAAATCGTCCGGCTCGCGGAAGTACTCGGCAATGAAACGCATCGCGCCGTAGCCGATCAGGAACACGGCAGACACCCGGCGCTCCAGCCGCTCCTTGCGCGCGTAGAGCCAGAGAATGACGAAAAGCAGCAAGCCTTCGAGCAGGAACTGATAGACCTGCGACGGATGGCGCGGCAGCATCGTCCCGCTCTGCGGAAACACCATGCCCCACGGCAGATCGGGGCTTGCAATACGACCCCAGAGTTCGCCGTTGATGAAGTTGCCTACACGTCCGGCAGCGAGCCCGGTCGGCACGCAGGGCGCGACAAAATCCATCGTCTGCCAGAACGGCCGTTTGCGCGACCGGGCGAACCAGACCATCGCCGCGATCACGCCGAGCAGTCCGCCATGAAAGCTCATGCCGCCCTGCCAGACGTACAGGATCTCGATCGGGTTCGAGAGATAGAAGCCGGGTTTGTAGAACAGGCAATAACCCAACCGCCCGCCGACGATCACGCCCATCACGCCGAGAAAAAGGATGTCCTCGACGTCCTTGCGCGTCCAGGCGCCGGGTCCGATGATCGAACGGAACGGTTCATGCCGCAGCCGCCGCGTGCCGAGAAAGAAAAAGAGAGCGAAAGCCGCGAGATAGGTCAGGCCGTACCAGTGAATGGCGAGCGGACCGATCTGCAGGGCGATCGGATTGATCTGGGGGTACATGAGCATGCGGAGATTGTGCCCGGGCGGTGTGGGTGGCTACGACGACACCGCGTGCGATGCTCTTGCTTTCACAAGGGCGCAAGAACGTGGCAATTTCAATCCAACTTCCCGAGGTCATCGCGGCTAGGCTCGCCACCCTTGCCGTACGCATTGGTTGCAGCAGCAATGAACTTGCCAGCGAAGCCGTCGTTGCCAAAATCGATGGCCTGGAGAGCCTTTATTTGACTCAAAGCCACTCGGCAGGATTTGGAGACGAATACAGCATCACAGGATCCGCCCACAAGCAGAAGGGGTTCGACGGCTGATCAAGCCGGCCGAAAAATCACATACACCTTCTTCACATGCGTCTCGCTCAACCACGAGCAATGCGCGCCCTGCTCCACCAGGAAGACATCCCCTTTGGAAAACGTACCGCTGCGGCCCACGCCGTCGACGAAGGTCACTGCGCCTTCCAGCAGCAGCATCAGTTCGCAATGCCGGTACGGCATCGTGACGCGCTCGTAGGGCGTCGAGTCCCAGGTGCCGATCATGTATTCGCCGCTGGCCGAGCGGAAGTCGGTGAAATTGCGGCAGGCGGGCGTGGGTCCGACAAGCAGGTCGGCCAGCGGCGGCGATGAAGGTTCCAGCGCGGCGGACGTGTCGATGGGCACGGGCCGGCCACCACCGGCCGGACCGAGGCCGCAGCCCATCACCAGCGCGACGGTGCCGGCGTCAGCCGCCCAGTCGAAACGCTGGCCGCGCGGCACGACGATCGAACCGTCGATGCCCACCTGATCGTCGTTGATCGTCAATCCGCCCGCGAGCACCAGCACGAACTCGTCGTCCGCCAGCGCTTCCACGCTGCCGCTGCCGCCATCGAGATGCAGCGCGTCGATGGTGACGCCGACGGCCGGCGTGTTGAGCCATTGGCGTGACGCCTGGAAGCGGTCGCCCGACGGCAGCGGCGACGGTGCGGAAGACGTGGCGGCGAGCGCGCGCAGGTCGACGAAGGAGGGAATGTGTGCGGTGGTGGTCATGGAATGTTGAAAGAGAGATTGATCAGACGGTTCCGAAGCCCAGGATCGCCTTGGTTTCGAGGTATTCCTCGAGACCGTGGCTTCCGTATTCGCGGCCGTTGCCAGAGAGCTTGTAGCCGCCGAACGGCGCAAACGGGTCCCACGCCGGGTGATTGATCAGCACCTGGCCGGCGCGGATCTGCGAGGCGACAGCGCGCGCCTGGACGAGGTCGGCGCCCTGCACATGCGCGCCGAGCCCGTAGACCGTGTCGTTGGCAATGACCACGGCTTGTTCCACCGTGTCGTAAGGAAGGATGCACAGCACCGGGCCGAAGATTTCTTCCTGCGCGATACGCATCCCGGTCTCGACCGACGAGAAGATCGTCGGCTGCGTGTAGAAGCCGCGCGCGAGTCCTTCAGGCCGACCAGCGCCGCCGCACAGCAGATGCGCACCGTCTTCTTCGATACCGACCCGGATCAGATGCTGAACGCGGTCGAATTGCGCACGATTGGCGATCGGACCCAGCGTCGTTTTCTCCGACATCGGATCGCCGACGACCAGCGCCTGCGCTGCGTCGCGAGCCAGCGCCTCGACTTCCGCCAGACGCTCGCGCGGCACGATCATCCGCGTCGGTGCGCTGCACGACTGACCGACGTTGCGGAACGCCGCCGCCACGCCGAGCGGCACGGCGCGCGCGAAATCGGTGTCGGGCAGCATCACGTTCGGCGACTTGCCGCCCAGTTCCTGCGTCACGCGCTTGACCGTCGGCGCCGCCGCCTGCGCGACCAGCACGCCGGCGCGGGTGGAGCCGGTGATGGAGATCATGTCGATGCCCGGATGCTCCGCCATCGCCGCGCCCACGTCCGGACCGGTGCCGTTGATCAGGTTGAACACGCCCGCCGGCACGCCCGCGTCGTGCATCAGCTGGGCGAACATCAGCGCGCTGAAAGGCGACAGCTCGCTCGGCTTGATGACGATGCAGCAACCCGCAGCCAAGGCCGGCGCAACCTTGGCCGTGACCTGGTACAGCGGCCAGTTCCAGGGCGTGATGAGACCGCAGACGCCGATGGCTTCGCGGACGATCGCGGTCGGACCCTGGTGTTTCATGAACGGATAAGCCAGCAGGGCTTCGCGCGCGACCCGCACGTGTTCGGCAGCGAACGGCAACTGCGCGGTGCGCGCATAGCCGATCGCGACACCCATCTCGAGGCTGAGCGCGAGCGCAAGTTCTTCGGCGCGCTCCAGCATCAGCGCGTGGATCTTTTCCAGCAGCGCGGCGCGCGATTCGACGGAAGAAGTCGAGAACGCAGGGAACGCGTGGCGAGCGGCGGCGACTGCCAGATCGACGTCATTTGCGCTGCCCATCGCGATGCGGCCGAAGACCTGCTCCGTGGCAGGGTTGACTGCATCGAAGAATCCGCCGCTCGTCGCCGCTGTCGGCACCGGATCTTGCCAGTCACCATCGATGTAGAAGCGCTGCGCGTTCGTGCTATCGGTGATCGGGAGATGGGGAATAGCGTGCGGCGCGAAGCTCGTCATGGATCAGTGCTTTCGGGATGGGAACCAACCATCGATCTTAGGTAGTGACCTCCTGCAAAAGCTGTCGATTCAGGTCGGGCTGCGGTCATTTCCTGCCGAAGAAACGCCGCAAACGGCATGCCGCAGTCAAGCCGCAGTCAAGCCGCAGATCGAACTGCCGACCGCACGAATTCCACGAATCGCCCCAACGCCGGATCGCAGACGTCCGCAGACCAGACGAGGCTCGTCTCGCAAGCCGGCAACGGTTGCGCCGCCAGCGCCTTCCGGCCACGATGAGCGACGGCGCCCGGTGCGAGCGCCTCCGCGGTTCTGTACACCACCCCCGCCCGCCTGAACTGCATGACGCTCGCCGGCACCCAGGCCACGCCGACCCCGCCCCACACCAGATTGACGATGGTCTGCATCTGGATTGCTTCCTGCGCCACCGTCGGCACCCGCCCGGCCGCGTGATACAGCCCGTAGATCGCGTCGTGCAGCGACGGTACGATGCGGCGCGGGAATATCACCAGCGGCTCGGCCAGCACGTCGCCCAGCGCCGGCCGCTCGACGCGGGCCAGCGGATGCGATTCCGGCAGCGCCAGCACCAGCGGTTCCGCAGCCACCGGCAGGCGTTCGAGCCCCGGCGGCGCGAAGCCGGGCGAATGCAGCATCAGGCCGGCGTCGATCTCGCCACGCGCCAGCGCTTCGAGCTGCACATCGCCGGTCGCCTCGACCAGTTCCAGCGCCACCTGCGGGCACTGGATGCGGAATTCCCGCACCCACACCGGCAGCCGCTCGAAACCGATGGTCGACACGAAAGCCAGCCGCACGCGACCGACTTCACCCGCCGCCGCAGCCCGCGCGCGCATCGGCAATGCCTGCGCACGCGCCAGCATGTCGCGCACGTCCGGCAGCAGCGCCTCACCGGCGGCAGTGAGCGCGACGCGGCGTTGGGTGCGATCGAACAGTTTCACGCCGAGCGTCCTCTCGAGCTGTGCGATGGCCTGCGTGACCGGCGGCTGGGTCATGTGCAGGCGACGGGCGGCGCGACCGAAGTGCAGTTCCTCGGCGACAGCGACGAACTGCCGCCAGGCACGGAGGTCGATGAGCGTTTCTTTCATACTTCCAGCATATCAATCCACACCAATCTTCGGATTGGAACGAATCATTCATTCGTCGGATACTGGCGTCCCCCCGAATTCAAAAGAAGAGACCGTCATGGACATCAAGCCGCTCCAGATCAACCGCCGCAGCGCCAACATCGTCGAAGGCAAGTCCCGCGCGCCGAATCGCTCCATGTATTACGCGATGGGCTACGAAGAGAGCGACTTCAAGAAGCCGATGGTCGGCGTCGCGAACGGCCACAGCACGATCACGCCTTGCAATTCCGGCCTGCAGAAGCTGGCGGATGCGGCCATCGCCGGCATCGAGGAAGCCGGCGGCAATGCGCAGGTGTTCGGCACGCCCACGATTTCCGACGGCATGGCGATGGGCACCGAAGGCATGAAGTACTCGCTGGTCAGCCGCGAAGTCATCAGCGACTGCATCGAGACCTGCGTCGGCGGCCAGTGGATGGACGGCGTGCTGGTGGTCGGCGGCTGCGACAAGAACATGCCGGGCGGCCTGATGGGCATGCTGCGCGCCAACGTTCCTGCCATCTACGTCTACGGCGGCACCATCCTGCCGGGTCGCTACAAGGGCCAGGACCTGAACATCGTCAGCGTGTTCGAAGCGGTCGGCCAGAATGCCGCCGGCAACATGAGCGACGAAGACCTGCTGCAGATCGAGAAGCGCGCCATTCCCGGCACCGGTTCCTGCGGCGGCATGTACACGGCCAACACCATGTCCAGCGCGTTCGAGGCGCTCGGCATTTCGCTGCCCTACTCGTCGACGATGGCGAATCCGCATGACGAAAAAGCCAACTCGGCCAAGGAATCGGCCAAGGTGCTGATCGAGGCGATCAAGAAGGACCTGAAGCCACGCGACATCGTGACGCGCAAGGCGATCGAGAACGCGGTCGCAGTGATCATGGCGACCGGCGGATCGACCAACGCGGTGCTGCACTTCCTGGCGATCGCGCATGCGGCGGACGTCGAATGGACCATCGACGACTTCGAGCGCATGCGCAAGAAGGTGCCGGTGCTGTGCGACCTGAAGCCGTCGGGCAAGTACCTTGCGGTCGACCTGCATCAGGCCGGCGGCATTCCGCAGGTCATGAAGGTGCTGCTGAACGCCGGCCTGCTGCACGGCGACTGCATCACCATCAGCGGCCAGACCATCGCCGAAGTGCTGGCCGACGTGCCCGACGTGCCGCGTGCCGACCAGGACGTGATCCGCCCGATCGGCAAGCCGATGTACGCCGAAGGCCATCTGGCGATCCTCAAGGGCAACCTGTCGCCAGAAGGCGCGGTCGCGAAGATCACCGGCTTGAAGAATCCGGTCATCACCGGACCGGCGCGCGTATTCGACGACGAGCAATCGGCGCTTTCCGCCATCCTGGCCGGCAAGATCGTGGCGGGCGACGTGATGGTTTTGCGCTATCTCGGCCCCAAGGGCGGGCCGGGCATGCCCGAGATGCTGGCACCGACCGGCGCGCTGATCGGTGCCGGCTTGGGCGAAAGCGTCGGCCTGATCACCGACGGCCGTTTCTCGGGCGGCACCTGGGGCATGGTGGTCGGTCACGTCGCGCCGGAAGCGGCGGCGGGCGGCACCATCGCGTTCGTGAACGAGGGCGACTCGATCACCATCGATGCGCATGAGCTGGTGCTCGAACTGCACGTGTCCGACGAAGAAATCGAGAAGCGCCGCGCAGCCTGGACCGCACCCGCACCGCGCTACACGCGCGGCGTGCAGGCGAAGTTCGCGTTCAACGCGTCCGGCGCCAGCACGGGTGCCGTGCTCGACAACTACTGAGTCGCGGCCGCACCGGCCTGCTGCCACTTCCTAGACCTCTTCCACCGCTGCCATGCGTGTCCTGCTGGTCGAAGACGATCCGACGCTGCGTCTCGGCATCGAACGCACGCTGCAAGCCGAAGGCTGGCAGGTCGATTCGGTGACAGACGGCGCGCAAGCCCTCGCCGCCACCGCAACCGAGCGCTACGACGCCGCCGTGCTCGACCTGGGCCTGCCGCGCATTCACGGGCTCGATGTGCTGAAGCAATGGCGCAGTGCCGGTCAGGATCTGGCTGTGCTTGTGCTGACGGCCAACGACGGCCTGTCGAACCGGCTGCGAAGCCTCAACGACGGTGCCGACGACTACGTGCCGAAACCCTTCGAGCCCGAAGAACTGGTGGCGCGCCTGCGCGCCGTCACGCGGCGACGGCGCGGTGTCAGCACCAACCTGCTCTCGGTCGGGTCGCTCACTTTCGACACCGACGGACGCGAGCTGCGGCATGGCGACCAGCCGATACCGCTCAGTCCGCGAGAAGCCGCTCTGGTGCAGCTGCTCATGGGCTCGGCAGGCAAACCGGTTTCGAAGACCCGCATCGTCTCGGCGATGTCCAGCTGGGAATCGAACTTCAGCGCGAACGCCGTCGAAATCTACATCCTGAAGCTGCGCCGCAAGTTGTCCGAGGCCAGCGTCGCCATCGTCACGGTGCGCGGCGTCGGCTACCGGATGGAAGCGACCTGACCATGCGTCGATTCCGCAGGAGCATGGGGCGTGAGCTGCTCGGCCCGCTGCTCTCGCTGTGGGTTGCATCGGCCATCGTCGCGACGTTATGCGCGTTCTGGCTCGTCGGCCGGGCGAGCGACCTGTCGTTCGACCGGTTCCTGCAGGACGACGCGCTGGCGTTGTCGACACAGCTCCAGTGGAACGGCGGCATCGCCCGTTTCGCAGTCGACCAGGCGACGGCGGCTTCGCTGGTTTTCGACTCTCTGTCGCACTCCCGCTTTGCGGTCCGCACGGTCTCGGGCCGCACGCTGGTGAGCAGCGCAGCGATAGAGCCGCCGACCGAACTCGAGTGGGAGGAGCCGGGGCGGCCGGTGTTTTTCGACGTAGACAACGCCAAGTCCGGCACACCCCTGCGCGCGGTGATTCAGCGCTTCCAGCCGACACCCGGAGACGAAGCTGTCGTGATCGTGGTGGCCGAGTCGCGGACCGGGCGCAACCAGGTGTCGCGCGAGATCGCGCTAGCCATCTTCCTCCCGGCGGCGCTGGTCGGTTTCGTCATCGTTCCGCTGATCTATCTGGGCGTGAGGCACGGGTTGGCGCCAACATGGGAAATCAGCGACGCCGTCTCGCACCGCGGCTTCGACGACCTGTCGCCGATGCCGGTGGACAGCGTTCCGGACGAGTTGCGCGGCATGGTGACGCATACCAACGCGCTGCTGCTCAGGCTGCAGACATCGATGCTCGAGCAGAGGCGCTTCCTGTCCGATGCCGCGCACCAGCTTCAGACGCCCATCGCCGGCATTCGTCTGCTGGTGGGCGACATGCGACGCACGCAGCGTGCGGACGCGCGCCAGCCGGCCGACGCAGATGTGCTGTCCGAGCTCGACCGGGTCGCGGCCCGCGCCGTGCATCTGGTTCGTCAGCTGATGGCTTTCGCCAGAATCGACCAGGAGGCGGTGGTCGAGAGCATCGACTTCGATCCGGCCGATGTGCTGGACGCCTTGCACGACCAATGGCTCCCCGCCATCGAAAAGGCCGGCAAGACCTTGTCCATGCGCCGGCACCAACCGGCTGAAGGTGCGGCCTGCCTGCTGAACGGCTCGCCGACGCTGCTGCACGAAGTCGTAGGCAACCTGCTGGACAACGCGCTTCGCTACGGCGGCGACAGCCTTGCACTGACGTCGGAACTCCTCAACGACGAAATCGTCATTGCGGTGGAGGACAACGGGCCGGAGCTCGACGCGACGACGCGCGAAAACATGCTGAGGCCTTTCTGGCGTGGGACGCACGGCTTGCCGGGCGGCTCCGGCCTTGGGCTGTCGATCGCGCATCGCGTGATCGAACGCCTGGGCGGCGTACTGGCGGTGCGGACGCGGCCCGGGGTCGTGGGCACCCGGGTCGAGGTGCGACTGCCCCGGAAGACGACCGGTTCATCGACGGGTTTATCGACGGGTTCAACGAAACCGTTTTCGTAAAGCCAATTTAAAGCTACCCGAATCTAGACTCCGCGCGCCTGTCCCCCGACGGGCATTCATCAGGCGGAAAACAGATTCATGGCACGCAGATTTTCATCTCCCGGAATGGTCGGCGCGATCGCGCTCGTCGCGCTCTTGCTGGGGGCAGGCGGCGCATGGTGGGTGCATCGCGCCACGGCTGCGACGGTGGACAGCGCATCGGCGCAAACGGATGCGGTCAAGGCTGGCCAAACGGGCAAGACAGGCAAGAGCGGCGAAAACGCGGTCGAGGTCAGCGCGGTGCAGGCCGGCGACCTCGAGGTGGGCCCGGTATCGGCGAAAGCCTTCGTCAACCGCCGCGAAGCGATCGGCTACATCGATTTCAACCAGGACAACACGGTTCCGGTCTTCACTGCCTATCAAGGCCGCATCGCCAAGGTGCTGGCCAAGGCCGGCGACGACGTCAAGGCCGGCCAGGTGCTGTACACGGTCGCAGCACCCGACGTCGCGCAGGCGGCATCGACGCTGATCACGTCCGCAGCGACGCTGAGCGCTGCGACGCAGACGCTAAAACGGGCGAAGGTGCTGGCTGCCGACGACGGCATCCCGCAGAAGGAGCTGATCCAGAACCAGGTGGATTTCCAGACGGCACAGGCCAACTTCGACGCAGCCCGCAAGTCGTTGCGCCTGTTCGGGCTGTCGGAGGCCGAGATAGCGAACATCGAGCGCAGCCATGCCGTCGACATCGAGATGCCTGTGCGCAGCCCGATTTCCGGTCGCGTCACGGCGCGTGCCGCGCAGGCCGGCCTGCTGGTGCAACCCGGCGCATCGACGGCACCCATGACCGTGTCGGACGTCCGCACGCTGTGGATGGTCGCGACCGTGCCGGAGTCGGAAATGACGCTCTATCGTATCGGCCAGCCGGTCCAGGTGCGCGTCCAGGCCTATCCCGGCAAGACCTATGACGCGCGTGTGTCCTATGTCGGGGACGCAGTGGATGCCAACAGCCGTCGGCTCGTGGTGCGCGCCGACGTGAAGGACCCGGCGCATGAGTTGCGCCCGCAGATGACGGCGGATTTCAGCATCGAGCTGTCGGCACCGGAGCAAGGTCTTTCGGTGCCGGCGCGGGCCGTGGTTCGCGAGAACGACGGCAGCTACGCGGTTTGGGCGGCAGTGGAAGGCGCGAAGGGCGACGGCCAGCGCTTCGAGCGGCGCGCGGTCACGCTCGGGCACCACACGGCAGATGCGGTACAGGTTACCGGCGGACTGCGCGACGGCGAGCGTATCGCGCGCCGCAACGCCCTGTTCCTGAGCAACCTCTACGCGATCGATACGCAGTAAACGCCCGAAGAAAGCCTCACGTGTTCCGTTCCCTGCTCGCCTTCGTGCTCATGCGAAGGCCCATCGTCCTGCTCGGCCTGCTGGCCTTCATTGCCGCCGGCGTACTGGCCTTTCTCAAGCTCAACGTCGAGGCCTATCCGAATCCCGCGCCGGTCATTCTGGAGATAACGGCCCAGGCCGCCGGACAGTCGGCCGAGGAAATGGAGCGCTACTACACGCACCCGATGGAAATCGGGCTGGCGACGACGCCCGGCGTGGACAACATCCGCTCGACCTCGTTCTACGGTCTGTCGTTCGTGCGCGTGACTTTCAAGTACGACACCGACTACTACTTCGCGCTCACGCAGGTCGCCAACAACCTGGCGGCCAACGTGAACCTGCCCAACGGCGTGCAACCGCAGATCCAGGCCTCTAGCCTGGTCGGCGAGATACTGCGCTACCAGGTCAAGGGACCGTCGACCTACAGCCTGACGCAGCTGCGTGCGCTGCAGGACTGGGTGATACAGCGCCGCCTCCTGACAGTGCCCGGCGTCGTGCAGGTCGTCACCTGGGGCGGAACCACCAAGGAATACCACGTCGAGCCCGACCCGAAGCTGCTCGAAGCGCACGGCGTGACGCTGCAGCAGCTGATCGCGGCAATCGGCAATGCCAACCTCAACGTCGGCGGGCGCGCGGTCAGCGTGGGCGACCAGTCGATCAACATCCGCGGGCTGGGGCTGATCGAGAAGATCGAGGACGTGGCCAACGTCGTCATCGGCCAGCAGAACGGCCTGCCGACGCAGGTGAAGGATGTTGCGCGTGTCGTCGAGGGAACGGTGCCGAGGCTGGGCGAAGCCGGCCGCGATGCGCAGAACGACGTGGTGACCGGCGTCGTGATCATGAACCGCACCCTGCACACCAGCGACGTGATCGCGCGGGTGAAGACGGCGGTCGACAAGATCAACAGCGATGGCGCGCTGCCGCAGGGCGTCCAGCTGGCGCCCTACTACGACCGTTCGGTGCTGGTCGGGGTGACGACGCACACGGTGGTGCACAACCTGATCTTCGGCTGCGTGCTGGTGTTCCTGATCCAGTGGATCTTCCTGGGCGACCTGCGCAGCGCGACCATCGTGAGCGTGAACATACCGTTCGCGCTGTTCTTCAGCATCATGATCCTGGTGCTGACCAACGAGTCGGCCAACCTTCTGTCGCTCGGGGCGGTCGATTTCGGGATCATCGTGGACTCGGCCGTGATCCTGGTGGAGAACATCTTCCGGAACTTCCAGAAGCCGTCGGCCGAGCGCGCGCTGGCGCTGCGCACGATGGCCCGCGCACCCGACGGCGCGCGGACCGACCCCTCGCTCGGCTGGACGGCTCGCCTGCGGCTCATCTACCTGAGTGCCTGCCAGGTCGACAGTTCGGTGCTGTTCTCGACCTGCATCACCATCGCCGCGTTCCTGCCGCTGTTCACGATGCAGGGCGTCGAGGGCCAGATCTTCGGCCCGATGGCGCGCACCTACGGCTACGCGCTGGCCGGCGCACTGCTCGCGACCTTCACGGTGACGCCGGTGCTCGCGAGCTACCTGCTGCCGCGCAAGGTCGAGGAGAAGGAAACAATCTTCGTGCGCGCCATCGACCGGGTGTATCGCCCGGCCCTGCACTGGACGCTGGCGCACGTGCGCACCACGCTGGCGATCGGCGCGCTGGTGCTGGTGGCCGGCGGCCTGCTGCTGTCGACGCTGGGCAGCGAATTCCTTCCGGCGCTGGAAGAAGGCAACCTCTGGATTCGCGCCTCGATGCCTTCGACCATCTCGCTGGAGGCCGGCAGCGACAAGGTCAACCGCATGCGCAAGCTGATCAAGGACTATCCGGAAGTCATCACCGTGGTGTCGCAGCACGGACGCCCGGACGACGGCAGCGATGCATCGGGCTTCAACAATGTCGAGCTGTTCGCACCGCTCAAACCTTTCGAGGAATGGCGTCCGGGCATGACGAAGGAACGGCTGGTCGGTGAGCTGCAGCAGAAATTCGCCGCCGAATTCCCCGGCGTCGGCTTCAACTTCTCGCAATACATCCAGGACAACGTCGAGGAAGGTCTTTCGGGGGTGAAGGGCGCCAACTCGGTGAAGATCATCGGGCCGGACCTGGCGACGCTGGAAACGCTGGCCAGGCAGGTCATGACGGTCATGAGCGGCGTGCCGGGCGTGGCCGACCTGGGCGTGTTCAATACGCTGGGCCAGCCGAACCTGAACATCCAGATCGACCGCGCACGTGCCGCCCGCTACGGCCTCAACACCGGCGACATCACCGCAGTGGTGCAGGCCGCGCTGGGCGGAACCCAGGCGACCACCGTGCTCGAGGGCGACCGCCAGTTCGGCCTGACGGTACGTTTTCCGCAGAGCCAGCGCGCCTCGCTGGACGATGTGAAGTCGCTGCGCGTGGGCTACACGACCACCGGCGGCAGCACTTCCTTCATACCGCTTTCGGACATCGCCAAGGTGACGCTCGACACCGGCGCCAGCTACATCTACCGCGAGAGCAACGAACGCTTCATCCCGATCAAGTTCAGTGCCCGCGGCCGCGACCTGGGCAGCACCGTCGAGGAAGTGCAGAAGCAGGTCGGCGCGCAAGTCAGGTTGCCGGCCGGCTATCGCATCCTGTATGCCGGCGAGTTCGAGGAACTGCAGCAGGCCAAGGCGCGGATGGCGGTGGCCGTGCCGATAGCGGTGGCGCTGATCGTGGTGCTGCTCTATGCCCTCTTCAACAACTTCGTCTACAGCCTTCTCACGCTGGCGGCGGTGCCGTTCACCGTGACCGGCGGCATCGTCGCGCTGTGGGTTTCGGGTCAGGTCATCAGCGTGTCGGCAATCATCGGATTCATCTCGCTGCTGGGCGTATCGGTGATGGACGGCATCCTGATCCTGGGCTACTACAAGGAGCTGAGGCTCAAGGGCCGCGACGACCTGGAAGCCATCCGCGAAGCCTACGAGCACCGGATGCGGCCGCTGCTGATGACCGCGCTGTCGGCCTGCATCGGGCTGCTGCCGGCAGCGCTCTCGCATGCCATCGGCAGCGAAGTGCAGCGCCCGCTGGCCACCGTGGTGGTGGGCGGGATGCTGATCGGCCCGATTTTTCTGCTGCTGGTGGTTCCGGCATTGCGGCTCGCGGTGCTGCGGCGTTCGAAGTTCGCCAAGCGGCGACAAGGTTTGGGAGGAAAGAGAAATGCGGCAACAAACCCTGCCTGAAACAGATGCCCGGCGAAAGAGCGCCGACCTGCTCGGGAGGCTCGGAATGGCGGGCTTCGTCGGACTGTTCGCCATGTTCGGCATTTGCGGCTGCACCGTCGGGCCCGACTACGTGCGACCCGAATCTCCGCTACCGATGGCCCTGACGCGCGAGCCGCTCCCGACCGCAGGCAGCGCAGCTGTGACGGTGACGTACGACTGGTGGCGCCAGTTCGGCGTGCCCGAACTCGATGCGCTGGTCGCGCAGGCGCTTGCGCAGAGCCCGACGGTCGCAGCCGCCGAAGCGACGCTGCGCGCAGCCCGCGAGAACACGATCGCGCAGCGTGGGTTCTTCTATCCGACCGTGCAGGCAGGCTACAACGCATCGCGGCAGAACGTCGGGCAATCGGTTTCCTCGCCGCTGGCGTCCGGCGATTCGATCTACAGCTATCACACGGCCCAGCTCAGCGTCGGCTTCGCGCCAGACGTGTTCGGTGGCAACCGGCGCCAGGTCGAAGGTCTGCAGGCGGCGGAAGACGGCCAGCGCGACCAGCTTGCCGCGGCGCGCGTGACGCTCGCTTCGAACATCGTGGCTGCGGCGATCCAGGACGCCACGCTCACCGAACAGGCCGAAGCCGTCCAGCAGGCAATCGAGGCGACGCGCGAGCAGCTCGACTACGCGCGCCGCCTCCAGGCCAACGGCTATCTGAGCGGACTCGACGTCGCGCTTCAGGAAAACCAGCTGACGCAGCTGCAGCAGTCGCTGCCGCCGTTGGAAAAGCAGCGCGAGCAGACGCGCGACCTGATCTCGGCGCTCGCCGGGCGGACCCCCGATGCGGTGCTGCCGCGCATCAGGCTTGCGGATGTCCGGATGCCGGCTTTGCCGTCGGCAGTCGCCTCGGAACTGATCGATCAGCGTCCCGACGTGCATGCGGCCGAGATGCAGCTGCGCGCGGCAAACGCCGCCATCGGCGTCGCAAAGGCGGCCCGCCTGCCGCAACTGTCGATCACGGCGGCTTTCAGCGGCGGAGCGATCCGGTTCGCAGACATGTTCGCCGCCGGCAATCCGGCATGGTCGCTCGGCGCGGGTGTGTTGCAGCCGATCTTCTCGGGCGGCACGCTCTCTGCACGCCAGCGCGCGGCCGAAGCACAGTTCGATGCCATCGCAGCGCAGTACCGAGGCACGGTCCTCGCAGCATTCCAGAACGTCGCCGATGCGCTCTACGCCATCGACGTCGACACGCGTGCATTGCGCGTCGCGGAGGCGGGGGAGGCGGCGACCCGGAAGAACTTCGAGCTGACGCGGCTGCAGCTCGCTCAGGGATATACGACTCGGCCATCGGCACTGGCGACGCAGGCCGCTTTTCTCCAGAACAGATCCGCCCGCATCGCAGCACGCGGCGCGCTCCTCGGCGATACGGTCGCGCTCTATCAGTCGCTGGGCGGAGGTGCCGGCACAAGGCCGTGATCGGCCCTCGGACATCGGCCGACGAGCCGAGGAGCGTCCTCAGCGGCGGTCCTTGGCACGCGGCGACAGGGTTCCGAGCCGGCTGTGTTTGCGGTCGATTCGCTCCTGTTTGCGCCGATTCTCTTTTTCGATGACGCGGCGCTTCGTGTAGCCGGACCAGTCGGCGTAGGCCCACCAGGCGGCGGCCAGCGCGAACGGCGTCAAGACGATCCACCACGCAAGCTGTCCGACAGGGCCGATCTCGAGATACTTGAGAACCAGTCCGACCAATCCCAAGGCCAAGAACCACATGGGGAATCCTTACTCAGAGCACTAAATAGAATCTCTCGGAATGACTGTAACTCATGGTAACCGGCGCGTACGCGCGCATTGACATGCTCAAAGCTTTTTCGATCCTCTTGATGGCCTCCTCCGGCTTTCTCGCCACCACGCCCGCTCTGGCCGATCTCGCGCTGGCACGCAGCAAGAACTGCATCAGCTGCCACGCCGTCGAGCGCAAGCTGCTCGGCCCTTCGTTCAAGGACGTGGCGGCGAAATACAAGGGAAATGCCGGTGCCGCCGACATGCTCGCCAGCAAGATTCGCAAGGGCGGTTCCGGCGTATGGGGCGCCGTTCCGATGCCGGCCAACAACCAAGTCAGCGAAGCCGACGCGAAGAAACTGGCCGACTGGGTACTCGCGACGCCTCAGTAGCGAGGCGGGATGATCGTCGAGCCGCTCGACGAAAGCGTCGTAGCGACGGTCGACGACCCCGGAACCGGACGACGCTCTAGACGATCCTCCAGCTGCCCGATGTGCGCTGCCAGCGTGCCTTCGAGCTGCTCGACGCGCGCGATCAGCGTGGAATGGCGCTCGGCGTTGCGCGTCATGTGGACGTTTTCCTGCGTCTCCAGGAAGTTGCGCAATTCCGTGAAGCGCGATGCCTCCGCCTTGTCGGCCAGATCGCGCTGGGTCTGCATTTCCTTCGTGTGGCGGCGCGAATCCATGAGCACCGAGCTTTGCAGCGACACGACATAGGCAGCAAAGAGAATGCCGAGCAATACCGTGAGCCCCAGCATGATCACGCCAAGCGGCGCATTGACCTGCATGAAGCCGATGGACATCAGCACCGGCATCGCCAGAACGCCCCAGTTCAGCGCAGCCAGCGCAGCGATCAGCACGACGACGGCCAGCAAAAATCCTGTTCTCAAACCCATGTGAAACACTCCCTTTGAATTGAATCGAAGGGAGCGTTGTAAAGCATGCGGTACTGCGCCCCTGTCGGACGCTGCCGGAGTCGGGCCTAGTAGGCCTGCCCCAGTTGTTCCAGGATGGCCGGGTTTTCGAGCGTCGAGGTGTCCTGCGTGATCGGTTCGTTCTTCGCGATGCTGCGCAGCAGGCGCCGCATGATCTTGCCGCTGCGCGTCTTCGGCAGGTTCTCGCCGAAGCGGATGTCCTTCGGCTTGGCGATCGGTCCGATCTCCTTCGCGACCCAGGCGCGAAGTTCGGCGGCGATCTTCTTCGCCTCTTCATCGGTGCCCGGACGGCCGCGCTTGAGCACGACGAAGGCGCAGACCGCCTCGCCGGTGACGTCGTCGGGACGACCGACCACCGCAGCTTCGGCGACCAGATCGGTCTTTGCGACCAGCGCCGATTCGATTTCCATCGTTCCGAGCCGATGGCCCGAAACATTCAGCACGTCGTCGATACGCCCGGTGATGCGGAAGTAGCCACGGTCTTCGCTGCGCACCGCGCCGTCGCCGGCCAGGTAGATCGTGCCGCCCATCTCTTCCGGGAAATAGCTCTTCTTGAAACGCTCCGGATCGTTCCAGATCGTGCGGATCATCGAAGGCCACGGCCGCTTGATCACCAGCATGCCGCCAGCGCCGTTCGGCAGGTCCTTGCCGGTCTCGTCGACGATGGCGACTGCGATGCCCGGCAGCGGCAGCGTGCACGAACCCGGCACCAGCGGCGTGGCGCCCGGCAGCGGCGTGATCACGTGACCACCGGTTTCGGTCTGCCAGAAGGTGTCGACGATCGGGCACTTCTCGAGGCCGATGTTCCGGTGGTACCACATCCAGGCTTCCGGATTGATCGGCTCGCCGACCGAACCCAGGATGCGCAGGCTCGACAGGTCCCAGTTCTTCGGATGCACCTTGTCGTCGGATTCCGCCGCCTTGATGAGCGAACGGATGGCCGTCGGCGCCGTGTAGAAGATCGAGACCTTGTGCTTTTCGATCATCTGCCAGAAGCGGCCGGCGTGCGGGAAGGTCGGGATGCCCTCGAACACCACCTGCGTCGCGCCGGCGGCCAGCGGGCCGTAGGTGACGTAGGTGTGGCCGGTGATCCAGCCGATGTCGGCCGTGCACCAGAACACGTCGTCCGGGCGCAGGTCGAAGGTCCAGTCCATCGTGAGCTTGGCCCACAGCAGATAGCCGCCGGTGGCGTGCTGGACGCCCTTCGGCTTGCCGGTCGAGCCCGAGGTGTAGAGGATGAACAGCGGATGTTCGGCGCCGACCGGTTCCGGCGGGCATTCGGCGCCTTTGCCGTCGAGCGCGGCGATGGCTTCGCCGAAGCTCTTGTCGCGGCCTTCGACGCGCGCCCAGGCTGTTGGCGTGCGTTCATAAACCAGCACGCTCTTGATCGATTCGCAACCGCCCAGTGCGATGCCGTCGTCGACGATGGCCTTCAGCGGCAGCTCCTTGCCGCCGCGCATCTGGTAATTCGCCGTGATGACGGCCACGGCGCCGGCATCGATGATCCGCTCCTGCAGCGCCTTGGCCGAAAAGCCGCCGAACACCACGCTGTGCGTCGCGCCGATGCGGGCGCAGGCCTGCATCGCGACCACGCCTTCGATGGTCATCGGCATGTAGACGATGACGCGGTCGCCCTTCCTGATGCCTTCGGCCTTGAGCGCATTGGCGAATTCGCTGACGCGCGTCAGCAGTTCGCGATAGGTCACGGTGGTGACGGTGCCGTCGTCGGCCTCGAACACGATGGCGGCCTTGTGCTCGACCGGCGTTCCCATGTGGCGGTCCAGGCAGTTGGCCGATGCGTTGAGCTCGCCATCGTCGAACCATTTGTAGAACGGCGCGTTCGACTCGTCCAGCGTGCGCGTGAAGGGCTTTGTCCAGCTGAGGTTCTCGCGGGCGAGGCGGGCCCAGAAGGCGTCCGGATCGGCCGTCGCTTCGGCGCAGAGTGCGTCGTACGCTGCCATGCCGCTGATGCGGGCGCCGCTGGTGGCGCGTTCGTCGGGTGGGAACACGCGGTTCTCGACCAACGTGGATTCGATGTTCTTGGGGCTGCTCATTTTTTGTCTCCTGCGCCTTGGTTTGACTGGCGGCCGTAATGTCGGACGTTGCACTTACGGCTTACTGACGCTACATCGGGCGCCATCGGTGCCATGCTGCGCCGAAGTGTGGACTTCCATGGTGCAGACATCTCGCCAACTTACAATCGTGGGTTGCCCGCAGCATCCGCAAAGCGACTCCCCGCTCCTCCTGACGCACCCCTCCCATGGCCCTCCCCGACCCCACCCAAACACCCGCTTCCGTCGACGACCCCGTCGTCGCACCCAGAAAACTGTCTCCGATGCGTCCATTGCCGAGATTGATTTTTGCCAGTCGTTGGCTGCAGTTGCCGCTTTATCTGGGCCTGATCGTCGCGCAAGGCGTGTACGTGCTCCACTTCCTGGTCGAGTTGCTGCACCTGGTCGAAGCCGCTTTCGGCAGC
Source organism: Variovorax glucosi (assembly GCF_051216695.1). Lineage (NCBI taxonomy): Bacteria > Pseudomonadati > Pseudomonadota > Betaproteobacteria > Burkholderiales > Comamonadaceae > Variovorax > Variovorax glucosi. The sequence goes on from NZ_JBPJZE010000001.1 coordinate 760,062, forward strand.
CAGACGGCGCTGCAGGCGCTCATCAGCAGCATCGGCTACAAGACCACCGCTCCGATCACGACGCTGAACGAAACCGTGATCATGCTGGTGGTGCTGGCGCTGATCGACGTCGTCATGATTTCGAATTTGTTGATCATGGTGATCGTCGGCGGCTATGAGACCTTCGTCAGCCGCATGGACCTCAGCGGCCACCGCGACCAGCCCGAATGGCTGAGTCACGTAAACGCGTCGGTGCTGAAGGTGAAACTGGGCCTGTCGATCATCGGCATCAGCTCGATCCACCTGCTCAAGACCTTTATCAACGCCGACAACTACACCGACCGCGTGCTGATCGCGCAAACCGCGATCCACTGTGCGTTCCTGCTGTCGGCCATGGCGATTGCTTACACCGACAAGCTGATGGCGAATACAGGCGGAAACGGCAAGACTCACTAAAGCGCTGCCGCTGGGCTGCCGGCTCTTGCAGCCGGCAGCCGAACCGAATTTTCTGGCCAGCGAGTGAGCGGCCGTCCGTGGCTGCACGGACGCCGAACACCGCATTCCATGAAAAATCCGTCAACCCTGGATGTCAATCGTTTTCTGGAACGCCGGGGTCTCTGGCTATCGGCCAATGCGACGTTGACCCTCGTCACGCTGATTGTTTTTCTCGGCATCACGGCAGGCTTTGTCTACGCGCTCGTGCGCATAGACGGCTTGGAGCACAGGGCCGGACAGGATTTGCACTCCGAGACGCGCAGCGCAACAACCCTGTCAGCGCACTGCGCGCATGCCTCGGTGGCATTCGGTGCTTCGGCGTCGATGTCGGAAATCCGGGATGCAATGCGCGCCGCGGAAGGCTTCGTGACCTACGGCCCCGACGAATTCGGACGCTTCCAGATACGTCTGATCGGCGGGGCGAACGGCACCGGCATCCAGACACTGCGCGCGTCGCCGTCCGTCACCAATGTGAGGACATATCCGGAATGCCGATGAAGCCGCACCGCTCCACTGCCTTTCCGCCTCACAGCTTCCTTGCCGACGTCTGGGCCGGTGGTGCCACTGCACTTATCTTCTATATCGAATACGTCGGCCTGGGTTCGCTTCTGGGCGAGGCCCTTCTGCCCGGCATACCCGATGGAGCGGCGCTGGGAACCATGCTGGTAATCGTGCCGGTCGTGGCTTGCTCCCTGCTGGCCTTGGCCAGCCACGGCGCGGCATTGTCGGGGCCGCGTGCAGCATCCATGGTGGTCGCGACCAAGCTGCTGACGATGCTTGTCGCAGCGTACCCGGGTCTGCAGGGCGACAAGACCCTGCTGCTCGCAGTCATCACGGCGACCGCCTCCCTGACATTGCTCTTTGGATGCATGGGGTCTGTGCGGCATGCGATCGAGCGCGCACCGACCTGGCTGATTCAGGGTTTCATGTACGCGACCGCACTGGGGATCGTCGCCGGAAGTGCAGCCGCAGGTCGCCTTCTGGGCTGCATGCAGGTGGACAAGCTGGCGACCTGGCTGGTATATCTGCCGTCAGTCGTGCTGGGCATCGCGTGGAAGCCGGTGCTCCAGCGCATCCACGGCCATCTCGCACGGAACAAGGGTTTCACGCGCCCGGCGCATCTCCTGCTCCTGATGCAACCGCTCGGACTTTTGGCCGGAGCCGCGACATCGTGGCTTATCTACGAACGGACGCGGCTCTCGACACCGAACGGACCTTTCTGCGGCCGCTTCGGCAACATGCAGATGGACTGGTCGCTGCTCGACGCGCGCTGGTTCGACATCAGCCATTCCAGCAACATCCCACCGACCGGTGCCCTGCTGCTGGCTGCGCTTTGCGGCGTCGGCGTGGGCGCCGTGCTGCTGCTCGAAAGCCTGACGGCTTTCATCGTGAACATCAAGCTGGCCGCGTATTCCAGCCTGCAGCCACGCATGCTGTGCGCCACATCGGCAGGCGGCTTTTTCGCTGCCGCGGTGGGCGGTGCGCCGGCCTCGTTCTCGACGTCGCGCACCGTGGTTTTGCGCATGCTCGGCGGGCATGGCCGGTGGGCAGTACCCGCGCACGGCCTGGCCCTGCTGGCCATCGTCCTCCTGGCTACGCCGTGGATGGCGCAGGTGCCGAAGCTCAGCGCGGCTGTCGCATTGACGCTGGTAGGCGTACAGATGCTGGGGCGCGACACTGAAATGCTGTGGAAACACGGATATCGGCCCGGAGCCGTCGCCCCACGCCAGCGGGCCATCGTGCTGTTCTGGCTGGTGCTTGCGGTCAGCGTCGCAGCCAACAACGCACTGGTCGGATTTCTTGCGATGGGCATGGTGGCTGCGGTACTGTTCCAGCGGAGAAACAAGCGCATCGAACCGCGCTGAACGACACCGCGTCGACTCCCGCCAACAGAATCGCACACCGGCCGGCATCGACCGCTTCCTGCAGATCACGACGGCGGTGGCGCGTGACGCTGCCGGCTGATCCGACTCGGATTCAACGCGGCGGCGGCACCTTCTTGCCGAGCGCGCGCTCCCACTGCCACGACAGCACCATCGGAACATCGGGCCGGCCGCCGAGCTGCACCGGCTTCGCGAGCGGCGCCACGGCGCCGCCTGCCTTCCGTTCGGCTACCGCGAAGTCGAAGCTGTAGGTCGGCTCCATCCCCATGCGCAGATCGACGATGCGTATCCGGCCCGCCGCGTCCTCGCTCACCTTGTAGAAGCCCTTGCTGAAGGCCGAAATGCGCCGCACGCCGTCGATGTCGGCGACGGCCGCGTTCAGGGAGTTGCCGCGGTCGAAGCGGTCGAAGCCCATTCGCTTTTCGGTGTCGAGCAGCGAATGGAAGCCTTCGTGATAGCTGTCGCCCGACATCGCGACGACCCGCCAGAGCACGCTGTTCAACGCCGTCGGCGTGACCAGCAGATGCTCGGCGACGATGCCGCGTTCGGCCAGCGATGCCTTGGCAAGCTGCGTCACATGATGCTGCGCCGCCACGCCCCAGGCCAGGTACGCGGTGCTGAGCGCCAGCCCGATGCCGTTGGCCGTCAGCCCTCGCCCGCGACCTCGCGTGCAGAGCGCCCAGACCGTTCCCGCGAGCAGCGGCAGCGTGTAGAGAGGATCGATGATGAAGACGCTGCCTATGCCGAACGGACGGTCGGTGAACGGAAGCGCCAATTGCGTGCCGTAGACCGTCATCGTGTCGAGTAGCGGATGAGTGACCAGCGCCAGCCACATCGCCAGCCACCAGCGGCACCAGACGGGCCATTCGCCTTGCAGCCTGGCGACGGCTGAGGCAAAAGGCAGCGAGAACAGCGTCAGCCAGAACAGCGCATGCGATTCGGCGCGGTGGAGCACCATGTTCAGAATCGGGCTGCCTTGGTCGATGAAGACGTCGAGGTCGGGCAAGGTGCCCGCGACGGCGCCCCACAGTGCCGCTTTCCAGACGGCGGTGCGCCGGCCCATGGTCGCAACGCCGACGGCGGCGCCCAGCGCTATTTGAGAAACAGAATCCATGGCGCCTATTGTCCGTGCAGGAGCGCCACCCTCTCCCGCCAAGTTCGACGCAGGGCTTCCAGCCAGTCCCTGGCGAAACGCGGTGCGTCGTAGAGCGGGCTTGAGTCGACATTCGCAGGCGCTTGCGCGCGCAGTTCGGCCGCCTCGGCGAGCCAGAGCGACTCTCTGCGACCGATCGCGGCGGCTTTCTCGACGTATTCGGCGTCGTCCGCGCAAACCCAGTGCGCCAGGCCGCCGTTCTTCAGGATGGCTTCGCCCTGGCGTCCCAGCATGCCGGGCAATGCAAGGCTCAGTGTCGGCACACCCAGGTAGAGCGCTTCGGCCGTGGTCGTGCCGCCCGGATAGGGAAAGGTGTCGAGCATGACGTCGACGTCCGCATGGCTCTGCAGGTAGGCGTCGTAGGTCAGCAGCGGCAGTGTTTCGACACGCTCCAGCGGCAGGCCGAGACGCCGCATGCGGGTCCGGAGCGCGGAAGCCACGACCGGAGAATCGAGATTCGCGCTTCGGATTCGCAACCTGGCATCGGGTGCGGCGGCAAGGATAAGGGCCCAAGCCCCCAGGACGCGATCGTTGATCTTGGCGAGCGCCTGGCAGCAGCCGAACGTGACGCCGGGCTGCCGGGTCGACGGCAGACTGCGCTCGGTCAGCCGGGTCTTGAGCGGACTGAAGCAGTAACGGCTGTGCGGCAACCGGACGATCCGCTCGGTGAAATAGCGCTCCTCGCCGGACGGCACGCAGATCGGATCGGCAAGTACGTAATCGATGGTGGCGAGGCCGGTGGTGGAGAAGTAGCCGAGCCAGCTCATCTGCACGGGAGCCAGCCGGTGCGCGAAGCATGCGAGCGAATTTCCTCTGGTGTAGCCCGCCAGGTCGATCAGTATGTCGATGCCGTCGTCGACGACGGTCTGCATGGTCTGCTCGTCCGACCAGTCCACCACCTGATGCCAGCCCGCGAAAGCCGGCCGCAGACGCGCCGAGAGCGCGTCGTACACACGCGTTTTTGCATAGGCGTACAGAACGACTTCGCCGGGAGGCAGCGCTGCAAGCATCGCCTCCAGAAAGAAGCCGACCGGATGGGTGTTCAGGTCCGGCGATACCAGCCCCACCCGGAGGATGCGCCTGTCGGCGTCGAGCCCGCCCGGATGGAGCGCGGGCCGGCGCAGGTTGGCAGGGCTGCTGCTCAGGATGGAACTCACCCGTTCGGCCTGCAGCCGGTTAGCCGCCGGGTCGAACCGGGGCAGGTAGTGCTGGGTGAATACCAGGTTGGAGCGAGCGCCGAAGTGGCCGGCATCCAGCACCAGCGCCTGTTCGAACGCGGCATGCGCCTCGTCGAGGCGATGCTGGCCATGCAGGCAGCAGCCCATGCTGAAATGAATTTCGGCATTGCGCGGCTCGACGCGCAGCGCCTGACGGAAGCAGGCCATCGCCCGCTCATACTGATGCAGGGCGGCGTGCACCAGCCCCAGATGAAGCTGGCTGCTCGCGTGTCGGGGATCCAGAACCACTGCGCGAGACAGCAGGTCCGCCGCGAGTTCGTAGCGTTTTTGGCGAAACGCATAGAGGCCGACGTTGCACAGCAATTGAGGATCGTCGGGCCGGCTCTGAAGAAGCTTCTGCCAGATCGACTCTGCCTCCTGCAGACGATGAAGCGATGTGCAGATCGCCGCTTTAACCTGCAGCAGGTAGTGGTTGTGCGGCGTCGAAGTCAAAGCCAGGTCGATCAGCGCATCGGCTTCATGCAATGCGTTGCTCTGGAGCTTCCGGCAGGCCTCGGCATAGAGCGCCTGCACCTCGGGCTGCATGACCGTGTGCGACGCTGTCGATGCCGCAGGAACGGCACGCTGCAACAGCTTCGACAAAGGATGCCCTGCGGACAGGCCTTGCTTGAGTTTCGGGGTGGGTCTGTACGAGAAGTGCCGCGTCATGAGCTTGAATCCGAGAAGGCGCCGGATGCCGGAGCCGGGCTCGAATTCAAGCAGGGTTGGACCGCCGCTTATCGGTTCCGATCAGATTTGTACATCTTCGGAACCAGGCGACGTTCAACGCCCGGTCATGTTCTCCGGCACCACCCACTCGTCGAACTGTTCGCCAGTGAGATGGCCCGACGCCACCGCCGCCTCGCGCAGGCTCGTGCCTTCCTTGTGCGCCTTTTTCGCGATATAGGCCGACTTGTCATAGCCGATGTGCGTATTGAGCGCAGTCACCAGCATCAGCGAGCGTTGCACCAGTTCGCCGATGCGCTCCCGGTTCGGCTCGATGCCGACCGCGCAATGGTCGTTGAAGCTGCGCATGCCATCGGCCATCAGCCGCACGCTCTGCAGGAAGTTGTGCGCGACCATCGGGCGGAACACGTTCAGCTCGAAGTTGCCCGACGCGCCACCGAAGTTGATCGCGACGTCGTTGCCGAACACCTGCGCGGCCAGCATCGTGACAGCTTCGCTCTGCGTCGGATTGACCTTGCCCGGCATGATCGAAGAGCCGGGCTCGTTCTCCGGAATGCTCAGTTCGCCAATGCCGCTGCGCGGACCGCTGGCCAGCCAGCGCACGTCGTTGGCGATCTTCATCATGCTGGCGGCCAGCGTCTTGAGCGCACCGTGCGCGTGCACCAGCGCGTCGACCGAAGCCAGCGCCTCGAACTTGTTGGGCGCGGTCACGAAAGGCAGGCCGGTCAGCCGCGCCAGTTCGGCTGCCGACTGCTCGGCGTAACCCTTGGGCGCGTTCAGTCCGGTACCGACCGCCGTGCCGCCGAGTGCCAGTTCGCACAGGTGCGGCAGCGCGGCACTCACGTGTCGGGCGCCGTGGTCGAGTTGCGCGACGTAGCCCGAGAACTCCTGGCCCAGCGTGAGCGGCGTCGCATCCTGCAGATGGGTGCGGCCGATCTTCACGATGTCGGCGAAGTCCTCTGCCTTCTTCTGCAGCGTGCCGCGCAGCAGCGCAATGGCCGGCAGCAGCTTGTGCGTGACCGCTTCGACCGCCGCCACGTGCATGGCGGTCGGGAACACGTCGTTGCTCGACTGGCTGCGATTCACGTCGTCGTTCGGATGGACGAGCCGCCCTTCCCCACGCTCGCCGCCGAGGATTTCGCTGGCGCGGTTCGCCAGCACCTCGTTGACGTTCATGTTGGATTGCGTGCCGGAGCCGGTCTGCCAGACCACCAGCGGGAATTCGTCCGGGTGCTTGCCGGCGATGACTTCGTCGGCTGCAGCGACGATGGCTTTCGTCTTTTTCTCGTCCTGCAGGCCCAGCGCGTGATTGACCACTGCCGACGCCCGCTTGACCTGCGCCAGCGCCTTGATGATTTCCCGCGGCTGCTGTTCGCCGGAGATGTCGAAGTTCTGCAGCGAACGCTGCGTCTGCGCGCCCCAGAGTTTGTCGGAAGGGACTTCGATGGGACCGAAGGTGTCGCGTTCGATGCGGATCGTCATGGCAGGCTGTCCAGTGGCTGTGAAAAGCCCGCCAGTATGAATCAAACGCGATCTATTCGCATTGACGCAGCTTCAGCCTTTGTCACCATCGATAACCAAGCGTCGCGACCACCGTCCGCAGATCGCCATAGCGGCAGGTTCCAGAGCAATGCAGGTACTGCCGGTCGGTCAGGTTCTGCACCTTGAGGCTCGCCTGCCAATGCGCGTCGATCTGGTAGCCCAGCAGCAGGTCGACCAGCGTGTAGCCGCCGGTTCGCGACACCGAGGCCGTCGTCGCCGTGGCCAGCGGGCCGACGTAGCGCACGCCCATCGCAATCCGCGCGCGCTGCAAGCCGATCGCGCCGAGGTTGTAGTCGGCCCAGAACGAGGCGCTGTGGCGCGGCACGCCTTGCGTCGGATTGCCGATCAGCGCCGGCTCGTTGTCGGCGATCGTGCGCGCGTCGGTGTAGTTGTAGGCAGCCATCAGGCTCAGCGCACGGGTCGGCGATACGCGTGCTTCGAGCTCGATTCCGCGCGAGCGGACCTTGCCGGTCTGCACGTCGAAACCGCTGTCGACCGGGTCTTCGGTCAGCACGTTCTTCTGCGTCAGCTGGTACAGCGCCGCGCTCAGCATCGTCGTGGTGCCTGCCGGCTGATAGCGGACGCCGAGTTCGTATTGCTCGCCCAGCGTCGGCTTGAACGGATCGCCCGCGCGGTCGGTGCCGCTGGACGGGAAGAAGGACTGACTGAAGCTCGCATACGGCGCGAGCCCGTTGTCGAACAGCCGGACGACGCCGATGCGGCCTGAGAACCTGCTGTCGTCCTGTTGCGTACGCACGCCAGTTCGGAAAGTGTCGGTGCGGCTGTCGGCGCGATCGTAGCGGCCGCCCAGCACGAAGATCCATCGGTCGTCGAAACGGACCTGGTCCTGCAGATAGAGCCCGCTCTGCAACCCGATCTGCCGGGAGCCCGAGTTGACGGCGCCGACCACCGGCAGGTTGCCGTAGACCGGATTCGAAAGATTCAACACCGGCGCCGTCCCCGCGAAGCGCTGCGTGTCGTAGTCCTTGCGGTAGACGTCGAAGCCAGCCAGAACGTTGTGCTGCACCCGTCCGTTGCCCAGTTTCCATTCGAGGCTCGTGTCGCTGGTGACGGCGCGGGAATCGTCGTCGCGCACGTCATAGCGTCGGGCGAGCCGGCCCGCCGCACCCGGTGCCACCACGCCCGGCGTGATGTAGTCGTAGCTCACCTTCGACTGGTAGTAGCGCAATCCGTGGCGCAGCTTGGGGCCGCCGTCGAACTGATGTTCCAGCAGGTAACCGAGCGTCGACATTCGGCCTTCGTAGTTGTCGAAGTCGGGCTCGCCGGCGAACAGCGTGTATGGAATCTTCCGGCCCGCCGTGCGGCTGTAGATGGTGCTGTCGTATTGCATCGGCGCGACGAACTTCGTGTCGATGCGCTGCTGGCTGGCGAGCACGGTGAACGACGTGGCGGCGTTGGGCCGCCAGCTGATCGCCGGAGCGACGTAATACTTGTCGTCGTTCACCTGCGCGAGTTGCGTGCCGCTCTCGCGCACCATCGCCGTGAGCCGGTACGACAGCGTGCCGTCCGCGTTCAGCGTGCCGGCATGGTCGGTGGCGATCTGGCGGCGATCGTGGCTGCCGGCTTCGACCACGATCTCGTGCAGTGCATCGGCGGTCGGGCGCTTGCTGACCGTGTTGACCAGCCCGCCCGGCGACAGTTGCCCGTAGAGCACCGACGACGGACCGCGCAACAGCTCGACCCGCTCCAGGCCGTACGGCTCCTGCCCGCCGTCGAACTGCGACGACTGCAGCTTCATGCCGTCCCGCAGCACGCTGCCGGTACGCCCGCCGGCGTCGAATCCGCGGATGTTGTAGTCGTCGGCGATGCGCGAAAAGCCGTTCGGCTGGCTGACGATGCTGTTCGCATAGCCGAGTGCATCGGCAACGGAGTCCGTACGGCGCAGCGCCATTTCTTCGGCGCCCACCACGGTGATCGACTGCGGCGTTTCGCGCAGCGGCGTGTCGGTTTTGAGCGCGGTGCCGCTGCGGTGCGCGACGTATCCGTGCACCGGGCTCACGGCAGTAGCATCTGCCGCATCGGCACTGACCGTGACTTCGCCCAGCGTGACGGCCGCGCCCTGCGGCGCGCGCTCCAGCGTCAGCGTGGCGCCGCTGCGCCGGACACGCAATCCGCTGCCGCGAACCAGTTCGTTCAGCGCGTCGTCGCTGCGCAGCCGCCCGGCCACCGCGTTGCCGCGCAGGCCGTCGGCCAGCCCGGTCGCGAACACGATCTGCACGTCCGCCTGCCGTGCGAACAGCGACAGCGCGGCGGGCAGCGGCTGCGCCGGAATGTCGAACACGCGGAACGCAGCCGTGCCGCCGTTGTCGACCTGTGCCGCCAGCGGCAGCGCGAACACGGTCAGCGCTGCAGCCGCGGCGCCTTGCCAGAGAGGAACGGAACGGGAGAGAAAAGTACGTCGCATAGGGCCTGAAAGCGTGAAGTGGTCAAGAAGAGGTTTCATGACTACAACGAATCGGCCCTGCGGCTTCCTGAACGAATCTGCGCTTCGCCCGCAAAAAGTTTCAGCGCGAGCGCGGCCCGATGGTCCAGCGATCGCCGGACAGCACCGAGCGCACGGCCACGATGTCCGGCAGCGCGCGCAGGAAATCCTCGGACTGCGCGATGCGCACCTGTCCCGACAGCCGCAGTCCAGCCACGCGCGGGTCGACCTCGACCGGGCGCGGCAGATATCGCGAGAGGCGTGAAACGGCGGCGCTCAACGGCATGTCCGACAGCACCAGAACGCCGTGGCGCCACGATGCGACGTCGGCAGCGGCGCCCGTCGGCTCGAAAACGCCTGCGGTCGCTGCGCCGGGCGGTCCGGCCCGGACTCGGAGCGACTCGCCGTCGGACAGCGTCCGGGACTCCCGCACGCGACCGTCGGCATCGAGCGTTTCCACGCGCACCCTGCCCGACTCGACCTGCACTTCGACGCCCGCGTCCGGCAGGCGCTCGACGCCGAAGCGCGTGCCCAGCACAGTGACGCGCACACGCGGCGCATCGGGCGCAGCAGTCGTTTCGACTACGAACGGCCGTTCGGCATCGCGCACCACGTCGAGGTAAACGGCACCAGCCAGCAGCCGCACCACCCGATGCGCCGCGTAGTAGCTCGCCTGCACCCGGCTCTGCGCATCGAGCGTCAGCACGCTGCCGTCGGGAAGCGCCTGCCGCAGCAACCGTCCCTGCCCGGTAGACAACGCTTCCTGCCATTGCGGCATCGCCTCGCGCCACCAATGCCAGCCACCGGTCGCCGCCAGTCCACCGATTCCCAACAGCGCTGCGAGCGATCGGCGGCGGCCGATGCGTGCCGGCTGTCTCGCCTCGGAAGTGGCCACGCCGTGCCAGCGCTCCATCGCCGCCTGCACGCAATCCATTGCCCGCATCATGTCGCGCTCGATCATGTTGCGCGTGACGCCGTATTCCGCAGCCAGCACCGACTGGTCCTCGCCCTGCACGCGATGGCGCAGGAACACCTGCCTGGCTCGCTCGGGAAGACCGCCGAGCGCTGCCTCGATCGCGCAGATCGCCTGGCGATACATCAGCGCTTCGGTCGCGTCCGGCGACGCATGCTCACGCGACGGAAAAGCCGCCGCGTGGCGCGAAGCGACGCCGTCGCGGCGTTGCCGGTCGGTGCTCAGATTGCGCGCCATCGCGAAAATATAGGCACGCGCCTCGCTCCCCTCAGGCACTTCCGGCAGCGAGCCCTGCGCCGCAAGCTCGGCCAGTCGCAGCCATGTGTCGTGCGCCAGGTCACGCGCCTCGTCGGTGGAATTGGTCCGCTGCGCCAGATAGCGCAACAGATCGCGGTAGCTGGTGCGAAAGCTGTCCAGCAGCGCCGGCGTCGCGGCGGCGTCGCGCTCGGTGCGAGTCGTCATGAAAGGCTGCCGGTGCTGTGGTTGATTGGACAGCCCCGAGAGTACCACCCAAACGCGACCGATTCTCATTAACACGCCGAACATCCGACTTGCCCCGCCATCCGACCCACGGCCGATAATTGCGGCTCGAAAAACACCCCACGCCCCACACGCCAATGACCACGATTCAACAAGCCGACCTGATCGAATCAGTCGCCGCCGCGCTGCAGTACATCAGCTACTACCACCCCGCCGACTACATCGCGCACCTGGCAAGGGCCTACGAGCGCGAGCAGAGTCCGGCGGCGAAGGACGCGATCGCGCAGATTCTGACCAACAGCAAGATGAGCGCGACCGGGCAGCGCCCGATCTGCCAGGACACAGGCATCGTCAACGTGTTCCTCAAGGTCGGCATGGACGTGCGCTGGGGCGGTTTCACCGGCTCGCTCGACGACGCGGTCAACGAAGGCGTGCGCCGCGCCTACAACCACCCGGACAACATGCTGCGCGCCTCGGTCGTGGCCGATCCGCAGTTCGCCCGCAAGAACACCGGCGACAACACGCCGGCCGTGATATTCACCGAGATCGTGCCGGGCAATAAGCTCGAAGTCACGGTCGCGGCCAAGGGCGGCGGCAGCGAGAACAAGAGCAAGCTGGTCATGCTCAACCCCGGCGACAGCATCGTCGACTGGGTGCTGAAGACCGTGCCGACGATGGGCGCCGGCTGGTGTCCGCCGGGCATGCTGGGCATCGGCATCGGCGGCACGGCAGAAAAGGCCGCGCTGATGGCGAAGGAAAGCCTGATGGACGACCTCGACATGCACGAACTGCAGCACAAGAAGCAGTCCGGCGCCGAGCTGACCAAGGTCGAGGCGCTGCGCATCGAGCTGTACGAGAAGGTCAACGCGCTCGGCATCGGCGCGCAGGGCCTGGGCGGCCTCGCCACCGTGCTGGACATCAAGATCAAGATGTATCCGACGCACGCGGCGAGCAAGCCGGTCGCGATGATCCCGAATTGCGCGGCCACGCGCCATGCGCATTTCACGATGGACGGCAGCGGCGCGGTCTACCTCGATCCGCCGTCGCTCGACCTGTGGCCGAACGTCGACTGGACGCCCGACTACAACAAGAGCAAGAAGGTCGATCTCGACACGCTCACGCCGGCAGAAGTCGCCAGCTGGAAGCCGGGCGACACGCTGCTGCTCAACGGCAAGATGCTCACCGGCCGCGATGCCGCGCACAAGCGCATCGCCGACATGCTGGCCAAGGGCGAGAAGCTGCCCGTGGACTTCACCAACCGCGTGATCTATTACGTCGGCCCGGTCGATCCGGTTCGCGACGAAGCGGTCGGTCCGGCCGGCCCGACGACCGCCACGCGCATGGACGGCTTCACCGAAACCATGCTCTCTCAGACCGGACTGATCGCGATGATCGGCAAGGCCGAGCGTGGCCCGGTCGCGATCGATTCGATCCGCAAGCACAAGAGCGCCTACCTCATGGCGGTCGGCGGCGCGGCCTATCTGGTCAGCAAGGCGATCAAGACGGCAAAGGTCGTCGGCTTCGCGGATCTCGGCATGGAAGCGATCTACGAATTCGATGTCGTCGACATGCCGGTAACGGTCGCTGTCGATGCCGGCGGCACCAGCGTGCACATCACCGGCCCAGCCGAATGGCAGAAGCGCATCGCGTCGGGCGAGTTCAAGACGATCATGTTGGAGCAGGCTTGACGGTTGGCCATAGCGGCAACGGCGACGGCAACAGCAACGCCATCGGCGTCTTCGACAGCGGCATCGGCGGGCTGAGCGTCCTCGATGCACTGCGAGCTGAATTGCCGCACGAGGATTTCGTCTACTTCGCGGACGCCGGCCACGCACCTTACGGCGAGCGCGACGAGGCCCATGTCGTCGCGCGCAGCGTTGCAGTAGCGCAGGAGCTGGTGCTGCAACACGGCATCAAGGCGCTGGTCGTGGCGTGCAACACGGCGACCGCGGCGGCGATCCAAGTGCTGCGCGAAAGTTATCCGTCGCTGCCGCTCGTCGGCGTCGAACCGGCGTTGAAGCCGGCGGTCGCGATGACCCGGACACGGCGCATCGCCGTCCTGGCGACTCGCGGCACGACGACCAGCCGGAAATTCGAGACGCTGCGGGAATCGCTCTCCGGACAGGCGGAGTTCGTCGTCGTTGCCTGCGACGGGCTGGCCGCAGCCATCGAGCGCGACGATGCGCCGACGATCTCTGCGCTCTGCGCCCGCTACGTCGGCGAGGCAGGCATGTTCGGCACGCAAGCTGGCGAGATCGATACGCTGGTGCTCGGCTGCACGCACTACCCATTCGTCGCGGAAGAACTGCGGCGGCACACCGGTACCGAAGTTCGCTTCATCGACACGGGCGCACCGGTCGCGCAGCACACGCGACGCCTGCTTTCGGCGGCCGGACTGCTGAACTCGCGCACGGCGCCAGGGTCGATCCTGCTTGTCGGCAGCGGCGACAAGGCCGCGCTCGATGCCGCGGCAACACGCTGGCTGCGAACGCCGTCGCCGACCGCGGAGATCGCTGCTTGAGCCGCCGTTTCGCGGCGACCGATCTTCTGGTCGCAGCAGCCATCGCATTCTTCGGCACGGCCGCGCAGGCTGCCTGCGACACCGGACTCGCCGAGCGCATGCACGGCAAGCTCCATCCCAACCGCGCGCTCGACCACGAGCGCGCCGTCTGCGAACCGTGGCGCGGCTTCCTCGGACGCTTCATCGTCATCCTTCCGATGCCGGTACCGGTCGCGCTTTCGGAGCCTGGACTGACCGAATTCGATGTCGAAGTGCTGGTCGTGCAACAGGCCGACAACGGCAACACCGAGCGCGCCCGGATCGTCAGCCGCTCGATGGAGCCGCGCGGCCTGAGCGAAGACACCACACGGATCGCGTCGATCAAGATCGACACAGCGCGCTATGCGCTGGCGCCGGATGCGCGTGCCTTCGGCGTCCGCATCGTCTACCAGAGCGCCGTGCGCGAAAGCCCGTACGAAAGCGAGCGCCTGTCGCTCTACGTGCCCGACGGTACAAAGCTGCACAAGGTGCTCGACGAGCTGGAGCTGGAACGACAGAGCGGCGACTGGGACACCAATTGCAGCGGCACGTTCCGCACGGTGCGCAGCACGCTGTTGATCGCGCGGACGACGACCAACGGCTATGCGGACCTGATGCTGCGGCAGACCGGTTCGAACAGCCGTTCGAGCTTGGTCGGCGAGGAATGCGTGACGCGGGAACGGCCAGCCACTTTCAAGTCCACGTCCCTGCATTTCGATGGCGAGAGATACCGGATCCCCGGCGAAGTGAAATCGAACTGACAGCAGGTGCGCACTTGCCGCGCTTTAAGAATTGTCCCAACGGGTAGACGCAGCGAGCTACATAAGCTCATTGCACCTCCAGACGAAAGCGGTCTTTTCGACCGACCTTTTCAACGGCCTGCTTACCCAACGTCAGACATCCTTGACCCTCGCCGCACTCCGACCCAACAGCTCCAAGCCAGCAACCGACGCGAGATCGCGCATGTCCCGCGCATCTGAGCCGCAGAGCTGGTCGCGACCCAGGGAAAAGGTGCCGACGACCGGTGCGGATCGCATGATCTCCGGCGTGCATGGTCGCCAGCCGCTTGGTCAGTTCCTTTCCGCCAACGGGGGCGTCAATGCCCGACAGCAGATGCTCACCATGAACCAGGAAGCCGAGCGCATCATGAACAGCACTTCGCTGGACCACCTGCCGGCCGGGGCAATGATCGGACAGGGGCTTTTCAAGGACTGCTACGAGATCAAGGGCACCGAAAATGCGCTGATCGTGAGCCAGAAATACACGCGCGGCATAAAAGAGGAACTGGCGACGCTTTTTCGTCTGCAGAGCATCGGGATTCCAGTCGCGCCGATTTTGGCTATCGGGAAATTCCGCGGCCAGGAAGCGATGATTCAGCCGCGATTCCGCCACATGCTCAAGTTCAACGATTCAGCATCGCCGGGCTTCGACCTGGTCAGAACCGGTATTGCGAACCGCAACACCATCGACTCACTGAAGAACATTCGTGATGTGGTCCAACGCGAAGGCATCCTGATCGAAGATCTCCAAGGCGGACTCGACAGCAACCCGAACTCCAGGACATTCGGCGCCTTTCTGGTGAACGACCCGCTCGGGATCGAAAAAGCGGACAACCATTCCATCATGGGCTTCAGCAACGCTGCGCAAGTTCAGAAACTCAACACCGCGATCGCGTTGCTGGAACAGGTCATTCGGTAACGCGGCAGTTGCGATGCGCCTGCCCGAGCGCCGGATCAGCGCAGCGAATGCCTCGCCGCCCGCGCAATGCTCGCCGCATCGACGCCGAAGAAATCGCGCAGCGCGGCGCGCGTGTCGCTCCGGCCAAATCCGTCCGTGCCCAGGGTGACCATGCGCCGACCTTCCGGCAGGAACGCGCGGATGCTTTCCGGCACCGCACGGACGTAATCGGTCGCGACGACGATCGGTGAACCGGAACCGGCGAGCAATTGCGTGATGAAAGGCGTTTCGATTTCGGTTTCGGTTTCGGCATCGGCTGCTGAATTGCCGCCCCGCCCTTTCAGCGTCGCCGTTTCGCATCGCGCACCGTCCCGCGCCAGCTCGCTCCAGCTCGTCACGCTAAATACTTCGACCGCGAGGCCTTCATCCGCCAGCAACTGCGCCGCCTTGACGACCTCGTTCAGGATCGCGCCAGATCCCATCAGCGTGACCTGGGCCGGCACATCCGGGCCGTAGCGGCCGAAGCGATAGCAGCCGCGCAACACGTCCGCACGAGCCTCCGCCGGCAGGCTCGGCTGCGCGTAGTTCTCGTTCATCAGCGTCACGTAATAAAAGACGTCGCGCTGCTCGACAATCATTTCGCGGATGCCCGCATCGACGATCACCGCCATTTCTCCTGCATAGGCCGGGTCGTAGGCCTTGCAGTTCGGAATCGTCGCGGCCACGAGATGGCTCGATCCGTCCTGATGCTGCAGCCCTTCGCCGCCGAGCGTGGTGCGACCCGACGTCGCGCCGAGCAGGAAGCCGCGAGCGCGCTGGTCGGCTGCTGCCCAGATCGCATCGCCGACGCGCTGGAAGCCGAACATCGAGTAGTAGATATAGAACGGCAGCATCGCCAGGCCATGCACGCTGTAGCTGGTGGCCGCCGCCGTCCAGCTGGCGATGGCGCCGGCCTCGCTGATGCCTTCTTCCAGGATCTGGCCGTCGGTGGCTTCGCGATAACTGAGGATCGAGTCGATGTCCTCGGGCGAATAGCGCTGGCCGACGCTCGAATAGATGCCCACCTGCTTGAACAGGTTCGCCATCCCGAAAGTGCGTGCCTCGTCGGCGACGATCGGCACGATGCGCGGGCCCAGCGCCTTGTCCTTGAGCAGCGCGCCGAGCATCCGCACGAAAGCCATCGTGGTGCTCATGTCCTTGCCGTCGGCTGCGATCGCGAACTGGGCGTAGGCGGCAAGCTCGGGCTTCTGCACCACGTCGCAAGCCGTATCGCGGCGCGGCATCGAACCGCCGAGCGCCGCGCGATGCGCCATCAGGTACTGCATTTCGACGCTGTCCTCGGCCGGCTTGTAGAACGACAGCGAAGTCGCCTGCTCGTCGGTCAGCGGCAGGCCGAAGCGGTTGCGAAAACCGATCAGGTCCGCGCTCTCGAACTTCTTGTGCGAATGCGTGGTCATCCGGCCCTGCCCCGCGCCCATGCCGTAACCCTTCTTGGTGTGGGCGAGGATCACGGTCGGCTGGCCAGTGTGAGCTGCGGCTGCGGCATAGGCCGCGTGGATCTTGACGATGTCGTGGCCGCCGCGCTTCAGGCGGTCGATCTGCTCGTCTGTCATGCCCTGGGCGAGCTTGCGGAGCTCCTCGTTCTGGCCGAAGAAGGTGTCGCGGTTGAAGCGGCCGTCCTTGGCCGCGAAGGTCTGCATCTGGCCGTCGACCGTGTCGCCAAGCGCGCGTGCCAGGGCGCCGGTGGTGTCGCGGGCGAAAAGGCCGTCCCAGTCGCTGCCCCAGACCAGCTTGATCACATTCCAGCCGGCGCCGGCAAAAAGCCGTTCAAGCTCGTCGATGATTCGGCCATTGCCGCGTACCGGACCGTCCAGCCGCTGCAGGTTGCAGTTCACGACCCAGACCAGGTTGTCCAGCTTCTCGCGCGCGGCGAGCGTCAGCGCGCTCATCGATTCGGGCTCGTCCATCTCGCCATCGCCGAACACACCCCAGACCTTGCGCGCGCCGCAATCGAGCAGCTGGCGGTCCGTGAGGTAACGCATGAAGCGCGCGTGGTAGATCGAACTGATCGGGCCGATGCCCATCGAGCCGGTCGGGAATTGCCAGAAGTCCGGCATCAGGTAGGGATGCGGATAGCTCGAGAGGCCGCGTGCACCCTTGCCTTCGGTGAAGGCCGGTGCGGTGAGCTCCTGGCGATAGTGGCCGAGATCGGCTTCCGTCAGCCGGCCTTCGAGGTAGGCGCGCGCATAGACACCGGGCGAGCTGTGCGGCTGGAAGAACACCAGGTCGCCGACATGACCCGCCTCGCTGCGCGCATGGAAGAAATGATTGAAACCGACCTCGAACAGGTCCGCTGCGCTGGCATAACTCGCGATGTGGCCGCCAAGCTCGCCATAGGAATGGTTGGCGCGCACGACCATCGCGAGCGCGTTCCAGCGCATCAGCGAAGCGAGTCGCTCCTCGATGGCGAGGTCGCCAGGGAACGCGGGCTGGTCGGTGACCGCCACCGTGTTGACATACGGCGTCGCGAAATCAGGTTTCCAGCCGATGCCCTGACCGCGCGCGACCTGCGCAAGCGCGTCGAGCACCTGACGCGCCCTTGCCGGGCCGCCGGATTGCACCAGCGCGAGCAGAGCCTCACGCCATTCCTCTGTTTCGGCGGGGTCCGGATCGACCGGATGGAGGAGAGAGACGGGTGTCGCAGGAGCGTTCATTTGAGTCAAGGGCCGGAGGCCGAGTCGTTCGATGATCGCCGCGAGTTTGCACTCTAATAATCAGTGCAGATGTCGCGGACGGCGCCCGCCGCCATGACCGCCACCGGTGCCGGGACCGCCCGATCCGCCGCTACCGCCGCTGCCGCGCGGGCGCTTGCCGATCTCGAGCGAATTGACGAGCGCATCGAATCGGTCGCCGAACAGCTTGTCGATCTCGGCGACGACGCCACCGAGTTCGGCGCCGTCGAAATGGCGCTCCATCAGATTGACGACGTCTTCCACGAGCAGGTCGCGCTGCACCTGCATGATCGCGGCCGGATTCGGCCCGACGAAAAGCATGATGAAGTCGTCGCGCGACTCTTCCTCGGGGTCGCCTTCTTCCTCGTCGAAATCGGTGTCGTAGAAGGTGATCTCGATGGCTGCGCCCTGCTCGGCGAGCTCGTTGAGCGCCATGCACATCTCGTCGAGTTCCTGGCGGAAGTCTTCGTCGCCGGCGACGGTCCAGCACATTTGCAGCATGTGCTCCTTGGGCTCGAAGCGCAGGCCGGGTTCTTCTTCGTAGGAACTGGTGGCGCCGTCGGCCAGCGACTTGGCGCCGGCATAAGTCCAGAGCGGCTTCAAGGCCTCCTGGATCTGCGCGAATGTGACATCGGATCGCAGCGGTACGTCGCCGTGCACATGGATCTCGAATGGAGCGTTGTAGCGAGGCATGTCTTGCTCCCTTTTTGGTGTGGTGGTGCCCATACCGGCCCTGAGCCGGCGTGCCCATAGCGGGAAGCGACGAATTTTAAGCGTATTGCACGGATGGCCGGACGGCGCCCGTGGGGAGTGCTTGGCAAGCCTGTGCGCCGGCTCCGGAGGTCCCGTTCGGGTTCGATTGCGGATGGCCCTGTCGCCACGAATCGAACCCTAAAAACGGACCCTAAAACGTTAGTACCTTTGCCGTACGAAAGAACTTCAGTTTTGCTCGGCTATTGCACGATCCGAAAAAAAACTGTGGCGAATGTCACATCGATTCAGGGATTTGCATCGTTTTCCGACCTCAATTCGACTTCAAGAGCTGCTTCGTAAAAACCCGGAGTCAGCGCATGGGGCGATGCAAATAATGCGTTTCTTTCCCATGCCGACGGCACAAGCCAAACCGCGCCCGGCCGCTTCAAATTCGCATAGATCGTTGATCTGAAAGGGATTTACAACTAATTCGAAGCGCGGCGCCATGTCCTACAGAACGGGGCATCTTTCGTTAAAGCTCCCGCGCACTCTTCGAGGAAGTTCACATTTTTTGACAATCATGATCGACTGTGTACTTTAGAGGTAATTGATACGCAAACTTACAAAAATTAAGATTTCTGCACCGAATCAAATCGGCAGTTCAATCAATTACCAATTTGAGGTTTTCAAATGAAATCTGCAATTATCAAATTTCTGCGCGATGAAGAAGGAGCAACTGCAATTGAATACGGAATCATTGCGGGAATGATGTCGATCGTGCTTGCCGCGATCTTTGCGCCAACGGGCCTTTTCGGTGCGGCGCTCACCGGCGTCTTCACTCGCATCGTTGCCGTTCTCGCAGTGGCCTGAAAACGTCGAAGCCTTGCCGTCATGACGCATGTCTGGATCCTCTGGCTGCTTGCGGTCGCCGCGTTCGACTTCCGGCAACGCCGCGTGCCCAACTGGCTGTCGCTTGCCGGCGCGGTCGTTGCGATCGCGGCGCTGGTCTTCGACAGCCAGCCTTTCGGCATCGGATGGCGGAATTCGGCCGGGGGTGCGGCGGTGGGATTCGGGGTTCTGCTGATGCTTTACGCAACGGGCCTCATGGGCGCGGGAGACGTCAAGTTTGCCGGTGCGCTGGGCCTGTGGGTCGGTTTTGCGCCGCTGATGCCGATCTGGGTTGGCGCGAGTTTTCTGGCGGGTGTCCATGCAGCGCTTTGGCTTGCGCTCGATCAGTGGCCTGTGGCGCCTCGGCTGGCCTTGGCGCTTTCCGGCGTCCGGCGGGGCGATATCGATGCTGCCGGCCCGGCGTCGAGCCGCCTCGCACGACAGCGTCATGTTCCCTACGCCGCCTATCTTTCCCTGGCGACCCTCGCCTGGCTGGCCACGGGCCGGACCTTGCTGAACTGAAGCCGTGGTGCATCTCACCAAAATCGTCGCTGCCCTGCTGGTACTGCTGGCAGTGGTACTCGGAATCTATGCCTGGGTCCTCGGGCATGGAACCAAGGGAATCGGGGCAGCGCCATCGCTCACGCCGGCAGCCGGGCAGACGGCGCCGCCCGCAGAGGTCCGCACGACAGTCGCTTCGTTCCCCGTCGTCGTCGCCGCACGCGCAACGCCGGCAGGCCAGGTGATTGCCGCAGACGCTCTGCGCGTCGTGCAACTGCCGATTCAGCCTTCGGGCAGCTTCGCCGGCACTGAAGAACTCCTCGGACGCGTGCCGGTGCTCGATCTTTCCGAAGGTACGCCGCTGGTCGAAAACCAGCTCGCCACCGGCTTCGCGCAACGGCTTGGCGACGGTGAGCGTGCCGTCGCCGTTCGCGCGGACGAAGTCATGGGTGTGGGCAATCGCGTGCAGCCTGGCGATTACGTCGATGTGTTCGTGGTACTGAAGGCCGACGGCAGGGACATAGCGGCGAACCAGGCGCGACTGCTGCTGTCGCGCAAGCGGGTGCTGGCGTTCGGCGCGGCGTCGGTCGACAACATGCAGCAACAGCAACAGCAACAGCAACAGCAGCAGCAGAACAACCAGCCGTCCCAGGGCCGCAGCGAAGCCGCACGGACCGCCGTGCTGGCCGTCCCGGTGGCCGAGATCGCCCGCCTGGCGCTCGGCGAGAACAGCGGTCATCTGTTGCTCGCGCTGCGCAACCCGGCCGACACGATGCCGCCGGACCCCGCACTTTTCACCGGGCTGACGGCGACCCGTCTCGTCGCCGAGCCCGCCAGCGGTGCCGCGACGTCTGCCGTGGCGCCGCCGGTTGCAAAGCGTCCTGCGCCCGTCCAGGCGAGCGCAAGCCGCAGCGCCGCCGACCGGCCGGCGCGAATCAACGAAGTCGAATTCATCCGTGGTAACCGCCGCGAGACGCTGAACTACTGAAGCGCCTTTCCCATGCCCGCCACCTTCTCCAGAAAAGCCGCATTCGCCGTGATGACGCTCGTCGCGCTTGCCTTGCCCGCCGCATTGCCGGCCGCAGCGCCTTTCGATGCGGCCGACAACGCCGCGCCGCGACTGCTCCGCCTGCCCGCCGGCGCCCAACGCGAACTGATGTTCGACAAGGGTGTCGAGCGCATCGCCATCGCCGACGAATCCGTCGCCACGGTGACGGTTTCGCGCAAGACATCCGCCAGACCGCCATCCGCCGGTTCCGGCCCCGGCGCGACGGCTGCGGCGCGCCTGATCATCACCGGCAAGAAGCACGGCCAGAGCACGCTCATGGTCTGGGAACGTGGCAGCACCGCTGCAACCACGTATGCAATCGAGGTGCAGCGTCCGATGCCGCTGATAGAAGGCAGCGTCGCCGACGTTCCTGCCTATCGACAGGCGCGCGAAGAAGCACTGGCTGCCTATGCCGACAAGGCCGTGCCTGTCGACCGGGCACAGGTCGAGGTTCGCAGCCACACCGTCCAGGTCGAGGTGCGGGTCGTCGAGTTCAGCCGCAGCGTGCTGAAACAGGCGGGGCTCAATCTGTCGTCCTACGGCCCCAACAACCATGGGTTCAGTTTCCTCAGCACGTCGCCCGGGATGCTGTCGGAAGCTTTCAACCTCGCGCTGAACTTCGGCAATGCCAACAAGGGCCGCGGCATGCAGGCCACGCTGCAGCTGCTGCAGCAGAACGGGCTGGCGCGCGTGCTCGCGGAACCGACGCTGGTGACCGTCTCCGGCCAGAGCGCGAGTTTCCTGTCGGGCGGCGAGCTGCCGATACCGGTTCCGCAGGGGCTGGGTACCACATCGATCGAATACAAGCCGTTCGGCATCGGCCTGAGCGTCACGCCGACGGTGCTGTCCAACGAGCGCATCGTGCTGAAGGTCGCGCCGGAAGTGAGCGACATCGACTACGGCAACAGCCTGAACATCGGCGGCTCCTCGGTGCCGGCCATCAGCACGCGTCGCGCCGACACCACCGTCGAACTCGGCGACGGCGAAAGCTTCGTCATCGGCGGGCTGGTGAGCCGCACGACCTCCTCGAACGTCGACAAGGTGCCGCTGCTCGGCGACCTGCCCGTCATCGGCTCGTTCTTCAGGAACAACCGCTACACGATGAACGAAAAGGAGCTGGTCATCATCGCCACCCCGCATCTGGTCAAGCCGATCGCCCGAGGCACCGACCTGTCTTCGCAACTGCCCGGCGGCGGCACCGAGCAGCGCGACGGCCCCGTCTGGCGCTCGATATTCCTCGGCGCCGCTTCCGGCGACGCGCTGCCCGGCTTCTCACGATGAACACGCCCGACACCTACCTCTTCGCCTGCGAGCACGGCGCCCGAATCAGCTGGCTGATCCACGCGCTGCAACGGCAGGGCACGGTGCAGCCGATCGCCATGACGCCGGAGGCGCTGGACGAGCGCATCGCGGCCAGCGCGCCCCGCGCCGTCTTCCTGGACTTTTCGGAGCCGCATGCCGCGACCTCGGCGACGCTGCATCAGCATCTCCGGCGCGACTGGCCGGCGCTCGCCATCCTGGGAACCGGCAGTGCCGACGACCCTGCGACGCTGCTGGCCGGCCTGCGCGCAGGCGTCGACGATTTCATCGACATGGCCGCACCCTCGCCGGACGCCGAAACCACGCTGGCCGCACTGCTGGAGCGACGCAGCGCACAGAAGGCCGCCGTGCGCGGCCGCACCGTCGCACTGCTCGGCGCCCGCGCCGGCTTGGGCACCACCACGCTCGCCGCAAGCCTGGCGCTGCTGATGCAGGACGCGACCTCGCGCGCCGCCCTGCTCGACCTCGGCCTGCCGGCGCGAGACGGGCTGCTGTACCTCGACACGCAGAGCAGCTTCAGCTTCGTCGACGGCGTGCACAACCTCCGCCGGCTCGACCAGACGCTGCTGCACACCGCTTTCGCCCACCATGCCGGCGGCGCTGCCGTCTTGCCATTGCCGCCGAGCCTGACGCAGATCCGGGAGATATCGCATGCCGACTCGGCCGCGCTGATCCGCCGGCTGGCCGATTTCTTCGACTACCAGTTCATCGACCTCGGCGGCTTCACCACGGTCGATTTCATCGCGCGCACGGTGGCCGAGGCCGACCGGACCTGGGTGGTCTGCGACCAGAGCATCGGCGCCATCCTGTCGACGGCGAACATGCTGCGCGAACTGGAAACGCGCGGCATCGAGATCCAGCGCTTTTCGCTGGTCGTCAACAAGATCGATCCGGCCGTGAGCCTGACTGCCCGCGACATCGCCGCGCGTCTGCGCCTGCCGCTGGCCCACGTCCTGCCGATGCGCCGCACGGCACTGCTGACGGCAGCCGGACGGGGCGAGATGCTGGTGCGCACGGCGCGCAACGACCCCTACACACAGGCCGTTCTCGGCATCGCGAAAGCGCTGCAGCGCGAGTTCGCGACGTCGGGCGCCACTGCCGGAGCGCCGACCGGTGCTCCGGCCGCCTCGCCGTGGAACAGCTTCATGAGCCAGATCAAGAAGCGGGCGAAGGAGAGCTGAGCATGTCACCGGTCATCGAATTCGCCGACGACAACGAAGGCTTCATACATTCGCAGCAGTTCCAGGACATCAAGGGCTGGACGCACGAACACCTGCTCGGGCGCATCGAGGAGCTGGGCGCGGAATTCGGACGGCTGTCGCGGGCGTCGATCCAGCAATTCGTCGAACTGGAGCTCGACGGCTTCATCCGCCAGCAGCGCGTGCCTGTCAACAACCGCGAAATCCAGCTGATCGCCGACGCGCTGACCAAGGAGCTGGCCGGTTTCGGGCCGCTGGAAGACCTGCTGAACGACCCGGCCGTCGAAGACATCCTCATCAACGGCCACAAGCAGGTCTACGTCTCGCGCCGCGGCATGCTGCAGCGCGAGACGCTGCGCTTCACCGACGAGGCGCACGTACTGCGCATCGTGCGCCGCATCCTGGCTCCGGTCGGCCGCCGCCTCGACGAGGCCAATCCGATGGTCGACGCCCGGCTGCCGGACGGCGGGCGCATCAACGTGGTGATCTCGCCGCTGGCACTCGACGGGCTCTCGGTGTCGATCCGCAAGTTTCGGAAGGACCCGCTAACGCCGTCGGAACTGGTGCGTCTCGGCACTTTCGACGCCGGCATGGCACAACTGCTGGAAATAGCGGTGAAAGCGCGCTGCAATGTGCTGGTGAGCGGCGGCACGAGTTCGGGCAAGACTTCGCTGCTGAACGCGCTGGCGACCTTCATCCCGGCGACCGAGCGCGTGGTGTCGATCGAGGACACGGCGGAGCTTTCTCTGGGCCACGCGCATGTCGTCCGCCTCGAAAGCCGCTCCGGCGGATTCGACGGCGCCGGCCAGGTATCGATCCGCGACCTGCTGCGCAACAGCCTGCGCATGCGGCCGGACCGGATCATCGTCGGCGAGGTGCGCGGCGCGGAAGTGATCGAGATGATGCAGGCGATGAACACCGGCCACGACGGCTCGATGGGCACCATCCACGCCAGCTCCCCGCGCGAATGCCTCTACAGGCTGGAGATGCTGGCCGGTTTCGCTGGCTACCAGGGCAGCGAGAACAGCCTGCGCCGGCAAATCGCGAACGCGGTCGACTTCATCGTCCAGATCGGCCGGCTTTCGAGCGGACAGCGGCGCATCCTGTCGATTTCGGAGGTCACCGGCGTCAACGACGACGTGGTTGCGATGCAGGAGCTTTACCGCTACGACCCGATGACCGGGCCGGACGGCCGCGAGATCGACCGTTGGGCAACGCTCGGCGTCGCTCCGCATTCGCCGAAGATCACGCGCTTCCGCCAGAGCCTCCAGCGCCAGCAACGTGCGACGACCGCGGCCAACAGCGACAGCGGCACGGCCCGCGACCGGATGGACGAACCCATCACCGGCTTCGGAGCGATCCGTGCCTGACGCGTTCTTCGTCGCCGCGATCCTCGCGCTGCTGGTCGCGGCGGCCGCACTTCTGCTCTGGCAGTGGGCAGCCCGGCGACAGGCGCGCGATGCGGCCGGGCGGTTCCTGGCGCAGCAGATCGCGGCGCACGGAACCGGCGGCGGTCTGGCCGCCGACGGGTCGGCAGCCGAGCAACCCAGGCAGATGACCGACCCCTGGGCGCCCGCGCCGGCCGGTCCGGCCAACTCGGCGAACTCGGCCAATGCGGCCAGGACAGGCTGGGCTCCGATCGAGTTGCCTGGCCGGCTGCAAGGCGTGATCACGCTGCGGACTCTCGCGATCTCCTCGATCGTCGTACTGGCGGCAAGCATCGCCATGCTGGCGGCGGCAGGCGCCCTGCCTGCCGTGACCGCGTTCGTCCTGCTCGCCCTTGCCGGCACGTTCGCTCTCTGGCTGCGCCTGCAGAAGCGGCGCCGGCGCATGGTCGCGCAACTGCCGGGCTTCATCGACGGAATGGTGCGGCTCCTGACAGTCGGCAATGCGACGCAGGCGGCGTTCCAGCTGTCCGTCGACAGCGCAAAGGCACCCCTGCGCGAACCGCTGGAAGACGCCGCCGCGCTGGCTCGCGCAGGTGTCGATCTCGATCTCGCGCTGCACCAGACGGCTCGCGACACCGGCATCGACGAGATGGCGCTGCTGGCATCGATCGTCGGCGTCGGCGTGCGCTACGGCGGCAGGACCGACCTGCTGCTCGAACGCGTCGCGGGCTTCATGCGCGACCGCGAACAGGCCGAGCAGGAACTGATCGCGCTGTCTTCGGAAACACGCCTGTCGGCCTGGGTGCTGGGCCTGCTGCCGATGATCGTCGCAGGCATCATCGTGATGACCAACGCTTCCTACTTCCTGCGGATGTGGCAGGACCCGACCGGGCAGACCATGATCTTCGGTGCCGCCGGGCTCCAGATGATCGGCGTGCTGATGCTCTACCGCCTGGCGCGCATCGGATGACCGCGATGACGCCCGAAGCACTCGCGATCCTGAGCCTGGCGTTGATGGCGGCATCGGCGCTGCTGGTCGCCGGTCTGCTGATCGCGCGGGAGTCGGAGAGACACCGGCACGCGCGCGTGCTGGAGCGGGCGCTGGCCGTCCAGGGCGGTGCGGCATCGTCCGGCACCGACGGCGGCGATGCATCCGGCAAGAGCCGCAAGACATTGCCCATCCACTGGCTGCAGACACGCGTCGGCCGGCTGCTGGTCGCCAACGAAGACCGCAAGCTGATCGACCAGTGCGGCCTGCCTTCGGTGCGTGCGCAACTGGTCTTTCTGCTTCTGAGGCTGACGCTGGCCACGCTGCTGCCGCTCATGGCGTGGATCGGTATTGCAGCGGGATGGCTCGACCAAAAGATACCGCCCGTCGCCGCACTCGCCTTCATCGTCGGCTTCATGCTGCCCAAGTGGCTGCTGGGTCGTTGGGCCGCAAGAAGACGCGAACGCGTGGTGGAAGAACTGCCGCTCGCGGTCGACCTGCTGCGGCTGCTTCAAGGCGTCGGCCTGAGCCTGGACCAGAGCCTGCAGGTGATGGCGACCGATTTCACTCACGTGCTGAAGGTGCTCGGCGCGGAACTCGTCATCGCCAACCGGCAGTACGCGCAGGGCCGCACCCGCGAGCAGTCGATGCAGCGGCTGGCGACGCTGCATGCGAACGACAACCTCGCCGGACTGGTGGCGCTGCTGGTGCAGGTCGATCGTCATGGCGGCGCAGTGCAGGAGCCGCTCGCGCAGTTCGGCGACCGGCTGCGCGAATCGCGGCGCTCGCAGATGAAGGCGCGCATCGGAAAGATCACCGTGAAGATGACCGGCATCATGGTCGTGACGCTGCTGCCGGCGCTGGTCATCGTCGCCGCCGGGCCGGGTTTCCTGGCCATCGTCCGTTCAATGGGAGCCATGGGCAAATGACCACTCAACGCATCCTCCGCACAGGTGCCTCGCTGCTGGCGGCCCTGTTGCTCGGCGCCTGCGCCAGCGAGCCGAAGGGCGTCTACCCCGGCGCTGCGGAACAGCAGCTCCAGCGCAACGCCGCCGAAGCACCCACCGGCGCGCCGGCGGACAGCGAGGAAACCTATCTCCGCCTGGTCGCGCAGATGCAGCGCGACGGGCTGTGGTTCGCATCCCTCGCCCACATCGACGCGCTGGAGCAGCGCTGGGGCAGCACCTCGCCGTCGGTCCGGCTGCGGGCCGACGCGCTCCGCCAGACGGACCAGCCGGACGCCGCGCGCGCCGCCTACGAAAAGCTCGTCGGCACGCCGCTCGAAGCCGCCGGCCATCACGGTCTCGGCCTCATCGCCGCGTCCCGGCGCGACGATTCGGAAGCCATCCGATTCTTCGAGCTGTCGCGTCAGCGCAACCCGACCGACGGTGTGCTGCTCGGCGATCTCGGCTATGCCTACCTGCGTGCCGGCCGCATCGCCGAAGCACGCGTTCCGCTGATGCAGGCAATCCAGCTGCGGCCGGACGATGCACAGGTGCAGGTCAATGTCGCGCTGTATCTGCAAGCCAGCGGACAGGCGCCGCAGGCGGAGGCCCTGATGAACGCCTACAAGATGGCGCCCAGGACGCGAGCCGCCGTGCACGACAGCGCCCTTTCGCTGGTCGAACTGCAGCGCAACGGCAGTGCCGAATCGGCAACGCCGCGGCCCATCGCCGGCGAGATCGCGAACCTGAGCTACCAGCGCTACATCGACAGCTTCAAGCGCCCGATACCCGAACACCTGAGCACCAACATGCGCAGCGCCGGCGCGGGGCGCGCTTCGCCATGAAGGCCCGGCGCACCCAGCGCGGCGTCTACGCGGTGGAGTTCGCATTCGTGTTCCTGATTTTTTTCACCCTGCTCTATGCGAGTCTGTGCTTCGGTCTGCTGTTCGCGTTCCGGGCCGGGCTGCAGAACGCAGCCGAAGATGGAGCGCGTGCGGCCCTGCGATACCAGGTCGACCTTCCTTCCCGCACCGCGCGCGCCGCAGCGGTCGCGCTGCAGCGCACGAGCGGCTGGCTGCCGGTGACGCCGACCGTCGCGGCTCAGGTCTGCGGCGTCGAAAGCAACCAGTGCATCGCACCGGTCTGCAGCCTCGACTGGTCGCAACGCTGCCAGATCGTCGTCACGGTGACGGCTGGCGGCATTCGCCGACTGATGCCGGCGCTGAACTTCGCGATGCCCGACACGCTGACCGGACGCGCCACCGTGCTGCTCGACGGGCGATCGCTGTGAGTACCCGCCGCCGATCGCATCGCATGCAGCGTGCGCAGCGCGGTATCGCCGCAGTCGAATTCGCACTGGTCTTCAGCCTGTTGCTGCTGATGCTCTACGGCATCGCGACCTTCGGCGCGGCGCTCTACATCCAGCAGGCGGTGTCGCGCGCTGCCGAAGACGGCGCTCGCGCGGCGCCGCTGCTGCCGTCGCTGATGCTGAAGAACAGCCAGGCGGCAGCCGTCGAGCAGATCAAGGGTGCCGTGCGCGATTCGCTCGCCGGATCGCTGATCGTGCCGGCCGCGAGCAACGTTTCGCAGGCAGCTCGACGCAACTGGATCGCCAGCCAGGTGACGGTGACGGTGACGGTCGCGACCGCAAGCCCGCTGGTCACCGTCACGGTGAGCTATCCGTACAGTCTCAACCGCGTGCTGCCCTCGGTCCCGCTGTTCGACGCCAGCCGCTGGATGCCGAACACGCTGACCAGCCGCGCAACGGCCGTCCTTTATTCCTGAGCGGGCGACCCAGTGCACACGCCCTATTTCTCGTCGCGGCTCCGGCGCCGCCGGCAACGCGGCTCCGTCGTCGTCACCGCTGCCATGGCGCTGAGCCTGATCGTCGCGGTGCTGCTGGGCAGCGAGATAGCCTATCTTTTCTACATGAAGCGCGAATTCCAGAAGACCGCCGACCTGGCCGCGCTCGCGGGTGCGCAGCGGTTGCTGCCTTCGCCCGGTGTCGACACCTGCGCCAATGCCAAGACCCAGGCGACGCAGAACGCAGCGCGCAATCTGGCCGGCATCGCGCTGTCGACGATCGAATGCGGCCAGTGGGCCGGCAGCATTACGGGCGAGCGGCATTTCACGAGCGGCGGCGCCGACCCGAACGCCTTGCGCGTCACGATCAGGTCCGCGCCACCGGTGTCGATACTGCCGCACCTCGGCGGCGCGCGCACCATCGCGGTCGAGGCGCTCGCCATGCTCGATGCGCCCATCGCGGCGATCTCGGTCACGCCGCGCCTGATGCGCTTCAATGGCGACTCGACGCTCGGCGCTTCGCTGAAGGCGATCGGCCTGAACATCGACAACAGCATCCTCGTCGGCTATGAAGGTCTGGCGACGGTGCCGATCACGCCGGGCGGACTGCTGTGCGCGATTCCCGGCGCCGCGCTGTGCCCCGCCGCCAGCATTTCGGTCGCCAGCCTGAACAGTCTGATCGATACCGACATCACGCTCGGACAGCTTCTCGATGCAGTCGTCGCGGCCGGCGGGCGCACCGACCTCCTGAGTGCCAACGTCGCGCTGGTGAACGCGCTCAAGACGGCACTCGGCGCGACGACGCTCGACATGCGACTCGGCTCCGCCAGCGGCGCCTCGGCGCTGTTCGCGACCATCACGGCATCGAACGGCTACACCGCTCTCGCCTCCCAGCTCAACGCGCTCGATGTGATCCGCACCGCCATCGGCGTGGCGAGCTCGGGTCATGCGGTCAGCATTCCGTCGCTCAACATCTCGCTGATCGGGCTTGCCAGCGTGACGGCGAAGATCGGCGTCGTGGAGCCGCCTTCGATCGCGATCGGCCGGAAGGGCATCACGGCGTACAGCGCGCAGATGCGCACGTTCATCCACGTGCGCAGCGACGACGCGCTGATCGGCAGCCTGCTCGCGCCCCTGATCAAACTGAATCTGCCGATCGTGCTCGACGTGATCTCGGCACAGGCAAAGCTCGAGGATCTCTGCACGCCCGCGCTCGCCACTGCGTCGAACGAACAGCGCGCCGTGCTTTCGGCGACCGGCGCACTCGCGAAGTCCTGCATCGGACGCATCGCCAACGCGTCGGGCACGCAGGATTGCGCCGTTGCGGCCACCGCGCCGGCCTACAAGGCCTGCTTCGATCAGCTGCTGTTCTCCAAGCGGCAGTTGTGCGACGACAGCCTGTTCGACATGGAACTGGTCAACGTGCTCGGCCTGCTGAAAACGACGAATCACCTGCGCATCGCCGCTCTGCCGCTCGACACGCCGAGCCGCGTGACGCTGCAGCAGGGCGAAACCGGAACGCTGGGCAACAATCTCGCGATCGGCAGCACGGTATCTAACCTGGTGTCGCAGACGACGACATTGCTCTTCACCAACACGTCGTCCAGCGGCACGCCGAGCAGCGCCAACCTGACGGATATCGCCAACCAGATATGGAACGACAGCGGCAGATCGGCAGCGAACGGCGGCGCGGGATGCACGGCGGACACGACCGCCTGTCGCGCCTCGCGTCTCGCGAACGCGAAGCAGCGCATCGAGGCCAACGCCGCGCAGAGCGGCCTGCTCAGCGGGCTGGTCAACGGCATCGGCGATCTCCTGGGTGCCGTCGGCGGACTGGCGAGCGGCGACGGCTGCAGCTACACCGGTCTCTTCGGCACGACGTCGAACGCAGGTTGCGTGACCCTGCTGAAGAACACGCTGACGAAAGCCAGCGGCAGCAGCAGCGGCGGCACCGCCTCCAACAGCCTCGCGGTTCTCGCGGGGATGCTGAAGCCGGTGCTGAACGCCATCGGCGCCAACGTGCTGACGCCGCTGCTGCAGAACGTGCTCGGCATCTACCTGGGCCAGGTGGATGTCAAGGTCGAATCGCTGCAGTGCGGCAATTCGAAGCTGGTCTACTGACCGCTCTACCGACCGCTCAGGTACCGATCGGCCCGCCGTCGTTGCGCGTGATCACGATCGTGGCCGAACGCGGGCGCGCGTTGCCGCCTTCCGGCCAATGGCTGCCGAACTGGGCCGGCGTGCCGATGCTGGCATTCGGCGTGGTTTCGCCCGGATGCTGGATGTTCACGAAAAGCGCACGGCCGTCGCCGGATTCGGCGATGCCGGTGATCTCGCAATCCTTCGGTCCGACCAGGAAGCGGCGCAGGCCGTCGTTGCCCGGCGCCTTGCCGACGAAAGTCGCCTGCGTGGCGGTCGTGGCGCCGCTGGTGTTGACGATCGTCTTCGCAGCGCCGTCGCCGACCTTGCCGGGAACGGCGGCCAGAAGCATGCAGTTGGTGACGTCGGTGTAGGCACCGTCGTCGGTTTCCAGCCACAGCAGGCCGGGGTTCGCCTGGCTGAACCACATGCCGTCGGGGCTGGAGAAGTCGTTGTCGGCACTCAGTTGCGACAGGTTGACGTCGGCCGAAGCGGTCGAGCGCGCGCCGAACAGGTAGACGTCCCACTTGAAGGTGAGCGCTGCAGGATTGGCGCCATCGTCCGCGAAACGCACGATGTGGCCGTTCGGGTTACCGGTCTGCGCAGTGGCCGCAGTGCCCTTCGGGTCGTTGTAGAAGCGCGGATTGGCCGCATCGGTCGCGGTGATCGGGCGCGACGCCGCGTTGGTGTTGGTCAGCGTGACGTACACCTCGCCGGTCTTCGGATTGACGGCGGTCCACTCAGGGCGGTCCATCTTCGTCGCGCCGGCCACGTCGGCCGCGAGCCGCGCATTGACGACCACGTCGGCTGCGTCGGCAAATGCATAGCTGGCATTGGTCGAGGTGATGCCGTTGACGCCGAGCTTCAATTCGAGCCATACGCCCGTGCCGTCGGCATTGAAGCGCGCGACGTAGAGACGGCCATCGTCCATGTACTTGTCGCCGACAGTCAGGCCGCCGCCGACGTCGGCCGCGTTCCAGTTCTGCGTCGACACGAATTTGTAGATGTATTCGTTGCGCGAGTCGTCACCCATGTACCAGACCAGCGGCTTGCCGACCACGACCGGACCGAGGCAGGCGCCTTCGTGGCCGAAGCGGCCGAGCGCGGTGCGCTTGCGCGGCGTGCTGGTGGGTGCGAACGGATCGATCTCGACCACCCAGCCATAGGTATTGGCACCGTTGCGATAGTCGGCAGCGGCACTTGCCGCGCCGGCGAGCACCTGCGTGTTCCAGCGGCCGTACAGGTTGTCGGCGGTGTCGGGCGTGACGGTGGCCCACAGTTCGCGGCCGGTGCCGGAGACGCCGTAGCGGGCGAAGGAAACTAGTTCCTTCGCGCTGCGCAAAGGATTATCGGTGGCGACGATGCGGCGGAAGTAGCCGGCCCAGTTCTCTTCGCAGGTGAGGTACGTGCCCCACGGCGTCGTGCCGTTGGCGCAGTTGTTCACCGTGCCGCGCGTGCGCGAGCCATCGATCGAGTACTTGGTCGTCAGGTAGGCGGTCTTTGCAGCGGGGCCGGAGAAGGTCATCTCGGTCAGCGTATGGACGCGACGGTTGAACGTCGAACCCTGCGTGTAGCTCCAGGTGCTGCCGGTGCGAGCCACGTCGATCACGCTGACGCCGTGCAGGTAGAACTCGCGCAGCACTTCATCGGCGACCGTGCGCACCTGTGCGTTGCCGGT
This sequence comes from Variovorax glucosi, assembly GCF_051216695.1. Lineage (NCBI taxonomy): Bacteria > Pseudomonadati > Pseudomonadota > Betaproteobacteria > Burkholderiales > Comamonadaceae > Variovorax > Variovorax glucosi. The sequence goes on from NZ_JBPJZE010000001.1 coordinate 792,451, forward strand.
GCCCGAGACGGTCTGGCCGGTGGGATGCAGGAACAGCGGCGTGATGGCTTCGTGGTTCATCACCAGCAGACCGCGCGCGACGCTGCTCGGCAGCCATTTGTTGGTCGCGTCGATGCCGAAATACGTCATGCCGTCGTGGTGATCGCCGGCGCGGCGGTCGTAGGTCGATGCGGCGTCGGTGCCGTCGTTGGCATAGGCAGGCACGCCGGTGGCGATCGGGTCGCCGAGTCGGTAGAGCACGCTGGCGGTGTAGCCGGCGGGAACGACGACGGTGTCGGCGAGGCCCTTGGCGACAGCATTGAATTTGAGCGAGGGCGCTGCGGGTGCCGGAGCGGGCGCCGGAGCCGGGGCCGGCGTTGCTGCGACGGCGTCGTCGCTGCCGCCACCGCAGGCCTGGAGCAAGGCGACGCTGGCCGCGCCTGCACCGAGACCCAGCAGGTTGCGGCGGCTCAGGCGAGAAGCGATGAGGTCGTTGAAAGAAGGATTGGCTGTCGGGTTGTGGCCGATGTCGTCGGGATCGATGGCGCGGTCGATATCGTGGCGCGTGTTCGCAGGCATTCTTTGTTCTCTCGTGGTGGGGTCAGGTGGAAGTCAGGAATCCACCCACGAAAGTACTAGCGGTGCGTGTCGCTGGCGCGACGGCGATGTGTCAGAGGGATGACAGCGCCTGGAAAGAATGCGGAGGAAATGTGTGGTGCCCGAGGCCGGAATCGAACCGGCACGACCGCGAAGTCGAGGGATTTTAAGTCCCTTGTGTCTACCGATTTCACCACTCGGGCGCGCACTTTTCGTCGTCGAGGTTAGCACAGGCTTTTGCCGATACCGACGCATGAAACGGTGCGGCATTGGACTGCGTACGGTCGGGAAACCGGGCCGCAGCGGGTGTCGAACCAACCGTTAGATTAGTCCCTGCCGATTCCGACGACTCACCTGGGAAACAGATGCGAAAGATGCGATTTCCTGCCTTCGTGCACACCACACTGGTGAAGATGCTGTGCGCCATCCTGGTGGGAGTCGCGCTTTCCGGCTGCAGCGCAATCAAGCTGGCCTACAACAATCTGCCGGAGCTCGGCTACTGGTGGCTCGACGGCTATGTCGACTTTTCCGGCGCCCAGACGCCGCAGGTCCGCGACCAGCTGGCCCAGCTGCTCGAACGCCATCGCAAGAACGAACTGCCCAGACTGCTCGCGCTGGTCGAAAAAGCGGAGCGCATGGCGCCGGAAGATGTCACGGGAAGCCAGATCTGCATTTTCAGCGACGAGATTCGCACCCGCGTTCTTGCCGTCGCGCTGGACGCGTCGCAGGCAGGCGCGGAACTCGCTGCGACGCTGAGCGCCTCGCAGCTTCAATACTTGCAGGCCAAATACGCCAAGGTCAACGCCGAGTATGCGGACGACTGGCTCGATCGCAGTCCCGACCAGCAGCATAAAAAGCGTTACGACACCTTCCTCGACCGCAGCGAGGACTTCTACGGCACGCTGGACAACGGGCAACGCACCTTGCTGCGCGAACTCGTCGACAGGTCGATCTTCGACCCGCGTCTCGTGGATGCGGAACGTCGCCAGCGGCAACAGGAGTTCCTGGGTCTGCTGCGTCGCATGGGATCGGGCAAGGCGCCGGTCCGCGAGCTGCGTGCGGCCATCGACGCGTATTCGAAACGCATCGCCGAACCGCCGCCCGGCGCATGGAAGGACTACCAGCATGCGCTGCTTCAGGAAAGCTGCACCAACATCGCCGCACTGCACAAGGTGACGCGTCCCGATCAGCGCGAGCGTGCAGCGCGCCGGTTGCAGTCGTATGCGCAGGATGTGAGGGATCTCATCGCAAAGCCACTGGCGCCACAACCTGCGACGCCTCGCGATCCGAATGCGGCGCTCAGGTAATTAGCTCAGGTGATGGAATCGAAAGCGCCTGCCGCAACCTTGGCACGCAGCGTCAGCGTGTAGAGTCCCCAGGAATGCACGAGCCCGTGCGATTTCCTGCGTTCCGTTCCGATGGAATTCTTCACATTTAAAGTTCGCTCTCGACTTATTCGCGTCCCTTCATGAGTTCCAGCAGGATCGCGTCGCGACCGAAACGTTCAGGCTGCAACTCGTCGGGACCCATCCAGTCCGGCAACGGCAGCATCAGGTAAGCCGCCAGTCCCTGGAGTTGCGGCTCATAGGTCGAACGAAGTTTGCGGATGGCCTGGCGAGCGGCCGCGTCGTCGCGCCATTCCGGCAGCAGTTTGCGGATCGTCGGCGTCAGCGTCTGCAACGAGGCATCGTCCATTCGCCGGTCGGAAGCGGGTTTCGGGCGACCTGTCGCGAGCGCTTCGCTCGACTCGTCCAGCATGCGACGCAAAGCCGAGAACGTCGCCGTCGCCTGATGGCACCGTGCATCGGCACCGCCGGCGATCAGCAAGGTGCACACGTCGAGCACCACCGCCAGCGAGCCGAGCCACGAATGGCCCTCATGCTGCGAACGATAGAAAGCCAGCATCGGATACACGGCATGGCTTTCGATCAGGTCGCTGGCCCAGGTCTCCCAGCCCGTGAGCCAGCGTTCGAGCGACTCGGCATTGCCGTGTGCATGCCATGCGAGCAATGAAGCGGCGGTTGGCGGCGAGCCGGCGCGTGCCGAGAACTCGATCAGCTGGATGTCGCGCCGCGCGAAATGCTGATAGAGCACCGGCAGATAGCCGATGGTCAACGCGATGAAGCCGAAGCCGGTGCCGGCCTCGACGATCACCAGCAGCCGCGCCAGCAGGTTGTGCGGCACGTTGTCGCCATAGCCGAGCGTGAAGAAGGCGTCGCCGCTGACCAGCATCTGTGCCGCCAGCGAATCGGAGCCCGCGTCGGGCACCAGCCGCTGCAGCGCCCACTGCATCAGGCCGAAGCCGACGATCAGGCATGCGCCCCACAGCGCGAACAGCGTCACCATCGCTAGCGGACCGTAGACGCCGATGAAATCCTCCCTGCGCCGACCCGCGGGCCAGAGCTTCGCGAGGCGTGACCAGACGGCCCAGGTCATTCGGAAGAAATAGCGGTTGACGCGGACCTGCCGGCGCACCGGGCGCGGCAGCAGCACGACCTCGAAAGCGTCGACGAGGATCGACAGCACCAGCAAGGCGCCGAGCAGCAGGACGGTGACGGGCATGGGACGCCGGAAGAAAAAAGCCGATCATGCCCCGGAGGCATACTTGAGGCGATCACAACTCGCCTGAATCTTTCAGCATGGAAAAAGAAGTCGACCCCGCCGTCCTCGCGGTCATCAACGAAAAACGCCTCATGGGCGACAAGCGCACGCCGGTCGAAATCATCGCCAAGATGGGCGTGTTCGAAGCACGGGACAAGGCGTCCGACCACGCGTGGCTGGCGACCGGCGACAACATCATCGCCACCGTCTGGGCCGAATACGTCAGCATCGGCTCGGGTGGTCGCTGGTTCATTCTCGAATCGCTCGATACGCAGCGCCGCATCGACGGCGGCGAGCGCAGCGTTCTGCAGATCCAGCGCGGGAAGGACCGGCTGGCGCTGCTCAAGCGCGCACTCGACGCGGACAAGCAGCTGCGCGTCGTGCTGCAGACCAACCGCGTCGCCATCGGCGACCTGGAAACCGACAAGGCCGCGAAGGTGTCGGTGCGCGTGCCGGACGACCAGGACTGGCACGTCGGCCATTGGGATCAGGAGCTCAAGATGGCGATCCTGATCCGCGGCCCGCGCGGCTGGCTGCCGAGCCAGGACGACATCCAGGCAGCGCGCCTACGAGGCAGCCTGCCGGCACCGAAACCCGAGGTCGTCGTCGTGCATTCGACGCGCGAGGAAATCCAGGCGGCTGCGATGACTTACGTCGTCAAGCACTTCGCCGGCTATGGCTACAAGACGGAAGACGTGTCGAGCCAGAAGCTCGGCTACGACATCGAGGTGTCGGACAAGAAGGGCAACACGCTGTTGAAGGTCGCCGTGAAAGGCACGGCGCCCGGCGTGACCAGCTTCCAGCTAACCGCAGAAGAACGGGCCGGCGTGAAGCGCGGCGACCCGTGGCGCCTGGTCGTGGTGATGGATGCGGGCAATCCGGCCGCGCAGCACAAGCTCTACAAGCCGACGGAAATCGACAGCGCGCCGGGACTCGAGCCGCTGCTCGGCTGACGTTTCAGCGCTGCTGGCCCCATTTCCTGATCGTCAGCCGCTCCAGCGTCGCGAAACCAAGGCTTTCGACGGCCAGCCCGATCAGCACCACCATTGCGAGGCCGGCGAACACCTTGTCGGTGTAGAGCTCGTTGCGGTTCTGGAAGATGTACCAGCCGAGTCCGCCCTGCCCCGACGATGCGCCGAACACGAGTTCGGCCGCGATCAGCGTGCGCCAGGCAAAGGCCCAGCCGATCTTCAGCCCCGACAGGATGGCCGGCAGCGCAGCCGGCACCAGGATCTGCAGCACATAGCGCAACCCCTTCAGCCCGTAATTGCGCCCTGCCATCCGCAGCGTCTCGGGCACGCCCTGGAAGCCCGCGTAAGTGTTGAGCGCCAGCGGCCAGAGCACCGAGTGGATCAGCACGAAGACGAGGCTGCCGCGCCCAAGCCCGAACCAGAGCAAGGCCAGCGGCAGCAGCGCGATGGCCGGCAGCGGGTTGAACATCGACGTCAGCGTGCCCAGCAGGTCGCGTCCGATCTGCGTCGACACTGCCAGCGTGGTCAGCCCGAAAGCCAGCAGTACCCCTGCGATGTAGCCCTGCAACAGCACCGCCATCGAAATCCGTACCTTGTTGATCAGTTCGCCGCTGGCGATGCCGTCGACAAGCGCCCGCGCAGTGGCCAGGAAAGTCGGCAACAGCAGGTCGTTGTCCTGCCAGCGCGCGGCGATCTCCCAGATCACGGCGAGCGCGACAAGGATAAGCCCCTTGCGCAACCATCCCTGCGCCCAGACGCGCGTGGCGAACGGCAGCGATCGCTCGACCGGAACTTCGGTGAAAACTTCCAGCCGGTTCTCGTACTCGGGCCGGATCGGCGGATTGACGGCGGCGTTCATGCGACCAGCCTCTTTTCCGAGTGTTCGACCGTTTCCTCGAAAAGCATGTTGTGGATGCGTTGCGCAGCCGCCTGGAATTCGACGCCGCCCTGGCTCGCGAGCGTGAAATCGTGGCTGTTGATTTCGGCGCGCATGCGGCCCGGATGCGGCGACAGCAATGCGATGCGGTTGCCGACCACCAGCGCTTCCTCGATCGAATGCGTGACGAACAGCAGCGTGAAGCGCACGTCGTCCCACAGTTCGAGCAATTCTTCCTGCATCTTGCGGCGCGTGAGCGCGTCCAGCGCGGCGAAAGGCTCGTCCATGAGCAGAACGCGCGGCTGCATCGCCAGCGCGCGTGCAATTGCCACACGTTGCTTCATGCCGCCCGAAAGCTGGTGCGGATGCACATCGGCGAACGGCGCCAGCCCGACCTTGTCGAGGTAGTGCAGCGCGCGCTCGGCGGCTTCCTTGCGACCCAGAGTGCGCGAGGCAAGCAGCGGAAACATCACGTTCTGCTTCACAGTCTTCCACGGCGGCAGCTGGTCGAACTCCTGGAATACGACGATGCGGTCCGGCCCCGGCGCGGTCACGCGTCGGCCGTCGAGCCGGATCTCACCTTCGACCGGCGGAATGAAGCCGCCGATCGCCTTCAGCAACGTCGATTTGCCGCAGCCCGACGGGCCGAGCAGCACGAAGCGGTCGGCCTCGTGCAGATCGAAGCTCACGCGATGCGTCGCGCGGACGACACGCTCCGGCGTGCGGTATTCGAGGCTGACGTTGTCGACTTGCAGAAGCGGGGCTTGCTCCCTCCCCTCCCGGGGGAGGGCTGGGGTGGGGGCCGGCAGCGCTGGCTTCGTTGCGACGTGGGTGACGGGTGCGGCCCCCATCCCAGCCTTCCCCCGGAGGGGGAAGGAGCCAATACCCGTACGCAAATTTGCGGTGCGCATCAGTTGCTGGCAGCGTTGTGCGCATCGTCGAAGAAATAATCCTTCGCCGAAGCCGGCTTGTTCTTGATCGCGCCCACGCGGTGCATGAACTCGGCCAGCGGGTAGGTGTTCTGCGGCGTCGTCTTGAACTGCACTTCGGGGTTCTTGATGATCTTCAGCAGCAGGTTGCGGTCGATCTTCGCGTTGCTGACCCTGATGTAGATGTCCGCCGCCTTCTCGGGATTAGCGGTGACGAACGCAGCCGCTTCGTCGAGCGCTGCAACGAAAGCCTTGTACGTCTTCGGGTTCTCGCTGCGCCATTTTTCGGTCGCGTACAGCACGGTGGCCGACGACGGACCGCCGAGCACGTCGTACGACTTGAGCACGATGTGCGCTTTCGGATTGCCTTCCAGCTCCTGCTCCTGGAAGGGCGGATTACCGAAGTGCCCGGTGATCTCGGTACCGCCCTTGATGATCGCCGCCGCAGCATCGGGATGCGGCACCGCGACGCTGATCTTGTCGAGCTTCGCGAAGTCCTTGTCGCCCCACAGCTTGGCCGACGCGAGCTGCAGCACGCGCGACTGCACCGACACGCCGACGGCCGGCACCGCGATGCGGTCCTTGTCGGTGAAATCGGCGATCGTCTTCACCGCCGGGTTGTTGCTGACCAGGTAGTACGGGAAGTTGCCGAGCGACGCCACGCCCTTCACGTTCTGCCGGCCCTTGGTGCGGTCCCAGATCGTCAGCAGCGGACCGACGCCGGCGCCGGCGATTTCGATGTTCCCGGAGAGCAGCGCGTCGTTCACAGCCGAGCCGCCCGAAAGCTTCACCCATTCGACCTTGGCATCGACGCCTTCGGCCTTGGCATGCTTCTCGATCAGCTTCTGGTCCTGCGCGACGTTGAGCAGCAGATAGACGATGCCGAACTGCTCGGCGATGCGAATCTGGCCTTCGGCATGGGCGACGAGGCCGGCAGTGAAGAGGGTCGCGCCGGCGAGAAGAGATACGGCGGTGCGTTTGAAGCGGTTCATGGAATCGGTGTCCTGAAAACTGGGGTTCGGCGTCGGTGATGGATCAGCGCGGCGTGTCGCCGATCACCGTCGTGCGATAGAGCTTGCGGCGCAGGTGATCGGGCGTACCGGCCGCCAGATGCATCAGCGAACGGTTGTCCCAGAACACGAGGTCGTGCGGCTTCCACGCATGGCGATAGACGAACTCCGGCTTCACGCTGTGCGCAAACAGCTCGGCCAGCAGCGCATCGCCCTCCTCCTTCGGCAGACCGACGATGCCGGTCGTGAAATGTTCGCTGACGAAAAGCGCCTTGCGGCCCGTTTCCGGATGCGTGCGTACCACCGGCTGCACGGCTGGCGCGACCTGATCGATCTGGTCCTGCGACAGCTTCGGCCGCCACGGATTCTTTGCGCGCAGTTCCTCGTACTTGGCGAGATAGCTGTGAGTCGCCTTGAGCGGCAGGATGCGCTGCTGCAGCGCCGGGCTCAGCGCCTCCCATGCCAGGTGCTGGTCGGCGAAAAGCGTGTCTCCGCCCTCTGACGGCAGTTCCTGCGCATGAAGCAGCGAACCCAGGCTGGGCTTCGGCTTGTACGAGATGTCCGAGTGCCAGTAGACACCCGCGTCGCCCAGACCTATCGGCTCGCCGTTTTCCTTGATGTTGGAAACGATGAGGATCTCGGGTTGTTGGGGCAACTGGAACTGGTGGAGCACGTGGATTTCGAGCGGGCCGAAACGGCGGCTGAATTCGACGTGCGCGGCGGGGGTGATCCGCTGGTCGCGGAAGACGACGACATGGTGATCGAGATGCGCGCGATGGATGCGCGCGAAATCAGCGTCGTTGATCGGCTTTGCGATGTCGAGACCGATGATTTCCGCGCCTACGGGGGCGTCGAACGGACGGACTTCGAAGGTCTGGGCTGGTGCGCTGGTGGCTTGCGGGGAAAGAACTGCCGGCATGAAATCAGTGACTGATGTGATCCGTGGGGATCGGAACAGTCACTTTAGGAGTGCCGAATCGGATTCGGAACGACTGATTTTTTGCTTGCTTATACGAAAAGCGGTCTAACGAGACCAGCATCAAGTCGACCTTCCGGTCCGGCAGGAAATGAGCTAAATTAATTCTCAAGAATTACAAGTTTTTTCAATGCCAAAGAGGACTCTTAAATGTCCTTGCCAGTGTTCAAAAACATAAAAACACTCGAACTAGCCCTCGATGACACCCAACCAAACGCCAAATGCGGTCGACTATTCCACCCCGACCAATAGCCGCGGCCTGAGCGCCGATCGCACGTACCACACCATGAGCTTCCTGCGGGCATTCGCTGCCCTGTGGGTGGTGGTGACGCATTGCATGATCTGGGGCGGCGCTTATTGGCGATGGTTGCCCAACCCGAAACTCGCTGTCGATCTGTTCATGATGCTTTCCGGCTTCGTGATGATGGCGTCGACCGGCTACGCCAAAGATGCCGCGACGCCGCGCGACTTTTCGTGGCGACGGTTCTGGTGGCGACGGTTCTTTCGGATCGCGCCGGCCTATTACCTGTCCCTGTTCTGCGCGGTGACGTTCAGCAATTACTACCTCAACGGTTATCAGGAATTCCGGGTATTGGATCCGGAACGCTGGGGAACGGATACGAGCTATGCGCCGATGCTCATTCACTACACGGCAGAAAACGTGCTGCTCCATCTCAGCTTTCTGTTCGGCCTGCATCCGGCGTATTCATGGGCCACGTTCCTGCCCGACTGGAGCCTGAGCCTGGAGATGCAGTTCTATGCCGTTTTCCCGCTGCTCGTGCTCGCCATGCGTCGGTTCGGGATGATCCTCGTGGCGCTGGTTCTGGCCGCGCTTGCATGGCGATTCATTCCTGGCTTGCGCCCGCTATGGCAGGAGCCCGCTCTGCTGCTGTTCAAGTTGCAGACCTTCATGGCGGGCATGCTCGCATTCACCGCAGTCGCCGCGCGTGGTCGTTATGCTTTGGCGCTTTTCGCCGCAGGATGCGCGCTGATAGCGCTCGATCCATCGAGCGTCTGGCGATCCTATGTTCTGTATGCAGTGCTGTTCATAGGCGCGCGACTCGAGCATGCCGGTCGCCTGCCTTCGGCGCTGACGTCGTTGCTGCAGGGACGTCTGGTCAGGTTCACTGCCGAGACTTCATATAGCGTTTACCTGTTCCACGGCTTTTTCATCGCGGGCTTCGGGCTGATCCTGACGCATGGTTGGCTGATCGACCTGAGTCCGTTCGCGCGGGTGTGCGCGATGCTGGTCTTTGTCGTTCCCGGGGTCTATCTGTTCGCCCATCTCGTGATGCTGTGGGTCGAAAAACCGGGTATCGCATTGGGGAACCGACTGACGCGGCGCAAGCCGGTTGCGGAACTGGCGACGGATCGCTGAGAACGCGTTGGGAGTTGGAGGCGCGACCCGGAGTCGAACCGGGCTACACGGATTTGCAATCCGTTGCATAACCGCTTTGCTATCGCGCCGTTATCCCATGCACATCAATTGTCTTGCGAAAACTGGATTGCAAGTCTACACCATCCGCAACGGCGCCCAGCCGGCGCTAACTGGCCGCATGCCGCGCCATGTGCACCTGATGCAGCGTGATCTTCCGCACCTCCGCCTGGCTAGTCTCGATATGCGCCCGCAGCAACATCGCTGCCTGGTCTCCGCGATTGGCGAGCACGGCCTTGAGGATCTTCGCGTGCTCGTCGTAAGTCGCGTCGATGCGCGGCTGCTGCGTGAAATCGAGCCGCCGGATGATGCGGATGCGGTCGGTCACCTCGCGGTGCACGCGGGCCATTTCGGCGTTGCCGGCGGCGGCGACCAGCGTGCAGTGGAATTCTTCATCCCACTTAGCGACCTGAGCCGTGGCGCTGCTGCGTTGCGCCTCGGGCACCAGCCAGATATCGGCCAGACCGTCGATCGCCGTGCGGTCGATGTGACGGTCGGTTTCGCACAGGCGATGTACGGCAGTGGTCTCCAGGATCATCCGCAGGTCGTAGAACTGCTCGAATTGGTCGAAGTCGAACGGCAGCACACGCCAGCCGCTGCGGAACAGCACTTCGACAAAACCTTCCTGCTGCAGCCTGAACAGCGCCTGCCGCACCGGCGTACGCGAAACGCCTAGCCGTTCGCTGATTTCGTTTTCGGTGAAGCGGTCGCCGGGCACGAGCTTGAACTCGGCGACGTCGCGCTTGAGTTGCGCATAGACCTCGGCCGCGCGAGTGCGGAAGACGGCGGGATCGGCGGCGATGACGGGGGCTGAGCGGACGGTAGACACGGGGCGATATTAGTCGCCGAGCGCGGCGATCGCCTCTGCGCTGGTCGCCGTCCAGCCGACGATGCCGCCTTGCGCGCGGATCATCTCGACCGTCGCATCCTTGAACGCAGGAAAGTAGCTTTCGGTGCAGTCCTCGATCAGCAGGCATTCGTAGCCGCGGTCGTTGGCCTCGCGCATGCTGGTCTGCACGCAGACTTCGGTCGTCACGCCGCCGAACAGCAGATGCGTGATGCCGCGCTCCTGCAGCACGGCCTGCAATCCGGTGGCGTAGAAAGCGCCCTTGCCCGGCTTGTCGATAACCAGTTCGCCGTCGACCGGCGCCAGCGCCTCGACGATCTGGCTTCCCGGCTCGCCGACGATCAGGATGCGCCCCATTGGCCCGGCATCACCGATGCGCAGCGTCGGGTTGCCGCGATCGCGCTTGGCCGGCGGACAGTCCGAAAGGTCCGGGCGATGCGCCTCGCGTGTGTGCACGACACAACCACCTGCATTGCGCCACGTTTCGAGCATGCGTCGTGTCGCAGGCACGATGGCCTGAAGCAGCGAAACGTCGTTGCCCAGCGTGTCGCCGAAACCGCCGGGCTCCATGAAGTCGCGCTGGAAGTCGATGAGGACGAGCGCCGTCGTCTTCACTTCGAAATCGTAGGGAAACGGCCGGGCTTCTTCGATGCGCATCAGTGATTTCCTCCGCCCATGTGGGCACCCAGCACGTGACGCTCGGCCGTCGCGGCAGCCGTTTCGAACACAACCCGCCCTTCGCTCATCACGACGATGCGGTCCGAAAGCTCCAGCAGCTCGTCGAGGTCTTCGCTGATCAGCAGTACAGCACCGCCTTTCTCCCGAACCTGCACGATGCGTGAATGGATTTCCGCCACGGCAGCGAAGTCGAGTCCGAACACCGGATTCGCAGCGATCAGCACGTTGATGTCGCCTGCCAGTTCGCGCGCCAGCACCGCGCGCTGCACGTTGCCGCCGGAAAGGCTGCGGATCGGCGCTCCCTCGCCCTGCGTCTTGACTCCGTACTCGGCAATCCACTCGCGCGCCCGGCTGCGCCAGGCCGGAAAATTCAGCAACCCGCCGCGTGCGAGCGGTGGCCGATCGAAATCGCGCAGCGCCATGTTCTCGGCCACGCTCAGGTCGCCGACACACGCATTGCGCAACGGCTCTTCGGGCAGGCTGCGCACCTTGAGTTCGCGGTTCTCGGCACGGCTGGCCGCATAGGGCTTGCCCATCACCGTGACCTTGCCGGACAGACGTGCGCGCTGTCCGACCAGCGCCTCGACGAGTTCCCGCTGTCCGTTGCCCGACACGCCGGCCACGCCGAGAATTTCTCCTGCCTTAACCGAAAGACTGAGGTCGTGCACGGCCAGCGTGCCGCGGTCGCCCATCGCTTGCAGTCGGTCGACATGGAGCGCGACCGGCGCATTCGCCGCCAGCGCTTTCATGGTGTGCAAGGCACGCCCGGTGCGCACGGCGGGCGCGTCGATTTCGAGCGGCGGCGCGCCCGCACCCTCGCCCATCATCGACGCCGCCAGCTGCGCCGGGCTGGTCTGGTCGACGCGGCAGTGGTGCACCGCTTTCCCGCGCCGCAGCACCGTCACGCTGTCGGCGTACGCCATCACTTCACGAAACTTGTGCGTGATGATGAGAACGGTGCACATGCCGCTCCTGGCGAAGTCGCGGACATGGCCCAGGACCTCATCGGCTTCCTGCGGCGTCAGCACGGAAGTCGGCTCGTCGAGGATCAGCAATCGCGGGCGCAGATAGAGCTGCTTGAGAAGTTCCAGCTTCTGCTTTTCGCCGGCCGCGAGCGACGACGGCGTCACATCGAGATCGAGGCTGAACGGCGTGGTCGCGAGAAACGCCTCAAGCTCCGCGCGCTTCTTCTTCCAGTCGATCAGCGCGGGCGTCTTGCCGCCGGCCATCAACAAATTTTCGGCCACCGTCATGCCTGGCGCGAGCGTGAAGTGCTGGTAGACCATGCCGATGCCGAGTTGGCGCGCGACGACCGGATTTGCGATGTCGTGCTCGCGCCCATCGATCAGGATGCTGCCCTCTTCCGCCCTCTGGAAGCCTGCCACGCACTTCACCAGCGTGCTCTTGCCCGCGCCGTTCTCGCCAAGCAGTGCATGCACCGTGCCGGGCTCGACGCGCATTGTCACGCTGTCCATCGCGGTGAAGCTGCCGAATCGCTTGGTGAGCTGGTAGGTATCGAGCGCGAGTGCGCCCGTGGCGGTAGGCAAGGCGCCGATGGGGGTCGTGACTTCGTCGCGCATTGTGTCCTTGGGCTCTAGAGCGCCGCCAGCAGCGCCGCCGAATCCGCATGCGCGCCGAACACGCCGCCCTGCATCGTGATCATCTTCAGCGCCGCGAGATGGTTGCCGTGGTCCGTCGCAGCGGTGCAGTCGGACAGCAGCAGGCATTCGAAGCCGCGATCGTTGGCGTCGCGCATCGTGGTGTGGACGCAGACGTCGGTCGTGATGCCGGTGAGGATCAGGTTCTCGATACCGCGCGTGCGCAAGATGAGTTCGAGGTCGGTCGCGTAAAAAGATCCCTTGCCCGGCTTGTCGATGACGACTTCCCCGGGCAGCGGCGCCAGTGCCGGAATGATTTCCCAGCCTGGCTCGCCGCGCACCAGAATTCGCCCGCACGGCCCGTCGTCGCCGATGCCGACGCCCGCCGCGCCGATCTGCCGTGACCGCCAGCGCTTGTTGGCCGGCAGGTCGGCGAGGTCGGGCCGATGCCCTTCGCGCGTGTGGATGATGTGGAAACCGAGTTCGCGCATGCGCGCCATGACGCGCGCGATCGGCTCGATCGGCGCCTGGACCAGCGACAGGTCGTAGCCCATCACATCGACATAGCCGCCCTTGCCGCAGAAATCGGTCTGCATGTCGATGACGACCAGCGCGGTGTTCTGCGGACGCAGGTCGCCGTTGTACGGCCATGCGTAGGGTTGGGCGGCAATGGTCGTCATCGGGTCAGGTACCCGTCGCTCTGCGATGTTTCGAATCGGGGTCCTGCGGAATGTCGGGCACCGAAGCCGGCACGCGAGGCACCAGCGGATGCGTACCGGCACCTGCATAAGCGCGCACGGGCGGAACGAAACCGCAGGAACTGCCGTCGACCACCTTCACTTCGTCGCTCCACGGCAGCTTGTAGCGGCCGGCGGCCATGTCCTGCATGTAGGTGTACGGAAAGTCCTGCGCGCCGCCCTTCACGGCGACATAGCCGCGGTGATAGAGCTGGTAGATGTTGTTCTCGACGCCCCAGCCGGTGCGGGCTTCGCGCACCAGATCGGGACGCAGTTCGCAGGTGACGATCTCGTCGACGCGCCCGCCGCCCTCGACCATCACCGTGCCGTCGAAGTTGCAGAACATGCCCTCGCCCATCGAGTCGAAACTGCCGTCGCTGCCGCACATGCAGACACTCGCCGTGTAGGCCAGGTTGCAGAAGGCATTGGCCTGGTTGGTGATCTTCCAGGCATGGCGGATCGGCGCGGTGTAGCCGGCGGTGCGGATGATGATTTCCGCACCCTTGTACGCGGCCTCGCGCGCCATTTCGGGCAGCATGCCGTCGTGGCAGATGATGAGCGAGAGCTTGCTGCCGTTCGGTCCGTCGCAGACCGGTACGCCCAGGTTGCCCGGCTCCCACGGCTCGACCGGCACCCACGGATGCATCTTGCGGTAGTAGAGGCGGATGGCGCCGGTGTCGTCGACGATCAGGCCGCTGTTGTACGGATTGCCGTCGGGGTTGGCTTCCATGATCGAGAAGCAGCCCCAGATCGTGTTGTCGATGCAGGCCTTGCGGAAGGCCGCGACCTCGGGGCCGTCGAGCGTGCACATGATTTCCGGCGACGTGTCCATCGACAGGCCGTGCAGCGAATACTCCGGGAACACGACCAGGTCCATCGTGCCCTGGTTGCGCCGCGCCTTGCCGACCATGTCGACGATCCGCTGCGTCTGCGCAGCCAGATCCTCGGCTGTGCGGACCACCGGCAACTGCAGCTGAACCAGCCCGATGACGACGCCGTGCGCCGACTTGTTGAGACCACCGAAACCGCTCATGGGTGTCGTCCTTATCTAGTGGATGAAAGCTCGCCCGGGCTGCCGATGGCGACGCTGCCGGGTTTGCAGGTAAAGACCAGGATCACCAGCGTCAGCACATAGGGCACCGTATTGAACAGGTGATAGCCCCAGCCGACGCCGATCGATTGCAGCGCCGGGCCGATCGCCCCCGCGCCGCCGAATAGGAACGCCGCGCCGACGCATCGCAGCGGACTCCAGCGCGCGAAGATGACCAGCGCGACCGCGATCAGGCCCTGCCCGCTGGAGATGCCCTCGTTCCAGCTGCCCGGATAGAACAGCGTGAGCGACGCACCGCCGAGCCCCGCGATGGCGCCGCCCGCCGTCGTCGCTGCGATGCGGATGGCCGACACCGAGTAACCCAGAGCGCGCGTCGCGTTGGCCGAATCGCCCGCCATGCGCACCAGCAGACCGGCGCGCGTGCGGGCGAACCCCCAGTACAGGAATACCGCGATCAGCAGCCCGATAGGCACCAGCGCATTGAGTTGCAACGCAGATCGCACCACCGGGTTGTCGCTCCAGAAGCCGAGCGGAATGGCCGGAATCTGCGGCGCCTGCGGCTGGATCAGCGGCTTGCCGAGATAGAACGCGAGGCCGGTGCCGAACAGCATTAGCGCGATGCCGGTCGCGACATCATTGACGCGCTCCAGCGAGCACAGCAGACCGTGGAGCAATGCCAGCAGCGCGCCGGCAGCCGCGCCGACCAGCACGCCGGCCCAGGGCGAGTCGAAGTAATAGGCGCCGCCGAACGCCGCCATCGCCGAAAGCACCAGCACGCCCTCAAGACCGAGGTTGATTCGGCCCGACTTTTCGGTCAGGCATTCGCCCAGACTCACGAACAGGAACGGTGCACCGACACGCAACGCACCGCCGACGATTCCCGCGACCAGCGCAATCCATTGATCGACAGTCATCGGATTTCCTCCTTCCCCTTCCGGGGGAAGGCCGGGATGGGGGCTCCCCTCCCCCGGCTGGCAAATGAACGAACACGCCCCCAATCCACAGTCCGCAACCCCTCGCTCGCCAGGATCAGCACGAAAGCAATCCCCTGCAGCACCAGCACAGACGCATCCGGCAACCCCAGCCGCCGCTGCAGCAAGCTACCTGCCGCCCCGAAGCCGCCGAACAGAATCGCCACGGGAACGATCGCCGCCGGGTTGTGCCGTGCGATGAACGACACCAGGATGCCCGCGTAGCCGTAACCCGCGATCAGCGACGCGTTGGCGTTGGTGTGCACCGCCGCAACCTCTACCGCGCCGGCCACGCCCGCACACGCACCGCCGACCCCGCAGGCCGTCAAGATCAGCCGCGTCGCCGGCAAGCCCACCAGCTGCGCCGTCCTTGGATTGCCGCCCACCACCCGCACCGCAAAGCCAGAGGTCGTCATGCGCAGCCACAGCCCCATGCCGATGCATGCGACGACACCGATCGCCAGCCCCCAGTGAATGTCCGACCCGCCGATGCCACCGATCAGCAGGCCTTCGGGCAGCGAATATGTCGCAGGCTTGTTCAGGCTTGCCGGATCGCGCAACGGCCCTTCGACGAGATGCTTGAACAGTCCGATGGCGATATACGCAAGCAACAGGCTGCTGATCGTCTCGTTGATTCCGCGAAATTGCCGCAGCCAGCCGGCCAGCATGATCCAGAGCGCACCCGCCGCCGCAGCCGCGATGCAGACGATGACCGTGCCGACCACGTTGCCCGGCAACGGCAACACGTAAGGCAGCGCTGCGCAGGCCAATCCGCCCAGCACGACAGCGCCCTCGCCGCCGATGATGATCAGCCCGGCGCGCGCCGGGATCGCCACGCAAAGCGCAGTGAGCATCAACGGCGCCGCGCGCTGCAGCGTGTTCTGCCAGGAGAACCAGCTGCCGAACGCACCGGTGAAGAGCGTCGTCCAGACGTCCACCGGATCGACGCCCGCCAGCGCACCGAGCAAACCGAACAGCAGCAATGCCGCCGCGATGGCGAACACCGGATAGGCGATCTCTTTCAGCGCGGTGGGCATGGGAATCGGCTCGCGATCAGACCGAGCCCAGCACGCCTTCGACCAAGTAGTTCATCTTTTCCAGCTCGAGATCGGTCTGCTTCTGGACCTTGCCCGCTGCGATGATTTCCTTGCCCTTGTTGTCCTTCAGCGGTCCCTTGAAGATGTCGAAGCTGCCGGCGATCATCTGCGCCTTGATGCCGTCGGCCTGCTTCTTGGCTGCATCGGTCACGGCAGGTCCGTACGCCGACATCTTCACGTAGCCGTCCTTCAGGCCGCCGCGCAGGAAGTTGGGATGCGGCTTGCCGGTCTGCGCCGCTTCGATGATCGTCTTGTACGCGGTCATCCAGTTCCATTCCGCGCCGGTGAGGTAAGCCTGCGGCGCCAGCTTGGCCTGGCTCGCGTGGTAGCCGCAGACCATCTTGCCGCGCTTGGCTGCGGTCTCGACGACGACCTTAGGGCCGTCGACATGCATCGTGAAAACGTCGCAGCCCTGGTCGGCCAGGCTGTTCGTGGCTTCGGCTTCCTTGACTGCCATCGACCAGTCGCCGGTGAAGATCACGCTGCAGGTGATGCCGGGCTTGACCGAGCGTGCGCCGAGCGTGAAGGCGTTGATGTTGCGCAGCACCTGCGGAATCGGCTTGGCCGCGACGAATGCGATCTTGTTGCTCTTGGTCATGTGCGCCGCGACGACGCCGTTCAGGAACTGGCATTCCTCGATGTAGCCGAAGAAGCTGCCGGCGTTCTTGGGCATCGATTCGGTCCAGAGACCGCCGCAGTGCGAGAAGCGCACGTCCGGGTTCTTGGCCGCCACGGCCAGCAGATGCGGATCGAAGTAACCGTACGAGGTCGGGAACAGCAGCTTGGCGCCGTCCTGCTGGATCATGCCGGTCATGGTCTTCTGCACGGCTGCGGTTTCGGGTACGTTCTCTTCCTCGACCACCTTGATGCCGGGCATCTTCTTGATTTCGGCTGCCGCCTGCGCGTGGGCCTGGTTGTAGCCGTAATCGTCGCGCGGGCCGACGTAGATCACGCCGATGGTCAGCGGCTTGGTCTGCGCGCCGGCAAGCGCGCTCCAGCCGCCGAGCGTGCCGGCTACGCCGAGCGCGGCGATGGATTTGAGGGAATCGCGGCGATTGATCTGGCTCATGGAAATGCTCCGGAAAAGTACATGGTGATCTTGGATACAAGACGGTATGCAAATTTCATGCCCACGGCGCCGAGAAGTTTCAGTTCAGCGACGCCACCGGTGCCCGCGCGACACCGGCCGCTTCGAGCACCGCCGCCACACGCAGCGCCAGGTCCTCGCGCCACGGCGCGGAGATGATCTGCACGCCGACCGGGAGGCTTTCGTGCGCGCCCCAGACCGGCACGCCGCAGACCGGCAACCCGATGCACGAAATCGGTTGCGTCAGCACGCCCATGCTGGGGCGCACCGGCAGGCGCTGGCCGTTGATCTCGAACCATTCCGCGCCGATGGGCGTCGCTGCGCACGGCGTCGAAGCGGCCAGCAGGATGTCGTAGCTCTCGAACACCCGCGCCACCTGCTCGGCGTAAAGCCGGCGGACACGCTGCGCGCGCGCGATCCACGCGGCAGGCAGCAGGGCGCCGGCCAGGAAGCGGTCGCGCGAGAGCGGCTCGAAATCCTGCGGACGCTTGCGCAGGTCGTCCAGATGCAACGCGGCACCTTCGGCGTTGGTGATGAGGAAAGCCGCGGCGCGTCCGGCCTCGACCATCGGCAGTTCGACCGTGTTGGTGGCGCCAAGCGCATTGACCACGCGGTTGACCGCCGAAAGCGCCTCCGGCATCGCGCGCTCGCGGAAATAACCGCCGAGTATGCCGATGCGCAAGCCCTTCAGTCCGTGGCCGAGCGTCGGAAAAGTCGGTGCGACGGCGCGCTGCGCACAGCCCGGATCGTGCGCACCGGCCGTCTCCGGCCCCTGCATCGCGTCGTACGCCAGCGCCAGATCGCGCACCGAACGCGCGAACGGGCCGAGGTGATCGAGGCTTGAGATGAAGGGATAGCTGCCGGTGCGCGGCAGTCGCCCGAAGGTCGGTTTCAGTCCGAAGACGCCGCACAGCGAAGCCGGCACGCGGATCGATCCGTTGGTGTCCGAACCTAGAGTCAGCGGAACCTGCCCTGCAGCCACAGCCGCTCCCGACCCACCCGACGATCCGCCTGCGATGCGCGTCGGGTCGTGCGGGTTGTGCACCGGGCCGACATGGCTGTTCTCGGTCGTGAAACCGTAGGCGTATTCGTCCATGTTGAGCGCACCGACCAGCACCGCACCCGCAGCTTCGAGCCGACGCACCAGCGCCGCATCGCTGCGCGCGGGCACGCTGTCGCGCTCGATCTTCGAGCCGGCCAGCGTCTGCAGGCCCGCGATGTCGAACAGGTTCTTAACCGCGAACGGCACGCCGAGCAGCGGTAGCGCGCGGGTGCGTTCGGCATGCGTGGAAGCGAGCGATGCGTCGACCTGTCCCGCGCGACGCAATGCGCGCTCGCGCACCACGTCGGTGAATGCATTCACGCGATCGTCGGTCGCTGCAATGCGGTCGAGGCTGGCTTGTACCAGCGCGGTCGCGCTCACGGCGCCGCTGCGCACGGCCTCGGCCATCGCGGCTGCGTCGTGGAGCAACAGTTCTTCAGCGCTCATACCGGCTCTCCATGCGGAACGACAGGCCTGAAAACCACCGCCGATTCCGCATGCGCCTCCAGCGGCACCGCGTCGATCACTGCTGCGAATTCCGCGGCCAGCGCGAAGAAGCGGAGCACACCGGGGCGATGGTCCGGGTGTAGCGGCAGGTCGAGCGCCAAGGCGGCGGCATCGACGCAGGCTTCAGTCTGGGCGGGTGTCATCGGCGCACTTCCCGTTGAAAGATCTCGAGGCTCAGCTTCTTCATCGCGACGAAGCTGTCGGAGCTCAGGGTGTCGATGGTGCGCGGGCGCGCATCGCCGTAGTCGAGGATTTCCGCCACGCGTGTCGGCCGCTTGGTCAGCAGCAGCACTTGGTCGGCCAGATACACGGCCTCTTCGAGATCGTGCGAAACCAGCAGCATCGTCGTGCCGGTCTGCATGAACACTTCCTGCAGCTTCTCGCGGATGAAGAGCGTCATCTCGAAGTCGAGCGCGGAGAACGGTTCGTCGAGGAACAGCACCTCCGGATTCGGTGCCAGCGCCCGCATGATCGACGCGGTCTGCTGCTGTCCGCCGGAGAGTTCGTACGGATAGCGCTTGAGGTCGAACTTCACATCGAAGGACGCGACAAGCTCTTCCATCCGCCGGTCAACTTCGGCCTTGCTCCGCCCTTCGAGCTTCAGCGGGTAGGCGATGTTGTCAATCGTGCGCATCCACGGAAACATCGCTTCGCGGTAGTTCTGGAACACGTAGCCGATCTTGGTGTCCTTGAGCGACTTGCCATCGAAAAGGATTTCACCTGAATCGATCGGCACCAGCCCCGCGATCATGTTGATCAGCGTCGACTTGCCGCAGCCGTTCGGCCCGAACACCGAGACGATCTTGTGCTTCGGAATATCGAGGTCGAAGTTCTCGTACAGCGGCCAGCCGGCGAAGTACTTGGTGAGGCCGCGGATGGTGATGTGCGTGCCGGCCGGGCCGGGCTTGAAAGCCGGCTTCGGCACGTCGGCGAACACGGGTGCGTTGATGACTGCGGACATGGCGATTACCTTCCGGACCAGTGAACGATCTTGCGTTCGGCGACGAGGAACAGGATGTTCAGCGCATAGCCCAGCGCACCCGCCGCGAGGATGGCCGCGTACATGCTCTTCACGTTGAGCACCTGCTGCGCGTTGATGATGCGGTTGCCAAGCCCGGCGTCGGAGCCGATGAACATCTCAGCGACGATCACGATCACCAGCGCCATCGAGACGGCCGAACGCAGCCCGACGAACGACGGTTGCAGGCTCTCCCAGATCAGCACATCCTTGAACACCTGCCAGCGCGACGCGCCCATCACCTTCGCAGCCATCACCCGCTGCTTGCGCGCATTGATGACGCCGTAAGCGCTGTTGAAGATCACGATCAGGAACGCGCCGAAGGCGGCGATGGCGACCTTGTTCACGTCCGACACGCCGAAGATCAGCAGGAACAGCGGAATCAGCGCCGAAGACGGCGTCGAGCGGAAAAAGTCGATCAGGAACTCGACGCTGCGGTAGACGCGCTCGTTGCTGCCCAGCAGAACGCCGAGTGGCACGCCGACGACGGCAGCGATCACGAAAGCCTGCAGCGTGCGCCAGACCGTCACCGCGAAATCGGTCAGCAGCGGCCCGCCGGCCAGCCCGGTGATGAGCGCGGCGATGGTGTCGGCCGGCGTCGGCAGCAGGATCGGCTTGATGAAGCCGAGCCGCACCACCAGGTCCCAGGCGATGAACAGCACGACCGGACCGATGAACGGCAGCAGCCGGTCCCAGAGCGGGCGCTTCGGCACGGCGGCCGCGGCGCCGGCAGCGGGTGGCGTCCAGGCAGCGGCGGTTGCGGCGGTGGTGGTGAGCGTATCGGCCACGGTCAGGCCTTGTAGAGCAGGCTCTCGACGACGACCTTCTTGTCGAAGATGCCCTTTTCCGTGAACAGGTCGTAGAACTTCTGGAAGTAGGCGATATCGCTCGGCTTGAACTCGTTGTAGAGCATGTACGAGGCCAGCGGCACTTCGGCGGTCAGCGCGCCTTCGATGGCGGTGTAGCCCTTCATGTACTGGCGCGCGTCGGCCGGTTGCGTGCGCACCAGTTCGACGCCGCGCGTGTAGGCGGCGATGAATTTCTTCGCGACTTCGGGATTCTTCTTGATGAACTCGGTCGTCAGGCTGGCCGCGCCGCCGTGCCAAGGCGCCATCGGGTCGCCGAGGATGTACTTGGCGACAACGCCGGCTTCGATCACGCGGGTGGTGCCGTTCATTCGCCCGACGGTGCCGGTCGGCTCCAGCGTGTAGCAGGCGTCGACCTGGCCGGCGACGATAGCTGCGACGTGCTGGCCGATCGGCAGTTCGCTGACCGTCGCGCCGGTGGCGCCGGCTCGCTCGAGCATGGTCTTGCACAGCGTCACGTTTTGGATGCCGGGCCCGGACGCGACGCGCTTGCCCTTGAGGTCGGCCATCGTCTTGATCGGACCGTCCTTGGCGGTGATGAACTCGTCGAGCACGAACTTGGCATTGCTCGGGTTGGTGCAGAAGATCTTGAACAGTCCCGGCTGCGCAATCTCGCCGATGGCCAGGTTCGCGGAACCGGTGCCGTTGGAGCTGCCGTCGGAGCGCCCCGAGAGCATCGCCTCCATCACCTGCTGCGCGCCGGCGAATTTGAGCGGCTCGACGTCGAGACCCGCTTCCTTGAAGTAGCCCTTTTCGATCGCGGCGAAGAACGGCAATCCTGCTGCAACCGGCCAGTAGCCGATGCGCAGTTTGGGCGTCGACTGAGCCAACACCAGCGACGGCGCGGCAAGCGCGACCAGACCTGCGGCACCCGCCTGGAGCATGTGGCGACGCGAAGGTGCGCCTGCCGTGAAGGACTTGTCTTGAGAGACCATGGACCGACTCCTGGGTGGGATGGATTGAGGAAAGAAATCTGCTGGTTCTGCTCAGGCGGCAGGCGCGCGCCGCGAAGCGATGTAGCTGCGCCATCCGCCGTGGTGCGTGATGTCTTCCGCGCCGTCGAGCGCGATCGACTCGCAGACGAAGCCCTGCACGGTGCTGCCGTCGGCCAGCGTGAGCGTGCCGATGCCGAGCGGCGCGGGAATCATCGCGACGAAGGAGCCATAGGTCGTGGACGGCATCTCCCAGATTTCGACGATGAGCGCCGAGCCTTCCGCGGCCGGCACGCGCACCATGCCGGGCTTGGGCGGCACGGTGCCGGGCAGCGCGAACAGACGGTACTGGGCGGCGGTTTGCGTTTCACGCAGCAGCACCGCACCGCGTTCAGTCAACTGGCTGTTGAGCGGCATGCCCGAAAGATGGGCGCCGACGACGGCGACCTTGACCTTCTCGACCGTCGGCGCCGCAACGATCGTCGGCAAGGTGGCTGGCGCCGGTAACGGCAGGCCGGTCGCGCCCTGCGTCAGGCCCGTCGCGTGATGAACGCGTTGCGCCAGTGCCGCCAGCTGGAAGTCGCTGCCGCAGGGCCCGATCAGCGTCAGCCCGAAAGGCAGGCCGTCGCTACGCAGACAGGTCGGCACCGAGATGGCTGCGTAGTCGAGCAGGTTGACGAAGTTGGTGTACGCGCCGAGGTTGCGGTTGAGCGTCACCGGATCGGCCCGCATCGCCTCGATCGTGTAGTGCGCCGGTGCCGTCGGCACGACGAGGATGTCGATGTCGTCCCACATCGGCGCGATCTTCTGCGCCAACGCGCGCAAGTGAATCTGCGCATCGACCAGATCGGCCGCGCTGTAGCTTTTTCCGCGTGCCAGGATACCGCGGACAGGTTCGATGACGTCGTGTTCATGTGCATCGAAGAACGGACGCACCGCTGCGTAGCGTTCGGCCACCATCGCGCTGTCGTAGAGCAGATCGGCTGCTTTGGCGAGCGGGGCGTAATCGATCGGCACCGTCGTGGCGCCGAGCTTGTCGAGTTGCGCGAAAGAAGCCGCGAAGGCATCGGCCGATGCGGCATCGCCAAAGAATTCCAGCGCCGACGGAATGCCGACGCGCAGGCGCGAGGGCAACGGCGCAGTCGCAGGACTCAGCGGCCGGGAATACGGATCGAGCGCGTCGTAACCCATCGCAACCGCAAGTACCTTCGCCGCGAGTTCGACCGTCCGGGCAAAGATGGAGACGCAATCCACGCTTTGCGCAGCCGGCAGGACGCCGCGTGTGCTGATCAGACCCTTGGTCGGCTTTAGCCCGACGATGTTGTTCAGACCGGCGGGCACGCGTCCCGATCCTGCGGTGTCGGTGCCGAGTGCGAAGTCGACCTCTCCGACGGCGACCGTCCACGCAGAACCCGAGCTCGAACCGCCGGACACGTAGCGCGGATCGAAGCTGTTCGGCACCGCGCCGTACGGCGAACGCGTGCCGTTGAGTCCGCAGGCGAACTGGTCCATATTCGTCTTGCCAACGAGCAGCGCACCCGCATCGAGCAGGCGCTGAACGACATGCGCATGCGCTTCGGCATCGCTTGCGAAGCTCGGACAGGCAGCGGTCGTCGGAAGCCCCTCGACGTCGATGTTGTCCTTGACTGCAAAGCGCAGACCTTCGAGCGGCCGGTCTGCGATTGTCCCGGCGAGACCTAGCGGCGGATCGATTAGGGTGATCCAGGCCGTTGCCATTGCAGTCGCTTTTGGCTCGTTGCTCTGTTCTTGCAGCGAAGTCGATTCATGCACCATCATCAAGCATCCTGTCTTGTGTACAAGTTCAGATGCAAGCAGCGTGCCAACCCGAGTTCTTGTGGGCGTGACGATCGACGAATGCGAGGGGAGAGGAAACGAAAAAAGGACCCAGAGGGTCCTTTTTTAACGACTTGCGAAATTCCGAAGAACTCCAGAAGATCTGTTCTGGAGCGGGATAAGAGACTCGAACTCTCGACCTATACCTTGGCAAGGTATCGCTCTACCAACTGAGCTAATCCCGCGATTCAAGCCTCAGATTATATACCGGATTGTCGAGGGTCGACAACCAGGACCTCTCAATGCTTGATCGAGCCTTCTGGCGGTTGCGCCGCACGTTGCCTCGACAACTCGGCCACCGCGGCAGCCGATGCGGCAACTTCTTCGTCCGACAGCGGTGTCGGCATCTTCTCGAGTGCGATCTCCAGCACCTTGTCGATCCACTTCACCGGCACGATTTCCAGCCCGTTCTTCACGTTCTCAGGAATGTCCTGCAGGTCCTTGGCGTTTTCTTCCGGAATCAGCACCGTCTTGATTCCACCGCGCAATGCGGCCAGCAGCTTTTCCTTCAGGCCGCCGATGGCGGTGACTTCGCCGCGCAGCGTGATCTCGCCCGTCATCGCCACATCGCCGCGCACCGGAATACCGGTCAGCGCCGAAACGAAGGCTGTCGTCATCGCCGCGCCGGCGCTCGGGCCGTCCTTCGGCGTCGCGCCGTCCGGCACGTGAATGTGGATGTCGCGCTTTTCGAAGATATCGTCGCGGATGCCAAGCCGGCGTGCCCTGCTCCGCACGACAGTGCGTGCAGCTTCCACCGATTCCTTCATCACGTCGCCTAGTGATCCAGTGCGGCTGATGACACCCTTGCCCGGCATCGCGACTGCTTCGATCGTCAGCAGATCGCCGCCGACTTCCGTCCATGCAAGGCCGACGACCTGACCGACCTGGTTCTGCTTCTCGGCGAGCCCGAAGGTGTACTTGCGCACGCCCAGGAAATCGTTGAGGTTCGAGCCGTCGACCGTCACCTTCGGCGTCATCTTCTTCAGCAGCAGCCCCTTGACCACCTTGCGGCAGATCTTGGAGAGCTCGCGTTCCAGCGAACGAACGCCAGCTTCCCGCGTGTAGTAGCGGACGATGTCGCGCACGGCCTCTTCGGTGATGAGGAGCTCTTCTTCCTTGACGCCGTTGTTCGTCATCTGCTTCGGCAGCAGGTATTTCAGCGCGATGTGCGTCTTCTCGTCCTCGGTATAGCCCGAGAGCCGGATGACTTCCATCCGGTCGAGCAGCGCCGAAGGAATGTTCATCGAGTTCGAAGTCGCGACGAACATCACATCGCTCAGGTCGAAGTCGACCTCGACGTAATGGTCACCGAAAGTGTGGTTCTGCTCAGGGTCGAGCACTTCGAGCAGCGCACTCGACGGGTCGCCACGGAAATCGGTGCCCAGCTTGTCGATCTCGTCGAGCAGAAACAGCGGGTTCCGCGTGCCGATCTTGTTCAGGCTCTGCAGCACCTTGCCCGGCAACGCGCCGATGTAGGTACGGCGATGGCCGCGGATCTCCGCCTCATCGCGCATGCCGCCAAGCGCCATGCGCGTGTATTTGCGACCCGTAGCCTTGGCGATCGATTGACCCAGCGAGGTCTTGCCGACACCGGGTGGCCCGACCAGGCACAGGATCGGCGCCTTGACCTTGTCGACACGTTGCTGCACCGCGAGATACTCCAGGATGCGGTCCTTGACCTTGTCCAGCCCGTAGTGATCTTCGTTCAGCACCGCTTCGGCATTCGCCAGGTCGTGCTTGATCTTGGTCTTCTTGCTCCACGGCAAGCCGATCAGTACATCGATGTAGTTGCGCACCACCGTTGCTTCGGCCGACATCGGCGACATCAGCTTGAGCTTCTTGAGTTCGCTCTCAGCCTTCTTGAGCGCTTCCTTGGGCATCTTGGCGAGCTTGATCTTCTTCTCGATCTCCTCAATGTCGGCGCCGTCCTCGCCCTCGCCCAGTTCCTTCTGGATCGCCTTAACCTGCTCGTTCAAATAGAAATCACGCTGGTTCTTTTCCATCTGTCGCTTGACGCGACCGCGAATCTTCTTGTCGACGTTCAAAATGTCGACTTCGCGCTCGAGCTGGCCGAAGAGGTTCTCCAGACGCGCCTTGACATCGTCCAGATCCAGCACGCCCTGCTTGTTGTCGAGCTTGAGCGGCAGATGCGCGGCAATGGTGTCCGCCAGACGACCGGGATCGTCGATGCTCGATATCGACGTCAGGATCTCGGGAGGAATCTTCTTGTTCAGTTTGACGTACTGGTCGAACTGCTGCATGACCGCGCGGCGCAGGGCCTCGATCTCGGTGCTTTTCTGGCTTGCCGCATCGGGTGCGGGCAGCGGCATGACGTTGGCGGTGAAATGCGTCTCGCCGTCGTGAATGCTGTTGACGCGGGCACGCTGCTGGCCTTCGACCAGGACTTTCACGGTGCCATCTGGCAGCTTGAGCATCTGCAGAATGGTCGAAACGCAGCCGACCTCGAACATGTCCTCGACGGACGGCTCGTCCTTGGCGGCGGCTTTCTGGGCGACGAGCATGATGCGTCGCTCGGCTTCCATCGCGAGCTCGAGCGCCTTGATGCTCTTGGGGCGTCCCACGAAAAGCGGGATCACCATGTGGGGGAACACCACGACGTCTCGCAGCGGCAGCAGCGGCAGGTCGATGGCGTCAGGGGGCAAAGGGGTGTGGCCGGACATGCGGATCCTCGAAGTGATCAGACGAAGATGGAACGCGCCGCCCGGATTTCAAGCCCGGAGGGCGCGTTCATCGGAGGGAACGCGTTCAGCGTTCAAGAAAGCCTAGGCCTTCTTGGCCGCTTCACGATACACCAGCAGCGGCGGCTTGTTTTCCTCGATGGTCGATTCCTCGACGACCACCTTGTCGACATTGGTTGCGTTGGGCAATTCGAACATCGTGTCGATCAGCGATTGCTCCAGGATCGACCGCAGTCCGCGAGCACCGGTCTTGCGTGCCAGCGCCTTGCGTGCAATCGCCTTCAGCGCGCCGGGCCGGATCTCGAGATCGACGCCTTCCATCTGGAGCAGCTTGACGAACTGCTTCACGACTGCGTTCTTCGGCTCGGTCAGGATCTTGACCAGCGTGTCTTCGCTCAACTCGGCCAGCGACGCCACGACGGGCATGCGACCGACGAGTTCGGGTATGAGGCCGAACTTGATCAGGTCTTCAGGCTCGACTTCGCGGAACACGTCGGTCAGGCTGCGCTGCGCCTTGCTTCGCACCAGCGCTCCGAATCCGATGCCTGACGCTTCGGTGCGGTTCTCGATCACCTTCTCGAGTCCGGCGAAAGCACCGCCGCAGATGAACAGGATGTTGGTCGTGTCGACCTGCAGGAAATCCTGGTTCGGATGCTTGCGCCCGCCTTGCGGCGGTACGCTGGCCATCGTGCCCTCGATCAGCTTGAGCAGGGCCTGCTGGACACCCTCGCCCGACACATCGCGCGTGATCGAGGGGTTTTCCGACTTACGGGAAATCTTGTCGATCTCGTCGATGTAGACGATGCCGCGCTGCGCACGCTCAACTTCGTAGTTGCAGCTCTGCAGCAGCTTCTGGATGATGTTCTCGACGTCCTCGCCGACGTAGCCGGCTTCGGTCAGCGTCGTGGCGTCGGCCATCACGAAGGGAACGTCGAGCATCCGCGCCAGTGTCTGAGCCAGCAACGTCTTGCCCGAGCCGGTCGGGCCGATGAGCAGGATGTTGCTCTTGCCGAGTTCGACTTCGTCGCCCTTGGACTTTTCCTTGTGGCGCAGGCGCTTGTAATGGTTGTAGACCGCCACGGATAGCATGCGCTTGGCAGGCTCCTGGCCGATCACATAGTTGTCGAGGTTGTTCTTGATCTCGAGCGGCGTCGGAAGATCGCTGCGCGGATCGCGGGCTTCATCGCCGCTCGGCAACTCGTCGCGGATGATCTCGTTGCAGAGATCGATGCACTCGTCGCAGATGAATACCGACGGACCTGCGATGAGCTTCTTGACCTCATGCTGGCTCTTGCCGCAAAAGGAGCAATAAAGCGTTTTCTCGCTGGAAGAGCCTTTTTTCTCGGCCATGTACTGGTGCCTTCGTAACTGAATTCAACAATGATAGCGAAGACCTGAAATGGGACTTCTGAACAAAAACGGCGTTCTCCGCATGGAAAACGCCGTTATCGAGTAACGCTACCGTATCGCAGCGCCTTCAAACCTCTGCGCAAAGACCGATCAGCCGCGCTTCGAGATGACCTGGTCGATCAGTCCGTAATCCTTGGACTCATCGGCCGTCAGGAAGTAATCGCGCTCGGTATCGCGCGCGATTTTCTCGAGCGGCTGACCGGTCCGCTCCGCCAGGATTCGATTCATCTGGTCCTTCGTGCGAAGGATGTCACGCGCATGAATCTCGATATCGGTCGCCTGACCGCGGGCGCCGCCCAGGACCTGGTGAATCATGACCTTCGAATTCGGCAGCGAAAAACGCTTGCCCTTCTCGCCAGCCGCCAGGAGGAAGGCTCCCATGCTGGCCGCAAAGCCGATGCACAGGGTCGACACTGCAGGCTTGATGAACTGCATCGTGTCGTAGATCGCCATACCGGCGCTCACACTGCCGCCCGGCGAGTTGATGTAGAACGAAATGTCCTTGTCCGGGTTCTCGCTCTCGAGAAACAGCAACTGCGCCACCACCAGGTTGGCGGTCTGGTCGTTGACCTCGCCCACCAGGAAAATCACGCGCTCTTTCAGCAGACGCGAATAGATGTCGTAGGACCGCTCGCCGCGGCCGGACTGCTCGATCACCATCGGCACCATGCCGAGGCCTTGAATTTCCTGTGCGCTCATATGTGCTTTCCCAGATGTTTTTGTTCCGTACCCGGATCAATTTGGGGCTTGAGCCGAAAGCACAAGCCCCATGCAGCGCCAGCGATCAGCCCTGTTGCGGCTGCGCCATCAGTTCGTCGAAGGAAACCGATTTTTCGGCAACCTTGGCCTTGCCGAGAACGAACTCGGTCACATTGTTTTCGATCACGACGGCCTCGACTTCGGCAAGGCGGCGGTTGTCGCTGAAGTACCAGCGAACCACGTCGGCCGGCTTTTCGTAGCTGCCGGCGAGTTCGTCGATGTGCGTCTTGATCTGCTCGGGCTTGGCCTGGAGTTCGTTCGCACGAACGAGTTCGGCGACCACGAGGCCCAGTCGCACGCGGCGCTCGGCCTGCGGACGAAAGACTTCTTCCGGGATCGGTGCCTTGTCGGCGTCCTTGATGCCGCGCTGCTTGAGCTCGGCGCGGGCGCCTTCGATCATGCGTTCGACTTCCGATTGCACGCTGGCATTCGGCAGGTCGAGTTCGGCGTTGGCGATGAGCGCGTCCATGACGGCATTCTTGTTGCGCGCCAGCAGACGGAACTTCACTTCGCGCTCGAGATTGCGCTTGATGTCGGCACGCAGGCCTTCGACGGTGGCTTCTTCGATGCCGAGCGACTTTGCAAGTTGCTCGTTGATCTCAGGCAGGTGCGACGCCTCGATCTTTTTCACGGTGACCATGAAATCGGCCTGCTTGCCGGCGACGTCCTTGCCGTGATAATCCTCGGGGAACGACAGCGGGAAGGTGCGGCTGTCGCCGGACTTCAGGCCGCGCACCGCGTCTTCGAATTCCTTCAGCATCTGGCCTTCGCCGATGATGAACTGGAAGTCTTCGGCCTTGCCGCCCTGGAAGGTCTCGCCATCGATCTTGCCCTCGAAGTCGACCGTCACGCGGTCGTTGTCTTCGGCAGCGGCATCTTGGGCGCGCTGCGCGAAGGTGCGGCGCTGCTTGCGCAGGATGTCGAGCGTCTTGTCGATCGCTTCGTCGCTCACGTCGGCGGTGACGCGCTCGATCTCGGCGCCGGCCAGATCGTTGATCTTGACTTCGGGGAAAACTTCGAAGATCGCGTCGAAGGCCATTTCGCCCTCGGCCGACTCTTCCTTTTCGGTAATGCGAGGCTGGCCAGCGACACGAAGATTGGCTTCGTTGGCTGCCTTGGAGAAGGCCTCGCCGACCTTGTCGTTCATGACTTCGAAGTGAACCGAATAGCCGTAACGCTGATTGACGACATTCATCGGCACCTTGCCGGGACGGAAGCCGTCCATCTTCACGGTGCGTGCCAGCTTCTTGAGACGCGAATCCACTTCCGACTGGATGATGCCGACCGGCAAGGTCAGGGTGATCTTGCGCTCGAGCTTTTCGAGGGTTTCAACGTTCACGGTCATTCTGTTTTCCTCAAAGGATATGGGGCTGGTGCGCGGGGCCGGACTCGAACCGGCACGTTCTTGCGAACGTCAGGACCTAAACCTGGTGCGTCTACCAATTTCGCCACCCGCGCTGTCAGGTGAAATTCAATGCAAAGACGGGTGGTGTGCAGATCGCTGCAGCCCACCCGTTGAAATCGGCAACCGCGCATTTTAGCCGCGATTCGGAACGCCTTCCGGCTCGCGCCTCACGCGAAAGGCTGCGGCATACATCGCGGGGAGCGCGAGCAGCGTCAGAACCGTCGCCACGATCAGTCCGCCCATGATCGCCACGGCCATGGGCCCCCAGAAAACGCTGCGCGACAACGGGATCATCGCCAGCACCGCCGCCGCGGCGGTCAGCACGATCGGCCGCAGTCGCCGCACCGCCGATTCGACGATCGCATCCCAGGCCGGCACGCCGGCCGCACGGTCGCTTTCGATCTGGTCGATCAGGATGACCGAATTGCGCTGGATCATGCCCATCAGCGCAATGACGCCCAGCAGCGCGACGAAGCCGAACGGACGATCGAGAATCAGCAGCGCTGCTGCAACACCCGCGATGCCGAGCGGCCCGGTGATGAAGACCAGCAGCGCGCGGCTGAAGCTGTGCAGTTGAAGCATCAGCAGTGTGAAGACGAGGAACAGCATGATGGGCACGCCGGCGACGATCGACGTCGAGCCCTTGCTGCTTTCCTCCACGGCGCCGGCCACCTCGATCCGATAGCCGCCACTGCCCTCGGCACGCCAGCCGGCTTCGATTTCACGCAGTTTCGGCAGCAGCTGCGAAGTGACGGTCGCGCCCTGCAGGCCTTCGGCAAGATCCGCCTGGACGGTGATGGCGTAATCGCGGTTCTGGCGCCACATCACGCCGGGCTCCCAGGTGAATACCGGGCGGGCGATCTGCGTCAGCGGAATCGATCTGCCCGAAGCGGTGGGCAGGTAGGCGTTGCCGATATCGGAGATCGCTTCGCGCTCGTCCGGCGACTGGCGCAGCACGATGTCGATCAGCCGGTCGTTCTCGCGGTATTGACCGACCGTCGTTCCGCTGAACATCGTGCGCGCAGCCTGCGCGATAGCCTGGCTGCTGACGCCGAGCGTTCGCGCCTTGGCCTGATCGACTTCCAGCCGGATCACCTTCACCGATTCGTTCCAGTTGTCGTTCACACCGCGCAGGCTGGTATTGGCGCGCATCACCGCCTTCACTTCGTCGGCACGCCGGCGCAACTCGGCAGGATCGGTGCCGATCACGCGAAATTGCACCGGATAGGCCACCGGCGGCCCGTTCGGCAACAGCTTGGCCCGGCCGCGCACCTCCGGAAACTCCTGCGCCAGGATCTCGGGTAGACGCTTGCGCAGCACCTCGCGCTGCTTCAGGTCCTTCGCCAGCACGATCATCTGAGACACGTTGCTCTGCGGAAAGATCTGGTCGAGCGGCAGGTAGAAACGCGGAACGCCGTTGCCGACCCAGGTGCTGACCGTCGCCACGGCGTCCTCTGTCATCAGCCGCTGCTCGATGCGCCTGGAAACCTCTTCGTTGGCAGCAAAAGACGTGCCTTCGGGCAGCCACAACTCGACCATGATCTCCGGCCGGCTCGAATCCGGGAAGAACTGCTGCTGCACGCGCCCCATGCCAAAGATGCCCAGCGAGAAGATGGCAACCGTTGCCGCGATGGTCAGCCAGCGGTGAGTGATGCACCAGTCCACAGTGCGTCGAAAGCCGTTGTAGAAGCGCGAGTCGAACAGTTCATGCGGCGGCGCGTCGGGGTCGTGCTTCTTGACCTTGAGCAGCAGCGTCCCGAGGTACGGCACGAAATACACCGACACGATCCACGACAGCACCAGCGCGATCACCGTCACGGCGAAGATTGCAAATGTGTACTCGCCGGTTACTGACTTGGCCAGGCCGATGGGCAGGAAACCCGCAGCGGTGATCAGCGTGCCGGTGAGCATCGGCTTGGCCGTGACGTCGTAGGCGAAGGTCGCCGCGCGCACCTTGTCGTAGCCCTCCTCCATCTTCCGCACCATCATCTCGACCGCAATGATGGCGTCGTCGACCAGCAGACCGAGCGCGATGATCAGCGAGCCGAGCGACACCTTGTGCAACCCGATGTTGAAGTAGTTCATCGCCAGGAACGTGACGGCCAGCACCAGCGGGATCGTGATCGCGACGACGAGCCCGGGCCGCACGTCGATGTGCCAGCCGAAACGCCCGCCCTTGTGCAGGCCGAGTGCGACGAAGCTCACAGCCAGAACGATGGCGACCGCCTCGATCAGCACATGAATGAATTCGTTGACGGATGTCGCGACCGCCACCGGCTGGTCCTGCACCTGCTTCAGGCTCGCACCGGCCGGCAGGCGCTCATTGATATCGGCAACCGCTACTTTCAGCGCCTTGCCCAGCGCGATGATGTCGCCTCCCTTGGCCATCGACACGCCGAGAGCCACAACTTCGCGGCCCTGGTGCCGCACCTTGGTGACGGGCGGATCGACCAGTCCGCGCCGGATCTGGGCGATGTCCCCCAGACGCAGCTGGTTGCCCGAACTCCCGCGGATCGGCATCGCGCGGAGCTGATCGACGTCGGTGAACTGGCCGGCGACGCGCACCTGCACCACGTCCAGCGGCGACTGGATCGTGCCGGCGCTCTCGACGGCGTTCTGCGCGCCGATCTGCTGGAGCACCGCATTGAAATCGAGCCCCAGTTGCGCGACCCGCTTCTGCGATACCTCGATATAGACCTTTTCGTCCTGCAGCCCGAACTGCTCGACCTTGGCTGCGTCCTTGACGCGCAACAGACCCTGGCGGACCTCGTCGGCAAATGTCTTGATCTCGGCCTGGCTGAAACCGTCGGTTTCGAGCGCATAGATCACGCCGTACACATCGCCGAATTCGTCGTTGAAGAACGGACCGAGCACGCCGCCGGGCAGCGTGTTGCGGATGTCGCCGATCTTCTTTCGCACCGCATACCAGACACCGGCCACTTCGCTCGCTTTGGACGAATCCTTGATCTCGAAAATGATCTGCGACTCGCCGGGCTTGGAATAGCTGCGGATACGGTAGGCGTACGGCACTTCCTGCAGCGTGCGTTCCAGCTTGTCGGTCACCTGCTCGGCCACCTGCTGCGCGGTCGCGCCGGGCCACAGCGTGCGCACGGCCATCACGCGGAAGGTGAACGGCGGGTCTTCGTCCTGCCCCAGCTGGAAGTACGCGGCAAAGCCGAGCACCATCAGCGCGATCATCAGGTAGCGGGTCAGCGCCGCGTGGTCGAGCGCCCATTTCGACAGGTTGAAGCCACCCTTGGCCGGCTCCGAGGGCTCGTGGTTCGGGTTGCTCATCGCGGTGCGGACCTGTCCTGGAAGATCGAAACCTTCTGTCCCGGCGAAAGCACGTGCACGCCGGCGACCACCACCAGATCGCCCTGGCCGACGCCCGATGCGATCACCGCCTGGTTGCCGTCGGCCGTCGCGACCTGCACCGGCTGCGACCGGACGGTCATGGTCGCCTTGTCGAGCACCCACACCGCGCTGCCGCTGCCTTCCTGACGCAGCGCACTGGTCGGCAGCTTGATCACGGGCACACCGACACGCGAAAGCGCCTCGGGGCTGGCGTAGACGGTGGCGCCGAGCGCAGGCGATGTCGCCGCGTCGATGGCGACCTTGACCGTATAGGTACGCGTCACCGGATCGGCGCTGCCCGCGACTTCGCGCACGCTGCCCTTCAGGACCGTGCCGCTTGCCCAACCACGCACAGACACACCCGAGCCCGGGCGGATGAGCGCCGCGCGATCCTCCGGCACGGCGAAGACGACGTCTCGTGCGCCATCCTGTGCGATGCGCACCACCGGCGCACCGGCGGAAACCACCTGTCCAGGCTCGGCATCGATCGACGTCACGATGCCCGGCGCATCGGCGATCAGCGTCGTGTAGCTGGCCTGGTTGCCTTGCGACGCGAGTTGCGCCTTCGCCTGATCGAACTGCGCCTGCGCTGCCTTGTACGTCGATTCGCGCCGCTCGAGTTCGGCTCCGCTGATGAAGTTCTGCTCGCGCAGCTCGCGGTAGCGCTTGAGATCGGCTGCCGCCAGGTCGCGGCTCGTCAATGCCGATGCCTGCTGCGCGCGCGAGGCGTCTGCGGCGAGGCGGTAGTCCTGCGGGTCGAGCTGTGCGAGAACGTCGCCGGCCTTGACATGCTGACCGAGCCCGGCCTGCCGACGAAGAATCTTGCCGGCGACGCGGAAGCCCAGTTGCGACTCCACCCGCGCCCGAACTTCGGCGGAAAACTCCGGCGCCGTGTCGAAACTGCCGACGCCCACGGCGATCACCTTGACGGCGCGCAGCGGCTCCTCTGCCGGTGGCGGGCGCGAGCATCCGGCAACCGTCAATACAGCGGCCGCAGCAACGAGCGACGCCGAAATGCGCGGGCGAACGCGCAGGCAAACGCGCGGAAAAAACACGGTCATGGACCACCTCGGTATACAGTGACGGGCCATTAATGACCGAACGGTTAGTAATTTAGGGGATGCGTACGGCACTGTCAATCGAGGCGGCGCGCTGTCGGCATCGACAATCCCGCAGGCCCCACAACCATTTCAAGCCGTGTCCGACCTGCCCTCCATAGCGACACCGCCCGCGCACTACGAGAATTTCCCCGTGGCGTCCTGGCTTTGCCCGCCTCGCCTGCGCGCGCCGATCGCAGCCATCTACGGTTTCGCACGTACCGCGGACGACATCGCCGATGAAGGCGACGCCACTGCAGCACAACGCCTGGACGATCTGGCCGAATTCCGCGCCGACCTTGCTGCCGCAGCTTGCGGAGAAGCGCCGTCGGCACGCTGGCCGGAAGTATTCGGACCGCTCACCTGGGCCATGCAGCAATTCGAGCTGCCGCAGAGTCTGCTGGCGGATCTGCTTTCGGCGTTCATGCAGGACATCCGGATGACACGCGATGGCGGCCATTACGCAGATCGCGCCGCATTGCTCGACTATTGCAGGCGGTCGGCCAACCCCATTGGCCGGCTGCTGCTGCATCTCTACGGCGTCGAAGATGCTGTGGCGCTGGCGCAGAGCGACGCCATCTGCAGCGCTTTGCAGCTGATCAACTTCTGGCAAGACCCGAGCGTCGACCTTCCGCGCGGCCGCTTCTATCTACCGGTCGACGACTGCGCCGCGCACAGCCTCACTGCATACGATCTGCGCACTTTCCGCCCGATTGGCATCGCGCCGCCACCGGTACGCGCACTCGCTCTGCTGGCCGACGAAGCCGCATGGGCCCGCCTGCTGATGCTGGAAGGCGCCCCGCTTGTCCATCGGCTGCCCGGACGGGCTGGCTGGGAACTGCGTTTCGTGGTCCAGGGAGGTTTGCGCATCCTCGACAAGATCGAGGCACTGGGCTTCGACACCTTCTCGCAGCGGCCGACCATCGGCGCGTCCGACGCACCACGCATGGCTTGGCGCGCGCTGAGGATGGGCATATGGATGCGGAGACAATCGGCCGCATGAAAAAGAAGCGAAACCGCTCCGTCCGATGAATCCCGAGCAGTATGTGCAGGAAAAAGCGGCTGCTTCCGGCAGCAGCTTCTATTACGCGTTCCTGTTTCTCCCGAAGCCGCGCCGCGCAGCAATCACCGCCTTCTATGCGTTCTGTCGCGAGGTCGACGACGTGGTCGACGAAGTCCGCGATCCGGGCGTTGCCGCAACCAAGCTCGCCTGGTGGCGCACCGAAGTCGCGCAGTCTTTCGCCGGACAGCCGCACCATCCGGTGATGCAGGCGCTGATGCCGCTCGCGCGAGAGCACGGCATCGAGGCGCATCAGTTGCAGCAGGTCATCGACGGCTGCCAGATGGACCTCGACCAGACGCGCTACCTCGACTTTCCCGGCCTGCAACGTTACTGCCATCTGGTGGCGGGCGTCGTCGGCGAAGTCGCTGCCGGCATCTTCGGGCAGGTCGATCCGCAAACCACCGCCTACGCCCACAAGCTCGGCCTCGCGCTGCAGCTCACCAACATCCTGCGCGACGTCGGAGAAGACGCGTTGCGCGGCCGCATCTACCTGCCGGTCAATGAGCTGCAGCAGTTCGACGTCAAGGCGCACGAGGTGCTCAACCGCGTTCACTCCGAGCGCTTCGTGGCGCTCATGAAGTTCCAGGCCGCGCGCGCGCACCAGGCGTACGACGAGGCACTGGGACTGCTGCCCGCGGTCGACCGTCGCAGCCAGAAGCCGGGACTGATGATGGCCAGCATCTATCGAACCTTGCTGCGCGAGATCGAACGCGACGGATTCCAGGTGCTCAACCAGCGAGTGAGCCTGACGCCGGTCCGCAAGTTCTGGCTCGCATGGCGCGTGCAGGCGCTCGGCCGGGTCTGAGCCGCTGAAGGCGCCATGAAACTTGCCGTCATCGGCGCCGGGTGGGCCGGACTTTCCTGCGCTGTCGAGGCTGTGAGCGCAGGCCACGAGGTGACGGTATTCGAAGCGTCACGCTCGCTCGGTGGCCGTGCACGCCGAATCGACTTGGAGGATGCCGGACCGCCGCTCGACAACGGCCAGCACATCCTGATCGGCGCGTACCGCGAAACACTGGCAATGATGCGGCGCGTCGGTGTCGATCCCGATGCAGCTCTGCTGCGGCTACCCTTGTCTCTGCGATTTGCGGACGGCGGCGGCATCGCACTGCCTCGCTGGCCGGAACCGCTTCATCTGCTGGGCGGCATCGCAACTGCAGGCGGCTGGTCCGCGGGAGAAAAGTGGGCGCTCGTGCGCACCGCCCTGCGATGGCGCATCGCCGGTTTTCGCTGCAGTCGACTCGCCACCGTCGGAGAACTGTGTGCCGGCCTGCCACCTCGCGTCATGCGCGAGCTGATCGAACCGCTATGCGTTTCCGCACTGAATACACCTGTCGAAGAGTCGAGCGGACAGGTGTTCCTGCGCGTGCTTTCCGACGCGCTCTTCGGTGCGGCAGGTGGCGCCGATCTGCTGCTTCCACGTGTCGACCTGGGTCGACTGTTTCCCGACGCAGCCTGGCGCTGGCTGGAAAGCAACAGTGCCCGGCTGCACCCCGGGCAGCGCATTCGCGAACTGGTCGCCGACTCGGCCGGTGGTTGGGAAGTCGACGGTGTCGCATTCGATCGGGTCGTGCTGGCGGTCGGTTCAACCGATGCGGCAAAACTCGTTCGAGGGGCTATCGGGAACGGTGCCATCTCGACTCGCGGCGCCGTGTCTGCTGCCGAAGCGTGGTCGAGTGCGGCTGAAGCGTTGCGTTTCGAATCCATCGCCACGGTCTACCTATCGGGCGCGACGGCCCTGGCGGCACCGATGCTGGCGTTGCGCGCATCGCAGGATGCACCAGCCCAATTCGCATTCGACCGCGAGCAACTCTGCGGCGCAACTGGCTCGCTCGCCCTTGTCGTCAGCGCTTGCGATCAGGACCGGGACTTGATCCAACAGAAGGTGTTAACCCAGGCTCGAAGCGAATTGCACCAGCCGAACCTGGCAATCGCGCGGACCATTGTCGAAAAGCGCGCCACTTTTGCCTGCACTGCGGGCTTGGTTCGTCCCTCCATGCACATTGCTGCTGGACTTTCGGCGTGCGGCGATTATGTCGATGGACCGTATCCGGCAACCCTCGAAGGTGCTGTGCGAAACGGCCTCGCGGCGGCCGGGATGAAAGTCCAAGATTGAAATTCAATTAACTCCAAGTTAGTAAAGATTACTTCAGACACACACTTCTTATAAGGCATTAGCCTACGCGTCGTGCATTGATGCATGAGAAGTAAAGAATGAGCGAAGCCCTTCAACGCAATGCCATCCACGTCGCGCATTCGGAATCTCTGTCGCAGGGCGATCCGGCACGAATCAACGTATGCGTCCTGGACAGTCACGCGGCAGTTCGTTTCGGCCTGGAGTGCCGCTTTCGCAGCGAATGCGATGTCAACTGGCTCGGCGCTGCGTCCGATTCGAAAGAGCTGACGTCGATGCTGCGACATGTTCTCTGCGATGTCATCGTCGTCGAATATCGGCTTGAAGGCATGGAAAACGACGGATGGAATCTCATACGGTATATCCGCCGCGCATTTCCGAGAATGAGTCTGCTTGTCTACGCCGGCTACATGAGTGCTTCCACGATCTCATTTATTTATCGCGCCGGCGCGTCGAAGGTGGTGTCGAAAAGCGCGTCGATGGACGAATTGATCAACACGGTTCGCGATCTTGGCTTCGCGTCCTGGCATCAGCGTTATGGTGGGCGACATCCGGAACACCTGCTCGATCTCGAAGATTTCGAGCTTGGCGACTATGAGATCGATGCCCTTCCAGAAAGCGATCCACCCGACTCGATGCTCACATTCGAAGGTGCACGGCTTTCTGCCAGAGAACGCGAGGTTCTGCGCTGCCTGCTGCAGGGCATGTCGGTGAGCCAGATCAGCGTCAAATTCGTCCGCAGCATCAAGACCATCAGCTCGCAGAAACAGTCCGCATTTCGAAAACTGAGCGTCGGCAGCGATCAGGATCTATTCAAATTGCAACATTCTTTTCAACTGCTGTAATCCAGCTCGAAGAGAATTGCGGCGTTCAGAAGAATTCTTCCGTGGTCCAATCGACCCTGGCAATCACTTCGGTTCGGTAATTCGGGCTCAACTCGGGATACGACAACGTCGGCAAGAAACGTTTCATCAGTGCAGCACCCTGCCAAAGCGGACGCCGGATATCCTGCGCAACAACGACGACGGCACGCGGCTGGAGCTCATCGTTGGGATAAATATGGATCAAGATTGCGTTGTAGATCTGGTCGAGTTCGCTGGCCGGCAATTCGATATACGCTCCCATGATCGACTGCCGCAGGCTACCTCGCAACGCATCCTCCAGGGCCGAATGCAACAGGCACAACTTGACGATGCCGCCCTCGACATATTGCATCGTGATCTCGTCACGCAAAACCTGACGCAAATGATCGACGATCACTTCCGGATCCCGGTCGTGCAGGCCTGAGGAAATCAGCGTTTCCCCGATCAGCCGAAAATTCCTGACCGGTACGCGTTCGCGTGCAAGTTGCTGCAACACGCTGCATAACTTGGCGATAGGCACGCAACGCTGGATTTCCTTGGCAAGCTCAGGCGCCTCGCTGTCCAGCCAGGCGATGAAGGCGCGCATTTCCTGCATTCCCAGGAATTGAGCGCCATGCTCGAAAAGTGTGGCGCGTACCCGTTCTGCAAAAAACGTGTCGAAATCGCAGCTAACCAATCCTCTTTCCGCCAATGCTTCACGGTTGGTTGCGGGCGTCCAGAACCATCCTTCCTCCCTGAGTGCCACAGCAGGGATGGCGCTGTTCTCGGTCAACGTGGCCGGCAGTTCGATCACCTGACCGCGCGGGAGGCGCCATGCGATCTGACCCGGTCTGAAGCTGATGCGCAACTGCGGTGTTTCGTAGACACACAAATGCAGTTCATCGGCGGGAACGAGATCGCTGTACTGAAAGACCAGAGGCGGCAGCGTGAAGCCATATTCGGCAACGATCGCATTCCGAATCTGGCGGGTAGTGGCAATCAGTGGCAGAAAGGCAGCGTCATGCTCATGGCAGATCGCGGCTCGCAACACGAGCGGAATGTTGGGCGTGATTCGACGCAGGTCTTTCAACCCGTCTTTAGAAAGTTGCTGGTCGGTGACCATGCCTGCCGTCTTGCGTCGCGTCCGCGACGACTGCATGAAGGCAATACCGGCGATCGAGGCGGAAATAGTGAGGAACAGAATGGCCGGCAGGCCAGGAATCAAACTCATCGCTGCGATGATCACGGCCGCGAAATACCAGGCTTTCGGCTCGGCCAGCAACTGACGCGTCATTTCGTCGCCGATGGTTCCAGCGCCTTCGTCCTCGTCACCGGTGATCGCAGGCGTCACCCTGGCGATCAGCAAACCACACGAGAGCGCAATCAGCAACGCGGGGATCTGGGCGATGAGGCCGTCGCCGACGGTGAGGATGGTGAAGGTCTGGATGGCGACGCTTGCACTCATGCCCTGCTGCAGCATGCCGACGGCAAATCCCCCGAACATGTTGATCGCAACAATGATCAGCCCGGCTACAGCGTCGCCTTTGACGAACTTCATGGCACCGTCCATGGCGCCGAAAAGCTGGCTTTCGCTGGAAAGCTCATTGCGCCGCTTCCGGGCTTCCGCTGCATCCAGAAAACCTGCCCTGACGTCGCCATCGATCGACAACTGCTTGCCCGGCAGCGAGTCCAGCGAGAAGCGCGCAGCGACTTCGGCGATTCGCTCCGCGCCTTTCGTGACAACCAGGAACTGTACGACTGTCAGGATCAGGAACATCACGAATCCGACGACCGCATTGCCGCCGACAACGAACTTGCCGAAAGCTTCGACGATGTGACCTGCATTGGCTTCGAGCAGGACAAGGCGCGTCGTCGAAATGCTGATTGCCAGGCGAAAGGCCGTGATGATCAGCAGCAACGTTGGAAACGTCGACAGAGAAAGTGGATTCGGGACGTACGTGACGATGGCAACGAGAAGGATCGAGATCGCGAAGTTGAAGGCGATTGCAGCGTCAACGAAGGACTGGGGCAACGGCACGATCATCATCATCACGACCAGCATGACGAGGCTTGCTGCAAGCAGATCGGGACGTCCGCGCAGCATTCCGAGAAGGCGCTCCGAGCGCGTGCGCTTGGTGGCGTCCTTGCCTGCAGACTGGAGCCGCTCGAAAGACCATTTTTTCATTCGATCTTTCACGGCGTCAGGCTCTTGGCCCCATACCTGCATCAGGCTCCAGAATGGCCTGTCGACGCAGCATTTCGATGAGCTGGTCTTTCAGCTTGGGATCCTTCCAAAGCGTCGCCGGCAGATTTCGCATGACATCGATGAACTCGTTGCGGGCGCGTGCGGCTCGCTCGGCATGCGCCTTGGAGACGACGTCTTCTTCCAGAAAACCGGGCACCAGCTTGACAGCTGCACTGCTTGTCGTCAGTTGAAGAAGCAGTTTGATCATGCGGACCGTCGCCAGTTCGCCACGCGACTCGTCGCGGTCGCCGCTGTTCTTGTCCGAATCCTTTTGTGTTTCCTCAGCCGCCGGTCCAGGGACGGTCTTCGGTCGGCGCAGAAATGCATTGCAGGTCTGAATGAGTGCCACGATGTGCCGGATCGTGACCATGCTGCTGAGCAGCAGAATCTGCAGCTTGTCGGGCGGAATCGATGCGCGAGGCGCGTTCATGTCGTCTGCGAGGGCACGCATCATCGCAATCGCGCCGGCTTCGAAGTGAAGTGTTCCGAAACGCTGAAGAAGCGATTCATAGGCATCGAGAACGGGTGCGCTGGCCGAAGTGACGGACATGTACATGTTGCGCAACCAGGCCTTGTCCAGCTGCGAACGCCCGCCAGCCGCAAGTGCCGCAGCGGTGTTGAGCGCGGCGCCGATGTCCGTTGCCAGAATGTCCTGTAGATGCTCAAGTTCCCGCTGCAGCACCTGGGCCAACGCCGGATCGCTTCCGGAAAGATCGAGCGCAGCCCGGTTACCGATCAACTGCAGCGTCGCCGGGTCCAGAGCATGCGTGTCCGCGAAGCCTGAAAGCGTCCCGCCGCCTTTTACATGGGCAGAAGCTTCATCTGACAATGCTTGCGGATCGGTTTTATCGTCACCGAGTGACTTGACCACGCGACGCAATTGAGACGGGCGCGCCGCAATCTGAGCCAGCATTCCCTGAAGGTTGCCGCCTTCGGCCCTCGTACGGGTCTGTCTGCTGGGATCAGGTCGTCTGAAGACCGGGGTCTTGACCTGGTCGGCATCGTTCTGGGTGCTAGCCGATGCGGTCGGCGCAGTGGGCATCGCGCGCTGAATGGCGGACGCGGGTCGAATTTCCATTGAATGCGATGAGGCTGTAGCGATGAAACAGAAGATTCTTTAATAGCGGCTCGGCTCGACTTTCAGAATTGAATCGAGTCGGA
Source organism: Variovorax glucosi (assembly GCF_051216695.1). NCBI lineage: Bacteria > Pseudomonadati > Pseudomonadota > Betaproteobacteria > Burkholderiales > Comamonadaceae > Variovorax > Variovorax glucosi. The sequence continues at coordinate 834,280 of NZ_JBPJZE010000001.1, forward strand.
CTTCATGCGCTTGCCCGAGGGCGGCAGGCCCATCTTCTCTGCGTCTTTAGGGCCAACTATTGCGAGTATCTGCTCCATCGTGGAGGTTTGATCGGCCTTGCCTGATGCCATCGTCTGCATCAACTCGTTCACTTCGGTGATTTTTTCACGGTCTCCGCCAGTACGCTGCATCTCCGTCGTGAGCTTTTCCATGTTTTTATCGACTTTTTCTCCCTTGAGAATGTCGATAGCCGCCTCGCGAATGTTTTCTTGTGGCGATTCCTTGAACAGAGAAGATATCGCACCAAGTACGTTTCCACCCATCAGGTTATTAATGACTTCGCTCATTTTGAACTCGGGTTAAGTTGTCGTTTGCCGATTCCACATGCTAGTTTCCTCATTTTTCTCGGCGTACTCGGATTGGTCTTAAAGATCGAATTGACCAAAGGTCGCGATAGAAATCGCGTCAAAGTGCCGGCTTTGGCATCTCAGGTGGTACCGGCGACGACTGGGGTCCGGCGGTAATTCCCTCCAGACCGACGATCAGGCGGTAGATCGCTGCAATTGCGCGATACGCTTCTCGAGGAATAGGCTCTCCTGCTTTGACTGAATACAACGTTCGGGCGAGCCAGATGTGCCGAACGACCGGGATGCCGGTGTCCTTTGCGATCTCGATGAACCGCATGGCCTCCTTGTCGATGGCCAGCGCTCGTATCCTGGGCAAACGGCGTTCGCCGTGAACGTACCGCAGTCCCACCGCGACGTGTGTCGGATTGACGACGAGCACGTTGGCTCCTCCCAACCCGCCTCCACCATCGTCCGAACCGGACATCAGTTCTTCCGCAAACGCGCGCACGTTCTGCTTGCTTTCGGGACTGCCTTCCATCTGCTTGTGCTCGTCCTTCATGTCCTGCATCGACATCTTGAGGTCTTTGAGCATCAGTTTCCGCTGAATCCAGAAATCGCCGACGCTCATCACGAACAAGATAACCAAGGTTTTTCTGACAGATCCCAGCGCCTCCTTAGCAATAAGTGCCGAGACTTCCTCGATTCCGGAAGGCACGGCCATCGGCAGTTGCCGGACCACTTCCTTGACTGCAAACCACAGCACTGCAGAAATAACCAACGCTTTGATGATATTGGTCGCAAGGTCGACAAGCGTCTTTAATGCAAATACTTTCTTGAAGTACTTATCTGGAAGAAAGCCGTCCAGCTTGAATTCGATAGGTGATTTCTTTATCACCGGCCCGCCGGTCTGCACCCACGACATGGTGATGAATACAAGGACCGAAACGCAGCCGATCATGAGAGACAGCGCTACCGAAGCGCCGATCCACATGAAGATGTTGTCGGCGCGAAAACCTCGATGCTGCTGCACGTTGGCCAATTGCGAAATGAAGTCCGTGAAATAGGCAAAGACGAAACCGTCGAATTGCATCGCCATGACACGGCAGACTTCAAAGGCGACAAGACAGACAGCCGACTTCATCAGATCCTGGCTGATGGCGACATTGCCGTCCTCCCGAGCCTCTTCGACCTTGTGATCGGTCGCATCGAAAGTCTTTTCACCTGACATGGAGAACAGCCCGCGCGCGCTCGACCAGGCCGCGAAAATGGCCAAGACTCTCTGCCATCCAGAATTCGCCGATCGTGCCGACCAGCATCAACAGAACACCTAAGCCGACCAGCGACTTCACAGGCATCGCGAGCTGGAAAGCCTGCAAGTGCGGTGCGTAGAGACTCATCAGCGACATTCCGGCTTCGATCATCAGCATGATGGCCATCAGCGGAGCGAAGTACAGCACGGCGCCTTTTGCCATCGCGTTGAATGAAAGGATGAGCATGTCGAGGTCCGCCAGGCCGGCATTCGGCGTCAACGACTCCGGCGGCCACAGTCTGGCGACGAGCACCAGGAATTCGAACACCCAGGTCAGTGCGCCGCTTCCATAAAGTGCCAGCACGGCAGCGTACTGCAGCAGCAGCGCCATGGTGCTCGGCGACGTGAGCAGCGGGTTGAAGGTCTGCCCCGTCATCGCGCCTCGGTGGTTGTCGAACATGGCGCCGACCGACTCGGCGACCCACACCGGGATCGAAAGCAGAATACCGAGGAAAAGTCCGACCGCGCCCTCCTTGGCCATCAGCAAGGCGATCCTGAACTGTGTCGCGTCTTCGAGCGCAAGGTCGGGTGCGTGGAAGGCCGCCGGCCAGAGCCATGCGGCAAGAATCGTTGCGACGATCACCCGCAGACCGCGCGAATTGCCGACGAGTCCGAACACATGCGCAATGCCGAGCATCACCGTGCAGCGCGCCCAGAGACAGCAGAAGACGATGGTGGCTTCGACCGGCCACTGGAGTGCGCTTTCGAGCATTCCGCTAGCTCACGCCGCCTGCCAGCGCACGGAGAAGATGCGCCCAGCCATCGACCGCCACGAACAGCAGAAGCTTGAGCGGTGTCGCGAATGTCATCGGCGCCACCATCTGCATTCCCAGCGCCAGCAGGATGTTGGACACCACGACGTCGATGATGATGAACGGCACATAGATCAGGAAGCTGATCTCGAAAGCCGTCTTCAATTCGGAGATGACGAACGCAGGGATCAGGATCACCGGATGTTCAGGCGTGATCTTGGATTGAAGTGCCGGCGGCCAGTTGCGCTTTGCGATGTCAACGAAGGTTTCTTGCGCCGAGGTTTCGGTGTTGCGCAGCAGGAAGGCTTTCCACGGCTGCGCGACGCGCTGCGCCGCTTCGAACTTTTCTTCGACGGACTTGCCGATGAAGTCGCGGTCCTGGTATCGCTCGGCCATTTCGTAGCCGACCGGCGCCATCACGAAACCGGTGAGCGCCAGGGCCATGCCATAGATGGCGATCTGGGGTGGCACCTGCTGCACGCCGATGGCGTTGCGAACCACGACCAATACCAGCGAGAACTTGAGAAACGATGTGCTTGCGACGCAAATGAGCGGCAGCGATCCCATCAGCGTGACCAGGAGGATCAGGCTGACGGGATCGCTGCCTACTGCGGTCGGGTTCACAAAGACCCCAGCTGTGTGACCTGGATCCCCAACTGTCCATCGATGTCTACCAGACGGCCGCCGGCGAGATGCCGCCCCTCTTCCGTGCGAAGTACGACCTCCCCCAGCGCATGCGGTTCGATTTCAAGCAGCATTCCCGGCGCCAGTCCACGCAGCGTCGCCACCGTCAATCGCAGGAGACCGACCTCCGCAGCGAGCGTCACGGGCATCGTGTCGAGAAGCTCCGTCAAGTCGTTGCCGAGCGGGCCGGGTGGCGTCGCATCGGCCGGCACCACAACCTCGCCCGGTGGCGCAGCGGAGACTTCGTTCGTCGACGAGGAAAGTGGATTCATGGCGGCAGGTCTCGGTGGGTCAGTGAACGCCCGGAGGGCGAAGGGCGAAGGGAAATCGATGCCTGCAACCAATGCAGCAGGTTCGACGGAAGTGATCGAAAACAACCGATTTCGCTCAGGGCCGGTGCAGCGAACACCAATCGCCAGACCGGCGATGGATACAAGACCGATACCGCTGGCATCGAGCCACAAGGGCATCCGGACGATGTCGCCCGGCTGCAGAAGAGCCAACTCGCTGCGCGGTGCTCGCGTGCAGCCCAGCGAAAAACCGAATCGCAGCGGAATCGCGGACATCTGCAGCGCAGCAGCGGAAGCGATGTGCGGCTCGGCGAGTCGCATGGCAGCGTCCCAGACACGTGCGGGTGCCCAAGCCTCGCAATAGCACGAGATATCGTCGCTCCGCACATGTAGCCGCTGACGCACGAGTGCTTCGTGACGCGCAGCCCGGGCCTTCGAGACCGATGCCAGTATTCGATACACCGGCGACAGGCTCGGCGCCTGAACCCGGGCAAGCGAAAAATCGAGCTCGGCCAGGGGAGATGGAAGTCTTGCCAAAGCTGCCGCGGCATGCAATCGCTCTCTGGCCGCACCGCCACCGACAGGCCACGGAACGCCGCCAAGCAGGCAGAGCAGCGCGAGACCGCCGCTCCCCAAGATCAACTGGCCTTCCCTGCCGTCCAGAACGGTTCCACGCATCGCGTCCGCCACCTTCTCGGATTCCGCGTGCGAGGCAAACATCGCCGGTGTCAGGACCTCGATGTAACTCAAGCGCCCCGGCGTTTCCAGCGCAATGCGACGGCCATGCCCGATGGTGCGCGACAGACGCGCCGCATCGGCCGAGACATGCGTTCGTGTCCACGCAGCGTTCTGCGTCGCACCGTGACGTGACGCATCGCCATGGGGAGCCCTGCCGTCACGCATCAAGCGTCCACCGAAAGGTCAGGGCCACGCCCGTCGCCGTCGGCGATGGCTTCCCGCAATGCCGGCATCGCTTCGCGAAGGCGAGCACGCAGGTCGTCGTCGTCGGTGCTGAGCGTGAGCGCGCCGACGCCTCCGTGCCCGCCTGTCGACTGGTGAACGTGCACCACGCCAATGCGCGCATGGTGGATGGTGTAGCTCGAGACGATGGCATCGGGCTCCGGCGGGCGGACATCTCTGGAACGCACGCCGGCGTCGGGCGCCGACGTCGCCGCGAAAAACGCGCTTGCTGCTGCACCACCGGCACTTCCTCTCGCACCAACGCCAGCAATGCCGGAACTCCCTTCCTCGGTACTCGACGCGTCGATCGCGTCATCTTGTCGTGCCGGCAGCAAGGCCTCGAATTGCGCGAGCGATGCTTCGTCGAGTTCGTACGGAGCCAGCTCGTCGACAGTTCGACGGTCCGACGGTGCAAAGTCGGGCGTGATCCAGAGCGCTGCATTCACTATGAAGTCTTGCATTCCGAAATCCTTTCGTAGTCGAGCGCGCAGGAGTGCGCTGCGGCTTTTTGAGACTCGAGTTCCTGGCCGATTCGCTCCAGCATCATGGCCAGGCGGTCCTGCTGGCGGTAGAACCGCTCGACGTCGAAGCGAGCCCGTTCGGCCGCATCGTTCATTCGATGGATGACGCGCAATTCGGTCGCGCCGGCGCGCACGATGACATCGATTTCGCCGTGCCGCACCCGCAGTTCGGCCTGTGCGGCCACGATGGCCTGACCGGCTTCGATCAGTCGCTTCTCGCAGGCGGCATGCCGGAGCTGCACTTCGGCAACTTCCTCGAACGCCCGATCGCGCCGCAGAAGGCGCAGCGCCGTCAAAGCGTGCACCTGCTTGGCCTGCAGGCGCTCTGCCGCCGTCCTCGATGGCGGCGGGCGATCGTCCCGGAAGACGTGATGCTTACGCGACGAGGCCATGCAGCTGTGCCACGGTACTGTCGAAATCGGCACGAACGCCGAGATCCTGCTGCAGGAATTCTTTGATCGCCGGTTCCGCTTCGACCGCCGCGTCGTCTTCGGCGACGCGACCCGGCTTGTATTCACCGACCTTGATCAGGAAATCGAGCGCCTCGTGGCGCGCCATCGCCTTGCGCACCTTGCGTGCCGATCCCGACTGCGCGGACACGACCACGCTGCCCATGGTCCGGCTGAGACTTCTCAGGACGTCGATGGCCGGGTAATGGCCAGCCTCGGCCAGCTTGCGCGAGAGAACGATGTGGCCGTCGAGGAGCGACCGGGTCTCGTCCGCTACGGGATCGGCTTCCAGGTCCTGCTCGGAGAGCACGGTGTAGATTGCCGTGATGCAACCGTCGGTGAAGTTGCCGGCACGTTCTACCAATCGCGGCAGGCTGGTGTAGAACGACGGAGGAAATCCGCCGCGGCCCGGCGGCTCGCCAGCGGCAATGCCGATTTCCCGCTGCGCACGTGCATAGCGCGTCAGCGAATCGATCAGCAGGAGCACACTGTGGCCGCCAGCTGCCAGCGCTTCGGCCACCGTCGTCGCGGTTGCAGCGGCGCGCGCCCGCTCGAGCGAACTCCGATCGCTGCTGGCGGCAACGATGATCAGGCGCGCGGCGAGCGGTGACGACTGCATCTCGTGCGCGAACTCCTGCAGTTCCCGTCCTCGTTCGCCGATCAGGCCGAAGACGACGTAATCGGCGGCACAGCCTTGGGCAATCGCACTCAGCAAAGTTGTCTTGCCACATCCGGGTCCGGCAAAAATACCGACGCGCTGGCCTCGCCCGATGGTCATCAGGCCGTCCAGCGCACGCACGCCGGTCGTGAAAGCCTCGGAAATCGGTTTCCGGTCGAGCGCGCCGTGGATGCCCTGCAGCACGCGACGCGACCCTACCGACGGAGCGCCGAGAGCGAACGCGCCGACCCTGCCTGTCAGCGAACGGCCGTAGGCGTCGAGCACGTCGCCGCAAAGATGCGGTCCGGCTGCGACGAAATGTTCGGTGGCGACGACACGGACTCGGTCACCCGGCCCGACGTTCTGCAGCGACCCCATCGCCGTGAGCCGCACGCCATCGGCCGAAAAACCGACGACTTCGGCAAGCAGGCTTTCGCTGGCCATGCCGGTCCGTTCGATGACGCAAAGCATGCCCAGTCGCCCAAGCGGCAGGCGTGCCATCACGTCGGTGCCGACGACCTCGTAGACGCTGCCGATGATGCTCAGGCCGGCGCTGGCACGCAGCCCCGGCAAACGCTCGCCGGTCCATGCAGCGGCAACCGTCGCGACCTGTCTGGCGGGATTGGTCATGGTGGCGCTACCGGTGGCTTGCTGGCACCCAGACACTGCGTCGTCTTGCTGACGTTGTCGGCAGCCAGAAGGATTGCACAGCTCCCTTCCACACCGGACAACGTGAAACCCGTCAAAGCGCTGCCGACATAGAGTTGGCTACCGTCGCGCAGCAGCAGGTTGGGCGTTGCGCCGCCCACGATGGCAACGATGTCGAGCCCGGGACCCGGACCTGCCTCGTTGGTCGTCTCGAAACGAAAACGTGTCTTCCGGTAGGTGGCTCGCGCACGCTCCACGACGCGCTCGAATTCTTCCTGGCGACTGGCCGGCACGGTGCCGATGACGTGCACGATGCCGCGATCGACGGTGGCCTGCAGCGTCGTGAGGCCTCGGCTTTCCATTTCGAATTGCACTTCAGCCGCCACCTGCGCTGCGCTCATGCCACTCACCTTGGGTGGAGCGACCTGCGCCAGAACCTTGTTCTGGTTCTGCTGCTGGAAGAACATGAGCACGGCGATGCCGACGAGCGCAATCAGCCCCAGGCCCATGACGCCCTGGAAGATACGGAGCTTCAAGGTCGGTGCGCGGCGTGATTGACGGCGTTTGCGCCCAAGTCTGGGGAGTCTTGCGGGATCGACCTTCGGGAGAAGCGCGTAGTCCCAGGGTGCGTCGCTGTTGCAGTACTGCAGCATGACGCCGGACACGAGAAAGACTTCGCCCAATTCGATATGTGCCTCGCGGATCACCGGCACTTCGTCCACCGGTGCGTCCGCGCCAGGCGTCGGCGTATTCAGCCACCGCACGGTCAGCGGTCCGCCGGGCATCAGCGGGCACTCGAGCTCGGCCTCCTGGTCGCTCACCAGCGGGTCGAGCAGGACAAGGTCGTTCTCCGGGGAGCAACCCACGCTCAGGCGAGACTCGATAGGGATCGCAGCGCCACGACTGAGCCCGTTGAGCACCCGCACCTCTTCCAGCGTCAGCGTGATGGGAATACCTGGATCGAAGGTAGCCATGGCCTACTTCACCGAAATGGTTTGGATGCTGTCGAAAACCTGCTGGGAGAACTGGATCAGCTGCGCCGACATCCACGACCAGCTCATTGCAAGCACCAACACCGCCACCACCAGCTTCGCGACGATCGGCAGCGTCTGGTCCTGCAGCTGGAACGCGGCCTGAACCAGGGAAACCAGCATGCCGACGACGAGCACCGCAAGCAGAACGGGCGCCGACAGCAGCGTCGCCAGCAGGAGCCCGGTTTTGAACAGGTAGAGCGAGCTTTCCATGGACGATCAGCGGGCGTATGCGTCGGGCGCGGTGGGCATCGGCGCACCACGGGTATAGGCCGGTCGCGGAAACAGCGACAGGGTCCGTGCGGGGATCGCAACGGATGAGGCCGGCACTACTGCCATTGCTGGTGCTGGTGCTGGTGCTGGTGCTGGTGCAGCCGCCAACTGACTGCGCCCGTACGGCGGCATGGACGCCCTTGCCGACCCTGAAGCTGCGCATGCGGGTGCCTTGTCGCCGATCGCAGGTGCAAGGGCTGCCGCCGCCGCCAGCTGGCGCGGTGCATCTTCCCGCGACCAGCGGCGAGTGGACAACATCACCATGCGCGATCTGGCCGTCTTCATGTCGTTCCCGCTCCACACCAGCCCGTCGACCAGTAGAAGCACGTCGTCTTCTGCTAGCTCGATCGACATGCTCGTTTCGGTCAGGCGCTTGGAAACCAGTTCGCCGCGATCCAGCGGGTTGTCTCGCCCATCGGTCAGCTCGAAGCGGAGTTCGACACGCTGATCGCCAGTCGCTCGGGCGGAACCGACGAGCTTCAGGCCGATCGTGCGGGCCTTGTTTGCCTGATCCTGCGGTAACGCCACCAGCTTCGAGAACAACGAGTACCAGAACGGCGTGCTTATCGACGGGTAGATCAGGTCGTCAGCAAAGTTGAGGCCGAACGCATCGTTTTCCTTGAAGACGACCGATTGCGACACCAGCGAGATGTCCTGCTTGCACTGCCGTGCGGCCCGCAAGGCCGGATAAAGCGCCTCGATCGCAGTGCGAGAGACAACGACAGACGAGGCGAGCGGTCCCGGTCGCGTCGATCGCGCGACATCGGTGAGCAGGACCCCCATCGCGTCGGTGTCGAGCTCGAGCACCACGGCATTCAGACCGAATTGCAAGGTTGCGACATCCAGCTCGGCGATGAGTCGTTCGTATTCGGCACGCTTCGAGGCACGGTCGCGCACCAGGATCATGTTGAGACGCGCATCTGCCTGGATGCTGGGTCGCTCGTCCATTCCGCCCTGGTTGCGCCCGAAGCCGTCGTGGCGCCATTGCGCAGCCGAAGTGAATCCCGCGGCGTCCGTGGGCTTGCGGCTCTCCGGGCCGCTGCCGGGATTACCGAGATCCGACGCAAGCGCGCGCATGCGCACAGGAAATGCAGGTATGGAGGGCTCGGCAGCCTGGGTCTCGTCTTCGACACCGCTATCGGCCGTCGCGTTTCGCAAGGCCGCCACGTCCGGCCCCGAGCGCGACGCGCTTGCCTGTGCCGCTTCTCGCCGCTGGCGCCGCTGGATGGGCGAAGTCGCACTCCGGTCGCCCGCCATCAGACTCTCCGGCGTACCGTCGTCGCCATAGAGTTTGCGAAGCATGGATGCGACGCCAGGAATCATCCTGGCGCCACCAGTCGATTGAACGTCTATCGCGCTCGCGTGACGCAATCTGAATGTCATGGTCTGCATCGGCTCGAGGGGCACCGGCTCCTTCGGTTTGACCAGCTTTACATTGGCAGCGTGCTGCCTGACCAGGCGCACATAGGCTGGCGGTCCGATGACGGTGACCTCGCTGCGCGAAGCCATCTCGATCCAGCCGAACTTGTCTTCGAGCAACCGCAGGCCGCTCAGATAACTGCGCAGTTCGCCGACCTGGTCAGAAGGCGCAGGCAGGCGTGCCTCCTCGACTTCGCTTTCGCGCGCCACATAGAGCCGGTTGCGAAAGACGAACCAGTTGAGGCCATTGTTGACAGCGATCTTGTTCAACAGGCCCTCGACCGTCATCGCCTCGCCTGCGCTGGAAATAGAGCCCTGTACCGCCTGCGTCATCTCGATGCTCAGCCCCATCGTCTTCTGCAGGTCGCCCAGAACGTCGCGCACGCGCGCTTCACCGGGTGCCAGTGCGTAGTTGGTTGTCTTCCATGCGGTCGGCATCACCGCATGGCTGGGCATTGCAAGGGCGGCAAGCATGATCGCCGCGCAACCTGCGAAGGCGAACCGGCGCGGAATAGAGGCAATCTGCACTTCTGACCGAGTTCGGAGGCGTGGCTTGCTCATGTCGAAGCCAGGATGCTCTTGGCAGTCTGATGCTGGAGGCGGTGAAAGTCGTTGCGTGCCCATACGGCGATTTGCGAATCCATTCGGTTGTCGCTCAGCGCGTCCCAGTCGGCCTGGCTGGCAATGTCGAAGTTGGACAGCGTCTCATCCACGCTTTTGCTGGTTTCATCGGCCCGCCGCTCGAGGATTTGAAGCGTCGACAGAGGAGCTTTTATGGAAGTGATCACGGGGTCATCTCGCTTTCTGGGGTTGACGGCGCAGCAGTGAGGCCGTTTTTGAAGGTCGCATGCGACGGACTCGATATGGCATTCAGCGGAAGGGGCGGCAGCGCGTTTGCCAATGCAGTCTTCCAGTCGGAGAGCAACTGGAGCAGCGCATCGGTACCGTCGACCCTGACTTCCCCTTGCGCGTCGCGGAATATCAGTTCGCCACGCCTGACGGATTCGTCGGTTTGCGTCTGAATGGCGCCCAGCGACGCTGATGCGGCATCGACGACATCGAAGTCGAGCGAGTGGCAGAGCACGTGGGAACGCATTTCGGCGCGCAGCAACCGGACGGCGATCTCGACGGACGCCTGAATCGGCAGTGCCGGGCTACGTTCGAAAATGGCGGCAATGACGGCTTCGGCAATCTGCCCCGTCGCGCGACAAAGGAGATCGATGGCTTGCGCGGTTCTCGATTCGAAGAGCGCCGCCTGACCCTCGTACCAAGCAGATTGCGCAGCGGCCGTGTCAATGCGCGCTTGCGCCACATGTGCAGCAGCCTGCGCATGAGCGTCGGCCACGATCTCATCCGCGCGGATCCAGGCTTGTGCCACCAACTGGCGGCCCTGATCGGCTTTGGCCACGTCGACCGACCGGACCACGCTGAACACAGGCGCAGGCAGCGTCGCTTCTGCCGTCTCGTTCAATACGATGCGCGCAAAAATGCTCATGACACACCCATCGCCGCGCGCGCATAACCGACGAGTCTTGCGGCCTGCGCAGGAGCGATCTGCCGTTTGATCTGGTTGCAGGCTTCGGTGTCAGACGGCTGCATGCGGGCAAGCTGCAGCCGAATCGTTGCACGGGCCGGACCATCGAAAAGCTCCGAAGCCAGCCATGCAGCCAATGCAGGTCGCGCAGGGGGACTGACAGGGGTTATGGCGAGCACAGCCAGACCTATCTGCCTTGCGCGACGCAGATGCGCGGCACCGAGCACCGATGCTGCGACGCCGTTGCGCCACAGCGCTTCCGCCAGCCACCAGGCCGAAGCGACCAACGCCGTTGCGTCAGCCGGCCAACCTCCAGCAAGCAAATCGACGAACTCCGGCTCCATGCAGGCAAATTCGCCGCTCGCGGCTGCCTCTTCCGCGTGCATGAGACGCCATGTTGGAGAAGTCAGTCTGAAGTCCGCACCGAACCAACTGGCATCGATGCTTCCGTGAAAGGCGCTGGAGTTGGAAGCTGACTTCATGTCGAACTCAGTACTGCGAGAGCTCAAGCTCGTCAGACATGTCCATCGGCGGCATGAACTGTCGGCGCATGATGAAGCCGCAGATCATGAGTGCCGTGATGATTCCGAAGACATACGGCCATCCGCCAAAAAGCTGACGCTCCTCGGTGGCAGGTGCAGGCTGCGCTGATCCGGAAGAGCCAGAGCCCGACTTGGAAGCTGTCTTGAGGGAATCATCGAAGCCGGATCCATTGGCTTCGTCCTTCGAGTCGGGCCTGAAAACAGGAACGAAGCTGATGCTTATCTGACGCGGGTCGGCATCCACCAAACCGGGAACGCTGGAAGCCACGAGCCGGCGGATCTTGTGCGTCAGCATGTCCGTTTCCAGGCCGTCGAGATGACGGATCAAAACCGCAGCCGATGGCGTTTCGGCAAATCGCCCGTTGCGGCGCTCTGGAATCACCACGTTCACCCTCGCGCTGACGACGCCATCGATGTCCGCCAGCATCGCTTCGATCTGTTGCGACACCGCAAACGTCATGCGCGCCCGCTCCTCGAGAGGAGATGAAATCAGTCCGTCCTTGGGGAAGATGGCGCCGAAGGATTTGTAGTCGGTGCGTGGGAGGCCCGCTCTGGACGAGAGGCGGGCCGCACGGGCAAGCTCTGCGGATGGCACGAATACGGTCACGCCGTCGCGTTCGACGGTCTTCCCGGCCGCGATCTCGTACCGATCGAGAAAGGACACGAGGCGATTTGCTTCGGTCTCGCTCAAGCCTCGATGCAGTGGCGATGTCGCGGAGTCGCATCCAGTCAACCCAAGAATCAGCACCAGAGCACACATGGCTGCTGCGACACGAATAACCCAATGCATGGCGCGCTGTAGCGAAGCGAGGCACGATGCATGGACAACAGGTGAGGCACCGCAGTGCGCGACGATCGTCATAACGTCGCTTATTGAAGATTGGTCAATCGATCGACGGCCTGACCCACCTTGCTGGCAAGCTTGTTCAGTACGAGTGTCTGCAGATTGAAGCGTGCCATCGCGGCGGTGGCGTCGTACATGCGCGAGATATCGCCTGTCTTAACGACCGAGACAATCGAACTCTCCGCCGTCTTCCGGGAGTTATCGACACCCTGGAGCATTCTCATGACACCACCCGAAGAGGCCGAGCCTGAGCTTCCCTCCACCATCGCGTGGAACTCGTCACCCTCTGCCGAGGGTGCCTCAGGCGCAGAAAGTGCTGAAACTCCCTGGCTCGATTGAGCAGCAGATGCGGGTGCGCCTGCACGCAGGCCATCGATTGGAGATGAAGGGATCGACATGGGATCGGACCTGAAAGTTCAGAACCAGCTTGCGCTTGCAGTATTGAGCGTCATGTGCTGCATGCCCAGATGCGGATGTCGCGACGAATAGCTGCTGGACGAACCCGAAGTCAGCGACTGCAGGAATTCGGAATTGAATCCTGAAAGCAGCTTCTGGATGTGCTGCATGAATTGCTGCATCATTGCCTCGTCCGAATCCTGCGCCTCCTCGCGCATGACGCCCTCGTTCATTTTGCTTTCCGTACGATTAATACTTTCCTGGGTGACCTTGCTCTTTCCGCCGAATTGATTTGTTTCGTAGAACTGACCGTTTTTGCCCATGTTCAAAACATTTCCATCGTCGACCATGTCGTCCATCAGCGGGCCGTAACCTTCGTCCGTTCTCATCTTTCCCTTTCCGGACATCATGTCGCTCATGAGCACACCCTTGTCGCCATTGGTGATCATTACGTCGGAAAGCATGGTCGTATCGGAGCCGTTGGTGGACGGCTTCATGTTCATGGTGATTACCGTCTTGTCCGGAAGGGTGAATGTCGTCCGATTCTTTACGTCGAATGCACGCTTGCTCTTACCGTCCGTGTCGGTCTGGTCGACGTGTGGATCGCCCCACACCGTCGTTTTCTTGCCATCGGGATCAACAATTTCCAGTTTTCCACCGTCGGCACTGCTTTGACCGAATCCAGTGATCTTGTATCCGCCTGGCGTTTTGACTTCCGTTGAATCCTCACCCTGTTCGACAGACATCTCTCTTTCGCACGCCTTGCCGGCCCATAGATCCCTGCTGGCACTTTGAACATTTGCGCCAGAACAATTCGGGCGCATGTTCGGCGAACCGCTCATCTGAAAATGAGAAACCTGTTTTTGTGAAAAACCCGAATTATTGATTGACATGGCGTGAACCGTTCGATTGATTAAAAAAATCTTTTAAAATTGAATGAGAGAGGCATTTTTTTCGTTCACACCCATCCGATTCTTTCTTTCTTCACCGTCGAGTTGAAGCAGCTTTGTCTGCTTGTCTCTCTCGATCTTGTTCAGCTCCTGCGCAGTAACCTCCGCCTCGGCTTCAATATTAGCGCCCTGGACCGCTGCCTGCTGCGCCGCGCCCGCCTTGCTGGCCATGAGATTTTTCGTCAGGCTCGTTCCGGTCGCCCCGCCCAAAAGAGAACTCAACAATGTTGACATTGCCATTACAACCTCACAATTTAAGCCGGGAGCTTTACGGAAAGAGCCCAGTCATTGATTAATAGAATCCGCTGATTTCTCGGCAAGCAGACAGAAACGAAGTCACATAGCCAGGATGTGACCATTGCATACGACGTGCGGAAATGCTGACGATTGAGCTGCTGTCGAGTCGCGTTCCAGCCAGATCACACCGAAACTCAGACAACTCTTAGTTTTAGCCCCCTCAAGTTTCGCAATAATTCACCACCAACAAAAAACATGAGTACGAAGCGAAAAGGATGATCCAGCAGAATTTTCGACTTAGTACTTCTAATCAAAAAAATTTTGAGCAATCAGGTTTACTTAAAAAAGTATCGACGTCGGGTTGGGTTTCTCATTGCCATCACCAGATGCCTTGCTTTTATCGATCGCGGTTGCAGCGATTCCGCCCGCAACATCGAGTCCGGCAGTGACTGCCGCGCCGCCAGGAACTAGGCTGGCTGCCATTTCCGCCAACGGTGCAACTGCACTCAACGCTTTACCTGCTGGCCCTGGAATTTTTCCCAACAGACCTGCCAAGCCGCCGCCGGCCCCACCCAAACCGCCCAAACCCGGAATTCCAGCCATGATTCTTCCTTTAACGTAAGTATTACTGTGCCTGCAGACCTGCCATCGCGTTGAAATGAAAGCTCCACGCAAATGGGTCAACCGCGTCGCATCGTATAATCGACGACGAAAATTAACGCTTCGGATTGATCCGAAACGTTTTTATATAAAGTATTAGTTCACTTCACTACGCGCGGTAGTGAAGTAATTCGCACTCAATTAGAAATTGCAATTCCCAACAATTCACACAGCGCGAGAAGCGTGGTGACAGTGACGTGCGGATGTCCGTCTATCGGCCAGACGGGCGGAACGGTGTTCGCGCCTTCGCGAGCAAGCCAGACCGCTTGCATGCCGGCATTCCGCGCGCCGATCACATCGAGTTCGGCGTCGTCGCCGACATGCAGCACTGCGCTGGGCTGCACCCCCACGGAGGCAGCCGCCGCCAAGAAGATGGGCGCGTGCGGTTTGCCGCTACCGAACTCGCGTGCACTGAAGCCGCTGCTGAACCACCGATCGACGCCGGTCTGGCGAAGGTCGGCGTTTCCGTTGGATATGGCGATCAGCGGATAGCGCGCGCTGAGCAGCCTCAATGCCGGCAGCGCATCCTCGTACATCACCACCCGCTGACGTTCCGCGAAAAAAGCGTCGAATGCAGGTTCTGCCAGCGCAGGGTCCTCACCACTCCGGCATAACGCTGTGCGAATCGATTCGCGCCGCAGCCCGCTCAGATCATGTGCAAGATCGGAGCGTTCGCGTGCCGTTGCTTCACGTAATTCGCGCAGCATGCCAGGCTTCATCAGGAGATCCGCCGTGCGCGGCGCTTCACGCAACAACCATGCGTGCAGTACAACTTCCGCGCGCTCAATGGTCGGCCAGATCGGCCACAACGTGTCGTCGAGGTCCAGGGATATGGCTTCGATGCGCGGGACGTCAATGGTCATGCAGCAGAATATCGCATGCCTCTCAATGCCCCATCTGTCACCGAAGAACGCACCGCCATCCTCTGGTGCAACCTCGGTTCCCCCGATGCGCCGACCGCCGAAGCGGTTCGCCCCTATCTCTCGCAATTCCTCCACGACTATCGCGTCGTCGAGATTCCGCGCGCAGTCTGGTGCCTGATCCTGCATGGGATCATCCTTCGCATTCGCCCAGCCAAGTCCGCCGCCAAATACGCCAGCATCTGGATGCCGGAGGGCTCGCCGCTCAAGGTCTGGACGGAAAAGCAGGCCAAACTCCTGGCGGGCTGGCTCGGGGAACGTGGCCATCGCCTTTCGGTGCGCCACGCCATGCGTTACGCCAATCCATCGATCGAATCACAACTCGATGCCCTGATGGCCGAGGGCGCGACGCGCGTGCTGGTGCTGCAGGCCTATCCGCAGTATTCGGCGACCACCACAGCCAGCGTCATCGATGCAGTCACCACCTGGACCCGCACGCAGCGCAGATTGCCTGAACTTCGCTTCGTCAACCAGTACCACGACGACCCGCTCTATATAGATGCGCTTGCTGCGAGCGTTGCTGCCTACTGGAAGCAGAACGGCCGGCCCGATCAGCTGGTGATGAGCTTCCACGGCATCCCGGAGCGCAATATTCGCCTGGGAGACCCATACCAGTCGCAGTGTCTCGAAACGGCGCGTCTGATCGGCGAGCGTCTGGGATTGAAGGAATCCGAGTTTCGCGTGACCTTCCAGTCGCGATTCGGTCGCGCCAAATGGCTGGAGCCCTACACCGAGCCGACGCTGCGCGAGATGGGAGCGGCTGGCGTCGGCCGCGTCGACGTGATGTGCCCGGGTTTCCCAGCAGATTGCCTTGAGACGCTGGAAGAGATCTCGATGGAAGCGCGCGAAGCTTTCTTGCACGCTGGCGGCAAGACTTTCAACTACATTCCTTGCCTCAACGACGATCCGGCCTGGATCACGGCACTGACCGGCATCGCCGAAAGACATCTTTCCGGCTGGCCGACCAAGCAGGGCTAGAAGCTGCCGAGATAGTCGAGCTTGCCGACCGGCACGCCGCTATGGCGAAGAACACCGTAGGCGGTGGTGACGTGAAAGAAGAAGTTGGGTAGTGCGAACTGCAGCAGATAGCGTTCCGCAGTGAACTGCAGTTCGTGCCCGCGTGTCTTGACGACGACCGGCCGGGCTTCACTACCGTCGAGCAGCGAACGATCGACGGTCTCGAAGAAGTCGAGCGTCTTGGCGATACGCGCCTGCAGTTCCTCGAACGTGGTCTCTGTGTCGGGGAAACTCGGAGCGGTGATGCCGGCGATGCGCGCGACCGCCAGCTTCGAAGCGTCGCTTGCGCTCTGCACCTGTCGGGCGAGCGTGAACATGTCCGGCGCCAACTGGGCGCTGATCAAAGTGGCGGGATCGATTTTCCCCGCCGTGGCATATGACAGACCCTTGTCGAGCAGATGAGCCAGTTGCCCAAGCCCTCGCGTGAAGACGGGAACGGAAAGGTCGTACATCGATAAGGCCATGGAGTCTCCTTGGTTGATCCAGCGCGCGATTGTGGCGCCGATGCCGCAAGCCGCTACGGCGGATGGCGTACGCGCGCTTGCCAGTCGTGAAGACCCTCGGTACATTGCATTTTTTGAGGGCCTGCAATGTCTGTCGACACCGTTTCAAGTTCGCTTTACACCCCACCCCTCCCCGGCTCGCCGCGTCATATCCGGCTGACCTCCCATGCAGGCGGCTTCGGTGCTTTGCCACTGCACTGGGGCGCAGCCACCGCCACGGAGCGCGGCCCGATCGTCGGCACTACGACGTCGCGGGCGCACCGCAACGTCATCGGCACCCACAGCGGCTCCTACAGCGTCTACCGTGCGCTCGCCGTAGCGGCCGGCGCTCTCAAGCGCGACCACCGCGCCGACCTCACCAACACGTCGCCGACCGACGTGATCGGGCCGTATCCCCAGTGGAGCGAACCCGGCCGAATCGTCTCGATGGACCCGTGGGGAGCGCTGGTCGCCGATGCCTTCTCGACCGAGTTGGCAGCCGGCTACGACATCAAACCGACTGTTGCCATCACCAAGGCGCATGTGATCCTGCCGGAGGTGATCGAGGCGCTGCAGAGCGGCCGCCTGAAGGCGGACGGACATTTTCTGACTGCAGGCGGCGCCGCGATGGTGACTAAGGCGGCCATCGAGCCGGTCTGGTATCTGCCGGAAGTCGCTCGCCGCTTCGGCTGCTCCGAAACCGACCTGCGTCGCACGCTGTTCGAGGAAACCGGTGGCATGTATCCCGAGCTCGTCACGCGCTCCGATCTCGAAGTGTTCCTTCCGCCCATCGGCGGACAGACCATCTACATCTTCGGTAACCCGCGCGACCTCGCCAACCCCGAAGTCGAACTCACCGCCCGCATCCACGACGAGTGCAACGGTTCGGACGTTTTCGGCTCCGACATCTGCACCTGTCGCCCGTACCTGACCCACGCGATCGAGGAATGCATCCGCGGTGCGCAGCGCGGCGGCGTCGGGCTCATCGCATACTCGCGCAAGGAAGGCCGCGCGCTCGGCGAAGTGACCAAGTTCCTGGTCTACAACGCCCGCAAGCGCCAGGTCGGCGGCGATACCGCAGACCAGTATTTCGCCCGCACCGAATGCGTGGCCGGCGTGCAGGACATGCGCTTCCAGGAGCTGATGCCGGACGTCTTCCACTGGCTCGGCATCAAGAAGATCCACCGCCTGGTCTCCATGAGCAACCTGAAGTTCGACGCCATCACAGGCTCGGGCATCGAAATCGGCGAGCGCGTGAATATTCCCAACGATCTCATTCCGGAAGACGCACGCGTCGAGATGGACGCCAAGATGGCCGCCGGCTATTTCACGCCCGGCCCGGTGCCGGATTCCGAAGAACTGAAGAAGGTCAAAGGCCGGGGATTGAGCGAATGAGCGGAGACAACTACGGACTCGACACCTCGCACGAGAACGAAAGCTCGACCGAATTCACCCAGCCCGCCCATGCCGCAGCCTATCTGCGCACGACGGAAGCCATCCGCTCCCGTGCCGCAGCGCTGTTGGCGCGTGCGCGCAGCGGAGAGTCGCAGTGGTTCGTCATCGGCAACGACGCCACGATGGAAAACGCCGCGCAAACCGTGGCCGACGTCACACGCGAGCGCTATCCGTCAGGCGACATTCCGTTCCACAGCCGTTGGCGACATTTCGAGGCCGGCGGCTTCGACCGGCTGGCCGAACTGGATCGCTTGTCCACGAGAGACGGCACTGAAGTGACGCCACGCGAGCGCGCACGCATGCAGATCGATCTCGCTCTGGTCAGCGTGCTGCTGGATGCCGGTGCAGGCCCCGACTGGCACTACACCGAAGCTGCCAGCGGCCAGCGCTACAGCCGTTCCGAAGGTCTTGGAGTGGCGAGCTTCCATGCATTCACCAGCGGCCTCTTTTCATCCGATCCGGACAAGCCGCTGCAAGCCGATGCCGCCGGCCTGCGCGCGCTGATCGCCGACCGCCTGGCGGAAGCGTTCCAGGTCAGCGACGTCAATCCGCTGGTCGGTCTTTCCGGTCGCGCAATGCTGCTGCGCCGCCTCGGCGAAGCGCTGGCCGAACAGCCGGAAGTCTTCGGCAACCCGGGCCGGCCCGGCGGATTGTTCGATGCGCTGATCGGCCCCGTCGGGCCCGCCATTCCGCCGACCGCGGAAGCGACCGCGCACGGGTTGCTCTCGCTGCTGCTGTCATCGCTCTCGCGCATCTGGCCCGCAGCCAATTCGGTCGACAGCATCGCGGCCGACGGCAGCGACATGCCGGGCGGCGCCGCGCTGGTCGGCTCGGGCAATCCGGATTTCGCGCTCGGCGATTGCTGGCGCCACAGTGCCGTCTTCGGCCCCGGCCTGACCAACGGCTGGATGCCGTTTCACAAGCTGTCGCAATGGCTCACGTATTCACTGCTGGAGCCCTTCAAGTGGGCGGGCGTGAAGGTTCACGGACTGGACGCTCTCACCGGCCTGCCGGAGTACCGCAACGGTGGCCTGTTCATAGACACCGGCGTGATCGTTCCACGCGACGCCGAATCGCTCGAGCGCACATGGAAGGTCGGCGACGAATTCATCGTCGAATGGCGTGCGCTGACCGTTGCGCTGCTCGACGAGCTGGCGCCCCGCGTGCGCCGTTCGCTCGGCCTCGATGCCGACGAACTGCCGCTGGCCTGCATCCTTGAAGGCGGCAGCTGGGCGGCGGGACGCGTCCTGGCACAACGCTTGCGAGATGGAGCACCACCGCTCCGGATCGAGAGCGACGGCACTGTCTTCTAAAGAAAAAAAGTAAATGAGCAACGTTCACGTCATCAACCACCCACTCGTCCAGCACAAGCTCACGCTGATGCGCCGCAAGGACGCATCCACCAACAGTTTCCGCCGTCTCCTGAATGAACTCAGCATGTTGATGGCCTACGAAGTCACGCGCGACATGGCGCTGCAGGACATCGAGATCGAGACGCCGCTGGAGACGATGACGTCCAAGGTCATCGATGGCAAGAAGCTGGTGCTGGTTTCCATCCTGCGCGCGGGCAACGGCATCCTCGAAGGCATGCTGACGGTGGTGCCGGGCGCGCGCGTCGGCCACATCGGACTGTACCGCGACCCGAAGACGCTCACCGCCGTCGAGTACTACTTCAAGATGCCGAGCGACATGCAGGACCGCGATGTGGTCATCGTCGATCCGATGCTGGCGACCGGCAACTCGGCCAGCGCGGCGGTGGAGCGGCTGAAGGAACTGAATCCGAAGTCGATCAAGTTCGTCTGCCTGCTGGCCTGTCCGGAAGGCGTGAAGACGTTGCAGACCGCACATCCCGATGTGCCGATCTACACCGCCGCCATCGACCGCGAGCTGAACAGCCACGGCTACATCCTTCCCGGCTTGGGCGATGCGGGCGACCGGATTTTCGGGACGAAGTGATCTCGCCCGCCCAGCCTTTTTCTGACACTTGGAGAACACCTTGACCGTACGCCGCCAGTTGATCGTTCGATCCATCGCCATTGCAGCCACGCTCGCCGCAGGCGCTCCGGGCTTCGCGCTTGCGCAAGCCAAGCTGAAGGTCGCTGCGGTCTATACCGTGCCGTTCGAGCAGCAGTGGGTCGGCCGCATACACAAGGCGCTGAAAGCCGCCGAAGCACGCGGCGAGATCGAATACAAGGCAACGGAGAACGTCTCCAACGCCGACTACGAGCGCGTGATGCGCGAGTACGCCACGGCGGGCAACCAGCTGATCCTCGGTGAAGTCTTCGGCGTCGAGGCTGCCGCGCGCAAGGTCGCCAAGGACTTTCCCAAGACCGCCTTCCTGATGGGCTCGTCGCTCAAGCCGCAGGCGCCGAACTTCAGCGTGTTCGACAACTACATCCAGGAGCCGGCGTACCTCAGCGGCATGATCGCGGGCGGCATGACCAAGGCCAACCGCATCGGCATGGTCGGCGGCTTCCCGATTCCCGAAGTCAACCGGCTGATGAACGCCTTCATGGCCGGCGCCAGGGAGACCAATCCGAAGGTCGAGTTCAGCGTGAGCTTCATCAACAGCTGGTTCGATCCGCCGAAGGCCAAGGAAGCCGCCTTCGCCATGATCGACAAGGGCGCGGACGTGATGTATGCCGAGCGTTTCGGCGTCAGCGATGCGGCCAAGGAAAAGGGCAAGCTGGCGATAGGCAACGTGATCGACACGCAAGCACAGTATCCAGACACCGTGGTCGCTTCGGCGCTCTGGAACTTCGAGCCTTCGGCCGACCGCGCGATCAAGCTGGTGAAGGAAGGCAAGTATTCGGCCGAGGACTACGGCCCGTACGCGATGCTGAAGAACAAAGGCTCCGAACTGGCGCCGCTCGGCACGTTCGAGAAGAAGGTGCCGGCCGACATCGTCGCAAAGGTCAAGGCGAAGCAGGCAGACATCCTGGCCGGCAAGTTCACCGTGAAGGTCGACGACGGCCAGCCGAAATCCACGGCCAGATAATGCTCGCCCCCAGGCTTCGCGCACTTCGTGTCGCTTCGCCAACCCCCTGCCGGGGGCAACACCAGCGGCCGGGCAAAGCCCGTTCCGCGGTGTTTCACGGATGAAAACCATCGAAACCGTACTGCGGCTCGATGGTGTTACCAAGCGCTTCGGCACGCTGACCGCAAACGACGCCATTTCGCTTTATTTGAAGGCCGGCGAAGTGCTTGCGCTGCTCGGCGAGAACGGCGCCGGCAAGTCGACGCTGATGTCGATCCTGTTCGGCCACTACACGGCCGACGCGGGCACCATCGAAGTCTTCGGCAAGCCACTCGCGCCCGGCAATCCGAAAGCCGCGCTGGCTGCGGGCATCGGCATGGTCCACCAGCACTTCACGCTGGCAGACAACCTGAGCGTGCTCGACAACGTGCTGATGGGCACCGAGCCGCTGTGGCAGCCATTCTCGCGACGCAGTGCGGCGCGCGCGAAGCTGATGGCGGTGTCGACGCGCTTCGGCCTGCCGGTGCAGCCCGACGCCAGGGTCGGCGATCTGTCGGTCGGCGAAAGGCAGCGCGTCGAAATATTGAAGGCGCTGTACCGCGGCGCGCGTATCCTGATCCTCGACGAGCCGACCGCGGTGCTCACGCCCCAGGAAAGCGAAGCGCTGTTCGCGACGCTGGCGCAGATGGTGGCGCAGGGCCTGTCGATCATCTTCATCAGCCACAAGCTCGGCGAGGTGCTTCGCGTATCGCACCGGATCGCGGTGCTGCGCGGCGGAAAGCTGGTGGCCGAAGCGCGCGCGGCCGACACGACACAGGGCGAACTCGCGCGCTGGATGGTCGGCCATGCGGTCGAGCAGACCGCGCGGCGACCGGCACGCCATGTCGGCGATGCGGTCTGTGTGCTCGATCATGTCGATACGACTGGAAGCGGTCACGACCGGCTCCACGGCGTGTCGCTGATGCTGCATGCGGGAGAAATCGTCGCCATCGCCGGCGTGTCGGGCAATGGCCAGGTTGCGTTGGCCGAACTGCTGAGCGGAACGCGCCGCACGACCGCCGGCAGCGTGCAACTCATGGGGCGCGCGCTGCCACCCTCGCCTGCTGCACTGGTATCGCGTGGCGTCGCACGAATCCCGGAAGACCGGCATGCGGTGGGCGTGATCGGCGATCTGCCGGTGTGGGAGAACGCGGTGTCGGAAAGGCTGCGCGGCAATGCGTTTTCGCGCTGGACGCCATTGGGCATCCGCTGGATTCGCCGCGCGTCGGCTCGCGCGCATGCGCAGCGGATCGAGAAGATGTACGACGTGCGCGGCGCCGGCCTCGACGCGCCGGCGCGCGCGCTTTCGGGTGGCAACATGCAGAAGCTGATCCTCGGCCGCGCGCTGACGGCACCCGACGGCGGCAGCACGTTGGGAAAGCGAAAAGCACCGCGCCTGATCGTCGCGCACCAGCCGACCTGGGGCCTCGACATCGGCGCCGTGGCTTATGTTCAGTCGCAGCTGATCGCCGCCCGCGATGCCGGCGCCGCGGTGCTCATGATTTCCGACGACCTCGACGAGGTGCTCGCGCTCGGCGACCGCGTGGCTGTCATGCATGGCGGCCGGCTCGGCGAGCCGCGCTCCGCAGCCAACTGGACCCGCGAACAGATCGGCCTCGCAATGGCGGGCACATGAGACTCGAGCGCCGTCACTCCGCATCCCGCGCATCGCTGCTGCTTGCATCCGTCGGTGCCCTCGCATTCACGCTCGCCATCAGCGCGCTGCTGGTGCTCTGGGCCGGCGCGCCGGTCGGTCGGACGTATGCGTTGCTCTTGCAGGGTGGCTTCGGCTCGGTGTTCGCGTGGAGCGAGACGCTGACGCGAGCGATTCCGCTGATCCTCACCGGACTTTCGGCGACAGTGGCTTTCAAGGCGCGGCTGTTCAACATCGGCGCCGAAGGGCAGCTCTATGCCGGCGCGCTGGCGGCCGTCGCGGTCGGCGGCCTGCACGGCGGAACGGGCTTCGAACTGTCGCCGTGGCTGCTGTTCCCATTGATGATGCTCGCCGCAGCGACTGCCGGTGCGTTGCTGCTGCTCGGACCGGCGCTCATGAAGAACAAGCTGGGCGTCGACGAGGTGGTGACGACGCTGCTGATCAACTTCATCGTGCTGCTGGCCGTGTCGGCGTTGCTCGACGGCCCGATGAAAGACCCCACCGCGATGGGCTGGCCGCAGAGCGTGTCGCTGCAGAGCGATCTCGAACTCGCCAAGCTGGTCGCGCAGACGCGGGTGCACACCGGCCTGCTGTGGGCGGCAGCGCTGGCCGTCATGGTCTGGGCGCTGTTCCGCTACACGGTCGCCGGCTTCGACATGCGCGCGGTCGGCGCCAACACGCGCGCCGCCGCCTTCGCCGGCGTGCCGGTCACGCGCACGGTTGTCGGCGCGGCGCTGCTCTCCGGCGCGCTCGCGGGGCTGGCCGGCGCCATCGAGGTCGCGGGCCGGACGAGTTACGTCACGCTCGACATGTCGCCAGGCTACGGCTACACCGGCATCGTGATCGCGATGCTCGCCGGGCTGCATCCGCTGGGCGTGGTCGCCGCGGGCGTGTTCGTCGCCGGCGTGCTGGTCGGCGCCGACACCATGAGCCGCGCAGTCGGCGTGCCGACGTACATCGCCGACGTGATCGTTGCGACTTCGCTGATCGCCGTACTGGTGGCGACTCTGCTGACGCAGTTCAGGGTGCGCCTGAAATGAGCGACCTGTTCGACATCCTCGCAAACGCATCCTTCTGGGTTGCGACCCTGCGCATCGCGACGCCGCTTATCTTCGGCACACTCGGCGTGCTGCTGTGCGAGCGGGCGGGCGTGCTGAATCTAGGCATCGAGGGGATCATGGTGGCGGGCGCCTTCGCCGGCTGGCTCGCCGTGTACGCGGGCGCGCCGCTGTGGATCGGCGTTGGCGTGGCGGCGCTGACGGGCGCTGCATTCGGTCTGCTGCATGCGTTCCTCACGGTCGGGCTGGCGCTTTCGCAACATGTCTCCGGCCTCGGCATCACGCTGCTGGCGACAGCGCTGAGCTACTACGGCTATCGGGTCAGTTTCCCGAAGGTGAACACACCGCCGACCGTCACGCCTTTCGGCCCCATGGACTGGCTGCCGATCCCGATACTGAATGCGCAGACTGTGCTCACGCTCTTCGCGCTCATGCTCGTGCCGGTCATCGCCTGGGTGCTGTGTAGGACGCCGGTCGGTCTCGCGGTGCGAATGGCCGGCGAGAACCCGCAGGCGGCGGAAAGCCAGGGCGTATCGGTCGGCAGGATCCGCACCGGTGCCATCGTCGCGGGTTCGGCGCTGATGGGCGTGGCGGGTTCGTTCCTCACGCTGTCGGCCTTCAACGCGTTCTTCTTCAACATGGTGAACGGCCGAGGATGGATCTGCGTCGCGCTCGTCGTCTTCGCCTCGTGGCGACCCGGCAAGGCGCTGCTCGGCGCCCTGCTGTTCGCGTTCTTCGATGCGCTGCAGTTGCGGCTGCAGCAGTCCGGCGATGCGGTGCTGCCCTATCAGATCTACCTGATGCTGCCTTACGTGCTGTCGATCGTGGCGCTGGTGCTGGTAGCGCGCAAGGCGAGCTATCCGCAGGCACTGATGAAACCGTATCGCAAGGGCGAGCGGTAGCTGATAGAGTTCCGTTCACCGGCGATGCAGCGCATCGCCCCACATACTTCGAGCAGTGAAGCTCCCAACGGTTCGCACAAGACCGTCGGGAGCTTTTTTTTTGAAAGACCTATCGTGAGCACAGTCAAAACGCCAACCTGGCGCGTCGGTGTCCTGTTTTCCACCACCGGCGTGACGGCGGCAATGGAGCGGACGCAGCAGGCTGCGACGTTGCTCGCCATCGACGAAATCAATGCGAGCGGCGGTGTGCTCGGGCGGCAGATCGAACCTGTCATCTACGACCCGGAGTCGCGTCCCAAACAGTACCGCGAACTGGCCAGGCAGCTCTGCGACACCGACGGCGTGGCGGTCATCTTCGGCTGCTACATGTCCAGCACCCGCAAGGCCGTGCTGCCGGTGGTGGAGGCGCACCGTGCGCTGCTGTTCTACCCGACGCTGTACGAAGGGTTCGAGTACTCGCCGAACTGCGTCTACACCGGTGCCGCGCCCAACCAGAACTCGGTGCAGCTGGTTCGCTACCTGACGCAGAATTTCGGCAAGCGGCTGTTCCTGATCGGCTCCGACTATGTCTACCCGTACGAGTCGAACCGGATCATCGCGGACCTGTTCAGGCAGGCCGGCGGCGAGGTGGCCGACGAGATGTACATACCGCTGCGCACCGCCGACATCGACATGCCGAAAGTCGTCCGCCGGCTCAAGGCATCGCGGCACGACCTGGTCTATTCGACCGTCGTGGGCGACGGCATCCCGCTGTTCTACAACGCGTACAGGGAAGCCGGGTTCGACCAGCGCACGCATCCCATCGCCAGCCAGTCGACGCAGGAAGCCGAGATCGCGCAGATGTCCGCACGAACGGCAGAAGGCAGCATCACGGCCGCGCCGTATTTCTCCACGCTGCAGAGTCCGGCGAACCTCAAGTTCGTGGCCGCCTACCGCAAGCGCTTCGGGCCCGACCTGCCGATCGCGTCGTGCACCGAAGCCGCGTACTACCAGGTGATGCTGTATGCGCAGACGCTCGAACGCGCCGGCGACGACAGACTCGATGCGATGCTCGGGCACCTGCACGACCATGAATTCGATGCGCCGCAAGGACGCGTGAAGATCGATCGGGAAAATCACCATACCTATCTCTGGCCACGTGTCGCCAGGGTCGATGCGAGCGGCCGGTTCCAGGTCGTTGACGATCCGGGGGTCCGCGTCAAACCCGATCCCTACATGTACGAAAGCCGGTTCGATCCACTCGCGGGCCATTCGGCCTGAACGGAGGGCGCATGGCCATATCCCTGCTGCGAGAGTTACCCGAACTGAAGATCGTCGTCGTCCATCCGCCGGACGAGGAAGGCGACGCGCTCGTCAGCCATCTGCGCCGGGTCGGCTGCATGGTCAGCGTGACATGGCCGGTGCCGGCGACGCTGGCATCGAACGCCGACGTGCTCTTCCTGCTGATCGAGGGCGAAGCGCGCGCCGCGACCGAAGCGCTGCTGAAGGCGCTGCCGAAGCCCGAACCCACGGTGATCGCCATCGTCAACTACGAGGACCCGACGACGCTGCAGCTGGTGCTGGAAAGCGGCGCGTTCGCCGTCGTGCAGAAGCCCATCAAGCCGTTCGGACTGCTCGCGAACCTGATCGCCGCACGGAGCATCTGGGTCGAGCGGCAGGCGCTGCTGAAGGAGAACCGCAAGCTTCGCAGGAAGATCACGAGCGACCAGGCGATGAGCCGCGCCAAGACAATCCTCATGGCGTCGAAGGGCATCGGCGAGGTCGAGGCCTACCAGGCGATCCGTGCGCAGGCGATGTCGAAGCGCTTGTCGATGGAGCAGATCGCAAGCTCGATCATCAACATGGAAACTCTGTTGCAAGCGTCAAATTAAGCGGATACGATCAAACCACTGTGCCGATGAATATCGTCGGTACAGTGGCTGCATCACCCTTGATCTTCAGGCGCTGGTGCGGTTCTTCCAGAGAACCATGTTGTGTTCTTCTGGATGCTGGCAATGAAGCCCACGTCGCAGCCCTTTCGCTGCGAAGTGGGTTTTTTTTTGCCCGTACCCGACAGTGCCGTCGGCTGGTCTCTCTTGACACGGTTCATCAACCCTTAAGGTTCCTGCCATGCTGCCCACTTCACGCCGTCATCTCCTCGCTTCCTCGGCCGCTTCGGCCGCCGTGCTTTCGTCCCCCGCCTGGATGCGTTCCGCGTTCGCCGCCGAGCCCATCAAGGTAGGCGCGCTCTACTCGCAGACGGGCGGACTTTCCATCGTCGAGAAGATGCTGGCCAATGCCGTGAAGATGGCCGTCGCGGAGATCAACGCGACCGGCGGCGTGCTGGGACGGCAGGTCGAGGTGGTGCTGGAAGACGGCGCCTCCGACCCCAAGACCTTCAACGAGAAGGCATCGAAGCTGGTGACGCGCGACCGTATCGAGACCGTCTTCGGCTGCCACACGTCGGCCAGCCGCAAGGCCGTGCTGCCGGTGTTCGAGCGGCGCAACGCAATGCTGTTTTATCAGACCCACTACGAAGGTTCCGAGTGCTCGAAGAACGTCGTCTACAGCGGCGCGGTGGCCAACCAGCAGCTCGGCAACTACATCCCCTGGATCGTGCAGAAGCTCGGCAAGAAGAAGTTCTTCATCGTCGGCTCCAACTACGTCTACCCGCGTGAAATGGCCAAGGTCAGCAAGAAGCTGATCGAGCAGTCGGGCGCGAAATGGGTGGCCGACGAATACCTCGAACTCGGCCATTCCGAATGGGCGACCACCGTGCGCAAGATCAAGGAATCCGGCGCCGACGTGGTGCTGTCGAACGTCGTCGGCGACTCGCTCATTTCGTTCTACCGCGAGTACAAGAACCAGGGCATGTCGCATGCCGCGGTGCCGATCTGCGCGACGGTGACCAGCGAGATCGAGATCGCCGCGATGGGTGCCGAATACGCAGCCGGCAGCTACACCTCGGTGCCGTACTTCATGTCGATCGACACGCCGGCGAACAAGTCGTTCATCGAGCGCTATCGCAAGTTCGTGAACGACTCGAAGGCCGTCACCTACCACTCGCTAGAAGCGGCCTACTTCCAGGTGTTCCTGTGGAAACAGGCGGTGGAGGCCGGCAAGTCCGACAAGCCCGACGCGATCCGCGCCAACATCGGCGGCCAGACCTTCGACGCGCCCGGCGGCAAGGTGCGCATCGACCCCGAAAGCCTGCACGCATGGGTCACGCCGCGCATCGGCCAGTGGCAGGCCGACGGCCAGAGCAAGGTAGTGGATGCGAGCGCTCAGCCGGTTCGTCCGCTGCCCTACTTCACGAACGGCGAGACCGAAGGCAGCCCGATGTGCACGGTCAAGGGCGCGGTCGCAGCCAAGACCTGACATGGTCGACGTCCTACTGATCGGCCTGAGCGTCGGCTCGATCCTGCTGCTCGCGTCTCTCGGCCTCGTCATCATCTACGGCGCGATGGGCGTCGTGAACATGGCGCATGGCGAGATGATCATGATCGGCGCCTATGCGGCGGTCATGACGCAGATCTGGCTGGGATGGGGCCTCTACGCGGCGATACCGATCGCATTCGTGCTCACCGCGCTGCTCGGGTTCCTGATCGAGCGATGCGTGGTGCGCCGGCTCTACGGGAGGCTCGGCGACACCCTCCTCGCGACATGGGGCGTCGCCATCCTCGTGCAGCAGTTCGTCCGGCTCGAAGGCGGGCTGGCGTTCTTCGGCATCCACATCGAAGGACTCGGCCCCGGCCTGCAGACCATGCCCGTGCCCGAAGCGCTCAAGGGCGCCTTCACGATCGCCGGTACGTCCATCAATGCCTACCGCGCATTCATCGTCGGCAGCACCGTCGTGCTGACGCTGATCACATGGCTGCTGCTCTACCGGACCCGCATCGGCATGCAGGTGCGCGCCATCATCCGCAACCCGCGCATGGCGGCGGCCTGCGGCATCGACGTCGAGCGCATCAACGCCTGGACGTTCGCCTACGGCGCCGGTCTTGCGGGCATCACGGGCGTGCTGGTCGCGGGATTCAAGACCGTGTCGCCGGACATGGGGACGGCGCTGGTGGTCGACAGCTTTCTGGTGGTCGTTGCGGGAGGCGTCGGCAGCCTGCTCGGCGCGGTCGTCGTGGCACTCGGGCTGGGTGAGGTCAACAGCGTGATCGCGGCCGTCACCAACGACATCGTGGCGCGAGCGGCGGTGTTCGGCATCGTGATCCTGCTGATCGTCATCCGCCCGCAAGGCCTCTTCTCTTTCAAGGGACGCTGAAAATGGTTTCCCGACTGGACCGGCGAGCGACGTTCGCCGCCTACGCAGTTTTCCTCGTGCTGGTGGCCGCCGCGCCGCTGGTGCTCGACGGCTTCTGGCTCAACCGGCTTTCCAAGTACCTGGTGTACGGCATGCTCGGCATCGCGATAGCCATGTGCTGGGGCTATGCCGGCATCCTCAACCTCGGGCAGGGATTGTTCTTCGGCATCGGCGCCTACATGCTGGCGATGTCGCTGAAGATGGCGAGCCCGACCAGCCTGCAGCATGCGGGCACGGGACCGGTTCCCGACTTCATGCTGTCGAACGCCGAGCCGGGCGCGGTCATCGACCTGTGCTGCATCAACAACGGCTCCTTCCTGTGGATGCCGTTCGCGCATCAGTGGTTCGGAATCCTGATGGGCGTGGTGCTTCCGGTGGCGGTGGCATTCGTGCTGGCGGCAGTGATCTTCCGCAAGCGCATCGCCGGCGTCTTCGTCTCCATCATCACGCTCGCGCTGGTCCTGCTGGTGCGGCTTCTGCTGGTCGATGCACAGCCGCTGACCAACGGCTTCAACGGGCTGTCGGACCTGGCCTGGCTGCGCGTCGGTGGCTTCGAGTTCGATCCGTACAGCAAGGCGACCTACTACCTCGTCGCCGCGCTGCTGTCGGTAACGCTGGTCGGCGCACGCCTGCTGCTGGCCACCCGCGCCGGGCTGATCCTGCGTGCGACATCGGGCGATCCTCAGCGCGCCCGCTACCTGGGTTTCGACGTCGCGCATTACCAGACCTTCTTCTTCGCGTTCTCGGCGGCCATCGCGGCGCTGGCAGGCATGCTCTACGTCGTGGTCGCTGAGTTTGCATCGCCGACATTCCTAGACCTCTCGTTCTCGATCACGATGGTCGTGTGGGCCGCTGTCGGCGGCCGCGCGTCGCTGCTCGGTGCCTGCGTCGGCGCCATCCTGATCAACATGCTGGAAGCGACCGCCAGCGAAACCCAGGCGCTGGTCGAAGCGTGGCGCGTGATCGTCGGGCTGACCTTCGTGCTGGTCGTGCTGTTCCTGCCGAAAGGGATCGGCGGCTGGGTGCACGACGTGATCGCGCGCCGGGACAGCAGTCGCACCGCAGCCGATGAGCCGGGAGCGGCACGATGACCCCGATCGCACTGCAGCTGAAATCCATCGGTGTCAGCTTCGGCGGCTTCAAGGCTGTGGACGGCGTTTCGCTCCAGGTCGAACAGGGCGAGTTGCGCGTTCTGCTGGGCGCCAACGGCGCCGGCAAGACGACGCTGATGGACCTGATCTCCGGCAAGACGCGCAGCACCGAAGGGCATGTCGAGCTTTACGGCACCGACCTGACCCACATGCCCGAGTACCGCATCGCGCGCGCCGGCATCGGTCGCAAGTTCCAGATACCGAGCGTCTTCCGCGAGCTGAGCGTGCGGCAGAACCTGTGTGTGGCTGCGACGCGCGAACCCTCGATCGTCCGCAACCTGCGCTGGGGCTTCGACCGGAGCGACGAGAGCAAGGTCGAGGAGATCCTATCGCTCATCGGGCTGGAGGATGTGCAGCAACGCCAGGCCGCCGACCTGAGCCACGGTCACACGCAGTGGCTCGAGCTGGGCATGCTGATCGCGCAACGCCCGAAGGTGATCCTGCTCGACGAGCCGACCGCAGGCATGACGCAGGCCGAGACGCGCAAGACGGCGCAGATCCTCAAGAAGCTGCGCGGCAGCCACACGATCCTGGTGGTCGAGCACGACATGGCTTTCGTGCGCGACATCGCCGAGCGCATCACGGTGCTGCATCTCGGGCGTGTTCTGGCCGAAGGCAACGTCGCGGAAATCGAACGCGACGCCAGCGTTCGGCAGGCCTACCTCGGCTCTCACGGGATCGCCTGACCATGTTGAAACTCACGAACGTCAACGGCTTCTACGGCCGCAGCCACGCCCTTCAGGACGTGGACCTCGACATACCGGCCGGCAAGATCACCGCCATCCTCGGGCGCAACGGCATGGGCAAGACCACGCTGCTGCGCACGCTGATGGGCAGCATCGTCCGCTCGACCGGCAGCATCAGTCTCGAAGGCACGCGCATCGACGCCCTGCCGACGCACCTGCGCGCACGCAGCGGCGTCGCCTATGTGCCGCAGGGCCGGGAGATCATTCCGGATTTCAGCGTACGGCAGAACATCGAGATGGGCGCTTTCGCCGGTCGCGGTCCGCATGCGATTCCTCCATTGGCGCTGGAGTTGTTCCCGTACCTCGCCGCGAATCTCGATCGGCCCGGCGGCGTGCTGTCGGGCGGTCAGCAACAGCAGCTGGCGCTGGCCCGTGCACTCGCGGCGCATCCCAAGGTGATGCTGCTCGACGAGCCCAATGAAGGCATCCAGCCGTCCGTCGTCGAAGAGATCGAAGCCGCCATCACGCGTCTGAACCGCGAGTTCGGGCTGACCATGGTGCTGGTGGAACAGAACATCGACTTCGCGCGGCGCGTGGCGAGCCACTTCGCGATGTTCGAGAAGGGATCGATCGTCGAGAGCGGCCCCATCGACTGGCTGACCGACGAAGTGGTCGACAGGCACATGACTTTCTGATCAACCTTTCATTCCCACCAGGAGTTCAAGAATGAGCAATCGAGATTCGGCGGCGCCGAACCTGAACACACTCACCGTCGCGCAAGTGCAGGACGGCTTCATGACAGGCGCTTTCACTTCGGAAAGCCTCGTCGAGGCCTGCATGAAGCAGATCGGAACCTTCAACAAGCACTACAACGCGATCATCTTCATCAACGAAGCCGCGATCGAAGACGCACGCGCCATCGACGTGCGTCGGCTGGCCGGCGAGCAGCTCGGACCGCTCGCGGGCGTGCCGGTGGTCGTCAAGGACCCGATGGACATGGTCGGCTTTCCCACCACAGCAGGCTGGTCGCTGCTCTACAGCAAGACCGGCGGCGTCGACCTGATGCCTGCGACGGACTCGCCGGTGGTCGCGCGCATGCGGGCTGCCGGCGCGATCATCCTCGGCAAGACCAACGTGCCGGTGCTGAGCCACACCGGCACCCATGCCGACGACAGCTGGGCCGGACCGACGCTCAACGTCGTCATGACCGACAGGGTTCCGGGCGGCAGCAGCGCCGGAACCGCGGCCGCGGTCGGCGCCGGCATGGCGGTAATCGGACTTGCAGAAGAAACCGGCGGTTCCATCCAGAATCCCGCTTCGTCGCAGGACCTGGTCGGCATCAAGCCCACCATCGGCCTGGTGCCCAACGCGGGCGTGACACCGCTGTCGGGCAACCGCGATGTCGTGGGTCCGATCGCGCGCTGCGTCCGCGATGCGGCGCTGTGCCTCGACGTGCTGGCCGGCTACACGGCCGAAGATCCGAAGACGCTGGCGGGCGTCGGCAAGAAGCCTGCGCTCGGCTACACGTCGAAGCTGAAAAGCAACGCACTCAAGGGCGTACGACTCGGCCTCTACGGCGCCGGCTGGCGCAACCAGCCGCTGTCGCCGGAAACGCAAACGCTCTATGCGCGAGCGATCGATGAGCTGAAAGCGCTGGGTGCGGTGCTGGTGGACGATCCGTTCGCGGACACGGATTTCGCAGCGCTCAGGAAGCCGACGCTGCCGCTGCAGAATTTCGACGCGCGCGGCATGGAATCGGTGCCCTACGACCTGCAGAAATACCTGGAGCGGCTCGGCCCCGACGCCGCGCTCAAGAGCTTCGATGAATTTGCCGCCGCGACGGCGAGCCAGTCGGCGTTCGGTCCCGGCGGCGTCCTGAGCTACCTGCACAACCTGCCCGATTTCGTGGCGTGCCTGAAGTCTCCGACGACACCGCCGAAGCTCGGCGACTTCATCGCACTGAAAGAGGCCTACCTGCGCATCGTCGACGAGGTGTTCGACCGCCATCGGCTGGACGGTCTGGTGTTCCCGCAGATGCGCGAAGAACTGCCGGCGGCAGGCTCGGGTCTGACGATCCAGGAAACGACCGTCGGTGAGATCAACATCGCCGGCCTTCCCGGCGTGACGATGCCCGCCGGCTACTACGCATCGGGCTCGCCGTTCGGCCTGATCTTTGTCGGCAAGCAGTGGAGCGAGGCCGACCTGCTGGCCTTCGCCTACGGCTACGAGACGGGCACGCAGCATCGCGTGCCGCCCCGTCTCGTCACCGACTGAGCCTTACTTCAACCAGCGGTCCATCGTCTTCTGGAAATCGCCGCCTGCCTGCGACAGGTGCAGCCACTGGTCGACATAGGACTTGAAGGCCACATCGTCGCGCGGCAGCATCCAGGCCATCTCGCCGTACTGCAACGGCTTGTCCGGGTTGATTGCGCAGAGCCCCGGCTTCAGCTTCTGCTGCGTGATCGCCTCGGCCGATTCGGTGACGAACACGTCGGCGCGGTTGGCCAGGATCTCGTCGAAGATCGTGATGTTCTCGCCGTGCAGCGTCATCCTGGCCTGCTTGAAGTTGGCGCGCGCGAAGCGCTCGTTGCTGCCGCCCGGGTTGAAGATCACGCGGGTAGCCGGCTTGTCGATGTCGGCCACCGTCTGGTACTTGCGAACGTCGGCGCAGCGCGCGATCGGCGTCTTGCCGTTCACCATGTACGGCGCGCTGAAGAACGCCTTCTTCTGGCGCTCTGTCGTCACCGAAACACCGCCGACCACGATGTCGCACTTGCCGGCAGTGAGGTCGGGCATCAGGTTGGCCCAGCTGGTCTTGATCCATTCCGGCTTCGCGCCGAGGCTGGCACCGAAGGCGGTGATCAGGTCGACGTCGATGCCTTCATAAGCCATGTCGGCTTTCTGAAAACTGAACGGACGGTAGTCGCCCGGCGAGCAGACGCGCAGCGTGCCGGCCTTTTGCACGGCGTCGAGATGCGACGTTACTGCGACCGGCGGCGGTGGCGGCGAAGCGGGAGCTGGTGGCGGCGGCATTGCGCAGCCCGAAAGGATGACCGTTGCGATCGCCGTGGCGATGAGAGAAGGAAACTTCGAAACTGCTTGGCGCATGCCTTGTCCTAGATGTTGAGGATATTGTCGGAAACCGAATTCTGCTGATGCAAGCAGCGTGCCGCAACGCTGGTATTCACTGCATCTTCTGCAGATTTCCGATCCGCACCAGCATCTCGGTGAACATCTGCATGTCGGCGTCGAGGTCGGCGACTTCCTTGAATTCCTTGGCGTTGTGCGCGGTGTATTTCTTGCCGGGCATAGCGGGGCCGAAGTTGATCGCGTTCGGCATCAGCTTGGCCGTGGTGCTGCCGGCGGTCGGAACCGGTTTGGCTTCGAGTCCGGTGGTGTCGCCGAAGATGTTGAGCAACGTCGACAGCCATGCGCCGCTCGGGTCGCGGGCCATCCAGTTGCCCTGGTCGTATTGCACGACGGCCTGGGTCTGGCTGCCGGTTGCCCATGCATCGATCTTCGCGGTGATTGCCTTCTTCAGGTCGTCTGGCGTGTTGCCGCGCGGCATGCGCACGTTGACCGTGACGTCGACCTTGCCCTCGGTGCCTGCCCGGATCAGCGTCGGCGACAGGGTGAGCGGACCCATGAAGTCGTCCTTGTAGGCGACGCCGAGGGTGTTGCCGAAGTAATCGGTGCCATAGACCTCCGCGACGTATCTTGCGGCACGGGCGTAGCCGTTATCGGCCAGCGGCACGCCGGCCTCCCGCAGGAACAGCGCGAGACGCGGCACCGGGTTCACTCCCTCCTCGGGCCGGGAGCCGTGGGCCGAGACGCCGTTCACCTTCAGGTCGACGCTGTCGGCGCCGCGCGCGATGTCGATGGAGAACTTGCCGCCCTGCCCTTCGTACTTCTGCACGAACACCGCCCTGGCTGATTCGAGCTTCGCCGCGACCGCCGCGAGATCGCCGCCCTGCAGCCTCGCCGTGGCAGTCTGCGGAATCGCGTTGGCCGACGGCGCGCCCGTCATCGCGGTGATAGCGGTGACCGCCGGATCGGCTTCGATCCCTGCAGCACCCGAGAAAGACACCTTCAGCGCACCCGACCCTTTCTCCGCAACCACCGCCGGGTATTTGCTGTCGAGCACGATGTTGTAGGCCGGCAGGGTCGTTTTCTCACGGTAGTACTTCATCGCGTCGCCACCGGTTTCCTCCGTGGTCTCGACCATCAAACGGATGGTGCGGGCCAACGGCAGGCCGCTTTCCTTCACTGCCTTCATCGCGTACATCACCGCAGCGATCGAGCCCTTGTCGTCGATGGTGCCTCGGCCATAGAGATAGTCGCCCACGCGCGTGACCTTGAACGGATCGAGCTTCGTGCCGTCGTCCAGCACCCATTCCTCGGCGATGGCCGGCACCACGTCGGCATGCGTGAGGATGCCGAACTCCTCGCTGCCCGTGCCCGGCAGCCTAACCTCGAAGATGCGGTTGTCGACGTTCCGGTACTGCAGTCCGAATTCGCGCGACATCGTCTCGATCTTCCGGCCGATCTCGATGATCGCCGGGCTCTCGTGCGGCGGCACGCTGGCTGCGCGCACGGTCGGGATCGCGACCATTTCGGAGATGCTGGCGATCACCGCATCGTGGTGATGCAGGCGGTTGTAGAGGCCGAGCATGCGGCTCACGTTGACCTGGTCGTCGCCGGTCAGCGGCCACTTCGCCGCATAGGCCGCGGCGGCTTTCTTGAGCGACGGCGACGCGCCGCTGGAGCCGGCGGCCTGCGAGAGAAAACGCTTGAAGTCGGGGGCCTTCTGCAGCGCCGGCATCGCGGCAAGCCGGTCTAGCGCCGGCTTCTTGAGCGTTTCCGCCGCTGCGCTTCGCGGCGTCAGGCACAGGGTACCTGCCACGGCAACGGCAAGGGCGGCGGGAAGAATGGAGAAGGAAAGTCGTGTCATGTGTGAGATTCTCACCCGATGCTCTCCACCGATCCATCGCGCGGCATCCGCGCCCTCATCTTCGCTTTCGCGCTCAGCCAGTTCTTTCGCACCTGCCTGGCCGTGATAGCACCCGAGCTCCAGCACGACCTCGGCCTGACGCCAGCCGGCTTCGGTTCGCTGTCGTCCTGCTTCTTCCTTGCTTTTGCCGTGGCGCAGGTTCCGGTCGGCGTGGCTTTCGACCGCTACGGCGTCGGGCGGCCGACCCGCCTGCTGATGTCGGTCGGCGTGGCCGCTTCGATACTCTTCGTCGCTGCGCCGGGCGGCGCGACCGCGATGGTGGCTCAGGCCGGACTCGGTCTCGCCTGCGCGCCAGTCTTCATGGGGCTCATGCATTACGCGTCGGAACAGTTGCCGGTGCACCGCTACGTCACCGTCATCAGCCGTGCGAATGCGGTGTCGATGATCGGGGCGCTGTTCGCCACGGCACCGCTAGGCTGGGCTGCACACACGTTCGGCTGGCGTCCGGCGCTGGCCGTTGCGGCCGCCTGCATGCTGCTCGCCTGCATCGGCGTCTGGCGCAACGTGCGCGACGAGGGCCATGCCGACGCGCGCCAGGAAAGTCCGGCTGCCTTGCTGCGTGGCAGTGCCGGATTGTTGAAGCTGCCGGCGATGTGGACGCTGATCCCGCTCTGCGTCGCGCTGGCTGCGGGCACGACATTCCGAAATGCCTGGGGCGGTCCGTATCTCGCCGACGTCTTCGGACTCGACGCCGGTTCGCGGGGCCTGATGCTGGCGCTGGTGAGCCTCGGCGGTTTTGCCACTGCCCTGCTGCTTCCGCTGCTGGTACGCCGCAAAGGCATCAAGACGACCATCCTCGGCTGGGCGCTGATGTCCTTCATTTGCGGCGCAATGCTTTCCCATTGGCCCGACGCGGGTCTCGTACCCGGCGTGCTGCTGCTCACGCTGCTGGCGACGGTCGGCATGGTGCATCCACTGGTGATGGCGCACGGTCGCGGGATGGTGTCGAAGTCGTTGCGCGGGCGCGGTCTCGGCGTGCTCAACACCTTTGTCTTCCTGGGATCGGCAGCGACGTCGTGGGCGTTCGGGCTGATCGCGGATGCGAGCCTGCGTAACGGCTGGGATGCAGCTGGAACGTACTCGTTGATATTCCTGTGCGCGACGGGTGTGGTGCTGAGCGGCGCGCTGATCTATGCGTCGAGTCCAAAGCCGGCACCGTTCTGAAAAGAGAAAACGTCGACGCAAGCGAGTGCCTTCCTACGCTGGCATGCGGCGCGGGCGTGCGGCCAGTTGACAAACGCGCACTACCGTTGGCAACAATCACCACAGGAGTCATCCATGCCAGCGAAAAAAGGTCTGTACGCCAACATCCATGCCAAGCAGGAGCGCATCAAGAACGGCAGCGGTGAACACATGAAGAAAAAGGGCGAAGAGGGAGCGCCGGAGAAGGAGGATTTCGACAAGTCCGAAAAGACCGCAAAACCCGCCAAGAAGGCTGCCGCGTCGAAAAAGACAGCAGCCAAAAAGACGGCAGCCAAGAAAACAGCTCCTGCAAAAAAGACACCGGCTGCAAAAAAAGCTGCGCCAGCGAAGAAGGCGGCGGCGAAGAAGGCCGCAGCTAAGAAAACGAAGTCCGACAAGTAAGAACCCCGGAGAACGCGTGCCGCTGCGCGCAGTTGCGGCTGATTGGCACGAAAGCTGCACCGTCGACTCCCAGGCGGCCATCGGGGCCGAAGAGTTCGACTGCACATGACCATCTCCTCACTTCGGCCTTTGGCCGAGAAACTTTTTTCCGACGTACACGAACTTTCCTTCGACGGCGTCGGTGTCACTCGCGAGAGCTACGGCCGCGGCGAATCCGCGGCCGCCGAATACCTCCGCACCTTCGCCCGCCAGGAGGGTCTGGCGGTCCATGACGACAGGGCTGCGAACGTCGTCGTCGGCTTGCCCGAAACCGAAGGCGCGCGAGCCGTCTCCTGGACCGGCTCGCACATCGACTCGGTTCCGCAGGGTGGCAACTTCGACGGCTATGCAGGCGTTGTCGCCGGCCTGCTGTGTCTCGTCGACCAGAAGAGAAACGGCACGGCCTACCCGCTCCCGCTTGAAGTCGTGGCGTTCCGCGGCGAAGAAAGTGCATGGTTCGGCAAGGCCTACATGGGCTCGGGCGCGTTGTTCGGAAAAATCGGCCCGGCAGATCTGGCCCTGAAGCAGCGCGCCACCGGCGAGTCGATGGCCGACTGCATGCGTGCCTGCGGGGCCGATGTCGAAGCCATCTCGGCGCAGCAGACGCTCTTCGACAAGGCGCGCGTCAAGGCTTTCGTCGAACTGCACATCGAACAGGGCCCGGTGATGATCGCGCGCGACTTGCCGCTGGCCGTCGTGTCCGGCATTCGCGGCAATGTGCGCCACAACCGCGTCGTCTGCCACGGCGATGCGCAGCATTCGGGCGTAGTGCCGCGGTGGCTGCGTCACGACGCCATGTTCGCGGTAGCCGACCTCATCATGCGGCTCGACGAGCACTGGCGCGTGTTGCTGGAGCGCGGGACCGATCTGGTCGTGACCACCGGCATCGTTGGCACCGACCCTGCCGAGCATTCGATTTCCCGCATTCCCGGCCATGTCGCCTTCAGCCTGGAGGCGCGCAGCAAGAGCAACGACACGCTGGAGGCGTTCTATCAGGTGATGCAGGCGGAATGCGCTGCGATCGCGCGGGAGCGCGGTGTGCGTTTCGAATTCGACCGGCGCCTGCTCAGCGAGCCGGCCACGATGGATGCCGCCCTCTGCAAGCTGCTCTCCCAGGCGTGCGCGGAACAGAAAACCGTGCACGAGACGATTCCGAGCGGAGCCGGTCACGACGCGTCCCTGTTCGCCAACGCCGGCATACCGAGCGGCATGCTTTTCGTGCGCAACCAGAACGGCTCGCACAATCCGCACGAAGCGATGGACATGGGCGATTTCATGCTCGGCGTGCAGGCCCTGAACACGGCGCTGGCCAAACTATGAACAAGAGTTCTTCGATGTCGACACACGACCTGATCCCCGGCTCCGGCCCCGCCATCGCGTCCCGCCTGATCGACGCCGGCTGCGTCACCGTCCGTTCCGACGAACCCTTCCGCCTGCCGTCCGGCTGGGCGAGTCCGGTCTACATGGATTGCAGGCGCCTGATCTCGTTTCCGGAAACGCGCCGTGCGCTGGTTTCCGCCGGATTGAAGCGTCTCGAATCGGACGGCGCACTGAGCGGAGTCACGGCCGTGGCGGGCGGCGAATCCAGCGGGATCGCGCTGGCCGCCTGGATCGCCGATGCGCTGAACCTTCCGCTCCAGTTCGTGCGCAAGCGCGGCACCGGCGCGAACAGGGTCGAGGGCGTCGTTCTCCGGGACATGAAGGTGCTTCTCGTCGACGACATGATGGCCGCCGGCGCGTCGAAGGCCGGCTTCGTCAGTGCCTTGCGCGCTCGCGGCGCCAGGGTGCAGGACCTGTTCGTCGTCTTCGACTACGGAATCCTCGGTGCGGACAGGCTGCTGGACTCGCTGGATCTGCGGCTTCACGCACTCGCGAACTGGCGCGACGTTCTTGCCGCCGCCGAAGCGCGCAACGACTTCGGGCGGGACGCGCGTATCGAGCTGGCCCAGTTTTTGGAAAACCCGTCGGCCTGGTCGCTGGCGCATGGCGGCATCGGCCGGGCGTAGATCGGTTTTTCAGGGCATTTCCGACGTTTCGGGCATCGGCCCCACATAGCGTCCGCGCGGACGGATGACCTGCGCCACGCCCAATTGCTCCAGGCTGTGCGCAAGCAATCCGATGCTGCGCGCCGTCGCGAACAGCCCGAAGGCTGAGTCTTCCGGCAATCGGTGGTGCGCGACCAGAGCAGCCAGCGCCACGTCGATGTTCGGCTGAAGGCCGGTCAGGCTCGTCACCTTTTGGATGAAGCGCGCAATCGTTTCCGACGGCTCGAACATCGCCAGCAAGGCTGCCGCACGCGGGTCCCCGTCGGGATAGAGGTGGTGACCGAAGCCGGCCAGCGGCAACCCGGTCGACAGGTAGTGCGCCAGCACCTTGTCGTCGCCCAGCCGTTCGACCTCGCCGAACAGCGCCTGGACCCGGCCTGAAGCGTCGCCGTGCAACGGGCCCGAGAGCGTGGCAAGTCCGGCGATCAGGCAAGCCGGAAGCGACGCACCCGTCGACGCGGCGATGCGCGCCACGAAAGCCGAACTGGTGAGTTCGTGATCGACCAGCAGCACCATCGCCGTCCGCAACAGCTCGGCCACATGCGCCGGCTGCTTCCAGCCCTTAGCGAAACGCAGATGCAGCGGCTGATTGCCCGGCCCGGCGCCGAATGCGTTGGCCATTCGGCCGATCAGGCCCTCGCTTTCGCGGTGCAGCAACCGTGTCAGGCGTCCACGGGTGGAATGCCCGGTCGCGGCAAGGCGCCCGAGCACGGCGAATGCCGCGACCCGCCCCGGTTCGTCTGCAGGTTTCGGTTCGGTCGACTTCGGCGAAGTGAAGTCGACCGGCTGTTCTGCATTCCACAACCATTGCGCGGCCTCCTCCAGAGTGGCCGACCGGGCCATGTCGACGGCGTCCTTACCGCGGTAGTGTGGTCGCCCGCGAAAGAACGCGCAAAGCGCCGTCGGAACGCTCGGCTCCGAACCGAACAGCGTGTTGGCCGCCAGCGTTTCGTGTTTGCGGCCCGCCTGTTTTCGCCGGGTCAGGCCGGCCACTTCTTCGGCCCGGTAAAGGCTGCGCCGCGTGTCGACCGGATCGGGCATCACCTCCAGCTTGCCGCGGCTTACGTAGGCGTAAACGGTCTGGGGTCGCACCCCCAGGAGGCGGCACGCCTCGTCCATCGAAATCCAGGAAGCCATGAGCGGTCGCAGAAAGTTTTATACATTGATTTTAAACATCAATATTGACCTATTAATCAATCTATTTTTAACATGCGCCACCCTTGATAGCCACCCGAACAGCCATGAAACCTCGCGTCCTGCAGCTCAATCCGATCCTGATCCCGGCCATCAACGAGCAGCTCACTTCGCTCTACACGGTTGTCAAATTCTTCGAGACCGCGGATCGCGAAACCTGGCTGCGCGAGAACGGCGCCTCCGTCGATGCAGTGATCACCGGCGGGCATGCCGGCATTTCGCGGGCGATGCTCGAACAGTTGCCCAACGTCAAGGTGGTGGCCGTCAACGGCGTCGGGACCGATGCCGTGAATCTCGCGTACTGCCGCAGCCGCGGACTGCCCGTCACGGCCACGCTCGGCGCGCTGACCGAAGACGTCGCCGACCTGGCGGTCGGGCTGCTGATCGCCGCCTGCCGCAACCTCTGCGCCGGAGACCGATTCGTGCGCGCTGGCGAGTGGGAGCGCCGACCCGAGCCGAGCGCGATTCCGCTGGCCCGACGGTTCAGCGGCATGCGCGTCGGCATCGTCGGCATGGGTCGCGTGGGCCGCGCGGTCGCGGTCCGGGCCGCGGCTTTCGGCTGCGAAATCAGCTACACCGACCTGCGCCGGATGGACGATCTCTCGCACCGGTTCGTGCCCGATCTGCTCACGCTGGCCCGCGATGTCGATGCGCTGGTACTGAGCGCGGCGGCAGACAAGGCCGAAGGCATCGTCGATGCGGTGGTGCTCGAAGCACTTGGCCCGCGCGGCTTCCTGGTCAACGTCGCGCGCGGCCGACTGGTCAACGAGGCGGACCTGGCCGACGCGCTGACCTCGGGCCGGATCGCTGGCGCGGGTCTGGACGTGTTCGTCGACGAGCCCCGCGTTCCGGCCGCGTTGCGCGATTCGGAGCGCGTGACGCTGCAGGCGCATCGCGCCAGCGCGACCTGGGAGACACGGACGGCGATGGGCGAAATGGTGCTCGAAAGCATCGCGCAGGCCCTGGCGGGCAAACGCCCATCGATGAGCCTGACGACCTGAACGTCATCGAACCGCATGACGAACTTCGTTTTCCCGCCGCCGATACCGACGACCTTGCCGGTGGCAAACACCGATACGCTTTTTCCGGTCAACCGCGTCTACTGCATCGGTCGCAACTACAGCTGGAATGCGGACGAACCGAGGTCGCCAGACATGCCGGCATGGTTCATGAAGCCGGCCGGCGCCGTGTTCGAGGCGCGCGGTGCGCTGCCCTATCCGACCGGCACGAGCGACTTCTGTCATGAGATCGAGCTGGTCGTCGCCATCGGTCGCGGCGGCTGGAACATCGAACCCGAGCAGGTGGAGCCGGACCACATCTGGGGCTATGCCGCAGGGCTGGACCTGACGCGACGCGATCTGCAGCAGCAGGCGAAACGTGCCGGCGGCCCATGGGAGCCGGCTAAGGCCTTCGACCGATCCGCGGCGTGCACGCCTATCGTTCCGGCCGCGATCTGCGGGCATCCGAAGGATGGCGCCGTGTGGCTGACGGTGAACGGCATCGAACGGCAACGGGCCGACATATCGGACCTGCTGTGGTCGGTGTCCGAACTGGTCGCGATGCTTTCCAGATCGGTGGCGCTACAGCCCGGCGACCTGATCTACACCGGAACGCCGGCCGGCGTCGGCGCGCTGCAACCGGGCGACGTCGTCGAAGGCGGCGCGGCAGGCATCGGCCGGTTCTCGATGATGACCACGACAGGAGACAACCTTTGACGACAACCCCTTCCAACAAGATCGCGCTGGTCACCGGCGCCGGCAGCGGCATCGGTCGCGCCGTGGCTATCGGGCTGCTGAACGACGGCTGGCATGTCGTGCTTGCAGGCCGTCGCACCGAGCCGCTGCAAACGCTGGCGGCGGAGGCCGCATCGCGCGACCAGTTTGCGCTTGCACTGCCGACCGATGTGAGCGATCCCGAGAGCGTGCAGGCGCTCTTCGATGCCGTCGAAAAGCGCTTCGGCCGGCTGGACCTGCTGTTCAACAACGCCGGCGTCAACGCACCGGCCGTGCCGATCGACGAACTGCCGCTCGACAAATGGTTCAGCGTGCTGAACACCAACGTGACCGGCATGTTTCTTTGCGCGCGAGCGGCTTGCGGCCTGATGCGCCGCCAATCGCCGCAGGGCGGCCGAATCGTCAACAACGGCTCGGTCTCGGCACACACACCGCGCCCGTTCACGGCCCCCTACACGATGAGCAAGCATGCGGTGCTGGGCCTCACCAAATCGCTGGCGCTGGACGGTCGCGCATTCGGCATCGTCGCCAGCCAGATCGACATCGGCAATGCGTTGACGGAGCTTTCGGAGCGCATGACGCGCGGCGTGCTGCAGGCCAACGGCACGGTTGCAGCCGAACCCACGATGGACGCGAAGCATGTCGCCGATGCCGTGCGCCACATCGCAGCGCTGCCGCTGGCGGCCAATGTGCTGAACATGACCGTCATGGCCAGCGCGATGCCCTACGTCGGGCGCGGCTGAGAGCGATCGAACAAACCATAAAAAGGAGACAAATCGTGCAAATCACTTCCCTCTCTAAGGCCCTTATCAAGGCCCTGGCCGTGTCGGCTTCACTCGCCATGCTGCCGACCCTGGCCGGCGCGCAGGCTACCTATCCGACCCGACCGATCAAGATCATCGTCCCCGCGCCGCCGGGCGGTGCGATCGACGTCATCGCCCGCGTGGTCGGCGACAAGATCGGCGCGTCGATGGGCCAGCCGGTGATCGTCGAGAACAAGCCGGGCGCCTCCAACAACCTCGGCACCGAGATCCTTGCCAAGTCGACGCCTGACGGCTACACGATCGGCATCGTCGGCGGCAGTCACAACATCAACAAGTTCCTGTTCAGGAGCCTTGGCTGGGATCCGGAAAAGAGCTTCGAACCCATCGTTTACACCCATGAGGTGCCGCTGATCTTCGCGATCTCGCCGCAGATTCCGGCCAAGACGCTGCCCGAGTTCGTCGCCTGGATGAAGGCGAATCCGAACGAGGCCAAGGTCGCGACTTCCGGACGCGGCAGCGCGCAGGAGATGGCGGCCGAGATGTTTCGCATGGCGAGCGGCGTACCGATGCTGCTGGTGCCGTACAAGGGCTCGTCCGCAGCCCACCCCGATCTGCTGGCCGGGCGCACCGCTCTTTATATAGACACGATCAGCGCGATCCAGTCGCAGGTCAAGGCCGGCAACGTCCGGGCCGTCGCGGTATCGACCCGCAAGCGATCGGCGTCGCTGCCCGACGTGCCGACAGCCGACGAGCAAGGCCTCAAGGGTTATGACGCGAATACGAATGGCGGCTTCCTGGCACCTGCCGGCACGCCGAAGGCGATCGTTGCCAGGTTGAACGCCGAGATCAACGCCGCGCTGAAGCTTCCGGACGTCAGGGTCAAGCTGGAAGCCGTCGGCATCGAGATCCAGGGCGGAACGCCTGAGGAATATGCGGCGCTGATCAGGTCCGACCTGACCAAGTGGGGCAAGGTGGTGAAGGAAGCGGGAATTCCATCGGAGTGATGGATACCGGTCCGTAGCGCAGCGCCGAGGCGCGCGGCAGATGGCGTCGACGCCGCGCAAGTCTAGGCTTCCGACATTCGCTGGTAGCCGGCCACGGCCAGCACCATCTGCGTCAGTGGCGCGATGAGAGGTCGCAGATCGTCCGAGCGCCCCTGCTGGATCGCACGCAGGACGAGTTCGTTGATGCCACCGATCACGGTCATCGCAAGTTCGATCGAAATCGGCAGCCGACCCTCTTCATGCGTCGCTGCCTGGATCCAGTGCGCAATCTCCAGATTGACCTCTCCACGCACGGCAAGCCCTTCCGGGCCCATACCGACGATGTCGACGAACAGCATCCGAAGAAGCGCCGGCGCTTGCGAACGGTAGACCAGATAGGCGGAAAGCGAAGGCGCGACCT
This sequence comes from Variovorax glucosi, assembly GCF_051216695.1. Lineage (NCBI taxonomy): Bacteria > Pseudomonadati > Pseudomonadota > Betaproteobacteria > Burkholderiales > Comamonadaceae > Variovorax > Variovorax glucosi. The sequence continues at coordinate 879,170 of NZ_JBPJZE010000001.1, forward strand.
GCGTCTGCCAAGGCTGATCCGGATCGACCGCTTCTGCCAATACGGTCAGCGCGCGCATGCTGCCGGCCTTGTAGAGCGCGAGCAGGCAATCCGACTTGGTCGCGAAATGCTCGTAGAAACTGCGGCGCGAAACACCCGCCTCCCGCACGATGTCGGCGATCGTGGTTTCGGCGTACCCCTTGGCGGCAACCGCTGCGCCCATGCCGTCCAGCAGGCGCCCGTAGTGCTCGTGATGCGGTGTGGCTTGTGCTCGAGACATGAGGATGCCCTTATATCGACCCATTCGGGCTCGGTGTTTGACAGTACCACCCAGCGCTCGCATGATCGGCGGTACGTGAAAGTACCGACTGCATGACCGATCTCGCCACCCGCCGCCTTCTCATCGATCTCGATGAGCCGATCGCGCGCAACTGGTGCGGCGGGGATTCGTTTTCGACCGCCATGTTCAATGCGCTGTCGATGAGCTTTCCGTTCGGAGAGCAGTTCTTCATCGATTCGGTGCGGGACGCGATGGTGATGCTTTCGCCCTATCTGCAAGCGCAGCACAAAGCGGAAGTCAAAGGCTTCATCGGCCAGGAGGCGACGCATCGCAGGATTCACGCGTTGTTCAACGCGCAATTGGCGAAGCACGGGCTGGTCGACGACTGGACGCCCCGCGCCAGGAAACGGATGGCGCTTCTCGAAGGTACCGATCCGCGGCACGCGCTGGCCATTACGGCTGCCACCGAACATTTCACGGCGATGTTCGCAAACTGGCTGCTCGCGCATCCAGAAGTTTTCGACGGCGCCGAACCGCGACTGAAGGCCATGTGGCTCTGGCACAGCGCGGAAGAGTCGGAACATCGCAATACGGCGTTCACCATCTACCGCGCCGCGGACGGGTCCGAACAGTGGCGCACCCGCTGGTTTCGACGCACGACGCTGATCTTCATGAGCGACCTCGCACGTCAGACAGTCGCCAACCTGAAGCGCGAGGGTCAGCTATGGAAGCTCGCCACGTGGCGCAGCGGCGCACGGATCCTCCTGGGCCGTAATGGACTGCTGCGCAGCAACCTGGATACCTGGCGCAGCTATTTCCGCACGGATTTCGATCCGTCTCAGCAAGATGGCGACCTCTCGGAACGCTGGCTGAAGGAAAACAAGGCGCTGTTCGAACAGGTCGCATCGCGCTGACCGACCGCCGGCCGGAAGAACCGGTAGCATTGCGGCCCCTTATCGGAGACACCGCATGCCGTCCTTCCTCTCGTACCCGCGCGGCCGCTACACCCGCCGCATGGTGGCGCTCCTGTCGGTCGCCGCCCTCACGGCCGGGTTCGTCGCCGCTGCCAAGGCACAAACCGCGGCAACGCCGCAACTCGACACTCCGCTACACATCGTGGTCGGCTATGCACCCGGCGGCGCGACCGACCGCGTCGCGCGCATCGTCGGCGACAAGCTCGCGCTGAAGCTCGGCGTGCCGGTGGTGGTCGAGAACAAGCCCGGCGCGGGTGGACGTCTGGCTGCACAGCAGGTGAAGACGACGCCGGCCAACCAGAACGTGCTGATGCTCGCCAACCCGGCCGTCATGATCGTCGCGCCACTGGTGTTCAAGGACAACGGCTACGACCCGGAACGCGATTTCGTTCCTGTGTCGCACGTCAACGATTACGACTTCGCGCTCGCCGTATCGCCCGAATTGCCGGTGCGCGAACTCAACCACCTGCTCGCCTGGATGCGTGCCAATCCAAAGCAGGCCAACGTCGGCGTGCCGGCCACCGGCAGCCTGCCGCACTTCTTCGCTCTGATGGTCGGCGAGAAGGCAGCAGTGCAGACGCAGGTGATCGGCTATCGCGGCTCGGCGCCGCTGCTGAACGACCTGCTCGGCGGCCAGGTGCCGGTGGCGATCGACACTGCCGACGTCGTGCTGCCGCAGCACGAAGCCGGGAAGCTGCGCATCCTGGCTGTGTCCGGTGCGCAACGCTCGCCGTTCGCACCGAAGATTCCGACCTTCAAGGAAGCCGGGCTCGATCTTTCGGCGACCGGCTGGAACACCTTCTTCGCGCCGACGAGCATGCCGAAAGACAAGGTCGACCGCCTCTCGCGCGCCATCCACGACGTGATGCAGGACCCGGACACCGCCCGCCGCTTCAAGGACTCGCTGATGACGCCGGTCGTCAGCACGCAGGCGCAGACGGTCGCGATGCTGAAGGCATACCGCGCGCAGTGGTCGCCAGTGGTGCAGAAGTCGGGCTACCAGCCTTGACCGGCCCGGACGGAACGTCGATGCAGCGCCCCAACATCGTCTTCATCGTCGCTGACGACCTCGGCTACGCGGACCTCGGCTGCTACGGCGGCCGCGATGCGGACTTCGGTCCGGTTTCTCCGGTGCTCGACAGTCTGGCCGCCGGCGGATTGAAGCTGACGCAGGGCTACTCGAATTCGCCGGTCTGCTCGCCGACGCGCTTCGCGATGATCACCGGCCGCTACCAGTACCGGCTACGCGGCGCGGCCGAGGAACCGATCCGGAGCGACAGCCGTGGCAGCACGACGCTCGGCCTGCCGCCCGATCACCCGACGCTGCCTTCGCTGCTGAAAGCGAGCGGCTATCGCACGGCGCTGATCGGCAAGTGGCATCTCGGCTATCCGCCGCATTTCGGTCCGCTGCGCTCGGGTTACGAGGAATTCTTCGGCCCGCTGTCCGGCGGCGTCGACTATTTCACGCACTGCGATTCGCGCGGCCAGCACGATCTCTGGACCGGCGACCAAGCGACGCAGGCCGAGGGCTACCTCACAGACCTGATCTCCGATCGCGCAGTCGGTTACGTCGATCGCATGGCACAGCAGGAAGAACCGTTCTTCCTGAGCCTGCACTACACCGCGCCCCACTGGCCCTGGGAAACCCGCGACGATGCGGCAAAAGCGCCGGCAGTCGCGGACAACCTGTTCGACCTGGCCGGCGGCAACATCCACGTCTACCGCCGGATGATCCATCACATGGACGAAGGCATCGGCCGCCTGATGGCTGCGCTGGCAGCGAACGGCCAGGCCGACAACACATTGATCGTTTTCACCAGCGACAACGGCGGCGAACGCTTCTCGGACAGCTGGCCGCTGGTCGGCGGCAAGATGGACCTGACCGAAGGCGGCATCCGCGTGCCGTGGATCGCGCACTGGCCGGCGGTCATCGGCAAGGGCTGCGAAAGCCGTCAGCCCTGCATGACGATGGACTGGTCGGCCACGATGCTGGACGCCGCGGGCGTCTCGGCAGACCCCGCGTTTCCGCTCGACGGGATCTCGCTGATGCCGGTGCTGCGCGACGCGGCCCAGGGCTTCGACCGCCCGCTGCACTGGCGCATGAACCATCGCGGTCAGCAGGCCATGCGAGACGGCGACTGGAAGTACCTGAAAGTCGACGGCAACGAATACCTGTTCAACATTCCGGCCGACGAACGCGAGCGCGCGAACCTGGCCAAGCGCGAGCAGGATCGGCTGGCCAGGATGCGCGCCGACTGGGAAAGCTGGAACGCGACGATGCCGCCGATCCCGTCCGATGCGACGGTGAGCGTGGGTTATTCGACGAAGGACATGCCGCAGCGCTGATTTTTTTGCTTCCGGCGCCATCCGACGGGCCGAGTTGGCGACATATACGGCGATAGTTCGCACATGAGTGAAAGTAAGCCACCTACGCTTCGTATCCAGCCGCCATCCAGCGAGGCCTACGTCTATCAGCTGACATTGCCTAGAACGACCTTCGGGCGCGCGCCCAACAACGACATCATGCTGTCCGACCTGCGCGTGAGCCGGATGCATGCAGCCATCGTCATGCAGCATCCGTTCGCGCTGGTCGAGGACGTCGGCAGCCGCAACGGCGTGCTGTTGAACGGTCGTGCGGTGATGCACGCGGCGCTGTCGCATGGCGACATCCTGACGATGGGCGATTGCCTGATCCACTTCATGTGGGAAGGCCATGACGCCCAGCACATCGAGGCAGAAGCGCTGTCGTCGATACCAGGCTGGCGACCGGCCAGCCCGGACGACCCGCTGGAGACCAAGAAGTAGGGATTCGGCCGCTTCAGCCTTTCAGGATTTCAGGATTTCTGGACCATCCGGATCACGCTGGAGAAATCCAGCGCGCCGTGACCGGCCAGGCTGTGGGCCGCATACAGGTTGCGTGCCAGTCCGCCCAATGGCGTCGACGCCCGGACCGCAGCCGCGTTTTCCTGCGCCAGGCCCAGGTCCTTCAGCATCAGATCGGTTCCGAAGCCGCCAGCGTAGCCCTTCGACGCGGGGGCCGTTTCCATCACGCCGGGCAGCGGGTTGTACTTTTCGAGTGTCCAGTTGCCGCCCGAGCTGCGCCGCATGATTTCCGACAGCACCTTCGGATCGAGCCCGTTGGCCACGCCCAGCGCGATGGCCTCCGACGTGCCGATCATCAGGATGCCGAGCAGCATGTTGTTGCAGATCTTGGCGGTCTGGCCGGCACCGGCATCGCCTGCGTGAAAGATATTGGCGCCCATCTTCTCGAGCAGCGGTCGCGCGCGTTCGAGATCGGCTGCCGCGCCGCCGACCATGAAGGTCAGCGTGCCGGCGATGGCGCCGCCGGTACCGCCAGACACTGGCGCATCGATTACTGCCAGCCCGCGTTTGGCGCCTGCTTCGGCCACCTTGCGGGAGGTCGCTGCGGCGATGGTGCTGCTGTCGATCACCAGCGCGCCCGGTGGGATCTTCTCCAGCAGACCCGGCTGTCCGTCGCGCCCGAAGTACAGCGCCTCGACATGCGCGCTGGCCGGCAGCATGCTGACGACGACTTCCGCATCGACAAGCGATTCGATCGCCGACGCAGCAATGGTTACGCCTTCGTCCGCCAGCTTCCTGCATGCCTCCGCCGACAGGTCGAAGGCACTGACCGAGTGGCCGGCCTTGTGCAGGTTCAGGGCCATCGGGCCGCCCATATTGCCGAGTCCGATGAATGCGATCTTCATTTCTCTGTCTCCAGTACTTTCAGTGCTTACAGTGCTTCGAGTTCCGGCGCCATCCCGCCGCGCGCACGCAGGTGGTCTTCGACGAAGTCCGGCGTAATCTCGGCCAGCATGGCCGGCGTCCATTTCGGATTGCGGTCCTTGTCGACCAGCACCGCCCGGATGCCTTCGGCGAAATCGGCATGGGCGCAGAAACCGAGCGACGCCCGGTATTCGACACGGAACACCTCGGCCAGCGACATCCGCAGCACGCGCTGCCACAACGCCCATGACAGCGCCACCGAGCTAGGCGCGCCCCTCGAATAAGTCTTGACCGCCGTCTGCAGCCACGCGTCGTCGCTATGCAGCGCGCGCAATCGCCGGTCGATGACCAGAAGATCCTCGCCGGCCAACGTGACGTTGATGAGGTCGAAATGCTCGCGCAGCTTCGACGGCAGCATCGCGGCGCCTTCGCCCGCCTTGGTCAGCAGCGCCGACATCAGCGCACGGTCGGCGCCCTGCTCAGACTTCCAGGCCGCCGTGCCGATCGCTTCCAGCACCTGCGCCTTGGCCGCGTGCGGTACCAGCACGTCGGCAAGGCCCGCGAAGATCGCATCGGCGGCGTTGATCTGTGCGGCCGTGAACGCGAGAAAAAGACCGGTGCGACCCGGCGTACGGCGCAGGAACCAGCTGCCGCCGACATCGGGATAGAGGCCGATGTTGACTTCGGGCATCGCGACGCGGCTGCCTTCTGTGACGACGCGGTGCGAACAGCCCGCCATCAAACCGACGCCCCCACCCATCACGATGCCGTGGCCCCAGCAGACGAATGGCTTCGGAAAGGTGTGGATCAGGTAGTCGAGCTCGTATTCCTCGCCGAAGAAGCGCTCGGCGTACTCGTTCCGCTCGGCCTTGCAGTCCAGCAGCGTCTGATAGAGCTGGCGCAGGTCGCCACCGGCGCAGAAGGCTTTCTCGCCGGCGGCGTCGAGCATCACGCCGACGACCGCGTTGTCGGCGGCCCATTCGCGCAGCTTCGGCGTCAGCAGCCGGACCATGTCGACGGACAGCGCATTCAGCGACGCGGGCGCGTTGAGCGTGGCGATGCCGAAACGCTTGCCGTTCGCGGTCGGGATTTCTTTGAAGAGGACGACGGGTTCGGTCATTTGCAGTGAATTGGTGCGATGAGATGGATTAGGTCAGCGGATGTCGGTGTCGCCTTCGAGCAGCTTGCGCGCGACGATGACCCGCATGATTTCGTTGGTACCTTCGAGGATCTGATGCACGCGCGTGTCGCGCACCAGCCGTTCCAGCGGAAATTCGCTGAGATAGCCATAGCCGCCGTGAAGCTGCAGCGCATCGTTGCAGACGGTGAAGCCGACATCGGTCGCGAAGCGCTTCGCCATCGCGCAATAGGTGCCGGCGTCGGGATGCGCCGCATCGAGCTTGCTCGCGGCCATGCGCACCATCTGCCGCGCCGCGACCAGCTCGGTCGCCATGTCGGCCAGCTTGAACTGCAGCGCCTGGAAGCTGGCGAGCGGCTTGCCGAATTGCTGTCTGTCGTGCAGATAGCTGCGCGATGCATCGAGCGCGCCCTGCGCCGCGCCGACCGAGCAGGTCGCGATGTTGATGCGCCCGCCGTCGAGCCCCTTCATCGCGATGCGGAAACCCTCGCCTTCGCCGCCGAGCAGATGATCGGCGGGAATGCGCACGTTGTCGAAGGCAATGGTGCGGGTGGGCTGACTGTTCCAGCCCATCTTGTGCTCCTTCTTGCCGTAGCTCACGCCAGGTGCATCCGCAGGCACCACGAAAGCGGACACGCCTCCCGCGCCGCCGCCGCCGGTGCGCGCCATGACGATCAGCACGTCGGTCGCGCCGGCGCCGCTGATGAAGGCCTTGCCGCCGTTGAGCACGTAGCCATCGCCCTGTACTTCGGCGCGCGTCTTGAGCGAGCCGGCATCGGACCCGGCGCCCGGTTCGGTGAGACAGTACGACGCCAGCTTGCGCCCGCTGGTCAGCGCCTCGCCCCAGGTATCGCAGACGGCGTCGGTGCCCCAGGTGCCGAGCATCCAGGTCGCCATGTTGTGGATGGTGACGAAGGCGGTGGTCGACGGATCGACGGCCGCCATTTCTTCGAACACCAGCGTGGCGTCGAGGCGCGGCAGGGCAAGTCCGCCGATGCGCTCGGGTGCGTAGAGGCCGCAGAAACCGAGTTCGCCGGCGCGGGCGATGGTGTCTTTCGGGAAGAAGGATTCGGCATCCCAGCGGGCGGCATGGGGAGCGAATTCGGCTGCGGCGAACGCGCGGGCGGATTGGGCGAAAGCGAGTTGTTCTTCGGTGAGTTCGAAGTTCATTTCAAGCTGATCGTCGTATTCACACCCTGGCTCACCGTGCTGTCGTCGAACCACCGCGCCGTCACCGTCTTCGTCTGCGTGTAGAACATCACGACCTGCTTCCCGTACGGCCCCAGGTCGCCCAGCTTCGACGCCCGCGAACCGGTGAAAGAGAACATCGGCACCGGCACCGGAATCGGAACGTTGATTCCGACCTGCCCCACGTCGATCTCTTCCTGGAACTTGCGCGCTGCCGCGCCCGACTGCGTGAAGATCGCAGTACCGTTGCCGTTCGGGTTCGCGTTGATCAGCGCGATCGCCTCGTCGATGTCGGCAGCATTCGCGAGGCAGAGCACCGGGCCGAAGATTTCCTGGTCGTAGATCGCCATGCCGGGCTTCACGTCGGCGAACACGGTCGGGCCGACGAAGTTGCCGTTCTCGTAGCGCGGCACGTCGGGCTGTCGGCCGTCGAGTGCCAGCGTCGCGCCGTCGGCGACGCCACGTTCGATCAGGCCGTTGACGCGGTCCCTGGCTGCGAGGGAAATCACCGGCCCGACGTCGATGCCCTTGTCGGTGCCGGCGCCGATCTTCAGTGTCTTCGCCTTCGCGACCATGTCGGGCACCCACTTCTGCGCATCGCCCACCAGCACCGCGACCGACACCGCCATGCAGCGCTGTCCCGCCGCGCCGAAGCCCGCGCCGGCCAGCGCGTTGAGCGTCTGCTCCTTGTTGGCGTCGGGCATGACGATGGCGTGGTTCTTGGCGCCCATCATGCATTGCACGCGCTTGCCGGTCGGTATGGCGCGGTTGTAGACATGGGTGCCGACCTTGGTCGAGCCGACGAACGAGATCGCCTTGATGTCGGCGTGATCGCAGATCGCGTTGACCACCGCTTCGCCGCCGTGCACCACGTTCAGCACGCCCGGCGGAATGCCGGCCTGCAGCGCGAGTTCGCAGAGGCGCATCGTGACCATCGGGTCCTGCTCGGACGGCTTCAGCACGAAAGTATTGCCGGTGACGATCGCCATCGGGAACATCCACAGCGGAATCATCGCGGGGAAGTTGAACGGCGTGATGCCGGCACACACGCCCAGAGGTTGCAGCAGCGTGTACGTGTCGACGCCATTGGCAACGTTGTTGGCCATTTCGCCCAGTTGCAGGTTGCCGATGGCCGACGCGTGCTCCACCACTTCGAGGCCGCGAAACACGTCGCCTTCCGCATCCGGCAGCGTCTTGCCCTGTTCGGCGGTGAGGATCGCGGAAAGCTCGGCCATGTTTTCGCGGATCAGCTGCTGGTACTTCAAGAAGACGCGGGCGCGGGCGCCGATGGGCGTCTTCTTCCAGGTCTTGAAGGCTTCCTTGCCGGATGCAACGGCTGCATCGACTTCAGCCGGCGTCGCGAACGGCACGCGGGCCAGCACCTCCTGCGTCGCCGGATTGACGACATCGCGCCACTCGGTGGTCTTCGACTCGACGAACTTGCCGCCGATGAGCAGCTTGACGGTGGCGATCTGCTTGGCGGCGTTGACGGCGGTCGGGGCCGGCTTGACTTTGGCGTCCATGAATCTGTCTCCTTTTATGGTGTTCCCGTCTGCGGGGATTCAACGATCCTAGCTTTGCACTTTTGCGATGGCAATAGACAAATATGCATCCTCGCTCTGCATAATCGCAACACATGGACTGGGACAGCCTCCGCTACTTTCTCGAACTCGCCCGCTCCGGCACGCTGCAGGGCGCGGCCCGCCGGCTGGCTGTCGATCACACCACCGTCGCGCGCCGCATCCAGGCGCTCGAAAAGCAGGTCGGCACACCGCTCTTCACACGCGAAGCCGGCGGCCATCGGCTGACAGAGGCCGGCCGCCGGATGCAACCGCAGGTCGAAGCGATGGAAGGCGCCTACCGAAGCATCGAAAGCTCGGCGCCGACATCGGCGGAAGGCCTGTCCGGCGTGGTGCGCATCGGCGCGACGGAAGGTTTCGGGACGGTGATGCTGGCACCGGCGCTGGCGACGTTCGCGATGCGGCATCCGAAGCTGGTGATCGACCTGCTCGCCATGCCTCGCCTGGTCCATCTGTCGAGGCGCGAGGCCGACATCGTCATCTCGCTGGAACGTCCGGCGCGCGGCCCGGTGATGGTCGCGAAGCTTGCGGACTACAGCCTGCGTCTCTACGCATCCAAAGGCTACCTCGCCGCGCACCCGCCCATCGCGAGCCGCGAAGACCTGCGCGGCCACACCTTCATCAGCTACGTCGACGACCTGCTCTTCAGCAAGGAACTGCAGTACCTCGACGAGCTGTATCGCCCCGATGCGTTCGCGCTGCGCAGCACCAGCATCCTCGCGCAGCACGCGGCTGTGGCTGCGGGCGCGGGCATCGCCGTGCTGCCCGCCTTCATCGCCGGGCGCGACGGCGCGCTGGAAGCCGTGCTGCCTGCGCATCCGCAAGCCAATTTCACGCGTACCTTCTGGATGTCGATGCCGGAAGAGAACAAGCATCTGGCGCGGATGCAGGCGGTCTGGGCCTTCGTGCGCGAGACGGTGACGGCGCAGCAGCGCGTCCTGCTGCCGACGCCCTGAGCCGAAGACTTACGGCGTCGCTACGACGGCCTCCTCCGGCGCTTCGGACTTCTCCGTCAACGACGCGAGCAGCTTCAGTATCTTCTCGACCTCACCGTTCGGATTCAGCCACCAGTCCGTCGACCAGATCCGGTGGATCCGCCAGCCGAGGCTCTCCAGCACATGCTGGCGCAGCCGGTCCCGATCGCGTGCAGTCGCGCCAGAGTGATAGGCGCGTCCGTCGCATTCGATGCCGACCAGATAGCGTCCCGGCGCACGCGGATCGACCACCGCCAGATCGATCCGGTAGCCCGAGCAGCCGACCTGCGGATGCACGACCCAGCCATGCGCCCGCAGCTTCGCGATCACCGCGACTTCGAACGGGCTGTCGGGATCGAGCCCGGTCGGCGCGCTCTGCGCAGCCAGCGCTCGCGCACCGCGGATCGCGAATTCGAGATAGTGCTTCAGATCCCGCACGCCGGCCGCGCGAACCCGCGCGAGGTCGATCTGCTCCGGCATCAGCGTGCTGTAGATGACGACGGCTTCGCGTGCCCGCGAGATGGCGACATTCAACCGGCGATGACCGCCTTCGCCGTTCAGCGGCCCGAAGTTCATCGTGACCTTGCCGCTCGTGTCCGGTCCGTAGGTGATCGAGAAGAAGATCACGTCGCGCTCGTCGCCCTGCACGTTCTCCAGGTTCTTGATGAAGAGCTTTTCATGCGCGCGGGCCTCGATGGCGCGGTCGAGCTCGGGGCTGGTACGGCGTCGCGCGTCGAGCAGCGTTTCGATCAGCGCCTGCTGCGTCTGGTTGAAGGTGACAACGCCCAGCGTCAGCCGGGCCTTGGCCGGGTTTAGGTAATGCGCTTCGATACCCAGAACGATGGCGTCGGCTTCGGCACGATTCGTGCGCGATCCGCCGCGGTCGTACACGCCCTGCACGCGCTCGAATCGGACCGCGATGTCGTCGGTGACCGGCGACGGAAACGTAATCAGCTCCGAGCCGTAGTACGTGACGTTGCTGAAGGTGATGAGGCTCTCGTGCCGGCTGCGGTAGTGCCATTTCAGGCTCAGCCGGTTCATGCCGGCGCCGAGGCATTCGTCGAGGATGCTTTCGAGATCTTCCACCTGATCGAAGCCCGCGTCGCCCGTCTCGCCTTCGTCGGGATCGGCGCTGCGGTTGAAGAAGTTGGTAGGCGGCAATTGCTTGGGATCGCCGACGACCGCCAGTTGCTTGCCGCGCGCGATCACGCCCACGGCATCCCAGACGGGAATCTGAGAGGCTTCGTCGAACACCACCAGATCGAACTGCGAATAACCGGCATCGAGGTACTGCGACACCGACAGCGGCGACATCAGCAGGCACGGCTTGAGTCGCGGCAGCAGCGTCGGCAGCGACCGGACCAGCTGGCGCACCGGCATGTGCCCTCGCTGCTTCTGGCGCTCGCGGCGCAGCCGTCCGAGTTCGCTGTCGGCGCTGACGACCGCTTCCGAAGCCGCTGGGATTCGCCCGGCCAGCGTGGCGGCGATGTAGCGCTCGGTCAGCTTCTGGAATCGCTGGTCGGCCGACTTGAACTCGCGGATCTTCCGCTCGTGGTCGGCGCTGGAGAAACCGCGCAGAACCGGATCGCCGTCGATGGTCCGCTTGGCCCACCAGCTGCGGTAGCTGAATTCGAAATGCGTTTCGACATCGCGCAGCGGAACCGTGCCCGACTCGACCGCGGAAACCAGCCCCTGCAAGCCTTGTGCGACCGCGAACGTCCGGACGGCGCGCCAACCGCACCACGGCTGCAACGTATGCTTCGCACCCTGCCAGGCGGCGAGCGTGCCCTGGATGCGTGCCAGCGCACCGTCGTCGTGCGGCTGTCCCTGCAGGGGCGCGATCGGCTTGGCCAGGCCGTCGACGACAGCGAGCATCTGCAGCACCTCGCGCCATCCATCGCGGTAGGCCAGCAGCACCTTGCCGGCCGATCCCGTCGGAGCGAGCGCGGCGCGGTTCTCGGCCACCAGCGGTTGCAGGCGGCTCCGCAGCGCAGCCGCCTGCGCGGCGTCGCCGTCCGCGCAGTGCGCAACCGCCTCGGCAAACCTCGCGGCCCACGCCTCATGGTCCACCATCGCCGTCCAGTCGGTTTCCAGCCCGGCAAAGGCGTCGTCGAGCAGCACCTGCGCCTCCGGCCCGGCCGTGCGCAGCGCCAGATCCGCATCGTTCACCTCCGCCAGCGGCGCGAGCATCTGCCGGATCTGCTCCGGCGTCGGCCGCTTGCCATCGTCGCGGAATCCGCTGAGACGACCGGTGACCGCCCGCTTCGCCAGCAACGACTTCGGCCACCAGGCGGTTTCAGCGCCCGACCACTCCGCCGTCAGCGCCGTCGCATCCAGCTTCGCCAGCTGCGGCGTCCATCCCGACCCCAGCCGCTGCCACGCGGTGTTGCGGGCCGTGCCGTGCTTCACCAGCGCCAGCACGCGGGCGCGCGCGACCGGGTCGTGCGCCTGCCGCGCCAGGCCCTGAGGCACCCTGGGCGCGGCCATGAGCACATCGGCGAGCCGGTCGAGCGCACCGAATGTGTCCATGCCCGATCCGTCGCTGCCGACACCGAGAAGTCCGCCCAGCGCCGCGACCTTGCCACGAAAACCCGCAATGGCGCGATCGAGGCCCTGCAGCGCGACCAGCAGGTCGTCGCTCCAGACCGTTGACCAATCGGAATGGCCGATGAGCGCCAGCGGATGCGCCTGCAATCCTTCGATCCCTACCGTGCCATCCGCGCCGCCGATGGCGCCCGCGAGCGCCTGGATGCGCCGCGTGGTCTCGCGCAACGTGTCGAGTGCCTCGCGGCCGTGCGTCAGCGGATCGGTCCACGGCATCGGCGCCGGCGTCTTGCCGTCCTCGCCGATGCAGGTTCCGATGGCTTCGAACACGGTCAGCCCATTCGGATACTGCCGGTGCAGCGAATCGACGAGGCCGTTCAAGTCGAGCCGCAGCACGGCCAGCCGCTCGGCTTCGCGCTTCCAGTCGTCGGCCGTTCGCTCCCCGGCCATGTCGAGCGAGCTGGCGAGTTGCTGGAGAACTTCGCTCTTCTTCGATTTGGAAGAATGCAGTTCGAGGCAGAACGGCCCGAGCCCGATGTCGTTCAGGCGCCGGTGCACCACCGACAGCGCGGCCAGCTTTTCCGACACGAACAGCACCGTCTTGCCGGTGCCGAGGCAGTGCGCGATCAGGTTGGTGATGGTCTGGCTCTTGCCGGTGCCGGGCGGCCCTTCGAGCACCAGATCGCGGCCGGCATCGATCGCGCAGATCGCCTTGAGCTGCGACGAATCGGCCAGCAGCGGCGCGAGGATGTCCTGCGGCCGGTGCGACTCGTCGAGCCGCTCGAATTCGCCGGGAACGTCCTGGCGCGCGAAGGCCTGACCGGGGTTGTCGATCAGGTGCCGGACGACGCGGTTGGCCTTGAGTTCTTCGGTGCGGTCCTGCAGGTCCTTCCACATCAGGTATTTGGTGAAGGAGAAGATGCCCAGGTTGGCCTGCTCAAGCACTTCCCACTTCGGAATCTCCGCGACCGCCAGCCTGAAGGCCTGCAGCACGCGGCCGACGTCGATGCCCTTCTCGTCCATCGGAATCGCTTCCAGCCCGGCGACGCGCAGCTCGAAGCTGGTGCGCAACAACTGCAGCAGCGTCGGGTTCACGATGGCTTCGTCGTCGTGCCGGGCCAGCCGGAAACCGGCGCGCACCGACTGGCGTTGCAGCGTCACCGGAATCAGCAGGATCGGCGCGCAATGCACCGCATCGGCCTTGTCGGCCTCGGTCCACTGCAGCAGGCCGAGCGCGAGGTAGAGCGTGTTCGCGCCGCCCTCCTCCAGCCCGATGCGCGCGGCGGTGTGGATCGCCAGCAGATGGCCGTCGAGTGCGTCCTGCGCGACACGCGCCAGCAGTTCGTTGCCGCCGAGCGCTTCCAGCGCCATGTCGTCGAGCGGACTGCGTCCGGTGCCACGGCTCGCATGCACATTGGCGACGCGCGGATCGGTGCCTTCCATGATGGCGGGCAGCGGCCTGATCTTGAAATCCCTGCCCTCCGACAGCGCATCTTCGAGCACGGCGAGGTCGGGCGCAACGAGTTGCAGCGATGCCTTGGTCGGCTTGAAGTTCAGCAGCTTGTTGCGCAGCGTTAGGTCGAGCAGGCGCGACTTCCACTTCGACAGACGGCCGTCGGGCGTGTCGTCGTTGCTCGCATCCAGCGACTGGACCGTGTCGACGTCAAGCGCCGGAAACGGCGGTGGCGGCTCGATGACGGCCGGCCCCGGCCCGGCACCGGAAGCGTCGGGCACGCCGGTACCGGATGTCGTCGTGCGCGACGGCAGCGGCTTGATCTGCAGCTCCCGTGCGCGCCGGATGTCCACCGCATAACGGAAAGTGCCCTCTTCCCGAAGATGCGCCAGCCCCTGCTCCATCGCCACGCGCAGCGAAGGCCGCAGGCTGTGGTGATGCGCGACGCCAGTGGTCTCGAAGACCAGGAACTCGCCGGTATCGACACGCTTGCGCACGGCCTGCACGTCGTCGGTGAGCGGATCGGGGAAACACGTCGGATGCAGCCAGACGCCGACCCAGGCGTGGCCTTTCTTGATCAGCACCACGGGACGCAGTCCGGCCTGCTCGAAAGCCGATGCGAACAGCATCGCGAGGTCGAGACATGTCGCGACACGGCTGTCGAGGATGCGGTCGGGCGTGCGGATCTTCTGCCCATCGTCGCCGAAGGAAGCCGGTGGTTCGGCGTACTGCAGGTTCTCCGCTGCGACGGTGCTGTAGATCGCCGAGATCTGCTTCCAGACGGTGTCGCGGCTCTTCGACTGGTAGCCGCTCATCGACAGGTCGCTGTGCGCCGAGCGAAGCAATGTCGATGCCTTGCCCATCAGCGCATCGACGGCCGGATTGTTCGGCATGCAGAACGCCGCCAGAAGCTCGGGCAGCGCGCGCGTGCCGGCCCACTGGTCGTATGCCAGAACTTCAATGTTCTGCGTGGCGCGCGCCACCTCGACGCCGGCCGCCGTGACGTCGACCTCGATGGACGCTTTCACCGACTCCTGAAGGTCGGCGAGCCATGCGTGATCGGGGCGAAGGTCGATCGGTGCGATGCGGCGGGTTTCGCCGGGCGCCAGCCGGTCGAAGCGCAGCCTGATGCTTTCGGCGAACGGCGGATTGCAGGCGATGCGCACCTCGACGTTCGATAACGGATCGACACCCCGGTTGGTGATGGACATCGACCGGAGCACCGGAACGGCATTCTGGATGGAGGCGTATCCGAGCGTTGCGTCGGCCTCCGTTTCGATGACTGGGAGGACTGGAGAGACTGCAAGAGCCTCTGCGGGCGAATCGGATGTGGCGATGAAGTCGGTCTCGTTGTCCATGGGAGCCGACGTTTATAGCCGCTCCGTCGATGGCAGCGCAGCGCAGGGGTGAAAAGGGTAAATGGGCTGCGCGCGCCGACGGGCGCTCGTTCTAGGCCGGCTTGGAAAAGATGTCCACGGGTGCCTCGACCGGCGCTTCGACGGGTGCGAGCATCGTGCCGCGACAGTCCGGCGATCCGCAGTGGCACGGATAGTCGGAAGCCGGCGATCCATCGTCCGCGGTGAGGCAGTAGTCGATGAAGAGTTCATCTCCCGCCTCCACCGCGACCAGTGTCTGGAAGCGCAGCAGCAGCTTGCCGGAAGCGTCGTATTCCTCGACCGCTTCGCAGTTTGGCGCGCACGAATGATTCAGGTGGCGCGTGCCGTTGCCGCCCTTGGCGCCGTCGATCGTTTCGCCGCTCGACAGAGTGAAAAGATAGGTCAGCTGGTTGTTCCAGTCCTTGGCCGCCACCTGTTCTGCCGTGTAACGCCGGCCTTCGTACAGGCCGAGGAAGGTGTCGGCGGGCAGGTCGCGGTTGGCATAGGCGCCGAGGCCGTGAACCGCGCTGTCGGCGATGCGAAGGAAAGGCGTGGACGAGAGGGGGTCGCGGGATTTTTTGGTGGTCATGGTGTTGGGGGTGCGTAACCGTTCAAGCGTCGGGCCATGATGGCGGATGGCTACCGGGCGGCATCGATGGTCGCGCGACTTGCTTGACTTGCGTTGGCTGCATGGATCGTGCCGCCCCAGCCGCGTGCGCGGCGTGACGCAGTGCTGCAAGCTCGCCGAAACCCGAAGCGGTCGTTTCGACGTAGGGCGCTCGGTCCGGCACGAGCGTCGCCAGCCCGCCCGGCACGCGACCCAGGCTGCGCAGCCACTGCCCGGTCTGTGCCAGCGAGAGCTTGACCTCCCAGCTGCCGCCCTCCTGCTGCTGACGGCAAAGCGCAACGGCGGTGCAGAAGGCGATCAGGAAGCCGGTCGCCTCGTCGAGGATCTGCATCGGCAGCGGTCGCGGCTTGCCATCGCCGGCCGCTTCGCCTTCGGCCTGGTTGAATCCCATCGCCGTCTGCACGAGGGAATCGAAACCGCGCCGGTCGGCCCACGGGCCCTGCGTGCCGTAGGCGCTGAGTGAGACGTAGACGATGCCGGGACGCAACTTCGCCACCGCATGCGAGCCGAAGCCGAGGTCGTAAAGACCTCCTGGCCGGTAGCCCTGCACGAACACATGTGCATCGGCTATCAGGCGTTGCAACGCGGCGCGTCCTTCCGCTGTCTTCAGATCGACATGCGTCGACAGCTTGCCGCGGCTGGTGTCGGCGATGGCGGCAATGTTCGGCAACAGCGGCGAATTCACCAGCAGCACTTCGGCGCCATGCTCTGCCAGCGTGCGACCGCCGACCGGACCGGCCAGGATGCGCGTGAGGTCGAGCACGCGCACGCCGGCAAGCGGTCGGGCAACGCCGTCATCCGTTCCTGCAATTGGCGGCAAGGTCAGCGGCTCCGCCTCGCCGATACGCTCAATCGTGAACAGCGGCTGCGTGCGCAAGGCCTGTCCCTGCAGCGTGGCATCCCACTCGTCGAAGCTGCGTAGCGCGGTGACGACAAGGCCTTTTTCGGCGGCCGCCTCCTCGAAGTCGAGCGCGCTCCAATTACTCAGTGCGCGCTCGACATCATTCTTTTTCGACGTCGCCGGGTCGAGCCCCAGCAGCTGCAACGCTCCCTCGCGGTGATGGCTGAAATTCGCGTGGATGCGCACGTAGCCGTCGGCGCAGCGATAAAGCCCGGAGAACGCATCCCACAGATCCGGCGCGACGCCGTCGATGCTGAACCAGCCTGTGGCCTCGACGGCAGCGTGCGTCATGTCGACGCTCAGTCGCGGCATCGTCAACCCGCGCAGACGGCCGAGCTCCCATGCAGCCAGCGCGGCGGCGGCGACGGTGGTCTGCGCTGCAGTGCCGACCGCGAACGACGAAGGAAACACCGGGTCTGCACCGGTCAGGTCTACTGAATTGAGCGCATCGGCGGACAGGCCGCTCTGCAACCAGAGTTCTCGCAAGACGTCGATGGGGTTCATGGCCGCGCCCTCCTGGATTTCCGTACCGGCATTACTGCAGGACAAAACCTTGCTGCCTGACCGTTTGCGAATCGAGGCCGATCTGCACATTGAACTGTCCGGGTTCAGCGACGTTCTTCAGATCGGCATTGAAGAACTTCAGCTTATCCTCGCCGATGCTGAACCGCAGCACCTTCTCCTCGCCGGGCTGCAGCATCAGCTTGCGGAAATCCTTGAGTTCCTTCACCGGCCGCACCACCGACGCGGCAACGTCCTGTATGTAGAGCTGCACGACCGTCTCACCCGCACGGCGGCCCACGTTCTTCACCGTCACAGCCGCTTCGATCCTGCCGCCGCGCGCCATCGTCGGCGCGGACAGCACCACATCGGACAGCGCAAATTCGGTGTAGCTCAAGCCGTAGCCGAATGGGTACAGCGGACCGGTGACTTCCTCGAAATACTGCGATGTGTAGTTGCCCGGCTTGCCTTCGGTGAACGGTCGACCGAGGCGCGCATGGTTGTAGTAGGTCGGTATCTGGCCGACCGAGCGAGGGAACGAGATCGGCAGCTTGCCGGACGGGTTGTAGTCGCCGAAAAGCACTTCTGCGATGGCGTGACCGCCCTCCATGCCCGTATACCAGGTCTCCAAAATCGCGTCGGCTTCCTTCTGCTCGCGCTGCAGTGCCAGCGGCCTGCCGTTCATCAGCACCAGAACCAGCGGTTTGCCGGTGGCCTTGAGCGCGACGATGAGGTCGCGCTGGCTCTGCGGCAGATCGAGGCTGGTGCGGCTGGACGATTCGTGCGACATGCCGCGCGATTCGCCGACCGCAGCGACGATCACGTCGGCCTGCGCGGCAATCCTGACCGCTTCCGCGATCATCTCGGCCGGCGCGCGCTTGTCCTGCGTGACTTCCGGCGCGTCCCAGTTCAGGTAATTCAGGTAGGTGACGATCGCTTCGTCGCCCGTGATGTTGGCGCCGCGCGCATGCAGCACGCGGCCCTGCGTACCGACTGCCGCTTTCAGGCCGGTCAGCAGCGTGACGGCGTTCCTGTTGTTGCCGGCAGCCGACCAGCTGCCCAGCATGTCGATCGGCGCATCGGTCAGCGGACCGACCAGTGCGATGGTCTTCGACTTCGACAGCGGCAATGTCGCGTTGCGGTTCTCCAGCAGCACCATCGACTTGCGGGCCACATCGCGCGCTTCCGGGCGATGCAGCCGGCTCTCGGCGTCGAGCTCCGGCGGATCGTCCTTGGCCACGCCGATGCGCAGGTACGGGTCGTGGAACAGTCCCATGTCGTACTTGGCGCCGAGCACTTCGCGCACCGCGTTGTCGATCTCGCGCGTCGTCACCTCGCCGGACTTCACCAGCCCTGGCAATTCATTGAGATAGACCGAATCGGCCATGCTGAGGTCGATGCCATTCCTGATAGCCAGCTTCGCCGCTTCGCGCTCGTCCTTGGCCACGCCGTGGCGCATCAGCTCGACGATGGCGCCGTGGTCGCTCACCGTCACGCCTTTGAAGCCCCAGTCCTTCCGCAGCAGGTCCTGCATCAGCCAGGTGTTCGACGTGGCCGGCACGCCGTTGATCGAGTTGAGCGCGACCATCACGCCGCCCGCACCCGCGTCGATGGCGGCGCGGTACGGCGGGAGGTAATCGTTGTACATGCGCATCGGGCTCATGTCGACCGTGTTGTAGTCGCGCCCGCCTTCGACCGCGCCGTACAGCGCGAAGTGCTTGACGCTGGTCATGATGCGGTCGGCCGGCACCGGCAGCGTGCCCTGGAAACCCCTGACCGTGGCGCGGGCGATTTCGGAGACCAGATACGGATCTTCGCCGAAGCCTTCCGAGGTGCGGCCCCAGCGCGGATCGCGCGCGATGTCGACCATCGGCGCGAAGGTCATGTCGATCGAATCGCCGGCCGCCTCCATCGCGGCGGTGCGCGCCATCAGGCCGATCGCGTCCATGTCCCAGCTCGACGCCAGGCCGAGCCCGATCGGGAAGGTCGTGCGGTGGCCGTGGATCACGTCATAGGCGAAGAACATCGGGATCTTCAGGCGCCCGCTCTTCACCGCCGCATCCTGCAGCAGCCGGTTGTGCGGCCTGTTGACCGAGTTGAACGTACCGCCGACGCGGCCGGCCGCGATCTCTTTCGCGAGCTGGTCGATCGGCATTTCGGGGCCGATGCTGATCAGGCGCAGCTGGCCGATCTTCTCGTCGAGCGTCATCCGCCCGACCAGATCGGCGACGAAGGCGCTCTTGTCTTTCAGGAGCGGGCTGCGGGATGGCGAGTTCTGCAAGGGCTGCGCCTGCGCGAACACGAGCGGACTGACGAGGCCGGCCACGAGGACCAACCGGCGGGACATCTTCATTCGTGCGACTTTCATGGTCATTTCGGAGCGATGCTAAGCTAAGGTACGAGAGCCGCAGTGCTCGCGCCGACGCAAGTACGGCGGCCTCGATCCAACGTATCGGCCTCGCGCCACACCCACTGGCAGGAACATTGCTTCCCTGTCTTTCGGCAACCAAGTGCAACGCTTTTGCACATCTTCATCCTGGAACCGCTCCATGAATCTCCGCATCGCATCCCGCAAGAAGAAGTCCACGGCACCGGTCGCATGCCTCGCCGTCTCGCTCGCTCTGCTCTGCGCCGGACAAGTCCAGGCCTTTTCTCTCGACGACGTCACGGCACGGGCCAAGGCGCTGGTCGACAAACCGTATGTCGCGCCGGTCAGCAACCTGCCGCCTGTGTTCAGCAGCATGCAGTTTGCCGATTACCAGAAGATGCAGCCGCGCGGCGACCGCTTCGAATGGCGCGACCAGCAGACGCCGTTCAAGCTCAATTTCTATCACCAGGGCATGCACTTCAATGCGCCGGTGCGCATCAATGAAATCAGCGAAGGCGGGGTGAACGAGATCAAGTACGACGCCGATCGTTTCGACTTCGGAAATCTCACGTTCGACAAGGGCGCAACGAGCGCGCTCGGCTACGCCGGTTTCAGGGTGCTCTACCCGATCAACCAGGCGGGCAAGGACGACGAGATCATGAGCTTCCTCGGCGCGAGCTACTTCCGCGTCGTAGGTAAGGGTCAGGCGTACGGCCTGTCGGCGCGCGGGCTCGCCATCGACACGGCACCGCCGGGCGGTGAGGAATTCCCGAACTTCCGCGAGTTCTGGGTGCAACGACCGACTGGGCAGGAAACGCAGCTCGTCATCTACGCGCTGCTCGATTCCCCGCGCGCGACCGGCGCCTACCAGTTCATCGTCACGCCCGGCGGCCGGGATGCGGTCGTCGACGTGCAGGCCAACGTGTTCGCGCGCAGCGACATCAAGACGCTCGGCGTCGCACCGCTGACCAGCATGTTCCTGTACGGCCCGAGCCAGCAGTCGAACCTCAAGCGCAATTTCCGGCCGGCCATCCACGACTCGAACGGGCTGGCGATACATACCGGCAACGGCGAATGGCTGTGGCGTCCGCTGAACAATCCGGCAACGCTGGCGATCAGCACGTTCCAGGTCGAGAACCTCAAGGGCTTCGGGCTGCTGCAGCGCGGCCGCGAGTTCTCGCGCTTCGAGGACCTGAAGGACCGCTACGACCTGCGCCCGAGCGCCTGGATCGAGCCGCAGGGCAACTGGGGCAAGGGCAAGGTCACGCTGATGGAGATACCGACGCCCGACGAGACCAACGACAACATCGTCGCCTACTGGACGCCCGACGCGCCGGTGGTCAAGGGCCAGCAGATGCAGTTCGCCTACCGCATGCACTGGACCAGCGACGAATCCGCGCTGCACGGTTCGGACAACGGCTGGGTGCGCCAGACTTTCCACACCGACGGCGAACAGTTGCAGGCCAACCTGATCCGCAAGCTGGACGGCAGCACGGCCTTCCTGATCGACTTCGAAGGCCCGGTGCTGTCCAGGCTGCCGGTCGACACACCCGTGACTTCGAAGATCAGCGTCGGCGACAACGCGGAGTTGCTGGAGAGCGTGCTGGAGCGCAATCCTGCGATCAGAGGCTGGCGCCTGACGTTGCGGGTGAAGGTGAAGAACCCGACGCAACCGGTCGAAATGCGCGCGGCGTTGGCGCAGGGCGACAAGCCGCTGACCGAAACCTGGAGCTATCAGTTGCCGCCCGTACCGGCGGTGCCGGTGCCGAAGGCTGCTGCGGAGCCGCTGGCTACGCCGGCGGACAAGCCGGCGCCTTGACCCTCAACCCGGAATCTCGGGCTCCACCAGCAAGGCCAGCTGTGCCAGCGACTCCTGCCACCCGAGATAGCACATCTCCAGTGGAATCGTGTCCGGAATGCCGGACTGGGAGACGCTCAGTTCGGTTCCGCAAATGACCGGCTCGAGTGAGATCGTCACCTCGATCGTGCCTGGCAGATTCGGGTCGTCGAACCTGTCTATGTAGCGGATACGCGCGTCCGGCACGAGTTCGAGATACTCGCCACCGAAAGAATGCGCGGCACCACTGCCGAAGTTCCGGAACGACATCCTGAAGGTGCCGCCGACGCGGGCGTCCAGATGGTCGACTGTGCAGGTGAAGCCGTACGGCGGCAGCCACTTTGCCAGCGCGGCCGCCTCTAGAAACGCACGATAGACCTTTGCGGACGGCGCGCGAAGGACCCGGTGAAGACGGACGGTACGGTCGGTCATTGGAATCTCCTTCAACTGAACGTCCGAGCGTATTCCGCCGGAATCATTCGATCAACGCCACACCCGTCTTCGCCTGCAGCGCCTCGAAACTCACGCCGTCCGCCAGCTCCACGACCTTCAAGCCCTCGGGCGTCACGTCCATCACCGCCAGATCCGTGATGATCCGGTCGACCACGCCGACACCCGTTAGCGGCAGCGTGCACTCGGGCAGGATCTTCATGTCTTCCGTGCCGTCCTTCTTCTTCGCGACGTGCTCCATCAGGATGATCACGCGCTTGACGCCGGCGACGAGGTCCATCGCGCCGCCCATGCCCTTGACCATCTTGCCGGGAATCATCCAGTTGGCGAGATCGCCCTTCTCGCTGACCTGCATGGCGCCGAGGATGGACAGGTTGATCTTGCCGCCGCGGATCATCGCGAAGCTGTCGTGGCTGCCGAAGATCGCGCTGCCTGGGATCGTCGTCACGGTCTGCTTACCGGCGTTGATGAGGTCGGCGTCGACCATGTCTTCGGTCGGGAAGGCACCGATGCCGAGCATGCCGTTCTCGCTCTGCAGCCACACTTCCTTGTCGCCGACGAAATTGGCGACCAGCGTCGGGATGCCGATGCCGAGATTCACGTAGAAGCCGTCTTCGAGTTCCTGCGCCGCACGCGCGGCCATCTGATCTTGGGTCCAGGGCATCTCAGGCTCCTTCTTGTTTGTTGACTGGCACGGTAGGAACGGGCAATTCGTCGATGGCGGCAGCTTGTGCGATCACGACCTGCGCCTCGACCTTCGCGGCTTCGACATCGACCGGCGCTGCGGCACTCACGGTTCGCTTCTCGATGCGCTTCTCGGGGTTGGCGTTCAGCACGATGCGGTGCACGTAGATGCCCGGCAGGTGAATATCGTCCGGTGCGATCTCGCCGGTTTCGACGATCTTCTCGACCTCGACGATGCAGATCTTGCCGGCCATCGCTGCAGCCGGGTTGAAGTTGCGCGCCGTGAGCCGGAAACGCAGATTGCCGGACTTGTCGGCGGTGTGGGCCTTGACCAGCGACACATCGGGAACGATGGAGCGTTCCATCACGTAGGTTTCGCCGTCGAACTCGCGCAGTTCCTTGCCCTCGGCGACCTGCGTGCCGACGCCGGTCTTGGTGAAGAAGGCCGGAATGCCCGCACCGCCGGCGCGCAACTTCTCGGCCAGCGTGCCCTGCGGTGTGAATTCGAGTTCGAGTTCGCCGGCCAGATACTGGCGTTCGAACTCCTTGTTCTCGCCGACGTAGCTGGCGACCATCTTCTTGATCTGGCGCGTGCCGAGCAGCTTGCCCAGCCCGAAGCCGTCGACGCCGGCATTGTTCGAAACGCAGGTCAGATTCTTGACGCCGGAATCGTGCAGCGCGTCGATCAGCGCCTCCGGAATGCCGCAGAGGCCGAAGCCGCCGACAGCCAGCGTTTGCCCGTCGGCGACGACGCCCTTGAGCGCCTCGTCGGCGGAGGAATAGATCTTGTTGGCCATGGGGTCGTGATCCTCGGTAATTTGGGGCTGAGGCCGAAACGATACTACGTACTTGCATACGTAGAAATTCGTAATGGAGACCCCGTGGAGACGATTGCCGTAGACACGATCGATTACCGGCTGGCCTTCGACCATGCGCCGGTCGGCATGGTGCTGTCGCGCGATCGCACCATGATCGACTGCAACCAGCGCCTGTGCGAGATGTTCGGCGCCACACGCGAGGCGCTGGTCGGCCAGTCCTTTCGCGTGCTGTACCCGAGCGCGGTCGAGTTCGAGCGCATCGGCCGGCGCATGGTGCCGCTTCTCAATGCCAGCGGGCGCTATGCCGACAACCGCATGATGCGGCGGCTCGGCGGCCTGCACGGCGCTTTCGCCGGCGAAACGTTCTGGTGCCATGTCTCCGGCCATGCGCTGAACCGCGAGATGCCGCACGAGGCCGGCATCTGGACCTTCGAGGATCTCGGCTCGCGCCGCACCGCGAAAGCGGAACTGACGCCGCGCGAACGCGAGGTCGCGGCGCAGGTGATGCGCGGGCTCACGTCGAAAGAGATCGGGCGCGAACTGGGCATCAGCCACCGCACGGTCGAACTGCATCGCGCGCGGCTGATGCGAAAGTACAGCGCGGCCACCACGGCGGAACTGGTGCAGAAGCTGATCGCGGGTTAGCGCCCGGCACCGCCGACCGCATGCGGTCGAGGGCCTTGCACGACGGCGCTGCACCGTTCGCGCATGAATGGGACCATCGCCCATGGAAAAAAAAGCTCTCATCGTCGGCGTAAGCGGCGTCATCGGCAACGCGTTGTCCGAACATCTTCTTGCCGAGGGATGGACCGTCTACGGTCTTTCTCGCGGTCGCACACCGGTCGCGTCAGGCTGCGTCCAGATCACCGCCGACCTCACTGACCCCGGACAGATCGCGAAGGCGCTCGATGGTCTCGACGTCAGGCAGGTCTTCTTCACGGCCTGGGCACGCCAGGCCACAGAAAAGGAGAACATTCGCGTCAACGGCGCCATGGTGCAGAACGTGCTCGACGCCGTCGGCCCCGTACTGCGTGGCGGTCATGCCGCGCTGGTCACCGGTCTCAAGCATTACCTCGGCCCGTTCGAGGCCTACGGCACCGGCAATGTGCCGCTGACGCCGTTCCGCGAGGAACAGGGCCGGCAGGAAGTCGACAACTTCTATTACGAGCAGGAAGACCGCCTGTTCGAAGCGGCAGCGCGCCACGGCTTCGGCTGGAGCGTGCACCGACCGCACACGATCATCGGCTACGCGGTCGGAAACGCCATGAACATGGGCGTGACGCTCGCGGCCTATGCAACGCTCTGCAAGGCCAACGGACAACCCTTCGTATTCCCCGGCTCCGCTGCGCAATGGGAAGGCCTGACCGACATGACCGACGCGCGTCTGCTCGCCCGCCATCTGGCCTGGGCCTCGCAGAGCCCCGCGGCGCGCAACGAGGACTTCAACGTTGTCAATGGCGACGTATTCCGCTGGCAATGGCTGTGGCTGCGCCTGGCGACGTACTTCGGTATCGAGTCCGCACCGTTCGACGGCACGGTGCGCCCGCTGGCGGAGCGCATGGCAGCGAGCCCGGCCGAATGGGATGCGATCGCGGCGCGCGACGGGTTGAAGGAAAGCGACCTCGGCAAGCTCGCATCGTGGTGGCACACGGACGCCGACCTGGGCCGTCCTATGGAAGTGCTGGCCGACATGACGAAGAGCCGCAAGGCCGGTTTTCTCGACTACCAGAGCACGGAGGATGCGTTCATCGATCTGTTCCGCAGGCTCGAGGTCGAGCGAGTGATCCCGGCCCGATCGCCGGCCTGATCCGCCCGTTTCCGACTCCGAGACGATCTTGATCGCCGCGGATTATTCGCCGGATAGGCGATAGGCTACGGCGATGATTGCCGAGTTAAAAACCTTCATCGCCGTCTGCCGCTATGGAACCTTTGCCTCCGCCGGGGAACGCATTGGTCTGACGCAGTCGGCTGTCAGCAGCCAGATCCGTCGGATTGAAGAACACCTGGGCTTTTCGCTTTTCGACAGGACCGGGCGGTCTGCCACGCTGAACTCGGCCGGTCAGACCGTGCTCGAGCGCTCGGAGGTCATCTGTGCGCTCTTCGCAAAGCTCGGAGAACCGGCCGATGAAGACTCGCCGCAAGGTCTGTTGCGTCTCGGCTCCATCGCGTCCGCTCAGCCGACGCTCGTCGCGCGCGCGATCGAAATTTTCAGGCGGACCTTCCCGCTCGTACGAATTCATATCTCGCCCGGCGTCTCGCTGCGGCTGATGGACGATCTCGATGCAGGAAACATCGATGTCGCCGTCACAATCCGCCCGCCGTTCGGCATTCCGCCCGACATGACGTGGCATACGCTGGTCAGCGAGCCTTTCGTACTGATCGTGCCCAAGGACGGATCCAAGCGAAAAGACTGGCGCGCGCTGATCGACGAACAGCCGTTTCTCCGCTACGACCGCGCATCGTTCGGCGGACGACTGGTCGAAAGTTTCCTCAGACGCCAGGGCATAACGCCCCGGGATGCGATCGAGCTCGACGAAATCTCCGGACTGATCCATCTCGTTTCGAAGGGACTGGGTGTTGCGCTGGCCCCGATGGTCGAGGCGCATCTGCCTCTGCCGGACGGCGTGCGTGCGGTATCTCTCGGCGAGCACACATTCCATCGGGAGATCGGACTGCTGCAACGCGGCAACCGCATGGACCCGCCGGTCGTCGCGCATTTCGCGCGATGCCTGGCGGAAGCTGCCGCCTGACGGCTCTACTTCGCGAACAGGGAGTTCAGGTCGGCAAACGACTTCATCTCGATGGCATTCCCGGACGGGTCGAGAAAGAACATCGTCGCCTGCTCGCCCGGCTCACCCTTGAAGCGGATGTACGGCTCGATCACGAACTCGGTCTTCTGCGCGATCAGTTTCTCGGCCATCGCCTGCCATTTGTCCATCGGCACGATCGCGCCGAAATGCCGCACCGGCACCTGGTGACCGTCGACGGCGCTGCTGGTCCTGTGGCCGCATTCGTCGGGCGCAAGGTGCGCGACGATCTGATGGCCATGGAAGTCGAAGTCGACCCACTCGGGAGAACTCCGGCCTTCGGGGCAGCCCAGGAGCTCGCCGTAGAACGCACGCGCTTCGGCGATGTCGCGGACCGGGAAAGCCAAGTGGAAGGGAATGCGCTGTGTAGAGTCGGTCATCGTTCTTGAGGTTTTTGGGGGTTTTGGGGTTGGAAAGACTCGACTCTATTGAAAAGTTCGCGTGACCGAAAACGATATATCTCCCTGCTGAGCAAGATTTTTTCCGATCCTCGCAGCGGGGGATGTGCTGGTTCACGAGCGGCGGTTGCCTACAGTCGAAAGACGCTGGAATCGGCACGATTCGGCGATGCTTCAAAGACGATCCTTCATCGCCGCCGGCGGCGCTTCCGCTGCGCTTGCTGCTCTCGGAATTCCCGCCGATGCATTTGCCGCCGGCGGACTCAAGCTCGGACAGCCCACACCGTTTTCCTTCGACCGGCTGACCGCCGAGGCCCGATCGATGGCTGCGCAGCCCTACGTTTCACTGAATACCTTGCCGGCGGACGTGCTTGACAAGATCGACTACGAGACGCACGGCAAGATCAGGTTCGACACCGACAGCGCACTCTTCAAGGACGGCCCCGGCGCATTCCCGGTCACCTTCTTCCACCTAGGCCGCTTCTTCTACACACCGGTGCACATGCACGTGCTGGAGAAAGCCGGCAGCGACGGCTCCGCGCGCGAGATCCTCTATGACCCGGACTATTTCGACATGCCTGCCGACAGCCCCGCGCGGCAGTTGCCGAAAGGCGCGGGATTTGCCGGCTTCCGATTTCAGGAAAGCCGGCTCGGCGACCCGTCGAAGCTCGACTGGCGCAAGAACGACTGGGTCGCGTTTCTTGGCGCCTCGTACTTCCGCGCCATTGGCGAGCTCTACCAGTACGGGCTGTCCGCGCGCGGTATCGCACTCGAAGTCGCCGTCCCCGACCGGCCGGAAGAGTTCCCGGCATTCACGCGTTTCTATTTCGAGCCGCCGAGCGACGGAAGCGACAAGGTCACGGTCTACGCCCTGCTCGAAGGTCCAAGCATCGCCGGCGCCTACAAATTCGTCATGCAACGCGGCAAATCGGTGCTGATGGACATCGATTGCCAACTGTTCGTGCGCAAGGACATCGCGCGCCTCGGCATCGCGCCGCTGACCTCGATGTACTGGTATTCCGAAACCGTCAAACCGGCCGGCGTCGACTGGCGCCCGGAAGTGCACGATTCCGACGGCCTGGCGATGTGGAGCGGTGCCGGCGAGCGCATCTGGCGTCCGCTCAACAATCCGACGCAGACGCGCGCCTCGGCATTCACCGACAACAGGCCGCTCGGCTTCGGCCTGCTGCAGCGCGATCGCGCTTTCGACCACTACCAGGACGGTGTCTTCTACGAAAAGCGACCCAGCCTGTGGGTCGAGCCGATCGGCGACTGGGGCCAGGGAGAAGTTCAACTGATCGAGATACCGACCGACGACGAGATCCACGACAACATCGTCGCGATGTGGGTGCCCAAGGCGCCCGCCGTGGCGGGATCGGCCTATGCGCTCAAGTACCGGCTGCACTGGACCGACGCCGAGCCTTTCCCGTCGCCGCTGGCGCGCTGCATCGCGACGCGCATCGGTCGTGGCGGTCAGCCCGGACAGCCGCGCCCCGCGGGTGTGCGCAAGTTCATGGTCGAGTTCATCGGTGCGCCGCTCGCGACCCTGCCCTTCGGCGTCAAGCCGGAAATCGTGCTGACGGCGTCGCGCGGCACTTTCTCGTACGTCTTCGCAGAGGCCGTGCCCAACGGCGTAGCGGGCCAGTGGCGCGCACAATTCGACTTCGCGTCCCAGGGCAGCGAGCCGGTCGACATGCGGCTTTTCCTGAAGAATGGCGACCAGACACTTTCGGAGACCTGGCTCTACCAGTACCAACCGTTCTAGGGCCATGCACATGCGACCGATCTGGAAAACAGCCTTGTCGGTCTGCTCTCTGGCTGCAGGTCTGATGGCGAATGCACCTGCGCTCGCCGCCGGCGACCTGCAAACCTGCCGACTGGCCGCATCACCGGATTGCTACTTCGGCTTCGACGCACCAGGCACTGGCGGCACTCTTCGCTATTACGCTTCGTTGCCAGCCCGCGCAAATGCCGCGAGCGCACCGATATCGGCCCTGATCGCCCTCCACGGCCACCCGCGCGATGCCGACAAGACGTTTGACGCGACGTTGAAGGCAGTACGTGGCGCCGACGCGATCGACCGGATCCTGGTCGTCGCTCCCGTGTTCCAGGTCGATGCCGACCGCTCGCGTGAATGCCGGACACCGGGCGTGCCGGCCGCCGTGCCCGGCGACGCGCTGTGGACTTGCGGCTCCTGGATGGAAGGCGGCCGTGCGAACACCGGACTGACGTCGTTCGCGGCGCTCGACGCGCTTGTTGCAGAAGTGGCGCGACAGTGGCCCAGCTTGCGCACCGTGACCGTCGCGGGCTTCTCGGCCGGCGCACAGATGGTCCAGCACTACATCGGCTTCGCGAACGTCGCTCGGGCAGCATCTCCAGGCGTTGCGATGCGCTACGTTGTCTCCGATCCGGGCACATGGCTCTACTTCGATGCGATGCGACCCCAACCGCCCGCCGCCGGCAGCTGCCCCGAAATCGATCGCTGGAAATACGGCACCGAAGCACTGCCCGCGTGGCTCGGGCGCGACGCAGCGACCGCGCGCCAGCGCTACGCGGAAGCAGACATCCACTACGTCGAAGGTGAACTCGACAGCGGCGACTCGAAGGGCACCTATTACCGGATCCTCGACAAATCCTGTGCCGCCATGGCCCAGGGCGCCGACCGTCTGCAGCGCGGCATCGCCTACGCAGCCTACGACCGCGCCGCACTGGCGCCTCAGAAGCAGCGACACGTCACGGTTGTGCCTGGCTGCGCTCACGACGTCGCCTGCGTCTTTCCGTCGCCGACCGCACGCGCGGCGCTGATCGGACCCTACGCGCTCCCGCAACGCTGAAGACGTTTAGATTCGACAGCATGGAGCAACTCATCTCGGCAGTCATGTCGCAACTCATGGTCCACGGCGTGACCGTGGTGTTCGTCGCGACCCTGCTCGCGCGACTCGGCGCTCCGATTCCGGCGTCGGCCGTGCTGGTCGTCGCGGGCGGGCTAATCGCCGCGGACCAGTTGCCGCTCGGCTCGATCGTCGTGGCCGCGATCCTGGCCAACCTGCTGGGCGACGCGGCCTGGTTCTACGCCGGGCGTTTTTTCGGCAACCGGGTGATGCGGCTGCTCTGCAAGATTTCGCTATCGCCCGACACCTGCGTGCGGCAGAGCGAATCGCTCATCACGCGCTGGGGTGGCAGCGCGCTGATCGCCGCCAAGTTCGTGCCCGGCGTCTCGGTGGTTGCGCCGCCGATGGCCGGCGCGCTGCACATGACGCTGCGGCGGTTCCTGGCATTCGACCTGCTGGCCGCCGCGATCTGGGTCGCCGCCTTCCTGATTCCCGGCTGGCTGTTCAGCGCTCAGATCGAAGTCGTGCTGGAAGCCATCACCGACGCCAGTTCGCTGGCGATGGTCGTGCTGCTGGTCGCCATCGCGGCTGCACTCGCATTGCGCTTCTGGCGCCGCCGCAACACGCTGATGGCGATCGGCGTGCCGCGCATCGGCATCGACGAACTGCACACGCTGATGGCGACAGACAAACCGCCACTGGTGATCGACGTTCGTTCGGAGGCAACGATGCACATCGACAGCCGGCGTATTCCCGGAGCGATCAACGTGCATCTGCAACAACTCAAATCCGGCAAGCCGCTGGCCGAACTGCTGCAGATCGCCGACTGGCCGACCGACCGCGAGATCGTGCTGTATTGCGACTGCCCGAATGAGGTCTCGGCAGCGATGGCCGCACAACTGCTAGCCGCGCGCGGCGCAACGAGCGCGCGGCCGCTGGCCGGCGGACTGGAAGCCTGGGTGGCTTCGGGACGAGCGACGACCGGCGTCGTCCCCGGCCTCAGCGTCCCTTGACCGAAATCAGCTCGATTTCGAAGTCCAGCGTCGCATTCGGCGGGATCACGCCGCCCGCTCCGCGCGCGCCATAGGCGATGGCCGGCGGGCAGGTCAGCTTGGCCTTTCCGCCGACCTTCATCTTCTGCACGCCTTCGGTCCAGCACGGGATCACGGCGTTAAGCAGGAATTCGGTGGGCTCGCCGCGCTTGTAGGAACTGTCGAATTCCTTGCCGCCTTCGGGGAAAGTGCCCTTGTAGTGGACCTTGACCGTGTCGGTGGCAGCCGGCGATGCGCCGGTGCCTTCCTTGAGCGACTGATAGATCAGGCCACTGGGCGTGGTGACGGCTTTGGCCGGCGCTTGCGCCCAGGCGGCGGATGGCAGTACGAACAGAGCGGCAGCAGCAGCGGCGATGGCGGCGATGGCGGCGTTAGGAAGGATTCGCATGGAAAGATGGTCTCGAAGATTGGAATCGCCATTATTGCCATGCCGGCCCTTACGGAAACTTGCATGAACGATGCTCGCGTCAGTGATGCTGGCGTGCCAGACGCAGGGTCTCCGACGGCAGCTCGCCGAACAGCGTCTTGTACGCGTGCGAAAAGCGGCCCATGTGGAAGAAGCCCCATTGCGCTGCGACGTCCTGCACCTTGGTTTCGCAAGCCGTCGCGCGCAGGCGGCGGCGGCAGGCGTTGAGTCGCACCGCGCGCAGGAATTCGGTCGGCGACTCGCCCACCGCGCCCTGGAAGTGATTGAGCAGGGTGCGCGGCGTCACGTGCAGCCGGTCGCACAGCGCGTCGACCGTGAGGTCGTGGTTCACCGGATCGCTGGCCAGCGACCGCGCAGCCATCACGACCTGCAGCCGCCGCTGCGAGGTCCGGTCGACCTCTTCGCGCTCCGGCGATCGCTCGACATCGCCGAGCAGGCCGAGCAGCTGGTCGGTCAGCGTCCGCAAGGCCGTGCGGCCCCACTGCAATGCGATCTCTTCGCTGGCACCGAGGGCGAGCATCGACTCGATGGTCTGGCACAGCGCGGCATGGCGTTGCGCGGACAGCACGGTGGCATGCACGGAAAGCCCGGTCGCGGCAGGCCGCAGCGGCGTCCGGGTTCCCAGGCGTTCGAGTTCGCCGCCCATCCACTCCTCGTCGATGACGACGCCGTAGATGCCGAAGTGGCGCGGCGTGCGCAGCGCGAAGCCGTCGTCGGCCCGGGCGGACAGCACGCGGCGCTCGCGTTCCAGCGGCTGTGTGCGGCCGCAAAAATGCAGCGGCGCGTGATTGGCTGCGTCGGGCACGCCGAACCAGATGGCACCGCGCCACGGCAGGCAACGCTGGCTGGTCTGCTGGCCGGTGTGCTCGTGGAACACCTGCAGACGAGGCGCGTCCACGCACAGTTCGCGCACCGCCCCCGTGAAGGCGCCGCACGAGAGCTGGTCGTATTCCTGGTGCCATGCCGAGATGTGCGTCGCATGCTCGTCCACGTCGCGGCTCGCACGCTCTACGTAGCGCGCGCGCGCCGCAGCAGTGCAATCGTCGCGGACGACGAAGGAAGACGGTTCGTTGGCAGACATGACGACCGGCCTGCAAGCAAGAGCGGTGCCACTGCGACCCGGCTGGCAAGCTGCCAAACCGCAATGACGCCGCACGGCGATGCCTCGGCCGCTCCCGTCTTTTTCCGATTCCGGATAGAACAATGACTGTCGCATGGGTCGAATACGGGTCATCACAGTTCCGACAGGAAAGCACCATGAGTTCCAGCAGCCCGGCCAACGGCCATCTGAAGAAAGTCCTGGGCCCGTTCCAGCTCTGGGGCATCGCCGTAGGACTGGTCATCTCCGGCGAGTATTTCGGCTGGAGCTACGGCTGGAACACCGCCGGCACGTTGGGCTTCCTGGTCGCCACCGTGCTCGTGGCGACGATGTACACGACCTTCATCTTCAGCTTCACCGAACTGTCGACCGCGATCCCGCATGCCGGCGGGCCCTTCGCCTATGCGCGCCGCGCTTTCGGCCCGACCGGCGGTTTCGTGGCCGGTTTCGCGACGCTGGTCGAATTCGTCTTCGCGCCGCCGGCCATCGCGCTGGCCATCGGCGCGTACCTCAACGTGCAGTTTCCAAGCGTCAACCCGAAGTATTTCGCGCTCGGCGCCTATGTGATCTTCATCGCTCTGAACTGGGCCGGCGTGGGAATTGCAGCGGCGTTCGAGCTTTTCGTGACGCTGCTCGCCATCTTCGAGCTGCTGATGTTCATGGGCGTGGTCACGCCGGGCTGGTCATGGTCCAACTTCACGGCCAACGGCTGGGCTGGCGGCGAGGTACTGAATGGCGCGGCCGTCTCGGGCATCTTCGCGTCGATACCGTTCGCGATCTGGTTCTTCCTCGCCATCGAAGGCGCGGCCATGGCCGCTGAAGAAGCGAAAGATCCACACCGCACCATCCCGCTCGCCTACACCACCGGCATCGTCACGCTCGTAGTGCTGGCCTTCGGCGTGATGATCTTCGCGGGCGGCGTGGGCGACTGGCGCAAGCTGGCCAACATCAACGACCCGCTGCCGCAAGCCATGAAGGTGGTCGTCGGCGAGAACAGCGGCTGGCTGCACATGCTGGTGTGGATCGGCCTCTTCGGCCTCATCGCGTCCTTCCACGGCATCATCATGGGCTACTCGCGCCAGATCTTCGCGCTGGCCCGCGCCGGCTATCTGCCGAAGTATTTCGCCGGCCTGAGCCCGCGCTTCGGTACGCCGCACCGCGCGCTGCTGGCCGGCGGCGTGATCGGCGTAGTGGCGATCTTCAGTGACGAGCTGATCAGCTTCGGCGGCCAGACGCTCACCGCCAACATCGTGACCATGGCAGTGCTCGGCGCGATCGTGATGTACCTGATGTCGATGGCCGCGCTATTCAGGCTGCGCCGCAGCGAGCCCAACCTGCTGCGTACCTATCGCGCACCTTTTTACCCGGCGTTCCCGGCCATCGCCTTCGTGCTCGGCTTGGTGTGCCTGGGTGCGATGGTCTGGTTCAACACCCTGCTGACGGTGCTGTTCCTGGTGCTGATGGCACTGGCATATTGCTACTTCCTGGCGACCGGCGCACAGCGCAGGGCCGCCGCACCGGACGAGATGCTGTCCACCTGAAGGAAAGCCACGATGCGCTACCGCACCACCATCGCCGGACAAGTCTTCGCATTCGACGACCTGAAGCAGGTCATGTCGTTCGCCAGCCCGGCGCGTTCGGGCGACTACCTGGCCGAGATCGGCGCGGCGACGTCGCAGCAGCGCATGGCCGCACGCCACGTGCTGGCCGACACGCCCCTAAAGCAGTTCCTGACCGAAGCGCTGATCCCGTACGAGAGCGACAACATCACGCGGCTCATCATCGACAGCCACGACGCCCTCGCCTTCGCGCCGGTGTCGCACATGACGGTCGGCGACTTCCGCAACTGGCTGCTGTCGGAGCGGGCGACGACCGCCGCGCTGGCCGCCCTCGCCCCTGGACTGACGCCGGAAATGGTTGCCGCCGTATCGAAGCTGATGCGCAACCAGGACCTGATCGCTGTGGCGAAGAAGTGCAGCGTGGTCACGCGATTCCGCAACACCATCGGCCTGCCCGGCCACATGGCGGTGCGCCTGCAGCCGAACCATCCGACCGACGACCTGCGCGGCGTCGCGGCCTCCACGCTCGACGGCCTGCTCTACGGCGCGGGCGATGCGGTGATCGGGCTGAACCCGGCATCCGACAGCATGCCGGTGCTCGGTCGCCTGCTGCACATGCTCGACGAGGTGATCCAGCGTTTCGAGATACCGACGCAGAGCTGCGTGCTCACGCACGTCACCAACACCATCGCGCTGGCCGAGGCCGGTGCGCCGGTCGATCTGGTGTTCCAGTCGATCGCGGGCAGCGAGAAGGCCAACCTGTCTTTCGGCGTCACGCCCGAACTGCTCGACGAAGCGTATGCCGCCGCGCTGTCGCTCAAGCGCGGCACGGTCGGCAACAACGTCATGTACTTCGAGACCGGCCAGGGCAGCGCGCTGTCGGCGAATGCGAATTTCGGTGTCGACCAGCAGACCTGCGAGGTTCGCGCCTATGCGCTGGCGCGGCGCTACAAGCCGCTGCTCATCAACACCGTCG
The DNA here is from genome assembly GCF_051216695.1 of Variovorax glucosi. Classification (NCBI taxonomy): domain Bacteria; kingdom Pseudomonadati; phylum Pseudomonadota; class Betaproteobacteria; order Burkholderiales; family Comamonadaceae; genus Variovorax; species Variovorax glucosi. The sequence continues at coordinate 913,739 of NZ_JBPJZE010000001.1, forward strand.
TCGGCTTCATCGGGCCGGAGTACCTGTTCGACGGCAAGCAGATCATCCGGGCCGGACTGGAAGACCACTGCTGCGGCAAGCTGCTCGGCCTGCCGATCGGCTGCGATGTCTGCTACACCAACCACGCAGAGGCCGACCAGGACGACATGGACACGCTCCTCGTCCTGCTGGCCACCGCCGGCCTGACCTTCCTTATCGGCGTGCCGGGCGCGGACGACGTGATGCTCAACTACCAGAGCACATCGTTCCACGACGCGCTGTTCCTGCGCGAAACGATGGGCATAAAGCGTGCGCCCGAATTCGAGGCGTGGCTGCAACGCATGCAGATCACCGACGACGCAGGTCGGTTGCTGCCGCCGTCATCGAACCACCTGCTGGCGGGCATGGGCGGCCTCGCTGCGCTGGGGACCTGAAATGACCGAGCCCATCGTCCCAAGAGACGCCACCATAACCACCGAAGGCGCGGACGAAAACACGTCTTCCGTCACTCCGAATCCCTGGCAGGACTGGCGCCGCGCCACCCCTGCCCGCCTCGCGCTCGGCCGCGTTGGCGCCGGCATGCCGACCGACGAAACGCTGCGCTTCGGCTGGGCGCATGCGATGGCGCGCGATGCGATCCATGCCGCGCTCGATGTCGACACGCTCGACGCCGAACTTCGCGCGGACGGCTGGGACGTGGCGCGCGTTCGAAGTCGTGCGGAAGACCGCACCACCTATCTGCGGCGACCCGATCTGGGCCGACAACTCGATGCCGGTGACGCCGACCGCCTGCGTGAAGCCATAACGCAAACGCCCGACGGAACCCACTGCGATGTCTGCATCGTCATCGCCGACGGCCTTTCTTCGCTGGCGGTCGCGCGCAACGCGGTGCCGTTGCTGGCCGCTCTGCGCCCGCATCTGCCGCCCGGCACGCGTTTCGCGCCTGTCGTGATCGCGTCGCAAGCGCGCGTGGCGCTGGCCGACGAGGTTGCGGAAATCCACGGTGCTGCGCTGTCGGTAATGCTGATCGGCGAGCGACCCGGCCTGACCTCGCCGGACAGTCTCGGCATCTACCTCACGCACGCACCACGCAAGGGCCGCCACGATGCCGAGCGCAACTGCATCTCAAACGTGCGGCCGGCCGGCCTGGCTTACGACACCGCAGCCTTCAAGCTCGCCTGGCTGATGCGCGAGGCGCTGCGACGCGGCGCGACCGGCATCGCGCTCAAGGACGAGAGCGATCTTGCGGTGCTGGAGTCGGGCGACCAAGAATTTTTAACCAAGGACCTCTGATGCAACGCCGATTCTTCCTCCTCACTCCCGTGGCTGCGGCACTCGTCGCCACGGGCTGTGCCAGCCTCCAGCCGCAGGCGCTCACCCTGGCGCCGGCCCACTGGGAGGACTTCAACCGCGCGCAGATCGAGGGGTTGATTTCAGGACTCGGGAAGGGCAGCGCCGGCTACGACGCCGCAAGGCCGCCGTACGTCGTGTTCGACTGGGACAACACCAGCATCTTTCTGGACATCGAGGAAGCCGCGCTCATCTATCAGCTGGAGAACCTCCAGTTCGGCGCCACGCCGACGCAGCTCGAAACCGCCTTGCGCCGGAACATTCCGAAGACGAACTTCCTGCCGGGCAACAACAACGCTGCCGGCCAGCCGGTGAGCATCGACCGGATCGCGCCGGATATCGTCGCCAGCTACACCTGGCTGCGCAGCAACTACATCGGCTTCGGCGGCACGCAGACGCTGGAACAGGTTCGCCAGAGCCCGCACTACACCGCCTTCATCACGAAGGTGCGCTATCTCTACGAAGCCATTGGCGACACCTTCGACCACGACACGGCTTACCCATGGGTCACCTACCTGTTCGCCGGCATGACCGAGGCACAGGTCCGCAAGCTCACGGCCGAAACGGTCAGGTGGCAGCTCGCGCAACCGATAGCCAAGGTGAAGTGGACATCGCCTGCCAGCCTGCCCGGCGAAGCCGGCGTGGTGTCGGTCAGCTGGAAGAACGGCCTGCGACTGCAGCCGGAAATGCAGGCGCTCTATGCGGCCTTCCGCAATGCGGGCTTCGACGTGTGGGTGTGCTCGGCGTCGTTCGTCGACGTGATCAGGGAGATCTCTTCCAATCCCGCCTTCGGCTACAACAACCCGCCCGAACGCGTGCTCGCGATGGAGCTCGAACGCGACGCCAAAGGCGTGATCCAGCCCGAATACCGCCGCGGCTACGACCAGACGCAAGGTCCGGGCAAGACGAAGAACATCCGACGCTTCCTGGTGACGAAGTACGGCTACGGCCCGAGCTTCATTGCCGGCGACAGCGAAGGCGACCAGAACATGATGGCCGACTTCGCGGACACGAAGAAGGTACTGATCGTCAACCGCCTGCGCGACCCGAAAACCGACATCGGCAAGTTCTCGGCGCTCGCCGTGCAGAACTACCGCAAGCCCGACACACGCTACCTGCTACAGGGCCGCGACGACAACACCGGCGAATGGGTAACGTCGCAGTTGCACACGCCGCTGGGCGCGACGCAGGGCAAGGCGCTAAAGTGACCCGGCCCCATGGGGTTCAGGGCTTCGTCAGCGCCAGATCGGCCGGCTTGAATGTCGCGCGCACCGCGGCCACCTGCGCAGGCGTCACCGCCTCGGCCTTGTTGCCCCATGTAATGCGAACATAGCTCAGCAAGTCGGCCACATTCGCATCGGTCAGACGCCAGCCGAAGCCGGGCATCGCCAGCGCCGACGGCGACTTCTCGGTGCTCGGCATGGCAGACCCACCCAGCACGATGCGGATCAGCGAGGTCGGGTCCTTCGCATTGACGACGCTGTTGCCCGAGAGCGAAGGAAACACGCCATTCGCTCCGGCGCCGCTGGACCGGTGGCAGGCGTTGCAGTTGTTGATGTAGATCATTGCGCCTGCACCTTCGACCGCGCCGGCGCGCAGCTTCAGCGTGTCCGGGTGCCTGTCGGCGGCAGCGACCATCGCTGCTTGCGGCGAAGCGAGCGGCGGTGTCGAACCGGCCGGCGCGCCGACGGTCTGCAGATAGCTCGCAATGGCACCCAGGTCTTCCTTGCTCATGTACTGCGTGCTGTTTTCCACCACTTCGCTCATGCCACCGAAAGCAGCGGTATGCGGCGTGCGGCCGGTGCCGAGGAAAGCCACCAGATCGGCGCTCGACCACTGCGCGGCGGTCGGGCGGTCGGTGTGGCGCAGCGGCTGTGCGTACCAGCCGTCGATCAGCGCGCCGCCCAGAAAGCTGTCGCCGCGACGGTCGCTGGTCGACTTGACGCCGCCGGTCAGGCTGTTGCGCGGCGTGTGGCATTCGCCGCAATGGCCGAGGCCCTGCACCAGATAGGCACCGCGATTCCATTCGGCGCTGCGGGCGGCGTCCGGCGAATAGACGCCCTGCTCCAGGTAGAGAAAATTCCAGCCGAGCATCAGCCAGCGCATGCTGAACGGCCACGGCAGGTCCGTCGCGGGCGGCTTGTCGGCGACGGGCTTCACGCCGCGCTGGAAGTACGTGTACAGCGCATGCATGTCGGCGTCGTCGATGCGCGCGAACGATGTGTACGGCATCGCCGGATACAGATGCCTGCCGTCCTTGCGAACGCCTTCGCGCAATGCACGCGCGAAATCGGCCTCGGTGTAGTCGCCGATGCCGCCGGCCTTGTCCGGCGTGATGTTGGTCGACACGATGGTGCCGAACGGCGTCTTCATCGGCAGGCCGCCGGCGAACGGAGTCTTGCTCGGGCCGGTGTGGCAGCTGACGCAGTCCCCGGCGCGCGCCAGATAGAGACCGCGCTCGACCATCGGATCCGGTGTGGACGCGCTGGTTGCCGCGGCCGTCGGCGAAACGGCCGATGTCGCGGGCGCGTTGGCCGATGCGGGCGCTGTACCCGGCCCCGTACCCGGCCCTTGAGTTGCCTTCTGCCCGAAAGCGCCGAAGGCCCAGGTGCTGACGACCGCCGCGATGACGATGCCAAGCCCGGTGATGCGAAGGCGCTTCGTGGTTTCGGCGTTCATGCGAGTGCTCCGGGGCTCTTGAGATAGCGCTCGCGAATCGCCTTGGCCGACCAGTAGGCCAGCGCGCCGACGACGGCGGTCGGGTTGTAGCCGAAGTTCTGCGGAAATGCGCTCGCGCCCATGACGAACACGTTCGGCACGTCCCAGCTCTGCAGATAGCGGTTGATCGCGCTGGTCTTCGGGTCGGTGCCCATCACGGCGCCGCCGGTGTTGTGGGTCGACTGGTAGGGCCGCACGTCGTAGTGCTCGCCCTTCTTCTTGAAGCCCATGCTGATGTGTTTCGGGTTCATCGCCCTGGCGATCGCCTCGACCTTGGTACCGATGAACGCCGTCATCGCCATGTCGTTGTCCTTCCAATCGAAGGTCATGCGCAGCAGCGGCTGGCCGAACTGGTCCTTGTAGGTCGGATCGAGGTCGAGGTAATTGTCGCGGTAGGACATCACCGAGCCCTGGCTGCCGACGCTGGTCTGATAGACGTAGTTCTCCTTGGCCGCCTTCTTCCACGCCGCGCCCCAGGTCGGCGTACCGGCCGGCAGGCTCAGCTGCTGGATCGGGCGTCCGCCCGTATTGATGCAGTTGATGGTCGCGCCGCCGACGAAACCGAGCGGGCCGTGGTCGAAGTTGTCGCCGTCGAAATCGTCCATCGCGTGGCCGCTGGCGCCCGATCCGACGAACGGATTCATCGGCTGTTCCTTGTCGAAATGCAGCGCAGCACCGCCGTTGAGCTGGTAGGCGTAGTTGCGACCGACAACGCCTTCGCCGCTGGCCGGGTCGTACTTCCTGCCGATGTTCGACAGCAGCAGCAGGCGCACGTTGTGCATCTGGTAGGCGCACAGCACGACCAGGTCGGCGGGCTGCTCGACCTCGTTGCCCTGTGCGTCGATGTAAAGCACGCCGGTCGCGCGCTTGCCGTCGGCCGACATCAGCACGCGCTGCACGTGCGAGCGGGTGCGCAGCTCGAAGTTCGGCCGCTTCATGAGCGTCGGCAGCAAGGTGGTCTGCGGCGATGCCTTGGCATACATGTAGCAGCCGTAGCGCTCGCAGAAGCCGCAGAAATTGCACGGACCCAACTGCGCACCATGCGGATTCGTGTACGCCCGCGATGCGTTGGCCGCGGCTTGCGGGAACGGATGAAAGCCGAGCTCGCGCGCAGCCTTCTCGAACAGCACCGCGCTGTTCGGCGAAGCCAGTGGCGGCAGCGGAAATTCATTGGTGCGCCAGCCTTCGAACGGATTGCCGCCGGCCTGGACATTGCCGCGCAGGTTGCCGGCCTTGCCGGAGGTGCCGCAGATCTTCTCGAACTGGTCGAAGTGCGGTTCCAGTTCGTCGTAGGTCACGCCGAAGTCCTGCAGGTTCATGCCGTCGGGGATGAATTTCTTGCCGTAGCGCTCTTCGTAGGTGCTGCGCAGCCGCAGGTCGGCCGGCAGTGCGCGCCAGTGATGTCCGTTCCAGTGCACGCCGGCGCCGCCGACGCCGTCGCCGAGCAGGAAGGAGCCGTGCTGGCGGTACGGCACGGCCAGGTCGGCCGGCGTGTGGCGAACGGTGACCGTCTCTTTCGACAGGTTCTGGAACAACTTGCCGCGAATGCCGTAGCTCAGCTCGTCGGTGATGCGCGGATAGGCGAAGTCGGGCACGGTGTCGCGGTTCTCGCCGCGCTCCAGCGCCAGCACCTTGAGCCCGGCGGCCGTGAGTTCCATGCCCATGATCGCGCCGGTCCAGCCGAAGCCGACCAGCACCGCGTCGACGGAAGGTTTCTTGATGGTTGCCATGTCGAGCCTTCCCTCAGCCTTGCGGGCCGGCGATGCTGACGGGCGGCAGCGGGTACCGGACGCCGGGTTTGTCGACCCAGTCGAGAAAGTCCGCGCGCGCACCGGGGAAACCGATCATCTTCCAGGCCGCCGCATCCTTGTTGCCGCCGTGGATCGGATCGCTGAAATAGCCCTCCTTCGTGTTCTGCAGCAGGAAACCGAAGAAGTCCTTGCCGCCGACATCGGCGAACCTGATCGTTTCGCCCTCCAGCCCCTTGAGCACTTCGTCCTGCTGCGCGGCATCGAGCTCGGCGAATCGTTTGCCGCCCCTGTTTTGCCGGCACCAGGCATCGGTCGCGGCAATGCCGGCGCGGTACACCTCGCGCGGCAGCATCTTTCCCTGGTAGCCGAACAGCGGCGAGCTTGGCACGAACGGACCCTGCATGTACCAGAGCGAGGCCTGACCGAAACCGCCCTCCATCTGCCGGTCGATGAACTCCGGCACGCCGGCTTCGATCGCGCCAGGGCCGGTGTCGTCCGACGGAATCAGCCGCGCGACGGCCGCGAGGATAAAGGCCCATTCGTCGGGGTGGAAGTAGACCGGCGTGTAGGGCCGGCTTGGCGAAGGCGGCGCGGAAGCTGCCGGTTCTGCTGCATCGGCGCTCTGCTGCTGGCCGGCGATGAAGCCGGTCGCGGTGAGCGCTCCCGCAGCGGGGACTATCGCAATCGAACGGCGCAGGAAGCCGCGTCGCCCTGGGTTGGTCGCATCGGACATCGGAGGTATGCGACCGACGCCGCTTTGTTGTTTGCCATCAGCATGGCAGGTGAAACCCTTAGACGCAACTGGCGGAGGGCGGGAGACTGGGCGGCGGGGGCAATTCGATTCGGTTTGTCGGCGCACCTGCGTACCAGTGGTGTCTTTCCGCATGCGCGACCGAATAGATGAGCGCTCATTTGCAGTCCACTGATTCGATGAACGGACTAAAAGAAGACCAATGGAACGTTGTATGACCTATTTTTTAAGAATTTTCTTATAGGAGAGATATTTGGCTCGAACGACGATAGAAAAATCATCCATGCGTCGTTGTACTTCTCCAATCAAAACTCACCAGCAATCATGAACAACGAAAAAATTACAGGCGATCTGCCGATCACCCGACAAAGCTCAACGCGTTTGCCGTCGAACCCCGAAATAGCCCCGGCACCCCAATTCGTTCGCCCAAACCCACCCGTGCAAACGCAAAACATCGCGACATCGATTACATCCTCGACTACCACGCCAAAAACACCTGCAAAAAATAGGATTTCAGCCACGCCAGGGTCGTTTTACTCATCTGGCAACTTGAACATTTCCGATTATTTCAGGCGCGCCCTCCTAAATAATGGACCAGATTACACTTACAAAGCAATGAAAGACGATCCAATGGGAAAATTGGTGCCGACACGCCGTCAAATACAAGGAGCAAGAGCCGAATTTGGCTTCGGGACTACGAAAGAACAGCTTCAGAAGTTGTTCACAACAATGAAAGAAGATATTGCGGTCAACGACAACAACATAACCAAGTACGATACCGAGTTATTCACCAACCCAAAAGCTGTCTATGCAATGCGTCATCAGGCCGTCACCTGGAGTCGAGCACCGGGAAACGATATTTCCGCCATACAGACCAACGACATGGCGATTAGGACTTTTTTTCGCAAATTGGCATTGAACATCCCGGAACAATATCGAGAAGCTGCTTTGGCCATGATCGACCAACCGCCTGAATATCGCCGGCCATTACCAGGTACTCGGTCTGCGAAAATTGCAACCGAGCAACCCGCTCAACCTGCGCAGCCGCAGCAGCCCTTGCAGCCTTTGCAGTCTCTACAAGGCGGAATCTCACTAACGGCTTCGAATCCGGCTTTGCTTAGCACTCAAGCTCCGCCAGCCATTTATCCGTCCAATGCGAACGCATTGTTGGACCCTGCGGCTGTGTCCGAACCGTTGACTGTTGAGAAGCGAGTTTATTGGCACGTCAACAGCGAGCCAACGTCGTACGGCAGACAGTCACCAACGTTCAAACGCACGAAGTTCGAAGATGTGAGTCAAGCGTTGCCGACTTCCGCGTACCATCCCTTGCAGCCATCGTCGTCCGGACCAACCTTCAATCGCATGGGCCAACCCGACGTGCAGCAGCAATTGCAGCCACAACTGCAGCTTCAAACACAGCCGACATATGAATCAGGAAGCCAGGTCTACCAGCCCAACCTGTTTCAGGGTGGATCATCGATTGATCCATCGCAGTCGCAGTCGCAGTCGACTCCATCGTCGTCGTGGACAGCTTCGAATGGAATGAATAGACCGACTACTCAGCAACGGCATCAGCCTCAAACACGGCCGCAATACAGTTCGGGAGCCATGAATTACCAAGCAAACGCTTTCCAGAACGTGCACTCCATCGATCAACCGCAGTTTCAGCCGACGCCATACACGCAAGGATTTTCGAATTCAGGGCCCCAGATTGCCCAGGCTCCGCAATTGAATCAGGGAAGTGCGTCTCAGGGAATCAATACAAGCGGGTCTTCGATTTTCAGCCAATCCTATGACGACTTATCACCGTCATTCGCATCTGTCAGCCCCGCAGGCTCGTACGACAGCGAATTTGATGAATTCATTCGAATAATCGAAAACTCGCCATCGGCTCTATTGACGACCAACGTTCAATCGGCTCCCATACTGCCTGATCCATTGAATTCAGCCGCGACGCCCGTGGCAGTGGCAGTGGCAGTGGCAGTGGCAAACAGTCAGTCAACACCCGCACCAGTCGCAACGCTAGTAGCGCAACAGCCCGGGACTACAGGTTGACCAAACGTCTCAATCCTCCGTACCGCGACATTTCTTGAATGCGTCAAGCCCCGGCTTGTAAGTCGGCGTCTTCACATCCAGCACGCCAAGCACCGTGTGATAGAGGTTGTCGTGCGTCAGCGCCGTGTCGCGGTCGTCGCGCAGGCACTTCATCGACAACTTCTCGCGCCCGGCCATGCCAGCATCGAACCACGCAATCATCGGCACGTGTTTCTGCACCTCGGGCGCGAAGTTGTACGGCAGTCCGTGCAGGAAGAGGCCGTACTCCCCCAGGGACTCGCCGTGGTCGCTCATATATAGAAGACCCGTATCGAAGCTGGCCGACTGCGTCTTCAGCCAGTCGATCGTGTCGCCGAGAAATCGATCGGTGTAGGCGATGGAGTTGTCGTAGGCGTTCAGCAATTCCGCGTGGCTGCAGTCGGCCAGCACATTGGTCACGCATTCGGGCATGAAGCGTTTCGACGACGGAGAAGACCGCTTGTAGTAGGCCGGGCCGTGGCTGCCCATCTGGTGCATCACGACCAGCACACCCCTGGCGCGCCGCTCGGCCGGCAAAGCGGCGATGCGTTTGTCGATGTTCTGCAGCAGGACGTCGTCGCGGCACTCGTCGCCGTCGCAGAGGCGGGCCTTGGTGGCTGCGTCGAGGTCGGCATCGGCGCTGATGTTGGGTACGCGGTCGCACACGCCCTTGCAGCCGGCCTGGTTCTCGATCCAGAGCACGGCCAGGCCGGCAGCCTTGGCGACGTCCAGCAGGTTTTCGTAGTCGTCCTTGCGACCTTCGTAGCCCTCCTTGCCGAGCGGCGAGAACATGCATGGCACCGACGCCAGCGTGTTGGTGCCGCAGGAGCGCACGTTGGTCCAGTTCAGCACCTGGCGCGCAGCGAGCTGGGGCGTCGTGTCGCGGGCATAGCCGTTCAGCGCGAAATGGTCGGCTCGGGCGGTTTCGCCCACGACCACCACGAACATCGGCGGCTTCGTCTGCGCGGCATAAGACGTGCCCAGTGCCGCGCCGGCCGAGATCGGCACCAGCCGCCTGGACCGTGCGAACAGCGGCTTGATCACCACCGAGCCGGCCGAATAGACGCTGGCCAGCGGATTCATCATGTAGCGCAGCGTGACGTTGTTGCGCATCAGCGGCGCCAGGTCGCGCGACAACGCAGCCACGCTGCCGGCGACCACCGCGATCGACGCCACGAACAGCGCGGCATTGCGCCAGATCTGCGACCAGGCGCCCGTCCGCAGGATGCGCACACGCAGCAGCCACCAGGCCGGAAGCACCGTCACGGCCAGCACGTTGAATGCCATGCGCCAGCCGAGCAGGTCGCGCGTCTCGTGGAAGTCGGTCTGCATGGCGTTGGCCGCCATCGTCGGGTCGACGACGATCCGGTAGGTCAGCATGTAGTGCTGCGCCACCGCCGCGATCAGCACGATGACGAACCACAGCGGTTTCATGAAGCGCGACCATGCCGTGAGCGACAGCATGCCCAGCGTTCCGAATCCGACCAGCAGCGCCATGCCGAGGGCCGACCGCCAGTAGAGACTCGGCGCGCCGCCGATCCGCGAAAGCTCGATCCACAACGCCCAGTTGGCCGCCAGCAGCAGATACAGGCTGAGTCCTGCAACGACAAAACGTGCGCTGCGTGGGCGGGACATCCAGCGGTCGATGGCCGCCAGCCAGTTGGGCGGTGAAGAAAGCGCGCGAATCATGAGAATTTGAAAGAGAAACGGGGACGATGCAGGGCGAATTCGATGACGAGCGCAACGGCCCAGCAGATCCAGCCGGTCCAGAGCGTGTGGCTCATGTAATGCGCACCGCGCCACTGCTGGCCGAGACCGAGCACGAAGCCCAGCACGATGGCGGCGGCGAGCCAGATGCCGGCCCACCGCATCGAATAGCGGCGCAGCACGAGCCAGCCGCCGACATAAGCGAACGCGGCGGAAGCGTGGCCTGCCGGAAAGCATCGGCCCGATCCGCCGTCGTCCACGCCCCAGGCCCAGTGAGAAACGTAGCGCGCGACGCCGCCGAACTCCTGCAGATCCCAGGGACAGCTGATGTTGCTGATGTTCTTGACCAGCGACACCGCGGTGACGGCTGCCAGCACCGAACCGGCAAGCTGAAAACGGTCGCCGCGGGTCATCCGGCGCATGAATCCGAGCGGAAAGAACGCCAGCAGGAGCAGCACGACGACGCCTGCCATGCTGGCGAAGCGCGGGATCTCGTGCATGACGAGGATGAAGGTCCTGTTTTCGCGCAGCGCGAAACCCGTGCCCGTACCGGCGAGCCGGGCCAGCGGCAGGTCGAGACCCAAAGCGTCCCAGAGAAGCACCAGAACCAGAAGAAGAGCCGTAACCGCGACGAGGCGTGTATCGGTGCGCGCGGCAGGAAGAGATGAAGAGGCGGGACTCAAGGCGGACAAGGCGTGTTTTGGACGAAGGCGGGAGCGTAGGCGTTCAGCCTGAATCCAACCTGAAGCGGCCGGCCCGAAGCGGCATGGGACCTGCTGGGTAGACTGTGTTTTTTTCTGTCCAAGGATTCTCGCCGTGCGCGTTCTGCTTGTTGAAGACGACGTCGCGCTTTCGGAAGCTGTCTGCGGCTACCTTTCGGCGAAGGCCTTCGTGGTCGACGCCGTGCCCAGCCTCGCGATGGCCGGCGGCGCGCTGAGGGCCGCCCAGTACGCGGCCGTTCTGCTCGACCTGCATCTGGGCGACGGCGACGGCCTGTCGCTGCTGCCGCAGATCCGTGCGCTGAAGGAACGCCCCATCGTCATCGTGCTGACGGCGCGCGACCAGGTCACCGACCGCATCCGCGGGCTGGACGCCGGCGCCGACGACTACCTCATCAAGCCCTACGACCCGGCCGAACTGCTGGCCCGGCTGCGCGCGGTCGAACGCCGGCGCAGTGCCGACAACGTACCGGTTCTCACGCTCGGCAGCCTGCAGGTCGACCTCGGACGCGAAACGGTGCGCAACCACGGACTCGCCGTGATGCTGACGCAGAAGGAATGGGCGTTGCTGCGCGTGATGGCGACGCGGCCCGACCGCATCCACACCCGCGAAAACCTGCAGGACGCACTCTACGGTTTCGACGACGAGGCCGACAGCAATACGCTCGAAGTCTTCATCAGCCGGCTGCGCCGCAAGCTCGGACGCGATCACATCCAGACGGTGCGCGGTCTCGGCTATCGGCTTGCGCCTTCCACGGACGTGGCGGAGTGAGCGCGCCGCGCATCGAAGCACTGCTTTCACGCGTCGGACGGGACACGCTCGCCGGGCGGCTCACGCGCACGCTGATCCTCTGGGTCGGCGGCGTCTGGCTGGCTTGCGTGCTGGCGGTGGTCTGGTACACGGACCGCGAGATCACCTTCAATTTCGACAACGAGCTGATCGAGGTCTCGCATCGCATGTTCGACATCGCGCTGTCGCACCTGGACAAGGACGATCCGGCCCCGCATCCGGGCAAGCCGCTGATCGCGCCCACGCCGACGACGTTCACCGATGCATCGGTGATCTACCAGATCGTCGATCCCGGCGAACGCGTGCTGATGCGGTCGGCCGAGACACCGGGCAACGTCTTCGACGTGCCGGTTTCCCCGGGCTTCTCGAACAACGACCACTGGCGCATCTACACGGTGCGCCATCCCGTGCGCAACCTGTATCTGCAGGTGGCCGATCCGCTCGACGAGCGTCGCGAAGCGGTCGACCGCACGCTGATCGGGCTGATCGCGCCGTTGCTGGCGATCCTGCCGTTGCTGGCGGTGCTGCTGCGCCGCATCGCGCGAAGCGAGCTCGGCGTGCTGCAGTCGCTCGAACAGGAGATCGGCAAGAGAGGCAGCGACCAGTTGCAACCCATTTCCCTGCCCCGTCTGCCGCGCGAGTTGAAGTCGGTCGAGGAGCATGTCAACCGGCTGATGGACCGACTCTCGAAGTCGCTCGACGTCGAGCGCGCGCTGGCTGCCAACGCCGCGCATGAGCTTCGCACGCCGCTGGCCGCGGCCCGCCTGCGCCTGCAGACCGCGCTCGATCACGACCTGCGCCGCGAGGACGTTCGCGGCGCGCTCGATGCGCTGCAGGTGCTCAGCCATCGCACCGAGAAGCTGTTGCAGCTGTCGAGGGCCGAGTCGGGCGCGTCGCTGACGCGCTCGCGCGTCGACCTGATCCTGCTGGCTGCCACGGTGGCGCAGGAATTCTGGGCCGACACCGGCGTGCTCCACCGCCTTCACCTGCGGGTGCCGGAAACCGGCGAAGGACCGATCGCTCTCGGCGACTTCGATGCGCTTGCCATCGCGCTGCGCAACCTGGTGGAGAACGCACTTCATTACGCCGGCGACAGCCGGGTCGACATCGAGGTCCGCAGCGACGGCGCGCTGATCGTCCGCGACGGCGGGCCGGGCGTCGGAAACGATGCCCTCGCGTTGATGCGACAGCGCCACGTCCGGCACGGCACTGCGCGCGTCGGCTACGGGCTGGGCCTGTCGATCGTCACGACGATCGTCGAGAAGCATGGCGGGCGCCTGGAAATGCAGTCGCCGCCGCCGGATGCGGAGACCGGTCTGGAGACGCGAATCCTCCTGCAGGCCGCCGCATAAAATATTTACAAATCCTCCTTCGAAGAGACAGATCAATGACCCACGACGAAATCCTTGCCCAGTTCGGTCCCCGCGAATCCATGGAATACGACGTGGTCGTGGTCGGTGGCGGCCCCGCCGGCCTGTCGACCGCGATCCGGATCAAGCAGCTGGCGGCGCAGTACGACAAGGAAGTCTCGGTCGTGGTTCTGGAGAAAGGCTCGGAGCCGGGTGCGCACATCCTGTCGGGCGCGATCATGGATCCGCGCGGTCTGTCGGAACTGATTCCCGACTGGAAGGCCAAGGGCGCGCCGCTGAACCAGCCGGTGACCGCCGACACCTTCCTCATGCTCACCGAGACCGGCGCCGTCCGCACGCCGAACTTCATGCTGCCGCACAACTTCCACAACGAAGGCAACTACATCGTCAGCCTCGGCAACGTGACGCGCTGGCTGGCGCTGCAGGCGGAAGAAGCCGGCGTCGAGATCTTTCCGGGCTTTCCTGCCGCGGAAGTGCTCTACACCGAAGACGGCAAGGTGCGCGGTGTCGCGACCGGCAATCTCGGTATCGGCAAGGACGGCGAACCGACCGACAACTTCCAGCTCGGCATGGAATTGCTCGGCAAATACACCGTGTTCGCGGAAGGCGCACGCGGTCATCTGGGCCGGCAGCTGATCGCAAAGTACAAGCTCGACGACGGCAAGGACCCGCAGAGCTACGGCATCGGCATCAAGGAACTGTGGGAAATCGACCCGGCACGCCACCAGCCGGGCCTGGCGATCCACACTGCCGGCTGGCCGTTGCCCGGCGACACGTATGGCGGCTCCTTCGTCTATCACGCGGAGAACAACCAGCTGATCGTCGGCTACGTGGTCGGGCTGGACTACCAGAATCCGCACATGAGCCCCTTCGAGGAGTTCCAGCGCTTCAAGACGCATCCGAACATCCGCTGGTATTTCGAAGGCCAGGACAAGGGTTTGAAGGCGCCGAAGCGCCTGAGCTACGGCGCGCGCGCGATCACGGCCGGCGGCCTGCTGTCGTTGCCGAAGACGGTGTTTCCGGGCGGTGCGCTGGTCGGCTGCGAAGCCGGCTATCTCAATGCAAGCCGCATCAAGGGCAGCCATGCCGCCATCAAGACCGGCATGCTCGCCGCCGATGCCGCGTTCGAGGCGATCCTCGCCGGCCGGCAGCACGACGAACTCACCGCATACCCGGCAGCTTTCGAGAAGAGCTGGCTGCACACCGAACTGCACAAGGCGCGCAATTTCAAGCAGTGGTTCAAGAAGGGCCTGACCGTCGGAACCGTCATGACCGGCATCGAGCAGTTCGTGCTGCGCGGCCATATTCCCTGGACGATCCATCGCACCGAAGCCGATCACAAGCGCCTGAAGCCGGCATCGGCCTGCAAGAAGATCGTCTATCCGAGGCCCGACGGAAAGCTGACCTTCGACCGGCTTTCCAGCGTGTTCATCAGCAACACGAACCATGAAGAGAACCAGCCGGCGCACCTGACGCTCAAGGACCCGAGCGTACCCACGCGTATCAACCTGCCCGAGTACGCCGGCCCGGAGGCGCGCTACTGCCCTGCCGGCGTCTACGAATATGTGGCGGATGGCGACAGCGGCAAGGAGCGCCTGCAGATCAATGCGCAGAACTGCGTCCATTGCAAGACCTGCGACATCAAGGACCCGACGCAGAACATCGTCTGGGTCACGCCGGAAGGTGGCGGCGGACCGAACTACGTCGGCATGTGAGCCGTGGGTAGCTCCAGTCCGACAGTCATGCGGAGTTCCGACTCACCCGGTCAGGCGTAAGGTTTATGTAGTCTTTGTCCAGCCCGGCGTGGTCCAGACGTTTTGCGGCATAAACCTATGTCCAAATCTTTTTCTGCTGCAAACGAAAAATCTCGCGACGTCGGCGCCGATGCCGGCCGCCTTAGGGCCATCTTCGAAAGTGCGATCGATTTCGCCATCGTCGCGACGGACCCTGACGGAATCATCACCGACTGGAATTCGGGTGCGGAGCTGATCTTCGGCTGGACCGCCGAGGAAATGTACGGGCAGTCCGCCGAACGATTCTTCACTCCCGAGGACCGCGAGCGCGGCCAGATCGAGATGGAGATGATCGCGGCGCTGGACGTCGGCCGTGGCAACGACGAACGCTGGCATCTGCGCAAGGACGGTTCGCGCTTCTGGGGCAGCGGCGAAATGATGACGCTGCGCGATGAAAACAGGAGGCACATCGGTTTCGTCAAGATCCTCCGGGACGGCACCGAAGCCAGAGAGGCGGCGGCAGAACAGCGGGCCGACGCCCAGTTCATGCGCAGCGTGCTAGCTTCGTCGAACGATTGCATCAAGGTGCTCGACCTCGACGCCAGCCTGGTGTTCATGAGCGAAGGCGGTCAGGCAGTCATGGAAGTCAGCGACTTCAACGAGCTGCGCGGCTGCCCGTGGCCCGATTTCTGGAAGGACGCCGGCAACACCGCCGCCGTCGCAGCAATCGAAACTGCCCGCGACGGCGGCATCGGCCATTTCACCGGCATGGCCGACACGATGGCCGGCAACGCGAAATGGTGGGACGTGCAGGTCACGCCGATCCTCGGGCCCGACGGCGCGCCCGAGAAACTGCTGGCGATTTCACGCGACATCAGCAACACGATGAAGGCGCAGCTCGAACTGCGGATGGCGCAGGACCTCAACGCATCGATCCTGGCGTCCAGCCGCGACTGCATCCTGGTGCTCGACCTCGAAGGCAAGGTCGAATTCGCCAGTCCCGGCGGCGTCAAGGGAATGGAGGCATCCGCCGCGTCCGAACTGGTCGGCCGATCCTGGTTCGACACCTGGCACGACAGCGACCGCATCGCCGCGCACAAGGCTGCGAGCGATGCCTGCGCGGGTGGCACCGGGCGCTTCGAAGGCTACGCGCCGACATTGAAGAACACGCCGAAGTGGTGGGATTTCGTCGTCACGGCGATCTTCTGCGACAACGGCAAGCCGCAGCGGATGGTCGCCGTCGGGCGCGACATCACCGGACGCCGCACGGTGGAGCAGCGGCTGGCGACGAGCGAGGAGCGGCTCAATCTGGCGCTCGGTGCTTCCGGAATGATCGGCATCTGGGATTGGGATCTCAAGTCGGACGTCATCTACGGCGACCCGAATTTCGCTCGCATCTATTCGGTCGACACCGGATGGGCTGCGCGCGGCGCGCCGTTGACCGAATACACCAAGAACTTTCACCCGGACGACATGGCCGCGTTCCAGGCGGAGCTCGACCGCACGTTTGCGGGCCAGGACGAATTCCGCAGCGAGTACCGCATACGGCAGCTCGACGGCTCCGTACGCTGGGTGCTGGCGCGCGGCAAGCTGGTGCGCGATGAAGACGGCGTACCGATCCGTTTCCCCGGCGCGACGGTCGATGTCACGGAGCGCAAGCAGAGCGAAATCGCGATCCAGCAACTCAACGAGACGCTGGAGCAACGTGTCGAGGCGCGCACGCGCGAACGGGATCGCGCGTGGAAACAGTCGCGCGACCTGCAACTGGTCGTCGAGCCCGACGGCACCATCCGGGCGGTGAACGAGGCCTGGAATACGGTGCTCGGCTGGCGCGCGGAAGAGCTCCTCGACCGCAATTGCACGGAGTTCGTCTGTCTCGACGACATGGCTGCCGAAGACGGTACGACGGTGCGCTCGCTCGAGGAGGCGCTGGGCGACGTGATGTCCGCCGACGCGCTGCCCTTCGAGAACCGCTACCGCCACAAGGACGGCGGATTTCGCTGGCTTTCCTGGGTATCGGCGCCGGTCGACGGCCTCATCTACGCAAGCGGTCGCCACGTCACCGCCGAAAAGGAAGCCGCCGCCTCGCTGGAAGCGATGCAGGAACAGCTGCGGCAGTCGCAGAAGATGGAAGCCGTCGGCCAGCTGACCGGCGGACTGGCACACGATTTCAACAACCTGCTCGCCAGCATCACCGGCAGCCTCGAGCTGATGCAGCGCCGGCTCAACCAGGGTCGGCACGACGATTTCGAGCGTTACATCACGGTAGCGCAAGGCGCGGCAAAACGCGCAGCGTCGCTCACCCACCGGATGCTCGCGTTTTCACGCCGGCAGACGCTGGAACCGAAGACCGTCGATGCCAACAAGCTGGTCGCCGGCATGGAGGAACTGCTGCGCCGGACCATCGGCCCGGCGGTGACGCTGGACGTGGTCGGTTCGGTCGGGCTGTGGCGCACGCACGTCGATCCGCACCAGCTGGAGAATGCGCTGCTGAATCTCTGCATCAACGCCCGCGATGCGATGCCCGACGGCGGACGCCTCACGATCGAGACCGCCAACAAGTTCATGGACGAGCGCGTCGCCCGGGAGCGCGACCTGCCGCCCGGCCAGTACATCTCGCTCTGCGTGACAGATACCGGAACCGGCATGGCGCCGGACGTGATCCAGCGCGTGTTCGAACCCTTCTTCACGACCAAGCCGATGGGCATGGGCACCGGGCTGGGGCTGTCGATGGTCTACGGTTTCGCGCGGCAGTCCGGCGGCCAGATCCGGGTGTATTCGGAGATCGGCATGGGCACGACGATGTGCATCTATCTGCCGCGCCAGCTCCGGGACGACGCGGAAGCCGATCTGCCGACGGTCGAAATCCGCCAGCTGCGCGACGACAGCATGGGCGCCGGCGTGGTGCTGGTCGTCGACGACGAGATCAACGTACGGTCGCTGGTGGTCGAGGCGCTCGAAGAGATGGGTTTCAAGACGCTGCAGGCTGCCGATGGCGCCGAAGCGCTCACGCTGCTGCAGTCGGGCGCGCCGATCGACCTGATGATCACCGACGTCGGACTGCCGGGCGGCATGAACGGCCGGCAGGTCGCGGATGGTGGCCGGTCGCTACGTCCCGAACTCAAGGTGTTGTTCATCACCGGCTATGCGGAGAACGCGGTGGTCGGCAACGGTCACCTGGAGCCGGGAATGCAGGTGCTGACCAAGCCTTTCACACTGGACGCGCTGGCGAGACGGGTGAAGAACATGGTCGATGGCGCCGACAAGACGCACGGCGCCGTATCGTCATGACCGCGTATCGGCCATCGCCTTGGCTATGCCGCGCAGGATGTGGATCTCTTCCGGCGTCGGCTGCGCGCGATTGAACAACTGCTGCAGACGCGGCATCAGCTTCTTGGGCGCGGCGGGATCGAGAAAACCGATCTGCACCAGCGCCTTCTCCCAGTGGTCGAGCATGCCCGCGACGGCGCGCGCATCGGCGGCCTGTGTCGGCGTCACTGACTCGACGACCGGGAAGCCGCCCAGCGCCAGCCGCCATTCGTAGGCGACGAGCTGGATCGCCGCACCCAGATTCAGGGAGCCGAAATTGGGGTCTGCCGGAATGCTCAGCGCGACGTTGCAACGATAGACGTCTTCGTTGCGCATGCCGAAGCGCTCGGAGCCGAACAGCAAGCCGACGTGCTCTGGCGGGTCCGATCTGCCGAGCGGCTCGAGATGCTCGCGCGGGGTGCGCGTCGGGGGGCCGAAATCGCGCGGGATCATCGCGGTGGCGCAGAGGTGCGTGACGCCGTCCAGCGCTTCGTCGAGCGTGTCGACGACGCGCGCGTTGGCCAGCACGTCGAGTGCGCCGCTCGCGCGCTGGATGGTTTCCTCGCGCCGCAGCACGTTGGCCCAGCGCGGCGCGACGAGCACGAGGTCGCCGAAACCCATTGTTTTCATGGCGCGCGCTGCGGCGCCTACATTGCCGGCATGGCTGGTCTGGATCAGGATGAAGCGGGTTCGCATGGGCCCGTATTAGACCGGACGCCCCGTTCGCAGACGCACCCCGATCACCATCGCGCCGAACACGCATCCCGCCGCCAGACTGAGGTGGCCGACCCACGCGACGCCGCCGAAGGCCCAACCCTGGGCCCGAACGGCCACGGCGAACGCAAGCATCAGGCCGGTCCAGCCGGCAATCCGCAAGAGCCGCGTCGTCGCAATCGATAGCGCACGACCGAAAAGCTCTTCCTGCTGGCGCTCGACAGCCAGCGCGATACCGGCGAACGCTCCCAGGCACAACGCAAAGACGACGACGTGACTGTTCATGCCGCAACGCCGTCGATCGACTTTTCCGGTTTGGCTGTCCGCATGCGCGGCCGGTGTCGCGCTGCCCGGATGGCCAGCATTGCATGCATGCCGGCCAGCACCAGCAGCGTGATTTCCAGCCCTGCAAAGACACCGTCGCCGTTGCGCAGGCTCGCGAACAGGTTGCGGTCGGTGGTCAGTGCATTGACGACCGGCAGCAGCCCGATGGCTGCCACGGCGACCCACAGCAGTTCGATCCACGCCTTCTTCGCCGGCCGCGCGACGGCGTATGCCAGCGTCAGGGCCCAGACGATGAAGAACACATGGACTTCCCACCCGGCGCGATCGGCCATGCCGTCGGGCAGCAGGCGATTGGCCCACAGCATCGACGCCATGGCGATCGACAGGCCCGCGATGGTCGCGATGTTCAGACGCTCGACCAGCTGGAAACCGAAGTACGGCTTGTCCGGATCGGGCAGTTTCTGGCGCCGCTTGACGGTCCAGAGGACGAGTCCGGTGCCGACCATCGCCGTTCCGGCCAGGCTGACGACGAAGTACAGCCAGCGTAGCGTGCCGTCGGCGAAACGGCCGATGTGCAGTCCGTAGAGGAAGCCGCGCGTCTGCGCGGCGGCGCCGACCTCGTCGACGGTGCGGATCAGCCGACCGTCGACACCGTCGAAGAGCATGTATTGCGGGCTCGTCCCGACGCGCGCGCGTTCGCTGCGCACCACGACCACCTGCGCCGCGGCATCGCCGGGGTTGGTGATGTTCACACTACCCACGCTGCCCACGCTGCCCTCGCCGCCCCACCGCGCCTGCGCCTGCCGAACGAGCGGGCCGACCGGCACCAGCGGCACCGGCCGTCCGCTCGCCTTCGCCGGCTGCAGGAACGAACTCATCTGCGCCTGCAGGCCCTGGCGCGCCTCCGACGTCTTCAGTGCGATTTCGCCGCTCCACGGCATGTAGAGCAGCATCAGCGTGACCAGGCCGCTGTACGTGATCATGAAATGGAACGGCAGGCCGATCACCGACAGCGCCGTATGCGCATCCAGCCACGAACGCTGCCCCTTGCCCCAGCGAAAAGTGAAGAAGTCGACGAATATCTTCTTGTGCGTGATGACGCCGCTGACGATCGCGACCAGCATGAACATCGCGCAGAAGCCGACGATCCAGCGGCTCCAGATCGGAGACAGATAGTGCAGGTCGAAGTGGAAGCGGAAGAAGAAGTCGCCGCCCAGGGTGTCGCGCACGGCGAGCTTCTCGCCGGTGGCCGGATCGAACGTGGCGCGACCGAAAGCGCGCCGTGGTCCCGGATTGCGCCAGAAGCTGCTCACCGTCGGCGTGCGCGCGTCGGGCAGGCTGAAGCTCCACTGCGTGCTTGCCGGTGCAAGAGCGGCAAGCGAGGCGACGATGCGATCGCTCACCAGCGCCGCATCGGGCACCTGCTTCGCGGCAGGTGCCTCGGGCCGCATCCACTGCGAGATCTCGTCGCGGAAATAGCTCACGGTGCCGGTGAGGAACATCGCGTAGAGCAGCCAGCCGACCAGGAGGCCGGTCCAGATGTGCAGGTCGGACATCGTCTGGCGGATACCGGGAACTTTCATGCGCCAAAGCCTGTCCAGACGGCCGCGGCGGGCACGGCCAGCACCGATGCCGCAAGCAGCAGCCCCACCCATGCACGCCGCGCCGACCGCACCGCGAAAACCCAGATCACCGCGCCCGCATAGATCGCGAAGCTCGAGAGGATGCCGCCGATGACGGCCTGCGTGCGATCGACCGGCAATGCCAGTACAGCCACGCTCGACAGCGCGGCCAGCGCATAGCCGCCGAAGATCGCCGCGACGATGCGCGACAGCAGCGGCCCGACGGTCGACAGTTTTTGCATGAAAGACGGAGAAAAAGGCTTGAAAGACAAAGACCAATACAAATGAGAATACTTCTCATTGTAGATGTCGCCGCTTCGTCCCTGCTTCCGCCCTGTAAAATCGCACGCTTCCTGCGCCCGCATCGTCCGGGCGCTTACATCCGGGCTTCCGCTCCGTCGTTCTTCTCACAATCCATGTCGTCGCCCAATCTCCATCCCATGCTCAACGTGGCCGTCAAGGCTGCACGCGCCGCCGGCGCCATCATCAACCGCGCGGCGCTCGACGTCGAATCGGTTCGGATCTCGCAAAAGCAGGTCAACGATTTCGTCACCGAGGTGGATCACGCAGCCGAGCAGATCATCATCGAGACGCTGCTGACCAACTACCCGGGCCACGGCATCCTCGCGGAGGAATCGGGCAGCGAGCATGGCGCCAAGGATTCGGAATACGTGTGGATCATCGATCCGCTCGACGGCACGACCAACTTCATCCACGGTTTCCCGTTCTACTGCGTGTCGATCGCGCTGGCGGTCAAGGGCAAGATCGAGCAAGCGGTCATCTACGACCCGAGCCGCAACGACCTGTTCACCGCCACCAAGGGCCGCGGCGCCTACATGAACGATCGCCGCATCCGCGTCAGCAAGCGCACGCGGCTCAATGAATGCCTGGTGTCGACCGGCTTCCCGTTCCGCGCCGGCGACAACTTCAAGCAGTACATGGCGATGATGTCCGACCTCATGCCGCGCCTGGCCGGCCTGCGTCGCCCGGGCGCCGCGGCGCTCGACCTGGCCTACGTCGCCGCCGGTTTCACCGACGCCTTCTTCGAAAGCGGCCTGAACAGCTGGGACGTCGCAGCCGGATCGCTGCTGGTGACCGAGGCCGGCGGCCTGATCGGCAACTTCACCGGCGAGTCCGACTTCCTGGACCAGCGCGAATGCCTTGCCGGCGCGCCGCGCATCTACGGCCAGCTCGTGCCGCTGATAGCCAAGTATTCGAAGTTCGCCGGCGTCGACGACAAGCTGCGCGCCAGCGATCGCGTTCGCGCCGTGGCTTCGGCCGCACGCGCCGAGAGCGACCCGACCGCCGACACTGCCGCCGATCTGTACGCCCGCACCACCAGCAGCGACACGCTCGACACGCCTGAAGACGACGCAACGGCAGAAGCCGCACCGACCAAACCCGTGCAGCGCAAGCTGACACGCATTCGCCGCGACATACCGGAAACCGGCGCATCGCTGTCGCCGATCCTGCCCTCCGGGCGCGACAACGACCGTCGCTGAGATGCAGGCGCCGCGCGCCGCCGTCCTGCGCACCCGCGCTTTCCTGCGGGTCGCGCTCAGCCACTATGTGATCAACGGCCTGTCTGTCGCGTTCGGGCTGCTGCTGATTGCGATGGGTGTGCATTTCTGGCTGGGCACCTTCGCGGCCTCCGCTGTCGCTGTCGGGGTGATCGTCACGGCGCCGCCCGATCTTCCCGGCCCGCGCCGCGGGAAATTCCTCCAGATGCTGCCGGCGCCCATCATCGGCGTACCGCTGTTCTTCGCAGTCCAGATGCTGCACGCGGCACCGATCCGCCTCGGCCTGCTGCTGGTACCGGCCACTTTCTTTGCGTTCCTTGCGATGGCCTGGGGCAAGCGCGGCATTCCGATCGCCGTCGCGGTGATGTTCGCGATGATCTTCTCGATGGCGACGCCCAAACCCGGCGGCATCGCCGAAGCGTTCGAGCGCACGTTGCTGTTCGGACTCGGCGCCGGCCTCTACGTCATCTACGCGACGCTGGCCAATCTGGCGCTGAACGCCCGCTACCGCGTACAGGCGATGGCCGACGTGCTGCTGTCGCTCGGCGCGCTGATGCGCACCGAGGCGCGTCAGTTCACGTCGCGCGATGCGTCGGGCGACGTTCGCGAGGTGCCGGCGCCGATGCTCGGCCAGTTGCTCAGCGCGCAGGCCGCGCTGGCCGACCAGTTGCAGGCAACGCGCGACATCGTCCTCGAATCCCCGCGCACGCCGCGCCGCCAGCGCCTCGCCGGCATGCTGATCATGGTGCTGGAGATGCGCGACCAGCTGCTCGCCAGCGAGCTCGATCTCGAAGTCCTGCAGTCGCAGCCGACGCATGCGCCGGCCCTGGCGGAGATGCGGCGCGTGCTCGAAGCGCTGGCCGACGAAGTCACGGCGATGGCAGACGCGATCCTGATCGGCCGCACGCCGCATGCCGTGCCGGATCGCCGCCACCAACTGGCCGCCGTCCGCTTGCCCGACAACGCAACCGACCTGGTTCCCGGCGGCGGCCCGACACCGGCGATGCTGGCGCGCGGCCTGGCCAACCGCATCGGACACATCAACGACGAAGTGATGCGGCTGTCGGCGCTCGCGCGCGGCGAGATCGCGCCCGACCTTGCCGTGGTGCGCGCGAACTGGCAGATGTTCGTCAGCCCGACCGAATGGTCGTGGCGCCCGTTCCTCGGCGTCTGGCGCTGGGATGCGCCGCCGCTGCGCCATGCGATCCGCGCGGCGCTCGCCATCGGCACGGCCTATGCCATCACGCTCGTGCTGCCCTGGGGATCGCACGATTACTGGATCTTCCTGACCATCGTCGTGGTGCTGCGCGGCAGCCTGTCGCAGACGCTGGAACGGCGCAATGCGCGCGTGGCCGGTACGCTGGTCGGCTGCGTGTTCGCGGTCGGGTTGCTGGCGACGCATCCGTCGCCGTTCGAAATGCTGGTGGTTTCCGTGGTGGCGCAGGCCATCGCGCATGGCTTCGCGGTGCGGCGCTACCTGATCACCGCCGTCTGCGCGACAGTGTTGGGGCTGGTGCAGGCACACATGCTGAACGTGGGCGCGGCGCCGACCTTCGCGCTGTTCGAGCGCATCGCCGACACGCTGATCGGAGCGACCATCGCCTGGGCGTTCTGCTACGTGCTGCCGTCGTGGGAGCGCACGCAGATTCCAGCGCTGGTGGCGCGCACGCTCAAGGCGCAGGCGCGGCATGCGCGCTATGCGCTCGGGCTGGGCGCGCTGCATTCCGTCGACACCAGCCCCGAGCTCGACTGGCGACTGGCACGCAAGGAGGCTTTCGACAGCCTTTCCGCACTGGTGCAGGCAACGCAGCGATCGCTGTCGGAGCCCCGCGCCGTGCGCCCGCCGATCGCCGCGCTGGAGCACCTGCAGGCACACAGCTACCAGATGCTGGCGCAACTGAGCGCGGTGAAGTCGATGCTGGTGCTGCGGCGCGACCGGCTCACGCCGTCGGAAATCGAAGGCCCGCTGAAGCGCACCGCAGAGCGCATCGAAGCCGCCATCGGGACGCCGCCGACGACCGGCTCCACCATGCCGGCAAGCCAGCCGGCCACGGCGCTCGCTGGCGCCGTCACGCTGCCGGACCCCTTCGACAACGACATCACGCCCTGGCTGCTGCGCCGGCTCGACCTGGCGACCGGCATGGCGACGCAGCTTCGCGACGATGCGGCACGCATCCTGCAACCGCTTGCGGACGACATCGACGTCAATCCGGTGCCGACCGGACAAACCCAATGACCAAAGACATGCTGCTCGGCCACCCGTGGTTCGCGCCCTGCCTCTCGGCACTGATCGCCGTCGCCATCGCCCTGACGGCGCATCGCGTGGCCGTGATGGTGCTGCGGCGCATCACCCGCCACACGCTCGTGCTGAACACGATGCTGGTCAAGATCAATTCCACGGCCAAGCTGGTGATGCCGCTGATCGCGCTGCAGATCGTGTGGCAGGCGGCGCCCGACGACCTGCGCTTCATCAACAGCGTGCGTCACCTGAACGGGCTGTTGCTGATCGCTGCGACCACCTGGCTCGGCGTGCGCGCGATCAACGGCTTGGCGGACGGCATCATCGCCAAGCATCCGTACGACGCGGTCGACAACCTGCAGGCACGCCGGGTGCTGACGCAGACGCGCGTGCTGGCGCGCACCGCCATCACGATGCTGCTGGTGACCGGCGCGGCAATGATGCTGATGACGTTTCCTGGCGCGAAACAGGTGGGCGCGAGCCTGCTGGCTTCGGCCGGCGTGATCGGCATCGTGGCCGGTCTGGCAGCCAAGCCGGTGTTCAGCAACCTGATCGCCGGCCTGCAGATCGCGCTGGCACAGCCGATCCGCATCGACGACGTGCTGGTGGTCGAGGGCGAATGGGGTCGCGTGGAAGAAATCACCGGCACCTTCGTGGTGCTGCGCATATGGGACGACCGCCGGCTGATCCTGCCGCTGTCGTACTTCATCGAGAAGCCGTTCCAGAACTGGACGCGGCACAGCGCGCAGATCCTCGGTTCCGTCTTCATCTACGCCGACTACGGCCTGCCGCTGGCGCCGCTGCGCGAAGAGGCCGAGCGGCTGGTGAAGGCGTCGCCGCTGTGGGACGGCCGCTTCTTCAACCTGCAGGTGACCGATGCGACCGAACGGACGATGCAGCTGCGCGTGCTGTGCACGGCGGCTTCGTCATCGCTGGCTTTCGACCTGCGCTGCGCGGTGCGGGAAGGCGTGATCGATTTCATGCAGCGCGAATATCCGCAGTTCCTGCCGCGGCTGCGGGTCGAGGATGGCGACGCGCAGCCGAAAGCCGCATAGCGGCCAACATTGCCGGGTCACCGGATCACCTGATTACGGAATCAGGCGAACCTGATCGACTTCAAACTCCATCTTTCGCATGTCCTTGTCGACTTCGCCGACGAGTTCGACGCGCTGCTCTGCGCTGACAGGCTGGCCCGGCGGAAAGCGCTTGGCAGAGATTTCCACCGGCATCCGACCGCTGTCGTCCGCGAAGGTGTAGTTCTTGCCGCCGTCGTGCGACACGATGCGGCCCTGCAGACGCGCGTGCTGGTCGTCCCTGGCGGTATCGAGCAACTGCCTCACCGTCATGACCGGGACCGAGCTCGGTCCGGTGTAGGGCACCGCGGCCGGCGTGCCGGTTTGCGCGGCTGTGGCAGCTGGCGTGGGGCCGGTGTATTGGGCAAGTGCCGGTGCGGCGGCGCCGAGCAGGCCGAGTGCGAGGACGAGAGTGGCAGTGGCAGTGGTGGTAGCGGTAGTGGTTTTGTTCATGGGTCGATTTGAATCGTCGAAGCTGAAGGCTTTCTGATATCAGCGCGCCGGAAACTCCATCGTCACGCCGAGCCCGCGGCCGTCGATCCCGAGCTCGAAGCGCAATGCAGCACCGTGAAGCGCCGCGATGCGCGCGACGATCGACAGCCCCAGGCCGCTGCCGGGCCGGCCCGAGCCGAGCACGCGGAAGAAGCGCTCGGTGAGGCGCGTGCGATCGGCTTCGGATACGCCGGGACCGTCGTCGCGCACGGCGATCCGGATCGTGTTGCCGACCGCCTTGGCCGTGATTTCCACATGCCCGCCTTCCGTGCCGTATCGCACCGCGTTGTCCAGCAGGTTGCGCAGCGCGCTCTCAAGCAGCGCGGGATGCGCTTGCAGCGTCAGGCCACCCGCATCGAGATTCAGGGTCGAATCCGTGCCGGTCGGTCGGGTCGACGCGAGTCTCTGGAACAGCGCATCGAGATCGACGTTCTCCTTCACCAGCGATTCCGGCCGTTCCGGATCGAGCCTTGCCAGCGATAGCAGACTTTCGGTGAGTGCGGTGCAGCGGTCGACTTCGTCGCGCAAGCCTTGCAGGTCGACCGGCGCGGGTCGTTCGGCAGCCTGCTGACGCTGCATGAGCTGAATTCGCATGCGCAAGGCGGCGAGCGGGGTGCGAAGTTCGTGCGCAGCATCGGCCGTGAAGCGGCGTTCGGCCTGCAAGGCATGGCCGAGACGGCCGAGCACCAGATTGAGCGCCTGGACGATCGGCAGCAGTTCGCGCGGTTCCTCGTTCGATGCGACGGGCGCGAGGTCGTCGGGCGACTTGGCGGCGATGCGTTCGGCGGTGCGTTCGATAGGCTGCAGCAACCGTCGGATCGCAAACCAGCAGAAGCCACCGAGCAGCATTAGTAGGCCCAGCATCGGCCAGGCCAGATCTTCGGCAATGTCTTCGAGCAACTCGAGGCGCTCGTCCCAGGGCTGGCCGATCTGTACCTGTACGCCTTCGCCCTTCTCGTCGCCCTCGGCGCGCAGCAGGTAGACGCGCCAGGCGCGGCCGTCGACCCAGACGTTCTCGTAGCCCTTCCGCCGGTTGAACGAGGACGAGAACGGTTGCGGCGGCGCTTCCTCGGCGCGGCGCAACACGCGGCCATCGCTCGACACCAGCTGATAGTGCAGCTCCAGTTTTGCCGCTTCGCGGCGGTCGGGCTGATCGCCGGCAGCGCGCGCCGGCGACTGCGCCGTGCCGAGTGCCAGCACCAGGCGGGCGCCCTCCTTCAGCGCGTCGTCGAACACATCGCTGGTCTGGCGCCAGGCGACGTGCACGACGACGGCCAGCGTCACCAGCCAGACGACGACGCTGGCGCCCAGGACCGATGCGATCAGGCGACGGCGCAGCGAATAGGCGCCGCGCGCGGCACGTCGCCGCTCGCGCCAGCGCCGCAGCTTCACGCCGCGCACAAGCCGTAGCCGTGATGGCGCACGGTGACGATGAACTTGCTGCCAAGCTTCTTGCGCAGGTTGTACACATGTACTTCGATCGCGTTGCTCTCGACTTCCTCGCCCCAGCCGTAGAGCGCTTCTTCGAGTTGCACGCGGCTCAGGATCTGACCGCTGCGGCGCATCAGCGCCTGCAACACGGCGAATTCGCGTGCGGTCAGGGCGACGAGCTCGCCGTCGCGCGTCACCCGCTTGGCTGCGGGGTCGAGCTCGACACCGGCATGACGCAGCGTGGGCGCGACATCGGCGGTGTTTCGCGCATCGCGACGAAGTGCCGCGCGGATTCGGGCGGATAGTTCTTCCAGATCGAAGGGCTTGACGAGGTAGTCGTCGGCACCGAGGTCCAGGCCCTCGATGCGGTCGGCGAGCGTGTCGCGCGCAGTGATGACGATCACCGGAATCGCCGCGCGTCGGGCGCGCAATGCGGCAAGCAGCGCTTCACCGGTCATGCCCGGCAGGCCGCGGTCGAGCAGCAGGCATTGGTAGTCGTGCGTCCGAAGCGCCGTGTCGGCCTGATCGCCGCGCCGCAACCAGTCGACAGCGTAGCCGTCGAGCTGCAGCCACGACTGCACCGTGGCGCCGAGAGAGGGATCGTCTTCGACGAGAAGGATGCGCATCGTGGGAGGCTAGCGCATCGCGATGAAGCGAATCTGATGCTTGACGCTTCCCGCCGCGTGTTCAGGAACCTGGGCTCAGAACGATATTTCGACGCACGGAGATGGCATCGAACGGCTCCGGTAATGAAGCGAATGGAATCGGCACGTGGCCATTAACGAAGCGCACGTGCGCCCTAGCGCGGTCGAACAGAACGACCGCGGGCTTGGCCTCGTCGGCGAAATTCGACATGTATACGATGCCGTCGGGTCGATCCTTGTGCTCGTAGAAGCGCGTGCCAGGGGCTTGGTCTGAGAGTACGGACCCAACCCGGTTGAAAAGCTGTAACCCATGCTCCGCCGCCCCGGCCCCATCAGGTCCACCAGCCTGAGCTTCGAGACATCGACGACAAGCAGTTGCAGCATCCGGTCGAAGTGATCCTTCCTGCCGACGACATAGACGCCGTCGGACTGGTAGGTCTGGTCGCGAAGAAGCGTTTCGCTGTAGCAGGTCTCGAAATCGGGCGCGCAGTAAAGCGTCTTGTAGACGCGCTGAGGGTCGTCGAAGCGGGAGCCGCCCTTGTTTCCGAACGCATCGTCGAGGGACGGATATCTCGAAGAGCAGATTAGCATCAAAACAGCGTCGTCGAAACGCGCGAAGCTCAGGGACAGGGGTGTCTTAGGCAAACCGACGGCGCGCGCAGCGCTCACGAACTCGGTGCCATGTCGTCGACATAAATGGCTGCAGCTTCAAGAACGCGATCGCTTTCACCGTCTATCAGACAGTCGAGCGGCGTGCGTCCGTCCAGCAAGGCTTTTCCCGAAGTCACGAATAGGTAGATGTCCAGCGGGCCGTAGGCACTCAGGATTTCGAGCAGACGAGGCATCACGGCCTCGACCTCTTTTGCAAGCTGCCACGCAGGGTATCGATTCGATCGACCACCCTTCGACAGCGCGAGCAGCTGCCCGGCGATGCGGCGGTTGTTGACCGTTTCGCGGCTGACGCCGGCACGCTTGCCGAACTCATCCGAGGTCAGCATGTCGGGTCCGCCGTAGATCCTGGCGCGAAGCTCGGCGCCAGCTGCGATGGCAGCATCGACTCCGGGCTTGTGAAATGACTGCACGAGCGCGGAAGGCGCGGACAGCAATTCCTTTGGCCAAGGCAGTACTTCATGCTCGATAGCCGCAAGTTCCTTTTTGACCAGTGCCTTCACCGCCTCGCCGAAGGCATCGAATCCCGCATCGGTTTCACGTCGTGTCGTGCGCCGACCTCGCGGCAAGAAAAATCCAGCCAACGCTTCGAACTGCTTTCTTGCTTGATCGTTCTGCTTGCCGGACGCGCCGGGTCGCTGGACCCGGCGCGCCTTGCGCACCGGATTGTTCATGTCGACGTTTCTTCGCGAGGTGACGAATGGATCTGCAATCAATCTGGTGCTCATCGTATCGATATTAGGTTTGATCGCCGTTTCGTCAAGTTGGTCAACCTGAACAACTTCATGACCTGCAAATGCTCTCTGAATCCTGAATTGGATAACTACTTGACTTAGACTCTATTTAGATATATCTTTATCAAATAGATATAACTAAGATAACCCAATGCACCCTTTACATCACAGCCATCCTCACGGTCATCGCCACGCCCACATGCGCCGCGACGAACACGACGACATCCTCGGCGGCGGTCCTGTCGGCCGCGGCCGTCGGGGCGGCGGCGGCGCTGGCGAAGGCGGCGCTCTGCGCGGCGGCCGGGTCTTCGGCCATGGCGGCTTGCGCTTCGTCCTGCTTCAACTCATCGCGGACAAGCCGAGCCACGGCTACGAACTCATCAAGTCGATCGAAGACCGCCTTGGCGGCGCCTACAGCCCGAGCCCCGGCACGGTCTATCCGACGCTCACGCTGATGGAAGAGCTCGGCTACCTCACCGTCGAGGAAGCCGATACCGGTGGCAGAAAGCGCTACCGGATCACCGACGCCGGACAGCTCTTCCTGACCGAGAACCGCGTCACCGTCGACGCCATGCTGGCACGCATGAACGGTGGTATCGACGGCGCCGGCCCACGCGCCGGACGTCCGCCGCAGGTCATGCGCGCGATCGAGAACCTGAAGCTCGCCATGCGCATGCGCCTCTCCGGCGAAGCGCTGACGCAGACGCAGGCCAACGCATTCGCGGCCGTGCTCGACAGCGCCGCTCAACAACTGGAACAGATCCGATGAACGACTCGACCCACCCGACGACCGCTCCCGACCGCACGCCGCAGCGCATGCGCCACACCCTTCGCTTCCGCGCGCTCGACGTCATCGCCGTGCAGCGCATCACGCCACACTTTGTGCGCGTCACGCTCGGCGGCTATGCGCTCGAAGGCTTCGACAGCCCCGGTTTCGACGACCACGCGAAGCTTTTCTTTCCCGACGAATCGACTGGCGCCCTGACGCTGCCGACCGCCGGCCCCGACGGCCCGATCTGGCCGGAAGGCGCAAAGCCGACGATGCGCGACTACACGCCGCGCCGTTTCGACGCAGGTGCCCGCACGCTCGAGATCGACTTCGCACTCCACGTCGCCGGACCGGCCACGCGCTGGGCCGAACAGGCAAAGCCGGGTCAGCGATTGGGCGTCGGCGGACCGCGCGGATCGTTTATCGTGCCGACCGCATTCGACTGGCATCTGCTGATCGGCGACGACACGGCGCTGCCGGCGATCTTCCGGCGGCTCGGCGAACTGCCGGCGAGCGCGCGGGCGGTGGTGCTGGCGGAAGTGGATGGGCCGGACGATCACGTTGAACTGCCGAGCGCTGCGGATGTGGAAGTGATCTGGGTGCATCGAAACGGCGGCGCAGCCATGCCATTGCTCGACGCTTTGCGCGCCGCTCAACTGCCGACCGGCGATTTCCACGCGTGGATCGGCTGCGAGTCCGCCGCGGCCAAAGCACTGCGTGCACATCTGATCGACGAACGAAGCGCCAATCCGAAGTGGATTCGCGCGTCGGGTTACTGGCGCAGGGGCAGCGACGCGACGCATGACTCGCACGACCAGTGACCCCGAGGCACTACACAACACGCAGTTCGCCCAGCCCCCATTCGACATGCTCCCGCACCAGCGCACTCGGATCGCCTAGTCGCGTTGCCAGCGCATCCCGCGCAACCGACTGCCCTGCATGCGCTGCGTTCCCCAGCGCCACCGCGATGTTCCGCAGCCAACGCTCATGCCCGATCCGCCGGATCGGGCTGCCTTCGGTGTGCCGCAGAAACTGCGCTTCGGTCCACGCGAACAGTGCACCGAGTTGTTGCCCGGTGAGCCCTTCTCGCGCGTCGAAATCCGGTAGCGCGCTGCGTTTGGCGAACTTGTTCCACGGACAGGCCAGCTGGCAGTCGTCGCAGCCGTAGATGCGGTTGCCGATCAGCGGGCGGAGGTCGAGCGGAATCGCGCCCGGATGCTCGATAGTCAGGTACGAGATGCAGCGTCGCGCATCGAGCCGATGCGGCGCGACGATGGCCTGCGTCGGGCAGATATCGATGCAGGCGCTGCAGCTGCCGCAATGTGCAGTCACCGGCTCGCTCGCCGGCAGTGACATGTCGACGTAGATCTCTCCGAGGAAGAACATCGATCCTGCCTCGCGGTCGAGCACCAGCGTGTGCTTGCCGCGCCAGCCCTGTCCGCTGCGCGATGCAAGCTCGGCTTCGAGCACCGGTGCCGAATCGGTGAATGCGCGATGACCGAACGGGCCGACCTCCTGGGCGATGCGCTCGGCCAGCTTCGCCAGTCGCGTGCGCAGCACCTTGTGATAGTCCCGGCCGCGCGCGTAGACCGAGACGATGGCTTCGGTCGGCCGGTCGAGCCGGGAGAATTCGGCAGCCTGCCAATCGGGCGGCGTATCGCGCGGCAGATAGTCCATCCGCGCCGTGATGACCGATACCGTGCCGGGCACGAGCTCGGACGGACGGGCGCGCCGCGTGCCGTGCACGGCCATGTAATGCATCTCGCCGTGGAACCCTTTGGCAAGCCACTGCATCAGACCCGGCTCGGCGCTCGACAGATCGACGCCGGCGATCCCGATTTGGGAGAATCCGAGTTCCCGGGCCAAGGCCTGAATCCGAATCACGAGTTGATGGCTGCCGTTCACCTGCCGATTGTAGAAACTGTAGAAACTTTAGAGATGCAAAGCACTTCGCGAAGACTGACGTGGCGGGACGAAGCCGACACGGAAACCTTTGCCCGCAAGTTGGCTGCATCTGCATCGTTGCGTAATTCCTTCGTGGCATTGCACGGTGATCTTGGCGCGGGCAAGACTACTTTCGTACGACACCTGCTGCGCGCGCTCGGCATCGCCGGCCGCATCAAGAGCCCCACCTATGCCGTGGTCGAGCCGCACGAGACACCCGACGGCCTGGCTATTTTTCACTTCGACTTCTACCGCTTCAGCGATCCCCGCGAATGGGAAGACGCCGGCTTCCGCGACATCTTCGCGGGCCCCGGCCTCAAGCTGGCGGAGTGGCCGGACAACGCCGCGGGGCGCTTGCCGCCCGCGGATCTCACCCTGACGATTGAAACCATGACCGACGACACCCGAAACGTGACGCTTGTCGCGAACACCGCGCACGGCCGATCGCTGCTGGCGGCCACCACCGCATGACCGGCAAGCCATCCCGCAGAGGCGCCGACGCTTCCCGCCGCCGCATGATGAAGGCCGGCAGCCTGGTGCTGCTGCTGGGCGTGCAGGAGATCGCGCGCGGCGCGACCATCATGGCGGTGCGCGTCTGGCCGGCCGAGGACTACACCCGCGTCACGATCGAGTCCGATGGCCGGCTCGTCACGCAACAACTTGTCGTCGGCACGCCGCCGCGACTGGCGGTCGACATCGAAGGCATCGAACTCAACCCCGCGTTGCGCGAGCTGGTAGCCAAGATCAAGCCGGGCGACCCGTACATCAACGGTCTGCGCGTCGGCCAGTTCGCGCCGAACGTGGTGCGGATCGTGTTCGACCTCAAGCAGGATGTTCAGCCGCAGGTGTTCTCGCTGGCGCCGATCGCCGCCTACCGCGACCGGCTTGTGCTCGACCTGTATCCGGCGCAGCCGATCGATCCGATGGAAGCGCTGATCGCCGGGCGCATTCGCGAAGCGCCTCGCACGCAGGCGGCCGCCGCCGCTGCTGCCGCTGCAGCGCAGGTCGCTACCGCCACGCCGGGCACGCCCGGCATCACGGCCGCGCCGCAGGCCGATCCGCTCGGCGACCTGATGGCGCAGCAGTCCGAGCGCCCGGGTCGGTTCGGCAGCGGGACGCCGACGCCGACGGGACCGGCGCTTCCTCTGCCGATGCCGCTACCGATACCGCCCGTGATCGCGGCTGCACCGGCACGTCCGCCGATAGCTACCCAACCGCCCATCCCGCCAGCCGCCCGCACCGCGACCGCCAGCCGCACCGACCGCATCATCATCGTGGCGCTCGACCCCGGCCACGGCGGCGAAGACCCGGGCGCCATCGGCCCCAACGGCACGCGCGAGAAAGACATCGTGCTGCAGGTCGCGCACCGGCTGCGGGAGCGCATCAACGCGGCCAGCGTCAACGGCAGCCCGATGCGCGCCTTTCTCACGCGCGATTCCGACTTCTTCGTGCCGCTCGGCACGCGCGTGCAGAAGGCGCGACGCGTGCAGGCCGACCTGTTCGTCAGCATCCATGCCGACGCGTTCACGACGCCGGCCGCGCGCGGCGCGAGCGTGTTCGCGCTGAGCCAGTCGGGCGCGTCGAGCAGCGCGGCGCGCTGGATGGCCAACAAGGAAAACCAGGCCGACAAGGTCGGCGGCGTCAATGTCGGCGGCCACGAGGTTCAGGTGCAGCGCGCACTGCTCGACATGAGCACGACGGCGCAGATCAACGACAGCCTGAAGCTGGGCACTGCGATGCTGGGCGAAATCCGTAGCATCGGCGCGCGCCTGCACAAGGCGACGGTCGAACAGGCGGGCTTTGCGGTGCTGAAGGCGCCGGACATCCCGAGCGTGCTGGTGGAAACCGCGTTCATCAGCAACCCGGAAGAAGAAGCCAACCTGCGTAGCACGCAGTACCAGGAAGATCTGGCCGATGCGCTGATGCGCGGCATCCAGCGTTATTTCGCGCAGAACCCACCGCTGGCGCGCAGCCGGCAGTTGTGAACAAAGGCACGAAACCGCAGTCGGACCACGCTGGCTGATCCCTCAGCAATCCCGCTCGCTCTCGTTCAGGGGTCTGCGGCAGGCTCCTACACCGAGGTTCGAGCACGAATCCATGATGAGACTATCGTTTTTAACAAAGGTGGACATCATGAAAGCACGTCTTTTGATCGCAGCCGTTGCAGCAAGCTCCCTCATGACTCTGGTCGGCTGTGCCGGGTCGGGGCCCAACCAGCGCATCGGCGTGGCTGGCGGCGCAGTCGGCGGCGCGCTGATCGGTAACGCACTGGGTGGCGGAACTGCGGGCACGGTCGGCGGCGCAGCCATCGGCGGCCTGATCGGCAATGAAGTGGGTCGCAATTCCGACAACCGGAATGCCGATCGCTACTACCGCGACGGCAATCGTTATTGATTCGGTCCACCGAAAGGTTGGCCAAAACTGAAAAAGGCGCTTCGGTCAAAGCGCCTTTTTTCTTGGCCGGTCCGATCAGGCCTTGATTGCTGCTTTTTCCGCCTTGCCGGCGCGCCAGGCACCGAAGATCGCGATCAGTCCCGGCACCAGGATCAGGCCCCAGATGATCTTTTCCAGATGCTGGCGCACGATCGGCAGATTGCCGAAGAAGTAGCCGGCGGTGCCGATGCCCATCACCCACAGGATCGCGCCGACGACGTTGAACAGCGTGAACTTGCCCCGGTCCATCGCGGCGACTCCGGCCACGAACGGCGCGAACGTACGGATGAACGGCATGAACCGCGCCAGGATGATCGTCACACCTCCGTAACGCTCATAGAACCCATGGGCTTGGCTGAACGCCCGCTTGTTGAAGAATCGCGAATCCTCCCACTGAAAGACTTTCGGCCCGATCTTGCTGCCGATCGTGAAGTTGCACTGATCGCCGAGGATGGCCGCCACCAGCAGCACCGTGCACGCGATCGGAAAGCTCATCAGTCCGATGCCGCAGAGCGCGCCGACGATGAAGATCAGCGAATCGCCTGGCAGGAACGGCATGACGACGACGCCGGTCTCCACGAAGACGATCACGAAAAGAAGCGCGTAGACCCACGGCCCATAGGCGATGACGAACGCTTCGAGGTGTTTGTCGATGTGGAGGATGAAGTCAAGGAGGAAGTGCACGATGTCCATGGCGCGCATTATCCCGGCGCCGCGACAGCCTTTTCCCTGAAAACGCCTCGAAGCTGCGGGTTCTTAGAATGTTCCGGTGAGCGCAATCCCGTCTTCCTCCCCCGATTTTCTGCCGCGTCGCCCAATCCTCGAGCTTCCCGACGAGCTGGTCAGCCAGATCGCCGCCGGCGAGGTGGTCGAGCGGCCGGCCTCGGTGGTGCGCGAACTGGTCGACAACGCGCTCGACGCAGGCGCGCGACAGGTCACGGTGCGGCTCTCGGCCGGCGGCGTCCGGCTGATATCGGTCGAGGACGATGGCCAGGGCATTCCGCGCGAAGAATTGTCGGTCGCGCTTCGCCGCCATGCCACCAGCAAGATCGCCAATCTGGCCGATCTCGAAACCGTCGGCACGATGGGTTTCAGAGGCGAGGCGCTGGCTGCCATCAATTCCATTGCCGAACTCACGCTGCATTCACGTGCGCGCGGCGCCGACGCGGCTTTTGCGCTCGACGGGCGAACCGGCGAGCTTCGCCAGGTCGCGCGCGCCGATGGCAGCACGCTGGAAGTGCGCGAACTCTTCTACGCTACGCCGGCGCGCCGCAAATTCCTGAAGACCGACGCCACCGAACTCGCGCACTGCATCGAAGCGGTGCGGCGCCACGCACTGGCCCGGCCAGACGTCGGCTTCTCGGTCTGGCACGAGGGCAAGCTGGTCGAACAGTGGCGCGCCGCCGCAGGCCGCGACCCGAGGCTGATCGATACGCTCGGCGACGACTTCGTGACCCGCAGCGTGGCCGTGGCGCACACGCGCGGCGCGGTTCGCGTGGAAGGCCGCGCCGGCATTCCCGATGCCGCCCGCTCGCGCGCCGACCAGCAGTTCTTCTACGTCAACGGACGCTTCGTGCGCGACAAGGTGCTGGCGCATGCCGTGCGCAGCGCCTATGAAGACGTGCTGCATGGTCAGCGCCAGCCGGTTTATGCGCTGTATCTGGAGATCGATCCGGCGCGCGTCGACGTCAACGTGCATCCAACCAAGATCGAAGTGCGTTTTCGCGACAGCCGGGAAGTCCACCAGGCGGTGCGCCATGCCGTCGAAGACGCGTTGGCCGCCCCGCGCGCCACCGACGCCGAAGGCACGCCGACGCCTTTCTTCACCCGCACACCTGCCGCCCCTGCGCCGACATTCGCCGCATGGACCCAGCCGCGCATGCATTTCGCCGCCGAGCGCGGGCCGGGCGACGAGGCGGCGATGTGGCCAAGCACGGCGAATCCGCCAGCCGGTGCGGCGCCGTTCGCGACGCGCGAAACAACCGAATTCCAGGAACTGCAGGAGGCGCAGCCTGTCGAGCCGGCTCCGACGAGATCGGCCGCGACCCATTCATCGTTCAGCGAACCCGTCTGGCCACTCGGCCGCGCCCTGGCGCAGTTGCAGGGCATCTACATCCTCGCCGAAAACAGCCAGGGTCTGGTCATCGTCGACATGCACGCAGCCCATGAGCGCATCGTCTACGAGCGACTCAAGACGCAGCTCGAAGGCGCATCGATCGCCAGCCAGCCCTTGCTGATTCCGGCGACTTTCGCAGCTACGCCGCAGGAAGTCGCCACAGCCGAAGCCTGCGTGAGCGTGCTGCAGGCGCTCGGTCTGGAAATCACGCCTTTTTCGCCGCGCACGCTGGCGGTGCGCGCGGTACCCGGCACGTTGGCCGACGGCGATCCGGTCGAACTCGCACGAAGCGTGCTGGCCGAACTGGCTCAGCATGACGCAAGCACTGTCGTGCAGCGCGCGCAGAACGAACTGCTCTCGACCATGGCCTGCCACGGAGCGGTGCGCGCGAACCGCAAGCTGACCGTCGATGAAATGAACGGCCTGTTGCGCCAGATGGAGGCCACCGAGCGCTCCGATCAGTGCAACCACGGTCGCCCCACCTGGCGCCAGCTCTCGGTGCGGGAACTGGACACCCTCTTTCTCCGCGGACGTTGAAGACCCGATATCCGACGGTTTGTAACCCCTTATTACTACTTTCTACGGGTTTCCGAGCGTCAGCGAAGAAACCGGCACGCACGTTGCATGTGTCTTGCCTATTGAACTTTCGGCTAAGCCGCCGGTCATTACGTCACCACGCATGAAACATTGGTCTTTGTTCGCCACCGCCACTGCCCTCCTCGCCTTGCTCGCGGGCGGCTGCTCGACGCTGGACGAACGCCAGCGGGAGTGGATTTTCCAGCCGAGCGATCGAAGCTGGGGCAACACCGAATCCCAGACCGAAGGCATGGAGCATGTCTGGATCGACTTCAAGTCGTCGGTGACCGGAGAGCCGGCCAAGCTGCACGGCCTGTGGCTCGGCGGCGCGCCCGAATCCGCCGACACGCCGGTGCTGCTATACCTGCACGGCGCCCGCTACAACGTCGCCGGCTCAGCACCGCGCATGCGCCGGATGCACGAACTGGGTTTTTCGGTGCTGGCAATCGACTATCGCGGTTTCGGCAAGAGTTCCGCCGGACTGCCGTCCGAGGAAACCGCGCGCGAAGACGCCCGCGCCGCCTGGACCTGGCTGGCCGCGCGCCATCCGGCACAGCACCGCTACATCTTCGGCCACTCGCTGGGTGGCGCGATCGGCATCGACCTGGCGGCGAACGTCAAGGACGAGAGCGGCGTGATCGTCGAGAGCACCTTCACCTCCATCGCCGATGTGGCGAGCAGCTTCAAGTGGGGCTGGCTGCCGTTCGGACCCTTCATCACGCAACGCTTCGAAGCCATCACGAAGGTGAAAGGCATCGATTCGCCGCTTCTGGTCGTGCATGGCACTGCCGACAGCCTGATCAACCCGACGCTGGGTCGCAAGCTGTACGAAGCGGCGACGGTGCCGAAGATGTTCGTGCTGGTCGAAGGCGGCTCGCACCACAACACCAATTCGATCGGCGCCGTGCAATACAGGGCGGCCCTGAATCAGTTGTTCCAGATGAAGCCGGCCACGCCGACGCAACAGGCTTCCAGCGACACCGGTCACGCGATCTGAGGCTTTTGCTAACCTCGGGCGCATGCCTCTTTCTCCCGCGCAGGCGGTCAGCTACATCGCCCTCGCCGGTCCTACCGCTTCCGGAAAAACCGCAGCCGCACTCGCCATAGCCAGGCAGTTGCCGGTCGAAATCGTCAGCGTCGATTCGGCGCTCGTCTATCGCGGCATGGACATCGGCACCGCCAAGCCCACGCCCGCCGAGCGCGCCGAAGTCACGCACCACCTGATCGACATCCGGGAGCCCAGCGAGTCCTACAGCGCCGCCGCCTTCGTGGCGGATGCCACGCGGCTGATCGGCGAGATCGCCGCGCGCGGCCGTACGCCGCTGCTCGTCGGCGGCACCATGCTCTATTTCAAGGCGCTGGCCGACGGCATCGACGCGATGCCGTCGGCCGATCCTGCGGTGCGCGCGATGCTCGAAGCCGAAGCGGCGATCCACGGCTGGCCGGCGATGCATGCCAGGCTGGCCGAAGTCGATCCGCCGACGGCGGCGCGGCTGGCGCCGAACGACAGCCAGCGCATCCAGCGCGCGCTGGAGGTCTGGCACGCTAGCGGATTGCCGTTGTCGCACTTCCATGCGGCCAGGTCCGAATCGAGCGCCGACGGCGCGCGGCCGAAAGCATCGGTGCTGCTGTCGCTCGAACCCACCGACCGCGCCTGGCTGCACGACCGGATCGCCATGCGCTTCGACGCCATGCTGCGCGATGGTTTCCTGGACGAAGCGAAGGCCCTGCGCGTGCGTGGCGATCTGAATGCCGACCTGCCTTCCATGCGCTGCGTCGGCTACCGCCAGGCCTGGGAAGCGCTGGATACCGCGGATGCGACCGGCGGCGCCATCGCGCTGGCCGACATCCGCGAACGCGGTATTGCCGCTACACGCCAGCTCGCCAAGCGCCAGATGACATGGCTGCGCAGCATGCCGCAGCGGCGCGTGATCGCCGCCGAAGCGCCCGATGCCATCGAACAGGTGGTTGCAGCGGCGATGGCGACCGCAATGGCTTCGGAGGTCGCATGACGCTCGTCATCGACAGGCTCGCCAAGCGCTACGCCGAATCGACGGTGTTCGCGAACGTTTCCATCGAAGTCGCGGGTGGCGAATTCGTCGCCATCGTCGGCGAATCCGGCGTCGGCAAATCGACGCTGCTGAACTGCATGGCCGGCCTGGACGACTGGGACTCCGGCCGCATCACGCACGATGGCACCGACATCGGCGCGCTCGACGCCGAGGCGCGCGCGATCTGGCGGCGCAGCCATGTCGGCTTCGTGTTCCAGGCATTTCACGTGCTGCCGCACCTCGACGTGGCGCAGAACGTGGCACTGCCGCTGATGCTGCTCGGCCAGCGCGATGCGGAAGCGAAGGCGCGCGTGGCACGCATGCTGGACGTCGTCGGGCTGGCCGGACTCGGTTCGCGCCTGCCGCAGCAACTAAGCGGCGGTCAGCTGCAGCGGGTCGCGATCGCGCGGGCGCTGCTGCATCGGCCGGCGCTGTTGCTGGCGGACGAACCGACCGGCAATCTCGACCCGACGACGGCTGCGAAGGTCATGGACGTGCTGCTCGCGCAGACGCGCGAGCACGGCGCGTCTCTGGTGCTGGTGACGCATTCCGACGCAGCCGCCGCGCGTGCCGACCGCGTGCTGCATCTGCGGGCGGACGGTGTCGAAAGTCGCGGCAGTTGAGCGGAGTCAAACAGTTTCAGCCGGCGAGCAATGCCGCGTAACGCGCCAGATCGACGTTGCCGCCGCTGACGATCACACCGACGCGCTGCCCCTTCAGCCCACCGCCTACCGCCATCGCGCAGGCTGCGGCGAACGCCAGGCAGCCGGTCGGCTCCACGACCATCTTCATGCGCTCTGCGAAGAAGCGCATCGACTCGACCAGTTGCGCATCGCTCACAGTGAGGATGTCGTCCACGTCGCGTCGGATGATGCCGAAGGTGTGGTTGCCCAGATGCTGCGTCTGCGCGCCGTCGGCGATGGTCTTCGGGGTGTCGATGTGCACGATGCGACCCGCGCGCAGCGACTGCTGGCCGTCGTTGCCGGCTTCGGGCTCGACGCCGTACACCTTGGCCTGTGGCGACAGCGCACGCGCCGACAACGCCGAGCCGCTCGTCAGTCCTCCGCCGCCAAGGCAGACGAAGAGCGCATCGAGCGGGCCGGTTTCCTCGAGCAGTTCGCGCGCCGCCGTGCCCTGGCCGGCGATCACGTCGGGATGGTCGTAGGGCGGAATCAGCGTCATGCCGCGTTCGGCTGCGATCTTTCGGGTGACGGCTTCGCGGTCCTCGGTGAAGCGGTCGTACTGGATGACTTCGGCACCGTATTCGCGGGTGGCCGCAAGCTTGGCGGCTGGCGCGTCGAGCGGCATCACGATCACAGCCGGCATGCCCAGGATGCGTGCCGACAGCGCGACAGCCTGCGCATGGTTGCCGGAGGAGAAAGCGATGGCACCGGCCTTCTTCTGCGCCGCATCGAACTTCGACAGCGCGTTGAAGGCGCCACGGAACTTGAAGGCGCCCATGCGCTGGAAGTTCTCGCACTTGAAGAAGAACTCGGCGCCCCAGCGCGTATCGGCCGTGGACGAACGGAGCACCGGCGTGCGGTGGGCATGGCCCTCGAGCCGCGCGGCGGCATCGACGACATCTTGGTAGGTAGGGAGTAACGTCATGCGCCGAGCTTAGCGCCGCCTGCCCCGGCACAATCGACCGATGCGAGCCCTGCTGTTCACCTTCTCCTGGCAGGAACTCCGCCACCATCCCTGGCGCAATGCGGCTGCCGTGGTCGCGGTCATGCTGGGCGTCGCGCTGGCTTTTTCCGTGCATCTGATCAACGCTTCGGCGCTGGATGAATTCTCCAGCGCCGTCCGGTCGGTTAACGGCCAGCCTGATCTCGAACTCCGCGCCGCCCAGGGCAGCTTCGACGAAGCCGTTTTCGCGCAGGTCGCGCGCAATCCGCAGGTCGCGCTTGCGAGCCCGGTCGTCGAGACGCTGGTGCAGATGCGCACGCCCTCCTCCCCACTGTTGCCATTGCGCATCGTCGGCATCGACGCGCTGGTGCTGCCAACGCTGGCGCCGGCGCTGATGCCGCAACCCGCAGACGGCGCGCCGCGATTCGCGATGTTCTCGCCGGGACAGGTTTTCCTGAACGCCGCGGCGCAGACGGCCGTCGGCGCGACCGCCACGCAGATCGAAGTACAACTCCCAGGCCGTCGCGAAACGCTGCAGATCGCCGGGCGCGTCGCGGCCGGCGGCGCGGCATTGGCTGTGATGGACATCGGCGCCGCGCAGGAACTGGTCGGTCGGCTCGGGCAGCTGTCGCGCATCGACCTGCGGCTGGCGACCGGTGCCGACCGCGCCGCCTTCATCCGCGCGCTGGAGAGTTCGCCCGGCTGGCCGACCAACGTGCAGATCGCCGAGCCGGGCGATGCGGCCGAACGCGTGAGCAATCTGTCGCGCGCCTACCGCGTCAACCTCACCGTGCTGGCGCTGGTGGCGCTTTTCACCGGCGCTTTCCTGGTGTTTTCGGTGCTGGCGCTGAGCGTGGCCAAGCGCGCGCAACAGTTCGCATTGCTCGGCGTGCTGGGGCTGACGCCGCGTGGGCGGCTCCGTCTGGTGCTGGCGGAATCTTTCGTGCTCGGCATCGTCGGCAGCCTGGCCGGGATCGCTCTCGGCACGGCGCTCGCCGCGTTCGCGCTGAAGGTACTGGGCGGCGATCTCGGCGGCGGTTATTTCGCCGGCATCGCGCCGACGCTGCGCTGGAGCGGCACCGCAGCGCTGGTTTACGGCGCACTCGGCGTGGCGGCTGCGCTGGTCGGCGGCTGGTGGCCGGCGCGGGCGGCGCAGTCGCTGCCCGAAGCGCAGACGCTGAAGGGACTGGGCGCAGCGCCGTCGGCATCGGGCGCGCGATGGTTTTCGCTGGCGCTGCTGCTGGTCGGCGTCGCACTTGCGAACGTGCCGCCGGTATTCGGAATTCCGCTCGCGGCCTATCTGTCGGTCGCGTT
The DNA here is from genome assembly GCF_051216695.1 of Variovorax glucosi. Lineage (NCBI taxonomy): Bacteria > Pseudomonadati > Pseudomonadota > Betaproteobacteria > Burkholderiales > Comamonadaceae > Variovorax > Variovorax glucosi. The sequence goes on from NZ_JBPJZE010000001.1 coordinate 956,241, forward strand.
CCTGCTGGTCGGCGGCATCACGGCGCTGCCGACGCTGATCGCGCTGCTCTACGACCGCATCGCGCCGATCCTGTCGCAGCGCTTGCTGCCGATGCTCGCCATCGAGCGCGCGCGGCGAATGCGCGGCACTGCGGCAGTGGCGGTAAGCGGCGTGGTGGCGAGCCTCAGCCTGGCCGTCGCGCTGACCGTGATGGTCGCGAGCTTCCGCGATTCGGTGACGCAGTGGCTCGACGTCGTCCTGCCCGCCGACCTGTATGTACGCGCCGCCGGCACGACGGGCTCATCGACCGCCGCAGAAGCGACTTTCGCGCCCGCCTTCGTTCAGCAGGTCGCGCAACTGCCGGGCGTCGCGCGCACCGGCACGCTTCGGATTCGCTCGCTGCAACTCGACCCGTCACAACCTGCCGTCACGCTGATCTCGCGCGAGCTGGAGGATGGTCCTGCGCGCGCATTGCCGCTGGTTGGCGACGCGCTGCCGGTGCCCGACGGTCAGGTCGGCATCTACGTGAGCGAGGCGATGGTCGATCTCTACGGCGCGAAACCGGGAACGACCTTCGCGCCGCTGACTCGCGCGATGGCGAATGCGCAGGCTTCCGCGTCGCCCGCCGCTGCATCGCCGGTGTTCTTCGTCGCCGGTGTCTGGCGCGACTACGCACGCCAGTTCGGGGCGATCACGCTCGACACGCGAGATTTCGTGCGCCTGACCGGCGACCGCACCGTGAGCGATGTGTCGATCTGGCTCGAATCGAATTCTGCCGAAGCGCAAGTCCAGGACGCCGTGCGCGCTCTGTCGGCACGCACGCCCGGTCTCGGCCCCGACGCGATCGAGATGTCATCGGTCAGCCAGATCCGCGCGACGTCGCTGCGCATCTTCGACCGCAGCTTTGCGGTCACCTACTGGTTTCAGGCGGTGGCGATCGCCATCGGGCTCTTCGGGATCGCGGCAAGCTTCAGCGCGCAGGTGCTGGCGCGGCGCAAGGAATTCGGGCTGCTCGCGCATCTCGGCTTCACGCGCGCGCAGGTGCTCGCCATCGTCGCGGGCGAAGGCGCGGCCTGGACGGCCATCGGCGCAGTGGCGGGGCTGGCGCTAGGACTTGCGGTGTCGGTTGTGCTGGTGCGCGTGGTGAATCCGCAGAGCTTCCACTGGACGATGGACCTGCTGGTGCCGTGGCTGCGGCTCGTTGCGCTGTGCGCCGCGGTGGTCGCGGCCGGCACCCTGACCGCATGGCTTGCGGGACGTGCGGCCGCGGGTCGCGACGCCGTGCTGGCCGTAAAAGAGGATTGGTGATGAGCGATTCCGGTTTCCGCATGCACCGACGCAGCCTGCTGCTGGCCGCGCTGGCATCGACAGCAACAGGCGTTCTCGCGCTGCCGCCTCGCCCTCTGCAGTTTCCGCGCGACTTCGGCAGCCATCCCGACCTGCGTACCGAGTGGTGGTACATCACCGGCCATGCCGAATCCGGCGATCGCGAATTCGGATTCCAGCTGACTTTCTTCCGCTCGCGCATCGACGGCACGCAGCAGATGAAGTCCGCCTTCGCCGCGCGTCAGCTGGTTTTCGCGCATGCGGCCGTCACCGATCTGCAGGGCCGGAAGCTCTGGCACGACCAGCGCATTGCGCGCGCGGGTTTCGACATCGCGGGCGCCGAGGAGTCCGATACGTCCGTGCGGTTGCGCGACTGGTCGCTGAGCCGCAAATCCGACACGGGTCGCTACACCGCCAGCCTGCCGTCCGACGATTTCGCACTGGCGCTCGACTTCGCGCCGACCCAGCCCGTTCTGCTGCAGGGCGACGCCGGTCTCTCGCGCAAAGGCCCCGATGCAGCGCAAGCCAGTTACTACTACAGCGAACCGCAACTCGCGGCCGGGGGACGCATCACGTTGCAGGGAAAAACCTTCGATCTGAAGTCGGGAACCGCGTGGCTCGACCACGAATGGAGCGAAGCGCTGCTCCACCCGGAGGCCGTCGGCTGGGACTGGATCGGCATGAACCTCGACGACGGCAGCACGCTGACGGCCTTCCATCTGCGTCGCGCCGACGGCAACGCGTTATGGGCGGGAGGATCGTTCAGGCCGAAGGGCGGCGTGGCCCGCATCTTCAAGGCGGACGAAGTGCGTTTTGCCGCCCGACGCCATTGGAACAACCCGCAGACGAAGGCGAGCTACCCGGTCGAATGGGCCGTCGAAACGCCATCCGGCAACTTCACAGTCCACGCATTGCTCGACAACCAGGAACTCGACAGCACCGGCTCGACCGGCGCCGTCTATTGGGAAGGCTTGAGCGAGCTCCGCGACGCACAGGGTCGCCGCGTCGGCCGCGGCTACCTGGAAATGACGGGCTACGCCGCGAAACTCCGGATGTAGCAGCGCGGCAGGCGCATCTCCGGCATGTCAGCGCGCCGAGTCGCGGCTGCGCATGCGGTCGATGAAGGCGATGATCTCGCCCATGATTCCCTTGCGGAACGCCAGCACGCAGATCACGAAGATCAGACCTGTCACCATCGTCACCGATTCGCCCAGCGTGTTGAACCATTCGACGCCGGTCACACGTCCGAGGAAGGTGCCGAAGTCGCCGATCTTGTTCTCGAGCAGCACCACGACCGCCGACCCGACCAGCGGACCCGACAGCGTGCCGAGACCGCCGACCAGCGTCATCAGGATGACCTGGCCCGACGCAGTCCAGTGCACGTCCGAGAGTGTCGCGAAGCCGAGCACCAGCGTCTTCAGCGAACCGGCGAGCCCGGACAGCGCCGCAGACAGCACGAAGGCGAGCAGCTTGAACCGGGCCACGTCGTAGCCCAGCGACAGCGCACGCGGTTCGTTCTCCTTGATGCCCTTCAGCACCTGGCCGAACGGCGAATGAATCGTCCGCACGATCAGCAGGAAAGCCAGCACCACCACCACCAGTGCGAAGTAGTACATCGTCAGGTCGTTCGACAGGTCGATCAGCCCAAACAGCTTGCCGCGCGGCACGCCCTGCAGCCCGTCTTCGCCACCGGTGAATTTCGCCTGCAGCGCAACGAAGAACATCATCTGCGCGAGCGCCAGCGTGATCATCGCGAAGTAGATGCCCTGCCGGCGGATAGCGAGCACACCGAAGAGCCAGCCCATCAGAGCGCCGGCCAGCGTGCCGGCAAGCAGGCCGACCTCGGGCGTGAAGCCCAGAGACTTCATGCCGTAGCCTGCGACGTAGGCGGAGCCGCCGAGAAAAGCCGCGTGACCGAAAGACAGCAGGCCGGTGTAGCCCAGCAGCAGGTTGAACGCCGATGCGAAGAGCGCGAAGCACATGAGCTTCATCACGAACACCGGGTAGGCACCGAAGAACGGCGCCACGATGAGTCCGACTAGCAATAGCGCGTAGATGACGAGAGATAGTTTTTTCATGCTGCGGCCCGCATCACTTTTCTTTGCCGAACAGGCCGGCGGGACGGATGAGCAGCACGATCACCATGATGAGGAACACCACTGTCGAAGAAGCTTCGGGGTAGATGACCTTGGTCAGACCCTCGACGATACCGAGGCCGAGACCGGTGAGGATCGCGCCCATGATCGAACCCATACCGCCGATCACGACCACCGCGAACACCACGATGATCAGGTTCTGTCCCATCAGCGGCGATACCTGGATCACCGGTGCGGCCAGCACGCCGGCGAATGCAGCGAGCGCACAGCCGAACGCATAGGTCAGCGTGATCATCAGCGGCACGTTGACGCCGAAAGCCTCGACCAGCCGGGGGTTCTCGGTTCCGGCGCGCAGATAGGCGCCCAGCCGGGTCTTCTCGATCACGAACCAGGTCGCGAAGCAGATCACCAGCGACGCGACGACGACCCAGGCGCGGTAGTTCGGCAACACCATGAAGCCGACGTCGGTTGCGCCGGAAAGCGCGTCGGGCGCGTCGTAGGACAGCCCCGATACACCGTAGACCGAGCGGAACGCGCCCTCGATCAGCAGTGTCAGCCCGAGCGTCAGCAGCAGGCCGTAGAGATGGTCGAGCTTGTAGATCCAGCGCAGCAGGAAGCGTTCGATCAGCACGCCGAACAGCCCGACGATCACCGGCGCCACAAGCAGCATCACCCAGTAGTTGATGCCCAGATATTCCATCGCCATCCAGCTGAGGATGGCGCCCATCATGAACAGCGCGCCATGCGCGAAGTTGATGACGTTGAGCAGCCCGAAGATCACGGCCAGTCCCAGGCTCAGGATCGCGTAGAACGAGCCGTTGACCAGCCCCAGCAGGAGCTGGCTGAGCAAGGCGGGAAGAGAGATATTCATAGTCGAAAGAGGAGATTCACTTCACCGACAACACCGTGGAACGGGCGCTGCCCGGCAGCTGGTGTTGCCCCGGGAAGAAGTGCGCAAGGATGTGGGCAAGCAACGATCACTTCCATAACGCGCACCTGCTCTCCGCCTTGGTCGTGAAGACGTCTTCGCCTTTCAATCTGGAGACCACCTTGTAGTAGTCCCACGGCACCTTGGACTCGGCGGGCGATTTCACCTGCATGAGGTACATGTCGTGCACGAATCGACCATCGGCACGCACCGTTCCCTTGGCATAGAAATCATCGATGGGCGTCTTCTTGATGTGTTCCATGACCGTGTCGGCATCCGTCGTCTTCACCGCCTGCAGCGCCTTCAGGTAGGTCGTGGTCGCGGAGTAGTCGGCGGCCTGGATGTCGGTGGGCATGCGCTTGGTCTTGTCGAAGAAACGCTTGCCGAACGCGCGTGTACGGTCGTCGAGGTTCCAGTCCCAGCTGGTCGTCAGCAGCAGACCTTCGGTGTTCTTCAGGCCGAGGCTGTGGATGTCGCTGAGGAACACCAGCAGGCCGGCGGTCTTCATGGTCTTGTTGATGCCGAACTCCCGCGCCGCCTTGATCGCATTGATGGTGTCGCCACCTGCGTTGGCCAACCCCAGGATCTGTGCCTTGGAGTTCTGCGCCTGCAGCAGGAAGGACGAGAAGTCCGGCGCATTCAGCGGGTGCCTGACGCTTCCGGCCACCGTGCCGCCGGCCGCCTTCACGACCTTGGTCGTGTCGGCCTCCAGCGCCTGCCCGAAGGCATAGTCGGCGGTCAGGAAGAACCAGCTGTTGCCGCCCTGCGCGACGATGGCGCCGCCCGTGCCTTTGGCCAGCGCGACGGTGTCGTAGGCGTAATGGATCGTGTAGGGCGTGCACTGCTCGTTGGTGAGCTGCGACGCGCCCGCGCCATTGACGAAATAGACCCGCTTCTTCTCCGCGGCGACCTTTGCGAGCGCCAGCCCGACGCCGGAATTGGAACCGCCGAAGAGCATCGTCAGGCCCTGCGTGTCGATCCACTCGCGTGCCTTGCTCGCGGCGATATCGGGCTTCTGCTGATGATCGAGCGTGAGCAATTCGATCGGCATGCCGTTCACCTTGCCGCCGAAGTCGTCGATCGCCATCTGGATCGCGACCGCACCGTTCTTGCCTTCGACATCGGCGTAATTGCTCGACATGTCGGTGATGAAGCCGATCTTCACCCTGTCCGGCGCCGGCTGCGCCTGGACGGCACCGGCCGCCAGCGCGACGGCGATCGAAACAGCGGAAAGATTAGCGATGGTTCTCATGATCGTGCGATTCGAAAAGTTGGCGGTGTATTTACCGGTGTATTCACCGGAGACACCGCGGAACGGGCTTCGCCCGGCCGCTGGTGTCGCCCCCGGCAGGGGGTTGGCGCTGCGACACGAAGTGCGCAAGCCTGGGGGCGAGCAACAATTATTTCCAGAGTGGGCACTTGGTGTCGGCCTTGGAGGTGAACACCTGTTCGCCCGGCAGCTTCTGGATCACCTTCAGGTAGTCCCATGGCTTCTTGGAATCGGCGGGTGCCTTGGCTTCCACCAGATACATGTCATGGATGAAGCTGCCGTCGGCACGGATCTGGCCCTTGCCGTAGAAGTCGTCGATCTTCATGCTCTTCAGTTCGGCCATCACCTTGTCGGAGTCGGTCGTCTTGACGGCGGTCACGGCCTTAAGGTAGGTCATGGTCGCCGAGTAGTCGGCCGCCTGCACGTCCGTCGGCATGCGCTTGGTCTTGGCGAAGAAGGCATTGGCGAACTTGCGGGTGTCGTCGTTCAGGTCCCAGTACCAGCTCGTCGTGTGCAGCAGGCCTTCGGTGTTCTTCAGGCCCAGGCTGTGGATGTCGGTCAGGAACACCAGCAGGCCGGCGGTCTTCATCGTCTTGTTGATGCCGAATTCGCGTGCCGCCTTGATGGCGTTGATGGTGTCGCCGCCCGCGTTGGCCAGTCCCAGGATCTGCGCCTTGGAGTTCTGCGCCTGCAGCAGGAACGACGAGAAGTCGGAAGCGTTGAGCGGATGCCGGACCGCGCCGGCAATCGTGCCGCCCTTGGCCTTGATGACGGCGGTGGTGTCGGTTTCGAGCGCCTGGCCGAAGGCGTAGTCGGCGGTCAGGAAGAACCAGCTCTTGCCCCCTTTGTCGACGACCGCACCGCCCGTGCCCTTGGCCAGCGCGACCGTGTCGTACGCATAGTGGACGGTGTACGGCGTGCACTGGTCGTTGGTGAGCGCGGAGGTGCCGGCGCCACTGTTGAAGTAGACACGCTTCTTCTCGGCCGCGACCTTCGCGATGGCCAGCGCCGTGCCCGAATTGGTGCCGCCGAAGATCATCGTCGCGCCTGCCGTGTCGATCCATTCGCGGGCCTTGGAGGCTGCGATATCGGCCTTGTTCTGGTGGTCGGCGGAAAAGAGCTCGATCGGCTGGCCGAGCGCCTTGCCGCCGAAGTCGTCGATCGCCATCTGGATCGCGACCAGACCGTTCTTGCCCTCGACGTCGGCGTAGAGGCTGGACATGTCGGTGATGAAACCGATCTTGACCTTTTCTTGCGCCTGCACTGCAGTAGAGGCCAGCGCGAGTGTGCCGATGGCCAGGGCGATTGCGGTGATTTGCTTGTTCATGTGTGTCTCCAGCGAGTCGAAAAAATTCTATGAATCGAACGAAAAAATCTAGACGCCGAGCAGTTCGGTCAGCACCGGCATCTTGGTCTCGAGCTCCGAGGCGCCGAACTTCTCCACGATGCGCCCGTGCTCCATCACGTAGAAGCGGTCGGCCAGCGGCGCGGCAAAGCGGAAGTTCTGCTCCACCATCACGACCGTGTAGCCCTTGCTGCGCAGCATCGTGATCATCCGGGCCAGCGCCTGCACGATCACCGGGGCCAGACCTTCGGAAATCTCGTCGAGCAGCAGCAGCTTGGCGCCGGTGCGCAGGATGCGCGCGACGGCCAGCATCTGCTGCTCGCCGCCCGAAAGCCGCGTGCCCTGGCTGTGGCGACGTTCGGCGAGATTCGGGAACATCGCGTAGATCTCGTCGATCGACATGCCCGGCCCCATGCCCTTGAGCGGCGGCGGCAGCATCAGGTTTTCTTCCGTCGAGAGACTGGCGAAGATGCCGCGCTCTTCGGGGCAATAGCCGATTCCCAGATGGGCGATGCGGTAGGTCGGCATCGCGATCGTCTCGACGCCGTGGACCTTGATGCTGCCCTTGCGTGCGCCGGTCAGGCCCATCACGGCGCGCATCGTGGTCGTGCGGCCTGCCCCGTTGCGCCCGAGCAGCGTGACGACCTCGCCCGGCTGCACGACGAGGTCGACGCCGTGCAGGACATGCGATTCGCCGTACCACGCGTGCAGGCCGCTGATTTCCAGTGCGGGTGCGGCCATGTCAGTGCGCTCCCTGCAATTGGCCGTCGGTGGTACCCATGTAGGCCTCCATCACCTGCGGATTCTTCGAGACCTGCGCATACGGGCCTTCGGCCAGAACGGCACCGCGCTGCAGCACGGTGATGGTGTCGGCGATGGTCGAGACCACGCTCATGTTGTGCTCCACCATCAGGATGGTGCGGCCGGCCGAAACGCGCTTGATGAGTTCCGCGACGCGGTGCACGTCTTCATGGCCCATGCCCTGCGTCGGTTCGTCGAGCAGCATCAGTTCGGGGTCCATCGCGAGCGTGGTGGCGATCTCCAGTGCGCGCTTGCGGCCATAGGGAAGGTTGACCGTCAGCTCGTCCGCGAGGTGGTCGAGGCCGACTTCGGAGAGCAGTGCGCGGGCGCGGATGTCGAGCGGCTTCAGCGTGCGCTCGCTTTTCCAGAAGTGATAAGACGTGCCGAGCGAACGCTGCAGTCCGAGTCGCACGTTTTCGAGCAGCGTGAGGTGCGGGAACACGGCCGAGATCTGGAACGAGCGGATGATGCCGCGCCGTGCGATCTGCGCCGGACGTTCGCGCGTGATGTCCTCGCCGTTGAAGAGGATCGTGCCGGTCGTCGGCTCGAGAAACTTGGTCAGCAGGTTGAAGCAGGTGGTCTTGCCGGCGCCGTTCGGACCGATCAAGGCGTGGATCGATCCGCGCTCGACCTTGAGGTCGACCTTGCTGACTGCGGTGAAGCCCCTGAATTCTTTTGTGAGTTGTCGCGTTTCGAGAATGATGTCGGGCATGCGGCGCATTGTTCGCGACCCCCCTGCCCTTGCCTACTGGGGCAAATGCCTATGCTGCACTGCAACCAGAAACCGGACGCCGCACTCCGGCGTCAGCACACTGTCAGCACGCGAGCGCATCGCGGGCCGACAGTGCCCAAGCCTCAGTGCGCACCGGCCGCCGCATCCGCCGAACCCGCGCCGCCTATCTGCGGGCGTGCCAGCCAGATCAGCGGCACCAGGAAGATGAACAGCACCGCCGACGCGTAGAACACGTCGTTTGCCGCCAGCATGAACGACTGCTGATCGATCAGGCGGTTGATCGTCCCCAGCACCTGCTCGGAGCTGTAGCCGCTGCCCTGCAGGCCGGCGATGGCACTGGTCGCCGCCGCGTTGCCCTGCGTGATCGACTCCGACAGCTGCGCGTGATGCACCGTCGCGCGGCTGTCCCAGACCGTCGTGACGATCGACGTGCCCATCGCACCGGCCGTGATACGCAGGAAGTTCGACAGGCCCGATGCGGACGGAATACGGTCCGGCGTCAGGCCGGACAACGTCAGCGTCACCAGCGGAATGAAGAAGAACGCCATCGCCACGCCCTGGATGATGGTCGGCACCATGATGGTGGCGATATCGGCGTTGGTGTTGAAGTTCGATCGCATCCACAACACCAGCGCGAAGACCAGAAACGAGAAGGTCGCGTAGCGGCGCGGATCGACCTTGGCGACCGTGAGCCCCACCACCGGCGACAGCACGATGGCCAGCGCGCCGACCGGCGCCAGCACCATGCCGGCCTGCGTCGCCGTGTAGCCCATGTACTGCTGCAGCCAGAGCGGGAGCAGCACCACGTTGCCGAAGAAGAGCCCGTAACCCACGGCGGTCGCCACGGCACCCGACCAGAAGTTGCGCCGCTTGAAGAGCGACAGGTCGACCACCGGATGTTTCTCGGTCAGCTCCCACACCAGGAAAAACGCCAGCCCGACCACCGCCACTACCGCCAGGACGACGATCTCCGGCGAATTGAACCAGTCGAGCTCCTTGCCCTTGTCGAGCATCAGCTGCATCGCGCCGACCCACAGCACCAGCAGCGCCAGGCCGATGGCGTCGATGGGCACGATGCGCGTCGGGCTGTCGCGCTTGCGGTACAGCGCCCAGGTGATGGCTGCAGCGCCAATACCTACGGGTATGTTGATGTAGAAGATCCACGGCCACGAGATGTTGTCGGTGATGTAACCGCCCAGCAGCGGACCCATGACCGGCGCGACCAGCGTCGTCATCGACCACATCGCCATCGCCAGACCGGCCTTGGCGCGCGGATAGCTCGACAGCAGCAGCGTCTGCGAGAGCGGAATCATCGGTCCGGCGACGAAGCCCTGCAGCGCGCGGAACAGGATCAGCACCGTCATGTTCGGCGCGATGCCGCACAGGAACGACGCAATCATGAACAGCACGATGCTGCCCATGAAAAGCTTCACCTGGCCGAAGCGCTGCGTCAGCCAGCCGGTGAGCGGCACCGCGATGGCGTTGGCCACCGCGAAGCTGGTGATGACCCAGGTACCCTGCGTCGAACTGACGCCGAGGTCGCCCGAGATGGCCGGCAGCGACACGTTGGCGATCGACGAATCCAGCACGTTCATGAAGGTCGCTGCCGACAGCGCGACGGTGCCCCAGACGCGTGCCGAGCCCTCGAGCGGCGGATGGGGAACGTGGGCCGGCGCAGCGGGTGCAGGCGCGGCGGCCGATACGGAAGCGGTTGCCATGGCGGGACGCGATCAGCCGTGCGCAGCGCGCGTGGCCGTCCTGGCGCCCGCGCCGTTCGAAGCTGCAGGGTGCAGCGAATCGCGCGCGGCTGGCGCAGCCGGAGGAGCGGCAGACGGCGCCGTGCGAACCGGTGTCGCGGCACGACCGAGGTTCGCCGCGATGATTCGCTGCACCTCGGCATCCGCGCCCTGATCGAAGGTGCTGTAAACCTGCGTCTGTGCGAAGGCATTGGTACGCGGCGCATCGGCAAGCGACTTGCCACCCTGCTCGCGGATGTCGATCTCCGCATCCATCGACAGGCCGACGCGCAGCGGATTCGCCTTGAGCTGCTCCGCATCGAGCGCGATGCGCACCGGCACGCGCTGCACCACCTTGATCCAGTTGCCGGTCGCGTTCTGCGCCGGCAGCAGCGCGAAGGCCGCGCCGGTCCCGACGCCGAGTCCCGCGACCTTGCCGTCGTAGCTCACCTTCTTGCCGTAGAGATCGGCAGTGAGCTTCACCGGCTGATCGATGCGGATGTTGCGCAGCTGCACTTCCTTGAAGTTGGCATCGACCCACAACTGGTTCAGCGGAACGATCGACATCATCGTGGTGCCTGCGGCCACGCGCTGGCCGAGCTGGACCGTGCGTCGCGCCACGTAGCCGTCGACCGGCGCCGGCAGCACCGCGCGGCGCGTGCCGAGCCAGGCTTCGCGCACCCGCGCAGCAGCTGCGAGCACGCTGGGGTTCTGCTCGACGCTGGTGCCGTCGGTCAGCGACTGGTTGCTCGCGAGGTTCTCTCGTGCGGCGGCGACGCCGGCCTGCGCGGCGGCAAGCGCGCTCTTGGCGTTGGCGAGCGTGGTTTCCGCGTGGTTGAGTTCTTCCTTCGACACCGCGCCGTTGCCGGTCAGCGCCTTGCGCCGGTTCAGGTCTTCCTGCGCTCTCGCGATGTCGCTCTGCGCCTTGGCGATGTCCGACTGCTTCAGCGTGACCTGTGCGGCCAGCGAGCCGTTGTTCGCGTACAGCGTGCGGACCTGGCGCACGGCCTGCGCGAGCGCGGCCTCGGACTGCTCGAAAGCCACTTTCGCATCCGCGGGATCGAGCTGCACCAGCGGCTGGCCGGCTTTCACGAAATCGGTGTCGTCGGCCATGATCGACATCACGGTTCCGGCCATCTGCGGCGTGATCTGGATCACGTTGCCCTGCACGTAGGCGTTGTCGGTCGATTCGTAATGGCTGCCGACCAGCCATTCGTACGCGCCCCAGGCACCGCCGGCGATGACGACCACGGCGGCGATCGCGATGAGCCCGCGCTTGCGCTTTCCATTGTCGGGAGCGGCGGCGACTGTATTGTTGTTGTCCATTTTCAGTTTCCTTCCAGTTCTGGCGATGCCGTCGTGTTCAGTTGTGCGCGGATGCCGCAGCGCCCGCGGTCCCGGCGACCGCTGTCGCCGGTTGCCAGCCGCCGCCGAGCGCGCGCGCCAGGCCGATCTGCGTGTCGAGCGCGCGATAGGCCAGGTCGACGCCTTCGCGGCGTTGCGCCAGCACGGCGGTCTCGGCCGTCAGCACATTGAGATAGTTGCCAAGCCCGGCACGGTAACGCTGCACGGCGATCTCGTAGGCGCCTTCCGCCGCGGCTTGCGCCTCGCGCTGCTGCGCCTGTTGACGAACCACCGATTGCACGCTGCTGACCTGGTCGACCGCATCGCGCACCGCGTCGATCACGCTGGCGTTGTAGCTTTCGATGGCGGCGTCGAGATCTGCCGCCTTGCCGCGCAAGCCGGCCCGCAGGCGACCGCCTTCGAAGATCGGCAGCCGGATCGCCGGGCCGACGCCCCACTGCGCGCTGTCCGACTTCAGAAGATTGCCGAAACCCAGGCTCTGCAGTCCGACGAACGCCGTCAGGTTGACGTTCGGATAGAAGAGCGTCCGCGCATTGGCGACATCGCTGCGGGCCGCCTCGACACGCCAGCGCGCGGCTGCGATGTCGGCGCGTCGACCGAGCAGATCGGCCGGAATGTTCGGCTGCAGCGCCATGCCGCGGATCGACGCCAGCGTCGGCGACGGCAGCGACAGCGTTGCGTTCGGGCGGCCGACCAATGCGTCGAGCGCGTGCTGCGCGAAGGCGATCTGCTCGGCGAGCGCTTCGATCTGCAGGCGCGCCTCGGGCAGGCCGCCCTCGCTCTGGCGAAGCTCCAGCCGCGTGTCGAGCCCGGCGGAGACGCGATCGCGCACCAGCTTGAGCGTCTCGTCGCGCTGGGCCAGCGTGCGCCGCGCCACCGTCAGCTGATCGGAAAGCCGCGCCCATTGCACGTACCCGCGCGCGACATTGCTGGCCAGCAGCACCGCCGAGGCATCCGCTTCCGCCGCAGCGGCGTTGGCGTTGCCGATGGCGGCGTCCAGCGCGGTGCGGTTCTTGCCGAAGAAATCGATCTCCCAGCCGCCGCTCAGCTGCAGCGAACCGATGTTCTGCAGCGAGCCGCCGAGCGGTGCCGGGTAGATGTAGTTGCTGCTGAACTTCTGCCGCGTGAAGTCGGCCGCGCCGTTCAGCTGCGGACGCTCCGCTGCCTGGTTGGTCGCGATCGCGGCCTGCGCACGCTCGAGCCGCGCACGCGCGGTCTGAAGGTTGGGACTGCCGGCGAGCGCTTCGTCGATCAGCGCATCGAGCTGCGGATCGCCGAGCGACAACCACCAGCGGCTGTCGACGCCGGCAGGAAGCGCGGAGGGATCGGCAACGACGGCTTCAGGTGCGGCGGCTTCGAGTCCGAGCGATTTCGCATTGCGCATCGTTGCGTGGGAATCGATGCCGGCCATGTCGGCGCAGCCGGAAAGCGCGAGCAGAAAGGCTGCGGTGAAGGCGATGGGAGCGGAGCGGATCATTTCTTGTCCTCACGGGTAGCGAGCGTCTGCGCGTTGTCCAGAATGCGGCGCAAAAAGCCCTTGAGCTGTCCCCATTCGGCTTCGCTGAAACCGGAGAGATGCTCGTTCTGGACGCGGGCGAGGATTTCCGGCACCTGCTGCGCGGCGACGCGGCCTTCGTCGGTCAGCTCGATGTTGACGACGCGCCGGTCTTCCACGGAGCGCACGCGACGGCAGAGCCCCTTGGCTTCGAGACGATCGAGAAGGCGCGTCATCGCACCGGCGTCGAGCAGGCACTCGCGTGCGAGTTCGGCCACGGTGGTTGCGGTGCCCATGTGCAGTTTGTGCAGCGGAATCCACTGCGGATAGGTCGGACTGCCAGGGTCGCACATCTGGCCTTCCACAGCCTGACCGACGGCGGTCAGGATGCGCCGCATCAGATATCCGACGCTCTCTTCGGCGCGATAAGTCTCGGCCGAATAGAAAGTTGGAACGGCAAGGTTGTCCTGCGACCGCAGGTTGGGATCAGCTTCTTTCATCGGTTCGAGATATTATTTGCTTAGGCAATTACTGTCAAGGCGACCTTTGCAACGGCAACCGCTGGCTAGAATTGGCGAATGGCCGAAACCGTCTCCCGAAATGCCGCCAAAGGCGCACCCAAATCCCTCTCCGGACTTCTCCCGTTCTTGCGTCCTTATCGGCTGCAGATCGCGCTGGCCGGCCTGTTCCTGGTGCTTGCGGCGGGCGCGACGCTGGCTTTTCCGTTGGCGCTGCGCGAGCTGATCGACGGCGGCCTGGTGACGACCGATCGCGGCGCGCAGACGATGGCGCTCCGAGACCATTTCTTCCTGCTGTTTGCGGTGGCCGTGGCGCTGGGCGTGTTTTCCGCGGCGCGCTTCTACACCGTGAGCTGGCTCGGCGAGCGCATCACGGCCAATCTGCGCAACGCGGTGTACGCGCATGTGCTGCGGCAGAGCCCGGCCTTCTTCGAGACCACGCAGACCGGCGAAGTGCTGTCGCGCCTGACCGCCGACACGACACTGGTTCAGACGGTGGTCGGCTCGTCGCTGAGCATGGGACTGCGCAATGCGGTGATGGCTGCCGGCGCGCTGGGCGTGCTGGTCTGGACGAACCCGTATGTGATGGTTCAGGTGCTTGGCATCCTGGTGCTGGTCGTGCTGCCGAGCATGTGGTTCGGGCGCAGGGTGCGCAAACTGTCGCGCGCCAGCCAGGACCGCGTGGCCGATTCGAGTGCCATTGCCGCTGAAGTGCTGAACGCCATCCCGGTCGTTCAGAGCTATACGTCGGAAGCGCGCGAATCCGCTCGCTTCGACGCGTCGACCGACGACGCCTTCCACACGGCCATCCGGCGCGCGAAGGCCCGCTCGGTGCTGGTCGCGTTCATCATCAGCGCGACGTCGGCTGCCTTGCTCTGGGGCTTGTATCAAGGCACGCAAGCCGTGCTTCGCGGCGAAATCACGGCCGGCCATCTCGGCCAGACCGTCGTCTACGTGATCATCCTGGCCAGCGCGGCGGCCGTGCTGGGTGAGGTCTACGGCGACGTGCTGCGTGCGGCCGGCGCCACCGAGCGACTGATGGAACTGCTTCACGCACGCTCCGCCATCGCATCTCCGGCGCAACCCGTTTCCGTCGCGGTTCCGCCAGCCGGCAGCGCCATCGCGCTCGATTCGGTGTCCTTCAATTACCCGTCGCGTCCCAACACGCCCGCACTGCGCGACTTCAGCCTCGACGTGGCGCCAGGCGAAACCGTCGCGCTCGTCGGCTCCAGCGGCGCCGGCAAGAGCACGGTCTTCCAGTTGCTGCTGCGTTACTACGACCCGCAAGCCGGACACATCGTGCTGGACGGCGCACAACTCGATGCGCTGTCTCTCGACGATCTACGTCACCGGATCGGACTGGTGCCGCAAGACGCGGTCATCTTCTCGGCCAGCGCGTTCGAGAACATCCGGTACGGCCGGCCGGAGGCTTCGAAAGAAGAGGTCTACGCCGCCGCTCGCGCTGCCTTCGCCGACGATTTCCTCAAGGCATTGCCCGAGGGCTACGACACTTTTCTCGGGGAACGTGGCGTGCGCTTGTCGGGCGGACAGCGCCAGCGCATCGCCATTGCGCGCGCAATGCTGAAGAACCCACCTCTGCTGCTGCTAGACGAAGCCACGAGCGCGCTGGACGCCGAAAGCGAACGCATGGTGCAGGCCGCGCTGGAATCCGCCATGGCGGGGCGTACGACCTTGGTAATAGCCCATCGGCTTGCAACCGTACAGAAAGCCGATCGCATCGTGGTCCTCGATCATGGCCAGATCGTCGAACAGGGAACCCACGCGGTATTGGTGGCGAAGGGCGGCGTCTACGCAAAACTGGCCGCGCTGCAGTTCGTCGCCTGAGCTCGAAGCCTGGCCATCTGGTTTATCTAACAAAAGCCATAAACTGTTAACAGGAGTGACATTCTCGAGATATTGGTTAACATTTTCATCAAGATTCCTTTGAAATTGAGCCAAAAGCATTAACAATCACATACATGCTGTTGCTCAAGTCAGCTTGCAGTCACAAAGTCGCGCGCCGCGAACCCGTAAATGCAAAGGAGTGGAATCGATGATATTGGACCTCGCTCAAGATGCACCAGCATCCGTCACCGCCGAAAAGGTCGCGCTCGAAAAGTTCGAGCGCCGCAAACCGGCGATCACTCCTCCGAGAACGATTTCGGCGGTCTTCCGCATCTCGGTACTCGTCACCGCATATCGGCGGCCACACCAGCTGGAAGAAGCGCTGGCGAGCCTGGCAATGCAGGACCAATCGCTGATCGGCGAGATCATCGTGAGCGATGACAGTCCGGCAGACGAAGCCAAGGCCAACCAGGCGGTGATCGCCGCCAGCGAGCTGCGCTCGCTGATCCGCTACTTCCATCATTCGCCGTCGTTGGGGTGCTACCCCAATCACTGGTTTCTGGCCCGGCAGGCGCGGTACGCCCACATCATGTTTCTGCACGACGACGACGCGCTCTGCGCTGGTGCCATCTCGCAACTCGTCGCTGCGTGCAAGCAAGAAATCGATCCGAACATCCGACTGTGGTTCGGTCGCAACATCATCATGGACTCCGTCGGAAAGGTGGACGTGATCGATTCGGATGCCCACAACGTCTGGTACGGCCGGGGTCACACCGGTTCCGTGCGACAGATGTGGGAATGGTGTCTCCATGAATCGATACCTCCCAATTCCTTTCTCGTGGGAACCGACGACTACCGCAAGCTGATGGAAGGAAGCAGGGACGGCAACGTCGGCGATTTCGGTTTCGTCGTGAGGCTTGCAAACGACGGGGCGAGTGCTCGCTTCATCGCTCAGGACATGTCGTATTACCGCGTGCAGGCAGCGTCGAGCACGTCCTCGGGCCGAGGCGTGGATGTGCATCGTCGCTTCGAGATATCGACCAGTCTTCGCGTACCGCCGGAATTCGAATCGCTGAAGCGCAAGCGCTTCAACCTGATGGCCATGACTGCAACAGTGCGCCATGTTCGCGACGGCGAGCGGCGAGAAGCCTGGAACCTCTACCGCTCCGATGCCTGGTCCTGGCGGAAGCGCCTCTCGCCGCGCGGACTTGCCGTGCTGGCGATGTTGCTGACGCCACGTCTCGCGTGGAACTGGGCGCTCGGCAACGCCGCCTGATCGCCATCAAATCCGCACTTTTCGCAGAAAGTCATCGCTGTGCACATCACCGTCACCAAGCCGTTTCTCCCGCCGATGGCGAACTATCAAACCCAGATCGAGGGCATCTGGGCCCGCGAGTGGCTGACCAATAACGGGCCGCTGGTCAACGAACTGGAACTCGAGCTCAAGGACAGGCTGGAACTCCAGCATCTGCTCTTCGTGACCAACGGCACGATCGCGCTCCAGTTGGCGATAAAGGCGCTGAAACTCGAAGGCGAGGTCATCACGACGCCGTTCAGCTACGTCGCCACGACCTCCAGCCTGGTCTGGGAGAACTGCAACCCGGTGATGGTCGACATCTGCCCGCGAACGCTCAACATCGACGCATCGAAAATCGAGGCCGCCATTACCGAACGTACGACCGGCATATTGGCCACGCACGTGTTCGGCAACCCATGCAATATCGAAGCGATCGACGAGATCGCCAAACGTCGCAATCTGAAGGTGATCTACGACGCCGCGCATGCGTTCGGCACGCGCTACAAGGGCAAGACGGTGTTCGACTACGGCAACGCGTCGGCCTGCAGCTTTCATGCGACGAAGCTCTTTCATACGACCGAAGGCGGCGCCGTCATCACGCCCGATCCGGAAACCCTGCGAGAGCTGGCGATGATGCGCAATTTCGGCCACATCAATCCAGCGGAGTTCGGCGGCGTCGGCATCAACGGCAAGAATTCCGAGTTTCACGCCGCGATGGGACTTTGCAACCTGCCCTACGTCGACGAAATCCTGGCACGCCGGAAATCGATCTACGAACGGTATGTAGCCAAGCTCGAAGGCGTGAACGTGGAACTGCAGCAGATGCAGCCCGATGCCGAAAGCAACTACGCCTACTTCCCGGTGATCGTCGAATCGGAAGAAGTGCTGCTGCGCGTGATCCAGGAACTGAACAACCACCGCATCTTCCCGCGCCGGTATTTCTATCCGTCGCTTTCGAACCTGAACTACGTTGGCAAACAGTACACGCCGATTGCAGACTCCCTCGCCTGCCGGATCATGTGTCTGCCGGTCTATCACACGCTGTCCGACAGCGAGATAGACATGGTCTGCCGCGTGCTGCAGCGTGCCTTGAATTACGCGAACGACACGGTCGTCGATTCGGCGATGCTGGAAGTCTGAGCTACTGAAGCGTTTCCTTTAGCGCATCGGGCACCGGCAAGGGCATGACGTCGATGCCCTCCTCCACCAGCGCTTCGGCCTGGGCCCGGGTAGCGCGGCCGCGGATGCCGCGCTCTTCGGTCTCGCCGTAGTGCATCTTTCGCGCTTCGTCGGCGAAACGCTCGCCGACGTCTTCCGTCCTTGCCATGACCTCCCGGACCGCGCGCATCCATTGAGCAGCGTGAGAGTTGTCGTCGACCGACGAGCCGACGTGCGTTCCGGCGTCCGGCGTGGCGGTCGTCTGCGATGCGGGCGGCGCCTTGGCGCCGCTGAGGTTGAGTCTGGGCGCAGCCAGAAGTTTGACCACGTTCCTCTCGCCGCAAACCGGACACTCGACCAATCCACTGGAAAGCTGCGATTCGAACGCATCGCCGGACGCGAACCAGCCCTCGAAGCCATGGCCTTGCACGCAGCGGAGATCGAGAACCTTCATGCGCCGATTATCGGCGGCGAGCCAGCGATCAGGCTGCCTGCCAGTCGAGCAACCAAGCGCCGGTCCGGACGTTCTGCAGCCAGAGCATGCATGTGAGCGTTTTCGCGTCGGTCACGGTACCATCGCAGCACCATCCGGACAGCGTTTCCGGGCTGGCCGTGAAAACATCGACGAACTCGCCATCGTCCAGCTTCCGTTCCCCGAGCGAAAGGCCCCGGGCGAAGTACACGTGGATGATTTCCGTCGAATAGGCGACCGCCAGATGCATCAGCCCGGCGTAGGCCCATTCGTCGGCGGTGTAGCCGGTTTCTTCCTGCAGTTCGCGCTGGCCGCACAACAGCGGATCTTCGCCGGCGTCCAGCTTGCCTGCCGGAAACTCTGTCATCACCTGCGCGACGGGATATCGGAACTGGCGCTCCAGCACGACGTCCCCGTTGTCCAGCAGCGGAATCACCACCACCGCGCCAGGATGAATCACATATTCACGCGTGGCCGTCGCCCCATCGGGAAGTCGCACGGTATCGCGACAGGCGTGAAGGAAGTTGCCTTTTACCAGCACTTCGCCGCTGACCTTCTTTTCGACCAGATGCGATTCCGCCGGATTCGCCGTGCGCTGATTCGTCATGTGCGTTGTTTCCTGTGTTTGAGCAGATAGCGCCAGGTGAAACCCGGAAATGCCAGCACGATGAAAAGTGCGCCGGTGACCGTGTAGAACTCCCAGCCCTGCGGCGCGATCTGGCCGACGCGACGTTCGAACAGAAAACCGACCGCGCCCGACAACACGTAGAACACCAGAAGTTCGCCGATGCGAATCGAGAGCGGCTTCGTCGTCGACTTGAGGGGAACGACGGCCATCAGCCGTTCGTTGGCGAACGGCAGATTAGCCGCGACAAAAGCCAGCAGCAGCACCACCCAGACGGAAACCGTTTGCGTCACTCCGCTCGAGTCGCTCAGGCCGCTTGCGGCTTACTTGGCCAACGTTGCCACGATGGCCTGCGCGCAAAGCGTCATCAGGCCGCCGGGAACGATGCCGAGGATCAGGATCAACGCACCGTTGAGCGTCAGCACGGCGCGCACATCGCGCGGTGCCGACACAGGCGTCGTGATCGTCGGTGCGTCGAAGTACATGACCTTGACGATCCGCAGGTAGTAGAACGCACCGATCAGCGACATGATCACCGCGAACACGGCAAGACCGATGTAGATCGCCTGACCGGAAGCGATCAACGCCTGCAGTACGGCCAGCTTGGCATAGAAGCCGACCAGCGGCGGCAGGCCGGCCAGCGAGAACATCGCCACCGCCATCACGCCGGCGTAGAGCGGGCTGCGCTGGTTGAGACCCGCCAGATCGACGATGTCCTCGCTCTCGAAGCCCTCGCGTGCGAGCAGCAGGATGATGCCGAAGCTCGCCAGCGTGGTGAGCACGTAGGTCACGACATAGAACATCGCCGCGCTGTACGCGAACTCGGCGTTGTAGCTGTTGCCGTTGACCACGCCCGCCACCAGACCGAGCAGCATGAAGCCCATCTGGGCAATGGTCGAGTAGGCCAGCATCCGCTTCAGATTGGTCTGCGCGATCGCGGCCAGATTGCCGACAACGAGCGACGCAATCGCCAGCACCGCCAGCATCTGCTGCCAGTCGATTGCCAGCGGCAGCATGCCTTCCACCAGCAAGCGGATGATGATGCCGAAAGCCGCCAGTTCGGGTGCTGCGCCGATGAGCAGCGTGACCGCGGTCGGCGCGCCCTGGTAGACGTCGGGCACCCACATGTGGAACGGGGCGGCACCGACCTTGAAAGCCAGGCCGGCGACGATGAACACCAGGCCGAACACCAGGACCTGGTGATTGACCTGACGGCTCGAGATCGCCTTGAACACTTCGTTGACGTCCAGCGAACCGGTCGCGCCATACATCATCGACAGGCCATAAAGCAGGAAACCGCTGGCCATCGCGCCGAGCACGAAATACTTCATCGCGGCTTCGCTGGCAGTCGCGTCGTCGCGGCGCAGTGCGACCAGCGCGTAGCTCGACAGCGTCAGCAGTTCGAGTCCGAGGTAGATCAGCAGGAAGTTGCTGCCGGAGATCATCACGAACATGCCGAGCAACGCGAACATGCTGATCGTGAAGATCTCGCCGCCGCGCAGCATGCCGCGGTCGCCCGCGTAGGGTCGGCCATAGACCAGGCTGACCATCAATGCGATGGTCGCGAAGCACTTGAGCCAATTGCCCATCGGGTCATTCACGACCATGCCGCCGAAACCGTAGATCGTCTGGCCGTTGACCGCGTTCATGCCGGTCAGGAAAGCGACAACCGCCAGCGTTAGCAGCGTCAGCACATAGGTGCGGTTGCGGCGTGCGTCTGTGGTGGACAGGTCGACCAGGGCAATGATGCAGGCCATGACCAGCAACACGATTTCCGGGTAGATCGTTATCAGGCTGAGTTTGTCAATCATCTCGTTCTCTGTCTCTCGGGTCAGCCTGGGATCTTCGACATCGCCACATGGCGAAGCAGGTCGCTCACGGACGCATCCATCACATCGGTGAAGGGCTTCGGATAGACGCCCATCCACAGCACGGCGATCGCGAGGATTGCCATGATCAGGAATTCGCGACCGTTGAGGTCCTTCAGTTCCTTGACGTGGTCGTTACCGACCGGGCCCAGGTACACGCGCTTGTACATCCAAAGCGTGTAGGAAGCACCGAAGATCAGCGCGCTGGCGGCACCCAGGCCGACCCAAAAGTTCGCCTTAACCGCACCCAGAATCACCATCCATTCACCGACGAATCCAGCCGTACCCGGCAGGCCGCAATTGGCCATCGCGAACAGCAATGCGAATGCCGCGAACTTGGGCATCGTGTTGACCACGCCGCCGTAGTCCGCGATCTGACGGGAATGCATGCGGTCGTAAAGCACGCCGATGCCCAGGAACATCGCAGCAGACACGAAGCCGTGCGCCACCATCTGAACGATGCCGCCCGAAACGCCGAGGTCGTTGAAGATGAAGAAGCCGAGCGTCACGAAGCCCATGTGCGCGACAGACGAATAAGCGACGAGCTTCTTCATGTCCTTCTGCACCAGCGCGACGAGGCCGACATAGATGACGGCGATCAGCGACAGCGCGATCATCAGCCAGGCCCATTCGCGCGATGCGTCGGGCGCGATCGGCATCGAAAAACGCAGGAAGCCGTAAGCGCCGAGCTTCAACATGATCGCGGCCAGCACGGCCGAGCCGCCGGTTGGCGCCTCGACGTGCACGTCGGGCAGCCAGGTGTGGAACGGCCACATCGGCACCTTGACGGCGAATGCCGAGAAGAACGCGAAGAACAGGAACGTCTGCGCACTCGCCGCGAGCGGCAGCTTGTGCCAGGCCGCGATGTCGAAGCTGCCACCCGACTTGTTGTAGAGGTAGATCAGCGCGACGAGCATCAGCAGCGAGCCGAGCAGCGTGTAGAGGAAGAACTTGAACGCGGCGTAGATCTTGTTCGAGCCGCCCCAGATACCGATGATCAGGTACATCGGAATCAGCGTGGCTTCGAAGAACACGTAGAACAGCAGGCCGTCGAGCGCAGCGAACACGCCGATCATCAGCCCCGACAGGATCAGGAATGCGCCCATGTACTGGTTCACGCGCTCCGTGATCACCTGCCATGCCGAGATCACGACGATGACGGTGATGAAGGCCGTCAGCAACACCATCCACAATGACAGTCCGTCGACGCCCACGTGATAGTTGATGTTGAAACGCTGGATCCAGCTGTGTTTCTCGACGAACTGCATCGCAGACGTACCGAGCTGGAATCGTGTGTAAAGCGGAATCGTGACGAGGAAACCGACGATGGAACCCGCCAGTGCGACCCAGCGCGTGACGTTCGCACGGTCATCCCGACCGAAAGCCAACAGCAGGCCGCCGACCACGATCGGAACCCAGATGGCGAGGCTCAACAAACCCATTTTTATTCTTCTCCAGCGAAACGCTTATTTGTTGAACCAGACGAAATACGTCATGAGCACGAAGATGCCCAACAGCATCGCCATCGCATAGTGGTAGATGAAGCCGGATTGCGCCCGACGCACCAACCCGGCGATACGGCCGATCGTTCTCCATGAACCGTTCACGATGGCGCCGTCGATCACGGCCTGGTCGCCTCCCTTCCAGAAAGCGGTGCCGAGTGCACGCGCACCGCGTGCAACGATGTTCTCGTTGATCCAGTCGAGGTAGTACTTGTTCTCGAGCAAGCGATAGACGGGACTGAAACCGCGCTTGATCGCAGCCGGCAGTGCCGGGTTGATCACGTACATGTAATAAGACAGCGCGACACCGGCGACTGCCAGCCAAAACGGCGCGGTGCTCAGGCCATGGATCGCCATCGCGACCGGACCGTGGAACGCTTCGGCCATCTCGCGCATCGCAGGATGCTTGTCGAGATTGAACGAGATCGCATCCTTGAGGAAATCCCCATACAGCATCGCGTCGATGGTGAAGAAACCGATGATCACAGACGGGATCGCGAGCAACACGAGCGGCAGCCAGACGACCAGCGGAGACTCGTGCGGCTTGTGAGCATGGCTGTCATGACCGTGCGAACCGTGGGCGTCATGAGCATCGTGCGCATCATGGCCGTGGTCATCGTGATGCGCATCGGGATTCTGGTCGTAGCGTTCCTTCCCGTGGAACACCAGGAAGTACATGCGGAACGAATAGAACGCGGTCACGAAAACACCGGCCAGCACTGCGAAATAGGCAAAACCGGAGCCCCACAGATGGCTCTCGTGCACTGCTTCGATGATGCTGTCCTTCGAGTAGAAACCCGAGAAGAACGGCGTGCCGATCAGCGCCAGCGAACCCAGCAGCGACGTGATCCACGTGATCGGCATGTACTTGCGCACGCCGCCCATCCAGCGGATGTCCTGGTTGTGATGCATGCCGATGATCACCGAGCCGGCACCGAGGAACAGCAACGCCTTGAAGAATGCGTGCGTCATCAGATGGAACACGGCGACCGAATAGGCCGAAGCGCCGAGCGCGACCGTCATGTAGCCAAGCTGCGACAGCGTTGAATACGCGACCACGCGCTTGATGTCGTTCTGGATGATGCCCAGGAAGCCCATGAACAGCGCCGTGATCGCACCGATCACCATGATGAACGACAGTGCGGTATCCGACAGCTCGAACAGTGGCGACATGCGAGCCACCATGAAGATGCCGGCGGTCACCATCGTCGCTGCGTGGATCAGCGCCGAGATAGGGGTCGGGCCTTCCATCGAATCCGGCAGCCAGACGTGCAGCGGGAACTGCGCGCTCTTGCCCATCGCGCCGATGAACAGGCAGATACAGATCACCGTCACCAGCATCCATTCGGTGCCCGGGAACGTGATGCCGGCCAGCGTGTTTGCCTTCGCGAATGCTTCGCCGTAGTTCAGCGTGCCGGCATACGCCGCGATCAGGCCAATGCCGAGGATGAATCCGAAGTCACCCACGCGGTTCACCAGGAACGCCTTCATGTTCGCGAAGATCGCGGTCGGCTTGTTGTACCAGAAGCCGATCAGCAGATAGGACACCAGGCCCACCGCTTCCCAGCCGAAGAACAGCTGGAGCATGTTGTTGCTCATGACGAGCATCAGCATCGAGAACGTAAACAGCGAGATGTACGCGAAGAAACGGTTGTAGCCCTCGTCTTCTTCCATGTAGCCGATGGTGTAGATGTGGACCATCAGCGACACGAAGGTCACGACGCACATCATCATGGCGGTCAGGCCGTCGACCAGGAAGCCAACTTCCATCTTCAGGCCGCCGACGACCATCCATTCGTACAGCGTCGCATTGAATCGCGCGCCGTCGACGACAACGCTCTTCAGCGTCATCGCCGAGATGATGAAGGCGACCAGCACGCCGAGGATGGTCAGCGAATGCGTGACCTTGCGGCCGAGGTGATCGCCGCCGAACTTGGTGCCGAACAGGCCGGCCAGCGTGGCGCCGACCAGGGGTGCCAGCGGTACGGCCAGCAGCATCGATGCAGAGAGGGTTGCGCTCATGGCTTGACTCGTTATCCCTTGAGCGAATTCAGTTGGTCGACGTTGATGTTCGACTTGTTGCGGAACAGCAGCACCAGCAAAGCCAGGCCGATGGCCGATTCGGCCGCAGCCACCGTCAGGATGAAGAACACGAAGATCTGTCCGTGCATGTCACCCAGATAGTGGGAGAACGCGACGAAGTTCATGTTGACCGCGAGAAGCATCAGCTCGACGCACATCAGCAGGACGATCAGGTTCTTGCGGTTCAGAAAAATGCCGATCACCGACATCGCGAACAGGATCGCGCCCAGCGTCAGGTAGTGGGAGAGTGTCAACGTCATGGCTTCTTCTCCGCAGGAACTTCAACTGATGCTGCGGGTGGTGCAGGTGGCGCCGCCCGTGTCGCATCGACCTTCACCACACTGAGGCGATCGCGCGCCTTGACGTGAATCTGCGTGCTGACGTCGACGAACTTGGTGTCCTTGCGCTGGCGCAGCGTCAGTGCGATGGCTGCGATCATGGCAACCACCAGGATCACGGCAGCGATCTGCACCGGATACAGATACTCGGTGTAGAGCAGGATGCCGAGCGCCTTGGTGTTCGACAGCTGCGCGATGTCGCCCGGCATGGGCGTGACCGGGACGCTGCGGAAGCCGCCCATCAGCACATAGGCCATTTCGAGGGCGATGACCACACCGACCAGCGCCGCGAGCGGAAAGTGCTTCCAAAAACCCTGTCGCAGACTGTCTACGTTCAAGTCGAGCATCATCACTACGAACAGAAACAGCACCATCACGGCACCGAGATAGACGAGAACCAGCACGATGGCCAGGAACTCGGCCTGCAATAGCAACCAGACTGCGGAAGCCTGCGAAAACGCAAGCATGAGGTAAAGCACGGCGTGCACGGGATTGCGCGCGGTGACGACTCGGAATGCCGCAAAAAGCAGCACGAGCGAGAACACGTAGAAGAAGCCTGTCTTGACGTCCATGGATCTTTTCTTTTGAGGGCGTCTGCCGTTAACGGTATTTCGCGTCGGCAGCCTTGGCGGCTGCGATCTCGGGTTCGTAGCGGTCGCCGACGGCAAGCAACATGTCCTTGGTGAAGTACAGATCGCCGCGTTTTTCGCCGTGGTACTCGAGGATGTGCGTTTCGACGATCGAATCGACCGGGCAGCTCTCTTCGCAGAAGCCGCAAAAGATGCATTTCGTCAGATCGATGTCGTAGCGCGTGGTACGGCGTGAGCCGTCTTCGCGCACGTCGGACTCGATCGTGATCGCCACCGCAGGACACACGGCTTCGCAAAGCTTGCAGGCAATGCAGCGCTCTTCGCCATTTTCATAGCGACGCAGCGCATGCAGGCCGCGAAAACGCGGCGACAGCGGTGTCTTCTCTTCTGGAAACTGGACCGTGATCTTGCGTTTGAACGCATAACGTCCGGTCAGGACCATGCCCTTGAACAACTCGGTGAGCATGAAGCTCTTGAGGAAGTCCTTGACCGAAAACGAGGATGGGGAGGCAACAACAGCCGACATCTTGTATAGCTCCGCTTATTTCCAGATGTTCCAGGGCGTCTGCATCCAGCCCCCGACCACCAGCAGCCACACCAGGGTGACCGGAATGAAGATCTTCCAGCCCAGACGCATGATCTGGTCGTAGCGGAAGCGCGGGAAAGTACCGCGAATCCAGATGAACAGCGAGACCACGAAGAAGGTCTTGGCGCCCAGCCAGATCCAGCCCGGAATGAAGTCGAGGAAGCCGATCGGCGACAGCCATCCGCCGAGAAACATCAGCGCCGCGAGGATCGAGACGAGCCACATGCTGGCGTACTCGGCCAGGAAGAAGATCGCAAAGCCCATGCCCGAGTACTCGACCATGTGACCGGCCACGATTTCGGCTTCGCCTTCGACCACGTCGAACGGATGGCGGTTGGTTTCGGCCACGCCGGAGATCACGTAGACCACGAAAATCGGCAGCAGCGGCAACCAGTTCCACGACAGGAAACCCAGACCCAGGTCGGCGCCCATCCCCTTGCCTTGCACCGCGACGATGTCACCGAGGTTCAGACTGCCCGACACCATGATCACCACGACCAGGCAGAAGCCCATTGCGATTTCGTAGCTCACCATCTGAGCCGATGCGCGCAAGGCACCTAGAAAGGCGTACTTCGAATTCGATGCCCAGCCGGCAATGATCACGCCGTAGACCTCGATCGAGGTGATTGCCATGATCAGCAGCAGACCGGCATTGACATTGGCCAGAACCGCTTCCGGTCCGAACGGAATCGCTACCCACGCAGCAAGCGCCGGCATGATGGCCATGATCGGGCCGAGGCGAAACAGACCGGGGCTGGCAGCCGACGGGCTGATCATTTCCTTGGTCAGCAGCTTGACGGCATCGGCGATCGGCTGCAGCAGACCGAACGGTCCGACACGGTTGGGGCCGTGACGCACCTGGATGAAGCCGAGGAACTTGCGTTCCCACAACGTCAGATAGGCGACGGCGCCAAGCAGCGGAAGCAGCACGCAGATGATCTTGATCAGCGACCAGATCACCGGCCAGCCGCCGACTGTCCACCAGTTGGCCGCAATCAGACCGCGGCCGAAACCGTAGATGGAATCGATCATGCGGTCACCTCGACTTGCGCGATCTGCTGACCCAGCGGAACACCGAACGCTGCATGCGAACTGCCGCGTGCATCGGCCGTCAGTTGCAGCGACGGCGCACGGCGGGTGAGTCCGTCCAGCTCATAGATTCGCGCGACGACCGGCGTCGCGACTGGATCCGCTGTTGCTGCGAGATCGATGGCAACCGTGGAAGCGTTGTTCAGACGATCCGCGGGTACGTGAGTTGCACTCTTGTCGACCGCACCGCGAACGTGCGCCAGCACATCCTGGGACGATTCGAAATCGAAGCCCTGCAGACCGAGAAGATTGGCCAGCACGCGAATCACCTTCCAGGCCGGACGCGCTTCACCGCGCGGCTTCACCACCGCGTGGAAACTCTGGACGCGCCCTTCTGCATTCACGAACGTACCGGGCGTCTCCGAAAACGGCGCGATCGGCAGCAGCACATCGCTGAAGGCGAGATTGGCCTTGAACGGGCTCAATGTCACGACCATCTGTGCGTGCTCCAGTCCTGCGGACGCCTTCGCGCCGGCAGCCGAGTCGAACTCTGGCTCGTTGTTCAGCAGCAGAACCGCCTTCAAGCCACCGGACAACATCTGTGCTGCATTGAGTCCGCCAGCACCCGGCACGGCATCAGCCCACTGCGCGCCGACGGTATTCGCTGCCTCGGTCAGATAACCGACGCTGGCACCCGTTTGCGCACCGATCCATTGAGCGATCGCCAGCAATTGCGAAGCCTGCGCATGGTGAGCGGCCGCGTTGCCCAGCAGGATCGCCTTGCGCTCGCCGCCGATCAGCGACTTCGCGAAAGCCTTGGCATCGTCGCTTGCATTGCCCTTGGCCGGCGCATCGACGCCCTTCTCCGCACCGATGGCTGTGGCCACGTCCGCAAGCGCTTGCGCCCAGCCGCCAGCGGCGACGGTCGTCACGCTTGCGAGCGGCATTGCCCACGCTTCGGGCGATGCCAGTTCGGCTTCGGATGCGATCACGCTGACCGCCGCACCCTTGCGTGCGGCCTGACGGATGCGCTGCGCGAACAGCGGATGGTCCTTGCGCAGGTTCGATCCGACAACCAGTACGCGCTGTAGATTCGAAAGCGACGCGATGGAAGTTCCGAGCCAGCGGATGCCGCTGCTCGTCGTGAAATCGGCATTTCGCAGGCGGTAGTCGATGTTTTCGCTGCCGAGGCCACGAACCAGAGCGCCCGCCAACGTGAGTTCTTCAAGCGTGCTGTGCGGGCTGACCAGTGCGCCGATGGCAGAAGCGCCATGGTCGGTCTTGATCTGGCGCAGGCCGTTGGCCACGTATTCGAGCGCCGTCTGCCAGTCGACGGACTGCCATTGACCGCCCTGCTTCAGCATCGGCTGGGTCAGGCGCTCGTCGCCGTTGAGCGATTCATAGGAGAAGCGATCGCGATCGGCGATCCAGCATTCGTTGACGTCTTCGTTCTCGAGCGGAACGACGCGCATCACCTGGTTGTTCTTGACCTGGACGATCAGGTTGGCACCGGTCGAATCGTGCGGGCTCACCGACTTGCGGCGCGACAGCTCCCAAGTGCGGGCGCTGTAGCGAAACGGCTTGCTGGTGAGCGCACCGACCGGGCAGATGTCGATCATGTTGCCCGACAGTTCGGAGTCGACGGTCTCGCCCACCACGGTCGTAATCTCGGAATGCTCGCCACGATGGATCATACCGAGCTCCATCACGCCAGCCACTTCCTGGCCGAAGCGGACGCAGCGCGTGCAATGGATGCAGCGGCTCATTTCTTCCATGCTGATCAGCGGGCCGACATCCTTGTGGAACACGACACGCTTCTCTTCTTCGTAACGCGAAGAAGAGCCGCCATATCCGACAGCGATATCCTGAAGCTGGCATTCGCCACCCTGGTCGCAGATCGGGCAGTCGAGCGGATGATTGATGAGCAGGAACTCCATCACCGACTGCTGCGCCTTGATCGCTTTTTCGCTCTTGGTGCGAACGACCATCCCCTGCGTCACCGGCGTCGCGCAGGCCGGCATCGGCTTCGGCGCCTTTTCCACGTCGACAAGACACATCCGGCAGTTCGCCGCGATGCTCAATTTCTTGTGATAACAGAAGTGCGGGATGTATGTCCCCGCCTTCTCGGCCGCATGCATGATCATGCTGCCTTCGATGATGTCGACCTTCTTGCCGTCGAGTTCGATTTCAACCATATGTGTTTTCCAGCAGCGCTCAGGCCTTGGCGGGCGCTTGGGGCGCATGGCCCGGTATCAGCGCTTCGAACTCGTGACGGAAATGCTTGATCATGGCGCGCACCGGCATCGCCGCAGCGTCGCCGAGCGCACAGATCGTGCGGCCCTGGATGTTGTCTGCAACGGAATTGAGCAGGTCCATGTCGGTCGCCTTGCCTTGTCCGCCATGAATGCGGTCGACCACGCGCCACAGCCAGCCCGTGCCTTCACGGCAAGGCGTGCACTGACCGCACGACTCGTGCATGTAGAAGTAGGAAAGACGCTTGAGCGATTCGACCATCGAGCGACTGTCGTCCATCACGATGACGGCGCCGGAACCCAGCATCGAGCCGGCCTTGGCGATGGAATCGTAGTCCATCGTGCAGTCCATGATGACCTTGGCGGGAAGCACCGGCGAAGACGATCCACCCGGGATCACTGCCTTGAGCTGACGGCCCTTGCGCACACCGCCGGCGAGTTCGAGCAGCTTGCTGAAGGGCGTGCCCATCGGCACTTCGTAGTTGCCCGGCAGTTCGACGTCGCCGCTGACCGAATAGATCTTCGTGCCGCCGTTGTTCGGCTTGCCGCATTCGAGGTATGCCGGACCGCCGTTGCGGATGATCCAGGGCACCGCAGCGAAAGTCTCGGTGTTGTTGATCGTCGTGGGCTTGCCGTACAGGCCGAAGCTTGCAGGGAACGGTGGCTTGAAGCGCGGCTGTCCCTTCTTGCCTTCGAGCGATTCGAGCAGCGCAGTTTCTTCGCCGCAGATGTATGCACCGAAGCCGTGGGCCGCATGCAGCTGGAAGTTGTATGCGCTGCCCATGATGGCATCGCCCAGATAACCGGCCGCGCGCGCTTCCTCCAGAGCTTCCTCGAAGCGGTCGTAGGACGTGAATATCTCGCCGTGGATGTAGTTGTAGCCCACGCTGATGCCCATCGCGTAGGCAGCGATGGCCATGCCTTCGATCACGATGTGCGGGTTGAATTGCAGGATGTCGCGATCCTTGCAGGTTCCAGGCTCCCCTTCGTCGGAATTGCAGACGAGGTACTTCTGGCCCGGGAACTGGCGGGGCATGAAGCTCCACTTCAGACCCGTCGGAAAACCCGCGCCGCCGCGACCGCGAAGGCCCGACGCCTTCACTTCGGCGATCACCTGATCGGGCGTCAAGCCTTCGGTCAGAATCTTGCGCAGCGCCTGATAACCACCACGTGCTTCATAGTCGGCCAGACGCCAGTTGGTGCCGTCAAGTCCGGCGTAGATCTGCGCACCGATGTGCCGATCGTGGAAGCAGGTCTGGACACCGGTCGCCTGGAATTGCGAGAGGACTTGTTCGGGAGACATCAATTTGCTCCTTGCACCGAACCGCTCACCGACGCGCGCAGGCCGTCGACGAGCTGGTCGAGCTTTTCGTTGCTCATGAAACTGCACATCGTGCGGTCGTTCACCAGCATCACCGGCGAATCGGCACACGCACCGAGGCATTCGCTCTGCTGCAGCGTGAACATGCCATCGGCGGTTGTGCCGCCCATCTGGATGCCCAGCTTCTTCTCGAGATGCACCAGCGCAGTCACGCCATCACGCAACTGGCAAGGCAGGTTCGTACAGACGTTCAGCTTGAAGCGCCCTGTCGGATGCTGGTTGTACATGTTGTAGAAGGTCGTGACTTCGTGCACGGCGATCTGCGGCATGCCCAGATAGTCGGCAATGACCTTCTCGTGGTCGAGACTGACGTAGCCATGCGCCTGCTGGACGATTGCCAGACAGGCCATCACGGCGGACTGCGCCTGCTCGGCCGGATATTTGGAGACTTCGCGTGCAAAGCGGTCCATGGTGGACTGGCTCAGCGCCACGGAAGCCAGCATTTCGTTCACCGTGTGGGTCGTACTCATCGGTCGATCTCTCCGAAAACGATGTCCAGGGTACCGATCACGGCAACGGTGTCCGCGATCATGTGTCCGCGCGTCAGCTCGTCGAGCGCAGCGAGATGTGCGAATCCGGGCGCGCGGATCTTCAGTCGATAAGGCTTGTTGGCACCATCGCTGACCAGATAGATGCCGAATTCGCCCTTCGGATGCTCCACAGCTGCGTAGGCCTCGCCTTCCGGCACGTGGAAGCCTTCGGTGAACAGCTTGAAGTGGTGGATCAGCTCTTCCATGTTGCCCTTCATGGACTCACGGGCAGGCGCGGCGATCTTGTGGTTGTCGGTAATCACGGGACCCGGATTCACGCGCAGCCAGTCGACGCACTGCTTGATGATTCGATTCGACTGAACCATCTCTTCCATGCGCACCAGGTAGCGGTCATAACAATCACCGGTCTTGCCGAGCGGGATGTCGAAATCCATCTTGTCGTACACGTCGTACGGCTGCTTCTTGCGCAGATCCCAGGCAATGCCCGAACCACGCAGCATCGGACCGGTGAGGCCGAGATTCAGCGCGCGCTCCGGCGTCATGACGCCGATGCCGACCGTGCGCTGCTTCCAGATGCGGTTGTCGGTGAGCAACGTGTGGTATTCCTCCATGTGCTTCACGAAACGCTTCGTGAAGTCATCGATGAAATCCAGCACCGAACCCTGACGGTTCTCGTTCATCCGCGCCAGCGCCTTGGCGTTCTTGATCTTGCTGACCTTGTACTGCGGCATCGAATCCGGCAGGTCGCGATACACGCCGCCCGGACGGAAATAAGCCGCATGCATGCGCGCACCCGAAACCGCTTCGTAGACGTCGAACAGATCTTCGCGTTCGCGGAACGCATAGATCAGGATCGTCGAGCTTCCGCAGTCGTTGCCGTGCGAACCGAGCCACATCAGATGGTTCAGCAGGCGCGTGATCTCGGCGAACATCACCCGGATATATTGCGCACGAATCGGCACCTCGAGGCCCAGCAGCTTTTCGATAGCCAGGCAGTACGCGTGTTCGTTGCTCATCATCGACACATAGTCGAGACGGTCCATGTACGGCAGCGACTGGATGTATGTCTTGCCCTCGGCCAGCTTCTCGGTCGCGCGGTGGAGCAATCCGATGTGCGGATCGGCGCGCTGTACGACTTCGCCGTCCAGTTCGAGCACGAGGCGCAGCACGCCGTGGGCGGCAGGATGCTGAGGCCCGAAATTGAGCGTGTAGTTCTTGATTTCAGCCATGTCTTTTACTCAGGCGTTCAGGCGAAGTCTGCGACGAACGTGCAACACATCACTTTAGGCCACCGTAGTTTTCTTCGCGGATGATCCGGGGCGTGACTTCGCGCGGCTCGATCGTGACGGGCTGATAGACGACGCGTTTCAGATCCTGGTCGTAGCGCATCTCCACATGTCCGGACAGCGGAAAATCCTTGCGGAAAGGGTGACCGATGAAGCCGTAATCGGTGAGGATGCGGCGCAGGTCTTCGTGACCTTCGAAAACGATGCCATAGAGGTCGAACGCCTCGCGCTCGAACCAGTTGGCCGAACTCCAGAGGTGCATGACCGACGGAAGCACCGGAAAGTCGTCATCGGGGCAGAACGCCTTGACGCGAACACGCTGGTTCAGACTCACCGACAGCAGGTGAGACACGGCGCAATAGCGCGGACCTTCCCACTCGCTGTCGCGATACGCCGAATAGTCGACACCACAGATATCCACAAGCTGCTCGAACTTGCATTCGGGCGCGTCGCGCAGGATCTGCATGGCAGCCAGATAATCAGCCGCCTTCAGCGTCACCGTCACTTCGCCGAGTGCAAGAGAGATGCTCTTGACCTTGTCGCCAAGTGCCAGCGTCAGAGTGTCCTTCAGGACGGCGGGATCGATCGCAAAAACTGTCATGAATGGTCCGTCCCGTTCAGGCGCGAGCAATGGTGTTGGTGCGGCGGACCTTCTGCTGCAGCTGGATGATTCCGTAGATCAGGGCTTCGGCCGTTGGCGGGCAACCCGGCACATACACATCGACCGGCACGATTCGGTCGCAACCGCGCACGACCGAATAGCTGTAGTGGTAGTACCCGCCGCCGTTGGCGCAAGAGCCCATCGACAACACCCAGCGTGGCTCCGCCATCTGGTCATAGACCTTGCGAAGCGCAGGGGCCATCTTGTTGCACAGCGTGCCAGCGACGATCATGAGATCCGACTGTCGCGGGCTGGCGCGGAAGACTTCGGCGCCGAAGCGACCGATGTCGTAGCGCGCGGCGGCGGCATGCATCATCTCGACCGCGCAGCAGGCCAGACCGAAAGTCATGGGCCACAGCGAACCGGTCTTTGCCCAATTCACCACCGAGTCGTAGGACGTGGTGACGAAGCCTTCTTTGAAAACGCCTTCAATGGCCATGGCTGTACCTTGTTGCCGGCTTGCGGCTATTCCCAGTCAAGTGCGCCCTTTTTCCATTCGTAGGCAAAGCCCACGACGAGGATCGCCAGGAAGATTACGACCGCCCAGAAACCGGTTGCACCGACTTCCTTGAGCGCGACGGCCCACGGAAAGAGGAAAGCGATCTCGAGGTCGAAAAGAATGAACAGGATGGCGACAAGGTAATAGCGCACATCGAACTGCATGCGGGCATTTTCGAAAGCTTCGAAGCCGCACTCATAAGGGGAGTTTTTGGCCGCGTCGGGCCGATTCGGGCCAAGAATGTAGCCCAGCACCTGAGGTGCGATACCAACAGCAATACCGACCAGGATGAACAGCAGGACGGGAAGGTAGGAATCGAGGTTCATCAGGGGGTTCTATCACCGCTTGACATCGACGGAAAGCAACTTCGTTGTTGCTCACCGTCGATGAGATTTGGTGCGGTCGGCGAGACTCGAACTCGCACAGCTTTCGCCACTACCCCCTCAAGATAGCGTGTCTACCAATTTCACCACGACCGCGGTTTTTTGCCCGGATGGCATGAGGAACCCGTTAGGGTTTTGGCTTTCCGGTGCAGCTTAAGAGTTTACCCTGAAATACAGCCGTTTCTCTTTGCGACTGCACGGATTCGTACAGATTATTTAGTCGGAATCTGTGCCGCACCGGATGCAGGCACGACCGGTGCCGTCGGCACCGAAGTCGAAGGGATTGCCGCACCGGATGCAGCAGGCGCAGGTGCAGCCACCGGCGCAGTGATTGCAGCACGCTCGAGCAGGCTGTTGCCGCCGGCGGGTTGCGCATGACTGAAGTAAGCCAGCAAGAGCGTCGTCACGAAAAACACCGCCGCCAGCACTGCCGTCGTGCGCGACAGGAAGTTGGCACTTCCGCTCGCACCGAACAGGCTACCGGCGCTGCCGCTACCGAAAGCGGCGCCCATGTCGGCGCCCTTGCCGTGCTGGACGAGGATCAGACCGATCATCGTCAGCGCAGTCAGCATCTGCACGCCGACCAGAATATTGAGAACCACGTTCATTGTCATTAACTCCTAGATGAGACAGCCCGGCGCTCAACGCGCCGCGGCAATGATTTGCAGAAAATCGGGCGCCTTGAGCGAGGCGCCGCCGATGAGGCCGCCGTCAATATCTGCCTGCTGAAGCAATTCGGCTGCATTGGCGGCGTTCATGCTGCCGCCATAGATGATGCGGATACCGGCAGCGTGTTCGCTCGCAGCGTGATGCAGTTGCGCCCGCAGCAGCGCATGCACGGCCTGGGCCTGCGCCGGAGAGGCCGTCTTGCCGGTACCGATGGCCCAGACAGGTTCATACGCGACGACGATCTCGCTGATGCAATGGCCGTTGACATGAATGACCGCAGCCAGCTGGCGCTTCACCACTTCTTCGGTCTGTCCGGATTCACGTTCTGCCAGTGTCTCACCCACGCAAACGATGGGTGTGATGCCGGCCACCAGCGCCGCCGCCGCTTTTGCCGCAACGACTTCGTCCGTTTCGCCATGGTATTGACGACGCTCCGAGTGTCCGACGATCGCAAACCGGATGCCGAAGTCCTTGAGCATCGCGGCCGACTTCTCGCCCGTGAAAGCGCCATGCGTCTGCGCAGACACATCCTGCGAACCGACGGACACCGGCGAATTCGCAGTCAAGGCCTGCACTTGCCACAAGTAAGGCGCTGGCACGCACAGGGCCACGTCGCAACCGGGGTCCCCATCTATGCCTTGCAGCAGAGCTGCGACCAGCGCCTCGTTTGCAGCGAGGCTTCCGTTCATCTTCCAGTTGCCGGCGATCAGTTTCCGCGTCGTCATCTCTGTTTTTTCCAGTTCACCACTTCAGCACGATCTTGCCGATGTGCTGGTTGGATTCCATGAGGGTGTGCGCCTGGGCCGCACCGCTTGGCCCGCCCAGCGCTCCGTTGTCCGCAGCGAAAGTGCTGTGGATCGCATGCTTGACCGCGCCGTTTTCGAGCAGCGGCCATACTTTTTCGCGTAACGCCCTGGCAATGGCGGCCTTGAAAGCCACCGGCCTCGGACGCAATGTCGAACCGGTGACGACCAGGCGTTTCCGCAGCACCATGCCTGCGTTGAAGTCCGCCTTGACGCCGCCCTGAACGCCGATGATCACCAGCCGGCCGTCTTCGGCCATGCATTCGATTTCTCGCGCCACATAGCTGCCGGCCACCATGTCCAGCACCACGTCGACGCCCTTACCGTCGGTGAGGCGCTTGACCTCCGCGACGAAATCGGCCGTCTTGTAGTTGATCGCATGGTCGGCGCCGAAAGCAACGCAGGCCGCGCACTTTTCATCGCTCCCTGCCGTGACGATCACGGTAGCGCCCATCGCCTTGGCGATCTGGATGGCCGTGACGCCGATGCCGCTGGAACCACCCTGCACCAACAGCGTTTCGCCCTTTTGCAGACGTCCGCGCTCGAACACGTTGCTCCACACCGTGAAGAACGTCTCCGGCAACGTGGCCGCTTCGACATCGCTCCAGCCCTTCGGAACCGGCAGACACTGGGCTACCGGCGCAACGCACAGCGATGCATAACCGCCGCCTGCAACCAGTGCACACACGTGGTCGCCGACCGCGAAGCCTGCCTCTGCCATGGCTTGCGCGTCACCCGAAACGATCACGCCGGCCACTTCAAGACCCGGCAGGTCCGATGCGCCCGCCGGTACAGGATAGTTGCCGGTTCGCTGCAGCACGTCGGGCCGGTTGACGCCGCTGGCTGCAACCCGAATCAGCAATTCGCCGGCGCCCGAGACAGGGTCCGGACGATCGACCAGACGCAGCACCTCCGGGGCGCCGAACGATTCGATCTCAATGGCTTTCATGGATATTCCAGGCTGCGACGCCCCGTGAAGGGACGTCGGTTGCACAAGACCGAGCGGCGAATTCCGCCGCCACGGACATCAGGACTGCGAGTCGCGACGGAAACCGTCTTGCGTCGGCTGCTGCTGCTGCTCGCTCGATTCGACAGGCGCAGACATCGGCTGGTTCTGCTGGAAGGACTGCTGCGGCTGTTGCTGCTGGTCGCCGCCACGATCGTTTCGTTCGTTGCGGTCGTTTCCTTCGAAACGTGGCGCACGGTCGCCACGCGGAGTGCGATCGCCACCGCGGTCGCCACGGTCGTTGCGGTCGCCACGAGGTGCGCGATCGCCACGGTCTTCGCGCGGACGCTCGCTGAATTCCATGCCGGCCGGACGCTCGGTCAGGGCCTTCATCGACAGCTTGACGCGGCCCTTCTCGTCGGTCTCGAGAACCTTGACCTTGACGATCTGGCCTTCGCTCAGGTAGTCGGTGACCTTCTCGACGCGTTCATGGGCGATCTGGCTGATGTGCAGCAGGCCGTCCTTGCCGGGCAGCAGATTGATCAGCGCGCCGAAGTCGAGGATCTTCGTGACCGGGCCTTCGTACACCTTGCCGATTTCGACTTCCGCCGTGATCTGCTCGATGCGCTTCTTGGCGATTTCGGCCTTCTCCGGATCGGTCGACGCGATGGTGATGGTGCCGTCTTCGTCGATGTTGATCGTCGTGCCGGTTTCTTCCTGCAGGCCGCGGATGACGGCGCCGCCCTTGCCGATCACGTCGCGGATCTTCTCCGGATTGATCTTCAGCGTGGTCATGCGCGGTGCGAACTGCGACACCTCGGTATTGGCCGAACCCTGTGCTTCCTGCATCTTGCCGAGGATGTGCACGCGCGCTTCCTTGGCTTGCGCCAGCGCGACCTGCATGATTTCCTTGGTGATGCCCTGGATCTTGATGTCCATCTGGAGCGCGGTGATGCCGGCGGTCGTGCCGGCCACCTTGAAGTCCATGTCGCCCAGGTGATCTTCGTCGCCCAGGATGTCGGTCAGCACCGCAAAGCGATTGCCTTCCTTGATCAGGCCCATGGCGATGCCGGCGACGTGCGCCTTGACCGGCACGCCGGCGTCCATCATCGACAGGCAGCCGCCGCAGACCGAAGCCATCGACGACGAACCGTTCGATTCGGTGATTTCCGAAACCACACGGATCGTGTACGGGAACTCTTCCTTGCTCGGCAGCACGGCCACCAGGGCTCGCTTGGCCAGGCGGCCGTGGCCGATTTCGCGGCGCTTGGTCGAACCCATGCGGCCGACTTCGCCGGTGGCGAACGGAGGCATGTTGTAGTGGAACAGGAAGCGGTCTTCGTACTCGCCGGCCAGCGCGTCGATGCGCTGGGCATCGCGTTCGGTTCCGAGCGTCGTGATGACCAGCGCCTGCGTTTCGCCGCGCGTGAAGATGGCCGAACCGTGGGTGCGTGGCAGCACGGAGTTACGGATCTCGATCGGGCGCACGGTGCGCGTGTCGCGGCCGTCGATGCGCGGCTCGCCTTCGAGGATCTGGCTGCGCACGATCTTCGATTCGATCGCAAACAGCAGATCGTTGACCTTTCCCGAATCGAACGGCTCGCCGCTTTCCTTCAGCGACGACATCACACCGGCGGTGGTTTCGCGCAGGGCCTGCGTGCGGGCCTGCTTGCTGCGGATCTGGTAGACCGCGCGGAGCTTTTCTTCGGCCAGGCCGTTGATCCTGGCAACGAAGTTTTCGTCCTCTGCAGGCGCCTTCCAGTCCCACATCGGCTTGCCGGCGTCGCGCACCAGTTCGTGGATCGCGTTGATGGCGATGGCCGCCTGCTCGTGACCGAACACGATGCCGCCGAGCATGACTTCCTCGCTCAGTTGCAGCGCTTCGGACTCGACCATGAGCACGGCCGCTTCGGTGCCGGCAACGACCAGGTCCATCTGCGAATCCTTGCGTGCGGTCTGACCCGGATTCAGCACGTACTGACCGTTGATGTAGCCCACGCGCGCAGCGCCGATCGGGCCGCTGAACGGAATGCCGGAAATCGACAGCGCGGCGCTGACGCCGATCATGGCGGCGATGTCTGCATCGACTTCAGGGTTGAGCGACAGCGTGTGGATGACCACATGCACTTCGTTCAGAAAACCTTCCGGAAACAGCGGGCGGATCGGACGGTCGATCAGGCGGCTGGTGAGGGTTTCGTGTTCGCTGGGCTTGGCTTCGCGCTTGAAGAAACTGCCGGGGATCTTGCCCGCGGCATAGGTCTTCTCGATGTAGTCGACGGTCAGCGGGAAGAAGTCCTGGCCGGGCTTGGCCGACTTGGAAGCCACGACGGTGGCCAGCACGACGGTACCTTCGATATCAACGACGACGGCGCCGCTCGCCTGGCGGGCGATTTCGCCCGTTTCCAGCACGACCTTCTTGTCGCCCCATTGGAACGACTTGGTGACTTTATTGAAGAGGCTCATGTTTTGCTCCTGTTGAAAAGCGAACCGGCGCAAGAAACACGCTTGCATCGTTCCGCAGGGTACGAAGCGCTTTCAGAACACGATGCCATTCCAGCGAAACTCTGCCCTGGAAAGCTGAATTTCGTTGGAATGACACAGCTTCGCTCTGTGCGGCACTCCGAAACTAGGGTTCGCGAAGTAAAAAACGCCTGAGCTAGCGGACTAACCCAGGCGTTTTTTCATGCGATCCGACTTACTTGCGCAGACCCAGCTTGGCGATCAGCGCGGTGTAGCGTTCTGCATCCTTGGACTTGAGGTAGTCCAGGAGCTTCCGGCGACGGCTCACCATGCGCAACAGACCGCGACGACCGTGATGGTCCTTGGCATGCGTCTTGAAGTGAGGGGTGAGTTCGTTGATGCGAGCGGTCAGCAGTGCGACTTGCACTTCTGGGCTACCCGTGTCGTTGGCGGCGCGGGCGTTGTCTTTGACGACTTCGGCCTTGATGGAAGCTGCGATCATTTTGATTTCCTTGTTCCGAGATATCGATGCCGATATCGGTGTATTGACTTGCGGTAGGCGCTGGAACTGCACTTACCGTGTGCCTTGCAGCATGCAAAGCTCGCGGATTATAGCTCGGCGCAGCAGCTCAGCTCGGTTGCGCCGCCAGCCAGTTCTTCAGGCGCTCGACGCCTTCGACCAGACGCTGCGGATCTTTCGACGCGAAGCACCAACGCAGCCAGCCCTGCGCTTCCGGAGCGAAAGCGTTGCCGGGCGCCAGTCCGAGCCCGGCTTCCACGACCAGGCGCTTTGCGGTTTCGAGCGAGTCAGGAAATCCTTCCAGCTTGAAAAAAGCGTACATGCCGCCCTTCGCGGGCGCCACCTGCACGCCAGGCACCGCGGCCAGGAGCGGAACCAGCACATCGCGGCAGGACTTGAGGTGGGCGACCACGCGCGGCGTGATGTCCTGGGTGTGCGCCAGCGCTGCCAATCCGGCACGCTGGGTGAACACGCTCGCGCAGGACGTGTTGAACTCGATCAGCTTTCCCATGCCGTCCACCATCGAAGGCGGCATCACCAGCCAGCCGAGGCGCCAGCCGGTCATGAGGAAGCTCTTGGAAAAGCTGTGCACCACCACCAGCCGATCGTCGGCAGCCGAGATATCCAGAAAACTCGGCGCGCATCCGTTGGGTGTCGGCTCGTAATAGAGCCTTTCATAGACCTCGTCGGCGAGGATCCAGGTGCCGGTTTTGCGGCAGTGATCCAGTATGGTGCGCTGCTCGTCGCGCGTGAGCGTCCAGCCGGTCGGATTGTTGGGTGCATTGAGGATCAGCAGCTTCGTGCCCCGGGTGACCGCGGCACGCAGGGCGTCGAGGTCGAGCGTCCATTCGCCGTCGGCCGGCTGCAGTGGAACGCAGCGCACGCGTGCCCCCATGATGGCGGGTTGCGCGACCAGGTTCGGCCAGACCGGCGTCACTGCAACGACCTCGTCCCCGGCATCGACCAGTGCCTGCACAGCCAGCATCAGCGCGTTGACGCCGCCGGATGTGATGGCGATGCGCGACGCGTCGACCGGCGGATGCAACGCGCCGATGTAGCGCGCGACCGCTTCCCGCAATTCGGGCAATCCGAGGTTGTGGGAATAGAAGGTTTCGCCGCGCTCTAGCGACTCGATGGCCGCCTGACGCACGACGTCCGGTGTTCCTTCGTCGCTTTCTCCGAACCAGAACGCGAGCACGTCGTCGCGTCCGATACCGGCATTCGCGACTTCGCGAATCCTGGAGGCTTCGAGATCCTGAATGGCTTGACGCATGTTTTTCCTCAAGGGCGCTGCATCTTGCAGCTGGTGGGCATTTCTGCTTTTTCAGGAGCGACGGTCTTCAAAACCCGGAAGCCGTACCCCGAACCTTCGACGTCGAATTTCACGCCCGGCGTACCCTGCCGATCCATCACGCCGACCACCAGTTGCTGCTGGAACTGATGATCTTCGGCGCGCATGCGGCCGCGTTGTCCGGCAAGCGTCACGTCGGCACGCTCCAGCGCGCGCGCGACCGCCACCGCATCGGTGCTGCCGGCACTCTGAACAGCCTGCGCCAGCGCTTCGATCATCAGCTGCATGCGCATGTGCACGTAATCGTCGGACGCCTTCGGGAAGCGGGTGCGAAATTCGCGATAGAAGGCTTCGGACTGCGGCGTCTGCACGTTCGGCAACCAGTCGGCAACCGCGATCACGCGGCCGATGCCGGCATCGCCGATGGCGGCCGGGGCGCCCAGCGCATTGCCGTAGAACGTGTAGAAAGTGCCGTTGAAACCCGCTTCGCGCGCTGCCTTCACCAGCAATGTCAGGTCGTTGCCCCAGTTGCCGGTGACCACTGCCTGCGCACCGCTGGCCAGGATCTTGGTTGCGTAAGGCGCGAAATCCTTCACGCGTCCCATCGGATGCAGCTCCTCGCCGACGACCTGCACATCGGGTCGCAGCGCGCCAAGCTGGCGTTTCGATTCGCGCAGCACCGACTGACCGAAGCTGTAATCCTGCCCGATCAGGTAGACGCGCTTGAGCGCCGCGTCGTCCTTGACCACGTCCATCAGCGCCGTCACGCGCATGTCGGAATGGGCGTCGAAACGGAAGTGCCAGAAGCTGCAGCGCTCGTTGGTGAGCACCGGATCGACAGCCGAATAGTTCAGGAAGATCACGCGGCGCGACGGATCGCGTGCGTTGTTCTTGTCGATCGCATCGAGCAGCGCCGCAGCCGTCGCCGACGAATTGCCTTGCAGCACGATGCGCGCGC
This sequence comes from Variovorax glucosi, assembly GCF_051216695.1. Taxonomy (NCBI): domain Bacteria; kingdom Pseudomonadati; phylum Pseudomonadota; class Betaproteobacteria; order Burkholderiales; family Comamonadaceae; genus Variovorax; species Variovorax glucosi. Next base: position 997,826 of record NZ_JBPJZE010000001.1, read on the forward strand.
CGTCATCCATGGCTGCGCGCAGGGCGGACAGTGCTTCTTCGTTCTGGCCCTTGCTGTCGTAGCGCTCGATTTCCAGCCGACGTGCGCCGCCGGGCAGCCTGATGCCGCCACGAGCGTTGACGCGTTCCACGGCCCAGAGGACGTTTCGGAAAACGGCCTCACCGGTATTGGCGAAAGGGCCGCTCATGCTTTCGATCAGGGCCAGCTTGATGGGTGCGTTGCCGCCGGCGATCTCGGGCTGCGCCTGGGCCGCATGGACGATCCGGGAAACCTGGAAAGCGGCTGTCGCGCATAGCGCCGTGGCCGCAAATTTCAAGGTCTTGCGGCGAGAAAGAAAGCGCTGGTTCATTGTCTTGAAACGCTTGCCGGCAGGCCTAGATGGGATGGCAAGCGGCACTCGATAGTGAAGGGCCGCGCAGTGTACGGGACACGCTTGTCCCGATTGTTTTCAATCCTTTTTGGAGCCTTTCATGTTCTTCGCACCCGAATTCCGCACCGCCCATTTCGTTCCACGCGCGTCGGATCGCAACTTCGAGCGCTTCGTCAACGGCGCCCTCCTGTCCGGTCCGCAGTCGGTGCCGGAGGTCGAGCAGGATGAAAAGAGCTGGACCCTGTCGCTAGACGTGCCGGGGCTTTCACGCGACGACCTCAGCATTGGCATCGAAGGTGCTTGTGTCCGCATCGAAAGCAAACCCGAAGCCAAGCGGCGCGTGAAGAAAGTCTACGAGCTGCCGCAGGAGATCGACGCCGCCGTCAGCGAAGCAAAGCTCGAAAACGGTGTCCTGACCCTAAAGCTCGGCAAGCTGGTGCCGATAAACAAGGTACATCAGCTGTCGATCAACTGATCGCGAACATCTTGTCCGATGGGTTAAATCGGACAACCGCAGATTTTTCGCCAGTCGTCATCCGACTGGCTTTTTTTTATGTTTGAATGCGAAATGTGTGTAAAACATCACTCAAAGTGTATGTTTTAACGAACTTTATTACTAACTTGAGGTCGCGGTCTTGCTGACAGCTCCTGGCAGCGCGCCCCGACAAAAGGGGCTCCGCCTTGGAAACACATCTGCATTCCGCCGTCGCCGGCACGCGCTCCGACACTTTGCTGGTGTTCCTGCCCGGTGCGTTCCTGCAGCCGGAGGAGTTCGAGCATCAGGGCTTCGTCAGCGCAGTGCGCAGTCATCGGTACGCGACGGATGTGATGCTGGTCGATGCCAACGTCTCTTATTACTACGACCAGACTTTTGTCCGGCGTCTGAGCGAAGGCGTACTCGCTCCCGCCCGTCACCAGGGTTACAAATCGATCTGGCTGGTCGGCATCTCGATCGGTGGCTTCGGAGCCCTGACACACGAATTGCTGCAGCCGGGGTTGGTCGAGGGCATCGTGGTGCTGGCGCCATACCTCGGGCGCCGACCGCTGGGTGCGGAAATCCAGAAGGCCGGCGGCTTGCGCGTCTGGCAGAAACCCGAAGGCCCACCGCCCGACCAGGAAATCGACCGCGAGCTCTGGCCGTTCCTGCAGCGCTATGTCACGCCGGAAACTGCGGCAGAAATGCCGCCGCTTTACCTGGGCTACGGACTCGCCGATCGCTTCGCGCCCAATCACCGCCTGCTTGCCGACGCCCTGCCAGAAGGCCATGTCTTCACGACCGAAGGCGGCCACGACTGGCCGCAATGGTCTCAGTTGTGGCGCGACATGTTGCACGTACTGCCGTTGCCCGTTCTCGCGGCCGAAACGCCGGCGCTCGAACACGGCTCCTGAAAGTTGCAGGTCGGGGCCGACAATACGCGCCCCAAAGCCACGCCCCAGGGCGCACCGAAGCAACGTGATCTCTTTCAGCACCCTCGCCTCCGTCGCCGCACTGGCCGGCGCACTCGCAACCGGATTGACAGCAACATCGAATGCCGACGCAGGCACGGTGGTTGCGCTGCCGGCAGCCTCCACAAAAGCCAGCGCCGAAGTCTTCTTTTCCCCCGGCGCCGACACCGACAAGGCGATCGCCGCGCTCATCTCCAGTGCCCGCAGCCGCGTCTGGCTCGCCGGCTATTACTTCACTTCAGCCACGATCGCCAAGGCGCTGGACCAGGCGCATGCGCGCGGCATCGACGTTCGCGTGGTGCTCGACCGGTCGCAAGTCACGCAGAAATATTCCAGCGCGACCTACTTTCACAACCACGGCGTCCCACTTTGGATCAATGCGCGCTATCCGGTGATGCACCACAAGTTCCTGATCGTCGATGCCGACACGATCGGGCTCGGGTCGATGAACTTCACACGGGCCGGCGCCCAGAAGAATGCCGAGAACTTCAACCTGTTCCGTCGATGGCCCGCGATAGTCGCGCCGTATGCAGCGGAATTCGACCGGCTGGCAAAGGAATCCGTACGCTACCGGCCGGGCATGACTTTCGACGACGACGACTTTCCGGCCGGAAGGTCCGAACGACAGGAATGACCGGTTTCAGACTGGGACGGCCGAATTGGACGATTTGGCCGAATCGGACGAGGCAGTCACGATCGTGTCCAGCGGCCAGCGCGGCTTGACGTCGAACGCATAGACATCGGTCGCCGACTGGATGCCCGACTGCAGCCGCATCGCCGCGGCCATCGCGATCATCGCGCCGTTGTCGGTGCACAGATGCAGTTCGGGATAGTGGACCCGCACGCCGCGCGCCGCGCAGGCAGCATCGAGTTGCTCGCGAAGCTTGCGGTTCGCGCCGACCCCGCCCGCGACGACGAGGCGCCTGAGCCCGGTCTCCTGCAACGCGGCGAGCGACTTCTTCAGCAGCACTTCGACGATCGCCGCCTGCGTCGATGCTGCGAGATCCGCCTTTCGCGCTTCCAGATCGTCGCCCAGCTTCCGGGCCTGCGTGAGCACGGCGGTCTTCAGGCCGGCAAACGAAAAGTCCAGATTGCCGCTGTGCAGCAACGGTCGTGGCAACTTGAACGCCGCCGGATCGCCCGCTTCCGCCAGCTTCGCCAGCCAAGGGCCGCCGGGATACGGCAGGCCCATCAGCTTGGCCGACTTGTCGAACGCCTCGCCGGCTGCGTCGTCGATGGTTTCGCCGAGGATTTCGTAGCGGCCGACGCCGTCGACACGCATCAGCTGCGTGTGTCCGCCGGACACCAGCAGCGCGACGAACGGAAATTCCGGAGCATCGACGCTGAGGAACGGCGACAGCAGATGCCCCTCCAGGTGATGCACGCCAAGCACAGGCTTGTCGAGCGCAGCGCCCAGGGCACATGCCACCCCGGCGCCCACCAGCAATGCCCCTGCCAGGCCGGGGCCGCGCGTGTAGGCCACGACGTCGACATCGGCAAGCGATCTGCCGGCCTCGTCGAAGACCTGCTGCGTCAGCGGCAGCACGCGGCGGATGTGGTCGCGACTGGCCAGCTCCGGCACCACGCCGCCGTAGGCCTGGTGCATGACGATCTGACTGTGCAGCGCGTGGGACAGCAGCGCCGGGAGAACGCCGGGGCTTTGCGATGTTTCGACGAGGGCCACGCCCGTTTCGTCGCAAGATGATTCGATTCCGAGGACCAGCATTCGCCGAGTGTAGGTGCCGCCCCCGAATGGGGCACGGATGTTGCTGGAAGTCCTTCACGATGAAATCCGGACTGAGCTTTCTTGTCGCCGCACTGCGAAGCGAAATAGACGAACTCGATCAACTCGGGCGCACCAGCGAACTCGTGGGTGCGATCGGCCGTCTGGTGCACGGTCTCCAGCGGGAACGCGGGATCTCCAACGTGGTCCTGGCATCAGGCGGAAAGCGCTTCGTCGCCGAACTGGGAGCGCAGATCGCCGAGTCGCTCCAGCTCGAGGAGCGGGTACGCGAATGCTTCGACCGGCTGGAGACCGATCCCGGTCGCCTGGGCAACGGAACGCGCCTGTTCAGCCGCATCGCCTGGGTCATTCCGGGACTGGACGCCCTGCCCGATCTTCGACGACGCATCGGTACGCTGAATGTCACGGTCGCCGATTCCACCACGGCCTTCGTGAAGCTGATTGCCGGGTTGCTCGCGGTGGTGTTCGAAGCCGCCGATGGTGCCACCGACCCCGAGATTTCGCGCTTGCTGGTGGCGATGTTCAATTTCATGCAGGGCAAGGAATTCGCCGGCCAGGAGCGGGCTTGCGGTGCAGCCGCCTTCACTTCGGGGCGCAACGACAGCGCGCGTCAGGAGCAGTGGCTGCACCTGATCGAATCGCAGGAGCGTTGTTTCCAGGTGTTCTCCGAATTCTCCGGCCCGGCACTCGAGGCGCAATGGCTGGCCAACCTGCCGCCCGCCCACACGGCGGAGCTGGAGCGGATGCGCCGCATCGCCTGCGCCGCGCCGGCCGGCGTGGCGCTCGACCCCGAACTCAGCGCGCTCTGGTTCGACTGCTGCACGCGCCGGATCGATGCCATGCAGACGGTCGAAACGCGCCTCGCAGCCGATTTGCGCCAGCTGTGCAGTGAAAAGACGGCAAGCGTGCGCGTCGAGATGGCGGCGCACACCGAATTGCTGACCCAGATCGCGACCCGATCACCCTCCTCGCCTTCGGCCGCCGCCTTCTTCGACTCCGCGCCTTCCGTATCGTCCGAAGCGGCGCCGACCCGGCCGGCGTCCAACACCGCGCTGTACGGCCGTCAGCTTGAGCGGGCCATCCTCGAGCTGGTGCAGGACCAATCGCGCCGCCTCCAGGCGATGAGCGACGAGCTCGACACCGTCCGCGGCGCGCTCAACGAACGAAAGCTAGTCGAGCGCGCCAAGGGTCTGCTGATGGCGCACCGGAAGCTGAGCGAAGAAGATGCACACAAGATGCTGCGCCAGACCGCGATGAACCAGAACCGGCGCCTGGTCGACGTGGCCGAATCGGTGCTGGCGATGGCGGACTACCTTCCCATTCACGAGCGCAGCTGATCGCGGCGAACCGCTTTGGTGCGGCGCACAACGAACGTGCGGAAAGGGGCGACAAAAGCAGGACGAAAAGCTGGCACGCCGTTTGCATCGTTCAGCGCATGGACCGACGAAGGTCATCAGGCAGGCAGCATCCAAAGGCGGGTGGCGCCAGCCGCAACGGACAAAGGCGTCCGCATCCGCAAGGGCTCGTTTTCGAACAGCCCGGCGCGATGCGGACGCCTTTTTTGTTTTTCACGTTTCTTCTTCCGGAGTCCGCCTCATGTCCGATTTGCTACCGAAACCCAATCTCAGCCGCCGAACGGTGCTGCAAGCCGCAGCCATCGGCGCCCTCGCCATCGACCCGGCGCTGCGCGCCGCGGTCTATGCCCAAGGCTCCGACAAGCCTGAAAAGGAAGAGGTCAAGATCGGCTTCATTCCGCTGACCGACTGCGCCAGCATCGTGATGGCTTCGGTGCTGGGCATCGACAAGAAGTACGGCGTGAAGTTCGCGCTGAGCAAGGAGTCGAGCTGGGCCGGCGTGCGCGACAAGCTGGTAAACGGCGACCTCGACATGGCGCATGTGCTGTACGGCCTGATCTACGGCGTGCATCTGGGCGTCGGCAGCACCAAGAAGGACATGGCGGTGCTCATGACGCTGAACAACAACGGCCAGGCGATCACGCTGTCGAAGAAGCTGGCGGAAAAGGGCGTGGTCGACGCACCCTCGCTGGCCAAGTACATAGCCAAGGAAAAGGGCGAATACACCTTCGCCCAGACGTTTCCGACCGGCACCCACGCGATGTGGCTCTATTACTGGCTCGCTTCGGCCGGCATCGACCCGTTCAAGGACGTGAAGAACATCGTCGTTCCGCCGCCGCAGATGGTCGCCAACATGCGCATCGGCAACATGGACGGCTTCTGCGTCGGCGAGCCGTGGAACCAGCGCGCGATCATGGACAACATCGGCGTGACCGCGATCACCACCCAGGACATCTGGAAAGACCATCCCGAAAAGGTGCTGGGCACGACCGCCGACTTCGCCAAGAAGTACCCGAACACGGCCCGCGCAGTGACCGCCGCCATCCTTGAAGCCGGCAAGTGGATCGACACCGGCCTGCAGAACAAGAACAAGATGGCCGAAACCATCGCCGACAAGAGCTACGTCAACACCAGCGTCGACGCCATCAACCAGCGCATCCTGGGCCGCTACACCAACGGCATGGGCAAGAACTGGGACGACCCGAACTACATGAAGTTCTACAACGACGGCGCGGTGAACTTCCCGTACCTGTCGGACGGCATGTGGTTCCTGACGCAGCACAAGCGCTGGGGCTTGCTGAAGGCGCATCCCGACTACCTCAAGGTCGCCACCGACATCAACCGCATCGATATCTACAAGCAGGCCGCCACGGCCAGCAAGACGCCGGTGCCGGCATCGCCGATGCGCACCAGCAAGCTGATGGACGGCGTGGTCTGGGATGGCAAGGAGCCTGCGAAGTACGCGGATTCCTTCAAGGTCAAGGTTTAAGGAGAACACCATGGTCAGCGCTGTTTTTCACTCCCCGCTGGAGGCCTCCGCGCCTCTGTCCACCACGGCCGGCGTCGCTGCCAGCACCGTGACCCTGCCGCCCAAGGTGACGGTCGCCGCCACGCCACGCAAGGCATTCGACATCCGCGCCTTCTGGATGCGCGTCCTGCCGCCGCTGGTCGGCTTCGGCGTGCTGCTCGTGATCTGGGAACTGATCGCGGTGAGCAGCACCAACGGGTTTCCGACGCCGATGACCACCTTCAAGCAGGCAATGGTCGTCTTCAGCGATCCGTTCTACAGCAAGGGACCGAACGACCAGGGCGTGGGCTGGAACATCCTGTCGTCGCTCCAGCGCGTGGCTTTCGGCTTCGGACTGGCCGCGATCGTCGGCATTCCGGCCGGCTTCGCCATCGGGCGCTTCGAATTCCTGGCGCGCATGTTCAATCCGCTGATCAGCCTGCTGCGCCCGGTTTCGCCGCTGGCCTGGCTGCCGATCGGGCTGCTGGTGTTCAAGGGCGCCAACCCGGCAGCCATCTGGACCATCTTCATCTGCTCGATCTGGCCGATGGTGATCAACACGGCCGTCGGCGTGCAGCGCGTACCGAGCGACTACATGAACGTAGCCAAGGTGCTGAACCTGAGCGAGTGGAAGATCATCACGAAGATCCTGTTCCCGGCCGTGCTGCCGTACATGCTGACCGGCGTGCGCCTGGCCGTCGGCACAGCCTGGCTGGTGATCGTCGCGGCCGAAATGCTGACCGGCGGCGTCGGCATCGGCTTCTGGGTGTGGGACGAATGGAACAACCTGAACGTCGCCAACATCATCATCGCGATCTTCGTCATCGGCGTGGTGGGCCTGATCCTCGAATTCGCACTCATCAAGATCGCAACCGCATTCACGTTCGAAGAGGTGAAATCATGAACGACGACAAGAAATTCATCGACATCCAGGACGTCGAGCAGACCTTCAAGACGGCCAAGGGCAGCTTCCAGGCGTTGCGCGACATCAATCTGACGGTAGCCAAGGGCGAGTTCGTGGCGCTGATCGGCCATTCCGGCTGCGGCAAGTCGACGCTGCTCAATCTGATCGCCGGCCTGACGATGCCGACGCACGGCACGCTGCTCTGCGGCAACCGCGAAATCGGCGGCCCGGGACCGGAGCGCGCGGTCGTGTTCCAGAACCATTCGCTGCTGCCCTGGCTGACCTGCTTCGAGAACATCTACCTCGGCGTCGAACGCGTGTTTGGCCCGAGCGAGTCGAAGGCGCAATTGCGCGCACGCACCGACGCGGCGCTGGCGCTGGTCGGCCTGACGCCTGCCACGCAGAAGCGGCCCGGCGAGATTTCCGGCGGAATGAAGCAGCGCGTGGGCATCGCCCGGGCGCTGGCGATGGAGCCGAAGGTCCTGCTGATGGACGAGCCCTTCGGCGCACTCGACGCGCTGACCCGCGCACGGCTGCAGGACGAACTGCTCGCCATCGTGCAGAAGACGCAGAGCACCGTCGTGATGGTGACGCACGATGTCGACGAGGCAGTGCTGCTCTCGGACAAGATCGTGATGATGACCAATGGGCCATCGGCGACCATCGGCGAAGTGCTGAGCGTCGAGCTGAAGCGGCCGCGCAACCGGGTCGAGCTGGCCGAAGACCGCGACTACGTTCACTACCGCAAGGCGGTGATCGACTTCCTGTACACGCGTCAGGGGCACGTCGAGAAGGCTGCCTGAGAGCTCATCGGTTCAGCATCAGTCCTTCATGTCTTCCAGCTCCACGCCCTTCGTCTCGCGCACCGCCGCGAGCACGAAGACCAGCGACAGCACCGCGAAGAACGCATAGAGCCCGTAAGCGAAGGTCAGGCCGAGCTCGGCCAGCTTCGGGAAGCTGCTGGTGATCGCGAAGTTCGCCAGCCACTGCGCCGCTGCGGCGACGGCGAGCGCGATGGCACGGATGCGGTTCGGGAACATCTCGCCGAGCAGCACCCAGACCACCGGTCCCCAGCTGACGCCGAAGAAAACGACATAAAGGTTGGCGGCGACCAGCGCCACGGGTCCCCAGGGCGCTGGCAGGCTGATTTCCGCGCCGCTGCCCGTTGCCTGCGCGAAACACCAGGCCATCACACCCAGCGTCAGCGCCATGCCGGCCGAACCGACCACCAGCAGCGGCTTCCGGCCGATGCGGTCGACGAGCGCCATCGCCACCAGCGTGATGACGACGTTAACCACCGACGTCGCGACGGTGATCCTGAAGGCATCGGCCTCGCTGAAGCCGACCGAATGCCAGAGCGTCGACGAGTAATAGAAGATCACGTTGATGCCGACGAACTGCTGGAACACCGACAGCAGGATGCCGATCCACACCACCGGCAGCAGCCCCATCGCCGGGCCGCGCAGATCGGCCAGGCGCGGACGGTATTCGGCCTGCAGGCTCTGCTGGATGTTGCGCACCTTGCGCATTGCGGTGCGGCCGTCGATGCCGAGCAGCTGCGACAGCACGCCGGCCGCCATCGCCTTGTCGCCCTTGGCCACCAGATAACGCGGCGATTCGGGCACCCTCGTGACGAGCACGCACCAGATCACCGCCGGCAGCACCATCACGATGAACATCCAGCGCCATGCCGCGAGGCCTAGCCAAAGCTCGGCCGATGCACTGCCGGCGAGATGGGCGAGCAAGGCATCGGTCGCCAGCGCGCAGAAGATGCCGAGCACGATCGCCAGTTGCTGCAGCGAACCCAGCCGGCCGCGAACATGCGCCGGAGACACTTCCGCGATGTAGGCCGGCGCGATCACCGAAGCCATCCCGACGCCGATGCCGCCGACCAGCCTCCACAGGATCAGGTCCCAGACGCCGAACACCATCCCCGAACCGAGTGCGCTCAATGCCAGCAGCACCGCAGCCACCTGCATGGTGCGCACGCGGCCCCAGCGGTCGGCGATACGGCCGGCATACCAGGCGCCGACGGCGGAGCCGAGCAAGGCGCAAGAGACGGCGAAGCCGGTGAAGGCGGCGTTCAGGCCGAAGCTCAGTCGGATCGCGTTCACCGCGCCGTTGATCACCGCCGTGTCGGCCCCGAAGAGAAACCCGCCGAGCGCGGCGACGGCGGCGATCAGGATCACGCGCGCGTTCGCATGCGGCGCAGGCGTTGGCGACGGATCGGTCGCACCCGGCGCCTGTGTGGAAATACTCAAGATGCGCTCCTCGCTGCGGCCAAAGGGCGCGATTGTGCCCGCAGGACACGATTGAACGCGCACCAATGCAAAGCGTCCCTGCTGGCATGGCGCTTGCATGCCAACCTCGCAAGATTCCCGGCGGTAAGGATGTCGCAGGGAATTCTCAGGACAAAGGCGTCCGCATGACAGCCCGGCTCACGCCGGGCCCCACCATGCGGACGCCTTTTTGTTTTTCCAGGGCACCACTCAAAGCGATGGATAGCGGAGAACGGCGATGGACATGCGTGCGAAGAAGCTGAAACTGGTGCTGGTCGGCAACGGCATGGCCGGCGTGCGCACGCTCGAGGAGCTGATCAAGATCGACCCCGATCTCTACGAGATCACCGTATTCGGCGCCGAGCCGCATCCCAACTACAACCGGATCATGCTGTCGCCGGTGCTGGCCGGCGAGCAGACGATCGACGAAATCGTGCTGAACCCGTGGTCCTGGTACGAAGAGAACGGGATCACCGTGCACGCGGGATGCAAGGTGTTCGAGGTCGACCGCGTCAGGCGGCTCGTGCGCGCCGAGGATGGCAACGGCAAAGGCGGCGTCATCGAGACGCCCTACGACCGCCTGCTGTTGTGCACCGGCTCCGATCCTTTCATGATTCCCGTTCCGGGCAAGAATCTCGAAGGCGTGATCGCCTACCGGGACATCGCCGACACGCAGAACATGATCGACACCGCCAGGACGCACAGGCATGCAGTCGTGATCGGCGGCGGCCTGCTCGGCCTGGAAGCAGCGAACGGTCTGATGCTGCGCGGCATGACAGTGACCGTCGTGCACGTCAATGCCTGGCTGATGGACCGCCAGCTCGACGAAACGGCCGGCGGCCTGCTGCGCCGATCACTCGAAGCGCGCGGCCTCAACTTCCGGCTGGGCGCCCACACGCAGGAACTCGTCGGCGACGCGGACGACGGCAAGGCCGGCCGCGTGAAGGCGATCCGCTTCAAGGATGGCTCCGAGGAAGCGGCCGACCTGGTCGTGATGGCGGTCGGCATCCGCCCGAACGTGAAGCTGGCCGAATCGATGCGCCTGCACTGCAACCGGGGCATCGTCGTCAACGACACGCTTCAGACCGTGACCGACGCCCGCATCTACGCGGTCGGCGAATGCGCGGCGCACCGCGGCATCGCCTACGGCCTGGTGGCGCCGCTGTTCGAGCAGGCGAAGGTCGCCGCCAACCACCTGGCGGAGATGGGCTACGGCCGCTACCTCGGCTCGCTGACGTCGACAAAGCTCAAGGTGACCGGCATCGACCTCTTCAGCGCAGGAAATTTCACAGGCGGCGAAGGCACGGAAGAAATCGTGCTCAACGACCCTTTCGGCGGCGTCTACAAGAAACTGGTGATCAAGGACGACAAGCTGATCGGTGCCTGCCTTTTCGGCGACACCGTCGACGGCAGCTGGTATTACCAGTTGCTGCGCGAAGGCCGCAGCGTGAGAGACATCCGCGAGACGCTGATGTTCGGCGACGCCACCGCATGCTGAAGAACAAGAAGAAGAAAAAGATGCACATGCTGGAAACCAGATCAACCTGCCCCTACTGCGGCGTCGGCTGCGGCGTCGTCATCGAATCCGACGGCGCGCAGATCACCGGCGTGCGGGGCGATCCGGACCATCCGGCGAACTTCGGACGCCTCTGCACCAAGGGCTCGACGCTGCATCTCACCGCGACGGCCGAAGTCACGCTGCAGACACGCCTGCTGCAACCGATGCAGCGACTGCAACGCGATACCGCACCGCAGCCTGTCGGCTGGAGCCACGCACTCGACACCGCCGCCGACAAGTTCGCGCAGGTCATCGCCGACCACGGCCCGGACGCCGTCGGCTTCTACATCTCCGGCCAGCTGCTGACGGAGGACTACTACGTCTTCAACAAGCTGGCCAAGGGCCTGATCGGCACCAACAACGTCGACACCAATTCGCGCCTGTGCATGAGCAGCGCGGTCGCCGGCTACAAGAAGACGCTGGGCGCCGATGCGCCGCCGGCCTGCTACGACGACTTCAACGATGCCGACTGCCTGTTCATCGTCGGCAGCAACACCGCCTGGGCGCATCCGATCCTGTTCCGGCGCATCGAGGACGCGAAGCGCGCGAATCCGTCGATGAAGACCGTCGTCGTCGACCCGCGCCGCACCGACACCTGCGAGATCGCCGACCTGCACCTGCCGATCCAGCCGGGCACCGACGTGATGCTGTTCCACGGCCTGCTGCACCTGATGCTGCGGGAAGGATGGACCAGGCCCGACTACATCGCCGCCCACACCAGCGGCTTCGACGCGCTCGAGGCGACCGTGCGCGACTGCACGCCCGACCGTGTCGCGCAGATCTGCGGCATCGACGAGGCCGCGCTGATCGAAGCCGCGCGGCTCTTCGCGACCTCACCCGCGACGCTGAGCCTGTATTGCCAGGGCCTGAACCAGTCGAGCTCGGGCACCGCCAAGAACGCGACACTCATCAACCTGCATCTGGCGACGGCGCAGATCGGTCGTCCCGGCGCCGGGCCGTTCTCGCTGACCGGCCAGCCGAATGCGATGGGCGGGCGCGAAGTCGGCGGCATGGCGAACCTGCTGAGCGCGCATCGCGATCTGGCGAATCCGGTGCACCGCGCCGAAGTGGCGGCGCTCTGGGGTGTCGACAGCGTGCCGTCGCAACCGGGCAAGACGGCGGTCGACATGTTCCAGGCAGCGGCCGACGGCGAAATCAAGGCGCTGTGGATTTCGTGCACCAATCCGGCCCAGTCGATGCCCGATCAGGCAACCGTGCGGCGCGCCCTGGAACGCTGCGAATTCGTCGTCGTGCAGGAAGCCTTCGCGACGACCGCGACCTGCAACTACGCCGACCTGTTGCTGCCGGCGACGACGTGGGGCGAGAAGGTCGGCACGGTGACCAACAGCGAACGCCGGATCTCGCGCGTCCGGCCGGCTGTCGCGGCGCCCGGCGAAACGCGTCACGACTGGTCGGCCGTGACCGATTTCGCGCAGCGCCTCGAAGCGCGGATGGCCGCGCGCGAGGCCACCTCGCTTTTTCCCTATGCGCTCGACAGCGAAGCCGGCGCCGAAGCCATCTGGAAAGAGCATCGGGAGACCACGCGCGGTCGCGACCTGGACATCACCGGGCTGAGCTGGTCGATGCTCGACGCGCAAGGTCCGCAGCAATGGCCTCTGCCCGAAGGCGCGACGACCGGCCGCGTGCGGCTCTACGAAGACGGCATCTTCCCGACAGCCGATGGCCGTGCCCGTTTCTTCGACGCGCCGTTCAAGCCGGTGGCCGAAGCGCGGGACGCACGCTTTCCGTTCTCCCTCAACAGCGGGCGGCTGCGCGACCAGTGGCACGGCATGAGCCGCACCGGCACGCTGGGCCGGCTGTTCGGCCACGCGCCTGAACCAGTGGTGCAGATGAATCCGCAGGACATGGCACGCTGCCAGATCGGCGAAGGCGAACTGGTCGAGGTGGCGTCGCGGCGCGGCGCGGTGGTTCTGCCCGCACAGGGCAGCACGGACATCGGCATGCGCCAGAGCTACATCGCGATGCACTGGGGCGAGGAAGCGTTGAGCGGCCGCTCCGCCGACGGCAGTCGCATCGCCGGCATCAACGCGGTCACGACGTCCGCCTACTGCCCCGATTCGAAACAGCCCGAACTCAAGCACGCGGCCGTCCGCATTTCCAGGGCCGCGCTGCCCTGGTCGCTGGTGACGGCGGCCTGGTTGCCTGCGGACCGCGTGTTGTCGGTGCAGCAGGCCTTGCGCGCGCTGATGACCGAATTCCACTTCGCGAGCTGCGTGCCTTTCGGCAGCGGCGCGCCGCTCCAGGCGGGCGTGCCGGACCCGACCGGCATCCTTTTTCGCGCTGCCGGCCACGAAGCGCCGCCGGCAGAACTGCTGGTGCGCATCGAGGCACTGATGGGCCTGGCGACGGCGGACGTTCTGCGCTATTCGGACGAGCGGAAAGGTCAGCAGCGCCGGATGCGACTGGTCCGACCGGCACCCGACAGCGACGAGGCGCGGCTCGAAGGCTTCCTGCTGGCCGGCGACACACGGGCCGAAGCCTGGATCAAGGCGCTGCTGCTCGACCGCCTGCCCGCGCAATCGTTCGGCCGTCAACTGTTGCGACCGGGTGCGACCGCGCCGGCCGGGGTCGCCGCGCGCGGCAAACTGGTCTGCAGCTGCTTCGGCGTGACCGAAACCGCGATCGACGATCTGCTGAGGCAAACCGCCGGCGACGACGCCGGGCGTCTCTCCTGTCTGCAGGAAGCGCTGAAGTGCGGTACCAACTGCGGCTCCTGCATTCCCGAACTCAAGCGCCGCGTTCGCAGCATCGCCATCGTGCCCGCTGCGGCCGTTGAGGCCACTGCGACTGCCGCGGCATAGGACAATCTCCGGACCCATGGGAATAAGTCACTACATCAAGGAAATCGGCCGTGGCGCGCGAGGCGCCAAGCCGCTGGCGCGCGCTCAGGCGGCCGATCTGTTCGGACAGCTGCTCGACGGCGGCATCACCGACCTGGAAATCGGCGCGTTCTGCCTGGCGATGCGCATCAAGGGCGAGACGCCGGAAGAAATGGCCGGCTTTCTCGACGCGACGCAGGCCCGCCTTGCGCATGTGCCGGCCGGCGAGCCCGGCGCTCCTGCGCTGGTCGTGCTGCCGAGCTACAACGGCGCGCGAAAGCTGCCGGTGCTGACGCCGCTGCTGGCGCTGCTGCTGGCCCGCGAGGGCCTGCCGGTGCTGGTGCACGGAAGCGCCAGCGAATCGACCCGCATCCTGGCCTGGGACGTGCTCGCGGCTCTGGACGTGCCGCCCTTGCAAGCGATACGCGCAATCTCGCCGGGCGAAGTCGCCTTCGCACCGACCGAGCTGCTCAACCCGGCGCTCAAGCGGCTGCTCGACGTGCGCCGCATCGTCGGCCTGCGCAATCCGGGCCACAGCGTGGTCAAGCTGATGCAGCCGACGACCGGGCCGTGCGTGATCGTCGCCAGCTACACGCATCCCGAGTACGCGCTGACGATGGCCGAAACCTTCGCGATGACCGGCATCACCGCACTGCTCTCGCGCGGCCTCGAAGGCGAAGTCGTTTCCGACCCGCGCCGCACCGCGCAGATCGACGGCTTCGTGCGCGGCGTCCGCAGCGAACTGCAGGCCCAGCAGCCCGGCACCGCCACGGAAGTACCCGGCCTGCCGACCGCCATCGACATCCAGACCACCGCCGCCTACACACGCAGCGTGCTGACCGGCGACCTGCCGGTGCCGCATGCGATCGCCGTGCAGGTCGCGCACATCAAACAACTCGCGACCCACGCATGATGAACAACTCTTTCAATCTCCCGTTCAACGGCCGCTGCACGCTGGTCGGCGCCGGCCCCGGCGATCCGGATCTGCTGACACTGAAGGCGGTCAAGGCAATCGGTGCAGCCACGGTGCTGTTCGTCGACGATCTGGTGAACGAAGCGGTCCTGGTCCATGCCCGGCCGGACGCCCGCATCGTCTACGTCGGCAAGCGCGGCGGCTGCAAGAGCACGCCGCAGGCGTTTATCGAAAAACTCATGATCACCGCCGTGCGGGAAGGCGAAACCGTGGTGCGCCTCAAGGGCGGCGATCCGTTCATCTTCGGGCGGGGCGGCGAAGAGGTCGAGCACCTGCGCGATGAAGGCATAGAAGTGGCGGTGGTGAACGGCATCACGGCCGGCCTCGCGGCCGTGACGTCGCTCGGCGTGCCGCTGACGCACCGCGACCATGCGCAAGGCGTCGTCTTCGTCACCGGCCATGCAAAGACCGGCGCCGGCGCACAGGACGACCCGACCGACTGGCGCGCGCTGGCGGCCACGGTGCACAACGCTCGCCTCACTCTGGTCATATATATGGGGGTTGCCGGTTCTGCCCACATCCAGCGCGAACTTCTGCAGGGTCTGCCGGGCAAAACGCCGGTCGCCGTGGTGCAGCATGCGAGCCTGCCGCACCAGCGGCACATCGTGACGACCCTGGGCGCCATGTGCGGCGCCATTGCCGAAGCCGGGCTCGGAAGCCCGTCGGTGATCGTGGTCGGCGACGTGCTGCGCGGCATCGCGGCGGCAAGCGATGTTCCGGCCTTGCGGAGCGCGAGCAGCGCCGGCAGTTGCGGAAACTAGAATTCCGCCTCCACAAAGAGGCTGAATACACTTGTCACTCCATTTCGACGTCGTCGTCATCGGCGCAGGCGCAGCCGGCCTTTTTTGCGCTGCACAGGCCGGCCAGCGCGGGCTGAAAACGCTGATCGTCGACCACAGCGAGCGTGTCGCCGAAAAGATTCGCATCTCGGGCGGCGGTCGCTGCAACTTCACCAACCGCGACATCGACATACGCGCGCCGCAAAAGCACTTCGTCGGCGAAAACCCGAACTTCTGCCGCTCGGCGCTGTCGCGCTACACGCCGCAGCAGTTCATCGCCCTGATCGACCGCTACGGCATCGCGCACCATGAAAAGCACAAGGGCCAGCTGTTCTGCGACGGACCTTCGCAGCAGATCATCGACATGCTGCTCTCCGAGTGTGCTGCGGGCGCCGTCGAGCGCTGGCAGCCGTGCAAGGTGCGCGGCGTGACCTTCGATGCCGACGCGGCGACGGCGGATCGCTACCGCATCGACACCGAGCGCGGCGCGGTCCACACCGCGCAGATCGTCGTGGCGACCGGCGGCCTGTCGATCCCGCAACTCGGCGCGAGCGATTTCGGCTACCGGCTGGCGGCGCAGTTCGGCTTGCGCATGGTGACGCCGCGTCCGGCGCTGGTGCCGCTGACCTTTGCCGGTGAAGGCTGGGCGCCCTACGCGGCGCTGGCCGGTCTGGCGCTGCCGGTGCAGATCGCCGTCGGTGCCAAGAAGGAACGCGTGGCTTTTCTGGAAGATCTGCTCTTCACCCACCGTGGGCTTTCCGGGCCGGCGGTGCTGCAGATTTCGAGCTACTGGAAGGAAGGCGTTCCGCTCGGCATCGATTTCGCTCCGGGCACCGACGTGTCGGTTGCGCTCGGCGAGGCCAAGTCGCGCTCGCGCAAGCGCATCGCCAACGAACTCGCGACGATGGTGCCGTCGCGGCTCGCAGATGCATGGGTCGGCGAAGACCCGGCACTGCAGCGGCCGATCAACGAAGCCGCCGACCGCGCGCTCTCGGCGCTGGCCGAGCGCATCGCGCGCTGGCAGATCACGCCGAGCGGCACCGAGGGCTACAAGAAAGCCGAAGTGACGGCTGGCGGCGTCGATACGCGCGATCTTTCTTCCCAGACGATGGAATCGAAGCAGCCGGGGCTGTATTTCATCGGCGAAGTGGTGGACGTCACCGGCTGGCTCGGCGGCTACAACTTCCAGTGGGCCTGGGCCAGCGCTTTTGCGTGTGCCAATTCACTCGTCTCGGGATCGCCCTAGCAAGCACGCTATAATTTCGGGCTAACTCTGGCCTTCCCTCAACGGCCTCAAAAAGTTTCAGTTGAGGAACCCCGGCTGTGGGCCTCGATCTCCCCCGGCCAAATTCAATTCAACGATTTTTAAATGACCACCATCCGCGTTAAAGAAAACGAGCCGTTCGACGTCGCCCTTCGCCGCTTCAAGCGCACCATCGAAAAGCTCGGCCTGCTGACCGACCTGCGTGCCCGCGAGTTCTACGAGAAGCCGACCGCCGAGCGCAAGCGCAAGAAGGCTGCGGCCGTCAAGCGTCATTACAAGCGCGTGCGCAGCATGCAGCTGCCCAAGAAGCTCTACTAAGCAATTAGACGAAGAGCTTTGCTCCGCACCGAGCCGCGCCAGGTCAGCCTGCCGCGGCTTTTGTTTTTCCAGAAGAATCACTTTCCATTCAAAGGAGTCGCCATGAGCCTCAAGGAACAGATCACCGAAGACATGAAGACCGCCATGCGCGCCAAGGATTCGGAACGCCTCGGCACGGTCCGCCTGCTACTCGCGGCGATGAAGCAGAAGGAGGTCGACGAGCGCATCGAGCTCGACGATGCCGCCGTGATCGCCATCGTCGACAAGCTGGTCAAGCAGCGCAAGGATTCGGTTACCGCCTTCACGCAAGGTGGCCGCACCGACCTGGCCGACAAGGAAGCCAGCGAAATCAAGGTGCTGGAGGTCTATCTGCCGAAACGCCTGAGCGCGGATGAAGTCTTGGTCGAAGTGAAAGCCATCGTCGCCGAACTCGGCGCCAGCGGCCCCGGCGACATGGGCAAGGTGATGGGCGCGGTGAAAGCAAAGCTGGCCGGCAAGGCCGACATGGGCCAGGTCAGCGTAGCGGTCAAGGCCGCGCTTTCGGGCGCCTGAGATGAAACAGCCGGTTCCGAAGGCCTGCGCCTGCCTGGTGGATCGGCGCGGGCGCCTGCTGGTATTCGATCACCCCGAAGACGGTGGCATGCAGTTGCCCAAGGGCACGGTCGAAGCGGGCGAGGCACCGGAAGACGCGGTGCGGCGTGAATTGCTGGAGGAATCCGGCATTCGATTCGACGGCCCGCTTGTTCCACTCGGCACGCTGGACCGCGATTGCGAAGCCGGCATCGAAGGCAATGTGCATCGTCACGCACAGCTGTGGCATCTCTATCTGATGCGGACCGATGCGGCCTTGCCCGAAGCGTTCGAGCATGTCGCCAGTGGCAGCCCCGAGGAAGACGGTCTCGTCTTCCGGTTTCGCTGGCTGACGTCCGAAGAATCGCTGGACGGCTTTGCGTTGCCGTATCGCCAGACCATCGAGCGTTTGCGCGAATGGCTGGCCGCGCACCCGGTCACCTGAATCTCAGGACCCGGCGATCTTCATCCGGTTGATCAGGATCGAACCCGTGGTCTTT
This sequence comes from Variovorax glucosi, assembly GCF_051216695.1. NCBI lineage: Bacteria > Pseudomonadati > Pseudomonadota > Betaproteobacteria > Burkholderiales > Comamonadaceae > Variovorax > Variovorax glucosi. Next base: position 1,016,233 of record NZ_JBPJZE010000001.1, read on the forward strand.
GCGCCGTAGTTGTACGCATCGGCGCCGACTGCCTGGATGCCCATCAGCATGTCCTTCAGGTTGCCGGCGATGGTGATCTCTTCGACCGGGAACGCGATGCGCCCCTTCTCGACCCAGAAGCCGCTCGCGCCGCGCGAATAGTCGCCGGTCACGTAGTTCACGCCCTGCCCCATCAGCTCGATCACGAGCAGGCCGGTTCCGAGCTTGCGCAGCATCGCGTCGAGATCGTCGCCGTCTTGCGTCAGGCGCGAGCTGAGCACCAGGTTGTGCGACCCGCCGGCATTGCCCGTCGTCTTCATGCCGAGCTTGCGCGCCGAGTAGGTGCTGAGGAAATAGCCTTCCAGCCGACCCGCGTCGACGACCTTGCGCGCACGCGTCGTCACACCCTCGTCGTCGAACGGCGAACTCCCCTTGCCACGCAGGATGTGCGGGTCTTCCGAGATGTCGAGATGGTCGGGCAGCACCTGCTTGCCGAGCGAATCGAGCAGGAAAGTGCTCTTGCGGTACAGCGCGCCACCGCTGACCGCCTGCACCAAGCCGCCGAGCAGGCCAGCAGCCAGCGGCGATTCGAACAGCACCGGGCATTCCGTCGTCTTGATCTTGCGGGACTTGAGCCGCGACAACGCACGTTCGGCGGCATACCGGCCGACCGACTGCGGGCTCGCCAGCGCATCGGCAGAGCGCATCGAGCTGTACCAGGCATCGCGCTGCATGTCGCTGCCCTTGCCGGCGATCGGCGCGACCGAAATCGAATGCCGCGAGCTGGCATAGCCGCCGCGGAAACCGTGCGTGTGGGCGCTGAAGAAATGGCTCTGCTGGGCCGAAACGCCAGCGCCTTCGCTGTTCGTGATGCGCTTGTCGGTCGACAGCGCCGCCGCTTCGCATTCCAGCGCCATCTTCGCTGCGCCTTCGCTGTCGATGTCCCACGGATGGAACAGGTCGAGGTCGGGCTGTTCCTTGACGATGTCGTCCTCGTCGGGCAGACCGCTGGTCGGGTCTTCCGCGGTGAAACGGGCAATGTCGTAGGCGGCCTGCACGGTCTGCGCGATGGCGGGCTCCGAAAAGTCCGACGTGCTGGCGTTGCCCCTGCGATTACCGACGTAGACGGTGATGCCCAGCGACTTGTCCCGGTTGCGCTCGACGTTCTCGAGCTCGCCCTTGCGCACCGAAACGCTCAGGCCGCAGCCTTCCGACGCTTCTGCGCCGGCATCGGTCGCACCGAGCTTCTTGGCATGCGCCAGGGCCGAATCGACCAGGTTTTCAAAAAAGGAACGGCTGTAGGCGAAGCCGGATTCGGCGCGCGAGGTAGAAGTCTTCATGTGTTGGCTATGATACTTGCGCCCCCCTTTCCCTCTACAGCGCTGTGCATTGCGGCCAAGATCGACCTATGTCCCGCAAACCCAAAAAAGGCTATTACGTCCGTGGCGAATTCGTTGCAGAAGGCAGCGAACTCGACCTGGAGCTCAAGCGCGAGCTCAAGGGCACCGACGAAGCCAGCAAGACCGACCTCAAGCGCGAGAGCACCGAGCTCCAGAAGATCGGCGAAGACCTGCTCACGCTGCGCGCCAGCCTCTTCGACAAGCTGCCGCTCAGCGAAAAGCTGGTCGATGCCGTGATCGAAGCGCGCCGCATCACCAATTTCGAAGGCAAACGCCGCCAGATGCAGTTCATCGGCAAGCTGATGCGCCTGCTCGATCCGGCCACGCTCGACCTGGTGCGCGTCGCGATCGGCGAACAGCACAGCGCGCCGGCCGAAGAAACCGCCACGCTGCACGAAGCCGAACGCTGGCGCGACCGGCTGATCGCCGACGACGACGCGATCGGCGGCTGGATCGAAACGCATCCCGGCACCGACATCCAGCAACTGCGCGCCCTGGTGCGCCAGGCCCGCAAGGACATCAAGGCCGGCAAGCCGGGCGAAGCGCCGCGCCAGGGCAAGGCCTATCGCGAAGTGTTCCAGCTGGTGCGAGCGCAGCTCGGCGCACACGGCGGCGCGGACCATGCCGAGGCCGCAGCCGAACAGTCGCGAGAGACCGACGCATGACCGAATCGGCCTTCGAGCCGGTTCGCATCGGCATCGTCTCCGTCAGCGACCGCGCATCGACCGGCGTCTACGAAGACAAGGGTCTGCCGGCGCTCAAGGACTGGCTCACGCGCGCCCTGCGCAACCCGATCACGTTCGAGCCTCGCCTGATCGCCGACGAACAGGTGCTGATCAGCGCGACGCTGATCGAACTCGTCGATGCCGGCTGTTCGCTGGTGCTGACGACCGGCGGTACCGGCCCGGCGCTGCGCGACGTCACGCCAGAGGCGACGCTGGCAGTCGCGCACAAGGAGATGCCCGGATTCGGCGAGCAGATGCGGCAGATCGGCCTGCGCTTCGTGCCGACGGCGATCCTTTCGAGGCAGGTCGCGGTGGTGCGCGATGCAAGCCTGATCCTGAATCTGCCGGGCCAGCCGAAGGCGATCGCGGAGACGCTCGAAGGGCTGAAGAACGCCGACGGTTCGCCGGCCGTTGCCGGGATATTCGCGGCAGTGCCGTATTGCATCGATCTGATTGGCGGGCCGTACATCGAAACGGACGAATCCGTTTGCAGTGCTTTCCGACCGAAGTCGGCACGGCGGCCGGACCGAAGCTGAAATCTACCCAAACATTCATTCCATTTGTTCCATTCGTTCCATGAATAAAACACTTTCCCTGGCCGCAGTCGCCCTGTGCTTTTCGCTTGCTGGCTGCGAGACCCTGCAAACGATGGACACGAGCAAACTCTCCGACATCGGCGGCACGGCCATGAAGGCCATGTCGCTGAACGATGGCGAAATCGCCAGGATGTCCGACCAGTCGTGCGCCGCCATGGACCAGAAGAACCAGATCGCGCCCGCCGGCAACAAATATGCGATGCGCCTGACCCAGGTCATCCGGGCCATGCCCACGACGGTGAACGACAAGACCGCCGACTACAAGGTCTACATCACGCCGGACGTAAACGCCTGGGCGATGGCCAACGGTTGCATCCGCGTCTACAGCGGACTGATGGACCTGATGAACGACGACGAATTGCGCGGCGTGATCGGCCATGAAATCGGGCATGTGGCGCTGGGCCATTCCAAGACGCGCATGCAGACGGCATATGCGGCGTCGGCTGCGCGCGGGCTGGCCAGTGCGGTCGGCGGCATCGCGGGCCAGCTGTCGCAGTCGCAGGCTGGCGACCTGGCGGAAAAATTCGTCAACGCCCAGTTCTCGCAATCGCAGGAAAGTGCCGCCGACGGCTACTCTTTCGATCTGCTGGGCGAACGCAAGCTCGAGCGCAAGGGCCTGGTCACCGGTTTCCAGAAGCTGGCCAAGCTCAGCGAAGGCCAGAGCGCCGGGAATTCGCTGCTGAGTTCGCACCCGCCTTCGACCGCGCGTGCAGCGGCAATGCAGAAGCGCCTCGACAGCGGCAGCTGAGCCGCAGCTGAGCCGCAGCCGAGCGGCACTTGGGCCGCAGGCAGTGTCGGCACTGCCCGTTTCGTCTCCATCGAGTGGATTCCGTCGGTGAAACTCCCGACGCGCGTCGGTCGACATCTGCGGCATAGTCGCGTCCGACGACTTTCGACGGCCGAGCCCCAGGGTTCGGCATACCAACTCCCGGAGACAAAAAAATGAAACTCGGCCTCATTGCAGCCGGCACGCTCGCGTGCCTCACGTTGGGTTTCGGCGCCCAGGCACTCGCCCAGACCACCACGTTGAAGATCGGCTACGCCACGACGAAGGAATCGCATTACGGCGTGGGTTCGACGGTGTTCTGCGACGAGATCGAGAAGAACACGGCGGGCAGATTCAAGTGCCAGCAGTTTCCGAGTTCGGCGCTCGGCGGCGAGCGCGAGCAGATCGAAGCGGTCCAGCTCGGTACGCAGGACCTCGTCAACACATCCACCGGACCGGTCGGCAACTTCGTGCCCGAGGTAAAGATCGTCGACGTGCCGTTCCTGTTCCGAGACTACGACCATGCGCGCAAGGTCATGGACGGCCCGATCGGCCAGGACATCCTGACCAAGTTCCCTAGCAAGGGAATCATCGCGCTGGCCTGGACCGAGAACGGCTTCCGCCACATGACGAACAACAAGCGCGACATCGTCAAGCCGGAAGATGCCAAGGGCCTGAAGATGCGGACCATGGAGAACAAGGTCCACATGGACGGCTATCGCACCTTCGGCATCCTGCCGACGCCGATGGCCTTCCCGGAATTGTTCGGCGCGCTGCAGCAAGGCACCGTCGACGGTCAGGAAAATCCGATCCCGGTGATCCTGGCCTCCAAGTTCTCGCAGGTGCAGAAGCACCTCTCGCTGACCGGCCACGTCTACTCGCCCGCCTTGCTGCTGCTGTCGCCGAGGGTCTGGAACAAGCTTTCGGATGCCGACAAGAAGGTGTTCGTCGCGGCGGCGCAGAAGGCCTCGATCGCGCAACGCAAGAAAGTGAACGACGACGAGAACAACGGCATCGCCCAGCTCGAGAAGGACGGCATGAAAGTCACTCGCACTGTCGACGGTGCTGCATTCCGCGCTGCCCTGAAACCGGCCTACGCCGGCTACGAAAAGGAATTCGGCGCGGACAACCTGAAGAAGATCGCGGACGTCAGGTAATCGGGGTCAGCTGAACGTGCAAGCATTCGAGCGTTACTTTCTCGCCGCCAACCGCTGGGCGCTGATTTCACTGCTGGCAGCGATGTCGGTCATCATCTTCACCAACGTTGCCCTGCGCTACCTGACCGACCAGTCGCTCGAATGGGCCGAGGAAGTCTCTCGTCACATGATGATCTGGCTAACCTTCCTGGGCGCCGGTCCGGTGCTGCGCTACGGCGGACATATCGCGGTCGAGAACCTGCAGGATTCGTTGCCGCGCAAGGGCGCGATGGCGATGCGAATGGTCGTCGCCGCGCTGCTGTTCGGATTCTTCGGCTTCATGGTCTGGTACGGCTGGCTCTACATGCAGCGCACCATGTTCCAGCTCACGGCCGTGACTCAGATTCCGTTCGCCTACATCTACAGCGCGATGATGATCGGCGGCATTCTGCTGATCGTGCATTTCCTGCTGGTCGTGAAAGGCTACGTGGTGGACCGCAAGTTCGCTTCGGACGCGCATTTCGACGCCACGGCTTCGGCCTCGCTGTAAGGGGGCGGCATGGATGCAAGCATCGTTCTCATCGTCTCGGCCTGCGTGTTCCTGGCCATCGGCGTGCCGGTGGCCTTCGCGCTCGGCCTGGCCACCGCGGCCACGCTGATCCTCGCGGAAAACTATCCGCTGATGGTGCTGCTGAAGGAAACCTTCACCGGCATCGATTCCTTCCCGCTGATGGCGGTGCCGTTCTTCATCCTCGCTGCAGAGCTGATGAGCGGCGGCTCGCTGACCGAGGTACTACTGCGCTTCGCAGGTCAGTTCGTCGGCCACAAGCGCGGCGGGCTGGGCTACACCAACGTGGTGTCGCTCACCTTCTTCTCGGGCATTTCCGGCTCGGCGCTGGCCGATGCGGCCGGCCCCGGCTCGATGCTGATCAAGATGATGGACAAGGCCGGCTACGACCGGTCGTATGCCGCGGCGCTCACAGCTTCGACGGCGATCGTCGGGCCGATCATTCCGCCGTCGATCATCATGATCATCTACGCGCTGCAGGACGAATCGGTTTCGGTCGGCACGCTGTTCGCCGCCGGCATCCTGCCGGGCATCCTGATCGCGGTGGCGATGTGCGCGGTCAATTTCCACGTCTCGAAGAAGCGCAACTACAAGGGCGACGGCAAGCTGCCGCCGCTGCGCGAGATCCTCATCACCAGCTGGAAGGCGCTGCCGGCGATCCTGCTGCCGGTCGTGATCCTCGGCGGCATGCGCGCGGGCTGGTTCACGCCGACGGAAGCTTCGGTGGTCGCGGTCTTCTACGCGCTGCTGGTCGGCAAGTTCGTTTACCGCACGCTCGAATGGAAGGCGCTGCCGAACATCCTCGAACGGTCCGCCCTGCTGTCGGCATCGGTGCTGATCATCATCGGCCTGTCGGCGTCGTTCGCCTGGGTGCTGACGATCGAAGGCATTCCGCAGCAGATGGCCGAATGGCTGATCGGCATGAATCTTTCGCCGTGGATGTTCCTGATCATCGTGAACATCTTCCTGCTGCTGTTCGGCATCTTCATCGAACCGCTGCCGGGCGTGATGGTGCTGGCGCCGATCCTCGCGCCGGTCGCACTCAAGCTGGGCGTCGATCCGGTGCATTTCGCGATGATCGTGATCTTCAACCTGACGCTCGGCATGATCACGCCGCCGGTCGGCGGGTTGCTGTTCGTGACCTGCAACGTGTCGAAGGTGCCGATGTCGGCGCTGGTGCGCGAGCTGGTGCCGTTCCTCTGGGCGCACGGCGCGGTGCTGATGATCCTGACCTTCGTGCCCGCACTGAGCACATGGCTGCCGAGGGTGATGGGGTTCAAGTAGTTCCACTAAACTCGTTCGGGCAACCCGGAGTGCACCATGACTTCCTCTTCCCGTTCCCCCGACGATCTACCCGGCCCCGGCCCCGGCCCCGTCTCCGTCTCCGCGCCCCTGCACAAGACCCCGCTGCACGACCTGCACGTCGAACTCGGCGCCCGCATGGTTCCCTTCGCCGGCTACTCGATGCCGGTGCAGTATCCCGCCGGGCTCATGGCGGAGCACCGGCACACGCGCAGCGCAGCCGGCCTTTTCGACATCTCGCACATGGGCCAGCTACGGCTCGTCGGTCCCGATGCCGCAGCGGCTTTCGAGACGCTGATGCCGGTCGACGTGATCGGCCTCGCGCCCGGCAGGCAGCGCTACGGCCTGCTGCTGAACGACGAAGGCGGCATCCTCGACGACCTGATGTTCTTCAACGAGGGCGACGACACGCTGTTCGTGATTGTCAACGGCGCCTGCAAGGCGGCTGACATCGCGCATATCCGGGCCCGGATCGGCGACCGCTGCGATGTGCAGCCGATGCCCGATCACGCACTGCTCGCGCTCCAGGGTCCGCAGGCCGTCACCGTGCTGGCGCGGCTGTCACCGGGCATCGAGCGCTTCGTCTTCATGACCGGCGGTGCGGTGAGGATCGGAGACGAATCGGTCGGCGTGCCGGCGTTCGTGACCCGCAGCGGCTACACCGGCGAAGACGGCTTCGAGATTTCGGTTGCGGCCGGCGATGCCGAAGCGCTAGCCCGACTGCTGCTGGCTCAACCGGAGGTCAAGCCGATCGGTCTCGGCGCGCGCAACTCGCTGCGGCTCGAAGCCGGGTTGTGCCTTTACGGCGCCGACATCGACACCACCACCACGCCGGTCGAGGCTTCGCTGAACTGGGCGATCCAGAAAGTGCGTCGCACCGGCGGGGCACGTGCCGGCGGGTTCCCCGGCGCCGACAAGATACTGGCGCAGCTGGAAATCTCACAGGCCGGCGCGGCAACCGCCGCCGCCCTGCCGGCCAGTGCCGACCATCACACACTGCGCCGCAAGCGCGTCGGACTGGTGGCGCTCGAACGCATCCCTGTGCGCGACGGCACGCCGCTCGAATCCTTCGAAGGCCAGCCGATCGGGCAGGTCACCAGCGGCCTGCTCGGACCGAGCGTCGACCGCCCGGTGGCGATGGGTTACGTCGCGACCGCCTACAGCGAACCCGGCACCCGCATACAGGCGATCGTTCGCGGCAAGCCGGTGCCGATGGAAGTCTGTACGCTGCCTTTCATTCCGGCCAACTACTTCCGCGGCTGACACCGACCGTTCGCCCTGAGCTTGTCGAAGGGCTTCGACAAGCTCAGCCCGAACGGTTGGTTTCCAGCTTGAATTCCACGGATTCTGTTTTTTCTTTTTCCCCTCCAGGAGCAACCATGAGCATCAAGTACACCAAGGACCACGAATGGGTCCAGACCGAGGGCGATGCGCCCGCCGTCGTCGGCATCACCGTTCATGCGCAGGATGCGCTCGGCGACGTGGTCTTCGTCGATCTTCCCGAAGTCGGCAAGACCTTCGCGCAAGGCGAAGTGGCCGGCGTGGTCGAGTCGGTGAAGGCGGCTGCGGACGTGTTCATGCCGATCTCCGGCGAAGTCGTCGAGGTCAACGAAGCATTGCGCGCCGACCCGTCGCTGGCGAACAGCGATCCACTCGCGACCGGCTGGTTCTTCAAGGTGAAACCGAGCGATCCGACGCAGATCGACGCCCTGCTCGAAGAAGCCGATTACGACAAATTCGCTGCTTCCTGAACATGCCGGCACCCTTCCCCACCCTCCGCGAACTCGAGAACGCCGACGAGTTCGTCGCTCGTCACATCGGCATCGAACCGGCGGACGAGGCGCGCATGCTGCCGGTCATCGGCTCGGCGACGCGCGAGGAGCTGATCGACGGCATCGTGCCCGCCGCCATCCGCCGCACGAAACCGATGAACCTGCCCGCGGCGGTAAGCGAGGCCGACGCGCTGGCCGAGCTGAAGCGCATGGCGTCGAAGAACAAGGTCGCGCGAAACTTCATCGGCCAGGGCTACTACGGCACGCACACGCCGGGCGTGATCCTGCGCAACATCCTGGAGAACCCGGCCTGGTACACCGCGTACACGCCCTACCAGGCCGAGATTTCACAGGGCCGGATGGAGGCACTGGTCAACTTCCAGACGATGGTCTGCGACCTGACCGGCATGGCGATAGCCAACGCGTCAATGCTCGACGAAGCGACAGCCGCAGCCGAGGCGATGACGCTGGCCAAGCGCAGCGTGAAGAGCAAGAGCAACGTCTTCCTCGTCGCCGGCGACTGTCATCCGCAGACCATCGAAGTGCTGCGCACCCGCGCCGGCCCGCTGGGCATCGAGATCCGCGTCAGTACCGCGACCGAAACCCTGCCGCACCTGATGGCAAGCACCGAATTCTTCGGCGCTCTCGCCCAATACCCGGGCACTACCGGGCAGGTACACGACCTGCGCCCGCTCGCCGGTCACGCGCACGCATGCGGCGCCGCGCTCTGCGTCGCGGCCGATCTGCTGGCCCTGACATTGCTGATGCCGCCCGGCGAGTGGGATGCCGACATCGTCTGCGGCACCACGCAGCGCTTCGGCATGCCGATGTGCAACGGCGGTCCGCATGCGGCGTATCTGGCCTGCCGCGATTCGTTCAAGCGTTCGCTGCCCGGACGGCTGGTCGGCGTCAGCGTCGATGCACACGGCGCGCCGGCCTATCGGCTCGCGTTGCAAACGCGCGAGCAGCACATCCGCCGTGAAAAGGCGACATCCAACATCTGCACCGCGCAGGTGCTGCCGGCGGTGGTTGCGAGCATGTATGCGGTCTATCACGGCCCGGAAGGCCTCACTCGCATCGCGCAGCGGGTTGCAGCGCTGACGGCCGTGCTGGCCGACGGGCTGGAGCAGATGGGTCGCGTGCTCGTCAACACGACTGCGTTCGACTCGCTGACGGTAAAGACCGCCGAAGACACGCCCACCGTGCTCGCCCGTGCCGATGCCGCTGGCGTGAATCTGCGCCATCGGTTGCAGCAACATCTGGGCATTTCGCTCGACGAGACATCGACGCGCGCCGACATCGAAACGCTGTGGGCGCTGTTCGTGCCCGAAGGCGTCGCGATGCCGCGCTTCGAAAAGCTGGCCGACATTGCCGCACCGCGCATTCCCGAAGCGCTGCGCCGCACCAGTAACTTCCTCGCGCACCCCGTGTTCAACACGCACAAGAGCGAGACGGCGATGCTGCGCTACATCCGCAGCCTTTCCGACAAGGACCTGGCACTCGACCGCAGCATGATTCCGCTCGGCAGTTGCACGATGAAGCTGAACGCGACGAGCGAGATGATCCCGATCACCTGGCCCGAATTCGCGAACATCCATCCGTTCGCACCCGCCGACCAACTCCTGGGCTATGCCGAACTCGACCGGCAACTGCTCGAATGGCTTTGCGAAGCCACCGGCTATGCGGGCATCAGCCTGCAGCCGAATGCAGGTTCGCAGGGCGAGTACGCCGGCCTGCTGGCGATCAAGGCCTTCCACGACTCGAAAGGCGAAGGACAGCGCAACATCTGCCTGATTCCGTCCTCCGCCCACGGCACCAACCCGGCCAGCGCGCAGATGGCCGGCATGCAGGTCGTGGTGACCGCCTGCGACGCGCAAGGCAATGTCGACATGGACGACCTGCAGCGCGCCTGCGAAAAACACGGCGCGCAGCTCGCCGCCGTGATGATCACCTACCCGAGCACGCATGGCGTTTTCGAGACGCGCGTCAAGGAACTCTGCGAACTGGTGCATTCCCACGGCGGTCGCGTCTACGTCGACGGCGCCAACATGAACGCATTGGTCGGCGTGGCTGCGCCGGGCGAATTCGGCGGCGACGTCAGCCACCTCAACCTGCACAAGACCTTCTGCATTCCGCACGGTGGCGGCGGTCCGGGCGTCGGTCCGGTGTGCGTGGTGGCGGACCTCGTGCCTTTCCTGCCGGGCCATGCGACGTCACAGACCGTTCGCTCCGATGCACCCGTTCGCCCTGAGCCTGTCGTAGGCGCAGTTTCCGCCGCACCACTCGGCAATGCGGCCGTCTTGCCGATCAGCTGGATGTACTGCCGGATGATGGGCGCAGCCGGCCTGCAGGCCGCGACCGAAACCGCGATCCTCAGCGCCAACTACATCAGCGCACGCCTCAAGGACCACTACCCGACGCTGTACGCAAGCCCCAATGGTCACGTCGCGCACGAATGCATCCTCGACTTGCGTCCGCTGAAGGAAACGTCCGGCGTCACTGCCGAAGACGTGGCCAAGCGCCTGATCGACTACGGCTTCCACGCGCCGACGCTGAGCTTCCCGGTGCCCGGCACGCTGATGGTCGAGCCGACCGAGAGCGAGCCGCTGGCCGAACTCGACCGGTTCATCGAAGCGATGATCGCCATCCGCGGCGAGATCCGGCGCGTCGAGGAAGGCGTCTGGCCGAAGGACGACAACCCGCTGAAGCATGCGCCGCACACGGCGGCCAGCCTGCTCGCGACGGAATGGAAGCGGCCTTATGCGCGCGAGCTGGCGGCCTATCCGCTGGCTGCGCTCCGGCAGTCGAAATACTGGTCGCCGATCGGCCGGGTCGACAACGTATACGGCGACCGGAACCTGTTCTGCAGTTGCCTTCCCGTCGACGCCTACGACAGGACGGACGAGGCGGCGGCTACTTCCTGACCGGCGCCGATGTGCTTGCCGATGCGCCCGGGCCGGTCGCGATCTGCGCCCGGAACGCGGCCAGCTTCGCCTTCAGCCGGCGCTCGTTGACCGGCCCGACGCGCACCATCATCTTCTGGCCGCTGGTCATCGATTCGAGCGACGGATCGACGTACTCGTAGCGTGTCCATGGGTTCGGCGCGTCGTATTCGCCCTTCACTTCGGTCAGTTTCACGCGCACCGGGCCGTCAGGCTCCGGCGCCGCCAGCAGATGGTCGATGACGGTCACCAGCCGGTCGTTGAAATAACGCCCCGGATAGCCCAGTTCCTCGTACGCCTGCTGAAACAGCGGGTAGAGCCGCGCGTAGAGCTTGGCCGCGCGATCGACATCGACCGCCTCTGCAAAGGCGGTAATTGCAGAGTAACGGCCCGCATTGGCCGCATCGATGGTCTGCTCGCCGTTCGCGCCGCCCTGCGCGCCCGGCTGCACCGTGAAACGCCCCGGCGTCGGATGCACCGGCCACATGCGCGACGGCGCCTGCTGGCGCGTGAGGTTGTCGACGGTCGCCACAGTGCGTCGGACGAAGCCGTCGGTATTGAGGAACGAGGCCAGCGGACCGGCACCGAAGAGCTGCGTGAGCGCGGAAGTGACCTGCGCATCGGCGTCCGAAAGCGCAGGCAGCACGGCATCGGGCTTGGCGATGGCATCGACAGGGTTCTGCGGGCCCAGCGCCACCGGTTCTGGCGGCCTGGCCGGCGCATCGTCGGGTGCCGGTGCGGCAGCGGCTGCGGGCGTCGGTTCGGGCTGAGCGGTATTCCTGTGAGGGCCGTAGGTCCAGTACCACCAGCCGGTGGCCCCTGCGACGATCAGGATCAGCAAGCCGATGACGAGAGGCACGCGGGATCTTTCCTCGCTGGGCCTGAAATCGTCACGCAGATTTGCTCGGGCGCGTACGGGATCGCGGTTAGACATGGGCGGAATTCCTTTGAAGAGCATCGACGGCGCCGAAAGGCGCATGGCTCTATTGGAACGCTTTGGGCAGCCGCATGAAGTAACGCACTGTGAACGGAGCGCTGTTCGGCGCGGCGCGGCAGGCTCAGGGTCTCTCGTCGCTCTCCGGCACGACCGCATCGCCGACCGGCAGATGGATCAGCCCGGTATGGAAGTCGTACTCGAAGACCTCGCCATAGCGACCCCATTCGATCGCCGTGCGCAGCACGCGCTCGGCCACAGCCGCATCCAGGCTTTCGCGCAGCAGTTGCAGGAACGGCTCCTCGCGCAACTCGCCCGATGGCGCCTGCTCCAGGCTGTGGCGGATGTGCGCAGCCAGCGGCACATGCGCGAGCAGCTGCTGGCCGAAGAGTTGCTGGCGCAGCGTGTGCGTGCCTTCGACGTAACGCCGTCCGAGCACGGTCAAGTGCAGATCGGCGTCCGCCAAGTCAGCGAAGCCGAGCAGCGCCAGCGCCTTGGCCAGCGGCAGCAGCTCGTGATCGGCGAGTTCGGCCTCCTCCGCAAGTTGCGGCAGGTCGGCCCGGCCGTCGTGGCCGTCGTCGACCAGCAGTTCGAGCAGCGCTTCCATGCGGTCGACATCGGCGTCCGGCAGGCGGTCGCTCAGGTGCATGTGCGCCGGCTGACCGCGCGAACGGCCCGCGCTCGGCGCTTCGCCCACCGTCATCAGCTTGTAGACCTCGTCGATCAGCGCGCGCACTTCGAGGCTGTCGACGTCGCGCGGACGCGGCAGCGTGATCGGCAACTCGGCCCGCACCCGTCCCGGATTGCTCGCGAAGATCAGCACGCGGTCGGCCATCAGCACTGCCTCCTCGATGTTGTGCGACACCACGAGCATCGCCTTGGTCGGCATCGCGCCGCCGTCCCAGAGCTGGAGGATGTCGTCGCGCAGGCGTTCTCCGGTGAGCACGTCGAGGGCGGAGAAAGCTTCGTCCATCAGCAGCACTTCAGGCTCGACCACCAGCGCGCGCGCGATGCCGACGCGCTGGCGCATGCCGCCCGAGAGCTCGCGCGGCAAGGCACCCTCGAAGCCGGCCAGCCCGATCAGGTCGATGGCGGCGCCGGCACGCTTCGCGCGCTCCTTGCGCTCGACGCCGCGCGCCTCCAGCCCCAATTCGACGTTCTGCTGCACGGTGAGCCACGGAAACAGCGCGAAAGACTGGAACACCATCGCGATGCCGCGCGCCGGTCCGTAAAGCGGCTGCCCGCGGTAACGCACGCTGCCGCCGTCGACGGAAATCAGCCCCGCCATGATCCGTAGCAACGTCGACTTGCCCGAGCCCGACTGGCCCAGCAACGCCACGATCTCACCCTCGGCAAGGTGGAAATCGACGCCGTCCAGCACCGTCCGAGCGGTGCCGTCGGCCGAACGGAACGACTTGCCGACGCCCTGAAGTTCAACGATCTGTTCTGTCATGTCAGCCAACTTAAAAGTGCATGCGGTTTTCGGCCAGCGCATAGAGCTTGCGCCAGACAAAATGATTCATCGCCATCACGAAGACGCACATCACGCCGATGCCCAGCGCGATGCGCGGAAAGTCGCCGATGGCAGTCATGTGGGCGATGTAGCTGCCCAGCCCGGTCGCCTGCAGCGTGGTGTCGCCCCAGGTCACGTATTCCGCGACGATGCTGGCGTTCCAGGAGCCGCCGCTGGCGGTGATGGCGCCTGTGACGAAGCTCGGGAACACGGCCGGCAGCAGGTAGCGCCGCCATTTGAGCCAGCCGCTCAGGCCCATGTTGCTGGCGGCGTAGCGCAGTTCGGTCGGCACGCTCGATGCGCCGGCGATCACGTTGAAAAGCAGGTACCACTGCGTGCCCAGCACCATCAGCGGCGCCAGCCAGATGTTCGGGTTCAGGTGCCAGCGCACGATGAAAAGCACCGCCACCGGAAACATCAGGTTTGCCGGAAATGCAGCCAAGAATTGCGCAACGCCCTGCAGCCGCCCGGCCCAGCGCGGGTTCATGCCGACCCAGACGCCGATCGGCACCCAGACGAGCGCCGCCAGCGCGATCAGCACCAGCACCCGCACCAGCGTGTAGAAGCCCAGCACGAAGACATGGCCGACCTCCGCCCAGCCGACTTCGGCATGGATGAAGCGCCCCAGCCAGACCACTGCCAGCGCGACGGCGGCAGCAAGTACGGCGTCCCACACCCGCGCCACCGTGGCGTTCGGTGGCTTCGGGCGCGCCTTGATCGACGTGCCGTCGTGGTCTCTCCGGAACACGAGCAGCGTGCGCTCCAGCACCCGGCCGACAAGCACGCCGGCGCGCTGCAGCCGGTCGGTGCGACGCAGCCAGGTCAGGAGCCATGAGCGTGGGGTGTCTTCGCTGCTGCCTTCCTCAAAGCGGAACTTGTCGGCCCAGGCGATCAGCGGGCGGAAGAACAGCTGGTCGTACAGCACGATGCCTACCAGCATGCCGCCGATGGCCCAGCCGATCGCGCCCAGGTCGCGCGCCTCGATCGCCATCGCGATGTACGAGCCGACGCCCGGCAGCTTGATGTTCTGGTTCGACACCGAGATCGCTTCCGACGCGACGACGAAGAACCAGCCGCCCGACATCGACATCATCATGTTCCAGAGCAGTCCGGGCATCGCGAACGGCATCTCCAGCCGCCAGAAACGCTGCCAGCCCGAGAGCTGGAACACATTCGACGCCTCGCGCAATTCGGCCGGCACGGTGCGCAGCGACTGGTAGAGGCTGAAGGCCATGTTCCAGGCCTGAGAAGTGAAGATCGCGAAGATGGCCGCGCATTCGACGCCGAGCAGGTTGCCGGGAAACAGCGCGATGAACCCGGTGACGGTGATCGACAGAAAACCCAGGATCGGGATCGACTGCAGGATGTCGAGCATCGGCACCATCACCCGCTCGGCGGCGCGGTACTTGGCCGCCACCGCTGCGAAGATGCAGGCGAAGACGAGAGACGCACCGAGCGCGATGAACATCCGCAGCGTGGTACGCAGCAGGTAGTACGGCAGCGACCACGGATCGAGGCTGATCGGCAGCGACTGGCCCAGCTCGTACGGCCGCGCCATCTGCGAACCGCCGTAGGCCAGCGCGAACAGCACGGCCAGCACCAGCGGCAGGAAGGCCCAGTCCCAGCGGTTGCCGCCGGATGCGACGGCCAGGCGCGGGTAATAGCGTTTGTCGAACATGAGAACGGGTCGGGGTCGGGGTCGGGGTCGGGGATCGGGGCTGAAGAGCGGGCGCGCCATTGTGCCCAGCGAGACTGGACCGGACCTGACCATACCGGGCCACGGTTACCGCGCCGCGACAGCGCGGATCAGATCAGCGCCAGATCCTTCGGCGCAACGCCCGCGAACACCCGGTCCAGCTGCGTCGGCGTCAGCCCGTACATGCGCGAGAACAGCCCGCCGAAAACCGCTCGGTATTCGTTCAGCACCGGATAGTCGCGGTTCTGGAACAGGTTCTTCTGCGTCACTTCGACCTGCTCGCCGACCACGCGTCCGCCCGCGTGCGCCGACAGCCCGCCGCCGAACACCCAGTAGACGGTGCCGTGCCCGTGGTCGGTGCCCTTGTTGCCGTTCTCGCGGAAGGTGCGGCCGAATTCGCTGATGACCACGACGACCGTCTCGCGCCAAGCGTCGTCGCCCATCGCTTCGGCAAAGCCGGCCACGCCGCGCCCGAGTTCCTCCAGCCGGTTCGCCAGATAGCCGGTGCCCGCGCCCTGCCCCACATGCGTGTCCCAGCCACCGACGTCGACGAAGCCGAGGTCGAAGCGGTCGCGCATCAGCAGCGCCATGCGCCGCGCGACCCGCTCGAAGCCCTTGGATGTCATCGCGTCGCGGCTGGCCGCGTCCATCTCGGCCTTGACCGCGCGCTGCACCTCGTCGCGCACCGAAAAACCTTCGACCACAGGTTGCGCCAGCGCGGTGTTGCGGTACATCGCCTCGATGACGGCGCTCTGACGCGCGTCGATACCGCTGCGGCCGACCGAGGCCAGCGCCATGTTGGCTGCCCTGGCATCGCCGCGAAGAGAGATCGGCATCTGGTCGGTGAATGCGATCGGCGACACGTCGGTCAGCGGACCGGCGCCGAGCACGCCGGCCAGCCGGTTGAGGAAGCCGGAGCGGTAGTTGCGGCTTTGGTCGAGCGCCTGGCCGAGTTCGATCGAGTCCTGCGTCTCGAAATGGCTGCGGCTCAGGTCGTCGGTACCGGCGAACGGGATGAAGGCTGCCTGCTTCTTCTGAAACAGCGGCATCACGCTCGCGGCCAGCGCCGGGTGCAGACCCCAGCCACCCTCGAGCGCCAGGGCGCCGTTCGGCTGGACGGGACGCGGGACGGCGATGGTCGGCCGCGATGCGTAATAGAAATCGCTGTCGACCGGCACCAGCAGGTTGGCTGCGTCGTACGCACCGCGCAGAAAGACGACGAGCAGCTTGGCGCCCCCGGCAGCAGGTGCGGCCACGACCTGGGCGCCGACATTGGAGACGGCACCGGCGATGGGCGCCGTGGCGAGCAGCTTCAGAAGATCACGGCGTTGCATGGCAATTCCTTCGCGTTCAGCGGTGCATGTTCTCCGGCGAGGCGAGCAGGAAGGTGTTCCATTCCTGCGGCGTCTTCGCCTGCGCCAGCGCATCGCGCGTGCCGGCACCGAGTGTGGGGATGCGGGTGCGCACGGCGCTCGATTCGGCCAGCGGCGGAAACGAAGGAGAGGCGGGCCTCTCCGGAGGTGCCTTGTCTTCGGTGCGGAACAGCACCGCGCCGCCCGTACCGATGGCGCGGGCGATCTCGAAGCGCGTCGCCATCTGGCCGGCGCTGGCCCAGGCGTCCTGGGTCAGCGGATAGCCGTCGGGCGTCTCGTGGCCGTAGAGCGGCTCGCCCATGCGCGCGATCCAGCCGATCAGCGGATTGAAATCGGTCGCCACACGGTCGTCGTAGGCCAGCCGCACGCTGCCGATCGCGTAGTGCACCGGATCGCGGAACTTGCCGCCGAGCGACACGGTGAATTCCGGCGACTCGAACATCGTCGTCAGCACGGCAGCGATGTCGCCGTCGCTGCGCTGGAACGTGGCGCTCATGCGGTCGACCAGCGCGACGGGCGGCATGTCGGCAACGAAATAGATCGCCAGCTTGGTCGACACGAAACGCGCCGTCGCCGGCGCGCTTGCCAGCCGGTCGAGCGCCTCGTCGGTCTCGACCAGTCCGTGCTGGACCATCGGCCGACCCAGGAGCGTCTTTGGGCCATAGTCGTGCCGGTTCGGGTTGAACTCGAACATTCCGTGCCGCACGTAGTCGCCGCGAAGCGCCGGACGCACGTTGGGCGGCGGCGCATCTGCATTCAGCGAAGCGATGCCGGCGCCGGTGAGCACGCGCGCCAGTTCCTGCACGTCGCCCTGCGAGTAGCCGCTGCCGACGCCCATCGTGTGCAGCTCCATCAGCTCGCGGGCGTAGTTCTCGTTGATGCGGTTGGCCGCGTTCTGCGCGTTGTCGAGATAGCGCAGCATGGCCGGATGCCGCGCCGTCGCGCCGAGCAGATCGCGGAACCGGCCGAGCGCATGGGGACGGATGGCCGTTTCTTCATAGTCGCCGACCAGCGCACGGATGTTGTCCTTGCGCGCATTGACGTTGAAATGGTTCATCCAGAACCATGTCATCTGCTCCTGCAACTGGTTGGGGGAGTACAGGGCGCGCAGCAGGAATCTCTGCTGCGACTCGCGCAACAGCCGCTGCAACTGCTGCTGGTAAGCCTGGCGCGCGGCCTTCTTCTGCTCTACGTCGGGCAAGGCGTCTGCAGCCTTGCGCTGTGCGTCGAGCGCGATGGCGAGCTGCTCGACCGGCGTTTGGGAGATCGTCATCGCGTCGATCTGCGCCTGTGCCGCGGAAGGCAACCTGGCCGGGAGCGGATGCAACTGGTCGCGCAACCAGACCGGGAGGCCCTCCTTTGCGAGCTGCGCGGCACTGCTCGCGTTGGCGCCCCAGGTCACCCGGTCGAGCCAGCGCAGTTGCGTGGCCTCGCCGACTGCCGCGACGTTCGGCGCCGGGCCTAAGGTTCTCGGCGCAGCACAGCCTGCGAGCAGCAGCGCGGACGACATGACCATGGCGAGCAAGCGCATGCCCTTGCGGGATGTCCTCATCGAAGCTCCTTGTCTCGACATATGTTGACGGTGAATGCTCAACCGTCGACCGGAGCCTCCCGTTGACCGGGCAACTCATGCGCCAAGGTAAAGCTCAGGCCGATTGGACCATCGGCGGGGCGGCGCCGGCAATCTGGCGCAACGCGCGCTCGAAGACTTCCACGGGTTGCCCACCGGAAATGAGGTGCTGATTGTTGATGACGACCGCGGGCACGGAGTGAATGCCCGCGCCTGTGTAGAGCTCCTCGCGCTCGCGCACTTCAGCTGCAAACGCCTCGCCAGCCAGGATTTCGCGCGCGCGGTTCACGTCGAGCCCGACTTCGCCGACGATGCGCAACAGCACCTCGTGGTCCGAAGGGTTCTCGCCATCGGTGAAATACGCCTTCAACAGCGCCTTCTTCAACGCGCGCTGCAATGCCACGTCTTCCAGTTCAGCCCAATGCAGCAGCCGATGTGCATCGAAGGTGTTGTAGATACGGCTGCGTGCGCCCGAAGTGAAAGTGAAGCCCACCGACTCGCCCCGCTGGCGTATCGCCTCGCGCGACTGCATTTGCTGCTCGAGCGTCGAGCCGTACTTCTGCTGGATGTGCTCGGTGATGTCCTGGCCTTCGGGCGGCATTTTCGGATTGAGCTCGAAAGGCTGGAAGCGGAGTTCGGCCTGGATGTCGGGCGCGACGTTCTTCAACGCGGTTTCGAGCGCTCCAAGACCGACAGCGCACCACGGGCAGGAGACGTCGGAGACGAAATCGATGGTGAGATGGGTGGTCATGGCTTCAATGATGGCGGCGGTTGCGCGGGTTTCAATCGCATACAAGCATTTCCCCACTGACGGAGGTGTCGGCCCGCGTTGGCCCGCGTTGGCCTGCGTTGGCCTGCGTCGACCTGCATCAGGGCGAATGCGCCATTCCGATCCGCCACGCTTCCGCCATCGACTCCAGAAGATTCTTAGGAATCCGGTCGTCGCCGACTGCTTCGCTCAGCGTCCGCTCCATTGCGTCCGTGATGCGTGCCAGCACGACGGCCGGCTTCGCAACGCCGCAAACGACACTCCCGAACCGAAGCAGTTCCTCGGTCGTCGGATAAGCCTTGGTGTGATGCCTGCCCGCGAACAGTTTCAGCGCCAGCGTCCGGTCTTCCAGTTCCGGCCCGCCCTCGTAGCGGGTGTAGCGATAGATAGACGTGGTGACGACATCGAACATCGGCGCCAGTCGGCAATCGTGGACCGAGGTGTAGAGCACACCGAAGTTCTTGAGGTGCCCGTCGCCGTTGCGGACCATGATGCTGAAGGCGACCTGCTCGAAGAATCGGGCCAGGCTTTCGTCGTCGAGCTGGATGTAACGCAGCAGTTCGGCGACACGCTGGTAGCTGCCCTGGTATTTGCGGTCCGACTGGATGTCTCGCACCCGCAATCCCATGAGCGCGGCGACGTCCTCGAAGCCGAGCCTGCTCCCATCCGGCTCGACATCGAACCGGTCGACCAGGAGCATTTGCCCGTCGTGCGAGAGATCGAAAGTGGGCGTCAGGATTCCGGCGCGCCGTGCCGCGGTCAGGCACAGGAACTCGTTAGCGGCCAGCCCGGGATAGGCCGTGGATGCCGTCTTGACGATGAGGGTCGGCACAGGAATGGTCGGGCGGTCGGGCACCATGATCTTGGGTTGCATTCCCGCGATGCCAGCGCCCGTGCTCAGGTAGGCGCGGACCAGTTCGTCGAAGACCTCGGGTGTGTAGCGCGTTGCCAGCAAGGTTCGACGGTCGATCGGCGCGGCCGGAGCCGGGGCCGGACGGTCGTGCAGCCTGAAATTCAACCGGCCGATGCCATTGGACCCCACCAGCGCGAGCAGGTGCATCGGCGTGAGCTGCTGCTTGGGGAACATCGCGCGTAGGCGCAGATACAGATCGCCTTCCGGCAGGTTCTGGTCCATCACCGCGAACAGGTCGCCATCCTGGTACGTGGGCTGGCTGGGCGGCATCAGCAGCGCGACGGCGGGCTGTTCGATTTCGCTGTCCAGATACCTGAACTCGTAGACCGAATGCTTCAGCAACTGACCGGCACACGCACCGTCGATGTCGACTTCGAGCTGTTTGATCTTTTCAGGCAGCATCGTCGTCGTCCTGTGCAAACCGGCGCTTGACCTCGTCGAGCGTCGGCATGCCGAGGCTTTCCAGGCGAATCGTGAGACTCATCGCTCGCAGGATGTCCATCAGCGAGCCGACCGTGATGTCTTCTCCGCGTTCGAGTCGGTAGAGAACATTGCGCGCCCGACCGGAACGGATTGCGATATCGGTCGCCTTCAATCGCGACGATTTGCGCTCGGCTTTGATGGCTTCGCCAAGTTCAATGGGCAACCTGATTTTGTCCTTCATGCGCCACATAATGCGCTGAAAACGCAGATATGTACATTAAGAAGTACAAATATCAGGTCCGACTTGCCCAGAACGCTCGCTGCATCGCCACCGTCTCCGCAGCAATCTCCGGCACCGGCCCGATCAGTTCGACCGACTTCTGGCAATGGTCGAAAACATAGCGCGAGTCGACGCTCATCGTCGGGTTTTCGGCATGGCTGCCGGTTTCCGCCAGCAACTGTGCTTCGGTCATCCCGAAGACGACGCGGCCGATGTTGGCCCAGTAGGCGGTACCGGCGCACATGCAGCAAGGCTCGACGGCCGTGTAGAGCGTGCAGCTCCAGAGAAACTCCGGTGTGAAGTTGGTGGCGGCAACGCGTGCCAGCGTCGATTCGGCATGGTTGACCGTGTCGATGTTGCATTGCTCCAGAAGCACCGTTTCCTGGTCCGGCCCGACCAGCACTGCACCGAACGGATGATGACCGAGCCCGACGGCGCGTTGTGCGACGGTGTTCGAGCGGCGCAAGTGCCGCAGGATCTGCTCGTGCGTCGGGGTCAGGCCCTGGGGTGGAAAGTTCTGCGGATTCGGGACTGGCGCATCGAACAAGTTCTGCTCCTTCTTCGGTTCCAAGGCGTTTGGATAGACTGCCGGCCTTCATGCTACCGCCCGACCGACCCCCGCTGTTCCCCGTTCCACTCGCACCGGCGGCATTCATGCGCTTTCCGCAGGCGCTGCGCCGCTCGGGGTTCGGACATCTTCTGCATCTGATGGGACAGCCGCTGAAACGCTGGCGCCTCGGTTTCTCCAACTGGAAGATGTCGCGCCCGTATCGCCGCGATCCCGCAACGCCGCTGCTGGACGAAGAACAAGGCTGCATCGTCGCGGTGGGCGATTTCGGCGGCAAGACCGGCCTGTGCCGCGCCGCGAGCTACGAGGCCGCCAAGTTGCGACTGCGGCACCCCGGCCTGATCCTGCTGAGCCTTTCGCCCACCAAAGCCGGCGAGTTGCCCGTCACCGGCAGGAACCTGTCGCAACCGGTGTCGCGGCTTTACCTGTTGTGCCAGCCGAACCGCTACCGACGCGCGCTGCGACTGTTCCGCCCGGACCAGATTGCCGGCGCCCACCGCACCGGCCTCTGGGCGTGGGAAAACGCTGTGTTTCCAGGTTCGTGGCGTTTCGCGCTGCGCATCGTCGACGAGATCTGGACGCCATCGGCGTTTTCGCAGGCGGCAATCAGCGCGGCTTCGTCGCTGCCGGTCGTCGTCGTGCCGCACCATGTCGAGGTCGATCTGACGATCCCGGCGATGCGTCGAACCAAGTTCGACGTACCCGCCGACGCATTTCTGGGCATCGCGATCATGGATATCAAGGCCTGTCCCGAGCGCAAGAATCCGTGGGCGCATGTCGAGGCTTGGCAGAAAGCATTTGGCACCAGCGCCAGCCATGTTCTGCTGATCAAGATGCGCTGCTCGAAATCGACCCGTATCGTGGAAAAAGAGCTTCGGGAAATGATCGGCACGGCCGGCAACATCCGCCTGATCAGGATGGATTTCTCGGATGCAGAGCAGGTCGCGTTCCAGCGCATGGCCGACGTGTATCTGTCGCTGCATCGCGCCGAAGCCTACGGCCTGAACATCCGCGAGTTCCTGGAGATGCGCATTCCGGTTGTTGCCACCCACTGGTCCGCGAACACCGAATACGGCCCCGCATTCCCGCACTACCACGGCGTTCGTGCAGACCTGATTCCCTATCGCGACTGGATGCGGCACTACCCGGACGGCAACTTCAGCTGGGCCGATGCCGATACGGACCACGCCGCGCGCATGCTGCGGGAGGTCGCTTCGGAAAAATCAGTTCAAAGCCGCTTGCCGAACGGCACCTGACCGCGCCAGTAGCGCAGCGTCAGCACGCCGCCGGCGATACCGCCCAGATGTGCGAAATGCGCGACGCCGCTCATGCTGCCGGTGACACCAAGTGTCAATTCGATCACGCCGTAGATCACCACGAAGAGCCAGGCCGGCATCGGGATCGGCGGAATCAGCGGGACGATGGTGCGCTTGGGGAACAGCATCGCGAAACCGGCAAGCAGGCCGAACAGCCCGCCCGACGCACCGATGGTCGGCACATTGCTGCCGCTCCACGAAGCGATCAGCAACTGCGCGAGCGCGCCGCAGAGCACGCTGGCGAAGAAGAACACCAGGAACCGTTTCGCGCCCCAGACCCGCTCCAGTTCCGCGCCGAACATGTAGATGCCGAACATGTTGAAGACCAGATGCGAAATCCCGCCATGCAGGAAGGCGTAGCTGAAGACCTGCCACGGCAGGAAATTGCCCGAGCCCACCGGCCAGAGGGCAAATGCCGCGATGCCGTCCACGCCCATCGACTGCAGGAAGAACACGACGACGCTGGTGAGAATCAGCGCCTGGGTAGCGGGAGGCATCGAAAACATGGGCGGGAAGCTCTTTAAAGGAACGACGACTGAAGTGCCATCTCTGCCAATGGAGCGCTGTCGGCCGCTTTCGTTCCCGTCTCGCCGCACTGCGCGCGATGCCGCAACGCATGCTCCATCACCACCAGCGCCAGCATCGCCTCGGCAATCGGCGTCGCGCGAATGCCGACGCACGGATCGTGGCGCCCCTTGGTCACGACTTCGACCGGCTGGTTGTTGACGTCGATGGATTGGCGCGGGCTGATGATCGAGCTTGTCGGCTTGATCGCAATGCTCACTTCCAGATCCTGCCCGGTGCTGATGCCGCCGAGCACGCCGCCCGAATTGTTGGTGACGAAACCATCCGGCGTGATCGAATCGCCGTGCGTCGTGCCTCGCTGCGTGACGCTGGCGAAACCGGCGCCGATCTCCACGCCCTTGACCGCATTGATGCCCATCATCGCGAAGGCGATGTCGGCATCGAGCTTGTCGTACAGAGGTTCGCCCAAGCCGACCGGCACGTTCGACGCCGTCACGCGGATGCGCGCGCCGCACGAATCGCCGGCCTTGCGCAGCGCATCCATGTAGCTTTCCAGCTGGGAAACATCGGCGACGGGTGCGAAGAACGGGTTGTTCGGAACGTGGCTCCAGTCCTCGAACGGAATGACGACCTCGCCGATCTGCGTCATGCAACCGCGGAACACCACGCCATAGCGCTCGGCCAGCCACTTCTTCGCAACTGCGCCGGCCGCCACCGTGGGTGCGGTCATCCGTGCCGACGAACGCCCGCCGCCGCGCGGATCGCGGATGCCGTACTTCTTGAAGTAGGTGAAGTCCGCATGGCCGGGACGGAACTGCTGCGCGATCTGCCCGTAATCCTTGCTGCGCTGGTCGGTATTCTGGATCAGCAGCGCGATCGGCGTGCCGGTGGTCTTGCCTTCGTAGACGCCGGAAAGAATCTGTACCGTGTCCGGCTCCGCACGCTGCGTGACATGGCGGCTGGTGCCAGGACGCCGGCGGTCGAGATCGGCCTGAATATCGGACTCGGTCAGCGACATTCCGGGCGGACAGCCGTCGATGACGCAGCCGATGGCCGGGCCGTGGGATTCACCGAAGTTGGTGACTGCGAAAAGATTGCCGAAGGTATTGCCGCTCATGGCGCGGGATTATCCGCAAAACCGGGAAAATTCATGGATTCAGCCGATATCAGGACTTCGCCCATGACACCCGACCTTCCCTTCGACCATCCGATGGCGCACGGCTTCGTGCGCCTGGCCGTCGCGGTGCCGCGCAATCGCGTCGCCGATCCGGCATACAACGGCCGCGAGACGGTGCGCATGTACAAAGAAGCCGCCGCAGACGGCGCCGTGCTGATCGCTTTCCCGGAACTCGGACTCTCGGCCTACACCTGCGACGACCTGTTCCATCAGGATGCGCTGCTCGAAGGCTGCGAGGCGGCGTTGCGCGAAGTGATCGAGGCATCGCGCGACGTGAAGACCATCGCCATCGTCGGCCTGCCACTGCGCGTCGACCATCGGCTCTTCAACTGCGCGGCCGTCGTAGCCGGCGGCAAGGTGCTCGGCGTGCTGCCGAAGACCTACCTGCCGAACTACGGCGAGTTCTACGAAGGCCGGCAGTTCAGCGCCGCAGACAGCGCACTTGCCACCGAAATCGACGTCTGCGGCATGCGCGTGCCCTTCGGCGCCGACATCCTGTTCAAGGCGCGCGATTTCCCGCTGCTGACCTTCCACGTCGAAATTTGCGAAGACCTCTGGGTGCCGATTCCGCCGTCGAGCTATGCGGCGCTGGCCGGAGCGACGGTGCTGGTCAACCTGTCGGCATCGAACATCGTGATCGGCAAGGCCGACTACCGGCGAAAGCTGGTCGATCTGCAATCGGCGCGCTGTCTGGCGGCGTATCTTTATTCGTCGGCCGGCATTGGCGAATCGACCACCGACCTCGCCTGGGACGGCCAGTCGCTGATCTACGAAAACGGCGAGATGCTGGCCGAGAGCGAACGCTTCGCCGACGACTCGCACACGATCACCGCCGACGCCGATCTGGCACGCATGGCGCACGAGCGCATGCGCCAGAACTCCTTCGGCGTCTCGGCGCAGCGGCATTCGGCGACGTTGCGCACCTGGCGAACGATCGACTTCGACCTGTCACCAGCCGAAGTGCCGTCGCCGGGCGGATTGCGCCGCACGGTCGAGCGCTTTCCGTACGTGCCGGCCGACCCCGTCACGCTCGACGAGCGCTGCCGCGAAGTCTTCAACATCCAGGTGCAGGCGCTGGTGCAGCGGCTGCAGGCCAGCAACATCGGCAAGGTGGTGATCGGCGTCTCGGGCGGGCTCGATTCGACGCACGCGTTGATGGTTTGCGCGCAGGCAATGGACCGGCTGAAGCGGCCGCGCAGCGACATCCTCGGCTACACGATGCCAGGCTATGCGACCAGCGGCCGCACGCTGCAGCAGGCGCACCAGTTGATGACGGCGATCGGCTGCACGGCGAAGGAAATCGACATCCGCCCGAGTTGCAGGCAGATGCTCGAAGACCTCGGCCATCCGTTCGCCGACGGCAAGCCGCAGTACGACATCACCTTTGAGAACGTGCAGGCCGGCGAGCGCACCAGCCATCTGTTCCGGCTGGCGAATCACAACGGCGCGATCGTGATCGGCACCGGCGACCTGAGCGAGCTGGCGCTCGGCTGGTGCACCTACGGCGTCGGCGATCACATGTCGCACTACAACGTGAACGCCAGCGTGCCGAAGACGCTCATCAAGCACCTGGTGCACTGGGTGGCCGAGGCCGGCATCCTCGATGCGGCGGGCAGCGACACGCTGCGCGCGGTGGTCGCGACCGAAGTCAGCCCGGAGCTCGTGCCGTCGGATGCCCAACAGGAGCAGCCGAGCCAGAAGACCGAGGACACCATCGGGCCGTACGAGCTGCAGGACTTCCATCTCTACTACATCGTCCGCTTCGGATTCCGGCCGTCGAAAGTGGCTTTCCTGGCGCACGCGGCATGGCACGATCGCACGCTCGGCAAGTGGCCCGACATGCTCAACGGCGAGCACAACGCCTATTCGCTCGACGACATCCGCCGCCATCTGCACACCTTCTTGTACCGCTTCTTCAAGACCAGCCAGTTCAAGCGCTCCTGCGTGCCGAACGGTCCGAAAGTCGGCTCCGGCGGCTCGCTTTCTCCGCGCGGCGACTGGCGTGCGCCGAGCGATTCCGAAGCCGAAGTCTGGCTCGCCGACCTCGCCCGCATCCCGACCGGCCGCTGAACGATGCCTACGCACGCCGAACTACCTCCCCTCAACCGCCAGTTCATCGCCCATTTCGGAGAGATGGGCAGCAAGTGGGGCATCAACCGGACCGTTGGTCAGATCTACGCGCTGATCTTCATTTCGCAGCGCGCGCTCAATGCCGACGAGATCGCCGAAGTACTGGCCTTCTCACGCTCGAACGTGAGCATGGGCTTGAAGGAGCTGCAGGCCTGGCGACTGGTGAAGCTGCGCCATCAGCCCGGCGACCGTCGCGAGTATTTCGAGGCACCTGCCGATGTCTGGGAAATTTTCCGAGTGCTGGCCGAGGAGCGTCGCCGCCGCGAGATCGAACCGACGCTGTCGATGCTGCGCATGGCGCTGCTGGAAAGACCGTCGAGCGACGAAGAAAAGCACGCGCAGGAGCGCATGCGCGAGATGCACGGTCTGATCGACCGGCTGATGAAGTGGTTCGACGACGTGCAGCGCCTGGCGCCTGAGACAGCCATGCAGCTGATGGGCATGGGAGCGACGGTGACGAAGGTGCTGGGGTTGAAGGATCGGCTGACGGGTGGGGGAAAAGGCAGAAAAACGGACTCTGGCGTGTAGAATCGTTTCATTGATCGTTTCATCCTTAGGGGTCACGAAACGATTTTCTCCAATGAAATGAGGCCGATTCCGGCCCGAAAGATCGTTTCACCATGGCTGTCGATCCCGTCGCCCTGCTCCGCGCCAACGGCCCGCTTCCGGCAAGCAGGCTGCTCGAGCTCATGGGCGCCAGCCGGCCCACGCTGAGCCGCGCGATTCAGGCTGCCGGCGATGCCGTCTTCGTGCGCGGACGCGCTCGGCGCACGACGTATTCCGCACGCCGGGCACTTCGCGGATCGCTGGAATCTCTCCCGCTGTTCCGCATCGACAAGACTGGCACACCGCATCACATCGCCGATCTCGACCTGATCTATCCGGACGGTACGGCGGCGAATTTCATAGGCGACTTCGGCTGGCCGCTGGACGACCGGATGCGCGATGGTTGGTTCGACGGCTTGCCCTATCCGATGCAGGACATGCGGCCGCAAGGATTTTTGGGCCGCAATTTCGCGCGGCACCATGCGGCGATGCTGCAAGTCAAGGAGGACCCGACGACATGGTCGGACGACGACGTGCTGTACGCGCTGTCGGTCCTTGGGCAGGACGTTCCGGGCGACTTGCTGGTCGGCGCGCAGGCATGCCGGCTGTGGCTGGACAACGTACAGCAAACGAAGGCGGGGATGGCATTGCCAGGCTTGCCGGACTCACGGGTTGCCGAGGCATATCCCAAGTTCGCGGTTCGCGCGCTGGAACTGGGCGTGGCAGGTTCATCGGCCGGTGGCGAGTTTCCGAAGTTCCCCGTTTTGCGGCAACGCAGCGACGGTACGCAGCAACAAGTGTTAGTCAAGTTCTCCGGTTCCGACGACTCGCCCGGCACCCGGCGCTGGGCCGATCTTCTGGTGTGCGAACACCTGGCTGGACGCGCGCTGCAAGAAACCACCGGCATTGGCTGCGCGAACACAAAGATTCATGTCCACGCCGGTCGAACCTTTCTCGAAGTCGAGCGCTTCGACCGTCACGGCGCGCTCGGCCGGTCGCCGATGGTGTCTTGGCTTTCTTTGAACGGCACCTTCGTCGGCGATGCCGGACGGCCGTGGGCGGAAGCCGTGCGACCGCTGGTGCAGAAGGGATGGCTGTCCACAGACGAAGTCGGCCGCATCCTGCGCACATGGCTGTTCGGACAACTCATCGGCAACACCGACATGCACGACGGCAACCTGTCGTTCATACCGGTGACGAATGCCGGCGGCACTGCCTTCGCCGTAGCGCCGATCTACGACATGCTGCCGATGACCTACGCGCCGGTCCGCGGCGTCGAACTGCCTCCGAGAAGCTACGTTCCGCGACTGCCGATGCCGACGGAAGAAGCCGCGTGGCAAGACGCCGCAGCGGCAGCTCTCGTCTTCTGGGCTATGGCTGCCGGCGACGAGCGAATCGGTGCCGGATTCCGCCACACCTGCTCGGACAACGAGGCGCTGCTGAGAAGACTGGTCGAAGGCTGAATATCAGGTGCCGTATCAGGACGCCGGTGCGTCGAGCTTGTCGTGCCGGATGGCGTCGTCTTCCATCAGCTCGTACCACATGGCATTGAGCACGGCGAAGGTGGCTGCCAGCGGCAGGCCGAGGATCCAGGCGAAGTACCACATGATCGATTCCTTTTCTTGGATTCAGTAAGCGTGACCGCGCTTGTCGCGAATGGCTACGGCGTCGACCTTCCCCCACAGCACCTTGTAGACCCAGCCGGTGTAGATGACGATGAGCGGCACGAAGACCGCGGCGACCACCAGCATGATGAAGAGCGTCAGATGGCTCGACGATGAATCCCACACGTTGAGGCTGGCGCGCGGGTCGATGGACGACGGCAGGATGAACGGGAACATCGAAGCCCCGACGCTCAGGATGATGCCGGCAATTCCCAGTGCGCTGAACGAAAGCGCGAACACCTCGCGGCGCAGCCGCAGACCGAGCAACGTGAGCAGCGTGCCGGTAAAGCCGAGCACTGGCGCGGCGAGCGTCCACGGATGCGCCGCGTAGTTCGCGAACCAGGCGCCTGGCGCCACTTCGGCGGTCTTGAGCATCGGGTTGGAGGGGCCGGTCGTCGACAGCGCGCTCGTCACCCGATAGCCGTCGATCCACATCCACAGTGCCAGACCGGCGACCGCATAAAGCACCAGCGTGAGCACCGCCGCGACGCTGCCGATGGCGCGTGCGCGGGCCGCGACCGGGCCGTCGGTCTTCAGCTGCAGCCAGGTCGCGCCGTGCATCGCCAGCATCGTGACCGACACCAGGCCGCAGAGCAGCGCGAACGGGTTGAGCAATCCGAAGAAAGTGCCGTCGTAGAAGATGTGCATGTCTTCGGAGAAGCGGAACGGCACGCCCTGCAGCACGTTGCCGATGGCCACGCCGAAGATCAGCGCAGGCACGATGCCGCAGAAGAACAGCACCGCGTCCCAGCGGCTGCGCCACTTCGCGTCCTCGTGCTTGCTGCGGAACTTGAAGGCCACCGGCCGCAGGATCAGCCCGACGAGGATCACGAACATCGCGAGGTAGAAGCCGGAGAACGACACCGCGTAGAGCTGCGGCCAGGCCGCGAAGATCGCGCCGCCGCCGAGGATCAGCCAGACCTGGTTGCCCTCCCACACCGGGCCGACGCTGTTGATGACGGTGCGACGCTCCAGGTCGGTTCGGCCGGCGAAGGGCAGCAGCATGCCGGCGCCCAGGTCGAAGCCGTCGGTGATGGCGAAGGCGACCAGCAGCACGCCGATCAGCGCCCACCAGACGAGGCGCAGGACGTCGTAGGAAACGAGTTCGTGAAGGACCATGATGGGCTCCGGTTCAGAGTGGGTTCAATTCGGGGGCGGCTTCGGCGCGATAGACGGCCGGCGGCGGCACCGGATGCGCATCGGGGCCCTTGCGGATCGCGCCGATCATCAGCTTCATGCCGATGACGAGAAGCACGGTGTAGATCGCGACGAAGGCGGCAATCGTGATCAGCAGCGTCGTCGCCCCCAGGCTCGACACCGCCACCGCCGTCGGCAGCACGCCTTCGATCACCCACGGCTGGCGGCCGACCTCGGCCACGATCCAGCCCGCTTCGGCTGCGATCCACGGCAGCGGAATCGAGGCCACCGCCACCTTCAGCAGCCACGGATAGGCATCGAGCTTGCGGCGTGCGGACAACACGAAGAACGTGGCCGTCAGCACGATGAAGAACATGCCGAGCGCGACCATGATGCGGAACGACCAGTACAGCGGCGCCACGGCCGGCACCGTGTCCCAGGCGGCCTTGGCGATCTGCGCTTCGGTGGCCTGGCGGGGATCGTCGACATAGCGCTTGAGCAGCAGCGCGTAACCCATCGACCGTCCGTGCGTCTCGAAGGCCTGGCGGGCGGCTTCGGGTATCGCACCGGTGCTGCCGGCTGCGCGGATGGTCTGCAGCGCGTCGTAGGCGACGATGCCGTCGCGGATGTTCTTCTCGGCGCGCTGCACGAGTTCCTCGATGCCGGGGATGACGGTGTCGAGCGAGCGGGTGCCGATGAGACCCATGACGGCGGGAATATGCACCGCATAGTGCGTCTCGCGTGCAGCCTGATCGGGGAAGCCGAACGCGGTGAACGCAGCGGGCGCGGGCTCGGTCTTCCACATCGCCTCGATGGCGGCAAGCTTCATCTTCTGGTGCTCGCTGGAGAGATAGCCGCTCTCGTCGCCGAGCACAACGACCGACAGCGAAGCAGCAAGCCCGAAAGCCGCCGCGACCGTCATCGAACGTTTGGCAAGTTGCACGTTGCGGCCCTTGAGTAGGTAATACGCCGAGACGCCCAGCACGAACATGGCGGCCACCGTGTAGCCGGCCGAAACCGTGTGCACGAACTTGGCCTGCGCGACCGGGTTGGTCAGCACGGCGGCGAAGTCGGTGACTTCCATCCGCATGGTCTGCGGGTTGAATGCCGAGCCGACCGGGTTCTGCATCCAGCCGTTGGCGATCAGAATCCAGAGCGCCGACAGGTTGGAGCCGAGCGCCACGGCCCAGGTCGTCATCAGATGGCCGCGCTTGGAAAGCTTGTCCCAGCCGAAGAAGAACAGGCCGACGAAGGTGGCTTCGAGGAAGAACGCCATGAGCGCCTCGATGGCCAGCGGCGCACCAAAGATGTCGCCGACATAGTGGCTGTAGTAGCTCCAGTTCATGCCGAACTGGAATTCCATGACGATGCCGGTCGCGACGCCCATCGCGAAGTTGATGCCAAACAGCACGCCCCAGAATTTGGTCATGTCGCGCCAGACCGTTCGGCCGGTCATGACGTAGACCGTCTCCATGATCGCGAGGATCACCGACAACCCGATGGTCAGCGGGACGAAGATGAAGTGATACAGCGCCGTGAGGGCGAACTGCAGTCGGGACAGGGCAACGATGTCGAGGTCCATGGTGGTTTCCTTCTTCCTTTTCTCTTTTCAGTCGGGCCGCAGCGCCAGGAGCGCGGCCGTGAATGCGGGGTCGCCGCGATACAGGTCGGCGACGATGCGGCCACCCTCCATGCACAGCAGGCGGTCGGCGGTTTCGGCTTCGCGGCGCAGATGCGTGGCGAAGATCAGCGTGCGGCCGTCGGCCTGCGCTGAAAGACACCGCAGCACGTCGTGCGCGGTTCCGGCGTCCAGCGCTTCGGTCGCTTCGTCGAGCAGCCAGAGCGGCACGTCGCGCAGCAGCAGGCGGGCAAGTGCAAGACGGCGCAACTGGCCGCCCGACAGGCCGAGCCCGCCTTCGCCGAGCGGCGTGTCGAGGCCGCGCGCCGTGTTGCGGATGTCGGCGGCCAGTCCGGCGGCTTCGAGCACGGCCCAGAGCCGCGCATCGTTGGCAGCCGGATCGGCCAGCCGCAGGTTGTCGCGCAGGCTGTCCTGGAACAGCTCGGTGCGTTGCGTGAGCAGGCAGTGCGCCGGCATGCGCGCACGGCCGGCGCGCGGCGCGAGTTCCCCGGCGACGACCGACAGCAGCGTCGACTTGCCGGCGCCGCTGGCACCGATCAGCGCGACGCGTTCGCCGGCGCAGACGGTCAGCGAAATGTCGTGCAGCGCGTCGATTCGGCTGCCGGCGTGAGCGGCGGTGACGCGATCGAAACGGACCGCTGAAGTCGCTTTTTCGGGTGTTATCGGAGCGAAATCGTCCGCCGCCATGCGCGGCGCGAGGCGACGCACGGCCAGCCAGGTCCGACCGGCTTCCAGCGCACCGCGGCGCAGCGCAGCAAAGGGCTCGGTCGCCGTCAATGCGATCAGCAATGCCAGCACCGCGGCCGGCACACCGATGGTGCTTCGCTCGACCAGCAGACCGACGGCCAACAGCACAGCGGTCAACGTCAGCGTGCCAGCCAGACCGAAAGCGAATCCGGCGCTCGTGTCCAGCCGGTTGAGCGCCAGATCGGCACGCGCGAGCCGCGCATCGGCGGCGGCCAGCGCATCGCACTGCGCGCTGAGCCGGCCGGCCATCGCAAGCTCGGTCTGGCCGGCGATCAGGTCCACGGTGCGCTGGCGCAGTGCCTCGATGGCCTGAGCGCGCCGCACGGCTGCCGGGTGCGCGAGGCGCGACACCGTCCAGGCGATGCCCCAGCCGGCGCCGACCAGCCACAGCGCCAGTCCGATGCCCAGCCACAGATGCATCGCGCCGAGCACGATGCCGGCCAGCAGCGCTGCGCCGAGCGCGGCGAATGCGGGAACCATCAGGCGCAGGTAGAGCGATTCGAGCGCGTCGATGTCGGCGGTGAGACGAAACAGCAGCCGTGCCGGACGCGCCAGCAACTGCCGCGCTGCATCGGGCCGGGCCCAGCCGCGGAACAGGCGTTCGCGCAGATCCGCCAGCGCGGTGAAGGTGGCGTCGTGCGTCACCAGCCGCTCGCCGTAGCGCGACGCCGTGCGGCCGAGCGCGAGCAGCCGGATGCCGGCCGAGGGCATGAAGACATCGAACATCAGCGCGGTCGTGGTGCTTGCTCCCGCGATGGCGGTGGCGGTGATGAACCAGCCCGAAAGCCCGAGCAGCGCCATGCCGGCCAGCACCGTGAGCGCAGCCATCGCGGCGCCGAGCGCGAGGCGACGCGGGGCGCTGGAGAGGAACGACTGCAGCACCACGCGCAGTTCCCGCATCCGGCGGTGGCGAGAAGGCAACACGGGCTGCGCAGGCGGCGCAGGTCGCGACGCCGGCTCCCGATCCATCTCGGAAACAGGAATGGGAATGGCGCGGGCGTTCATGCGACAGCCTCCAGACGGATCACGCGGTCCATGCGTGCCGCGAAAACAGGGTCGTGCGTGACCGCGATCAGCGTCTTGCCGCGCGCGAGTTCGATCAGCGCATCGGCGACGCGCCCGGCCGTTTCTGTGTCGAGGTGCGCGGTCGGTTCGTCGACCAGCAGCAGATTCGCGTGCGACGGCGCAGCGATGCGGGCCAGCGCCAGCCGCGCCGCTTCGCCGCCCGACATGCCGCTTCCGCCCTCGCCCAGCGCGACACCGGGATGCGCCTGCGCCACGCTGCCGAGGTCGGCGATGCGCATCGCCGCATCGACCTGCGCGCGGTCGATGCCGGCGCGGCCGAGCGACACGTTGTCCTGCACCGAGCCTGCGAAGACGTGCGGACGCTGGCCCATCCAGCCGATCCGCCGGCGCAGCACAGCGGCCGAGTCGGGCGTCAGATCGACGCCGCCGATCGCGATGTCGCCCGCCGTCGCCGGGACGAGGCCGGCGATCAAACTCAGCAGCGCGGTCTTGCCAGCGCCGCTCGGACCCGTCACCGCGACGTGTTCGCCAGCGGCGATTCGCAGATCGAAGCCGTGGAAGACGGCGGATTCGCCGGCGTGGACGAAATCCAGGCCTCGAATTTCGACGGACGGCGCAACGCCTGACGATGCAACCTCGCCGTGAGCCTGCGCCGGCGCGTCGACCATCCGCAGACCGCCGTCTGAAAGCTGCTCCAGCGCATCGAGCGCCGCCTCGCCCGCGGCGCGGTCGTGCCAAACGGCCGAGAGTTCACGCAGAGGATCGAAGAATGCAGGTGCCAACAACAGCACGAAAAAGCCTTCGCCCAGGCTCAGCGGCCGGCCCCAGGTGCCAAAAGTGAAGGCGCCCAGCAGCGAGAAACCGATGTAAGCGGCAACCATCGCCACGCCCAACGCAGAGAACAGTTCCAGCAAAGCCGACGACAGGAAAGCGATGCGCAGCACGGCCATCGTCCGGCGGCGCAGCGACTGCGCAGATTCGCCCAGCCGACGAGCAGTGACGTCGACCGCGCCGAGAGAGCGCAGCGTCGCCAGGCCGCGCAGACGATCAAGCAGAAACGCGTTCATTCCTCCCAGCTCGACCAATTGCGCCTCGCTCATCGCCTTGGCGCGCCAGCCGACGATGGCCATGAACATCGGGATCAGCGGCGCGGCGATCAGCAGGACCAGCGCGGCCACCCAGGAGAACCAGGCAATGACGGGGATGAAGACCAGCGGCACCAGCATCGCGCGCCGGCGGGCAGGCTGAAAGCGCGCCAGATAGGGCACCAGCGCTTCTGCCTGCTCGGCGAGCACGCTGGCGGCAAGCCCGGAAGCCGGGCGGCTGCTGTCGAGCGGCGACCGTGCGGCCAGAGCCGACACCGCCCGTGCGCGAACAGCGGAAAGCCGCGACCTTGCCGCGCCGAAGACCTGCCGTGAACCCCAGGCTTCGCAGGCGGCCCGCAACACGCCGAGCATCAGGAAACCGATGGCGGGCAGCAAGACCGCGCCGAAACCCAGGCCGTCTCGCAAACC
This sequence comes from Variovorax glucosi, assembly GCF_051216695.1. Classification (NCBI taxonomy): domain Bacteria; kingdom Pseudomonadati; phylum Pseudomonadota; class Betaproteobacteria; order Burkholderiales; family Comamonadaceae; genus Variovorax; species Variovorax glucosi. Next base: position 1,050,879 of record NZ_JBPJZE010000001.1, read on the forward strand.
CTGGGTCGCCATCGCGAGAAGCGCGGCCTGAGGCAACCACACCAGGGCAGCGCCGCCTTGAACCCACGCACCAAACCTGACCGACACTGCTGCCGTCGCGCCTGCCACGCCCACGGCAGGTGCGCGCGAGACGGGTGCAGGGAGCGATGCGGAATGGCGGTTCACTTTTTAACTTCTTGAATTTTCAGTATTTACTGAAATTACATGAAGTCTAGCGACTGCGCCTTGTCCTGGATCAAGGAAGTGTGTGAAACCCGCTTGGCGAGGCGGTCAGCTGATTTTTAGATTTGGTGCGTTAGAGCGCCAGCCGCTGGCGCGCCGCCTGGTATTCGCGCTTCAGCTTGTCGATGAACACCGCAGCCGATGTCACTTCCCCGATCGCGCCGATGCCCTGCCCCGAGCCCCAGATGTCCTTCCAAGCCTTGGCCTTGGCACCGTCGCCGCTGGCGAAGTTCATCGTCTTCACGTCGCCTTCGGGCAGGTTCGCCGGGTCCATGCCGGCCGCCACGATGCTCGGCGCGAGATAGTTGCCGTGCACGCCGGTGAAAAGGTTCGAGTAGACGATGTCGTCCGAATCGCCGTCGACGATGGCTTGCTTGTAGGCATCGCTGGCACGCGCTTCCTCGGTCGCGATGAAGGCGGTGCCGATGTACGCGAAGTCCGCGCCCATCGCCTGCGCTGCCAGCACCGCGTCGCCGCTGGCGATGGAGCCCGACAGGGCGATCGGGCCGTCGAACCACTGGCGGATTTCCTGGATCAGCGCGAACGGGCTCTTCACGCCCGCATGCCCGCCAGCGCCTGCCGCAACCGCGATCAGCCCGTCGGCGCCCTTCTCGATCGCCTTCTTCGCAAAGGTGTTGTTGATGATGTCGTGCAGCGTGACGCCGCCATAGCTGTGCACCGCCTCGTTCACGTCGACGCGCGCGCCGAGCGACGTGATGACGATCGGCACCTTGTACTTCACGACCATCGCCATGTCGTGTTCGAGCCGGTCGTTGCTCTTGTGAACGATCTGGTTGATGGCGAACGGCGCGGCCGGCTTGTCGGGATTGGCCTTGTCGTATGCGGCAAGCTCTTCGGTGATCTCGATCAGCCAGTCTTCGAGCTGGGCTGCGGGACGCGCGTTGAGCGCGGGCATCGAACCGACGACGCCGGCCTTGCACTGGGCGATCACCAGCTTGGGCGTGCTGATGATGAACAGCGGCGAACCGATGATCGGCAGCGGCAGGTTCGCGAGCACGGGAGGAAGTTTGGACATGGACCGGTCTCCGTTTTATTTGTTGGTTGTTCTCAGAACGCGTCAAGGGCCATCGCCGTCACACTGTCCGAACCGTCGACGATGCTGTCGCGCACGGCCGGCGCCTTGTTCAGGATGTGCTCCGCGTAGAAGCGCGCGGTCGCGATCTTGGCCTGCATGAACGCGGTTTCGGTGCCGGTCGCAGCGAGCCTCTCGGCGATCAGCAGCGAGCGCGCAATTTGCCAGCCGGCCATGAGATTGCCGGCAAGCATCAGGTACGGCACGCTGCCCGAGAACACGGCGTTCGGCGCCGAGCGCGTCCTGGCTGCAACGAACTCGACCACGTCGACGAAGGCTTCGCGTGCCGCTTTCAGGCGCCTGCATACAGCCAGTGCATCGGCGCTGCCGCTCTCGGTCAGCTCGACCTCGGTCGACGCGATCTGCTGCGCGATGGCCTTGGCCGACTGCCCGCCGTCGCGCGCCGTCTTGCGGCCGACCAGGTCGTTCGCCTGGATGGCCGTCGTGCCTTCGTAGATCGTCAGGATCTTCGCGTCGCGCAGGTACTGAGCCGCGCCGGTCTCCTCGATGAAGCCCATGCCGCCGTGCACCTGCACGCCGAGCGACGCCACTTCGAGGCTCATCTCGGTGCTGTAACCCTTGATCAACGGCACGAGAAATTCGTAGAAGGTCGCGTTCTGCTTGCGCGCGTCGGCATCGGGATGGTGATGCGCCGCGTCGTAGGCCGCTGCGGCGACGCTCGCCATCGCGCGGCAGCCCTCGGTGTACGCGCGCATCGTCATCAGCATGCGACGCACGTCCGGGTGATGGATGATCGGCGCGCTCGCAGGCATCGAACCGTCGACCGGGCGGCTTTGCACCCGATCCCGTGCGTAGGTCACCGCGTGCTGATATGCGCGTTCGGCGATGGCGATGCCCTGCACACCGACCGCGTAGCGCGCCGAATTCATCATGATAAACATGTACTCGAGGCCGCGGTTCTCCTCGCCGACCAGATAGCCGACCGCACCGCCGTTGTCGCCGTACTGCAGCACCGCAGTCGGCGAGGCCTTGATGCCGAGCTTGTGCTCGATGCTCACGCAATGCACGTCGTTGCGCTCTCCGATCGCACCGTTGGCACCCACCATGAACTTCGGCACCACGAACAGGCTGATGCCCTTCACGCCCTCCGGCGCGCCGGTCACGCGAGCCAGCACGAGATGCACGATGTTCTCGGCCATGTCGTGCTCGCCGTAGGTGATGTAGATCTTGGTGCCGAAGACCTTGTAGGTGCCGTCGCCCGCAGGCTCGGCCCGGCTGCGCACCATCGCCAGATCGCTGCCGGCCTGCGGCTCGGTGAGGTTCATGGTGCCGGTCCACTGTCCGCTCACCAGCTTGCCGAGATACGTGGCCTTCAAGTCGTCGGAGCCGGCCGTGAGCAGTGCCTCGATGGCGCCATCGCTCAGCAACGGACACAGCGCAAAGCTCATGTTGGCCGAGTTCAGCATCTCGACGCAGGCAGCGCCGATGGTCTTCGGCAGGCCTTGCCCGCCGAAATCGACCGGATGCTGCAAGCCCTGCCATCCACCCTCGGCGTACTGCGCGAAGGCCTGCCTGAATCCAGGCGTGGTCGTGACCTTGCCGTCCTTGAACGAAGACGGATTGCGGTCGCCTTCGACGTTCAATGGCGCGACGACGTCCTGGTTGAAGCGCGCGCATTCCTCCAGCACCGCCTGCGCGGTTTCAAGCGTGGCATCCTCGAAGCCGGGCAAGCGGGCGATCTCGTCGATGCGCGACAGATGTTCGATGTCGAACAGCATGTCCTTGACGGGTGCGATGTAGTTCATGTCTTGTCTCCAGATGAAAAAAAGGCATCGCGAACGATGCCTCTCTTCTTGCCGTGAGCCTCGAGGCTCATCGGAAAAACGGGCTCAGAGCGACTTGGTCAGTTCCGGCACGGCGACGAACAGATCCGCCACCAGTCCGTAGTCGGCCACCGAGAAGATCGGCGCCTCCTCGTCCTTGTTGATCGCGACGATCACCTTCGAATCCTTCATGCCGGCCAGATGCTGGATCGCGCCCGAGATGCCGGCAGCGATGTAGAGCTGCGGTGCGACGATCTTGCCGGTCTGGCCCACTTGCCAGTCGTTCGGCGCATAGCCCGCATCCACCGCAGCGCGGCTCGCGCCGAGGCCGGCGTTGAGCTTGTCGGCCAGCGGCGCCATGACTTCGGCGAACTTCTCAGAGCTGCCCAGCGCTCGGCCACCCGACACGATGATCTTCGCCGCCGTCAATTCCGGACGTTCGCTCTTGGTGACTTCACGCCCGACGAAGCTCGACTTGCCGCTGTCGGCCACGCCTTCTGCTGTTTCGACGGTGGCGCTGCCGCCGGTTGCCGCAGCCGCGTCGAAGCCGGTGGTGCGCACGGTGATCACCTTGATCGCGTCGCTGCTCTGCACGGTGGCGATGGCGTTGCCAGCGTAGATCGGGCGCTCGAAGGTGTCGGGCGCGTCGACCTTGGTGATGTCGCTGATCTGGGCGACATCCAGCTTGGCTGCGACACGCGGTGCGACGTTCTTGCCGTTGGCGGTCGACGGGAACAGGATGTGGCTGTAGTTCGACGCGATGGCGAGCACCTGAGCGGCGACGTTCTCGGCCAGGTTTTCCGCCAGGCTCGGGCTGTCTGCGACGATCACCTTGCTGACGCCGGCAATCTGCGCGGCGGCATTGCCGGCTTCGGCGGCGTTTGCGCCGGCCACCAGCACGTGCACATCGCCGCTCGCGCAGGCGATGGCCGCAGTCACGGTGTTGAGGGTCGCGGGCTTGACGGTCGCGTGGTCGTGTTCGGCGATAACAAGTACGGTCATGGTCAGATCACCTTCGCTTCGTTCTTCAGTTTGTCCACGAGTGCGGCCACGTCGGCCACCTTGATGCCTGCTCCGCGCTTCGGCGGTTCGCTGACCTTCAATGTCTTCAGGCGCGGCTTGACGTCGACGCCCAGGTCTTCGGGCTTGAAGACGTCGAGCGTCTTCTTCTTGGCTTTCATGATGTTGGGCAGCGTGACATAGCGCGGCTCGTTCAGGCGCAGGTCGGTGGTGACGACTGCCGGCAGCGTAAGCGTCAGCGTCTCGGCGCCGCCGTCGACTTCGCGGGTCACGGTGACTTTGCCGTCGGCGACCTCGACCTTCGAGGCGAAGGTGGCCTGCGGCAGATCGGCCAGCGCGGCAAGCATCTGGCCGGTCTGGTTGGCATCGTCGTCGATGGCCTGCTTGCCGAGGATCACGAGCTGCGGTTGCTCCTTGTCGATCAGCGCCTTGAGCAGCTTGGCAACGGCCAGCGGCTGGAGCTCTTCGGTGGTCTCGACCAGGATCGCGCGGTCGGCGCCGATGGCCATCGCAGTGCGCAGCGTCTCCTGGCACTTCGTGTCGCCACAGGAGACGGCGATGATCTCGGTGACGACGCCCTTTTCCTTGAGGCGGACCGCTTCTTCAACGGCAATTTCGTCGAAGGGATTCATGCTCATCTTGACGTTGGCGATGTCGACGCCGCTACCGTCGGACTTCACGCGCACCTTGACGTTGTAGTCGACGACGCGTTTGACTGGGACCAAAACCTTCATTGGGTTGACTCCGTTGATTTGCAAAACATTCTAGAGGCGGTGTTTTCAGGGCGGTGTCCGTTTCGATCACCCCCGTAAACCCGCCGATGAATTCAAAAAAGAACGATCGTTCTTTTTTCAGAATTATAAAGAATCTTCATGTGGCCTCCGATGCCGATGCCAATGGCACCGTCGCCACGAAGCCTTCGGGCAGCGACGCCACGCGCAGCACGCGCTGCGGATACGGAATGTCGACACCGGCAGCGCGCAAGCCTTGGAGGATCGCGATGTTGATCGCAGAGCGGACGTTGTCCTTTCCCTTGTCCGGATCGGCGATCCAGAAGTTGAGAACGAATTCCAGCCCGTCGGGCGCGAACGTGGTCAGGTAGGCGACCGGCGCCGGCTCGGCCAAAACGCGCGCCTGTGCCGTCGCCGCGCCGGTCAATATGGCCAGGACCTGTGCCACGTCGCTGTCGTAGCCGACGACGATGTTCGTCGTGATGTTGAACTTGAGGTCGGCCAGCGACAGGTTCTCGACACGGCTGGTGATGAGCGATTCGTTCGGCACGATGGCTTCGCGCCCGTTGCCGGCGCGGATCAGCGTGTAGCGGGTCTTGATGTCGGTGATGCGGCCCTCGAAGTTGTCGACCTTCACGTTGTCGCCGATGCGGATCGAGCGTTCGAGAAGGATCACGAAACCGCTCACATAGTTGGCCGCCAGCTTCTGCAGGCCGAAACCCAGACCGACGCCCAGCGCGCCGCCGAGCACCGACAACGCCGTCAGGTCCACACCCACCGCCGACAACGCGAACAGCATGCCGATCAGCAGCAGCAATGCACGGACCGCGTTGGACGCCACCCGGCGCATGGACAGATCGGTCACGTGCGTCCGCAAGACGCGCTTCTCTATGGTCGACGCGATCCACAGCGCGATCACCAGCACCAGACCGGCCGACAAGGCGCCCTGCAGCATCATCAGCACGCTCACCCGGGTCTTCCCGAAAGCCAGCGTGATCTGGTCAAGCTCGACAAGCACAGGCTGCAGCAGGCCGACGATCCACAGCACCGCGCCGACCCAGGCGACCCAAGACACCGTGCGCTCGACCAGCGCCACCAGCGCCGAGCCCGGAAACACCGCGCGCATCACGCGGGCGATGAGCCGGATGACGACCAGCGAGACGAACACCGACACCGCGATCCGCAGCACCACGACCACCTGGTACTCGAGTGCCCAGCGCCGTGCCAGATCGGTGAAGACCAGCGCCAGCAGCGGGAACATCAGGCCGTCGAACACGCGCGCGCCGAACCAGATCGAGTCCTTCGGCTGGTCGCGTCCGAACCAGCGGCTCAGACCCCAGGCCAGACCGACGCAGGCGGCGAGTGCGGCCAGTTCGACCCAGACGCTTCGAGCCTGCATCTGTCCCAGGCGCTGCAGGAAAGCGTCGAGGTTCAAAGGTCGGCCAGCACGCGGATATGTGCCTCGACGCTGGTCGCCAGCGCATCGAGGTTGTAGCCGCCTTCGAGCATCGACACGATGCGCCCCTTCGCGTGTCGCTGGGCCACGCCGCGCACGCGCTCGGTGATCCAGGCGAAATCGTTTTCGTTGAGCCGCAACTGGCCGAGGTCGTCGTCGCGGTGGGCGTCGAAACCGGCGCTGATGAAGATCATCTGCGGCTTGAACTCTTCGAGCCGCGGCATCCACATCATCTCGATCAGTTCGCGCACGTCCATGCCTTTCGTATATGCGGGCACGGGTACGTTGAGCATGTTCGCGGCCGGATGATCGAAGTCGCCGAACGGATAGAACGGGTGCTGGAAGATGCCGACCATCAGCACGCGCGGATCGCCGGCCAGGATGTCTTCGGTGCCGTTGCCGTGATGCACGTCGAAGTCGACGACGGCCACGCGTTCCAGTCCGTGCACTTCGAGTGCATGTCTTGCGGCGATGGCCACGTTGTTCAAAAAGCAGAACCCCATCGCCTGTTCTCTGCACGCATGGTGACCGGGCGGCCGCACGGCGCAGAAAGCGTTCTCGAGCTCGCCGGACATCACGGCGTCGGTCGCCGCGATGGCAGCGCCAGCGGCCCGACGCGCAGCCAGCACGGTGTAGCGCATCAGCACGGTATCGGGATCGAGCAGCGCATGCGCGGGACCGCCAACGGATTCGTCCGCGATCAGTCGCTGGCTGAGTTCTTCGAGATGTTCGAGGTGCGCGACGCTGTGGGCGCGCGTGATTTGCGGGAGCGTGGCGAGCGGTACGTCGCCGCGTTCGAGGGCATCGCCAACGCCGGTCAGCAGCAGCCGGTCTTCGATGGCGTCGAGGCGTTGCGGACACTCGGGGTGCCCGGCGCCCATGTCGTGCTTCCGGCAATCGCGGTGGGTGAAGTAGCCAGTTTTTCCCATGTCTCGGTCGTCTGCGACCTCACGCGGCGTGGGGCCGGCGGGCCTTGCGGTATTGTTTGCATATGGATACAAAAATGGACGTTGCCGCGAAGCTCGCCAGTTTGCTCGGTCAGCTTAACACGGTGATCGTGGGCAAAGAGGCCCAGGTCAGGGACTGCGTGGCGTGTCTTCTGGCAGGCGGCCACCTGCTGATCGAGGACGTTCCGGGGGTCGGAAAAACGACCCTGGCGCATGCGCTCTCCCACACCTTCGGGCTTCAGTTCTCGCGTGTCCAGTTCACCGCCGACTTGATGCCGGGCGACCTGTCGGGCGTCGCGATCTACGACCGCGGCCAGCAGGCTTTCGTCTTTCATCCGGGACCGATCTTCGCGCAGGTGCTGCTTGCCGACGAGATCAACCGCGCCAGCCCCAAGACGCAGAGCGCGCTGCTCGAAGCGATGGAAGAAAAGCAGGTCACGGTCGAAGGCGAAACCCGCCCGCTGCCGACCCCCTTCTTCGTCATCGCGACGCAGAACCCGCACGACCAGCTTGGCACTTTTGCGCTACCGGAGTCGCAGCTGGACCGTTTCCTGATGCGGATTTCGCTCGGCTATCCCGACCGCGCCGCAGAACGCGAACTGCTCTCCGGCGCGGACCGCCGCGAGATGCTCGCCACGCTGCCAGCGCTGCTCGATGCGGGCGAACTCAAGGCGCTGCAGCAGCGCGTGCAGCAGGTCCACGCAGCGCCGCCGCTGCTCGACTATCTGCAGGACCTGCTCGCCGCCACGCGCAACGGCCGCTGGTTCCTTCAGGGCCTGTCGCCGCGTGCGGGCATCGCGATTCTGCGTGCAGCCAAGGCGCAGGCGCTGCTGGCCAATCGGGCTTACGTCGCGCCCGACGATGTCCAGGCGGTGCTGCCGCAGACGGTCGCTCATCGCGTCACGCCGGTCGGCGATGCCGGTCGCGGCGCTTTCGAACAGGTGCGCGCGATGATTGCCGCGGTCCCTCTTCCGTGAATCCGCTTGCGGCCGTTCGCAGGCGTCTCGACAGCTGGTTCCTGTCGCGCCGGCCGCCATCGGACACGCTCGAACTCACGCAGCGCAACGTCTACATCGTGCCTTCGCGCGCCGGCTGGATGCTCGGCGCGACATTGCTGGTGCTACTGGTCGCGTCGATCAATTACCAGCTCAATCTCGGCTACCTGCTGACTTTCCTGCTGGCAGGCTGCGTCGCGGTCGGCATGCATGTCGGCCACGCGACGCTGCGCGGACTCACGCTGCATCTGATGCCGCCGGAAGCGCAGCATGCGGGCAGCGCGGCGATGCTTCGCGTCGTGCTGCACAACGCGCGGCGCAGCGTGCGCTTCGGCATCGGACTGTCGGTGCGCGGGAGCGGGCAATGGGCATGGAGCGACGTGCCGGCGCAGGGCAGCGAATCTGTCGCGGTCGCATTCCTGCCCGAGCGGCGTGGCCTGCATCCGGTGCCGCCGCTGACCGCCGAGACCCGATTTCCGCTGGGCACCTTCCGCATCTGGACCGTATGGAAACCGGCTGCGCAGCTTCTCGTGTATCCGGCGCCTGAAGCCAGCCCGCCGCCGTTGCCCGTCGGTGAAGCGCTGTCCGGCGACGCCGCCGCTGCCGCATCGCGTACCAGTCTTGCGGGCGAGTACGACGGCGTGCGCGCATACCGCCGGGGCGACCCGCTGAAGCTGGTCGTCTGGAAGAAAGCTGCACGCGCACAAGCAGCCGGATCGAGCGAGCTGGTCAGCCGCGACACGCAACACGCTCAGCGCGACGAACTCTGGCTCGACGCGCGGGACGCGAATCTTCCCGATGCAGAAGCCCGCATCTCGCGCCTCTGCGCGTGGGTACTGATGGCGGACCGGCTCGGCCTCGACTACGGCCTTCGCATCGGCGGACGCACGCTGAAGCCATCGCAAGGCGAAGCGCATCGCCGTGCCTGCCTGGAGGCATTGGCGACATGTTGACCATCTCTTGGCTCCGACGACTGGAAGCGTTGCCGCGCGAAGCACGCGACACGCTGTTCCTGCTGTGCGTGATCGCGCTGATCGTGCTGCCGCAGGCCGGCACGTTGCCGCTCGCCTGCGTGCTGCTCACGCTCGTCGCGTTGCTCTGGCGCGGCTGGATCGCCGTGCAGGGCAGGCCGCTGCCGGGCATGCGCTGGCGTGTCGCTTTGCTCGCGCTCGGGCTGTTCGGCGTCTTCGCGGCGCACAAGACGCTGTTGGGCCGGGATGCGGGCGTGACGCTGGTGATCGTGCTGCTCGCGCTCAAGACGCTGGAGATGCGCGCGCGGCGCGATGCCTTCGTCATCTTCTTCCTGGGCTTCTTCGCGATGCTCACGAACTTCTTCCATTCGCAGTCGCTGACGACCGCTTTCGTCATGCTGCTGGCGCTACTCGGACTGCTGACCGCGCTGGTCAATGCGCACAAGCCTGTCGGCCGGCCGCCGCTGGCTCAGTCGGCTCGCACGGCTTTCACGATGGCGCTGCTCGGTGCGCCGGTGATGCTGGCGCTGTTCATGCTGTTCCCGCGCATGGCACCGCTCTGGGGAACGCCGAACGACGAGATGACCGGGCGCAGCGGGCTTTCGAACACGATGCGCGTCGGCACCATCGCGCGCCTCGCGCTCGACGACGGCATCGCGGCGCGCATTCGCTTCGACGACGGCGCGATTCCGTCGCAGCGCTCGCTGTATTTCCGCGGACCGGTGCTGTCGGATTTCGACGGTCGCCAATGGACTGCGCCGGCACCGTGGGAGCGCGGCTTCCTGAGTGCGGAACTGCGCGTGCGCGGCGAGCCCCTGCGCTATGAAGTCACGCTCGAACCGAGCAACCGGCCGTGGCTGCTGGCACTCGACGTACCGCAGCAGGCGCCCGATGTACCCGGCATGCGCGTCGTGACGACGCCCGATCTTCAGCTGGTAGCGAACCGCCCGGTGGGCGATCTGCTGCGCTATCGCGTTGCGAGCTATCCGGACTTCGAGAGTGGCCCGGTGCGACGGACGGCCGCGCTGGAACGCTACGTCGCGTTGCCGGCCGGTACGAATCCGCGAACCGCTGAACTCGCGGCGCAGATGAAGCGCGATCCCGCCCTCGTAGGCGCCGGCACGCCCGGCTACGTGCAGGCCGCGCTTGAGCGCCTGCGCACAGGCGGCTACCTCTACTCTTTGGAACCCGGCGTCTACGGCGACGATACAGCGGACGAATTCTGGTTCGACCGCAAGGAAGGCTTTTGCGAGCACATCGCTTCGGCTTTCGTCGTGCTGATGCGCTCGCTCGACGTGCCGGCGCGCATCGTTACCGGCTACCAGGGCGGCGAACTTAACGGCGTCGATGGCTTCTGGGTGGTGCGGCAATCCGATGCGCATGCATGGGCCGAAGTGTGGGAAGCCGGCAGGGGCTGGGTGCGGATCGACCCGACCGGTGCCGTCTCTCCCGGGCGCGTCGGTGCCTTCCAGCGACTGGCGCCGCAGCCCGGCTTCTTCGCCGACGCGCTCGGCACCATGAGCCCCACGCTGGCACAGAACCTGCGCGCCGCCTGGGAAGCCGCCAACAACAGCTGGAACCAGTGGGTGCTGAACTACACGCAGAGCCGCCAGCTCGATCTGCTCAAGAACCTCGGCTTCGAGACGCCGAGCCTGCAGGACCTGGCGATCGTGCTGCTCTGGCTGCTGATCGCCGTATCCGTCGGCGGCGCGGGATGGACGCTGTGGGAACGATCGCAGCACGATCCGTGGCTGCGCCTGCTCGGACGTGCGCGTGCGAAGCTGGTCAAGGCCGGCCTCCCGCTACCCGATGCCGCACCGCCGCGCCGCATGGCGAATGCAGCCATTGCGCATTTCGGCGAATCCGCGCGACCGGCTCACGACTGGCTGCTGAAACTGGAGGCGCAGCGCTATGCGGCGGCTTCGGACGAAAGAGGCAGCGGCGCCGGTGTCGCATCCTTGCGCGGCGAGTTCCGCCGCATCTCCTGGCCGGCGCGCCGTCGAACGCCCACCATCGAAACTGCGCAATGACACCCCACAGCCGACGCATCCGCTTCGGCACAATCGACCCGATGCAACGCCTCCCACCGACAGCCATGCACAAAGCCTCTTTCACCGCGCTGGCAGCTGCGCTCGTCGCCCTCCTCGCCTGCTCCTTGCCTGCGGTCGGTCACGCCCAGAAAAACGCCCGCAGCAACGCCACTCCCGCTGCGAAGAAAACGGCGCCCGGCGCACCGCTCTACGCCACCCGCGACGACGCGATGCTTTTCGCCGATGACGTGGCCGCGCGCCGCAACCTGGATCGCGACTGGGTGCGCCGCACCATCGGCGGCGCCCGCATGCTGCCGAACGTGCCGCGCCTGATGCTGCCGGCACCGCGCGGCACGGCCAAGAACTGGCGCGTGTACCGCAGCCGCTTCATCGACCCGGTCCGCATCGCCGCCGGCGTGAAGTTCTGGCGCGACAACGCAGCCACATTGGCGCGCGCCGAATCGACCTACGGCGTACCGCCGGAAATCATCGTCGGCATCATCGGCGTCGAGACGATCTACGGTCGCAACATGGGCAGCTTCCGCGTCATCGATGCGCTGGCGACGCTGTCTTTCGACTTCCCGCAATCGCATCCGCGCGCGGCCGAGCGCGAAGCATTCTTCCGCGGCGAACTCGAGAGTTTCCTGAGCATCGAGAGCCGCACGTCGCACGACCCGATGACGCCTGTCGGCAGTTACGCCGGCGCGATGGGCATGCCACAGTTCATGCCGAGCAGCATCGCGAAGTACGCGGTGGATTTCGACGGCGACGGGCGCATCGACCTGGTGAACAACCCGGTCGACGTGATCGGTTCGGTGGCGAGCTACTTCAAGGCGTTCGGCTGGCAGCCCGGCATGCCGTCGACGTTTCCGGTGAGCTTCGACACGGCGCGGCTGAAGATGCCGGTGCTGATGGAACACGACATCAAGCCGACCTTCAGCGCGGACAGCTTCATGGCAGCCGGCGCGGTGCTTCCGCCGAAAGCGCAAACGTTCCCCGGGCTGCTGGCGTTGATCGAACTGCAGAACGGCGACGAGGCGCCGAGCTATGTCGCCGGAACGCAGAATTTCTACGTGATCACGCGCTACAACTGGAGCAGTTATTACGCGATGTCGGTGCTGGATCTGGGGAATGAGGTCAAGGCTGTGCTGGGGCAATAGCAAGACCTTAAGGACCTACGTTTCGTTTACTTCGAATTTCGTTAGTTTCGAATAATATGGCTGGATTTCTTCTTTCAGGAGTAATTCACCGTGACACAGCACCACGCATTTCAAGCCTCCCTACCTGCTGCACGGGAGGTTGCTGCCGCCACGCAGGGCCAAAGAGCACTGGCGGCATTCCTTTCCACCCAGCTCGAAACCCAGCAGATCCAGATCTTCGACGACAGAAACGAAGCTCACACGGTGGAGTTGCCGACGTCCGCCTTGCGCCTGTTGGTCGACATCCTTGCCGAACTGGCAGACGGCAACGCGGTGAAAGTGGTTCCAATCCACGCAGAGCTGACCACGCAGGAAGCTGCCGATCTGCTCAATGTGTCCAGGCCGCATCTGGTCAAGCTTCTGGAATCCGGTGTGCTCGCATTTCACAGGACGGGCAAGCATCGTCGTGTGCGTTTTGCGGAACTGCTGGCATTCAAGGAAGCCCAGAAAAAATCGAGCGCTGTCGCGATGGAGGAACTGGCAAGGCAATCCCAGGAATTGAACTTGGGTTATGAATGAAGAGTTCTCCGTTCACTGCCGTCTCCGATGCCTGTGTTCTGTATCCCGCCCCGCTGCGCGACTTCCTGATGTGGCTGGCCCTGTCTGGCCGATTCCGCGCTCGCTGGACGCGACTCATCCATGACGAATGGCAACGCAACCTGCTGAAGAACCGACCTGATCTTCAGCCAGATCAACTTCAACGAACCATCGAGTTGATGAACAGCGCCATCCCGGACGCGCTGACGGTATTTGGGATCGAGGCACAGCATCCTGACGACTTCATCGACAACCTGTTCGATCTGGATCCGGCAGCCGTGGTAACTGCAGCTCGCGAGCAACGAGGCACTCTCAAGAATCCTGCGTTGAGCGTCGACCGTTACCTGGAGATTCTGCTGAAGCAGGGTTTGTCGCGAACCGCAAGAAACCTGGTCGGATTTCGCTCGGTTCTTTAGCTTTGGCTACACCCTCGATGGGACAGTAAGCCGCGCACGCACCACACCCACGGCATCGACCAACACCCCCTCACCCATCTGCGCAAACTCCCCGGTCAGCGCGGTGATGTTCACCTGATGCGTCACCCACACCTCGAAGCCGTTCGCCGAAATGGTGTGCAGGGCTTCGCGCAGCAGGGCCGTTGCCGCAGGCGACAGCGCCGAATCGTCGAAAGTCGAATTGAGCGGCGGCCAGACATCGGCCTTTCCGAAGGCAAGTTGTGCGGTGTCCTTGCACCGGCACCATGCGCTGCTTCGCACGGCGAGCGGCCTGAGCTGGCGCGTCGAAAACCATTCGCCGATCCGCTGCGACTGCGTGCGGCCAGCATCATTCAGATTCCGCTGGGTGCTGCAGGTGTCGAGGCGAAAGCCGGGCGGGTCGCCGATGCCCGACACGGTCTGGCCGTGGCGAAACAGGACGGCGCATCGGCCGTTGCGCAACAGGTCGGCGAAGGCATCTCCGTCGGCCGCCTGGGCACCCACCCAGGACAACAAGGCCAGTGCCGCAATCTCACGTCTTCGCATAAAAAGAATCCTTCGACACGGTGAAGAACAACGCGCAGCCCCGAGGCTAGCAAAGCGCAGTCCAACCCCTAAACGAAAAGGGCTGCTGCACCTCGCAGCGCAGCAGCCCGTCACCCGATGCGACAAAGGATCAGCGAACTTTTCCTTCCTTCCAGGCGGTCAGCAGCTTGTTGTAGTCGATGGTCGCGCCCTTCGGCTTTTCGTTCGCCAGCTTCTTCCACGGTGCGTGGTCGTCGCTCAGGTACTTGTTCGGATCGCCCTTGGCGGTCAGCTTGGGCGCGCAGTGGGCCATGCCGGCACGCTCGAGGCGAGCCATCACGTTGTCCATTTCGTCGGCCAGGTTGTCCATCGCCTTTTGCGGGGTCTTCTCGCCGGTCACTGCTTCGGCGACGTTCTTCCACCAGAGCTGCGCAAGCTTCGGATAGTCGGGCACGTTGGTGCCGGTCGGCGTCCAGGCGACGCGCGCGGGGCTGCGGTAGAACTCGATCAGGCCGCCGTACTTGTTGGCGTTCTGCGTGAAGTAGTCCGAGCGGATGTCGCTGTCGCGAATGAAGGTAAGGCCGGTGATCGACTTCTTGAGCGAGGTCGTCTTGGCGGTGATGAACTGCGCGTACAGCCATGCCGCCGCCGTCTTGTTCGCATCATGACCCTTGAAGAAGGCCCAGGAACCGACGTCCTGGTAGCCGTTCTGCATGCCCTGCTTCCAGTACGGACCGTTCGGGCCGGGCGCCATGCGCCACTTCGGCGAACCGTCTTCGTTCACGACCGGCAGGCCCTTCTTGGTCATGTCGGCGGTGAAGGCCGTGTACCAGAAGATCTGCTGCGCGATCTGGCCCTGCGCCGGCACAGGACCGGACTCGCCGAAGGTCATGCCCATGGCTTCCTTGGGCGCGTACTTCTTCATCCAGTCGATGTACTTTGTCAGCGCATACACGGCGGCCGGCGAGTTCGTCGCACCACCGCGCGACACGGACGCGCCGGTGGGCGTGCACTTGTCTTCGGCGACCCGGATTCCCCATTCGTCAATCGGCATGCCGTTCGGGATGCCCTTGTCGGCGGCACCGGCCATCGACAGCCACGCGTCGGTAAAGCGCCAGCCGAGCGACGGGTCCTTCTTGCCGTAGTCCATGTGGCCGTAGATCGGCTTGCCGTCGATGGTCTTGACGTCGACGCTGAAGAACTCGGCGATGTCTTCGTAGGCGCTCCAGTTGAGCGGCACGCCCAGGTCGTAGCCGTACTTGGCCTTGAACTTGTCCTGCAGGTCCTTGCGCGCGAACAGGTCGGCGCGGAACCAGTAGAGGTTGGCGAACTGCTGGTCGGGCAGCTGGTACATCTGGCCGTCGGGCGCGGTCGTGAAGCTGGTGCCGATGTAGTCCTTGAGATCGATGCCGGGGTTGGTGAATTCCTTGCCCGCGCCGCCCATGTACTCGGTCAGCGACATGATCTTGCCGTAGCGGTAGTGCGTGCCGATCAGGTCGGAATCGGACACCCAGCCGTCATAGATCGACTTGCCGGACTGCATGGACGTCTGCAGCTTCTCGACCACGTCGCCTTCCTGGATCAGGTCGTGCTTGACCTTGATGCCGGTGATCTCCTCGAAGGCCTTGGCAAGCGTCTTCGACTCGTATTCATGCGTGGTGAGCGTTTCGGAAACAACCGAAATCTCCTTGACGCCCTTGCCCTGCAACTTCTTCGCCGCGTCAATGAACCACTTCATTTCCTCCATCTGCTTGTCCTTGGACAAGGTGGATGGCTGGAACTCCGCGTCGATCCATTTCTTGGCTTCGGCCTCGCCGGCCGACGCACCTTGAGCGGCGAACATCGCCGCCGCCAGTGCCAATGCCGTATAGCGCATCTTCATGTTTTGTCTCCTCAACGGTTGCGTCCCCGGTCATGTCGAATCCGGCTCCGGGGAACGGAGAGCCGGACGGTTGAAAAATCGTTCAGCCCTTGCGCATCACAACGCCGAGCAACAGCATCGAAAGCACGAAGCTGATCCAGATCGACGGTTCTGCTTCGAGGCTCATCCATTCCTGGAACTTGCCGGCAAGGCCGATGAAGATCAGGTTGACGTAGGCGGCCATCAGCAGGCCGATGAAGAGCCGGTCGCCGCGGGTGGTGTCCAGCGGCAACCAGCCGCGGCGCATCGTCGTGGGAGATTTTTTCTCCCACACGGTCATGCCAGCGAGCATGAGCCCGATGCATGTGAAGAACACGGCCACCGGGGTGGTCCAGACCATCCAGTCGAACATCAATATCTCCTCAAACCCGACCCATCGCGAATCCCTTGGCGATGTAATGCCGCACGAACCAGATCACGATCGCGCCCGGCACGATCGTCAGCACACCGGCCGCAGCCAGCGTCGCCCAGTCCATGCCCGAGGCGCTCACCGTGCGCGTCATCGTCGCGACGATCGGCTTCGCGTTCACGCTGGTCAGCGTGCGTGCGAGCAGCAGTTCGACCCAGCTGAACATGAAGCAGAAGAACGCCGCCACGCCCACGCCAGCCTTGATCAGCGGCAGGTAGATGCGGATGAAGAACTTCGGAAAGCTGTAGCCGTCGATGTACGCCGTCTCGTCGATCTCGCGCGGAATGCCGCTCATGAAGCCTTCGAGGATCCAGACCGCCAGCGGCACGTTGAACAACAGATGCGCGAGCGCCACGCCGAGGTGCGTGTCCATCAGTCCGACCGTGCTGTACAGCTGGAAGAACGGCAGCAGGAACACGGCCGGCGGCGTCATGCGGTTGGTCAGCAGCCAGAAGAACACATGCTTGTCGCCGAGGAACGAATAACGCGAGAACGCATAGGCCGCAGGCAGTGCCACGGTCAGCGAGATCACCGTGTTGATCGCGACGTAGATCAGGCTGTTGATGTAGCCCGAGTACCACGACTCGTCGGTGAAGATCTTGACGTAGTTGGCCCAGGTGAAGTGCTGCGGGAAGAACGAGAAGCTCGACAGGATTTCCTCGTTCGTCTTGAAGCTCATGTTGATCATCCAGTAGATGGGCAACAGGGCAAACAAAATGTAGAGCAGCAAAAAGATCGTGCGCTTCTGGAAGCGTTTTTCGTTCATTGCTCCACCTCCACCTTCTGGGTTCCGACGCGCTGCATCCAGTTGTAGAGGATGAAGCACAGCAGCAGGATGATCAGGAAATAGATCAGCGAAAAAGCAGCCGCAGGGCCGAGGTCGAACTGGCCGACCGCCTTCTGCGTGAGGTACTGGCTCAGGAACGTCGTCGCATTACCTGGACCGCCGCCGGTCAGCACGAAGGGCTCGGTGTAGATCATGAAGCTGTCCATGAAGCGCAGCAGCACCGCGATCATCAGCACGCCGCGCATTTTCGGCAGCTGGATGTAGCGGAACACCGCGAACTTGCTCGCGCCGTCGATGCGCGCTGCCTGGTAGTAGGCATCGGGTATCGAGCGCAGTCCGGCGAAGCCGAGCAGGGCGACCAGCGGCGTCCAGTGCCAGACGTCCATCACCAGCACTGTGAGCCAGGCGTCGGTCGCATTGCCGGTGTAGCTGTAGTCGATGCCGATCTTCTGCAGCGTGTAGCCGAGCAGGCCGATGTCCGCGCGCCCGTAGATCTGCCAGATCGTTCCGACCACGTTCCACGGGATCAGCAGCGAGAGCGAAATCACAACCAGCACCGCCGACGATTTCCAGCCCTTGGCCGGCATCGACAGCGCCAGCGCGATGCCCAGCGGAATCTCGACCAGCAGCACCGAGAAAGAGAAACCGAGCTGCCGCAGCAGCGCCGAATGCAGCTCGTCGTCGCGCATCACCGCAGCGAACCATTCGGTGCCGACGAACACGCGCCTCTCGGGCGAAATGATGTCCTGCACCGAGTAGTTCACCACCGTCATCAGCGGCACGATGGCCGAGAACGCGACGCAGATCAGCACCGGCAGAATCAGCCACCAGGCCTTCTGGTTGATGGGTTTGTTGGTGGCGTTCATGCGACCAGTTCCTCGTTGCGGTAGTAGCAGGAATGAGCGTCGAGCACGCGCAGCCAGACCGTGTCGCCGACGCCCGGCAACACTGCATCCGAATGCAGCCGCGCCTTGAGCTTGCTGCCGCTGGCGTCGGCAGACAACATCGCATGCGTGCCGACGTCCTGCACCTGCGTCACGGCGGCCGGTACCGCGCCGGGCGAATGGGGTTCGGCGATACGCAGGTACTCGGGGCGAATGCCGATCTTGAGCTCACCTGCGGGCAGCGACCTCAGTGCAGCGAGCGTCGTGCCCGCGACGTCGATCGAATCGCCGTTGCTGTGCGCCGGCAGGAAGTTCATGCCCGGCGAGCCGATGAAGTGGCCGACGAAGGTGTGCGCCGGCTGCTCGAACAATGCCTCCGCACTGCCGACCTGCACCGCCTTGCCGCGCGTCATCACAACGACCTCTTCGGCAAAGGTCAGCGCCTCGACCTGGTCGTGCGTGACGTAGATCAGCGTGAGTTTGAGTTCGCGGTGGATCTGCTTGAGCTTGCGCCGCAGTTGCCACTTCAGGTGCGGATCGATCACGGTCAGCGGCTCGTCGAAAAGCACTGCCGACACGTCGCTGCGCACCAGTCCGCGACCCAGCGAGATCTTCTGCTTCGCATCAGCGGCAAGACCTGCCGCGCGCTGATTGAGCTGCGCGCTCATGTCGAGCATCTCGGCTATCTCGCCGACACGCTTCCTGATCTGCGCCTCGGGCACCTTGCGGTTCCTCAGCGGGAACGCGAGGTTCTCGGCGACCGTCATGGTGTCGTAGATCACGGGGAACTGGAACACCTGCGCGATATTGCGTTCCTGCGGACTGGCCTGCGTCACGTCTCGGCCGTCAAAGGTGACGCTGCCGTGCGACGGCGCCACCAGACCCGAGATGATGTTGAGCATGGTCGTCTTGCCGCAGCCGGAAGGGCCGAGCAAGGCATAAGCGCCGCCGTCGCGAAAACTCATCTTCAGCGGCATCAGCGCGTAGTCGCTGTCCTGCTGCGGGTTTGCACGATAAGCGTGCGCGAGATCGAGGTCGATACGCGCCATGTCAGTGCCCCCTGCGCCAGCGAGGCGCTACAACCAGCCGCTCGCTCGCGTCGAACACGTAGGCCTGCGATGCACTGAAATAGAGCGTCAGCGAAGCGCCCAGTTCGAAACGGTGCACGCCGGTGAGTTGTGCCACCAGTTCGCCGACGGCGGTATGCACGTGGACGAAAGTGTCGGAGCCCGAAATCTCGGCCAGCTCCACCTTGCCCGGCAACGCCAGATCGCCCGCACCCTGCTCGACGTGCAACGCACCCGATCGCAGGCCGATCGTCAGTGCACCGGACGTGCCGGCGGGCAGGTCGACGGCCAGCTTCGGCCCGCCCGCAAGCTGCACGCCACCTGCGATGACGGTAGCGGCGAGCAGGTTCATCGGCGGGTCGCTGAACGCGCGTGCCACGCGCAGCGACTTCGGCTCGTGGAAGACCTCCGAAGTCGGGCCGTACTGGAGCAACTCTCCAGCATCCATGACGGCCGTGTAACCGCCAAGCAGCAACGCTTCACCGGGTTCGGTCGTCGCATAGATCACGGTCGAATCGCCGCTAGCGAAAAGCTGCGTGAGCTCTTCGCGCAGACCTTCACGCAGCTTGTAGTCGAGGTTGACCAGTGGCTCGTCGAGCAGCATCAGCGGCGCATTCTTGGCCAGCGCGCGCGCTAGTGCCACGCGCTGCTGCTGGCCGCCCGAAAGTTCGGCCGGCAGTCGTTCGAGGAACATGCCGATGTGCAGCTTGTCGGCCAGCGCGCGAACCTGCGCGTCGATGTTCTTTTCACCGCGCAGCTTGAGCGGCGAGGCGATGTTGTCGGCGACCGTGAGCGACGGATAGTTGATGAACTGCTGATAGACCATGGCGACGTTGCGCTCGCGCACCGGCATGCCGGTGACGTCCTTGCCGTCGACCATGACCTTGCCCGCAGTCGGCGTGTCGAGCCCCGCCATCAGGCGCATCAGGCTGGTCTTGCCGGCCTGCGTGGCGCCGAGCAGCACCGTCACCGCGCCACTGCGCGGCGCGATACTCTGCTCGTAGAGCCAGGTCTGGGCGCCCACCTTCTTGGTGACGCGCTCGAGTGTCAGTTGCATCCCGTCTTCCTCGTTTCGATCTGTTGATCTCGTCTTTTCAATTGTTCTTGTGTGCGCGCAGCCAGGCGTCGACCGTCTCGCGTTGTGCCGGCGTGTAGTGCAGGCCGAGCTTGGAACGGCGCCAGAGCGCGTCGTCGCCGGTCTGCACCCATTCGGCGTCCTGCATGAAGCGCAACTCGCGCTCGTACAGTCCGGGCGCCACGACGGCTCCCATGTCGTCCATCGATGCCGCATCGCCGATGAGCTCGGAAACACGTGCGCCGTAGGCGCGCGCCAGGCGGCGAGCCAGATTCGCATCGAGCCACGAATAGCGCGCCTGCACAGCCACGACGAAACGCTCGAATTCGGCGGCCGGCCGCGCGCCCTTGACCGGCTGGCCGATCCACGCCGACAGATCGCCGCCGGCAAGAAACGCGGTTTCGGTCCAGGCGGGACGCTGCGTACGGTCCTGCCCCAGCATCTTCCCGACCTCGTCAGCCGCATCCTCGGCCAGCTTGCGGAATGTCGTGATCTTTCCGCCCCACACCGACAGCAGCGGCGCGCCGTCGACATTGGATTCGAGCAGGTAGTCGCGCGTGACGGCCGACGGATCCCCCGCTGCGTCGTCGAGCAACGGACGCACGCCGGAGTAGGTCCAGACCACGTCTGCAGGTGTCACCGGCTTCTTGAAATAGCGACTGACCTGCTCGCACAGATAGACGATCTCGTCGTTGCCGATCTTCGCGGCGCCGGGGTCGTCGCCCTTGAGTTCGACGTCGGTCGTGCCGATCAGCGTGAAGTCGTCCTGGTAGGGAATCGCAAAGATGATCCGCTTGTCCGGGCTCTGGAATATGTAGGCGTGGTCGTGTTCAAAAAGGCGCTTGACGACCAGATGGCTGCCCTTGACCAGACGCAAGCTCTTCGTCGCCATCTGCTCGCCGTGCGCCGAATGGGCGACGCCGCGCAGGAACGACTCCGCCCATGGGCCGGCCGCATTCACGACGGCCCGAGCACGCACGGTGCGCGTGCCTTGCGGGCCTTCGAGCACGGCAGTCCAGCCGTCGGCAGCGCGCTGTGCGCTGGTGCAGCGGGTGCGGGTCAGTATCTCGGCACCGCGCGAACGAGCGTCGATGGCGGTCAGCAGAACGAGTCGCGCATCGTCGACCCAGCCATCCGAATAGACGAAGCCGCGCTTGAATACGGGGTTCAGCGGCTTGCCGGCGACATGCGTGCGCAGGTCGATGCCGCGCGAGCCCGGCAGCACTTCGCGCTTGGCGAGATGGTCGTACATGAACAGGCCGATGCGGATCATCCAGGCCGGACGCGTCGACGGATCGTGCGGCATCACGAAGCGCAGCGGCCACATGATGTGCGGCGCGCTCTTCAGAAGCACTTCGCGCTCCTGCAGCGCCTTGCGCACCAGCGCGAATTCGTAGTACTCCAGGTAGCGCAGGCCGCCGTGGATCAGCTTTGTGGAAGACGACGACGTGTGCGAAGCGAGGTCGTCCTTCTCGCAGAGCATCACGCGCCAGCCGCGCCCGGCGAGGTCGCGCGCAATGCCGCAACCGTTGATGCCGCCGCCGATGATGAGGACATCGCAGTCGGTGGAATCAGAGGACGTAGAGGAAGAGACAACGGTCACGGCAGCGGCTTCGTTATTTTCGTGTTGCTTCATTTTGGTTCCTTAATGTGCGATTTTCGTCGTGGTTTACCCTCGATGGAATTCGTTTTCTTTCGTTCTAGAGTAGCAACCCTCTCTGCGAACACTCCACGTGAACTCAAATCCCCGCCAGATCAACCTGCTGGACACCGTCCGCACACGCGGTTCGGTGACGGTCGAACAGCTCGCCGACATGCTTGGCGTGACGTTGCAGACAGTGCGGCGCGATGTGCAGCGGCTGGCCGACGAAGGCCTGCTGACGCGCTTTCACGGCGGCGTGCGAATGCCGCGTTCGACCACCGAGAACATCGCCTACCAGCAGCGCGCATCGCTCAACGCCGAAGGCAAGGCGCGCATTGCGCGTGCCGTGGCCAAACGCGTGCCGAACGACTGCTCGCTGATCCTCAACATCGGCACGACGACGGAAGCCATCGCCCAGCAGCTGATGCGCCACTCCGGGCTGCGGGTGATCACCAACAACCTCAATGTGGCCACGATCCTGAGCGGCAACACGGCCTGCGAAGTGATCGTCGCCGGCGGTTCGGTGCGCGCACGCGACCGGGCTGTGGTGGGCGAGGCAACGATCGATTTTATCCGACAGTTCAAGGTCGACATCGCGCTGATCGGCGTGTCGAGCATCGAGTCGGACGGGTCGCTGCGCGACTTCGACCTGCGGGAGGTCAAGGTCGCTCAAACCATCATCGCGCAGGCCGAGGAGGTCTGGCTGGCGGCAGATGCCAGCAAGTTCAACCGGCCCGCGATGATCCAGCTGGGTACGCTTTCGCAGATCCACCGGCTGTTCACCGATGCGGAGCCGCCCGCACCGTTTCCTGCGCTCCTGGAGAGCGCCAAGGTGCGCCTCGAAATCGCCCGAGAACCGTGACAAGCCGCGCTTCATCGACGGGCGGCCCCCATCCCTGCCTTCCCCCGGGAGGGGAAGGAGCAATGCAACACACGGATCGCCCATGACCAAATATCTGCTCGCTCTCGACCAGGGCACCTCCAGCTCGCGCAGCATCGTCTTCGACCGCGACGGCCGCATCGTCGCCGTCACCCAGCGCGAGTTGCCGCAGATCTACCCGCAGCCCGGATGGGTCGAGCACGATCCGATGGAGATCTGGCAGGCCCAGCTCGCGACGGCGCGCGAGGTGCTTGCCAAGGCGAAGCTGAAGCCGGCGGACATCCACGCGATCGGCATCACCAACCAGCGCGAGACCACGCTGCTCTGGAACCGCAAGACCGGCCACCCGGTGCATCACGCCATCGTCTGGCAGGACCGCCGCGCCGAACCGCTGTGCGCTAAGCTGCGCGAAGACGGGCTTACCGACACCATCCGCGACAAGACCGGCCTGGTCATCGACGCCTACTTCTCCGGCACCAAGCTGCGCTGGCTGCTCGACAACGTGCCCGACACGCGCGCGCAGGCCGAGCGCGGCGAACTGGCTTTCGGCACCGTCGACAGCTGG
The DNA here is from genome assembly GCF_051216695.1 of Variovorax glucosi. Taxonomy (NCBI): domain Bacteria; kingdom Pseudomonadati; phylum Pseudomonadota; class Betaproteobacteria; order Burkholderiales; family Comamonadaceae; genus Variovorax; species Variovorax glucosi. The sequence continues at coordinate 1,074,053 of NZ_JBPJZE010000001.1, forward strand.
CTGATCTGGCAGCTGACGGGCGGCAAGGTGCACGTCACAGACGTCACGAACGCGTCGCGCACGATGCTTTTCAACGTGCACGAAAACCGGTGGGATGCCGAGCTGCTCGATGCGCTCGACATTCCGGCGTCGCTGATGCCCGACGTCAAACCGTCGAGCGCGCATTTTGCGGACACGGATGCCGAATTGCTCGGATGCTCGCTGCCGATCGGCGGCGTCGCCGGCGACCAGCAAAGCGCGCTGTTCGGACAGGCCTGCTTCAAGGCGGGCATGGCCAAGAACACCTATGGCACCGGTTGCTTCCTGCTGATGCATACCGGAGGCGAATTCCAGCCTTCGCGCAACGGTTTGCTGGTGACGAGCGCCGCGCAGACACGTCCCGCCGAGCCGCAGTACGCGATGGAGGGCAGCGTCTTCGTCGGCGGTGCGGTCGTGCAGTGGCTGCGCGACGGGCTGCAAGCCATCAAGGGCAGCGCTGAAGTCCAGGGCCTTGCCGAGAGCGTGCCCGACGCCGGCGGCGTGATGATGGTCCCCGCTTTCACAGGCCTCGGCGCACCCTACTGGAACGCCGAAGCGCGCGGCACGATCACCGGCCTGACGCGAGGAACGACCGTCGCGCACATCGCCCGCGCCGCGCTGGAAAGCATCGCCTACCAGAGCGCCGCATTGCTGCAGGCGATGAGCCGCGACGCGGTCGCTGCGGGCGGCGCACCGGTGGCCGAGTTGCGTGTGGATGGCGGGGCCTGCGTGAACGATCTGCTGATGCAGTTCCAGGCCGATCTGTTGGGCATTCCGGTGCTGCGACCGGAGGTCACGGAGACGACGGCGCTGGGCGCCGCCTGTCTTGCCGGGCTGTCGACCGGCTATTTCAAGGACATGGAGCAGCTGTCGACGTTGTGGCGCGTGGAGCGGCGCTTCATGCCGACGATGGGCCGTGCTCAGGCAGAAGAAGCGATGGCGCGGTGGGAACGTGCCGTGCGGCAGGCGACGACGGTTTGAGGGCCACCTGCCTGACTTCAGCCCAATCCGACAGCCAGATCCGGATAGAAGCCGATCGGAGTCATCGAAGGTGACAAGGCCGGGCCCGGCGGTACGACGAATCCAGCCATCGCCTCGATGAGCTTGTTGGTTTGCGATGCCATCGATGCACCACCGTCGGCCCCACCCGTCGCCGGTGGTTTTTCTCCCCAGAAAGCCGGGTTGTAGATGGGCAGTTCCTCGGGCCACGGCAAGGTTTCGATCTGGTCGCTCGCATAAGCCTTGAATCGATACATGGCACCGGAATCGAACGACTCCTTCCCCGCCCCCTTCTGAAGAACTTCGGTCACCTCAGCGGCAGGGACTGGATATTTGTCGCAGACCAAGCTGGACTCTTCTTCGCCATTGGCGCCCGGTACTTTATGAAACGTCATGAGTTTTACTCCCTCGTTATCGAGACGCGGTGAGCGACTGCGCGATTGCAGTTTCTTGACTCCTCCGCGTCATGAAGCCGGACGATCTGTCCGACCGGCAACGAAGATACAACGATCGAAAATTCACTCTGACAGGCGCTGCAGACGAAAGTACAGAGGTTTGAACGTCGCGCTTAACAACCGAAAATAAAAGTTTTCGTCAGTTCACCGCAGGCACCAGGAAGTCCTGGCTGATCCGCCCACCAATCTCGTTGACACGATCGAGGAACTGCGTCAGATAAGCATGCAGCCCGGTCGCGAGAATCTCGTCGACGCGCGCATATTGCAGATCGGCCAGCAGCTTGCCGGCACGGCGCTGCGTCTCTGCGCTCTGGTCGTTCTGCACCTTGGCGAGATTGCTCACGACTTCATGAAGGCTGTGATGCAGCGAGCGCGGCATGTCGGCACGCAGGATCAGCAGTTCAGCCACGCGCTCCGGCTTGATGACGTCGCGGTAGACCTTGCGGTACGTCTCGAAGGCCGAGACGCTGCGCAGGATCGCGCTCCAGTGATAGAAGTCGTATTCCTGATCTTCCTCGGTCGCGGTGCCGAAGAATTCGCTGTTCAGCGCGTGGAACTTGACGTCGACCAAGCGGGCCGTGTTGTCGGCGCGTTCCAGGAAAGTGCCCAGGCGGGCGAAATAGAACGCCTCGTCCTGGAGCATCGTTCCAAGCGTCACGCCGCGCGAAAGATGCGAGCGGAACTTCACCCACTCGAAAAACTGAGCCGGTTCGCGTTCGAACTCTCCGGAACGCAGCATGCGGTTGACGTCGAGCCAAGTCGCGTTCTGCGTTTCCCAGGCTTCGGTGGTGAGCGCGCCGCGCACGGCACGCGCGTTTTCGCGAGCGGCTTTCAGGCAGGAGACGATCGAAGACGGATTTTCCTCGTCCTTGACCATGAATTCCATCACGTCGTTGGGCGTGATCTGCTGGTATTTCTTGTCGTACGCGGGCAGCAGTTCGCTGATCGACAGCAGACCCTGCCAGCCGAACTTGGCGACCTCGGCCGACTGCGGCAGCAGCGAGGTCTGGTAGTTGACATCGAGCATGCGGGCCGTGTTCTCGGCTCGCTCGGTGTAGCGCGACATCCAGTAGAGGTGATCGGCGGTGCGTGACAGCATCTGGGCTTCTCCGTTTTCTTTTCTTCGCTGTTCTTCTTCAGGCGGCCGATGGCGTCTGCGTTTGTGTCTGGGATTGTTCCTGCGCCGGAGCCTTGCGCGCCGTACGTTCGGTTTCCAGGATCCAGGTGTCCTTGGTACCGCCGCCCTGCGACGAATTCACGACCAGCGAACCCTCCTTGAGTGCAACGCGGGTCAGGCCGCCCGGCACCATCTGCACTTCCTTGGCCGACAGCACGAAGGGCCGCAGGTCGATGTGGCGCGGCGCGATGCCGGCGTCGACGAAAGTGGGCGATGTCGACAGGCTCAGCGTCGGCTGGGCGATGTAGCCGTCAGGCTTGGCCATCACGGCCTTCTTGAAGTCGTCGATCTCGGCCTGCGTCGCGGCAGGGCCGATCAGCATGCCGTAGCCGCCAGCGCCGTGCACTTCCTTGACGACCAGGTCCTTCATGTTGTCGAGCGTGTACTGCAGGTCGTCCTTGTTGCGGCACATGTAGGTCGGCACGTTCTTCAGAATCGGCTTCTCGCCGAGATAGAACTCGATCATCTTCGGCACGTACGGGTAGATCGACTTGTCGTCTGCAACGCCGGTGCCGACGGCATTGGAGATCGCGACGTTGCCTGCCCGGTAGGCGCGCATCAGGCCGGCGCAACCGAGTGTCGAATCGGGCTTGAAGACTTCGGGATCGAGAAAATCGTCGTCGACGCGGCGGTAGATGACGTCGACGCGCCTCGGTCCGCGCGTGGTGCGCATGTAGACGAAGTCGTCCTTGACGAACAGGTCTTGCCCCTCGACCAGCTCGATGCCCATCTGCTGCGCCAGGAAGGCGTGCTCGAAATAGGCGCTGTTGTACATGCCGGGCGTGAGCACGACGACGGTCGGCTCGGCGGTGGCCGGTGGCGCGCTGGCACGCAGGGTTTCGAGCAGCAGGTCGGGGTAATGGGCGACGGGTGCGATGCGGTTCTGGCTGAACAGGTCGGGGAAAAGCCGCATCATCATCTTGCGGTTTTCGAGCATGTAGCTCACGCCGCTCGGCACGCGGAGGTTGTCCTCCAGCACGTAGTACTCGCCGTTGCCATCGGCATCCGGCGCACGGACGATATCGATGCCGGAGATGTTCGAGTAGATGTTGTTGGGCACCGTGACGCCCATCATCTCGGGGCGGAACTGCGCGTTGTCGCGAATCTGTTCGATCGGCACGATGCCGGCCTTGACGATGTCCTGGTCGTGATAAACGTCGTAGATGAAGCGGTTCAACGCCGTGACGCGCTGCACCAGGCCTTTTTCCATGCTCTCCCACTCGTGAGCGGGAATGATGCGCGGCAGCAGGTCGAATGGAATCAGCCGCTCGGTGCCCGATCCGTCCTCGTCCTTGGCGCCGTACACCGCGAAGGTGATGCCGACGCGGCGGAAAATCATCTCCGCTTCTTCGCGGCGGGAGCGCATCACCTCGCCGGTCTGTCGCGCCAACCACTGGTCGTAGCGCTTGTAGTGGCCACGGATTGCAGCGCCTGCATAGGGCAGCTGCTCGTACATCTCATCGAATTTGTGCATGTAACCACTAATCTCCTTGCACATAGCTTAGCAAGTTCAAGGCCAATTCCGGGTCCGGCCGTGAACTTTGCACGCTCCAGGTGCGCCGTTCAGGCCGCGCGCTCGATCAGTGCATCCAGCACCACGGCGCCTTCTCCGCGAGCTGCCACCAACACCGGATTGACGTCGATCGATGCGATGACGCCGTCCGCCGCCACGATCAGCCGTCCGACCGCCACCACCACCTCGGCGAGCGCATCGATGTCCAGCGGCGGATCGCCCCGCACGCCTTCGAGCAGCGGCGCAATGCGAAGGCCTCGCAGCGCGTCCGTCACGTCCGTGACAGCGAACGGTGGTACCAGCACCGCGATATCCTGCAACGCCTCGACATATTTGCCGCCGTCGCCAACGACCACCACGGGCCCGAACACCGCGTCGATCCGCGCGCCGACCATGAATTCGTGCTGTCCGCGCCGCATGGCAGCGACGATCACGCCCTCCTGCGCGGCGCCGAGTTCGGCCAGCTTGGCCCATTGCAGTTCGAAGAGCGCCTCCGCATCGCCGGCATTGCCGACGTTCAAGGCGACCAGACCGTGTTCCGACTTGTGCGGCACGTCGCCGGAGCACGCCTTGACCACCGCCGGCGCACCGACCGCAAGCAACGCTGCGCCGGCCTCCTTCGCGGTCCGGCAAAGCCGGTGCGCGACCACAGGCACGCCGGCCTCGGCCAGCACGGCCAGGCTGTCGGCCTCGTTCAGAAAGCGCCCGTTGCCTGCCGGCAGCGAGCGCGCGGCGTCCGTCGTCCAGGACACGATCTTCCTGCGCATCAGCGCGGTGTGCGAAACCAGCTGCGCCAGCGTGCCCAGCGCGTCGTTCTCGTTGACGTAGGTCGGTATGCCCTGCGCCTTGAACGGCGCCGCGACCGAATCCTGCCATGCCGCGACGACGACAGGCTTGCCGGTGTCGCGCTCGAATGCGGCCGTGTCGCGCGCGAAAGCCTCGACGTCGTAGCCGGCGCCGGCCACCGGAATGTTGATGAAGAACATGTCTGCGGCCGGGTCCTGGGCCAGCGCTGGGAGCACGTCGCCGAACAGGCCGCTGTTCGACAGCAGCGCAGCCGTGATGTCGATCGGATTTGTCGCCGTCGCGAAGCCCGGCAACCGGCTCGCCACTTCGGCGCGGGTGGCCGGCGCCAATTCGGCGAGCGGCAGCTTGAAATCTTCCGACGCGTCGGCGCCCATCACGCAACTCGCGCCCGAATTGCTGACGATCACCAGCCGCCGGCCCTCCGGCCTCCAGCCCTTGAGATACGCCTCCGCCGCCATCGCCTGTGCATGCGGATCACGTACGCGCCAGATACCGTGGTGGCGGAAGAAGGCGTCGACCGTGCGGTCCTCGTTGGCCAGCGAGCCGGTGTGCGACGCGGCCGCCGTCTGGCCGCTCTCGGAGCGCCCGGCCTTCACCGCGATGATCGGCAGATCGCGCTCCCGGGCGTAGGCAGCGGTGCGCGCCAGCAGTTCGGGATCGGCGATATTTTCCAGGTAGAGCAGCAGCAGTTTCACGTCCGGGTCGTGCGCCACGGCCCAGGCCAGGTCGGAAACGGTGATGTCGGCCTCGTTGCCGGTCGCATGCACGTGGCGAACGCCGAGCCCGCGACCGCGCAGCAGCCCGTAAGCCATCGCACTCATGCCGCCGCTCTGACTGACGATGCCGACCGGGCCGTCCAGCGGCGGCACCTCGACGAACATGGTCGAGAAGCCCGCGATGGCACCGGTTCCGAAGTTCGCCAGCCCCTGCGTGTTCGGTCCGTAAAGCCGCATTCCGGCGGCGCGGGCGGTGTCGACCATCGCGCGCTGCACGGCGCGGCCTTCCTCCCCGGTCTCGCCGAAGCCCGATGCGACGATCACGGCGGATTTCACGCCGCGTGCCGCGCATTGCGCCACCGCATCGACAGCCTTCTCGCCGCCGACGATGACCATCGCCAGATCCGGCACCTCGGGCAAGGCGTCCAGCGATGCGTAGCTGATGAGCCCCTGCACTTCTTCCCGGGAAGGGTTGATCGGGTAGATGCGCCCGCCGAAGCCATGCTTCTGCATGTAGTAGATCGGTCGTCCGCCGATCTTGTGGATGTTTTCGGACGCGCCGATGACGGCGACTGACTGCGGATTCAGGGCGGATTCGAGCAGATCGGACATGGATTTCGTTTCTTTCAATTTGCGTTCAATCGATCTTGATGTCCGCCGCGCGGACCACCTTCGTCCACTTGTCGATCTCGGTGTGGAGCATCTTTCCGAAGGATTCCGGCGTGGTCGGCATGGCTTCGGCACCGGCGTCGTAGAGACGCTGCTTCACCTGCGGATCGGCCAGCGCCTTGCCGATGTCGACGCTCAGGCGCTGGACGATGTCTTTCGGCGTTCCTGCAGGCACGACGAAAGCCGCCCAGGAATACGCCTCGTAGCCCGACAGGCCGGCAATGCCCGACTCGGCCACCGTCGGCACGTCGGGAAGCAGAGCCGAGCGTCTGGCGCTCGCGACCGCGATGGCGCGCACCTTGCCGGCCTTGATCTGCGGCAGCGCGGCCGGTGGTGTCGACCGGACCACCGGCAGGAAACGGCACGGTGAACTTCACCGACCGGTTCGGGTAAGGGCTCTGCGCGAGACCGGGCATGGAAAGCGCGCCCAGCGCCGTGGCGGCAGCGCCGCCCAGCAAGGTGCGGCGGCCGATTGTCTGCAGTTTCATGTCGTCTCCTTCTGGTTGTCGAATACGGCGTGACCGTGATCCAGCACGATGCGATCCCGTGCAGGCACCCGCACGCGGAAGCGCACGTCGGCGCCGTCGCGGATCGACTCCAGCCGCAAGGTTTCGCCTGGAAAAACCGGCGCGGAGAACCGCGCGAACAGGCTGCGCAGGCGCGACGGATCGCTGTCCGCGCATTGCGCCAGCAACGCGTGCGCTGCGATGCCCCAGGTGCAGAGGCCGTGGAGGATCGGCCGTTCGAAACCGGCCGCGCGCGCGGTCGCCGGATCGGAGTGCAACGGATTGCGGTCGCCGCACAGCCGGTAGAGCAAGGCCTGCTGTGGCAGCGTCGGAATGTCGACGATCGCGTCGGGCTCGCCGGTTGGCATCGGGACGGGCGGCGACGGCGGCGCATCGCCGGGCACATCCGCCGTCGCGAAGCCGCCGTTGCCGCGTGCGAAGGTGGTGTGGGTCACGGTGGCGAGCAGTTCGTCGCTGTCGGCGTCGTGCAGCGTCTTGTCGTAGGTGATCGTGGCGCCGCGCCCCGGTCCCTTGTCGACGATGCGCGTGACGCGATGCCGTGCGCGAACCGAGCCCGCAGCAGGAAGCGTCCGGTGCCAGACCACCCGCTCCTCACCATGGACGATCTGCGAGAAGTCGATGCCGGTGGCACGGTCCTGCATCCAGGAGCCGGGGTAGCCGAGCACCACGGCCATCGTCGGCAGCGCGAGCGGTGCTTTCGGCATGTCGTTGATGAATTGCAGCTGCCTCGCATCGGTCGGATCGCTGCCCAGGCCGAGTGCCAACGCATAGCGCAGCGTGTCGTCGGCGTCGTAGCGCTGCACGATCTCGTCAAAGCGCCACGCTTTCAGTCGGTGGAAGTCGATCATTCAGTCCACCTTGGCGCCGGAGATCTTCACCACCCTGCCCCATTTCTCGACCTCGGCGGTCAGGAAGCGACCGAAGTCGGCCGGCGTGTTCCAGCTCGCGGCAAAACCCTGGGCCTCGAACTTGTCCTTTACATCGGGCGAAGCGAGCACCTTCTTCAGTTCGGCACTCAGCCGGGACACGACTTCCGGCGGTGTGCCGGCCGGCGCCAGCAGGCCGTTCCAGGCGATCGCCTCGTAGCCGGACAGGCCGGATTCGGCGACCGTCGGCAAATCCGGCGCCACCGGCGAACGCGTGCCGCTGGTCACGGCCAATGCCTTCAGCTTGCCGGCCTTCACGTGCGGCATGGCGGACAGCATGGTGTCGAACATCAGCTGCGTCTGGCCACCCATCGTGTCGGTGAGGGCCGGCGCGCTGCCCTTGTACGGAATGTGGTTCATCTTCACGCCGGCCATGGACGCGAAAAGCTCGGCCGAGAGGTGCGTCGACTGGCCGTTGCCGGACGAAGCGAAGTTCAGTTCGCCCGGCTTCGATTTCGCCAGCGCGATGAGTTCGGCCACGTCGTTCGCCGGCAGGCCGGGGTTGGCCACGATCACCAGCGGGCCGCTGGTCAGCTGCGAAATCGGCACGAAATCTTTCGACAGCGAATAGCCGAGGTTCTTGAACAGCGACGGATTGATCGCATGCGCCGTGGTCGCGACGACCAGCGTGTAACCGTCCGCCGCGCTGCGCGCCACCATCTCGGCGCCGGGGTTGCCTCCCGCGCCCGGCCGGTTGTCGATGACGACCGGCTGCCCCATCTGCTCGGACAGCTTCTGCGCCACCAGCCGCGCGACGATGTCGGTCGGCCCGCCGGGCGGGTAAGGAACGACCAGCTTGACAGGCTTGGTCGGGTACCCCTGCGCCTGGGCGATCGTCGGCAGGACGAGGCTCAGCGCGACGCCCGCAGCAGCGAGCAGATGGCGGCGTGAGGGCAAGCGGATCGAATGCATGTCGTTGTCTCCATTGGTTTTTTTGTTGACCGATGCCCCGATGCGCGCGGCTATCCGGTGGCCGGCGAAAAGCGGACCAGCGTCCGCCCGTCGTGTTCGAAGAAGCCGGCCGATACGCGGTCGCCGATTCGTGCATCCGCTTCGCCGTGCGCCATCAGGCGCGGGCCTTCATCGAGCTGCGCGATGACCAGCGTGTACGGAACGAGCGCGCGGAACGCATCCGATGGCGCGCGAGAAACCACGGTGACGGCATGCAGCGTGGCTGCGCCGCGCGACGTCTCCCAGAGCAGCGAATCACAGCCGCAATGCGCGCAGGCATGGCGCGCCAGCGTCTGCGCGGTACCGCAGTCCGTGCAGCGCTGGAAGCGGATCTCCCGGTGCGCCAGGCCGTCGAGAAAGGGTGCGGCCAGCGCGCTGAACGAAGTCATGGCAGCGGTCATTGCGAAGGCTCCTGCGAAAGAATCAGGCTGACATGCGAGGACATCACGCCGCCGTCGGCATGCACGAAGGCGTGACGCGGCCTTGCGACCTGGCGGGCGCCGGCCTGGCCCGTCATCTGCCGGAAGACTTCCACCGCATGCGCCATGCCGCCGGCCACGCCGCAGTGCCCGAACGACAGCAGCCCGCCGTGCGTATTCAGCGGCATCGCGCCGCCGGAAGAGAAATCGCCGTTGCGCAGGCGTTGCGCCGCACCGCCGCGAGGTGCGAAGCCGATTTCTTCCAGCAGCATCGCCAGCGTGATGGTGAAGGAATCGTAGATGCCGAGATGGTCGATGTCGGCCACGTCGAGCCCCGCTTCGGCGAAGGCGCGATCGGCTGCGACAGCCGCGCCGCACTGCATGACGTCGGCCATCGCGCTCAGGTGCTGGTGCCTGTGCGCCTGCCCGGCGCCGGTCAGGGCGACGCGGGGCCGGTCGCCGGGTGCGGCGGATACCACCAGTGCCATCGCGCCGTCGGAGATCGGGCAGCAATCCATGAGCTTGAGCGGCGCGGCGATCGGCCTGGATGCGAGCACGTCGGCCAGCGTGATCGGCGCCGTGAGATGCGCGCCGGGATGGCGCGCTGCATTGGCACGCATCAGCACGGCAAATTCGGCGAGGTCGGCCTCGGTGGTACCGGTTTCGTGCAGGTAGCGCGACGCCATGAGACCGTAGTACGCGGGAACCGATGCACCGTTCGGCACTTCGTAATCGGGATCGCCGACCTGCGCCAGCGTCTGGATCGCGCTGTCTCGCGACTGGCCGGTCAGCCGGTTCTCACCGGCGACCACCAGCACATTGCGGCAGCGGCCGCTGCGCACCAGCTCGCGGGCCAGCATCAACATGGCCGCGCCGGTCGCACCGCCGACCTGCAGGCTGTGCGCATAGGACGGGTCCAGCGAGAAGCGCTCGCAGAACAGCGTCGAAAGCATCAGGTGCGGCAGCGTGGTGGCATAGCCGCAGAGAAGGCCGTCGATGTCGGCGCGCTTCAGACCGGCATCGGTCAGCGCCTGCTGGGCGGCCTGCGCCATCAGGTCGAGCGCGCCCTGCCCTTCGTGCCGGCCGAAGGCGGTGCCGCCGACGCCGGCAATCCAGGCCGTCGAGGTCGAGGTGTTCATGTCAGTGTGTTCCGGGGCGTCGTGTGCCCGAAGTCGCACCGCCGGCGCTGACGACATTCACGGCGCCGCTCCACAGCACTTCGCAGGTCGCGGCTTCGCGCCGCAAAGCCTGCGCCAGTTCGGCCTCGCGCGATGTGATGCGGTCGTTGAGCGCTGCGATGCTGATCGCCGCGACCGGCCGGCCGTCCACGCCGAGGATCGGCACCGAAATCCCGCCCATGCGCTCGACCACGACATCGAGCAACACCGCATAACCGCGCTCGCGTGCCTCAAGGCAGTGTTCTTCGAGCAGTTGCGCGGTGATGCGCGGATAGCGCTGCAGCTGAGGCGCGATCACCGTCAGCGCGGCCTGCCGCTCGGCTTCCGGCATCCAGGCCAGCAGCGCCAGGCTGCCGGCGCCGACGCCCAGCGGACGGCGGCTGCCGATGGAGAGGTAGTTCGCGCGGATCGGATAGCGGCCGACCTCCACATCGACGCACAGCGATTCGATGCCGCTCGGAATCGACAGGATCACGCTGTCCTCGAAGTGTCCGGTCAGCCGCAGCAGCGACGGCCGCACCAGCGGACGCGGGTCGAAGCGGGCCAGCGCAGCGGCGCCGAGCACCAGCAGTTCGGGACCGAGGCTGTAGTGCTTGGTCTGCAGGTTGCGCACGACGAAGCCGTCGTTCATGAGCACTTCGAGCAGCCGCAGCACGGTCGTCTTGTCGAGCCCGGTCGCGCTGGCGATGTCGGTCAGGCGCGTGACGCCGGGATCCGACAGCGCGCGCAGCACGCGGCAGGCGCGCTCGACCGACGACGTGGGCTCCACGGCCCGGTGCGCGAGCATGGAAGGCGGGGTGCGCGTTTGTCCAAGCATGGTTGTCTCTTGTTTCGTTCTACGGAACGCGTTGAACGCGTCGTGCATTGAACGCAGCGCGGCTTCGGTGCGTCAAGAGAACCGCGGAAAGTTGCTGCAGGCGAAACTTTTCAAGGGAAAACCCGGCCGGCCGGCGCAGCCGTTCAGGGAACTTGGTGATGCCAGTACCTCGCCCGCGCCTCCCGCTCGCAACGCACGTCCAACGGCGCAACGCTCGACCATTTGGCCGCGCCGCAATGCGGACTGTTGATCACCGTCACGCCTTGCGCCGCATAGGTTTCCAGAACGACGGGCGCCGGATGCCCGAAGCGATTCCGATAGCCGGCCTGCACGATCGCGAGCTTCGGTCGCACTGCGGTCAACAACTCGACCGTCGACGAAGTCTTGCTCCCGTGATGCGGCACCAGCAAAAGATCGGCCTGCAACACACCCGGCGCACCGCGCGCCACCAGCGCCAGCTCCTGCGGCCGCTCGATATCCCCGGCCAGCAGCACGGAAGCGCGACCGTTGCCGACGCGCAGCACGCAAGAGACCGCGTTCGGCTTGGGCAGACCACCGTTGACCGACGCGTCGCCCGCCAACGGATGTAGCACCTCGAAAACCACTCCGTCCCATTCCCAGCGCTGCCCCGCGACGCAACGCCGCACCGGCCGCAACGCCTGCAGCGGATGCGTCGCCTCGATCGAACTCAGCAGCTCCGCCTGCGGCTGCGTCGCCAGCACCGCAGCAGCGCCGCCAGTGTGATCGCTGTCCCGATGGCTCAGCACCAGCAGGTCGATCCGCTCGCCGAGCGCGCGCAGCAGCGGAACTAGGACACGATGGCCGGCATCGCTTTCCAGGCTGTAGCGCGGGCCGGCGTCGTAGAGCAGGCTGTGCGTGGCGGTGCGCACGAGCACCGCATTGCCCTGGCCGATGTCGGCGGCCAGCAGGTCGAACTCGCCCGATGCGGGACGCGGAAGCTGCCAGAGCAGAACCGGCAGCAGCAAAGGCAGCCCAAGCAGCCGCAGCGCCCACGGCAGGCGCATCGCGATCAACACGCCGCCCGCGATTCCGGCCATCGCCAGCCACAGCGGCGGCGCGGCCATCGACACAGCGGCGAACGGCAAGGCGGCGAGCCGCTGCAGCACCCACGCCATCGCCTGCACCGACAGCGCTGCCAGGTCCCAGAACGCAGGCAGCGCGACACCGAGCATCGCCAGTGGCGTGACGACCAGCGTCACCCACGGAATCGCCAGCGCATTGGCAAGCAGGCCGACGACCGAGAACTGCTGGAACAGCAACAGCGTCAGCGGCGTGAGCGCCAGCGTGACGACGCCCTGCTCCCGCACCATCTGCATCGCGTGCTGTCGCCAGCCACCCTTACTGACGTTGTTTGCATCGACGTTCTCTGCCGCATCGGTCGCAAAGAGCGCCGCTACCGCGACGAAACTGAGCCAGAACCCCGCCTGCATCAGCGCCCAGGGATCGATGGCGACCACCACCGCGCAGGCCAGCAGCCAGACGAACGGCCACGGCCAGCGGCGTCCCGACAGCCGCAGCAGCGCGACGGCCGCGAGCATCCAGATGGTTCGCTGCGAAGGCACGCCCCAGCCGCTGAAGAGCGCATACAGCCCGGCAAGGCAGACGCCGCCCGCCAGCGCGGCCTGCTGCGCGGGAATCCACAGCATCAGCCGCGTGCTCCGGCGCCAGGCCGTACCGATGGCCAGCGCGGCAAGCCAGGCAAACATCGTGATGTGCAGACCCGATATCGCGACGAGATGCGCGACACCTGTGGCGCGAAACACATCCCAGTCGGCGCGCTCAATGGCCGCCTGATCTCCAGTGACCAGCGCGGCTACCACGCCGGCAAGGCGGCGGTCGTCGATGCGCGCGAGGATCGCATCGCGCACCGCCTCGCGTGCGCGCTCGACCGGATGCGCCCATGTCATGGCAAGCCGTTCCGGCGTCGCGTCCTGCTTGCCGGTCCGCACATAGCCGCTGGCCGGCATGCCCTGCTCCCACATCCAGAGCTCCTGGTCGAAGCCGTAAGGATTCAGATTTCCGTGCGGCGCCTTCAGCCGGACGGTGAAACGCCAGCGCTCTCCCGCATGCAGCGGCCCCGGCGCAGCGATCTGCGCGCCGCCGATCGCAGTCTCGGTCGCACCTCGACCCCACAACCCTGTCCCGTTGGCATACCACCCGAGCGCGAGCGCCGCAGGGATTCGCGGCATCGACACGGCTCGGTCCGCCGTCGAAGCCCAGCCCGCCGACTCGACATCCAGCTGGAACCGGATCGCGCCGTCGCCGTGCTGCGGCATCTGCGCGACGACGCCGACGACCTGCAGATCGCGGCCTTCCAAAGACGGATCGAGTGCGCCATCGGCGTAGATCGCGGCGCGCCAGCCGGTGAGTCCCAGCCCCGCCATCGCCCCGATCGACAGCGCGAATGCCAGCTGCCGCCATGAACAGGCGCGAATTGCGTTGGTCTTGCGCAACAGAAGCCAACCCGTCAGCGCAATCGCGACCAATACTGCATATACCTTCGCATCCCACAGCGCAGCCTGCTGCAATTGCAGCGCCGTGCCCACGACCGAGCCCGCCATCGCAGCGAAGCCCGCACTGCTCCGGCGGTCGTCCAGGCTGTCGCCCGGGACCGCTTTTCCCTGTGTTTTCATCCGAATCCGCCCCCTGTGCACGCTCGTGATGGCGCGCTAATTGCTTTGTTCGTCGGCTAGTATGCGTGTCGCCCGAGGCACTCCGACGCAACAAGACGCCACCAAAAAATGTCCATTCACGCCGCTCTACACCACGTCACCCATTACAAGTACGACCGGCCGGTGCAATTGGGACCGCAGGTCGTGCGCCTGCGTCCCGCGCCCCATTGCCGCAGCAACGTCATCTCGTATTCGCTGCGCATCGAACCCGAACTGCATTTCGTCAACTGGCAGCAGGACCCGTTCGCCAACTACCAGGCACGCCTGGTGTTTCCGGAGAAGACGCGCGAATTCAAGGTGACGGTGGACCTCGTGGTCGAGATGGCGGTCTACAACCCGTTCGACTTCTTCCTCGAACCGCAAGCCGAGAACTTCCCGTTCAAGTACAGCGCGGAACAAGCCGAAGAACTCGCCCAGTACCTCGTCGCCGACGCGATGACGCCACTGGTCGAGGCCTATCTCGCCAAGATCGATCGCACCGAAAAACGCACCATCGATTTCCTGGTCGGCATCAATCAGCAAGTTCAGTCCGATGTCGATTACCTGATCCGCATGGAACCCGGCGTGCAGACGCCGGAAGAAACGCTGACCAACGGCAGCGGTTCGTGCCGCGATTCGGGCTGGCTGCTCGTTCAGCTGCTGCGCCACATGGGCCTTGCCGCGCGCTTCGTGTCGGGCTACCTCATCCAGCTCACGCCGGACGTGAAGGCGCTCGACGGCCCGAGCGGCACGACGGTCGACTTCACCGACCTGCATGCCTGGTGCGAGGTCTATCTGCCCGGTGCCGGCTGGATCGGCCTGGACGCCACATCGGGCCTGATGGCCGGCGAAGGCCACATCCCGCTCGCCTGCACGCCGACGCCGTCGAGCGCCGCGCCGATCGAAGGAGTGGTCGACGATGCCGAAGTCGAATTCGGCCATGAGATGGTCGTCACGCGCATCCACGAATCGCCGCGCGTGACCAAGCCGTACACAGACACGCAGTGGGCCGAGATCCTCGCGCTCGGCGATGCGGTCGACAAGCGCCTGGTTGCCGGCGACGTCCGCCTGACGATGGGCGGCGAGCCGACCTACGTCTGCACCACCGACCGCGACGCGCCCGAATGGAACACTGAAGCGCTCGGCCCGACCAAGCGCGGCTACGCGACCGAACTCGTGCAGAAGCTGCGCGCCGAATACGGCGACGGCGGCTTCCTGCACTTCGGCCAGGGCAAGTGGTATCCGGGCGAGCAACTGCCGCGCTGGGCGCTGTCGATCTTCTGGCGCACCGACGGCCAGCCGCTCTGGCACAACCCCGAAATCTTCGCCGACGAGCGCGTTCCCACGCACTACACCAGCGAAGACGCACGCCGCTTCACCACCGTGCTGGCGCACCGCCTCGGCATCACAGAGCGTTACATTCTGCCGGGCTACGAAGACACCTTCTACTACCTCTGGCGCGAACGCCGCCTGCCGGTGAACGTCGATCCGTTCGAGTCGAAGCTCGACGACGAACTCGAACGCGTGCGCCTGCGCCGCGTCTTCACGCAGAAGCTGGACGCGGTCATCGGCTACATGCTACCGATCGAACCGGGCAACGCGAATGCCGACGCGCCTGCGGTCGAAGGTCCGGGCTGGAAGACCGGCCCGTGGTTCATGCGCGACGACCGGCTGTATCTCATCCCCGGCGACTCGCCGATGGGCTACCGCCTGCCGCTCGACTCGCAGCCGTGGGCCAGCAAGGGCGACTACCCGTACCAGATCGACCGCGACCCGACCGCGCCGCGCGGCGACCTGCCGAGCGCGAACGATTTCCGCGCCCGCTACCCGACCGCATCGACCGGCACGCCGACCGGTGCCGATCTGGGCGCCGTGCCCTACGCTTTCGGCTCGCCGCCGACCGTGCCGACCGCCGTTCGCATGCAGGAAGCGCGCGCCGCTTCGGCCGCAACGGGTGCATCGGCCACGTCGGCAACGTCGGCAACGTCGGCAACGTCGACTTTCCCCGCTTCGACGGGTGACATCGGCGCTTCGGCGCCCGGCACTGCCGTCGGCAGCAACGATCCGACCACCGCGCGCCAGCCGCGTCGCGGCGAGTCGGCGCCGTGGGTCACCCGCACGGCGCTGTGCGTCGAAGTGCGCGATCCGCGTCGTGCCAACGGACCGGCTGCAGAGAAGGTCGGCAGCGCTTCCGGCGTGCTCTACGTCTTCATGCCGCCGCTCGCGCGCCTGGAGGACTACCTCGACCTCGTTTCCGCGATCGAAGCGACCTCCGAGCAGCTTGGCCTGAAGGTCGTGATGGAAGGCTATCCGCCGCCGCGCGATCCGCGTCTGAAGATGCTCGCCGTCACACCCGATCCGGGCGTGATCGAAGTCAACATCCATCCGGCGAACAACTGGAAGGAACTGGTCGACCACACCGAATTCCTCTACGAAGCCGCGTTCGAGACTCGCCTGTCGGCAGAGAAGTTCATGACCGACGGACGCCACACCGGCACCGGCGGCGGCAATCACTTCGTGATGGGCGGCGCCACGCCCAACGACAGCCCGTTCCTGCGTCGGCCCGAACTGCTGGCCAGCCTGCTGCTCTACTGGCACAACCATCCGTCGCTGAGCTACCTGTTCTCGGGCATGTTCATCGGCCCGACGAGCCAGGCGCCGCGCGTCGACGAGGCCCGCAACGACCAGGTCTATGAGCTGGAAATCGCGCTGAAGGAAATCGCCAAGAACCGCGAAATCTATGGCGCGAACATGCCGGCCTGGCTGGTCGACCGCACGCTGCGCAACATCCTGGTCGACGTGACCGGCAACACGCACCGCAGCGAGTTCTGCATCGACAAGCTGTATTCGCCCGATTCTTCGACCGGCCGCCTCGGCCTGCTCGAACTGCGCGCCTTCGAAATGCCGCCGCATGCCCGCATGAGCATCGCGCAGCAACTGCTGCTGCGCGCCTTCATCGCGCGTTTCTGGGACGAGCCGTACAAGGCCCCGGCGACGCGCTGGGGCACCGAGCTGCACGACCGCTTCCTGCTGCCGACGTTCGTCAAGATGGACTTCGACGACGTGATCGCCGAGATGCGTCTGGCCGGTTTCCCGTTCGATCCGGACTGGTTCGCGCCGCACCTCGAATTCCGCTTCCCGCTGGTCGGCCAGGTGCAGGCGATGGGCGTCGAGCTGTCGCTGCGCAACGCGCTCGAACCGTGGCACGTCATGGGCGAAGAAGGTTCGTCGGGCGGCACCGTGCGCTACGTCGACTCTTCGCTGGAACGCATCGAAGTGCGCGTGACCGGCCTGAACGAGAGCCGCCACGTGGTGACCGTCAATGGCAAGGTCCTGCCGCTGCAACCGACCGGCACCACCGGCGAGTTCGTCGCCGGCGTGCGCTACAAGGCCTGGAATCCGCCGTCTGCGCTGCACCCGAGCATCGGTGCCCATGCACCGCTGACCTTCGACCTGGTCGACACCTGGATGAAGCGTTCGCTCGGCGGTTGCCAGTATTTCGTGGCGCATCCGGGCGGTCGCAACTACGACACGTTCCCGGTCAACGCCTACGAGGCGGAGAGCCGTCGCCATTCACGCTTCTCGCGCATGGGCCACACGCCGGGACTGATGAACACGCCGCCTGCCACGATCGAACTGGCGGGAAGCCGCGAGTTCCCGTTCACGCTCGACCTGCGCCGCGGATGACGATGCGGCGATGGTCGATCCGCTGAACGAATCGCTTTTCGACGCCCAGGCGACGGAGTCTTCCGCTGCCCTGGCGTCGTCGCTCGCGCCGCCATCGACGCCCGGTCACTACGACGAATTGCGTGGAGCGGCAGTCGCCGCCACACCGCCAAAACCGGCAGCTGCGTCGTCGGCGTCCGGTGCGGTTCTCTACGACGCGTCGCAGCAGCCACCGCCCTCGGCCGCCCCCCTGCCGTCCGGACCGACGGTTCCTCGTCCGGAACTCGCGCCGCCGTGGCGACGTTTTTTCGACCACCTCGGCACCGGCGGCTTCAATGACCTGCCGCGCCGCGCGATCAGCCTCGAACGTCAGATCCGCGACAACGGCGTCACCTACAACGTCTACGCCGATGCCGACGGACCGCAGCGGCCCTGGTCGCTTGACCTGTTCCCGCTCATCATCTCGCCCGAGAGCTGGACGCAGATCGAAGCCGGCGTGATCCAGCGCGTGCGCGTGCTCGACCGGGTGATGGCCGACGTCTACGGTCCGCAGCTGCTGCTGGCGGAAGGGCTGTTGCCGCCGGCGCTGGTGCGCGGCCATCCCGGCTACCTTCGTCCGATGCACGGCGTGAAACCGCCGGGCGATACCTGGCTGCATATCGCCGCATTCGATCTGGCGCGAGGACCCGACGGCAACTGGTGGGTGGTCTCGCAGCGAACGCAGGCGCCTTCCGGCCTCGGCTACCTGCTGGAGAATCGGCTCGCCATCTCGCGCCAGTTCCCGGAGGCGTTCGAGGAGCTGCAGGTGCAGCGCCTCGCCGCCACCTACGGCGCGATGATGGAGGGCCTGCAGCGCATGTGTCCGGCCGGGCAACCACCGCACATCGCGCTGCTGACGCCCGGCCCGTACAACGAAACCTACTTCGAGCACGCCTACCTTGCCCGCTACCTGGGCGTGACGCTGGTCGAGGGCAGCGATCTCACGGTGCGCGACCAGCGCGTCTACCTCAAGACGCTGCAGGGATTGCGGCCGGTGCACGGCCTCATCAAGCGGCTCGACGATCAGTTCCTCGATCCGCTTGAACTGCGGCCCGACTCGACGCTCGGCGTACCCGGGCTGCTGCAGGCGATCCGCGCAGGCAATCTGCTGGTCGCGAACATGCCGGGTTCGGCTTTCCTGGAGTCGCCGGCGTTGCTCGGCTTCCTGCCTGCGCTGGCCAGACGGCTGATCGGCGAAAAGCTCCGCCTGCCCGCACTGCCGACCTGGTGGTGCGGCGAACGCGCGGCGCTCGAGTCCGCGTTGCCGCAACTGCGCGACTGCGCCATCAAGTCGACCTATCCCGGCAGCGAACAGGGCGCGTTCGAAGCGGTGCTCGGCAGCCGGATGAACCGGCGTGAACTCGACGAATGGGCCGGACGCATCCTGCGGCGCGGCGAGGAGCACACCGTGCAGAGCTATCTGCCGCTGTCCCAGATGCCGACCTGGTCGCAGGCGCGCGGTCTCGGCCAGATAGAACCGCGGGCCATGATGCTGCGCGTTTTCGCGGTGAGCGACGGTGCGCAGTCGTGGCGCGTGCTGCCTGGCGGACTTGCCCGGCTCGCCGGCTCCGACGCGCAGATCGCATCGATGCAGCGCGGCGGCAGCAGTGCCGACGTCTGGGTGCAGACACACGGCCACATCGACCGCACCACCCTGCTCCAGCCCCATGCCACGCCAGCCTCGCTGGCCCGGCATCGCGCCCCGGTCACGAGTCGCGCGGCGGAGAACATGTTCTGGCTCGGACGCTACACCGAACGCGCAGAGAACGCCGTACGCCTCGCACGCCTGTCGCTCGACCTGCTCGGCGGCGAAGACCAGTCGTCGCAGCCGCTGCTCGACTGGCTGCACAGGCTGGCGCTGCGCAACGGACTGGTATCTGCCAAGGTTCCGGCGGCACCGAAATCGCGTCGCGTGTTCGAGCGCAGCCTGATCGCGGACCTTGCCAACGTCGATGCAGGCAGCGTCGTCTACAACCTGCGCTGCGTGCGCCAGGCCGCGGCCGCCGTGCGCGAACGGCTGTCGCAGGACAACTGGAACCAGATCGTCCGCGCCGAGGCCGACTTCATACGCCGCAGCGTCGAGCAGGCCGGCGAATCCGGCGAGAGCAGCTTCGCGATCGGCGCGGCCCAGCGCTCGCTCGAAGCTGCCAGCACCGCCCTCGCCGCGTTGACCGGCGCCCAGACCGACCGCATGACGCGCGACGATGCCTGGCGGCTGCTGTCGATCGGCCGCCACATCGAGCGGTTGGCCTTTCTTTCGGGCGCGCTCGCTGCCGGCTTCAAGGACGGCGCGGTGCATGAGGTCGCCGGCTTCGAGGCGATGGTCGCGCTGTTCGACAGCACCATCACTTTCCACGCCCGATATCAGCAGCGCCGCGACGTGGCGACACTGGTCGACCTGCTGGTGCTCGACGGCGACAACCCGCGCTCGCTCGCCTGGGTCACGCAGACATTGCGCGGACGCATCGCCAAACTGGCGGGCAGTGCGCCCGGAAAGCTCACCGCGCTGTCCTACGAGTTGCCCGATCCGGCATCGTGGACGCTCGAATCGCTGTGCGAACCCGGCACCGACAACAGCTACCCGACGCTGGTGAAGCTGTTTGCCACGCTTGCCGCTGCGGCCTACCATGTGTCGGACGCCCTCGGCACGCGCTATTTCACCCTCACATCAGAATCGCTTCGCTCCGTCGGCGCCTGAATTGCTCATGCTCCTGCACGTCACCCACGAAACACGCTACGACTATTCGCCGCCGGTCGAGACCGCGCAGCACCTGGCCCACCTGAAGCCACGTGTCACGGCTTCGCAACGCCTGGTGAGCCACACGCTGTCGATCGTGCCGCCTCCGGCCCAGCGCAACGAGATTCCCGATCTCTATGGCAACACGCGCGCCTTCTTCGCGCTCGATACGACGCACGAGGACCTGATCGTGACCGCCGAAAGCGTGGTCGAGACCTTCGAGCCGGTCCTGGCAACCAGCGTCGCACGCCTCCTGCCCTGGGAAACGGTGCGCGAGCGCTTCCGGTATGCAAAGGGCTCGCGTTTCGACGCGGCTTCGGATTTCGTCTTTCCCTCGCCCTATGTGCCGCGCCACGACGACTTCGCGACCTATGCAAGGCCGAGCTTCTCCGCCGGCGTCGCGACCTTCGACGCCGCACTGGACCTCACGCGCCGCATCTACCGCGACTTCGCCTACGACGCACAGAGCACGGAGATCAACACGCCGGCCGTTGAGGCACTGGCCCAGCGCAAGGGTGTGTGCCAGGACTTCGCGCACATCATGATCGGCTGCTTCCGCTCGCTGGGTCTGCCGGCGCGCTATGTCAGCGGCTATCTGCTGACACAGCCGCCGCCCGGAAAGCCTCGCCTGATCGGCGCCGACGCGTCGCATGCCTGGGTGTCCGTTTATCTGCCGGGCGAAGACGGCCCGGGCGACTGGTCGGATTTCGACCCTACCAATGGCCGCCAGCCGGGCGAGGACTACGTGACGCTGGCCATCGGCCGCGACTACTCCGATGTTTCGCCGATACGCGGCGTACTGCACGGCGGCGCGCGGCATACGCTGGATGTCGGCGTGACGGTAAGGCCGCTGTCCGAACTGCGTGCGGGGCAGGCGCAGGGACAGTCGCAAGGTCAGTCCCAGGCTCAGTCGCAGGCCATGCCGCAACTTCAGTCACAGTCGGGACCGATGTACCAGTTCCAGGGATCGCGCTACTAGATTTCGGTTCTCGGACGATTCCGAGACAACTGCACATCGGTGGCCTTCTACGCTCGCCGGCTCTCATCTTTCACTTCAAAGGCATCTCAATGAACGTCTACGACAAGCTCGCCGAACTCGGCATCCAGCTCCCACCTGTCGCCGCACCCGCCGCGGCCTATGTGCCATTCGTGCAGACCGGCAAGCTGGTCTTTCTGTCCGGCCACGTCGCCAAGAAGGACGGCAAGCCCTGGGTCGGCAAGCTGGGCGAGAACGTCGAGACGGCCGAAGGCAAGCTCGCTGCGCGCGCGGTCGCCATCGACCTCATGGGCACGCTGCATGCAGCCGTCGGCGACCTGAACAAGATCGTCCGCATCGTCAAGCTGATGAGCCTGGTCAACTCGACCGGCACCTTCACCGAGCAGCACCTCGTCACCAACGGTGCCAGCGAGCTGTTCGCCGAAGTCTTCGGCCCGGAAGTCGGCGCGCATGCACGCAGTGCATTCGGCGTGGCGCAGATTCCGATGGGCTGCTGCGTGGAAATCGAGCTGATTGCCGAACTGGCCTGAGTCGGAGCCTGCCCTGATGGGCTAGTCGGCCAGTCCGACGATCGTGCGCAGCAACGCCTGCGCGCGCGGCACCAGGGTTTCCAGGCAGCAATATTCGTTGTCGGTGTGCGCCTTGCCGCCCACCGGCCCGACGCCGCAGAGCGTCGGAATGCCCAGAGATGCAGTGAACCCGGCGTCCGAACAACCGCCGGTGAATTCGCCTTCCACGGCGAACCCGACCTGCGCGGCGCTCGCCTGGTAACGCACCAGCAATTCCTCGCTCCACTTCGGTTCGAGCGGCAAGAATTCCGAAGTCTGCGTGACCGTTGCAGTGGTGCCCGGCACACCCGGCTCGGCCACGATCTCCACGATGCGCGCGAACAGTGTCTCGCGCTGCTCCAGCGTGCAGAAGCGCACGTCGAGTCTGGCCTCGGCCGACGGCGCCACGGTGTTGCTCGACATTCCGCCGCTGATCAGCCCGACGTTCGCAGTGATGCCGGCCGCGTAGTCGGTCAGCGCATGCAGCGCCATGATCTTGCGCGCCAGTGTCTCGATGGCACTGGCGCCGTCGGCATGATTCATGCCGGCATGCGCCGCGCGGCCGCCGACTTCGATGAGGAAGTTGGCGCCACCCTTGCGCGACGTCACCAGATTGCCGGTGACGCGTCCCGGCTCCGCATTGAACGCAGCGCGTGCACCGCGTGCATGCGCCTCGATGGCGACGCGGCCGCGATGCGAACCGATCTCCTCGTCGGCGGTGAAAAGCCCGAGCACCGGGAACGGCAGCGGCGCCATGCGTCGCAAGGCCATCAGCACGAAGCACTGAAGTACCAGTCCCGACTTCATGTCCGCGACGCCGGGGCCGTAGCCGCGATCGCCCTCGACACGCCACGGGCGCTGCGGCACGGTGCCGGTCGGGAACACCGTGTCGCGATGCCCCATCAGCACGACCGGTGCTTCGGACGCCGACAAGCCGGG
Source organism: Variovorax glucosi (assembly GCF_051216695.1). Taxonomy (NCBI): domain Bacteria; kingdom Pseudomonadati; phylum Pseudomonadota; class Betaproteobacteria; order Burkholderiales; family Comamonadaceae; genus Variovorax; species Variovorax glucosi. Next base: position 1,096,823 of record NZ_JBPJZE010000001.1, read on the forward strand.
CAGCTGCGCCAGCAGTACGTCGCCGTCGGCAGGATCTGCGAGGTGCCGGGCCTCGATGTCGTCGGCCAGCAGCCAGCCACGCATCGCGTCGGCCACGCGGTCGGTGCCGGCCTTGTCGTAGCTGTTCGAGTCGATATCGACCAGATCGGCCAGTGCGGTCTGCATCGCGCCGCGCTGCTCGCCGAGCCATGCGGACGCTGATTCCAGATTTCGCGCGCTCACACGCGCTCCCTGAACACCGCCGGACCTTCTTCGGCCAGATCCCAGAACAGCCCAGCCATGATGTGCAGCGACTCGCGCGTCACGTCGGCCAGGATGTGCTCGTTGGGCGCATGCTGCGAGCAGGCCGGGTACGAATGCGGCACCCACAGCGTCGGCAGGCCGAGCGTTTCGGAGAACACCTCGTTCGGCAGCGAACCGCCCAGGTTCGGCAGCAACGCGGGCCGCTTGCCGGTGCTGCGCGCCATAGAGGCCAGGCCCCAGCGCACCCACGCGTCGTCCGGGTCGAGCCTCGTCGCGGCCATTCGAACGTCGGTCGGACGCAGTTCGACATCGTCGAAACCGTGTTCGTCCAGGTGCTTGCGGATGTGGTCGAGAAAATGCGTGTGGTCGCTGCCGACGACATAGCGCATGTGGCAATGCGCGCGCGCATCCGACGGAATCGCATGAACCGGCATCGCCGGGTTGCCGGTGGTGAAGGCCAGCACTTCGAGGCTGTTCCAGCCGATCACGCGCTCCGCCGACGACAGGCCGGGCTCGCCCCAGTCCGGATCGATTTCCGGGTCGCCCTTGTCGCCGCCGACTTCGATGTCCTTCAGCGCGATGCGGACGCTCTCCGGCAATTCCTTCGGCAGCAGACCGGGCACGAGGATGCGGCCCTTCGCATCGACAAGACTGGCGATGGCATGCGCCAGCCGGATCCCCGGATTGCGCAGCAGCCCGCCCCAGTTGCCCGAGTGGTGACCGCCATCGCGCAGCTTCAGGTGCAGATCGAAGTTGAAGACGCCGCGCGAGCCGAGGAACATCGTGGCGCGCGAAGCCGAGACGCGCGGGCCGTCGGAGGCGATGAACAGGTCGGCGGCCAGAAGTTCGCTATGTAGCGCGCAGACATCGTTCAGGCCCGGCGAGCCGTCCTCTTCGCCCATCTCGAGGATGATCTTCACGTTGTAGCCGAGCTTGCCGTCGCGCACGTTCAGCACCTGTTCGAGCGCACTGAGGTTGATGGTGTGCTGGCCCTTGTTGTCCGCGGTGCCGCGGCCGTACCAGCGGTTGCCTTCGACCACGATCTCCCACGGATTGAGCCCCGCGCGCCACTGCGCGTCGTAGCCTCGCACGACGTCGCCGTGACCATAGGTCAGCAGTGTGAAGGCGGCATCGGCCTCGATGCGCTCGGCGAACAGGAACGGGCTCTTGCCTGCGACTGGGTTCTCGACCACGCGGCAGGTGAAGCCGAGCGCTTCGAGCTGCGGCGTCATTTCTTCGTCGAGGTACGCATGAAGGATCGGGCCGCTGGCGGCGTCCTGGCTCTCGGTGCGGAAGGCGACGCGGCGGGCCAGCGTCTGCTGGAAGCGTCCGTCGTCGAAGCTGGCCAGCGTCTGGGCGATGGCTTGGTTGCGGCTCATGGAAATACCTTGAATGAAGGGGCTGAAGTTTGAAAACGGTGTGAGGACGCTCAGGCGACGGCTAACGGCATTTCGCGCTCGATGTCGGGAATGCCGAGCCCCGGTTCCGGCGTGAGCGCCGAGGCCAGCAGCATGCGGGTGTACGGGTGCTCCGGCCGCGCGAAAATCTGCTCTCGGCTGCCGAGTTCGACGATCTGTCCCTGGTGCATCACGGCCACGCGGTCGACCAGATGCTCGACCACGCCGAGGTCGTGGCTGATGAACAGATAGGTCAGTCCGAATTCGGCTTTCAGGTCGAGCAGCAGGTTCAGGATCTGCGCCTGCACCGAAACGTCGAGCGCCGATGTCGGCTCGTCGCAGATCAGGATGTCGGGTCGAAGTACCAGTGCGCGCGCGATGGCCACGCGCTGCCGCTGCCCGCCCGAGAGCTGGTTCGGATACTGGCTGTGCGTGCGCTCCGGCATGCCGACGAGGTCGAGCATTTCCTTCACGCGTTTTCTCTGTTCGGCATGCGTGCCGACGTCGTGAAGCCGCAGCGGCACGCCGACGATGTCGGCCACCGAGCGGCGCGGATTCAGCGACGAATACGGGTCCTGGAAGATCGGCTGCACCGACCGCGCAAGCGCCTTGCGCCGGCTCGGATCGATCTCCTTGCCGTTGACCAGCACGTTGCCCGAACTCGGCGCCAGAAGACCCAGGAGCATCTTGGCCAGCGTGCTCTTGCCGCAGCCCGATTCGCCGACCAGGCCCAGCGTCTCGCCCTTGCGGATGCGAAGCGAAACGTTGTTCACCGCCTTGATTTCGCCCGGCGCGCGGAACAGGCCGCGCTTGAGTTTGTAGACGCGGGTCAGCGCGCAAAGCTCCAGTGCGATCTCGTCGACCGATGGTGTGAAAACCGGATCGTTGACTGCCTTCATGCGGCCTCCTCGACTTTTTCACGGGCGAGCACGCAGCGCGCTGCATGTGTGTCGTTCAGCGCCACGTACGGCGGCGTCTGCGCGCAGACGGGCTGCGCATGCGCGCAGCGGTTCGCGAAGGCGCAGCCCTGCACATCGCCGACGAGGCTCGGCACGACGCCCGGAATCGCCTGAAGATGACTGCCCGGCAGCGTCTTGCCGCGCACCGGAATGCAGTTGAGCAGGCCGCGCGTGTACGGATGCGTCGGATGCGCGAACAGCTCGCCGACCGGCGCGGTCTCGATCACCTCGCCCGCATACATCACGGCCACGCGGTCGGCGATGCGCGCCACCACGCCGAGGTCGTGCGTAATGAAAACGACGGCGGTGCCAAACTCTTTTTGCAGCTCGCGGATCAGCCGCAGGATCTGCGCCTGAATGGTCACGTCGAGGGCGGTCGTCGGCTCGTCCGCGATGATCAGATCGGGACCGCACATCAGTGCCATCGCGATCATCACGCGCTGGCGCAGGCCGCCCGACAGCTGATGCGGGTACTGGCGCATGCGGTCGGCTGCCTGCGGAACGCCGGCGCGTTCGAGCAGGTGCACCGCGCGGTCGCGGGCCTCGGCGGCCGTCACCTTGCGATGCGCGCGCAACGCCTCGCAGAGCTGGTCGCCGAGCGTGTACGACGGGTTCAGCGACGTCATCGGCTCCTGGAAGATCATCGCCATGCGCGCGCCACGCAGCGCGGTCATGCCCTTCTCCGGCAGCGTCTGCAGATCGACGCCGTCGAAGCGGATGTGGTCGGCGGTGCGTACGGCCTTGCGCGGCAGCAGGCCCATCAGCGCCAGCGAGGTCATCGACTTGCCGCAGCCGGATTCGCCGACCAGACACAGCATCTCGCCTCGGTTCACATGGAAGTCGATGCCGCGCACGGCATGCAGCATGCCGCGTTCGGTGGGAAGGTCGACGCGCAGGTTCTTCACGTCCAGCAAAGGCGTTGTCATTGCGGTCATTTCAGTTTCTCCCGTCCGGCGCGGTGAGGTCGCGGATGCCGTCGCCGACCAGGTTGATCGCCAGTACCAGCAACGCCAGGACGATGCCGGGAATCACGATCACCCAGGGCTGAAAGAACATGTAGGCCTTGCCTTCGGCGACCATCAGGCCCCATGACGGCGTCGGCGGCTGGACGCCGAGACCGAGGAAGCTCAGCGTCGATTCGAGCAGGATCGCGTGGGCCATCTCCAGCGTGGCGACCACGGTCAGCGCGCTCATCAGGTTAGGCAGCAACTCGCGCACCAGGATGTACGGCGTCGATGCCCCCAGCGCCTTGGCTGCGGCGATGAATTCGGCATCGCGCAGCTGCTGCGTGGCCGAGCGCGTGACGATGGCGAAACGGTCCCACAGCAGCAGCCCGAGCAGCACGATCACCACCTGCAGCGAGCCGCCGACCAGCGATGCCATCGCCAGCGCCACCAGCACCACCGGCATCGCCAGCCGCGTGGTGATGATGTAGCTGATGACCGCATCGACACGCCCGCCGTAGTAGCCGGCCAGCACGCCGAGCGTCGTGCCGATCGCGCCGGAAATCACGGCCGTGACGCCGCCGATGATCAGCGACACGCGTGCGCCGAACAGCAGCCGGCTCAGGTAGTCGCGGCCCAGCTTGTCGGTGCCGAGAATGTGGTCCCAGGTGCCCTTGTCGTGCCAGATCGGCGGTATCAGGCGGCGTGTCACGTCCTGCGCATACGGATCGTGCGGCGCGAGCCACGGCGCGAAGATCGCGGCCAGCACGATCAGCCCGAGGATCACGGCGCCGATGGTGAGGCCGTGCTGGCCGAGCACGCGGCGCAGCAGCTTGCGCCAGGCCGGTGTGGGCGGCAGGGTCAGCGAAGGCTTTGCAGGCATCGCCGGCGCGGAGGAATTGGAGAGCGTCGAAGCGGTCATGTTCATCTCCTCAGCGCGTGCGCATGCGCGGGTCTAGCGCGGCATTCAGCACGTCGGCCACGAAGGTCAGGCCGATGTAGAACACGGCAATGATCAGCACGACCGCCTGCACCACCGGGTAGTCGTTGCGTGAGATCGAGTCCCACGCGAGCTGTCCGAGCCCCTGCATCGAATACACCGATTCGATGACGACCGAACCGCCGAGCATGAAGCCCAGCTCCACCGCAGCCAAGGCCACCACCGGAATGATCGCGTTGCGCAGCGCATGCTTGAAGACCACGCGCGACGGGCTCAGGCCCTTGGCGCGCGCGGTGCGGATGTAGTCGGAGCCGAGCACGTCGAGCATGCCGGCGCGGGTCAGCCGCATCATGGCCGGCATGGCATAGTAGCCAAGAGCGATGGCCGGCAGGACGAAGTGCTGCCAGGTGCCGTTTCCCGCCACCGGCAGCCACTTGAGGCCGACCGAGAAGACGATGATCAGCGTCAGCGCGAACCAGAAGGTCGGCATCGCCTGCCCCACCACGGCGATCATCAGAGAGACCCGATCGATCCAGGTGTCGCGGTAGATCGCGGCCAGCACGCCGAGCGGGATCGCCACGATCACCGCCAGCAGCAAGGCCACGCCGCCGAGCTTCAGCGTGATCGGCAGGCGCTCGCCGATCAGCTCCACCACCGTGTTCTGGAAGTAGAACGAGCGCCCGAAATCGAGCCGCACCGCTGCCCCGAGCCAGTCGAAGAACTGCGATGCGATCGGCTGGTCGAGCCCGTACTGCACGCGGATCTTCTCCACGTCGGCGGCTGTCGATTCCGGCCCGGCGATGGCCGTGGCCAGATCGCCCGAGAGGTGCAGCAGCATGAAGCTGATGACGGCCACGGTCAGCATGACGCTGAGCGCGACCAGCAGCCGGCGAAAGATGTAGATCAGCATGTGGCGAGCCCGGCAGGTCGGCTTACTTCCAGCTCGCCGCGAAGAAGCGCGGCAGCTCGTCCGGCTGCGCGTCGAACTTCAGGTCCGACGTGAATGCGTAGTTGGTCGAGTACGAGAACAGCGGTGCCCACATCGCCTGCTCCGAGATGCGCTGCAGCGCCTGCCCGTACTTGGCCTTGCGCTCGGTCTTGTCGACCGTGGCGTCGGCGGTCTGCAGTAATGCGATGGTCTGCGGGTCCTTGGCCGTGTCGTCCGGGCCGCCCTTGAAGTAGTTGCCGGCGAAGGCCGATGCGTCATTGATCGAGAACGATCCCCATGCCTGGAACGACAGCGGCGCGCGGCCCGAGCGGAGTTCGTTGCGCAGCGCCGGGTACTGCACGAAATGCAGTCGTGCACGGATGCCGATCTTGCGCAGGTCGCCGATCATCGCTTCGGCATATTCGCGCTCGCGATAGGCCCAGAGGTCGGTGTCGAAACCGTTGGGGAAACCGGCTTCGGCCAGCAGCGCCTTGGCTTTCGTCGGGTTGTATTCGTACTTCACGACCTTGGCCGTCTCGCAGCCGAACTGGGTGCGGAAGCAAGGCGCATACACCGGCTGGCTGCCGCCACGCACCAGGCTGTCGGCCAGGCCCTTGCGGTTGATCGCCATGTTCACCGCCTGGCGCACGCGCACGTCCTTGAACGGCGTGGATTCCGGCGTGGTGCCGTTGTTATTGATCGACATGAAGCCGACGCGCATCGTCTCGCCGCTGAGCACGGTGAGGTTCGGCGCGGCCTTGAGCGATTCGGCCTGGTCGGCGGGCACGCGCCAGATCCAGTCGACGGCGCCTGTCATCAGTTGCGCGAGGCGTGCTTCGGGGTCGCGGATGATCACGAACCTGACGTTGCCGATCTTCGGCTGCGGCACCGGGCTGTCCTTGAAGTATGCCGTGTTCTTCACCATCGTCACGCCCTGGCCGGGAATGACCGCCGTGATCTTGTACGGGCCGGTGCCGATCGGCGCCTTGCTGTAGCCCTCCAGCCCGACCTTCCTGAAGTACGCGGCGGGGTAGATCGGCGTCGGGCCAGCCAGGTATTCGAGCGTGGCCGGGAACGGTGTCTTCAGGTTGATGCGCACCTGATATTCGCCGATCTTCTCGACGTTCTTTATCCAGTCGGTGTTCTGGCGCGTCGCGATCTTGGCGTCGGGGCCGACGACTTCGTTGAAGGTGAAGACCACGTCGTCGGCACTGAACTTGTCGCCGTTCTGGAACGTCACGCCCTGGCGCAGGGTCACGTTGAGCGCGGTCGGCGAGTCCCACTTCCATGCAGTGGCGAGTTGCGGCTTGAACTCGCCGGTCTTGGTGTCGCGGTAGATCAGCGTGTCCCAGGCCATGGCCGAGAGGATCACGCCTTCGCGCATGTTGTTGTGATACGGGCTGACGTTCTCGACTTCGCTGTCGGAGGCGTAGGTCAGCGTGTCGTTGCCCTTGCCGGCGTGCACCGAAGCTGCGGCGGCGGCAAGCGCCATTGCCAGGATGGCACGTTGCACCAGAGTGGTGGATGGAAATTCCATAACAAGCTCCTTGAAAGAAAAATCGAACGGTTCGCGTGAACAATCGCAAGAATGGAGCCGCACCTGCGTTTCATCCCTTACAGAATTTCGACCCGGTCGATGCCGAAACGGCAATGCTCCAACACATGTCAGGTCCCACCCGATGGCCACTTCCCAACTCATCGCGCGCCAGCTCCAGGACACGGCCCTGCGCTACTTCCTGGAGGTGGTGCGCTGCGGCTCGATCAGCGAAGCGTCGACGCGCCTCAACGTCGCCAGCTCCGCCATCAGCCGGCACATCGCGCATCTGGAGTCGTTGCTCGGCGTGAGTCTTTTCGACCGGCATGCGCGCGGCATGGTGCCGAACGCGGCCGGCGAACTGCTGGCCGTGCATGCGATCCGCACGGCACACGACGCGGAGCGCGTGGTCACGGACGTGCATGCGCTGCAGGGCATGCAGCGCGGACGGGTGCGCATCGTGGCGACCGAAGGATTCGCGATGGAGTTCCTGCCGCGCGTGATCGGCAAGTTCATCGAGGCGCACCCCGGCATCCAGTTCCACCTGGGCGTGCATCCGCCGGCCGAGAGCACGCGCCGCATCCTGCTGGGGGATGCCGACATCGGACTCGTGATGAGCCGCGGCGCGGAGAAGGACATCAGGATCGAACACCTGCAGCCATCGCCGGTGATGGCGGTGATGCGGCACACGCATCCGCTGGTGCGATTCGGGCAGGTCAGCCTGCGCCAGCTGATGGCGTATCCACTCGCACTACCGGAGCCGGACACGACCGTGCGCCAGCTCTTCGACATCGCCTGTCACCGGCAACGGTTGCCGGTAGAACCGGTGCTGACCAGCTCCTACATCGCCAGCCTGCTCGGCTTCCTGACGCACGCGCCGCTGGGCATCACGATCTGCGGCGAGATATCGGTGCGCTACCAGATCGAGCGCGGTGAACTGGTCGCGATGCCGCTGAAGGACAAGGGCCTGGACCTGCGCAACATCGAGGTGCAGACCCTGGTGGGCCGCACGCTGTCGCGCACGGCGCAGGCTTTTCTGGATTATCTGAAGGGGCAGCTGGCGGGCTAGCCTCAATCCTTAAAGAGTTTTTCCAAAGACTTGAGGCTGGACTTCGGCATTAGGTCAGAAGGCCTATGGCGAACTCGCGCGTGCAGATTAAGACTCGGCACAGGGGTGGGCGTGCCAGGTCGTTCTCGCCGAGCGGGTCGAGCAGGCGCCCAAGTGTTCTCTTCAGGAGTCTCCATGGCTTTGCCCAATCTTTTTTACGGACCGCATGACGGAACCATGCGCGGCGCCTCGCCGACGGCGCTCGCAGTTGGCGATTCGTGGTTTTGGTATCCGTTCGACAATTTGCTCGGCGAGATCGCCAGGCAGCGTCCTCTGCAGTCGATCGTGGTTGCGGGGTACAACGGATCGGAATCCTCGGAATGGGACACGAAGTACGCCAGGTCCATCGACACGACATTCGACATGTTCGCCAGGGGACCACTCGTGAAGGCACTGCTGCTCAGCGGAGGCGGTAACGATATCGTAGGCACCACAAATTTTCGCAAACTCGTGAAGGCAGATTGCTCACCTTGCAACACCGTCCAGAGTTGCTACGCACCAGGCGAACCCGATGCGGTCCTGAATGCAATTGCAGGGCACTACCGCAAGTTGATTGCAAAGTTCCGGTCGTTCAACGCCAACGCCGTCGTGGTAATGCACAACTACGACGATGCCTATCCCACGGGCGACGGCGTCTTCGGGCCCGCCAATTGGCTCAAGGCTCCGATGGACCGATGCCAGATCCCTGACGACCTACGCCGACCTTTGTTCAAGGATCTCGTCGCGAGGCTGCTGAGAATGCAAGAGGACGTGGCTGCTGAGTTGTCTTCAGGCCCGGTCCGCACCTTGAAGACGTCAGGCACCTTGTCGGAGGATGCATGGGCGAATGAGCTGCATCCGACGCCGGCCGGCTTCAGGCTGCTCGCACAGGTTCGATTCCTGCCGGAGTTGGATGCGATCTGGGGCTTACCCGATGAGTAGGTAATGCAGCAAATACCACCCATGGACAAGCATCCGACAACCGTGACGTCGGCGCCTGAAACTCTCGGCAAGACCATCTGCCTTTTCTCCGATGGCACCGGCAACAGCGCAGCCAAGATAAGCAAAACCAATGTTTGGCGAATGTACCAGGCACTGGACCTTGGCCCGCCTCCGCCCGGACTGCACAAACAGATTGCCTTCTACGACGACGGCGTCGGCAGCGGAGGCGGCAAACTGTTCATGATGCTCGGCGGCGTGTTCGGCTTTGGGCTCAAGCGCAACGTGCTGGACCTGTATTCCTTCATCTGCCGCAACTACGAGCCCGGCGACCGCATCGTGGCCTTCGGCTTCAGCCGCGGGGCTTTCACGATCCGGTTGCTGATTGGTCTGCTTGCGCGGATCGGGGTCGCGCCCTACCGGGGAGAGCAATGCATCTCGTCGTATTCGTCGGAGATGTACAGGCGCTATCGCCGAGAGATGCGCCTGGACAAGTGGACCTTCTCCGACCTGTTCGTACGCATCCAGCGCGGTCTCGCCCATACCTCCATGCGTCGGCGCGGGCTGGACCCAGACCTTGCCGCACGCGAGCTCGGTGACGACGTCATCCGTTTTGTCGGCGTATGGGACACGGTAGCGGCCTATGGCACGCCGATTGCGGAGCTGACGCGCGGCGTCGACCGCTGGATCTGGCCGCTATCGCTGAAGGACTATACGTTGTCGAAAAAGGTGATGGGTGCCTGCCACGCACTCTCGCTCGACGACGAGCGCGACACCTTCCATCCGCTGCTTTGGGACGAAGTCGACGAGATGACCGATCGTTTGAAGCAGGTCTGGTTCGTGGGCATGCATTCGGACGTCGGCGGCGGGTACCCAGATGGCAGCCTGTCGTTGGTTCCGCTCGAATGGATGATGCAGAACGCAGTCAACGTCGGTGGTCTTAGGCTGGAAGCGGGAGCGCTGACCAAGGTGCAGCAGAAGATGAACGAGTTGGGTCCGATGCACGACTCACGCGCGGGCTTCGCGGGCTATTACCGTTACCAGCCGCGACGACTCAGCGCTCGCCTGACCCAACCCAAGCCCGGTACGCAACTGATGCAGGATCCGGACCCTCGGCAAGCACATGGCCGCCTGACGAAGGTGGTTGTGCATCCAAGCGTCGTTCGCCGCATCAAGGGTGGCACCGACGGCTACCGCCCGATTACCTTGCCCAGCACCGGCTTCGAAATCGAGGGCACGGCGCAGGTTCCGAGTCCGGCAACCTGCACCTTGGCGGCGGGCACTGCAATCGTCTGGAACAAGGTATGGCAAAGGCGCGTCGCATACTTCTTTGCCATCACCTTCACGATCCTGCTTGTTCTGATGCCGCTGATGAATGACCCCTCCGACTGTTCGGGGCCGACATGCCTGGTGTCGCCCGCGGTTTCGGCAGCAGGCGAATTGCTTCCGGGTGTGCTGCGGTTCTGGGTACACGCTTGGGCAAACAGCCCCGCCCTCTTCGTCGGACTGGCCGGGGGTGCAATGTTTCTGATGGCGCGAGGTCGAGGTATCCAGCGCGCGATAGACGACGTGATGCGCAGCATCTGGAAGCGTACGTTGGCGGCATCGGATTCGCCCCCCGTCGCGCCGCCGACGGTCAGTGCATCCGATCGGCTCATCGAACGGCTCCGCACCAACTCGATCTATCAGACTTTCTTTCAATTTCTCAAATGGCGGGCTGTGCCAACTGCCTTCGGGTTCGCAGTCCTCGCGCTCTTCACCGTGGTGGCAATAACGGCCATCTACCGGGTGCCGCTGCTGTTTCCTTGGACGAACGCGAGCGTGATGTACTGCGCCTCGAAAGCACAACTCAATCCCGTCAGCGTGGCGTCTTTGACCGCGGATGGCCTCTTTGCGACAAAAGACCCTTGCTGGTCCACTGGTCTGGTCGTTCAGGAAGGTGCGCAATACCGTCTGAAGCTCGTGGTCGATGAGCCCTGGAGCGACGATCACGGCACGATCCCCGCCTCACCCCTGGGCTTTCCGATCGGCGAGATGACTTGGTGGAAACGCCCCTTCTTGCCGTTTGTTCGCCGGATCCTGACGGCCGAGTATTTCCAGCCGGGCGTAACCATTCGGAATGCGAAGGGGCACTACTTCACCTTTCCGGTGAGGATGCTTGCCGACTCGCCGGACCTCGACGCAACGAATTTCAGCGGCAGCTTCGCGTCGCCTGCGAGCGGTGAAGTGTTTCTGTTCGTGAATGATGCGTTGCGCGTTTCGTCTGGCGATGGACCGCCGGAGCACTACGGCAACAACAGAGGAACGAGCAAGGTTTCGATCGAGCGCCTGCCCTATTCGGCACTGTTGATGCAGGACAAGTGACAGGGCCCAAGCCCGAAAACCAGATGGCGTGTTAGCCGTTCCGGAAAATGAAACTGTACGCATTCAGCGCAGGCACTCCGCCCAAGTGCGCATACAGCACCTTCGAGCCCTCGGGAAATTCCCCAAGCCGCACCTTCTCGATCATCCCGTGCATCGACTTGCCCTCGTAAACCGGGTCGGTCAGCATCCCTTCGAGGCGCGCGCACAGGCGGATCGCTTCGAGCGTGCCTTCGTTCGGAAGGCCATATTCCGGTCCGCCGAAACGCGTATCGAGCACCACGTCTTTCTCGGTGATCTCGCGGCCGAGACCGACCAGTTCGGCGGTGTTGCGGGCGATGCGCAGCACCTGGTCGTAGGTCTGCTGCGGCTTGGCCGATGCGTCGATGCCGATCACGCGGTCGGCCCGGCCGTCTTCGGCAAAACCGACGACCATGCCGGCCTGCGTGCTGCCGGTGACGGCGCAGACGACGACATAGTCGAATTTGATGCCCATCTCGGCTTCCTGCTGGCGCACTTCTTCGGCGAAGGCCACGAAGCCGAGCCCGCCTTTCGGATGCTCCGAACAGCCCGCGGGAATCGGGAACGGCTTGCCGCCGGCCTGGCGCACGCTCTCCATCGCGTCTTCCCAGCTCTTGCGGATGCCGATGTCGAATCCGGCGGCGTCGAGCCGCACGTCGGCGCCCATGATCCGAGACATCTCGATGTTGCCGACGCGGTCGTAGACGGCGTCCGAATAATTGACCCAGTTCTCCTGCACCAGCACGCACTTGAGGCCGAGGTGCGCGGCAACCGCTGCCACCTGGCGCGTCTGGTTCGACTGGATGCCGCCGATGGACACCAGCGTGTCGTAGCCGCCTTCGAGCGCTTCGGGAATGAGGTATTCGAGCTTGCGGGTCTTGTTGCCGCCGAAGGCCAGGCCGCTGTTGCAGTCCTCGCGCTTGGCGAAAAGCTCGACCTTGCCGCCGAGGTGGGCGCTGAGGCGTTTGAGCGGCTGGATCGGCGACGGGCCGAAGGTCAGCGGGTAGCGCGGGAATTGCTGCAGATTCATGGTCGTTGGTCCTGAAGAAGATCGATGCTGGAATGGATCGATCTTAGGAATTAAGCTGCGCCACAGGGTTGCAAAATATCGGCTCTTTGCCTAACGGATCCGCCGCATCGCTGCAGTTTTCGTTTTTAAATTAAGTCGATATACAAATGAACGCAACAAAACGCCAGACTCAAAGCGTCACTGCGGAAGCGCCGCTCAAAGACACGCTCGACCGCACCGACAGGGCGATTCTCCGGGCACTTCAGCGCGATGCGTCGGTGTCCAACGTGGCGTTGGCAGTCAAGGTCAACCTGAGCGCGCCAGCCTGCCTGCGCCGCGTCGAGCGACTGAAATCCATCGGCATGATCCGCGGCATCGTCGCGCTGCTCGAACCGCGTGCGGTCGATGCCGGGATGCTGGTGATGATCGGCGTGGTGCTCGACCGCTCGACGCCGGAATCCTTCGCCGAATTCGAGAAGGCAGTGCACAAGGTCTCGGGCTGCCTCGAATGCCATGTCGTTACAGGCGAGTTCGACTATTTCATGCTGCTGCGAACGCGCGACCATGAAAGCTTCAACCGGTTGCACGCCGAACAGCTGCTCTATCTGCCGGGCGTTAGGCAGATCCGCAGCTTCATGGTGCTCAAGGAAGTGCTTTCTACGACGCAGCTGACGGTGTAGCCGCTATCGCCGCTGCCGAGGAACCGCGCACCACCAGGTGCCCCGGCAACATCAGCTGCCGGGCCGGACCTTCCAGCCCCCTCAGCCGCTCGATCAGGCAGTTCGCGGCACCGCGTCCGATGGCGTCGGTCGGCTGTTCGATGGCGCTCAATCCCGGACCGACGAGCGGCGCCCATTCCGGATCGTCGAAACCGATGAAGCCCAACTCCCGGCCGAATTGCCAGCCGAGTCGCGTCATCGCAGCCGCGATACGCAGCGTAACGACCGCATTGCCGGTGATCAGCGCGGCGCGGCGCGTCGGGGTCGAACGTGCGTGGAGCTTGCGCAACGCTTCGTCGAGCGCACCGGTCGCACTCTCATCGCACTCGAAAATCTCGCCCGCGACACCGTCCACAGCATGCGCCGCCACGAAGTCTCCGAACGCAGCCGTGCGCTCGCGACGCGTGCTGACGTCCTTCACCGGCTCCGACACGTAGAGCAGCTCGCTCCAGCCGCTGTCCACCAGATGCGTGCAGGCCAGATCGACCGCACCGACGTTGTCGAGCGACACGAAATCCGCCTCCATGCCGTCATGCCGACGGTCGACCAGCACCGCCGGTTTGCCGTGCATCGTCACCGCATCGACCGCACCCGCGCCGCGTCCGAGCGTGTTGAGGATGAACCCATCGACCTGGTAGCTGGCCAGCGCATTGATCGCTTCGCGCTCGCGGCCGTACTCGTTGCCGAGGTTGAACAGCATCACGAGGTAGCCGGCGTCCTGGCAGGCCTTCTCGGCGCCGCGCAGCACGGCGACGGAATACGGATTGGTGATGTCCGCAACGATCAGCCCGATGAGCTTCGAACGGCCGCGACTCAGTGCCTGCGCCATCGGATTGGGTGAAAAGCCGAGCGCCGCAATGGCGGTCTCGACGCGCGTCGCAATGTCCGGGCTCAGCAGCCGCTCGCGGTGGTTCAGGAAGCGCGACACCGTCGCCTTCGACACGCCCGCCGCCTGCGCCACGTCGGCGATGGTGGCTCGTCCCGAACTGGACAGAGGCGGACGCGGTATGCGAACTCCCACGGTGTTCAGCCTTCAGCCACCCGATGTGTCGAACACCGCAGTCGGTCGTTCGCCGGCCAGCGCCTGCAGGAGATTGGTCGTCGCCAGCTCGGCCATCGCATGCCGCGTCTCGTGCGTGGCCGAGCCGATGTGCGGCAGCGGCGTGACGCGCGGATGCGTGCGCAACGGCGAAGCGGACGGCAACGGCTCCTTGGCGAACACGTCGAGGCCGGCAGCGCGCAGCGTGCCGGTGTCGAGCGCGGCGAGCAGCGCGTCTTCGTTCACGGTGGCGCCGCGCCCGCCGTTGATGAAGACGGCGCCGGGCTTCATCGCACCGAACACCTTGGCATCGATCATCCCGCGCGTGGCGTCCGACAGCGGCAGCATCGCGACGACAAAATCGGCACGCGCAAGAAGCTCCTCGAGCGGCGTGTGCACCGCCCTGCCCTGCAGCTCCGGCGCCTGCGCAGACAGGTCGACCGGACGGCGTGCGTGGTACAGCACCGGCATGCCGAAACCCAGCGCCGCCCGGCGCGCGATCGCCTGTCCGATGCGGCCGAAGCCGAGCAGGCCGACTGTCTTGCCATGCACGTCGAAGCCGAACAGCTCTTCGCCGATGTTCTGCGTCCAGCGGCCTTCTCGTACCAGATTCGACACTTCGACGATGCGGCGGCTGGTCGCCATCAGCAGCGCGAACACCGCATCGGCGACCGATTCGTCGAGCACGCCGGGTGTGTGGCACAGGACGATGCCGCGCGCATGCAATGCCGCCAGCGCGTAGTTGTCGACGCCGACGGACACGCTGGAGATCGCTTCGAGATTCGGCGCAGCGTCGAGCAGCGCGGCGTCGATGGTGTAGCTGGAGCCGATCAGCCCCTGTGCTTCGGCCAAAGTTGCATGGAATGCGTCGCGCTGCTCGGGCAGCTTCGGGTTGGCGACTGTGACGTCGTGTACGGCATGCAGCCGCGCCAACTGGTCTTCCGGCAGCTCGCGGAAAACGAGGACCTTCTTTCGGATCGGTTCGATGCTCACAGCCCGGCCTCCTCGAGTTGAGCCCGCGTCGGCAGGCCTTCGGTGTCGCCCAGCACCTGCACGGCGCGGGCGCCGATCCAGCTGCCGCGCCGTACGGCGTCGGGAACTGAACGGCCTTCGAGCAAGGCACTGACGACGCCGGCAGCAAAGCCGTCTCCGGCGCCCACGGTATCGATCACTACCTCGACCGGGAAGCCCGGGACGCGTCCGGTGCCTGCGGTGTCGCTGTCGTAATAGGCGCCCTCGGCGCCGAGCTTGACCACGACCAGCTTCGCGCCGAGCCGGCGGTAGAAAGCGGCGATGCCTTCGGGTGTCGATTCGCCAGTGAGCAGCAGGCCTTCCTCGATGCCGGGTAGCACCCAATCGGCGCGCGACGCGAGGTCGTTGATGGCGTTGCGCATCGCATCGGTCGAGGCCCAGAGCGTCGGTCGCAGGTTGGGATCGAAGGAGATCGTGCGGCCGGCGGCGCGCATGGTGTCCATGGTCCTGATCGCGGCCGGCAGCGTGGTCGCCGAAATGGCCGGGAACACGCCGGTCGCATGCAGGTGGCGGGCCGAACGCAGCCATTCGACGTCGACATCGTCAGCCGTCATCTGGCTGGCTGCCGAGCCTTTGCGGTGATATTCCACCGGCGGATCGCTGCCGTCGGTGACGCGGCCCTTGAACTGGAAGCCGGTGCGCTGCGATGCGTCGCAGATCACGTGCGCGCAGTCGATGCCTTCGCTCTTCATCGCCGAAAGAAGGTAGCGACCCATCGAATCGGTGCCGAGCCGGCTGGCCCAGCCGACTTTCAAACCGAGCCGCGACAGGCCGATGGCGACATTGGTCTCGGCACCTGCGGTGCGCTTGTGGAAAGACCCTGCGTCTTCCAGCGGTCCGGGCCGGTCGGCAACCAGCAGCAGCATCGCTTCGCCGAACAGGGCGACGTCGAATCGGGTGTCTTGCTTGTTCATCACGGTGCGCGCGAGGCGCGGATCGACGCGACATGGTCGCGGGTGACCGCGGCGAGGTCGTCGCCGATGAGCGGATATTCGATGGCATGCGGCACATCGGCAGGCAGTGCGCGCAACACGGCACGCCACGGCGCCACGGAGTCCGTCATCGGCACCGCGACCCACTTGGCCGGCAGGCGCTGAGCACCCTTGCAATGCACATAACGCACGCGGTGGCCGAGCGCTTTAGCGGCTTCCAGCGGGCATTCGCCGACCCAGTGCCAGTTGCCCATGTCGAAGGTCATGCCGAGGTCGAGCCCGGCATGGTCGGCCGCCTTGAAGAACCTGAGCAGCGCCGGCAGCGTGCCGCCGGCGACGGTCTGGTCGTTCTCTATCAACAGCTCGATACGCGTCTCGGCCAGCTGCACCTTCAGGCCCCACAGCGAGCCGTGCGAGATTGCCTGGAAGCCGCCGATCGACATCTTGAGCCGCTTGGCACCGAGTGCCGTCGCAGCCGCGATGCCGCGCGCGAGCGCAGCGCTGTCGAGCCAGCCGCCCTCGGCCCACAGGCCTTCCGGGCTGCTGTAGACCGACGCGAGGCCGTTCATCGCGGGCAGCTCGGTAGCCGGATCGCGCAGCAGTTCGCCGCGCACTTCGACCGAATCGGCACCGGCCGCACGGGCCATCTGCGCGCACCACAACTGGCCGTGGCGACCGACTTCGGCGGCGCCGAAGGAAGAGAGGGAAATCAGAACGGGAAAAGTCACATCAGCCTTGGTGAGAACTCAGGATCTGGCCCAGGAACTGGCGCGTCTTCGGGTCTTTCGGATTGCCGAAGAACTCGGTCGGCGGCGCCTGTTCGACGATCTTGCCGTCGGCCATGAAGATCACCCGATCCGCCACGCTGCGCGCGAAGCCCATCTCGTGCGTCACGCACAACATGGTCATGCCGTCTTCGGCAAGGCCGATCATGGTATCGAGGACTTCCTTCACCATCTCCGGATCGAGCGCAGAAGTGGGCTCGTCGAACAGCATGATCTTGGGCGACATGCACAGCGCGCGCGCAATGGCGACCCGCTGCTGCTGACCGCCCGACAGCTGGCTCGGATATTTCTTCGCCTGCTCCGGAATGCGCACACGCGTGAGGTACTTCATCGCGACCTCCTCAGCCTGCGCCTTGTCCATGCCGCGCGAACGCATCGGCGCCAGCGTGCAGTTTTCCAGGATCGTGAGGTGCGGAAACAGGTTGAACTGCTGGAACACCATGCCGACTTCTGCTCGCACCGCATCGACATTCTTGCCGCCGGCAGTGAGGTCGATGCCGTCGACCACGATGCGGCCCTTCTGCACCGACTCCAGCCGGTTGATGCAGCGGATCAGCGTCGACTTGCCGGAGCCCGACGGCCCGCAGATCACGATGCGCTCGCCGGTCCGCACCGACAGGTCGATGCCGGTCAGCACCTGGAAGTCGCCGTACCACTTGTTCACCGCCTCCATGCGGATGATGGGATCGCCAGTCGCTGTGTCGGTCATGGATGTTGGGTCGAAAAGATTCAGTTCAGCTTGGGCAGGTCGGCGCCGAGCCACTTCTGATAGAGCTTGTTGAGCTCGCCATTGGCCGTGTTCTTCGCGACGAAATCGTTCACCGCCTTCGTCAGCTCGTCCTGGCCCGGGCGCATCGCGATGCCCATCGCCTGCTGCACCAGCGTGAACTTGTTCTCGAAGGTGTCGGCGGGCACGCGCTTGGCGATCTGCGCGGCGACCGTCACCGAGCAGCCGATGGCATCGACCTGGCCTGACATCAGCGCCTGCATGGCCGATGCGTCGTCGTCGAAGCGGCGGATTTCCGTGCCCTCGGGCGCGGCCTTGGTCACGGCCACGTCCTGCGTGCTGGCGCGGGCAACGCCGATGCGCTGGCCCTTGAGGTCGGCCGGACCCTTGATCGCCGTGGCTTTCTTGCCGTACAGCACGATGGTCGCGGCGGCGTACGGCTGCGAGAAGCTCACCTGCTTGGCGCGCTCCGGCGTCACGGCCAGCGAGGCGACCAGCAGGTCGACCTTGCTGGTCAGCAGGAACGGGATGCGGTTCGGTCCCGTGACCGGAACGATGTTGGCTTTCACGCCCCAATCCTTCGCCAGCAGCTTCGCCACGTCGGCGTCGTAGCCGTCGGGTTCGTTCTTCGCGTTGGTCGTGCCGTAGGGCGGAAAGTCGACCAGCATGCCGATGGTGATCTCGCCCTTCTTCTTGATGTCGGCGACCGACTGCGCCTTGGCGAACGGCGCGAACACGGTCAGCGCGGCGCCGAGGCCGAGCGCGGCCATGCCTAGCGTGAGGGCGCGACGGCGGGCATCGCTCTTCTTGGCGGTGCGTGCGATGGCGATCGAGGTGGGACGGTTCATTCGAAGTCTCCTGGTTTGCAGATTCTGAAAAGGACGGGATTCAGCGGGCCAGCGCACGAGCGCGCTTGCGTTCCATGTGCGCGGCCAGCAGCGAGAGCGGCCAGCAGATGACGAAGTACAGCGCGGCCACTGTCGTGAACACTTCCAGCGGCTGGAAGGTGGCGTTGTTGATGATCTGGCCGGCGCGGGTGATTTCGGTGAAACCGATGATGGCCGCGAGCGAGGTGCCCTTGATGATCTGCACGACGTAGCCGACCGTCGGCGCGAGTGCGATCCTGAAAGCCTGCGGCAGGATCACGTCGCGCATGCGGGCCGCGTACTTGAGATTCAGCGCCTGCGCCGCTTCGACTTGGCCGCGCGGAATCGCCTCGATGCACCCGCGCCAGATTTCGCCGAGAAACGCTGCGCTGTTGAGGATCAGCGCAGCGCCGGCCGCGACCCACGGATTGATGTCCAGCCCCAGCACCGGCGCGCCGAAGAAGATCAGGAACAGTTGCAGCAGCAGCGGCGTGCCCTGGAAGATCTGGATGAAGCCGATCGCCAGGCCGCGCGCAGTCTTGCTCTCGGAGGTGCGCGCAAGCGCGATGACCAGCCCCAGGATCGCGCCGCCGACGAAGGCGATCAGCGAGAGCGCCAAAGTCCATTTGGCCGCTTCGAGGATGAAGAGAAAAGCGGAAAAGTCGAAGGTACGCATGGCTGTGTCCTCCGGCCTAGCGGCGATCCGGGTAGTTGAGCGTGCGCTTGTAGATCAGCTTGAACAGACCCGAAAACGCCATCGCCAGCAGCAGGTAGATGCCGGCAACGACGATGTAGATCTCGAAGCTGCGGAAGGTCTGCGACTGCAGGTTGGCCGCGACCGAAGTCAGGTCGTCCGCCGAGATGACCGACACCACTGCCGAACTCAGCATCAGCAGGATGAACTGACTGGTCAGCGCCGGATAGATCGCCTTGAGCGCCGGCTTGATGATGACGAATCGGAAGATTTCCCAGGGCTTCAGGTTGAGCGCCTTGCCGGCCTCTATCTGGCCCTTGGGAATCGACTCGATACCGGCCCGGATGATTTCCGTCGCATAGGCGCCGAGGTTCACCACCATCGCCGTCAGCGCCGCCGTGTACGGCGACCAGCGCAGGCCGATGGCCGGCAGCGCGAAGAAAAAAAAGAAGAGTTGCACCAGGAACGGCGTGTTCCGGATGACCTCGATGTACGCGTTGACGATGAAGCGCAGCCAGAACGGCCCGGATGTCTTGCCCCAGGCGCAGAACACCGCAATCAGCAGGCCGAGCACGGTTGCGACCAGGGAAAGCTGGACGGTGATCCAGGTTCCCTTGAGCAACAGCGGCCAGGCGGCGAAGACGGCGTCGAACTGGAACTGGTAGTTCACGGTCGGGACTCGGCAAACGGGTACGAAAGCATGACGTCCAGTTTATGAAACCGGTTTCATGCTCGCATCCGCAATTACCCTTGGACGTCCGGACTGACGCCGATCCTGCAGGGGAATTTCGAAACGTGGGCCTCGTGCGAGGCGACGTTCAGGGGAAGCGATCGTCCTCGGGACGATGCGGCACGTCGCCCAGGGCTTCGTCGTCGCGCACGTCGCGTGCGGACTTCATGAGGTCGATGGAGAGGCCGTCGCCATGCCCGGCAAAGCCCTTCGCAACGCCTTCCAGCGCCTGCGCCAGCGCTGTTTCGCCATCGTCCTGCGCATCCATGCTGATGCTCAGCACACGCGCCGACATCTGGCGGTAGCTGACCACGCCGGCTTTCTCAAGGACTGCGACCAGGTCGAGGTAGAGCGCGAGTTGAAGATCGAGGGCCAGCCGTGCGGTGGCGTCGAGGTTGTCGTTCTTGGGGGTCATGTTTTCTCCTCTGCTGCTTTTGCACAAATAGTGCCACGGGTTGGATGGCCTACCGGTCGGACGAAGCCGGGCAATTACCAGATCACTTTCGCTGCCCGCGCTCGCGCGCCCTTCGTACCTGGCGGCTTTGCGTCGCTTCCAGCGCTGCGCGCTCTTTCGTCTGCTTCTTTTCCTGTCGCTTGCGCCGCAGATGGCGCCCGAGAAAAAAGCTCCCTACGCCGGTGAAGCTGGCCAGCACCACACCGAGCGCGCTCAGATCGAAGTTGGAAAAGTTCATCAGAGCACCCGCACGATCGACGCCGGCTTGAAGCCCAGGTCCGCCGCCTTGCCCTTGCGGCCGCGGCTGCCGCGCGCATTGTTCAGCGTGCGGATTTCCAGCGTCTCGTCGCGCTCCTTGCCGCCGCGGCCGATGCCTTCGATCTTCACGCTGCGCGTGTAGGCTGCAGCGCCCGCCAAGGTGTCTTTCGGCTCCAGGTCGATCAGCATCATTCCGCGTCCACCCTTCGGAAGCGCCTTGAGCTCGGTGATGTCGAAGGTCAGGATGCGCCCGCCTGCCGAGGCACAAGCGACATGCGTGGCAGCCGGCAACGGCTCGACGCCGACGACGCCCTTGCCCAGCGGCGCCTGTGCCGCATGCACCAGCGACGGACGGCAGAGCTGCTCGCCCTCGCCCAAGTCGATGAACGCCTTGCCGCTGCGTTGCCGCGACATCATGTTTTCGACCGCTGCAATGAAACCGTAGCCGCCGGTGTTCGAGATCAGCAGGCTTGCGCCGGCCGCACCCGCGAAGCAGTGCGCGACCTGCGTCCCGCTGTCGATCTCGATCAGCGTCGTCAGTGGCTGTCCGTCGCCGCGACCGCCGGGCAGCGAAGCCACCGGCACCGTGTAGACGCGCACGCTCTTGTCCTTCGCCGTGCCGAAGACCAGCAGCGTGTCGACCGTGCGGCATTCGAATGCGCCATAGAGCGCGTCGCCGGACTTGAAGCTGTATTCGGTCACCGCAGCGCCGCCAGCGCCCGCCGGTGCCGCAGCGCTGGCCCAGCCCTTCTGCGCCCGCACCCAGCCTTTTTGCGAAACGATCACCGTCACCGGTTCGTCGATGACCTTGACTTCGGCGACGGCGCGCTTCTCGGTCTGGATCAGCGTGCGGCGCGGATCTTCGAAAGACTTCGCATCGGCCTCGATCTCCTTGATCAGCAGGCGACGCAGCAACGCCGGACTGCCGAGGATGTCGTCGAGCTTCTTCTGGTCTTCACGCAGGCTCTTGAGCTCCTGTTCGATCTTGATGGCTTCCAGCCGCGCGAGCTGGCGCAGCCGGATGTCGAGGATGTCCTCGGCCTGCCGTTCGCTGAGCGAAAAGCGCGCGATCAGCGCTGTCTTCGGCTCATCCGCCGCGCGGATGATCGCGATCACCTCGTCGATGTTCAGCAGGACGATCTGCCGCCCTTCGAGGATGTGGATGCGGTCCAGCACCTTGCCCAGGCGGTGCCGCGAACGCTTCTCGACTGTCTGCTCGCGGAACGCGATCCACTCGTTGAGCATCTTGCGCAGCGATTTCTGCGTCGGCTTGCCGTCGATGCCGACCATCGTCATGTTGATCGACGACGAGGTTTCCAGCGAGGTTTGCGCCAGCAGCGTGGTGATGAACTCTTCCTGGCTGATGCGCGAAGTCTTGGGTTCGAACACCAGCCGTACGGCCGCGTCCTTGCTCGACTCGTCTCGCACGGCATCCAGAACCGACAGAACGGCGGCTTTCACCTGCGTCTGGTCGGCGCTGAGCGCCTTCTTGCCGGTCTTGATCTTCGGATTGGTCAGTTCCTCGATTTCTTCAAGCACCTTCTGGGTGCTGACGCCCGGCGGCAGTTCGTTGACGACAAGTTGCCACTGTCCGCGCGCAAGCTCCTCGATCTTCCAGCGCGCACGCACCTTGAGCGAACCGCGACCGGTGCGGTAGGCCTCGGCGATATCGGCTGCGCTGCTGATGATCTGCGCGCCGCCCGGATAGTCGGGGCCGGGCACGATCTGCAGCAGTTCCTCGTCGCTGAGCTTGCCGTCCTTCTTGATCAGCGCAACGCAGGCGTCGGCGATCTCGCGTAGGTTGTGGCTCGGAATTTCGGTCGCCAGGCCCACCGCGATGCCGCTCGCGCCGTTGAGCAGCACGAACGGCAGGCGTGCGGGCAGCAGGCGCGGCTCGATGGTGCTGCCGTCGTAGTTGGGTATGAAGTCGACCGTGCCCTCGTCGATTTCATCGAGCAGCAGGCTGGTGATGCGTGCCAGACGAGCTTCGGTGTAGCGCATGGCCGCGGCGCCGTCGCCGTCGCGGCTGCCGAAATTGCCCTGGCCGTCGACCAGCGGATAGCGCTGCGAGAAATCCTGCGCCATGCGCACCAGCGCGTCGTAGGCGGCCTGGTCGCTGTGCGGATGGAAGCGGCCGAGCACGTCGCCGACCACGCGCGCGCTTTTCACCGGCTTGGCGCCGACCGTGCCGTTGGTGCCGCCGAAGCCGAGCCCCATGCGCGACATCGAATAGAGAATGCGCCGCTGCACCGGTTTCTGGCCGTCGCTCACGTCGGGCAGCGCACGGCCCTTGACGACGCTGAGCGCGTATTCGAGGTAGGCGGTCTGGGCGTAGTCGGCCAGCGTGAGCGTCGTGCCGCCGCCTCCGTCGTGGCCGTCGTCGGCGGGCAGGAGGTCGAGCGGGGGTTGGGAATCCATCGTCAATCGTTCTCGGAAAAAATCGGGTTGCTTATTCAGTAATCGCCGGTGGCACCGGTGGCAGGGCCGAAGTAGAGGCGGGCCTATCGGGCATGTACGGCGAAGTCGGTAGCACAGGAATCTGCAATTGCTGCCCGGACGGCATGTTGCCGCGGCCGATCGCGCCGCCCATCTCCATGCGGACGCGTCCCGGCGACTTGCCGCCGACGGCGGCGCGGCCCGATCCGCCCGATCCACTTGTAGCGCCCGGCTTCAGGTACGCATAGAGCTGCAGCACGGTCTGGACGTAGTTCTGCGTTTCGCGATAGTTCGGGATCCTGTTGCCCGCACGCTGCACCGCGCCTTCGCCCGCGTTGTACGCCGCGAGCGCCAGTTCGATCTGGCCTGGGAACATCGCGATCAGGTCGCGCAGGTAGCGCGAGCCGGCGGCAATGTTGATGCGCGGATCGAACAGCTTGTCCTCGATGGTCGTCCGCTTGTCCGCGGCAACGCCATAACGCTGCGCGGTCGCGGGCATCAATTGCATCAGGCCGACCGCTCCCTTTGGAGAGACGGCCTGCGCGTTGAAGCCGGATTCGGTCGCGACCAGCGCCTGCAGCAGTTCGTAGTCGATATCGTGCTTGCTCGACGCGGCCTGCAACGCGGATTTGGCTGTCTTGTAGCTGGGCGAAGCCTCGAACAACGCCAGCAGCGTTTGCGATGCATGCGGAACCTTGCCGCCGAGCAGAGGCGAACCGATGCCCTTCGCCGTGTCGAAACTCTGTCCGCCGCGAAAGAAGATCCTGTATCGCTCGTCCAGCTTCTCTGCGGCGAAATGCGCGGTGCCGCTGCTGTCGACGTAGCCGTAGATGTCGGCGGCCTGCACCGCCTGATGCGACACCAGCAGCGCGACGCACATCGACAGCGGCGCGAGCCAGCGCGCCAGCGATTTGCGAACGATCTCGTGCCTTTTCATATGTCGGTGAATGGATTGCGTGAATCGGTCAGACGTCGATCTCGACGTCGTCGGCGCGCAACTCCATGAGTTCGCGCCGTGCGGCCGCTTCGCCCTTGCCCATCAGCTTCGTGATTTCACCCTGTGTAGCCGTGAAATCCAGACGGCCCAACTGGACCTGCATCAGGCGACGCGTGTCCGGATTGAGCGTGGTTTCCCACAATTGTTCCGCGCTCATCTCGCCCAGACCCTTGAAGCGGCTGATGCTCCAGGCGCCCTCCTTGACACCGTCCTTGCGCAGCTTGTCGAGCGTGGCGACCAGTTCGCCTTCGTCGAGTGCATACACCTTCGAGGCCGGTTTCTTGCCGCGCGCCGGGGCGTCGATGCGGTAGAGCGGCGGCTTTGCGACGTAGACGTGGCCGGTGTCGATCAATTTCGGGAAGTGGCGGAAGAACAGCGTCAGCAGCAGCACCTGGATATGCGAGCCGTCGACATCGGCGTCGGAGAGGATGCAGACCTTGCCGTAGCGCAGGCCGCTCATGTCTGGCGCGTCGTTCGGGCCGTGCGGATCGACGCCGATGGCGACCGAGATGTCGTGGATTTCGGTGTTGGCGAAAAGGCGGTCGCGCTCGACTTCCCACGTATTCAGAACCTTGCCGCGCAACGGCAGCACCGCCTGGCATTCCTTGTCGCGGCCCATCTTGGCGCTGCCTCCGGCCGAATCGCCCTCGACCAAAAACACTTCGTTGTGACCGATGTCCTTGCTTTCGCAGTCGGTCAGCTTGCCCGGCAGCACGGCCACGCCGGAGCCCTTCCGCTTCTCGACCTTCTGGCCGGCGCGCTGGCGGGTTTGTGCCGCCTTGATCGCCAGTTCGGCCAGCTTCTTGCCGTAATCGACATGCTGATTGAGCCAGAGTTCGAGCGCCGGCCGAACGAAGCTCGACACCAGCCGCACTGCATCGCGCGAATTCAGCCGTTCCTTGATCTGCCCCTGGAACTGCGGGTCCAGCACCTTGGCGCTCAACACATATGAAGCGCGCGCAAACACGTCTTCCGGCAGCAGCTTGACGCCCTTCGGCAGCAGCGAGTGGAATTCGATGAAGCTCTTGACCGCCGTGAACAGGCCGTCGCGCAACCCGCTGTCGTGCGTGCCGCCGGCACTGGTCGGAATCAGGTTGACATAGCTCTCGCGCACCGGCTGTCCGTCTTCGGTGAATGCGACGCACCAGTCGGCGCCCTCGCCCACGGCGAAGTTCTCGGCATTCCTGTCGGCATGGCCGGCGCCTTCGAAGAGCGGAATCACAGGCTCGCCATGCAGCGTCTGCATCAGGTAATCGCGCAGGCCGCCCTTGTAGAGCCACTGCTGCGTGTCCTTGGTCTTTTCGTTGACCAGCGTTACGGTCACGCCGGGCATCAGCACCGCTTTACTGCGCAGAAGATGGGTCAGCTCGGCCATCGGCAGCGCGGCGGATTCGAAATACTTCGGGTCGGGCCAGGCGCGAACGGTGGTGCCGAGCTTGCGTTCGCCGGCTTCCAGCGCGCGAATCACCAGCGGCTCGATCACGTCGCCGGCCGAAAACGCCAGCTTCGCCACAGAACCTTCGCGGTGCGAAGTCACTTCGAGTCGGGTCGACAGCGCATTCGTCACGCTGACGCCGACGCCGTGCAACCCGCCCGAAAAGCTGTACGCGCCGCCAGAGCCCTTGTCGAACTTGCCGCCCGCATGCAGCCGCGTGAAGACCAGCTCGACGACCGGCGCTTTTTCTTCCGGATGCATGCCGAACGGAATGCCGCGGCCGTCGTCCTCGATGCTGACGGAGCTGTCCGCATGCAGCGTGATCCTGATCTTCTTGCCGTGCCCGGCAAGCGCTTCGTCGGCCGCGTTGTCGAGCACTTCCTGAATGATGTGCAGCGGGTTGTCGGTGCGGGTGTACATGCCCGGTCGCTGCTTGACGGGTTCGAGACCCTTCAGGACGCGAATCGAACCTTCCGAATATGCCGGCGCAGAGGAAGGTGCAGGAACTGTGGAGGATGTCTTGGGAGGGGTCGCCATGGGGCGGATTGTAGTGAGCGTCGAAAAACCACTGGATGCTCATACAGTTCACACATGGTTTTCCCGGAGCCGATGCGCCCGGAGCATCGCCGCTCTCCTCAAATATCAACAATGGTTGTCGCCGAAGCGCCGCCCGGCAATGCCCGATTGGCTACATTCGGTGGATGTCCTCCACACTGCCCTCGCCGACCCGGCCTACGCTGTCCATCAAGCAGGTACTGCTGTGCGGCGCCATGATCGTCACGCTGTCCATGGGCATCCGGCACGGGTTCGGTTTGTGGCTGCAACCGATCACGCAGGAGCAGGGCTGGACGCGGCAGACCTTCTCCTTCGCCATCGCGATCCAGAACCTCTCCTGGGGCGTGATCGGCGTTTTTGCCGGCATGCTGGCCGACCGGCTCGGCGCCTTTCGCGTCCTGTTGATCGGCACAGCGCTCTATGCGGCCGGACTCGCCGGCATGGCGCTTTCGCCGACGCCGCTGCTGTTCGCGCTGACGGCCGGCGTGCTGATCGGCGCCGCGCAGGCCGGCACGACCTACGCGGTGATCTACGGCGTGATCGGGCGGAACATCCCGGCGGAGAGGCGCTCCTGGGCGATGGGCGTGGCCGCGGCGGCCGGCTCTTTCGGTCAGTTCCTCATGGTGCCGATCGAAGGCCAGCTGATCGCGCGGCTCGGATGGCATACGGCGCTGCTCGTACTGGCCGCGGCCGTACTGCTGATCGTTCCGCTTGCGTTCGGCCTGCGCGAGCCGCGCCGCATCACGACCGGCGTGCAGCGTCAGCAAAGCATCGGCCAGGCCGTTGCCGAAGCATTCAGCTACCCGAGCTTCCGGCTGCTGATGGCCGGCTACTTCGTCTGCGGTTTCCAGGTGGTGTTCATCGGCGTGCACATGCCGAGCTATCTCAAGGACAAGGGCCTGTCGCCCGAAGTGGCCAGCTATGCGCTGGCGCTCATCGGCCTTTTCAACGTGTTCGGCACCTATGTGGCAGGCACGCTCGGCCAGCGGCTGGCCAAGCGGAAGATCCTGTCGGCCATCTATTTCGGGCGCGCAATTGCGATCTCGCTGTTCCTGATCGTGCCGATCTCGCCGGTCAGCGTGTATGTGTTCGCCAGCGTGATGGGTTTCCTTTGGCTGTCGACCGTGCCACCGACCAACGCGCTGGTGGCGCAGATCTTCGGCATCGCGCACCTTTCGATGCTCAGCGGATTCATATTCCTGGGCCATCAGGTCGGCTCGTTCCTCGGCGTCTGGCTCGGCGGCTTCCTGTACGACCGCACGGGCAGCTACGACGTGGTCTGGTATCTGTCGATCGCGCTGGGCGTGATGGCAGGGCTGATCAACCTGCCGGTGAAGGAACACGCCATCGTGCGGCCGACGACCTCGCCCGTTTCGGCCTGATTTCGGCATGATTTCGGATCCACCCATGCACCGCGCCGTCCGCGATCAGATCCTGAAGACCGCTGCCGGCGTGGTGGCGGTCGCCGTGCTCGGCGCCGTATTCCTCCTCTACACGCGGCCGGCGTTCATGGTGACCATGATCGACCAGCTCTGGGCCTGTTTCTGATGCTTCCGACGGCGGTGCCTTCGCCGTGGATCGTGCGCTGGTGCGATCTGATCGCGCCGGGTGGCAGCGTGCTGGACGTGGCCTGCGGCAACGGCCGTCATCTGCGCTGGCTGCATGCACGCGGCCATCGCGTGACGGGCGTCGACCGCTCGCCGGAAGCGCTCGCCAGCCTTGCTTCGCTTGCAAAGACGGGCGCCGAGATCGTCGACGCCGACATCGAAGGCGGCCCGTGGCCTTTCGCCGGCCGAACGTTCGATACCGTGGTCGTCACCAATTACCTCTGGCGCCCCCTGCTCGCGGACATCGTCGCTGCCGTCGCTCCGAGCGGCGTACTGCTGTACGAAACGTTTGCCGCCGGCAACGAAACCGTCGGCCGCCCGTCGCGCCCCGAATTCCTGCTGCAACCGGGCGAACTGCTCCGCGCCTGCGAAGGCCTGCACGTGGTCGCCTACGAAAACGGTTTCCTGGAGGGACGGGCGCGTTTCGTCCAGCGCATCGCGGCGGTTCGCGCGTCCGATTCCCTCCCATTTCCCGCCAAACTGAGCCCGGTAGAATGACTACTTTCGTCAACGACAAAGAGACCCCCTTGGAGCAACTGACAGGCAGCATCGTCGCGCTGGTCACGCCGATGCACGAAGACGGCAGCGTCGACTATCCCGCGCTCCGCAAACTGATCGACTGGCACATCGAGGAAGGCACCGATTGCCTGGGCGTGGTCGGTACCACCGGCGAATCGCCGACGGTCGATGTCGAGGAACACGGCGAAATCATCCGTGTCTCGGTCGAACAAGCCAGGGGGCGCGTGCCCGTCATGGCCGGCTGCGGTGCCAACTCCACCCGCGAAGCGATTGCGCTGGCCAGGTTCGCCAAGAGCGTCGGTGCGGATTCGCAACTCCAGGTCGTGCCCTACTACAACAAGCCGACCCAGGAAGGCCAGTACCAGCACTTCAAGGCGATTGCCGAAGCGGTGGGCGACCTTCCGATCGTGCTTTACAACGTGCCGGGCCGCACCGTCGCCGATATGGCGCACGACACCGTGCTGCGTCTGGCCGAAGTGCCCGGCATCATCGGCATCAAGGAAGCGACCGGCAACATCGAGCGCGCCCAGTGGCTGATACGCGATCTGCCGAAGGAATTCGCGGTGTATTCGGGCGACGACCCGACCGCCGTCGCGCTCATGCTGTGCGGCGGTCAGGGCAACATCAGCGTCACCGCCAACGTGGCGCCGCGCAAGATGCACGAGCTGTGCGTGGCAGCGCTGGCCGGCGACGTCGCGACCGCCATGCGCCTCCAGTTCGAACTGATGGCGTTGCACCGCAACCTGTTCATCGAACCCAATCCGATTCCGGTCAAGTGGGCGATGTCCCGCCTGGGCCTGTGCGGCGGCGCCCTGCGCCTGCCGCTCACCACGCTCGCCGAAGGCTATCGTCCCGCTGTCGAAGCAGCGCTTCGGACCACCGGGCTGCTCGCCGACTGAGCTTTTCGACACCGTGCGAGCGATTTGGCAACCTTTTCATGCCAGGTCGACTCACACTGCGCGGCCTCGAGCCGCTGCTAACCGATCGAACCCATTCCACCAAGGAAGACGACGTTGAAGAACCTTTCGCGATTCGCACTGCTGGCCCTTATCGCCAGCCTGACTGCCTGCTCGGTTTTCGAGGGCGACAAGATCGACTACAAGAGCGCCGGCAAGGCCCCGACGCTCGAAGTCCCGCCCGACCTCACGCAGCTCTCGCGCGACAACCGCTACGTGGTTCCCGGCGGTGCCGTGACCGCCAGCGGCTACCAGACCGGCATCACCAACGCCCCCGGAGCGCCGACTGCGGTCGCCGCCGTCGGCGACGTTCGCATGGAACGCGCGGGCAACCAGCGCTGGATCGTCGTCAACCGTCCTGCCGACCAGCTCTGGGATCCGATCCGCGATTTCTGGCAGGAAAGCGGCTTTCTGCTGACCACCGACCAGCGCAATCTCGGCATCATGGAAACCGACTGGGCCGAGAACCGCGCCAAGCTGCCGCAGGACATCATCCGCGGCACGATCGGCAAGCTGCTCGATTCGGTCTATTCGACCGGTGAACTCGACCGCTTCCGCACGCGTCTCGAGCGCACGCCGACCGGCACCGAGATCTACATCAGCCACCGCGGCATGGAAGAGGTCTACACCAGCTCCAGCACCGGCAACCAGAAGGACGGCACCATCTGGCAACCCCGCGCGGCCGACCCCGAACTCGAAGCCGAATTCGCTCGCCGACTGATGGTCAAGCTCGGCGTCACGCAGGAGCAATCGAAGGCGCTGGTCGCCACCGGCGCACCGATGCAGACGGCCCGCGTGGCGACGGTCGGCGGACAGCCGGTAGTCCAGATCGCCGAAGGCTTCGACCGCGCCTGGCGCCGTGTCGGCCTGACGCTGGACCGCACCGGCTTCACCGTCGAAGACCGCGACCGTAGCGCCGGCACGTACTTCGTTCGCTACGTGACGCCCAATCCCGACAAGAAAGAGCCGGGCATCTTCGCGAAGGTCATGAGTTTCGGTAAATCGGCCACTGCCGAGGCGCCGCTCAAGCTCCGCGTCGTGATCAAGAGCACCGGCGAAACCTCCGTCGTGTCGGTCCTGAACCAGGCCGGCGCACCGGAGACTTCAGCGAACGCACAGCGCATCGTCAAGGTGATCGCTGACGACCTGAAGTAAGGACCACGGAGACAAATGCTGCGCTTTCGCAGCCTCGGCAGCGGCAGCACCGGCAATGCCACGCTGGTCGAATCGACCAGCGGCGGCCGTCGCACGCGGCTGCTGGTCGATTGCGGTTTCGGCATCCGGCAGATCGACAAGCGGCTGGCGGCAGCCGGTCTGGTCGCGGGCGATCTCGACGGCATCTTCGTCACGCACGAGCACGGTGACCACATCGGCTGCGTGCATGCGCTTTCGCGTCGCAGCAGGATTCCGGTCTGGATGAGCGAAGGCACGTGGCTCGCGACCGGCGGGCACGATTACGAAGGCCTGCTCAACCTGGCGCGCGACGGCGCGACGATTTCGCTCGGCGACATGTCGGTCGATCCTTTCACCGTGCCGCACGACGCGCGCGAGCCGCTGCAATTGCGCATCACCGACGGTGCGCGCCATCTGGGCGTGCTGACCGATCTGGGCCACGCAACGCCGTATGTGCTGTCGCGGCTGGTCGGGCTCGATGCGCTGCTGCTGGAATCGAATCACGACACCGATCTGCTGGCGGCTTCCGCCTATCCGGGTTTTCTCAAGCTGCGCGTCGGCGGCAACTACGGCCATCTGTCGAATGCAGCGGCAGCGGACATCGCCCGGGCAATTCATCACCCGGGCTTGCGACACGTCGTCGCGGCGCACCTGAGCGAGCAGAACAACCGGCCGGATCTCGTGCGCCGCTCGCTTGCGGACGCGCTGGGCGCCAGCGAGGACGAGATGCTGACCGCCAACGCGGCGGACGGATCGCCCTGGCTCGACGTCTGAGCGAGAACCGCCGGCCCGCCGTCGGAGCTCAGATCGAGCGTTGACGCATCGCCTCGTACAGGCAGACGCCGCTGGCGACCGACACGTTCAGGCTTTCCACCGCACCCGCCATCGGGATGCTGATCAGCTCGTCGCAACTCTTGCGCGTGAGCTGGCGCATGCCGTCGCCCTCGGCGCCGAGCACCAGGGCCAGCGGGCGCTTGAGGTCGGTCTGGTACAGCGTGCCCGGCGCGTCGTCGCTGGTGCCGACGCACCAGATGTCGCGCTCCTTGAGCTCGCCCAGCGTCCGCGACAGATTGGTCACCATCAAATACGGCACCGTTTCGGCCGCGCCGCTGGCGACCTTGGCCACGGTGGCATTGATGCCGGCCGCATGGTCCTTGGGCGCGATCACGGCATGGGCGCCGGCACCGTCGGCCACGCGCAGGCAGGCGCCGAGGTTGTGCGGATCGGTCACGCCGTCGAGCACCAGCAGCAGCGGCACCGTGCCGGCCGCCTCCAGGCCTTCGAGCAGTTCGTCAAGCGAATGGGTCTGGGGAATGGGTTCGACGCGGGCGACGACGCCCTGATGGCCGTGGCTGCCGCTGAGCTTGGACAGACGCAGGCCGTCGGCCTCGACCAGACGCACACCGGCATCCTGCGCACGCGCCATGAACTGCTTCATGCGCGCATCGCGCCGGCCGACATCGAACAGAACCTCGATCACCGAGGCAGGCGCAGTCTTGATACGAACGCCGACGGCATGGAAGCCGAAAATCACTTTGGGAGAAGACATCGGGGGATTATCCCCGGCGCCCCGCTCGTCAGCCTTTCAGGTAGTGCCAGAGCAGCAAGGCCGCGACCGCCGCGATGCTCCACACCAGCGGCGCGCCCCAGGCACTCCCGCGTACCCGGCCAGGCTCCGCCATCGGATCGCCGAGCATGGCTGCGGCGCTGTTGCGCGCGGGTGCTTTCGTCGACGGCGCTTCGTGGAAGGTGGCGAAGATCGAATCGCCGTGCTCGGCCGCGTTCGTACGCGCGATGGCTTCGGCGGCTGCCGCGGAGGCTGCGGCCACCGATGCGAGCGCCTGTCGGTCGCCGTTGCGATAGCGATCCACCGCATCTCTCGCGTCCGCAAGATCGAGCCCCGTGTGCTCGCGGACCCGCTGGATGGCTTCGACGACGTCGCCTTGGTCGATGGCAGCGATGGCGTCGGGCGGAAGATTGGTCATGGCGGGCTCCGATGGCGTTCGTTCGGTTGCGGCGCCTCGTCGATCAGGCTGCCCGCTTTTCGTCGGCCGCAACGCGCCCGGCATCGATCGTGATGCGGCGCTCGCACTGGTCCGCGATGCCGCGATCATGCGTCACGAGCACCAGCGTGGTCCCCAGCTCGCGGTTGAGGTCGAACATCAGCTTCATGACCTGCTCCCCCGTTGCGAAATCGAGGCTGCCGGTCGGCTCGTCGGCCAGCAGCAATTGAGGCTGCACGACGAAGGCGCGCGCCAGCGCCACGCGCTGCTGCTCGCCGCCGGAAAGCACTTTCGGGTAGTGGTTCAGCCGCTTTCCGAGACCGACGCGGCCCAGCATTTCCGTAGCTGCCTTGCGGGCATCGCGCCGATCGGCGAGTTCCAGCGGCAACATGACGTTTTCGAGCGCGCTGAGGTTGGCTAGCAGCTGAAAGCTCTGGAACACGAAGCCGACTTTCTTGGCCCGCAGTGCGGCCCGGTCATCCTCGTCGATGGCGAAGATGTCGTCACCGGCCAGCTTCACCGTGCCGCGCGTCGGCGTGTCGAGACCGGCGACGATCGACAGCAAGGTGCTCTTGCCGGAACCCGAGGCGCCGACGATGGCCGCAGTCTCCCGCGCGCCCAGGGTGAAATGGATGTCCTGCAGAATGTCCAGCGTCCCGGTCGAGTCGGTGACGGACTTGAAAACATGCTCGACGGCGACGATCGCAGCGTGCGCTTCGGATGGAACTTTGGACATTGAAGGATTGGATGAAAGGCTTGGTGTGTTGAATCGACGTCACTTTATCTTGGCCGGAACACTGGCCGGCTCAGCGGGGTCTTGGATCGGTGCGCAAGCGCAGTCGACGTCAGGCAAAACGGGTTCGCCGGTGATTCTGGTCGTCGGCGATTCGCTGTCGGCCGAATACGGCCTGAAGCGCGGCGAAGGCTGGGTGCCACTGATGGAAAAACGACTCGGCCAGCAGAAGATTCCGGCGACGGTGATCAATGCCAGCATCAGCGGCGACACGAGTTCCGGCGGCCGTGCGCGGCTTGGCGCGTTGCTCGCGCAGCACAAGCCGACGCTGGTCGTGATCGAACTCGGTGCCAACGACGCGCTGCGTGGACTTCCGATCCAGAACACGCAGGACAACCTCACGCAGATGACCAAGGCATCGCAGGCTGCCGGCGCGCAGGTGCTGATCGTCGGCATTCAGGTACCGCCCAACTACGGCGGCGACTACCTCCGGCGCTTCGAGCAGATGTTTCTGGACGTCGCCAGGGCAACCAAGGCAGCGATCGTGCCTTTTCTTCTGCGCGGCGTGGCAGACGGGCCGGACGCCGCAACCTTGTTCCAGGCAGATCGCATTCACCCGGTCGCTGCAGCCCAGCCACGCATGCTGGACAACGTCTGGCCCGAGTTGCGGAAGCTGCTTCCGAAGTAGATGACTTCACGAGATCAGGAAGCAAAAAAGCCGCCGACTGCATTGCGCAGTCGGCGGCTTTTTCAGTTATCGAACGACGGAATGCGAAAGCTCAGCCGTTTTTCGTAGGAAGGACCGGTGCGGTCGGTGCATCGTGTTCCAGCGATGCGACGTCGGTTTCCGGATCGCCGGGTGCAAGCCCGTCGCTGCTCGGACTGAGCTTGCGCTGTTCCTTGTCGCGAAGCTTGTCTTCTTTTTTCTTTCTCTTGGCCAGTTCTTTCTGGCGCTTCTCGTAGCCGTAGTTCGGTGTTGCCACTTCTTCTCCTTGGGGCAAGCAGTCTGGATGACTGCAATGTTGTCTGACTGTACGCGATTCCGTTGGCTCTCAAAGTGAGCCGAGCGCCCGTTCGAGATCGTTCTGCAGGTCTTCGACAGCCTCCAGTCCGACCGAGAATCGCACCAGCGTTCCTCGATGCGGCCAATGGGAAACCCCGGCATCGCGCATCAGGCCGATGTCGTAGGGCACCACCAGGCTGATCGGTCCGCCCCATGAATAACCGAGACGGAACAGTTTCAACCCGTCACAGAAACGGTCGACCTGCTCGGCGCCGAAGCGCTCGTCGAAGACCACCGAGAACAATCCGGCGGCGAGATTGTTTTCGCCGCAGAGCCGGTCCCAGTTCTCGTGACCCGGCGAGTTTTCGAGGGCCGGGTGGAGCACCTGCGCGATCTCGTCGCGCGTCTCGAACCATCGCGCCAGCACGCGTGCGGAACGGTCATGCGCTTCGTAGCGCAAAGCGATGCTCGGCAGTGCCCGCAACAGAGTCTCGACGTCGCCGACACCGACACCCCAGCCCATGCGCATGTGCGTGAGCTTGAGCGCCTGGTGCAGGCGCGCGTCGCAGGTCGTGACGCTGCCCATCAGCACGTCGCCACCGCCGCTTGGATACTTGGTCAGCGCGTGGGCGGAAATATCGACGCCCTGCCCGCTGCCGTTGAAATCGAAAGGCTTGAACGCCAGACCGGCGCCCCAGGTGTTGTCGAGCGCAGTGACGACGCCACGCGCCCGGCAGACCGCCACCAGCGCCGGCAGGTCCGGAAATTCCATCGTGACCGAGCCGGCCGCTTCGAGCCAGACCAGCTTCGTGCGATCGCTCAGCTTGTCCGCGAGGTCGCGCGGGTTCATCGCGTCGTACATGCGATGCGTGACGCCGAAATTCGCCAGTTCGCCAGCGGCCAACGCCTTGTTGGGACCGTAGGCGTTGTCGGGGATCAGCACCTCGTCGCCGCTCTTCAGCAGCGCGAAAGCCACCAGCGAGATCGCAGCGAGTCCGCTCGGCACGAGAAGACACTCGGTCGCGCCTTCGAGCGATGCAAGACGCGCTTCGAGCGTGAACGTGGTCGGCGTACCGTGCAGTCCGTACGTATAGCCGGCCTTGGTTTTCCAGTCGCGCGCGCGCATCGCTGCGACATCTGCGAAGAATACCGTCGACGCCTTGTGAATACCGGGAAGCGGCGCGGCAAAGGTCGCCGGCGGCTTGTAGGGATGATGAATGAGGTCGGTGATCGGCTTCTGCATTCTCAGACCGACCACTTCGTCAGCAGCTTTTCCGGGCCGGTGGTGTCGTAGCTCTCGAACGGCTGATGAATCCACGGATTGGTCGCGAGGAACTCGACCGAATAATCAGGCGTGAAGGTCGATACTGCCTTCGTCCAGATAACGGCACTGCGCAACTCGGTGATGGGCGCGTAGTTGTCGCGCAGCATCTTCATCACCGCATGGAGCGTGTGGCCGGAATCCGCGAGGTCGTCGACCAGCAGCACCTTGCCTGCGATCTCGCCCTTGGGCGTCGTGATGAAGCGTGCCAGGTCGAGATGACCCTGCACCTTGCCGGCGTCGGCGCGGTACGAACTGGTCGACATGATCGCCAGCGGCTTCTGGAAGATGCGCGAGAGAACGTCGCCCGGACGCATGCCGCCGCGTGCCAGGCACAGGATGGTGTCGAACTCCCACTCCGACTGGTGCACCTTGATCGCCAGCTTCTCGATCAGGTTGTGGTACTCGTCATAGCTGACGTAGAGATGCTTGCCGTCTTCGGTCAACATGATGGATGTCCTGTTCAGTCGGCGAGGTACGGGTGGCGCATCATGATCGTGTGATCGCGATCGGGGCTGGTCGAAACCATGTGGATCGGCACGCCGGTCACCTGCTCGATGCGCTGCAGGTACAGCCGTGCGTTGACCGGCAGCTTGTCGTACTGCGTCACGCCGACCGTGCTGTCGGTCCAGCCTTCGAGCGTTTCGTAGACAGGCGTGCAGCGCGAGATCTCGTCGGCGCCCATCGGGAGGATGTCGGTGTGTTCGCCATCGAGCTCGTAGCCGGTGCACAGTTCCAGCTTCTCGAGCCCGTCCAGAACGTCGAGCTTGGTGATGCACAGGCCCGAAAGACCGTTGACCTGCGCAGAGCGCTTAAGGAGCGCCGCATCGAACCAGCCGCAACGGCGGCTGCGGCCGGTGGTCACGCCCTTTTCGGCGCCGATGGTGCTCATGTGATAGCCGGGCGTGCCCGGCGTTTCCCAGTCGAGCTCGGTCGGGAAAGGTCCACCGCCGACGCGCGTGCAGTACGCCTTGGTGATGCCGAGCACGTAATGCAGCATGCCTGGACCGACGCCCGAGCCTGCCGCGGCGTTGCCGGCCACGCAATTGCTGGAAGTGACGTACGGATAGGTACCGTGGTCGACGTCGAGCAACGTGCCCTGCGCGCCTTCGAACAGCAGATTGGCGCCGGCCTTGTGCGCATCGTTGAGTTCGCGCGACACGTCGGCCATCATCGGCTTCAGCAATTCCGCATGAAGCATCGCTTCGTCGTAGACGGTATCGAAATCGATCGCCGGCGCGTTCAGCACCTGCGTCAGCACATGGTTGTGCAGGTCGAGCAGCACATGCAGCTTCTCGGCGAAACGCGCCGGATGCTTCAGGTCCTGAACGCGCAGCGCGCGGCGGGCTATCTTGTCTTCGTACGCCGGACCGATGCCTCGACCGGTGGTGCCGATCTTCTCGATGCCGCCCTTTTCGCGGTAGAGCTCCCGCGCGATGTCGAGCGCCGCATGGAAAGGCAGGATCAGCGGGCAGGCCTCGCTGATGCGCAGGCGCGACCGCACTTCGACGCCCGCCTTCTCCAGCCCTTCGATCTCCTCGAACAGCTTGGCCGCAGACAGCACGACACCGTTGCCGATGTAGCACTTCACGCCCGGTCGCATGATGCCGCTCGGGATCAGGTGCAGCGCGGTCTTCACGCCGTTGATGACCAGCGTGTGGCCTGCATTGTGGCCGCCCTGGAAGCGGACGACGCCTTGTGCGCTTTCGGTCAGCCAGTCGACCAGTTTGCCCTTGCCTTCGTCGCCCCATTGGGTGCCGACGACGACCACGTTTCTGCCTGTGGTAACGCTCATGATGTTTCGCTTTTCAAGATTCAAATGGCTTGGACATTCCACCGGCCCGACTGCTCGACGAGCTCCCGGTCGCAATGAAACTCGTCGATTTCGCTGTCGTGTCCCGGAAGCACGCAGACCACGGTTTCGCCGCTCGCACGGAGCGCGGCGATGGCGACGCGCAGATCCGCAGCGTCGTTCCATGGCGCGCGGATGGCCGCGCGCAACGGCCGTGCCGGCAGCACGCCGACCAACTCCCGCAGGTCAACGCTGAAGCCGACCGCCGGCCGGTTGCGACCGAATACCGCGCCCACCTCGTCGTAGCGCCCGCCGCGCACCAGCGCATCGGCCGCCCCGTCGACATAGATGCCGAAACGCATGCCGCTGTAGTACGCATAGCCGCGCAGATCCGAAAGATCGAAGCTGACCTTGGCGCCATCGAGACGCGATGCCAGCAGCTTCAGGTCGGCAAGTGCCTGGGCGACCGGCGGCGTTGCCGGCAGGACCCGTGCGGCCTCGTCGAGGACCGCTGCATCGCCATAAAGCTGCACCAGTGCAAGCAGACCTTCGCGAGACGCGGCCGGGAAATCGCGCGTCAGCGAACGCAGTTCGCTCGCATCCTTGGTCGCCAAGGCGGCATGAACGCGCGCCAGCACCTTGGCATCGGTCGTCACGCCATCGAACAGCGAATCCACGATGCGCGCATCGGCCATGTCGACGATGGCGCCGTTTGCGACGCCTGCCGCGTGCAGGCAGTCGAGCGCAAGCCGCAAGATCTCGGTGTCGGCTTCGAGCCCGGCGTGACCGTAGATTTCTGCGCCGAGCTGCAGCGGCTCGCGTGTCGCATGCGGACGGTCCGGCCGCGTGTGCACGACCGGGCCGCAGTAGCACAGCCGCGTCACGCCTTGACGGTTGAGCAGGTGCGCGTCGATGCGGGCGACTTGCGGCGTCGTATCGGCGCGCAGCCCCATCGTTCGACCCGAAAGCTGGTCGACGAGTTTGAAGGTTTGCAGGTCGAGCGCTTCGCCGGTGCCCGAAAGCAGCGACTCAAGGTGCTCGAGCAACGGCGGCATCACCAGCTCATAGCCGTAGCCACGAGCGGTGTCGAGCAGTTCGCGTCGGAGTTCTTCGATATGGCGTGCCTCGGAGGGCAGCACATCGGCAATGTGATCCGGTAGGACCCAAGCGGACATTGGAATCGGAGCGTGGTTAAACCGGAATTCTACCGGGACGCGAAGGCGTGGCTGCGCGTGCTTCGTCGGGGGCGTTAGCTATGCGAAGAGCATTGGCTCTTCGCATCGCTGGCGCCGGCGGGGTTCGACTCAGCGATTCGGTGCGGAGGTGCCGCTGCCGGAGCCGCGCAAGGCGCGGAAGAAGTCGG
Organism: Variovorax glucosi; assembly: GCF_051216695.1. Lineage (NCBI taxonomy): Bacteria > Pseudomonadati > Pseudomonadota > Betaproteobacteria > Burkholderiales > Comamonadaceae > Variovorax > Variovorax glucosi. The sequence continues at coordinate 1,135,314 of NZ_JBPJZE010000001.1, forward strand.
AAGAAGCCGGATCGACCACCAACACATCGCTCTTCTTGTTGAAGCTCTGCTTGTATGCGTCGAGGCTTCGATAGAACTGCGCGAACTGCGCATCGCGGCCGAACGCTTCGCTGTAAGCAGCGGCAGCCTGCGCGTCGCCCTCGCCCTTGATCTTCTGGGCTTCGCGATAGGCGTTCGCCACGGTCACTTCGCGTTGACGGTCGGCGTCGGCACGGATCTTCTCGCCCTCGGCGAAGCCGGTCGATCGGAGCTCGTTGGCCACGCGCTTGCGCTCGGCTTCCATGCGTCGGTACACGGACTCGGTGATGGCTTCGACGTAATCGACGCGGGTGATCCGCACGTCGATGATGTCCACGCCCCAAGGCTTTGCACCCTTGACGACAGCCAGCACTTCGCGTTGTACGTCGGCCATCAGCGCCTCGCGGCGGACCGAGATCAGGTCGCGCACGGTGCGCTTATTGACGTTTTCCTGGAACGCGTTTCGCACCACGCGGTTGAGCTGCGTCGCACCGGCGTTCTCGTCGAGACCGACGTTGCGGATGTATTCCGACGGGTTGGAGACGCGCCAGCGCACATACCAGTCGATCACCACGCGCTGCTTCTCGGCGGTGAGCATCGGCTCGGCTTCCATGCTGGACAACGTGAGCAGTCGCTTGTCGATGTACGACACGTTCTGGAACGGCGGCGGCATCTTGAAGTTGAGGCCGGGCTCGGTGATCACGCTCTTAATCTGGCCGAGCTGGTAGACGATGCCGAACTGGCGCTGATCGACCACGAAAAGTGTCGAGCTGAGCAGCGCGAGCGCCACCAGGATCGACGATGCGATGAATCCGATTCTGTTCATGTTCTTGATTCCTCGACGATCAGCGTCCGTCGCGGCCGCGCGAGCGGTCGTCGCGCACGCGTGCGTCGTTGGTGGTCGCCGTTGCCGGAACCGAAGACGATTGCGACGAAGCCGCACCCACCACGTTCGGGCTCGCGCCGTCGGCAGGGGCTGCCGTCGTGTTCGCGCCAGCAGTCTGCATCAGCTTGTCGAGCGGCAAGTAGAGAAGGTTGGTTCCCTTGCTCGAGTCCACCAGCACCTTGGTGGTGTTGGCATACATCTGCTGCATCGCATCGGTGTACATGCGGTCGCGGGTCACCTGTGGCGCCTTCTGGTATTCGGCCAGCACGGCGGCGAAGCGGGAAGCATCGCCCTGAGCCTGCGCAACGATGCGCGCCTTGTATGCCTCCGACTCTTCCTTCAGTCGCGAAGCCGCACCCGTGGCACGCGGAATCACGTCGTTGGCATATGCCTGCGCTTCGTTCTTGGCGCGTTCGCGCTCCTGACCGGCTTTGAGCACGTCGTCGAATGCAGCCTGGACCTGCTCCGGTGGGCGCACACCGCCCTGCTGCAAGTTGATGTTGACGACTTCGACGCCCACTTGATAGCGGTCGAGGATCGTCTGCATCAGCGTGCGAACGCGCGGGGCGATCTGGTCACGTTCTTCCGCGAGAGCCGCGTCCATCTTCATCTTGCCGACGACTTCGCGCACGGCCGTCTCGGCAACCTGCACGACGGTATCAGCAGGCGCCTTGCTCTCGTACAGATAGGCACGCGCGTCGCTCAAACGGTATTGAACGGCGAACTTGATCTCGACGATGTTTTCGTCTTCGGTCAGCATGGCCGACTCGCGCAGGCCGGTCGAGCGCACGATGCTGTCGCGACCGACGTCGGTCGAGCGGATCTGCGTGACGACCACCAGTTCATGGCGCTGGATCGGATACGGCAAGCGCCAGTTGAAGCCGGCGCCGACCGTGGTCTTGTAGCGACCGAACTGGGTGATGACAGCCTGCTGGCCTTCGTTCACGATGAAAAAGCCGGTGCCCAGCCAGATCAGGACGGCGACGAGCGCCACCAGACCGAGACCGTAACCCGCATTCTTCATGTCGGGCTTGAAGCCACCACCGCCGCCGCTGCCGGACCCGTTGTTGCCGCTCGGACGATTGTTTCCGCCGCGTCCGCCGCCGAAAAGGCCACCGAGCTTGCGGTTGAAATCACGCCAAAGCTCGTCCAGATCGGGTGGGCCCTGGTTGGGTCCCTGTCCGCGGGGACGATTGCCGTTGTTGTTGTTGTTGCCGCCGTTATTGCTGGGGGGCGGCTGATCGGCATCGGGCCGGTTTGCCGCCGGGCGCTCTCCGTTGGACGAAGGCTCGTCGCCTCGGCCCCAACGCCCGTCGTTCAGGTTGAACATGCCCCTAAAGCGGCTCCACACTGGCTTTGCATTCATTCGATTCGCTTCTATGTCAGTGGGGCGATTGTGCCCAATCAGTCGGCCGCATCGTGCAATTCAGCACCCGTGTCCAAGGGCATGCCCTCCGTGACTACGCCAGAACGAGTCGCAAGCTCCGCGCGCAACGCCGGCAAACCGACGCCGCTGTGCGCGCTGACGAAAATGCGGGGAATCCGCACGCCGTCGACTTCCATCTCGTCCTGCATCTGGAGCGGCTGCTGTGCGCTTTCAAGTGCGTCCAATTTGTTAAATACAAGCAATTGCGGTACATCGCCGGCACCGATCTCGTGCAGAACCCTCTGAACCTCGGCCATCTGCTCGGGATGATGCGGATTGGATGCATCCACCACGTGCAGCAGCAGATCGGCATCGACGGCTTCCTGCAGCGTTGCCTTGAAGGCGTCGACCAAGCCGTGCGGCAGATCTCGGATGAACCCGACGGTGTCCGAAATTGAAGCCTGGCGTTTTGCATCACCCAGATAAAGATGACGCGTGGTCGTGTCGAGCGTTGCAAACAACTGGTCTGCCGCGTAGGCACGTGCTTTGACCAGCGCATTGAAGATCGACGATTTGCCGGCGTTCGTATAGCCGACCAATGAAATGTTGAAGGTCTCGCGGCGCTCGCGCTGCCGCCGCTGCGTGCCGCGTTGCTTCTGCACCTTTGCCAGCCGCTCCTTGGTGCGCTTGATCGATTCGCTGATCATGCGCCGGTCGAGTTCGATCTGCTTTTCGCCCGGACCGCCGCGCACACCTGCACCGCCGGTCTGTCGTTCCAGATGCGACCATCGCCTTACCAGTCGCGTGCTGAGGTACTGCAGACGCGCCAGCTCGACCTGCAACTTGCCCTCGTGGGAACGCGCACGTTGAGCAAAGATTTCGAGAATGAGGAAGGTCCGGTCGTAGACGGCAATCTCCAGCTTCCGCTCGAGGTTGCGCTGCTGTGCCGGGCTGATCGACTGATCGAAGATGACTTCGCTGGCGCGATGCATTTCGGCCAGCTCACGAATTTCGTCGGCCTTGCCGCTGCCGACAAAAAGCGCTGCGTCAGGTGCTTTTCTCTTGCAGACGATGCGCTCGACCGGCACGAGCCCGGCGGTTTGCGCCAGCAGGCCGAGTTCTTCCAATTCGCTATCGAAATGCGGCAATCCGAAGTCGACGCCCACGAGAATGACGGCGCCGTCCTGGCGGGGTATAGATTCAGACAAGCGGAATCAGGCCTTGCAGTAAAAACGAATGAGGGCGACGGATGTGAATCCGTCGCGAAACATGTCCGTCAGGCAGCTGCGTCGTCGTTCTCGGCAGCCGAGAAGTTGACCGCGCGTCCGGGCACGATGGTGGAAATGGCATGTTTGTAGACCATCTGCGTCACCGTGTTCCTTAAGAGCACGACGTATTGATCGAAAGATTCGATCTGACCCTGAAGCTTGATGCCGTTGACCAGGTAAATGGAAACCGGCACGTGCTCCCGACGCAAAGTGTTCAGGAACGGGTCTTGCAAAAGTTGCCCTTTGTTGCTCACGATATTCTCCGTGTTCAAGGAAAAGTTATTGGACTTTGGACCTTAACACAGCGATTCTGCGCTGCAGCAATTGAGACCAAGGCCCTGACAAAATAACGGCACTTCAATGCTGGAACTTTAGCGAGCCCGCGAACTCAGCCCTTTTCCTTGTCGGCGTAAGGATTGTGAGACGTCTTGAACTCTATGCGCATCGGCGTGCCTACGAGATCGAATTCCTTTCGGAATCGGCCTTCGAGAAAGCGCTTGTAGGAATCTGTGACGTGCTCCAGGGAATTGCCGTGAATCACGATGACGGGCGGATTCATCCCGCCCTGATGCGCATATCGGAGCTTTGGCCGAAACATGCCGCTGCGTTGCGGTGCCTGGAATTGCACCGCTTCCAGTAAAAGCCGCGTCAGAACAGGCGTCGACATCTTCCGTGTTGCCGACTTGTGCGCCTGCGCAATGGCTTGCCACACCGGCCCGAGACCCTGGCGCTTGATGGCGGATATGAAATGCATCGCGGCGAACTTCAGGAACGGCAACCGCGTTTCGATCTGGCGCTGGAGCTGTTCGCGCTGGTAACTGTCGACGGCATCCCACTTGTTCACCGCGATCACTACGGCGCGACCCGATTCCAGGATGTAGCCGGCGATGTGCGCATCCTGATCGGTTACGCCCTGGGTTGCGTCGAGCAGCAGCAGCACGACATTGGCCGATTCGATCGCCTGAAGCGTCTTGACCACCGAGAATTTCTCGATCGCCTCGAAGACCTTGCCCTTGCGCCGCAGACCGGCGGTATCGATGAGCTCGAAATGCTGGCCGTTTCGCTCGAAAGGCACGGTGATAGCGTCACGCGTGGTACCCGGCATGTCGAAGGCGACCAGCCGCTCCTCGCCGAGCCACGTGTTGATCAGCGTCGACTTGCCGACATTCGGGCGTCCGGCGACGGCCAGCTTGATCGGCTTCGCCTCGCCGTCGTCTTCCTCGTCGTCTTCCGGGTCCGGCAGGTTGAGCGGTGCCAGCGCCAGATCGACCAGATCGCGGATGCCCTGTCCGTGGGCGGCCGAAACGCCGTGTACGTCGCCGAGGCCGAGTTCGTAAAACTCGACCAGCTTGGTACCGTCCTGCATGCCTTCAGCCTTGTTGGCTGTCAGCACGCACGGCTTTCCGAGCCGGCGCAGTTCTTTGGCGATCTCGTGATCCTGTGCGGACAGGCCTTCGCGGGCATCGACCACGAACACGACGACATCCGCCTCGGCGACGGCCTGGCGCGTCTGCTTGGCCATTTCCTTGAAGATGCCGCTGCCCGCGTCGGGCTCGAAGCCGCCGGTGTCGATGACGATGAATTCATGACGGCCCTGGCGGCCGTTGCCGTAATGGCGGTCCCGCGTCAGTCCGGCGAAGTCTGCGACGATGGCGTCGCGCGTCTGCGTCAGGCGGTTGAACAGGGTCGATTTGCCGACGTTGGGACGCCCGACCAGGGCGATGACTGGCTTCATGGCCGGGCCTTCACGTAAAAGTTATTCAGGGCGATAACCGAACACACCGCCGTTGCGGGTGACGATCACGACCGTATTGCCGGCGAGTACCGGCGTCGCTGCGATGGGCGAACCATCGGGCGTCAGGCGATTCAGCATCTTGCCGTCTTCGCGCGAAACCAGAAGCACCAGCCCGGTGTCGTCTCCGATCACCAGGGAGCGGCCGACCGCGAGCGGCGCCGTCAACGTCCGATTCCTGAAGATCTCCGTCGACCAGGCGCGTTCGCCGTCTGCACGGCGCCATGCCGTCACATTGCCGTTCGATTCGGTGCCGTAGACCAGGCGATCGTCTCCGCTCACACCGACGGCGCCCGATGCGGCCTTGGTCCAGAGCAGCACACCGCGCGACGCGTCGACACAGCCGACATTGGCGTAGTAGGCGCGGGCGCAGATGGTTTCGCCGTCGCGGCTGACCGGGCCGGTCAGATCGACCAGACGTTCGACGTCGTTCGTGCCGCGCGGTGCCGCGATCGGCGACTCCCAGCGCGACGTACCGTTCGCCGGATTCATTCCGACAAGCCGGCCACCCACGCCCGCCACCAGCGTATCGCCGACCGCCAGCATCACGCCGGGCCGCTTGAGGACAAGATTTTCGGCCGTGCGGGCCTGCGACCACAGCCGGCGTCCGGTCTGGCCGTCCCAGGCGGTGATGGTGCGATCGCCGGTCTGCACGAACACACGGCGACCGGCCACCAGCGGGGCCGTGTAAGCCTGCGCGCTCAGTCGCTGTTTCCAGAGTACCTTGCCGGCTTCGAGTGCAACGAGTTCGTTGTCGCGCGTGACGACTGCCGCCACGGTCCCGTCGCTGCCGACGCCTGCCGTCAGCGGTGCACCGGCATTGGCGCGCCACATTTCCTGACCCGAACGCGCGTCGATCGAAACCACGACGCCTTCGGCAGACGCGACGGTGACGGTGTCGCCGCTGACGTTCGTCTGCAACGGAAATGCCACCGACGGAACGCGCAGCGACCAGGCCTGGCGCACGCCTAACAGAGCAGGGTTGGCGCCGAGCTCGGCCGGCTTCGGCTTGCTCGTACCCGAACAAGCGGCAAGCGCGGCGACCAGAATCGAAGCGGCTACGACGCGCAACGCCAATGAAAGCGTCGGCAAACGGTGGGTGTTTTTCATGGCTTCGGTCACTGACTCGTTCACTGTTTGGCCAGGTTTCGGGTGTCGACACCCACGGCATTCAGCTTGATCTCCACCAGCCGGCGGTAATCGGTACGGGCTTCCAGCCCTGACCAAGCCTTCTGGTATTCGGCCTTCGCCTCGTCCCGCTTGCCCTGTGCCATGTAGATATCGCCCTTGCGATCTGCAACGAGCGGCTCGAATTCCTTCGGCGTCGGACTGGCGAGCTGCTTCAGCGCTTCGTCATAAGCCTTGGTGTCGAGCAATTCCGCCGCAAGGCGAAGCCGGGCAATCGCCTGATAACCGGGATCGACGGCGTTCTGCGCAACCCAGTCGAGCGCGGCGCGCGATGCGTCGCCCTTGTCTTTCTCGCGCAGCGTCTTCGCCGCCAGCAAGCCGGCCTGCTGCGCATAGGCTGTGCGTGCGAACTTGTCCTTCATTACGTTCAAGGCTCGCTCGATGCGCTCGGCATCGCCGGCCTGCGCGCTGCGCTCGACTTCGTCGTAGAGCGCCGAAGCCTGCGCAGCCTTGCTGCGTTGGAAGTAGTTCCAGCCGTTCCAGGCCATGAACGCACCGGCGGCAAGCAGCACGATCCATGTGATCAGCGTGCCGTACGTATTCCAGAAATGCTTGAGCTGGTCGAGCTGTTCCTGTTCTTCGAGATCGAGATGGGTTGCCATGCGCTGTCAGTTGTTGGGAGCCGGGGATTGTAGGGTGACGGCCCAGGCCGCCAGATCGGCGAGCGGCCGAGCGGTCTGCGCACCGCCACCGTCGCGAAGCGACTTGACGGTGACCTCGCCGCGCGCGAGTTCATCTCCTCCAAAGACCAGCGCATACGCGGCACCGCTGGCATCGGCCTTCTTGAACTGCGACTTGAAACTGCCAAGTCCGTCGGCCGTTGCCGCATGCATCTGCACCCGAACGCCGGCATCGCGCAACTGTTGCAGCGTCCGCAGGACGACAGGCATGGCGCCCGCTTCGGGCACCACGGCGTAGACATCGGGCACGGACATCGGCACCACCGTGCCCTGCTCCTTCACGAGATCGAGCACGCGCTCCACACCCATCGCCCATCCGACTGCCGGCGCCGGCTTGCCGCCGATCTGCGCGATGAGATCGTCGTAGCGACCGCCCGCGCACACGGTGCCTTGTGCGCCGAGGCGATCGGTGACGAACTCGAACACGGTGAGGTTGTAGTAATCGAGCCCGCGCACCAGTCGCGGGTTGATCGTGAAGGCGATATCGTTGGCGCGCAGGATGGTCTGCAGGCCTTCGAAATGCTTCAGCGACTCGGCGCCGAGAAAATCGAGCAGCTTGGGTGCCGCCTCGACCACTTCCTTCATGGCCGGATTCTTGGTGTCCAGAATCCGCAGCGGATTGCTGTGCAGCCGGCGCTTCGCGTCTTCGTCGAGCGCTTCGGCGTGCTGCTCGAAGTGCCTTATGAGTTCGGCGCGGTGCGCCGCGCGCTCGGGCGGCTGACCCAGGCTGTTGAGCTCGAGCCGGACATCGGTCAGGCCGATCCTTTTCCAGAGCGCTGCAGCGAGCAGGATCAGTTCTGCGTCGACATCGGGCCCGGCAAAGCCAAGCGCCTCGGCGCCGATCTGATGGAACTGACGGTAGCGCCCGCGCTGCGGCTTCTCGCGGCGGAACATCGGGCCGGTGTACCAGAGCCGCTTGGGACCGTCGTACAGCAGGTTGTGCTCGATCACCGCGCGAACCAGGCCGGCGGTGTTCTCGGGTCGCATTGCCAGATGCTCGGCCTGGCCATGCTTGTCGGAGCGGTCCTCGAAGGCATACATCTCCTTCTCGACGATGTCGGTCACCTCGCCGATGCCGCGCACGAACAGTGCCGTGTGCTCAAGGATCGGCGTGCGCACGTTTCGGTACGCATAACGCGCCATCAGGTCGCGCACGATGGCCTCGAGCCACTCCCAGCGCGCCGATTCGATCGGCAAAATGTCGTTCATGCCTTTGACGGCACTGAGTTTCTCAGCCATGGCTTCCAGGGATCAGGGGAATGTCAGACGGCAGCAGGCGTGCGGCCGAAGCGCTTTTCGATGTATGTCTCGACGAGCTGATGGAACTCGGCGGCGATGTTGTCGCCGCGCAGCGTCAAGGCCTTCTCGCCATCGATGAAGACCGGCGCTGCAGGCGCCTCGCCGGTGCCCGGCAGGCTGATGCCGATGTCGGCATGCTTGCTTTCGCCGGGACCGTTGACGATGCAGCCCATGACGGCGACCTTCAGGTTCTCGACGCCGGGGTATTTCTTGCGCCAGACCGGCATCTGGTTGCGGAGGTAGTCGTCGATGGTCTTCGCCAGCTCCTGGAACGTCATGCTGGTCGTGCGACCGCAGCCCGGGCATGCGGTCACGCTGGGCACGAAGACGCGCAATCCCAGGGCCTGGAGGATCTCGTTCGCGATCAGCACTTCCTGTGTGCGCGCTTCGCCCGGCTGCGGCGTGAGCGAGACGCGAATGGTGTCGCCGATGCCCTCCTGCAGCAGGATCGACAGCGCCGTCGCCGAGGCCACGGTGCCCTTGGTGCCCATGCCGGCTTCGGTCAGGCCGAGGTGCAGTGCGTAATCGCAGCGTTTGGCAAGCTCGCGGTAGACCGAGATCAGATCCTGCACGCCGCTCACCTTGCAACTCAGGATAATCTGGTTGCCGTCCAGGCCCATCGATTCCGCAAGTGTCGCCGAGTCGATCGCCGAACTCACGAGCGCTTCGTACATGACCGATTTGGCTGCCCACGGCTCATCGCGGCGGCTGTTGACGTCCATCAGATGCGCGAGCAGTTCCTGGTCGAGGCTGCCCCAGTTGACGCCGATACGGACCGCCTTCTTCCAGCGAACCGCAGCTTCGATCATCTGGCCGAACTGCTTGTCCTTCTTGTGGCCCTTGCCCACGTTGCCGGGATTGATGCGGTATTTGCTGAGCGCTTCGGCGCAGGCCGGGTAATCGGTCAGCAGGCGATGCCCGTTGTAGTGAAAATCGCCGATCAGCGGCACGTCGATGCCCATGCGGTCGAGCTGGTCGCGGATGTACGGTACCTGCGCCGCCGCTTCAGGCGTGTTGACCGTGATGCGCACCATCTCGGAACCGGCGATCGCCAGTTCCTTGACCTGGATCGCTGTGCCGATGGCGTCGACCGTGTCGGTGTTCGTCATCGATTGCACACGAACCGGCGCATCGCCGCCGACCGTGACGACGCGCGGGCCCCACGTCACGCTGGCCTGGCGGGAGCGCCTTGCCTTGGGAGCCGCGGGCTCGATGGCTTGCTGAAAATTCATTATTTGACTTCGAATCGCGCCACGCCGCCCGAGCCGGTCACAGAAGCCAGCTCGAAGGCCTTGCCGCGTACTTTCACATCGATTCCCGACGCGCGACCGATAACGACCGACATCGGGAGCTTGCCGGACAAACCAACGGTTTCGCCGGCCTTCAGCGTACGGCGGAGCAATTGCCTGCCCCCGGTTTCGTTCACAGTAATCCAGGATTCAGTGCGGGCCGTGAACACCAGCACGTCTTCGGTTGACGGCGCTGCCGCCGAGGCGTCGGCAAGCGCAGCGGATGCCGCAGTCGCAGATGCCGCGGTTGCGTTCGTGGCCGCATTCGTGGTCGCGATCGAAGCCGTCAGCGGAACCGATGGCGTCGTGCCGCCCAGCGATGGCGTGGTCACGGACTCGAGCACCGTGCCGGCGGGTGCGACGACGACGGTCTCCGAAGTCGCGTTATTCGCAGCTTCGACGGCAGGCGTACCCGACAAAGAGGCACTCAAACGCCCGAATACGCCTTGGGGCAGCCAGAACAGCAATGCAGCGGCGACCAGCAACATAGCCACCACGACGAGCACGGCCCGCGAAGGCAAGCCGCCACCACGGCCCGAGCGCGGCGCACCGGAGCGAAAGCTGCTGCTGATGGTCTGGTCCGCATCGGCCAGCCCGGGTCGCAGTGCGCCGGGAAGCTTGGCCAGCACGGGCGCAGGATCGACGCGCAACGCACGGCACACGCTGGCCGCGAGCGCACGCGCAAATACCGGGTCCGGCAGCGAATCGATGTCGTCGTCTTCCAGCGCCTGGAGTTTCTTCGTCGGTACCTTGAGAGCCGCGGCTACGACGTCGATGTGCAATCCGTGCGCCTCTCGCGCTTCGCGCAACATGCCGCCGGCCGTCAGGTTGGTTCTGTCGCCGGGCGTCACCAGAGGCGCCGCAGCCGAGTTGCCGAATTCGCTTGCCCGTTCAATCATCGAAATTTCCGCGTTCATAGGCGAGTGCTTCACGCGATTGCGGGAAGCGGCGCTGCAATTGACCAGCAAGCTGCGTCATGGCCTCGCGATTGTTGAGTCTCCGCTCGATCCGGATGCCGAGCCACAGCGTCTCGGCGTTCGCCGAAGGACTGTTGTTGACGCGGCGCACGTAAAACTGCGCACGCGACCATTCGTTGCGTTGCACCATCAGCTGCGCGAGGTTGAATCCGACGACCGGATTGCCCGCGTCCAGCTCGTAAGCCTGCATCAACACACGCTCGGCCTCGACGCGGTTACCCGCCCGAAGCTGGCACAGGCCCTGCGTCATCAGCGTCTTGGGTCGCTCGGTGTAACCCGGCACGGCCAGCGCCAAGCCGAATTGCTGGCTCGCATCACCGAACCGGTTCTGCTGACACAACAACCAGCCGTAGTTGTGGAGCGTGTTCGGCTCGCGCGGATTGATTGCAATGGCGCGCCTGAAACTGTCCTCGGCAAGCCCGGCATCGTCCAGACGCATGTAGATCAGCCCGCGCAAGTTGTAGGCGTCGGCATAACCGGGATCGATCACCAGCGATTGCTTGACCTCGTCGAGCGCGACTTCCGGCTGCCCGGCCTCGAAGTAACCGATGGCCAATTCCATGCGCAACCGTGCGCGCTTGCGCAGCGCAGGCTCGTCCGATGCGGTAACGATGTCGGCACCGTTTCCTGCCGTGCTTCCGCCCGTGCCGCCCAGGGCTCGCGAAGAAACCCCGCCCTGGCCGACGCAGCCCGACAACACCAGCAGCGACAGAAACGTGCCGAACCACCCGAACCAGCTCGCGGGCGCATGAAGAACGAGACTCATGGCGTCAATGCTCCTGCGGCCGCGTGGGCGCCGCAGCGACGGTCTTCACCGGATGCAGCACCACGGTACGGTGCGGTAGCCGCCGCTCGGCCATGCGCTCGGCGGCGCGGGTGCGGTCCTTCACGTCGCCGGCAAGCTGCCCGCAGGCCGCGTCGATATCGTCGCCGCGCGTCTTGCGCACCGTCGTCACCAGGCCTGCTTCGCTCAGGATCTTTGCGAATGCGAGCACCTGCGGTCGCGGCGAACGCAATAGGCCGGAAGCCGGAAACGGGTTGAAGGGGATCAGGTTGAACTTGCACGACACGCCGTGCGTGCGCACCAGGTCGACTAGCTGTCTTGCGTGCTCGGGCTGGTCGTTGACACCATCCAGCATGCAGTATTCGAATGTGATGAAGTCCCGAGGCGCATGTTCGAGGTAGCGCTTGCACGCCTCGAGAAGTTCGGCGATCGGGTATTTGCGGTTCAACGGCACCAGATCGCTGCGCAACGCATCGTTGGGCGCATGCAGCGAAACCGCCATCGCCACCGCGCAGTCGTTGCCCAGCCGGTCGATCATCGGCACCACACCCGATGTCGACACCGTCACGCGACGGCGCGACAGCCCATAGGCGTTGTCGTCGAGCATGGTGCGCAGCGCGGGAACCAGCGCGTTGTAGTTCTGCAGCGGCTCGCCCATGCCCATCATCACCACGTTGGAGATGACGCGCTCGGTGCGCTTCAGATGCTTGCGGAGGAAATGCTCGGCGAACCAGAGCTGCGCGACGATTTCGCCGGTCGTCAGATTGCGGCTGAAACCCTGGTGCCCGGTCGAGCAGAAACGGCAGCCGACCGCGCAGCCTGCCTGCGACGAAACGCACAGCGTGCCGCGGTCGTCTTCGGGAATAAATACGGCTTCGACGGCATTTCCGTCGCCGACGTCGAACAGCCACTTGATCGTGCCGTCCCTGGATTCGTGTTGCGTGGTGACCGGCAGCGCTTCGATGCGCGCCGTGGTCGCCAGCTTTTCGCGCAGCGACTTCGCCAGATCGGTCATCTGGGTGAAATCGCTGGCGCCCCGCTGGTGGATCCAGCGGAAGAGTTGAGTCGCGCGAAAACGCTTCTCGCCCAGCCGTTCGCAGAACGCGGCCAAACCTTCCAGGTCGAATTCGAGCAGGTTGGCAGTGGTCGTCATTGCGTGGGCTGGGTTGATCCTCAGCGTGCGTAGACGTTGAGGCCGGCGAAGAAGAAAGCGATTTCGTTCGCCGCGGTTTCGGGAGCGTCGGAACCGTGCACTGCGTTGGCATCGATGCTGTCGGCGAAGTCGGCGCGGATGGTGCCGGCGTCGGCCTTCTTCGGATCGGTGGCGCCCATCAGGTCGCGATTCTTCGAGATGGCGTTCTCGCCTTCGATGACCTGCACGAAGACCGGGCCGGAAATCATGAACTCGACCAGATCCTTGAAGAACGGACGTGCGCTGTGCACGGCGTAGAACTGTTCGGCTTCGGCGCGCGAAAGCTGGACCAGCTTGGCTGCGACGACCTTGAGGCCGGCGTCTTCGAAGCGGGAAACGATCTTGCCGATGACGTTCTTGGCGACGGCGTCGGGCTTGATGATGGAGAGGGTACGTTCGATAGCCATTGCGTTGCTTCCTGAGCAGTTGATTTTGAAAGAGTTCCACCGAACTGCAAGCGCCGGCCGGCAGCTTCGGCAAAGCCCATGATTTTAGCCGGCTTCGATGTCAGCGTCCGCTGCGACGCTTGCCGCCCGCCGGACCGCCGTAACCGCCGCCGCTACCGCCACGGCGCGGCGGTCCTTGCCGCTGTTCCTTGCGCTGCCGCGAGAAACTGTCGGCGCCGATGTAACCGAGCGATGTCTTCATCGGATCGGGTTGGTTGGATGCGCCCTGGGCCGGAGCGTTCCCGTTCGGATTGCCTCTTTGGCCGCCGCGACCGGCGCCCTGCGGGGCATTCGGATTGCGCGGTCCGGCAGCCTGACCTCCCGCGCTGCGCCCGAAGCCGGCATTTCCGGGGTTCGGTCCGCCGCGCACGTTGGCACGACCATCGTCGCGCGGTCCACCGCTGCGGCCACTGCGCTTCTTGTTGTTGTTGCGGTTGTTGCCGCCACCGCCACCACTGCCGCCCTGCGGATTCGCACCGCGCGGACCGCCCGTGCGGGCCGTGCGTTCGGCACCGGTGCTTCCAGCGCCGCCGTCGGCTGCGCGAAAAAGCGCACCGATGTCGCGCTCGTCGAGTTCCATCCAGGCACCGCGCTTGAGGCCGCGCGGCAGCACCATCGCGCCGTAGCGGATGCGGATCAGCCGGCTGACCGCATGACCGACCGACTCGAACAAGCGCCGCACCTCGCGGTTGCGGCCTTCGGAAATCGTGACCTTGTACCAGTGGTTGGAGCCTTCGCCGCCGCCCTCCTCGATGGAGCCGAATTGCGCCATGCCGTCGTCCAGCCGCACGCCTTCGAGCAGCTTCTTCTTCTCCTCGCCACTTAGAGCACCCAGCACGCGCACGGCGTACTCGCGCTCCAGCCCGAAACGCGGATGCATCAGCTGGTTGGCGAGTTCGCCGGAACTGGTGAACAGCAGCAGGCCTTCGGTATTCAGGTCGAGCCGGCCGACCGACTGCCACTTGCCCTGTTGCAGGCGCGGCAGCTTGCGAAACACGGTCGGACGGTTCTGCGGGTCGTCGTGCGTGACGACTTCACCGGTCGGCTTGTGGTACGCGATGACGCGCGGTGGCGGCGGATCGATCCGGTAGCGGATCGGCTTGCCGTTGATCTTGACCTGGTCGCCGTACTGGATGCGCTGGCCGATGTGGGCCGGCTCGCTGTTGACCGAAATGCGACCCTGAAGAATCAACGCTTCCATCTCCAGCCGCGAACCCAGTCCGGCCTGCGCCAGCACCTTGTGCAGCTTCGGCGAGTCGGCTTCGGGCAACAACACGCGCTTGAGCGCCGGAACTTCGGGACTTTCCTCGTCGGCGTCGAACTGGCCGGAGATGACGTCGGCAAAACGGATCGGCTGCGTCGGTGGCGCGTTGCGCTGGGCACGATCCGCGGCGCGGCGAGCGCGGTCGAGATCGTCTTCCTCTTCGTCGCTGTCCTCTTCGTCTTCTTCCTCGACTTCTTCGACTTTTCCGACTTTTCCGTCCTCGATGTCACCGTGGCGATCGTCCTGTTCATCAAGGACGATCGGCTCCGCGGTCTTTTCGGCCGCAGAAGCCTCGGAAACGACCACCCCGGCGTTCGGCGGATCGGCCGCTTCCACCGCTTCCACCGCCTCCGAAGCGTCCGGTGTGCCAGCTGCGTCCGCAGCAACCGCGATCTTGCGCTTGCGTGGCCGCTTGGGCTTCGCGATTTCGGCGCTTTTGTTGGCTTGAGAATCGATGTCGACCGGGGGAACGGCCGCGTCGTCGGGAAGGTTGGAGCTCATGATGGGGTTCTTCCGGGAGCGGTAGCCGACAGGGAATCGGTGGAGGGAGAGGATTGCGCATCGCCGATCGGCAGACCCGCCTGCGCGAACGATGCCTGGGCAGGCCCGGCCAGCGCTTCGATCATGGCGGTGTGCTGCGCGGGCGTTTCGATGACCGGCAGCTGGTCGAGCGAGCCGAGGCCGAGGTCGTCGAGGAATTGCCGGGTCGTCGCGAAGATCGCCGGCCGCCCGACGGTTTCGCGATGGCCGATGACTTCAATCCAGTTGCGATCCTCAAGCTGCTTGATGATCAGTGAATTGATGGTGACGCCACGGATGTCTTCCATGTCGCCGCGAGTGACCGGCTGACGGTACGCAATGATTGCCAGAGTTTCGAGCGCGGCGCGCGTGTAGCGCGGCGGTTTCTCGGGATGCAGGCGGTCGAGATGGTCGCGCATCTCCGGCCGGCTCTGGAAACGCCAGCCGCTGCCGACGCTCACGAGTTCGAGCCCGCGTTGCGTCCAGTCTTCCTGCAGTTCGAGCAACAGCGTCTTGATGGTATCCGCGCCCAGTTCGTCGTCGAACAGAACGCGCAGTTCGCGCACCGGCAGGGGTTGCGTCGAACAGATCAAGGCGGTCTCGAGAATGCGCTTGGCATCCGCCGTATTCATGGTTCGCGTTATCCAGGCGCCAGTGGCGCACGTTCAGGTGGATGAGTGAAGAAGCGAGAAATGGCGTGGCCGGCACTTGGGCGGGCGCTACGCAAGCCGGATCGATCGAGCCGGCGGGGCCCGGGGGCCGTCAGGCGCGATTGTAAACCAGGCCCCAGGTGTCGAAGGCAGCGGCCATGTCGGGCGGCGGCGGCGACAGGAACGTCATCGGCTCCTGCGTCATCGGATGCACGAACGCCAGCCTGAACGCATGCAGCGCCTGCCTCGACAGCCCGGCTGCCGGCGCGCCGCCGTACAGCGCATCGCCGACCAGCGGATGGCCGATCGACGCCATGTGCACGCGAATCTGGTGCGTGCGCCCGGTTTCGAGCGTGCACCGCACCGCGACGCCGTCGGCATGACCGTCGAGCCGCTCGATCAGCGTGCGAGCGGTCTTGCCGGGATGGCGCGCCAGATCGACCACGGCCATGCGCAGCCGGTTGCGCGGATCGCGGCCGATCGGCGCATCGACCTGTCGTGCCGCCGCGCCTTGCCATGGCCTGTGCGCCATCGCCAGATATTGGCGCGACACGTCACGCGCGGCGATCAGCGCCACCAGTGCGTCCATCGTGGCGCGGGTGCGCGCGACGACCATCAGGCCGCTAGTATCGCGGTCGAGCCGGTGCACGATGCCGGCGCGCGGCATGCGGGCGGCCTGCGGATCGAGCGCGAGCAGACCGTTGAGCAGCGTGCCGCTCCAGTGACCGGGCGCCGGATGCACGACGAGGCCGGCAGGCTTGTCGATGATTCGCAGATGGGCGTCCTCGTGGACGACGCGCAGGTCCATCGGCTCGGCCTTGAAGGCCTGGCTCTCAGGGGTCGGCCTCAATTCGACGGTTCCCGCCTCCCCGGCCCGAACCGTCGCCGAAACCTTTGTGGTGACGCGCCCGCGCAGTGTCACGGCGCCGGCTTCGATCAGCTGCTGAAGATAACTGCGCGAAAGCTCGGGAACCAGCACGGCAAGCGAGCGGTCCAAGCGTTCGCCATGCTGAGCCGGTCCGATGACGAATGACCGCGTTTCGCTGGCTTCGGTGATGTCGCCCTGATCGCCCTGTTCGGTGCCGTTTTCAGGGTCCGCAGCACCCGAAATGCCGGAATCGCCGCCTTGGGAGGCGGTCGATATAATCAAAGGTACTTGTTTCAAGAAGGCTTCATGTGATGTTTCACGCCAAATTATCGGTGGTCTCGCGTTGGTTGGCATTCGTCGCCGCGGCTGGCGTGGTGGCTGGATGCTCGACGACGAAGGTCGACGAGACCGCCAACTGGAGCCCCAATCGCATCTACAGCGAAGCCAAGGACGAAGCCGGATCGGGCGCTTACGACAAGGCCATCCCGCTGTTCGAAAAGCTCGAAGGCCGGGCCGCAGGCACGCCGCTGGCCCAGCAGGCGCAGCTCGACAAGGCATACGCGCAATACAAGTCCGGCGACAAGCCAGGTGCGATCACCACCGTCGACCGCTTCATCAAGCTGCATCCCGCCAGCCCTGCACTCGACTATGCGTTCTACCTGAAGGGCGTCATCAACTTCAACGACGATCTCGGCATGTTCGCCTCGATGACGCGCCAGGATCTGTCCGAACGCGACCAGAAGGCAGCCAAGGAATCTTTCCTCGCCTTCAAGGAACTGGTCACGCGTTTCCCGGAATCGCGCTACGCGCCGGACGCACGCCAGCGCATGAACTACGTGGTGAACTCGCTGGCGCAATATGAAGTGCACGTCGCCCGCTATTACTACGCTCGGGGCGCTTATCTTGCTGCCATCAACCGCTCGCAGCTTGCATTGGCCGACTATCGAGAAGTGCCGGCGCTGGAAGAAGCGCTTTACATCATGGTCCAGTCGTACGACAAGCTTGGCATGAACGACCTGCGCGACGACGCACGCCGTGTGCTGACGACCAACTATCCGAAGAGCGAGTACCTGGCGCGCGGTTTCCGCAGCAAGGACGATCCGTGGTGGAAAGTCTGGTAGCTAGAGCCCCCCGGCTTTTCACTTTGCTTCGCAGCGTGTAATTCGCCACCCCCCGAGGGTGGGGCGCGGCCGGCTTGGGGCGGCCCGGCGCTCGGCCGCTGGGCGGCCATCGACTGCCGGATGGCCTGCTCGTGCTTTCGCACTTCGCTTTGGGGTCAGTCTGGGCGCATTGCGTGGATTGCCCCAAGAAAATCCTGCTCGTTATCCAGCCTTCGCATTGGCGGCAGCGCTGCCAGCAGGCGCTTTCCATAGCCCATCGCCACCAGTCGGGTGTCACAGATGACCAGCACGCCGACATCGCTTTCGCGCCGGATCAACCGGCCGGCGCCCTGCTTCAGCGCGACCGCGGCTTCGGGCAGCGAATATTCGCCGAAGGCATTGCGGCCCTCGGCTTCCAGGCGATGCGATCTGGCTTCGACCAGCGGATCGTTGGGCGGCGGGAACGGCAGCTTGTCGATGACGACGAGCTGCAACGCATCGCCGGGCACATCGAAGCCCTCCCAGAACGTCGCCGACGCGACCAGAACGCAGCCGGTCGCGCCGTCATTCGCGCCTTCGCGGAAGCGGTCCATCAGCACGCGTTTGGGCAGTTCTCCCTGCACCAGGACTTCGGGGCGCAAACCATCGGACTGGTTCTCGAACTCGCGGCGCATCGCTTCGCCGATGGTTTTCAGCGCGCGAAGCGTGGTGGTCAGGACCAGCGTGCGCCCACCGAGCAACCGGGCGCCCTGTGCTGCGAGCTGCGCGACGCGCGCCCCGTGCGCGGGATCGTTCGGCTTCGGAAACGCACGGGGAACGTAAAGCGCCGCCTGATTTGCATAATCGAACGGACTTTCGACACGCAGGACTCTCGCGTCGGTCAGCCCGCACGGCTCCGTGAACCATTTCAGCTTCGCGTCGTCACCCAGCGTGGCGGACGTGAATATCCATGCGCGGCCGGCATCCTCGGGGTCGGCCGCACCTTTCTTGAGCACGCGCGTGCGCACCGCTTCGGCGATGTCCAGCGGCGATTCGACCAGCCGCAGCTGCGTACCGACGTCCAGCCAGCGCACCGATCCGAGCGGGCACGGATCGGCAAAGCGACCGGCGCGTTCGGCCAGTTTGAGCGCCCGCTCATGCAGACGCACGAAATCCGGCGAAATCTCGCTGACGGTGTCGAGCCCCTCGGCTGCGAGCTCGAAAGCTTGCTGTAGCAGATCGAGCGATTCGCCCCAGATCCGCGGCTCGATGCCCTCCGGCGCGGTGGCTTCTCCGATGGCGTTCCAGCGCAACTTCGCACCGGGATACTGCTTGCCGGCGGCCATTCGCAGCTCTCGCGCGCCACGCTCGACCGCCGCGGCAAGCTGGTTCCAGTCGACCAGGCCACGCGCGTGCTGCAGGCCGGCGGCCATAACGTCTCGTGCGAAGTCCAGGGCTTGGCCGGTGCCCAGCTGGGTACCGAGAAACTGCACTCCGATCTCGTTGAGCTGGTGCGCCTCGTCGAACACGACGACACGCACGCTGGGCAGCAACTCCGCCATACCGGATTCGCGCACGGCCAGATCGGCGAAGAAGAGATGGTGGTTGATGACGACCAGGTCGGCAGCCAGCGCTTCTCGACGCGCAAGATTCACATGGCAGGGCTTGAACTGCGGGCATTGCGCGCCGAGGCAGTTCTCGCGCGTCGAAGTGAACAGCGGTATCAGCGGCGAACGCTCGTCCAGACCGGGGAGCTCGGCCAGATCGCCGGTTCGGGTGGCGGTCGCCCATTGCTCGATCTTGGCCAGCGTACGAAGACTGCCGCGCTCCGGAAGCGATGCGTCGTGGCGTGCAAGACCGAGGCGGTGAAGGCACAGGTAGCTTGCACGGCCCTTGAGCAACGCCGTACGGACCGGCAGGTTCAGTGCCTCGACCAGCCGCGGCAGGTCGCGACCGAAAAGCTGGTCCTGCAACGCTTTGGTCGCCGTCGACAGCAGCACGCGCTCGCCGCTCAGCAGCGCGGGCACCAGATAGGAAAAAGTCTTGCCGACACCTGTACCGGCCTCGACGACCAGCACGCCGCCCGCGTCGATCGTTTCCGCCACGGCAAGCGCCATCTGCGTCTGGCCGTCGCGTTCGCGGAATTGTTCGGCCGCGCGTGAAAGCACGCCGCCTTCGGTGAAGGCCTCGCGCACCTGCGCGACGAGGTCTTCACCGGCCGTTGTCGCGCGAGCCTGCGCGACCTGATCGCCATAGGGCATGTCAGGCGATTCGTAGTCGTCGGGAAAGGGTTCGATGGGAGGCAACAGGCAGGGCGATCGGGCGATTTCTCGCTCGATAATACGTCCTCGCCAACGAAACACCGACCTTCCCAGACCGCGCCCCGAGCGCTTTCGCGCCATGACACGAGGCTTCAGACTCGCCGCCGCCACCGGCCTCCACAAAGGCGACCGCCCTTACCAGCAGGACCAGGTTCTGGTGCTCGAGCATCCGCGCGCACCGGGCTGCATTCTGGCTGTCGTCGCCGATGGCATGGGCGGCCGAAGCGGCGGGCGCAAGGCATCCGACCAGGTGCTCATGACGGCGCGACAGCTGTTCGCGCGCTATCGGCCCCAGCACGACGACCCGGCACGACTGCTGCGCCAACTGCTGGAAGACGCACATACCGTCATAAAGCTCACCGCGCTGTCGAGCGAACAGGAGCCGCACAGCACGCTGGCGGCTGTACTCGTCGATCCGCAGGGGAAATGCGCGTGGGTTCACGCAGGCGATTCGCGCATCTATCACTTCCACGACGGCCATATGGTGACGCGGACGCTCGATCACTCCTATGTCCAGGCGCTGATCGATCGCGGAGAGATTTCCGAAGAGGAGTCGGTGCACCACCCGCAATCGAACATCCTGCTCGGCTGTCTCGGCATGACGACGACGATGCCGCCGCTGACGCTGCACACCGTGCCGCAGCTCGAAGCCGGAGACGCGTTACTGCTCTGCAGCGACGGTCTATGGCACTACTTCACGCCCGAGGAGATGGGTTCTGTGCTGGTCAGCCAGCCGCCGCGTGCTGCGGTCGAATTGCTGGTGTCCGAAGCGCGGCGTCGTGCCAGAGGTCGTGGCGACAACCTGTCCATCGTGGTGCTCAAGGTCGAAGACCTGCCGAAAGCAGCGAGCGCAAGCGCCGTCATCGACTAGGAAATCACTGCTGTGTCGGCGTCGGTGTCGGCGTGGAGACTTGCGGCAGCGGCGCCGACCGCGGCTTGGTGCGGGTGGCGTTCCGCCTTTCGACCTCGGCTTTGCGCTCCGAGGCCTGTACTGCCCTGCGCTCGTAGTCGGCACGGTTGGCCGGCGCCTGCGCTCGCAAGCGAGCTGCCTTGGCTTGCTCCTCGGCCTGCGCGGCCTGCTTCCGCAGGAATGCCGCGCGATTGGACTCGGCCTGCGCTGCGGTTTCCTCGCGGCCTCTGGCATGGTCCGCGGCGCGCTGTTCACGGTCCTGTTGCGATTGGACCGAGCGATTTCGCTCTTCCTGCGAAGTCGAATCGACCTTGTTCTCGAGACGTTCCAGCTGCGCGGCGCCGCGCTGCTTGCGCTCGATGTCGTTGATCGACGCCCGCTGCCGCTTGATCGAATCGTCCTCGGTACGCTTGCGCTTGCGACTGTCCGCCAGGCAATCCTCGACGGCGAAACGCTGATAGCACGCCGCCTGCTCCTGCCTGAAACGCCCGTCGATGGCATTCTGCTCGGACGACAACCGACTGCGCTCGGCCGAAAGGTCGAGGTTGCCGGTGGTCGCGATCGACTGCGCCTGCGCAATCACGGGCACGGCCAGCACCGCAGCCAGCAAAACGAACGAAGACAGCGCTTTTTTGATCATCGGGTTCAGGTGAGCCGAGTGTCGACCACGCGGCGTTCGAGGGCAAGAAACTCGGCCGACTGCATTTCAGTCAGTCGCGACACGGTACGCGGAAATTCGTGGGCCAGCGGCCCTTCCGTGTACAGCAAGGCCGGTTCGACCGCAGCCGACACGATGAGTTTCACCCGGCGGTCGTAGAAAACATCGACCAGCCAGGTAAAGCGCCGAGCCTCGGAAGCCCTGCTCACCGACATCTCAGGGACGTCCGACAGCAGCACCGTGTGGAACTGCGTCGCTATTTCGAGGTAATCGTTCTGCGAACGCGGACCGCCGCAGAGCGTGCGGAAATCGAACCACACCAGACCGCCAGCCTTGCGACGGGCGACGATCTCGCGCGACTCGATGTGCAGCACCGGATCTTCGTCCGCCTTCTCGGCCAGCTTGTCGAATGCCTCGCCCATCTCCGCATCGGCCTCTGGACCGTTCGGCGTCAGGTACATGCGCAACTGCTCAAGCGTGCGGCGCCGGTAATCGGTGCCGTTATCGACACTGAGCACTTCGAGCTTCTCGTTGAGCAATGCGATCGCGGGAAGGATGCGGTCGCGATGCAGCCCGTCGGGGTACAGATCGTCGGGCTTGAAATTGGACGTCGTCACGAAACCCACGCCGTTATCGAACAGCGCCGCCAGAAGGCGGTGCAGGATCATGGCGTCGGTGATGTCGGCGACGTGGAACTCGTCGAAGCAGATCAGCTTGTAGCGCTTGCTGATGCGCTTGCCGAGTTCGTCCAGCGGATTGACGATGCCCTGCAGCTCCGCAAGTTCACGATGCACTTCGCGCATGAACTCATGGAAATGCAGGCGCGTCTTGCGCTTGAGCGGAACGGCGTTGAAGAAGCAATCCATGAGAAAGCTCTTGCCGCGACCGACGCCGCCGTACATGTAGACGCCGCGCGGCACTTCCGGGCGGTTGATCAGCTTCTTCAGCGCGTTGGAGCGCTGCGCCTTGTAGTTCGCCCATTCGTTGGCGCAGCGATCCAGCGCTTCCACCGCGCGCAACTGCGCAGGGTCGCTCTGGAAGCCGCGCGAAGCGAGCTCCGCTTCGTAAGCCTGTTTGACGCTCAAGGGATCAGAAGTTGAGCGTGCGCTTGTCGACCGCCAAAGCGGCTTCCTTCGTCGCTTCCGACAGCGAAGGATGCGCATGGCAGATGCGGGCGATGTCTTCGGCGCTGGCCTTGAATTCCATCGCGACGACGGCTTCGGAGATCAGCTCGCTGACCTGCGGGCCGACCATGTGCACGCCGAGGATCTCGTCGGTCGTCGCGTCGGCGAGAAACTTGACCATGCCGGTCGTGTCGCCCAGCGCGCGTGCGCGGCCATTTGCAACGAACGGGAAGGTGCCGGCCTTGTATGCACGACCGCTCGCCTTGAGCTGCTGCTCGGTCTGGCCGACCCACGCGATTTCCGGATGCGTGTAGATGACCCAAGGCACGGTGTTGAAGTTGACGTGTCCGTGCTGGCCGGCGATGCGCTCGGCCACGGCAACGCCCTCTTCTTCCGCCTTGTGCGCCAGCATCGGGCCGCGCACCACGTCGCCGATCGCCCAGACGTTCGGCAGGTTGGTCCTGCATTCGTCGTCCACGGTGATGGCACCGCGCTCGTCGAGCGCCAGGCCGACCGCTTCGGCGTTCAGGCCGATGGTGTTCGGCACGCGACCGATCGAGACGATCAGCCGGTCGACGTCGAGCGTCTGCGCTTCGCCCTTGGCTGTGGTGTACGCGATCGAGACGCCATCGGCGCCCTTCTTGACTTCACCGATCTTCACGCCAAGCTCGATCTTCAGGCCCTGCTTGTCGAATGACTTCTTGGCTTCCTTGGCGATCTGCTCGTCGACGGCGCCGAGAAAGGTCGGCAGACCTTCGAGCACCGTGACTTCGGCACCCAGACGGCGCCAGACCGAACCCATTTCCAGGCCGATCACGCCGGCACCGATCAGGCCCAGCTTCTTCGGCACCGCGCCGATGCGCAGCGCGCCGTCGTTCGACAGGATGAATTCCTCGTCGAATTCAGCGCCGGCCAGTGAACGCGCGTTGGAACCCGTCGCGACCACGATGTGCTTGCCAGAAATGCTTTCTTCTGCAGCGCCAGTCACCTTGATCTCGTAGCCGGTCTCATCGGTCTTCACGAACGAAGCGCGACCATGGAAAAAGGCGATCTTGTTCTTCTTGAACAGGTACAGGATGCCGTCGTTGTTCTGTTTGACGACGGTGTCCTTGCGCGCCAGCATCTTCTCGATGTCGAGGCTGAGCCCCTGCACGTTGATGCCGTGATCGGCGAACGAATGGCCCGCCTGCTCGAAATGTTCCGAAGACTGAAGCAGCGCCTTCGACGGAATGCAGCCGACGTTGGTGCAGGTGCCGCCCGGCGCCGGGCCACCCTTGCTGTTCTTCCATTCGTCGACGCAGGCCACGTTGTAGCCGAGCTGTGCCGCGCGGATCGCGGCGATGTAGCCGCCAGGACCGCCGCCGATGACGACGACGTCGAATTGCTTGTTGGACATCTGTGTTTCCTTAGATGTCGAACAAGAGGCGCGATGGGTCTTCCAGCGCTTCCTTCATCGCGACCAGGCCCAGCACGGCTTCGCGGCCGTCGATGATGCGGTGGTCGTAGCTCATGGCGAGGTAGTTCATCGGGCGGATCACGATCTGGCCGTTCTCGACCACCGCGCGGTCCTTGGTCGCATGCACGCCCAGGATCGCCGACTGCGGCGGGTTGATGATCGGGGTCGACAGCATCGAGCCGAAGGTGCCGCCGTTGGAGATGGAGAACGTACCGCCGGTCATGTCTTCAATGCCAAGCTTGCCGTCTTGTGCCTTCTTGCCGAATTCGGCAATCTTCTTTTCGATGTCGGCAAAGCTCATCTGGTCGGCGTTGCGCAGGATCGGCACCACCAGCCCGCGCGGCGAACCGACGGCGATGCCGATGTCGAAATAGCCGTGGTAGACGATGTCGTTGCCGTCGACCGACGCGTTGATGACCGGGAATTTCTTCAGCGCATGCACTGCGGCCTTGACGAAGAAGCTCATGAAGCCGAGCTTCACGCCGTGTTCCTTGGTGAACGCGTCCTGGAACTTCTTGCGCAGGTCCATTACCGGCGCCATGTTCACTTCGTTGAACGTGGTCAGGATGGCGTTGGTCGACTGCGATTGCAGCAGGCGCTCGGCGATGCGGGCGCGCAGGCGGCTCATCGGCACGCGCTGCTCAGGACGCTCGCCCAGATCCTTCGGGCTCGACGACGTGGCGACTTGCTGCAGAGCAGGCTTGGCGGCTGGCGCCGGCGCCGGTGCGGCAGGTGCCTTGGCGGTGGTGCCCAAAGCGACTGCGCCGAGCACGTCGCCCTTGGTCACGCGGCCGTCCTTGCCCGAACCGGCGACATCGCCGGTCTTCAGGTTGTTGTCGGCCAGCAGCTTGGCGGCGGCGGGCATGGCGACGTCGGACTTCGAGCCGCCGGTGGATGCGGCAGCGGCCTGGGCCGGAGCGGGGGCTGCGGCTGGCGCAGGTGCCGCGGCGGCAGGTGCGGCTGCGGGCGCTGCGGCGCCGGCCTTGCCATCGGTGTCGATCTTCGCGATGACCTGTTCGGCTTCGACGGTCGCACCGTCGGGCTGGACGATTTCGGAAAGGACACCTGCCGACGGAGCCGGCACTTCGAGCACGACCTTGTCGGTCTCGATCTCGATCAGGATTTCATCGACTTCGACGTAATCGCCCGCCTTTTTCTTCCAGGTGAGCATGGTCGCTTCGGACACGGATTCGGAAAGCTGCGGGCACTTGACTTCAACGATGGACATTTGTTTCTTCTATTCTTCTGTTCGGAATGAAAAAGAGCGAGCCGCGCGGCTCGCTCGATGATTTACCTTGCTTACTTGGTCAGCACGAAGCCCTTGAGCTTAGAGAACGCGCCGTCGACAAGCGCCTTCTGCTGCTCCTGGTGCAGGTGCGAATAACCCACAGCCGGCGAAGCCGAAGCGGCACGGCCGGAATAGCCGAGCTTCTGGCCGTCGAGCATGTTCTCGTGGATGTAGTGCTGCACGAAGAACCAGGCGCCCTGGTTCTGCGGCTCGTCCTGGCACCAGACCACGTCGACCAGGTTCGGGTACTTGCGGATCTCGTTCGAGAACGCCTTGTGCGGGAACGGATAGAGCTGCTCGACGCGGATAATCGCCACGTCTTCGCTGCCCCTCTCCTCGCGCTTCTTGGCCAGGTCGTAATAGACCTTGCCCGAACAGGCGATCACGCGCTTGACCTTCTCGGCCTTGAGTTCCTTGTGGTCCGGAATCACCGTCTGGAACACACCCTTGGTGAATTCCGACATCGGCGAGGTCGCGTCCTTGTTCCGGAGCAGCGACTTCGGTGTCAGGATGATCAGCGGCTTGCGCAGGTTGCGCACCATCTGACGGCGCAGGATGTGGAAGATCTGGCTGGCCGTGGTCGGCTGCACGACCTGCATGTTGGTGTCGGCGCTGAGCTGCATGAAACGTTCGAGGCGGGCCGAGCTGTGCTCCGGGCCCTGGCCTTCATAGCCGTGCGGCAGCATCAGCGTCAGGCCGTTGACGCGGCCCCATTTCACTTCGCCGGAAGCGATGAACTGGTCGATCACGACCTGGGCACCGTTCACGAAGTCGCCGAACTGGGCTTCCCAAATCACCAGCGTGTTCGGGTCGTTCGACGCGTAGCCGTATTCGAAGGCCAGAACAGCTTCTTCGGACAGGATCGAGTCGATGACGACGAACGGTGCCTGGTTCTCGGCCACGTTCTGCAGCGGCACGTACGTACCGGTGTCGAACTTCTCGCGATTCTGATCGTGCAGAACGGCATGGCGGTGCGTGAACGTACCGCGGCCGCTGTCTTCGCCCGACAGGCGGATCGGATAGCCGCTGGCCACCAGCGAGGCGAAAGCCATGTGCTCGCCCATGCCCCAGTCGACGTTGGCGTCGCCGCGACCCATCGCCGCGCGATCGTCGAGAACCTTCTTGACCAGCGGGTGCACGGTGAAACCGGCAGGAACGGTCGTGATCTTCTCGGCCAGACGCTTCCATTCGGCGGTCGGGATGGCGGTGTCGCCGGCGTCCGTCCACTTCTTGTTCAGGTACGGGCTCCAGTCGACCGCGAACTTGCTCTTGAAGTTGGTCAGCACCGGGTCCGAAGTGTTCTTGCCGGCATCGAAGGCCGCGCGCTGCGCCTTGACCATGTCGTCGCCGAGCGTGTCGCCCAGGCCCTGCGCGGCCAGCTTGTCGGCGTACAGCTTGCGCGTGCCCGGGTGCTTGGCGATCTTCTTGTACATCAGCGGCTGGGTGAGCGACGGCGTGTCCTGCTCGTTGTGGCCCAGCTTGCGGAAACAGATGATGTCGACGACGACGTCCTTCTGGAATTCCATGCGGAATTCGAGCGCCAGCTGCGAAGCCAGCACCACGGCTTCCGGATCGTCGCCGTTCACGTGCAGCACCGGCGCATCGACCATCTTCACGATGTCCGAGCAATAAAGCGTCGAGCGGCTGTCGCGCGGGTCGCTGGTGGTGAAACCGATCTGGTTGTTGATCACGATATGCACCGTGCCGCCGGTGGAATAACCACGGGTTTCGGCAAGCGCCAGCGTCTCCATCACGACGCCCTGGCCGGCGAAGGCCGCGTCGCCGTGCACGATGATCGGCAGCACCTGCTTGCCGAGCGGATCGCCGCGACGGTCCATGCGGGCACGGACCGAACCTTCGACCACCGGGTTGACGATCTCGAGGTGGGAAGGGTTGAACGCGAGGCTCAGGTGCACGGGGCCGCCACGCGTCGTCACGTCGGAGCTGAAGCCCTGGTGGTACTTGACGTCGCCGCTCGGCAATTCTTCGGGCGCGGTGTGATCGAACTCGGCGAACAGGTCGGCCGGCAATTTGCCGAGCGAATTCACCAGCACGTTCAGGCGGCCGCGGTGGGCCATGCCGATCACGATTTCCTGCACGCCCTTGGCGCCGGCTTCGTTGATGAGCTCGTCCATGGAGACGATGAAGCTTTCGCCGCCTTCCAGCGAAAAACGCTTCTGGCCGACGTACTTGGTGTGCAGGAAGCGCTCTAGGCCTTCGGCGGCCGTGAGGCGTTCGAGCACGTTCTTCTTCTGCTCGGTCGTGAGCTTCGGATTGGTGCGGGCACTTTCGAGCTTCTGCTGCCACCAGCGCTTGTGCTGGTGGTCGGTGGTGTACATGTATTCGGCGCCGATCGTGCCGCAATACGTTTCGCGCAACGCATTCAGCAGGTCGCGCAGGGACATCGTGTCCTTGCCGAAGAACGTGTTGCTGGTGTTGAACACGGTTTCGAGATCGGCGTCGGTGAAGCCGTAGAACGACGGCTCCAGCTCCGGGATCGACGGACGTTCGGTGCGCTTGAGCGGATCGAGGTCCGCCCAGCGGGCACCCACATTGCGGTAAGCGGCGATCAGCTGCTGGACGGCGGTGCGCTGGCGACCCAGTTCGGAATCGGCCCCGCTGGCCTGCACGACGCGGGTCAGGCCCTGCTTGGCGCGCTCGGCGAAGGCATTGACGACCGGGAGGTGCGGAACGTCGCGGGTGCTGCTGCCGTCGGTCGCGGGAACGTTCTGGAGCGCATCGAAATACGAACGCCAGTTGTCGTCGACGCTGCCGGGGTTGGCGAGGTAGTTCTCGTACATCTCTTCGACATAAGGCGCATTGCCGCCGAAGAGGTAGGTGTTGCCTTGATAGGCTTGAAAAATCTGGTGCGAGGACGTCGTTGACGTCGATGAATCGCTCATATTCCGCTGACTTTCGCTCCCCTGAGGGAAGCATTAGCTGGTTTAAGAAACCTTCCGCTACACGGCTGGACCGATTGGCGGATGCGACTGTGGCTAGGGAAGGGCCTGAGTACTGTGGCATTGTGCCACGGCAGCCAGATGACACCGGTTGGCATCTGGCGGCGTTGTAGGAGCACGTCAGTGCGCCACAAGTTCCTTTATCCGCTGAAGCGACGAAGGATCCTCGATCGTGGTCAGGTCGCCGGGGTCGCGCGCCTCGCACACCGCCTGGATGGCGCGCCGCAGCAATTTTCCGCTGCGCGTCTTCGGCAGCGCCGTCACGACATACACCCGCGCGGGACGGGCCAAGGCGCCTAGATCGTCGGCGACGCGCTTCATGATCTCGCCCTCGAACGCCCGGATCGCGGCTCCATCGGGCTCCGCGGCATCGCGCGAAACCACGAAAGCCACCGCGACCTGCCCTTTCAGCGCATCGGCGATGCCCACCACGGCCACCTCGGCGACGCCGGCGTGGCCGGAAATGCTCTCCTCGATCTCTCGCGTGCCGAGCCGATGGCCGGCGACGTTGATCACGTCGTCGGTGCGCCCGAGGATGTAGAAATAGCCGTCGGCGTCCCGGATGCCCCAGTCGAAGGTCGAGTACACGGTCTTGCCGGGAATGCTCTTCCAGTACGTTTCCACGAATCGCCTGTCGTCCCGCCAGATCGTCTGCATGAAACCGGGCGGCGTCGGGCCCTCGATGACGACGACTCCCTTTTCGTTCGGCGCGGTCAGTTCCTCGCCGGTCGACTCGTGAACGATCTTCACGCGCCAGCCGTACATCGGTACGCCCGGGCTGCCGAATTTGCTCGCCTTCTTCTCGACGCCCGTGGCGATGGTGATGATCGGCCAGCCGGATTCGGTCTGCCAGTAGTTGTCGATGATCGGCACGCCGAGGCCGTCCGCGATCCAGCGCGCGGTCGGTTCGTCGAGCGGCTCGCCGGCAAGGAAGAGCGCGCGCAGGCTCGACAGGTCGTACTTCTTCAGCAGCGCCGGGTCCTGCTTCTTCAGCACCCGCACGGCGGTCGGCGCGCTGAACATCACCGTCACGCTGTATTTCTCGACCAGGCTCCACCAGATGCCTCCGTTCGGCTGGCCGTCCAGGCCCTGCGTCGGCAAACCCTCGTACATGATCGTCGCCATGCCTGCGATCAGCGGGCCGTAGACGATGTAGCTGTGGCCGACGACCCAGCCGATGTCGCTGGTGGAGAAGTACGTTTCGCCGGCGCGGCCGTCGAAGATGTGCTTCATGCTGGCCGCCAGCGCGACCGCGTAGCCGCCGGTGTCGCGCTGCACGCCCTTGGGCTTGCCGGTGGTGCCGCTGGTGTAGATGGTGTAGCTGATCTCGGTCGATTCGAGCCAGACGCAGGGCACGACGGCGTCGCGGTGCCGTTCGGCCAGGTCGCGCATCAGGTGATCGCGGCCCGCGTCCATCGCCATCGGCGCCAGGCCGCGGTCGGCCAGCAGCACGGCGACCGGCTTGTGCTTCGACAGCCGGATCGCCTCGTCGAGCAGTGGCTTGTATGCCAACACCTTGCCGGCACGCGATCCGGCGTCGGCGCTGACGATGACGGTCGGCTCGGCGTCCTCGATGCGCGAGGCCAGCGAGCCGCTGGCGAAACCGCCGAACACGACGCAATGCACCGCGCCGATGCGTGCGCAGGCCAGCATCGCGAAGGCCGCTTCCGCAATCATCGGCATGTAGATCAGCACGCGATCGCCGCGCTTCACGCCAAGCGCCAGGAGACTCGCGGCAGTGCGCTGTACCTCGGCATGCAGTTCGCGGAAGCTGTAGCTGCGTTCGAGCCCCGTCTCGGTCGAGATGCAGATCAGCGCCGGCTGGTCGCCTCGCGCATCGAGATGCCGGTCGACGGCGTTGTGACACAAATTGGTGGTGCCGCCGATGAACCAGCGCGCAAACGGCGGATTGCCGGCGTCGAGGATCTGGCGTGGCGGCGTCTGCCAGTCGATCAGGTCGGCCTGTTCGGCCCAGAAGGCTTCGTTGTCGTCGACGGACCGGCGATAGAAGTCACCATAGTTGCTGGGGGAAGTCATGTCGTTTTGTCTCCTGGTACGCCCCGCTTATCTTGCGGTGCTGCACGACAGATTGTGTGCCTGTCAGCGGATCAGGCCCTGGAATTCCCTGAACGCCGGATGCTCCGCCGTGCGCAGCCATTCGAAGCCGACCATCTCGGTCGTCACCAGCTCCGCGCCCGCGCCGGCAAGGCGGTCGAAGGCGGCATCGCGGTTGCGTTCGGTGCGCGAGCTGCAGGCGTCGGTCACGACCCAGACTTCGAACTCGTCTTCCAGCAGATCGAGCGCCGTCTGCATCAGGCAGACATGGGCTTCGCAGCCGGCGATCACGACGGTGTTGCGCTCCTCGGTCGCCCCGGAAGGCTTCTGCAGATGCTTCGGCAGGCTGCGGGCATTGCCCTGCGGCGCCTTGGCCGGCGGGCGCAGCCATTCGCCGAGGCCTTCCTCGACGCCGCTGAAATGCATCTTGGCCAGCGTCTGCTGGCACAGCGCGCGGATCTCGGGCAGGTTTTCGCCGAGCTTCGACGGGTTCTGCTCTGTACCCCAGACCGGAACCTCGAGCATCTTCGCGATCCTGCCGAGCCGCACCGCGTTGGCGGCAGCGACGTCGGCTTCGAGGATGGCGGGCATCAGGCGCGCCTGGTAGTCGACCAGGACGAGTTGGGACAGAGAAACGTCGAGCAGCATGGAAAGTCCTTGGAATTCTTGAATGAGCGGGTCGAAGCAGGTTGCTCCGGATCGTCGGAGAATCGCACAAAAACCCACGGCGCCATGAGCGACCGACCATTGAGAGACAAACCCGATGAACGCTTCCAGTCCGCAATCCCATCTTCTTTCCGGCGCCGAATACCGCGAGTCGTTACGACGCTACCGGCCCAACGTCTTCGTCGACGGACGCAAAGTGGAAAGCGTGGCCGACGAAGCCGCCTTCCAGCCCGGTATCAACGCCATCGCGCTGACCTACGACTACGCGCTGCGCCCCGAATACGAGCGGCTGATGACGGCCGTCCAGCACACCAGCGGCAAGCGCGTGAACCGCCTTTCCCACATCAACACCAGTTCGGGCGACCTGCTCAACAAGCTGGAAGCCGTGCGTCTCGTCTGCCAGGAAACCGGTTGCGCCCAGCGCTACCTGACGCACGATGCGCTCAACGCGATCGCACAGGTGTCGGCCCGCATCGACGATGCCCGCGGCAGCACCGAGCACACCGCACGCTTCCAGCACTACCTCCACAGAATCCAGGACCAGGACCTGACGCTCGGCGTGGCAATGACCGATGCCAAGGGCGACCGCAGCCGACGCCCGCACGAGCAGGCCAATATCGACAGCTACCTTCACGTCGTCGAGCGCAATGCGAAAGGAATCGTCATTTCCGGCACCAAGGCCATCGTGACAGGCGCGCCGTATGTGCATGAACTGCTGGTGATGCCGTGCCGCAACATGGGCAAGGAAGACGCCGACTTCGCCGTCTGCTGCGCGGTGCCGCTCGACGCACCCGGCCTGACCATCGTCGCTCGTCCCGCCGGACGCCCCGGCGAGAAGCTGGAGCATGGCGATGCGCTCTTCAGCCGCAAATACGGCCAGAGCACCGGCGTCTGCATGTTCGACCGCGTCTTCGTGCCGTGGGACGACGTCTTCTATGCCGGCGAGTGGGAGCATTCCGGCCACCTGACCTACAGCTACGCGACGCACCACCGCCACAGCTGCATCGGTGCACGCGCCGGCTTCGGCGACCTGCTAATCGGCGCCGGCGCGCTGATGTGCGAGGCGAACGGCTTCGATCCGGGCAGGGAAACGCACCTGCGCGAGCAGATGGTCGAACTCATCACCATCACCGAGAGCTTCTTCGCCTGCGGCGTGGCGGCCAGCGTCTATGCCAAGGCCGACGAGCATTGCGAAGTCTTCATGCCCGACCCGGTGTTCAGCAACATCGGCAAGTTGTTGCTGGCAACCAAGATCTACGACATGCACCGCATCGCGCACTACGTGAGCGGCGGGCTGATCGTCACCCTCCCCGGCCCGGATGAAGACCACAACCCCGAGACCGCCGCGCGCCTTTCCGAGGTACTGCGCGCCAACCCGGACGTGCCGTACGAGCAGCGTATCGAAACCGCCCGCTTCATCGAAGACCTGACCGCCGGCTATCAGGGCGGCTGGTACAGCGTGATCAGCCTGCACGGCGGCGGGTCGCCGGCTGCGATGAAGCAGGAGATCTACCGCAACTATCCGATCGGATCGAAGGTGGAACTGGTCGAACGCATCCTCGAGCGCGGCATCGCGGCCGACGGATCGCCGGCAGCGGCGCCGCACGATCCGGCGCGCGCCATCACGCGCAATCGCCAGCCCGGCAAATGCTGCGACACGGGTTGCACGACGCCCGGACAGCCGGTGATGGTCGATCTGCCGGTGACGACGCGGCCTGCCGATCGGGCGTCAGCCAAATGAGCGGCTTGAAATTCGCGGCGCGGTGTCGCATCGCGCTTCTCTCCTGCGCCGCCCTTTTCGCGACCGGCTGCGTCAATCTGCGCTCCGCCAGCGCGCCGATGTACACGCAGACCGACGCGAGCCAGTGCGTCGCGCGGGCGGACACGCTGATCGTCATGCTGCCGGGCGTGTATTCGTATCCCGATGAATTCGTCCGCGAAGGTTTCGTGAAGGCCGTGCAGGACAGCCGCCTCGCGGCGGACGTGGTTCGCGTCGATGCGCATCTCGGTTACTACCACAAGAACGCGTTCGTCGAACGGTTGCGCCAGGATGTGATCGGACCGGCCAAGTCACGCGGCTATCGCGCGATCTGGATCTTCGGCATCTCGCTGGGCGGGTTCGGTGGATTGATCTACGCGCAGGAACATCCGGAAGACATCGCCGGCGTGGTCGCGCTCGCGCCCTATCTCGGCGCGCCGACGATCTCCGATGAAGTGGCGAAAGCGGGCGGATTGATGCGCTGGTCCGCCGCTGCGAATCCTGTCTCGGACGTGCGCTCGCAACGGGAAACGGCGTTATGGACATCGCTCCAACGCTACGGATCGCCCATGGCGGCGACGCTGCCGCAACTTTGGCTCGGCTACGGAAAAGCCGATCGATTCGCGACCAGCAACGGGCTTCTGGGCGCCGTACTGCCGCCCGAACGCGTCTTCACTACCGAAGGCGGTCACGACTGGGCGCCATGGCTTCGTCTCTGGAAGTCGACCCTTGCCACCTTGCCTGTGTCTCGCTGCTCGTCCTGAGCGCCATTGAAACCGCTCATGGCGGCTTCAGGCGCAACAGCTTTCCCCTGGATTCATCGGTCAGTACATATAAGAAGCCGTCCGGGCCCAGCTTCGCGTCGCGGATTAGCGCGTTGCCGACTTTCCCTCCGCCGTGGTTTTCGCCGTAACTTGAAGACGGGCCAGCCATGTTTCTTGCCAGCCTGCCGCCCACGCGGCGTGAGGACAGGAGATCCATGCAGATTATTTGGAAACGTCTGTTCGCATTCCGTTGCAATTCAATTTGCTAATGTGGTTCAACAAACTTTTGCATTACTTCCAAATCGGATTTTGAAATCCGCAATATGCATACTTTCTTTGTAAGCCAATGCATGCGTACTCAAAAAGTTCAACAAAAACAAGGGGTTACGAAGCTGATTTAAGCGGCAAATGAGGTTGACACACGCTTTCGTCATCAATATCCTACGACTCATGCGATTGACTGTCCTACTTTCCGTTCTCCTCCTGGCTTCAGCCGCCCACGCGGCTCCTTCCAACGACAGATCGGACGAGATGGACAAGATGCTTGCCGACAAAGGCATCGTCAGCCACCTCCAGCATGTCAGTCGCGACGTCGTCGACCGCACCTCCGACCTCGTCGTCACCGCCATCGGCTTCCTCGGCGTTCCCTACCGGCGTGGTGGCAACACCGCAGAAACCGGCTTCGACTGCAGCGGCTTCGTCCGAGCGATGTACAACCAGACCATTGGTCACCTTCTTCCTCGCCGTGCAGAAGAGCAGGCAGCGGCGACTGAAAAGGTCGATCGTGGCGATCTGAAGCCGGGCGATCTGGTGTTCTTCAACACGATGCGCCGGGCTTTCAGCCATGTCGGCATCTATGTTGGTGATGGCAAGTTCATTCATGCGCCGAAACCCGGTGCCACGGTTCGCGTGGAAGACATGACCGGGAGTTACTGGCAGCGGCGCTTCGATGGCGCGCGGCGGGTGCAGGATGACGGTGGACAGGTGGCTGGCGAGTAAGCTGGACTGTCGACGTTGCTTTCGATATCGATATACCGAGAGCCCAACAAAAAACCCGCCGCGGCGGGTTTTTTGCTGTCTGTCGCTAACGAGCGCTAGCGCTTCACAGGCGGCAGATCCGTACAGCTCCCATGCGCCGCTTCCGCAGCCAGCCCGATGCTCTCGCCCAGCGTCGGATGCGGATGGATCGTCTTGCCGATATCGACGGCGTCCGCGCCCATCTCGATCGCCAGCGCGACCTCGCCAATCATGTCGCCCGCATGCGTGCCGACGATGCCGCCGCCGACGATGCGGTGCGTTTCGGCGTCGAACAGCAGCTTGGTAAAGCCTTCGTCGCGGCCGTTGGCGATCGCGCGGCCCGAGGCGTTCCAGGGAAACAGGCCCTTGGTCACCTTGATGCCGTCGGCCTTGGCCTGGTCTTCGGTCAGGCCGACCCAGGCCACTTCAGGATCGGTGTACGCCACGCTCGGGATCACGCGGGCGTTGAATGCAGCGCTTGCCAGTTCCTTGTCGCCCTTGATCTCGCCGGCGATGACTTCCGCCGCCACGTGCGCTTCGTGCACCGCCTTGTGCGCCAGCATCGGCTGGCCGACGATGTCGCCGATGGCGAAGATGTGCGGCACGTTGGTGCGCATCTGGATGTCGACCGCGATAAACCCGCGGTCACCTACGGCAACGCCGGCCTTCTCGGCACCGATCTTCTTGCCGTTCGGGCTGCGGCCGACGGCCTGGAGCACCAGGTCGTACAGCTGCGGTTCCTTGGGCGCGTTCTCGCCTTCGAACGTCACCCTGATACCGTCCTTGGTCGCCTCGGCGCCGACCGTCTTGGTCTTCAACATGATGTTGTCGAAGCGCGGCGCGTTCATCTTCTGCCAGACCTTCACCAGGTCGCGGTCGGCGCCCTGCATCAGGCCGTCGAGCATTTCGACCACATCGAGGCGTGCGCCGAGCGACGAATACACCGAGCCCATTTCGAGGCCGATGATTCCGCCGCCGAGGATCAGCATGCGCTTAGGGTCATGCCCGAGCGCCAGCGCACCGGTCGAATCGACGACGCGCGGGTCCTTGGGCATGAACGGCAGGTGCACGGCCTGCGAACCGGCCGCGATCACGCAATTGCGGAACTTGATCGTCTGCGGCGCCTTGCCGGTGGTCGTGCGACCTTCGCCTTCCGTTTCCTGCACCTTGAGGTGGTACGGATCGACGAACTCGCCGACGCCGCGCACGGTCGTGACCTTGCGCATCTTCGCCATCGCGCTCAGACCGCCGGTCAGCTTGCCCACGACCTTGTTCTTGCGCTCCAGTAGCTTCGCGCGGTCGATGACCGGCTCGCCATAGCTCACGCCGAGATCGGCGAAGTGCTTGACCTCGTCCATCACGGCCGCGACGTGCAGCAGCGCTTTCGACGGAATGCAGCCGACGTTCAGGCAGACGCCGCCGAGCTTGGAATAGCGCTCGACCAGCACGACCTTGAGGCCCAGATCGGCTGCGCGGAACGCAGCGGAATAACCGCCGGGGCCGGCACCGAGCACCAGCAGGTCACATTCGATATCGACCGGTCCGCTGTACGTTCCGGCCGGTGCAGGTGCACGCTGCGCAGGTGCCGCGACCGGCGAAGGTGCGGGCGCCTGACTCTCGCCGACCGTTCCTGCCGCAGGCGCGGCGGGTGCGGGTGCGGGTGCGGGCGCCGATGCAGCCGCCGGTGCCGCAGCAGAGGCGCCTTCGCCGACTTCCAGCGCCACCACGACCGAGCCCTGCTTGACCTTGTCGCCCACCTTGACGGCGATCGACTTCACCACGCCGCCGGCCGACGATGGAATTTCCATTGACGCCTTGTCCGATTCCACAGTGATCAGCGACTGCTCGGCTTTCACCGTGTCGCCGACCTTCACCAGCACTTCGATCACCGCGACTTCGTCGAAATCGCCGATGTCCGGCACCATGATCTGTTGTTCGCTCATGCTGATCGTTCCTTTACAGCACGATGCGGCGGTAGTCCGCCAGCAGTTGGCCCAGATAGGCATTGAAGCGTGCGGCCAGGGCGCCGTCGATGACACGATGGTCGTACGACAGCGACAGCGGCAGCACCAGGCGCGGCACGAACTGCTTGCCGTCCCACACCGGCTTCATCTGACCCTTCGAGAGGCCGAGGATCGCGACTTCGGGCGCGTTGATGATGGGCGTGAAATGCGTGCCGCCGATGCCGCCGAGCGAGCTGATCGACATGCAGCCGCCCTGCATGTCGGCCGAGCCGAGCTTGCCGTCGCGGGCCTTCTTGGCCAATTCGCCCATTTCCTGGCTGATCTGCATGATGCCCTTCTTGTCGGCATCCTTGAGCACCGGAACGACCAGCCCGTTCGGCGTGTCCGCCGCGAAGCCGACGTTGAAGTACTGCTTGTAGACCAGCGTGTCGCCGTCGAGGCTGGTGTTGAACTCGGGGAATTTCTTCAGGCCCGCGACCACCGCCTTGATCACGAAAGCCAGCATC
Source organism: Variovorax glucosi (assembly GCF_051216695.1). Taxonomy (NCBI): domain Bacteria; kingdom Pseudomonadati; phylum Pseudomonadota; class Betaproteobacteria; order Burkholderiales; family Comamonadaceae; genus Variovorax; species Variovorax glucosi. The sequence goes on from NZ_JBPJZE010000001.1 coordinate 1,172,327, forward strand.
GTGACCTTGACGCCCGACTTCTCGTTCTCCTTGTTGGTGGAGACGCGGAACGCTTCGAGTTCGGTGATGTCCGCTTCGTCGTTGTTCGTGACGTGCGGGATCATCACCCAGTTGCGGTGCAGGTTCGCGCCGCTGATCTTCTTGATGCGCGACAGGTCCTTGCGCTCGACCGTGCCGAACTTGGCGAAGTCGACCTTCGGCCACGGGATCAGTCCGAGCGCCGCGCCGTCGCCGCCGCCCGAAGCGGCAGGCTTGGCGGACGCTGCCGCAGCCTTGGTCGCGGTCTGGCCGCTCATCACCGATCTGGTGAAGCCCTGGATGTCTTCCTGAGTGATCCGGCCCTTGGGACCGGAGCCCTTGACCTCGTCGAGCGGCACGCCGAGTTCGCGCGCGAACTTGCGGACCGACGGCGATGCGTGGGGGAGACCGGTGGCAGGTGTCTTGCCGGGTTCATGTGCCGCCGGTGCGGGCGCGGACGCCGAGGCAGACGCGGTGCTTGCGCTCGCCTGGGGGACTGCCGCAGGTGCCGATGCCGGTGCAGCAGGAGCGGCAGCAGCAGGTGCAGCGGCTTGCGGTGCTGGCGCAGCCGAACCGCCCGCAGCGCCTTCCAGCACCGCGATCAGGTCGCCGATGTTGACGACGTCGCCGACCTTGACCTTCAATTCCTTGAGCACGCCGCCAGCGGACGACGGGATCTCCATCGACGCCTTGTCGGACTCGACCGTGATCAGCGACTGGTCGGCCTTGATCGTGTCGCCCGGCTTGACGAGCAGCTCGATGACGGACACGTCCTTGAAGTCGCCGATGTCGGGGACCTTGACGTCCACCGGGCCGGATGCTGCAGGTGCAACGGCCGGAGCGGGAGCAGGTGCCGCGGCAGCCGGTGCGGGCGCAGCCGCCGGAGCCGCAGCGGGCGCGGCGACGGGCGCCGGCGCAGCGCCGCCACCTTCGGCTTCCACGATCAGCACGACCGAGCCTTCCTTCACCTTGCCGCCCACCTCGACCTTGATTTCCTTGACCACACCGGCCGTCGACGATGGAATCTCCATCGACGCCTTGTCCGATTCGACCGTGATCAGCGACTGTTCGGCTTTCACCGTGTCGCCCACTTTCACCAGCACCTCGATCACCGCGACTTCATCGAAATCGCCGATGTCCGGCACCTTGACTTCCACTGCTGCCATGTCGTTTGTCTCCGTATTTATGCGTACAGCGGGTTGGACTTTTCGGCGTCGATCCCGTACTTCTTGATCGCTTCGGCAACGGTGGTCGCCGGAATCACGCCGTCTTCGGCCAGCGCCTTGAGTGCGGACACCACGATGAAGTGACGGTTGATCTCGAAATGCTCGCGCAGCTTGGTGCGGAAGTCGCTGCGGCCGAAGCCGTCGGTGCCCAGCACCTTGTAGTTGCGGCCCTTCGGGATGTAGGGGCGGATCTGCTCGGCGAACGCCTTCATGTAGTCGGTCGAAGCGACCACCGGGCCTTCGCTGGCAGAAAGCTGTTCGGTGACGTAGGCGACTTGCGGCGCGTCGGTCGGGTGAAGCAGGTTCCAGCGGTCGGCGTCCTGGCCGTCGCGGGTCAGCTCGTTGAAGCTCGGGCAGCTCCACACCGCAGCGCTCACACCCCAGTCCTTCTCGAGCAATTCTTGCGCGACGAAGCTTTCGCGCAGGATCGTGCCGCTGCCGAGCAGCTGCACCGTCGGCGCAGCATTGGCGCCCTTTGCCGGCTTGACGACCGGCGCCTGGCGGCACAGGTACATGCCCTTGATGATCTGCTCTTCGGTGCCGGGCTGCAGGCCGGGCATCGCATAGTTCTCGTTCAGCAACGTGATGTAGTAGTAGACGTTTTCCTGCTTCTCGACCATGCGCTTCAGGCCGTGGTGCAGGATCACGCCGACTTCATGCGCGAAGGTCGGGTCGTAGCTGACGCAGTTCGGAATCGTGTTCGCCAGGATGTGGCTGTGACCGTCTTCGTGCTGCAGGCCTTCGCCGTTCAGCGTCGTACGGCCCGATGTGCCGCCCAGCAGGAAACCGCGCGCCTGCATGTCGCCGGCCGCCCAGGCCAGGTCGCCGATGCGCTGGAAACCGAACATCGAGTAGTAGACGTAGAACGGCACCATGATGCGGTTGTTCGTCGAATACGACGTGGCCGCGGCGATCCAGCTCGACATGCCGCCGGCTTCGTTGATGCCTTCCTGCAGGATCTGGCCGGCCTTGTCTTCCTTGTAGTACATGACCTGGTCTTTATCGACCGGGGTGTACTGCTGGCCGGCCGGGTTGTAGATGCCGATCTGGCGGAACAACCCTTCCATGCCGAAAGTACGCGCTTCGTCGACCAGGATCGGCACGACGCGCGGACCCAGCGCCTGGTCGCGCAGCAGCTGCGTGAGGAAGCGGACATAGGCTTGCGTGGTCGAAATCTCGCGGCCTTCGGCGGTCGGCTCCAGCACCGACTTGAAGGTCTCGAGCGACGGCACCGTGAAGCTCTCGTCGGCCTTGGTGCGACGCAGCGGCAGGTAACCGCCGAGCTTCTTGCGACGCTCGTGCAGGTACTGCATTTCCGGCGTGTCGTCGGCCGGCTTGTAGAACGGGATGTCAGCCAGCTGGCTGTCCGGCACCGGGATGTTGAAGCGGTCGCGGAAGGCCTTGATGTCTTCGTCGCCGAGCTTCTTCGTCTGGTGGACGTTGTTCTTGCCTTCGCCGATCTTGCCCATGCCGAAGCCCTTGACGGTCTTCACCAGCAGCACCGTCGGCTGGCCCTTGTGCTTCACGGCCGCGTCGAAGGCCGCATAGACCTTCTGCGCGTCGTGACCGCCGCGGCGCAGTTGCCAGATGTCGTCGTCGCTCATCTTCGAGACCATTTCCAGCGTGCGCGGATCGCGGCCGAAGAAGTTCTTGCGGACGTAGGCGCCGTCGTTGGCCTTGAACGACTGGTAGTCGCCGTCGTTCGTCTCCATCATCAGCTTGCGCAGCGCGCCGTCCTTGTCGCGGGCGAGGAGTTCGTCCCAGCCCTTGCCCCAGATCAGCTTGATCACGTTCCAGCCCGAACCGCGGAATTCGCCTTCGAGTTCCTGGATGATCTTGCCGTTGCCGCGCACCGGGCCGTCGAGGCGCTGCAGGTTGCAGTTGATGACGAAGACCAGGTTGTCGAGCTTCTCGCGCGCGGCCAGGCCGATGGCGCCGAGCGATTCGACCTCGTCCATTTCGCCGTCGCCGCAGAACACCCAAACCTTGCGGTTTTCGGTGTTGGCGATGCCGCGGGCATGCAGGTATTTCAGGAAGCGTGCCTGGTAGATCGCCATCAGCGGGCCAAGGCCCATCGACACCGTCGGGAACTGCCAGAACGCCGGCATCAGCTTCGGATGCGGGTAGCTCGAAAGACCCTTGCCGTCGACTTCCTGGCGGAAATTGAGCAGTTGCTCTTCGGTCAGGCGACCTTCGAGATAGGCGCGGGCATAGATGCCGGGCGAAACGTGACCCTGGATGTACAGGCAGTCGCCGCCGTGGTTTTCGCTCTCCGCATGCCAGAAATGATTGAAGCCGGCACCGAACATGCTGGCCAGCGAAGCGAACGAGCCGATGTGGCCGCCGAGGTCGCCGCCTTCGGGCGGATGCAGGCGGTTGGCCTTGACCACCATCGCCATCGCATTCCAGCGCATGTACGAACGCAGGCGTTCCTCGATCTCGAGGTTGCCGGGCGAACGCTCTTCCTGATCCGGCTCGATCGTGTTCACGTACGCGGTGTTGGCCGAAAACGGCTTGTCGATGCTGTGCTGGCGCGCATGTTCGAGCAGTTGTTCGAGCAGGAAATGCGCCCGCTCAGGACCTTCACTCTGAATGACCGCTGACAGTGCGTCGGTCCATTCGCGCGTTTCTTGCGCATCCGCGTCGTTCGCGGCCGAGCCGAATTGGTTCTCGGGATTTGCCGACATGCTTGTCTCCTTGATGGGTGCTTTGGCTTGGGAAAACTGGGCGGAAATGTCGCACAGAAACTGACGAATTTCAAATGGTGTTTTTGATTTCCACGATGTGGAATCCTTTGAGCCATTGATCAAATGCCAAAAACCACACGTTTCCTCCCCTCGTCAGTCTGACCCGTTTTGGCTGCGCCTTCGGCCCGGCAGCATTAGGACCTTCCCCTACACTCGAAGAATGCCCCTGTTCAGCCCGCTCGCCGCCGCACGCAGCGCCGTCAAAGCATCGCCCCTTCTCTGGTGGCGACGCTGGTGGCGTCGACAGACGCCGGTGCTGCAGGACGCGGTGGCGATGCTGGCGCCGCTGGCAGCCGTGCTGCTGTTCCTTGCGGCCATCGTCTGCGCCTTCTGGTATCTGCGTGCCGAGGAAGTCGAGCGCGAGCAGGAATCGGTCAAGCGCGACGTCGAATATGCGCAGCAACGCCTGCGCCTGCGGCTGCTCGAACGCCAGGAACAGCTGATGCGGCTGGCACGCGACGCGTCCAACCGCGAAATCGATTCGCCCGAGTTCACCAGCCGCGCAGAGTCCATGGTCAGCCAGTATCCCGAACTCCAGGCGGTCAGCTGGATCGATGACCGCAGGCGCTTCAAGGCCAACTACGCGGCGCCGAGCGTGCATCCGTCGCAGCAGCACGCGCTCGACGAGGTGCTGCGCCCCGGCGAAATCGAGAGCAATTACGCGCTAGCACGCGAACTGCGCCAGCCGGTCTTCTCGCAGCCGATGACGGGCGGCGATCCGGTCACGATGCTGCAGCTGCACATACCGCTGTACGACCAGGGGTTGTATGCCGGCGAAGTGCTGGGAGAGTTCTCGGTCGACAGCCTGTTGCGCTACGGCGTGCCGCCCGAGGTGAGCGCGCGTTACGCAGTGGCGCTGCTCGATGCAAAAGGCGGATTGCTGGCCGGCAATACCACGACACCACGCGACGCCGTCGCCCGCGCGCTGCCCTGGGTCGACCGCATCAACGAGTACGAAGTGCCGGTGTCGCCGGTAGGCAATGCGCTGGTGCTGCGCGCGCAGGCCTATCGCACGTCTCCCGGACTGGTCGGCAACGGGCTGTTCTGGCTGGTTGGCGCGCTCAGCGTGCTCACTGCCTGGATGCTGATCGGCACCTGGCGCCACACCCGGCGGCGACTGCAGACGCAGCAGGCACTGGTCGCCGAAACCAACTTCCGCCGCGCGATGGAAAACTCCATGCTGACCGGCATGCGCGTGCTGGACCTCGAAGGCCGCATCACCTACGTCAACGCCGCCTTCTGCGCGATGACCGGCTGGTCGGAGCCCGATCTCGTCGGCAAGAAACCGCCGTTTCCGTACTGGCTCGAATCCGACCGCGACGTCATGAACGAGCGGCTGGAAGAAGAACTGCATGGCCGCGCGCTGCCCGGCGGCTTCCAGGTCAAGGTGAAGCGCAAGAACGGCAGCGTCTTCAATGCGCGCCTGTACGTGTCGCCGCTGATCGATGCGCGCGGCCACCAGACCGGCTGGATGACGTCGATGACCGACATCACCGAGCCCACGCGCATCCGCGAGCAGCTTTCGGCGTCGTACGAGCGCTTCACGACGGTGCTGGAAGCGCTCGACGCCGCTGTGTCGGTGGCGCCGATCGGCAGCGAGGAACTGCTGTTCGCCAACAAGCTTTACCGCCTCTGGTTCGGCTCCGACACGGTCGGCCATCTCGGCATGGTGGCGCAGGCGGGCGTACCGGCTTCGGCGGCGCACGACGACACGCTCGACGACGTCGATCCGTTCGCCGGCCTGCCGATCGACACGCTGACCACGGCCCAGCCGGCCAACAACGAAATCTTCGTGCCGGAGCTCGGCAAATGGCTCGAGGTCCGCTCGCGCTACCTGACTTGGGTGGACGGACGGCTGGCCCAGCTCGTGATCGCCACGGACATCACGCCGCGCCGCGTTGCCGAAGAGCAGGCCGCGGCGCAGGCCGACCGTGCCCATGCATCGAGCCGGCTGATCACGATGGGCGAGATGGCATCGAGCGTCGCGCACGAACTGAATCAGCCGCTGACGGCGATCACCAATTACTGCAACGGCATGGTGTCGCGCATCAAGAACCAGCAGATCGACACCGAAGCGCTTCTCGCTGCGCTGGAAAAGACATCGAAGCAGGCGCAGCGCGCGGGCCAGATCATCCAGCGCATCCGCTCGTTCGTGAAGCGCAGCGAGCCGAACCGGACGGCGTCGGACGTGGCGACGATGGTCAGCGAAGCGGTCGAACTGGCGGGTATCGAGCTCCGTCGGCGCAACGTGCGGCTGAACCATTACGTCGCCGCGCGGTTGCCGGTGCTGCAGGTCGACCCGATCCTGATCGAACAGGTGCTCGTGAACCTTCTGAAGAACGCCGCCGAGTCGATCGATCTGGCCGAGCGGCCACTGGCCCGTCGCAGCGTCGAATTGCGCGTGCTGCCGAAAGTGATCGAGGCGCAGAACGCGGTCGAGTTTTCGGTTCACGACACCGGCATGGGTCTGGCGCCGGAAGTCATGGACCGACTTTATGAAGCTTTCTTTTCGACCAAGGCGGAAGGCATGGGCATCGGCCTGAATCTGTGCCGAACCATCGTCGAATCGCATCGCGGACGGATGCAGGCGGAGAACATCTACAATGGTCCGGATGTCGTCGGATGCCGTTTTTCCTTCTGGATTCCGGTGCTGGACGCTATCAACTCCATAGCAAACGACGAGGCAAAGGTACCCGCATGAGTTTGATTCCGAAGAAGGGCACTGTCTACGTCGTCGATGACGACGAAGCCGTACGCGACTCCCTCCAGTGGCTGCTGGAAGGTAAGGACTACAGGGTCCGATGTTTCGACTCCGCAGAGTCCTTCCTCTCCCGCTACGACCCGCGCGAAGTCGCCTGCATGATCGTCGACATCCGCATGGGCGGCATGACGGGTCTGGAACTGCAGGACCGCCTGATCGAGCGCAAGTCGCCGCTTCCCATCGTCGTCATCACCGGTCATGGCGACGTGCCGATGGCGGTCGACAGCATGAAGAAAGGCGCAATGGATTTCATCCAGAAGCCGTTCAACGAAGACGAACTCGTGACGCTGGTCGAACGCATGCTCGAGCATGCTCGTGGCGCCTTCACACAGCACCAGCAGTCCGCCAGCCGCGACGCGCTGCTGTCCAAGCTCACCGGCCGCGAGGCGCAGGTGCTCGAACGCATCGTCGCCGGCCGCCTGAACAAGCAGATCGCCGACGATCTCGGCATCAGCATCAAGACGGTGGAGGCGCACCGCGCCAACATCATGGAAAAGCTCAACGCCAACACGGTCGCCGACCTGCTGAAGATCGCGCTGGGCCAGACCCAGCCGGCGGCCAAGACCTCCTGAACAACCCATAGCTATTGCCCGCATAGCGATAACTGCTCCCGACGCCTGCGCAAGCGGGCGTTTCTACTTGGAAAATCGAAACAGATGAAAGCCCAACTGATCGACGGCAACGCCCTCTCCCGCACGCTGCGCGGCGACGTGGCCGTGCGCGCTGCGGCACTCGAAGCGCGCGGCGTGACGCCCGGCCTGGCGGTGGTGCTGGTCGGCGAGAACCCGGCGAGCCAGGTCTACGTCCGCAACAAGGTCAAGGCCTGCGAAGACAACGGCCTGCACTCCGTGATGGAGAAATACCCGGCCGACCTGAGCGAAGCCGACCTGCTCGCCCGCGTCGATGCGCTGAATCGCGACCCCGCCATCCACGGCATCCTCGTGCAACTGCCGCTGCCGCCGCACCTCGACGCGCAAAAAGTCATCGAAGCGATATCGCCGGAAAAAGACGTCGACGGCTTCCACGTCGCCAGCGCCGGCGCGCTGATGACCGGAGCGCCGGGATTCTGGCCGTGCACGCCGTACGGCTGCATGAAGATGCTCGAATCGATCGGCTACGACCTGCGCGGCAAGCACGCGGTGGTCATCGGCCGCAGCAACATCGTCGGCAAGCCGATGGCGCTGATGCTGCTGGCCAAGAACGCCACCGTCACGATCTGCCACAGCGCGACGCCCGACCTGGGCGCCATGACCCGCCAGGCCGACGTGATCGTCGCGGCGGTCGGCAAGCGCAACGTGCTGACCGCCGACATGGTCAAGCCAGGCGCTGTCGTGATCGACGTTGGAATGAACCGGAACGACGAAGGCAAGCTGTGCGGCGACGTCGATTTCGCCGGCGTCGGCGAAGTCGCCGGCTGGATCACGCCGGTGCCGGGCGGCGTCGGCCCCATGACCATCACCATGCTGCTCGTGAACACCATCGAAGCCGCAGAACGGACTCTCGACTGACTTGAACTTGAGGCGCACGTCGCCAGATCACTCAAATGAACCAACCGCTGAACCCGCTCCTCGATTTCACCGACCTTCCGCTGTTCGACCACATAAAGCCGGCGCACGTCGCGCCCGCGGTCGATGCCCTGCTCGCCGAGTCCGAAGCCGCGCTTCAGACGGTGACGGCACCGGATTTTCCGGCCGACTGGCTGGCGATTTCCCGCGTGCTCGACGTCGCATCGGAGCGCTTCGGTCGTGCGTGGGGCGCCGTCGGCCATTTGAACGCCGTGGCCGATACGCCTGAACTGCGTGCCGCCTACAACGAGGCGATGCCGCGCGTCACCGCGTTCTGGACGCGCCTGGGTTCCGACGAGAAGCTGTTCGCGAAGTACAAGGCGATCGATCCGGCGACGCTCAACATCGAGCAGCGTCAGGCGCATCGCAATGCCGTGCGCAACTTCGTGCTCGGCGGTGCGGATCTGCAGGGCGCGGCCAAGGAGCGGTACGCCGCCATCCAGGAGCGCCAGGCCGAGTTGAGCCAGAAATTCAGCGAGCACGCGCTCGACGCGACAGATGCTTTCGGCTACTACGCCGAAGCCGGCGAACTCGAAGGTGTGCCGGAGGACACGATAGCCGCCGCCCGTGCCGCAGCCGAAGCCGACGGCAAGCCCGGCTACAAGCTCACGCTCAAGATGCCGAGCTACCTGCCCGTCATGCAGTTCGCCAGGAGCAGCGCGTTGCGCGAAACGCTCTATCGCGCCTATGTCACGCGTGCCAGCGAGTTCGGCGACCCGGCTTTCGACAACACCGCGTTGATCACCGAAATCCTCGCGCTGCGCGAGGAAGAGGCGAAGCTGCTCGGCTACAAGAACTTCGGTGAGTTGTCGGTGGTTCCGAAGATGGCGGATTCGCCGGAGCAGGTCGTGAAGTTCCTGCGCGACCTCGGCGTCAAGGCCAAGCCGTTCGGCGAGCGCGACGTGGCCGACTTGCGCGTCTTCGCGACCGAACAACTCGGCATGGCCGACCCGCAACCCTGGGACTGGACTTATGTCGGCGAGAAGCTCAAGGAAGCGCGCTACGCGTTCAGCGAGCAGGACGTGAAGCAGTATTTCCCTGCGCCGAAGGTGATGGCAGGATTGTTCAAAATCGTCGAGACGCTGTTCGAAGTGTCGATCCGCCGCGACGAAGCGCCGGTGTGGCATCCGACCGTCGAGTTCTACCGCATCGAGCGCGCCGGTGAGCGCGTCGGCCAGTTCTATCTCGACCCTTCGGCACGCGCCGGCAAGCGTGGTGGCGCCTGGATGGACGACGTTCGCGGCCGCTGGATCCGCCCCGACACCGGCGTGCTGCAGACGCCTGTCGCGCAACTGGTCTGCAATTTCGCCGAAGGCGTCGACGGCAAGCCGCCGCTTCTCACGCACGACGACGTGACGACGCTGTTCCACGAGTTCGGTCACGGCCTGCATCACATGCTCACGCAGATCAACGAGCGCGACGTGTCGGGCATCAGCGGCGTCGAGTGGGATGCGGTCGAGCTGCCGAGTCAGTTCATGGAAAACTTCTGCTGGGAATGGGACGTTCTGCAGCACATGACGGCACACGTCGACACCGGCCTGCCGCTTCCGCGCGATCTGTTCGACAAGATGACCGCTGCCAAGAACTTTCAGAGCGGTCTGCAGACGCTGCGCCAGATCGAGTTCTCGCTGTTCGACATGCTGCTGCATACCGAGTACCAGGCGGCGAATGCGAAGGCCGGCGGTGTGATGGCGCTGTTGGGCCAGGTGCGCAAGGACTTCGCAGTGATGCCTTCGCCGTCGTTCAGCCGCACGCCGAACACCTTCAGCCACATCTTCTCGGGCGGCTATGCAGCCGGCTACTACAGCTACAAGTGGGCCGAGGTGCTGAGCGCGGACGCCTACGCGGCGTTCGAGGAAACTGTCGGAAGCAATGGCGAACCGAGCATCGAGACCGGGCGCAAGTACCGTCAGGCAATTCTCGAAGCTGGCGGTAGCCGCAGCGCGATGGAGTCGTTCAAGGCGTTTCGCGGTCGCGAACCGCAACTCGACGCACTGCTCCGCCACCAGGGCATGGCCGAACCGCAGCCGGCCTGAAGTCCGAACCACGGGGTGCGCAGGCTGAGATACTCCGGGCGATGAAGATCACGGGAAATCCGATGCAAATTCACCCTCGTCGAGCCTCAGCCGGTTTGCTGCTCGCATCCGTCGTTGCCTGCTGCGCGTTGTCGGGCGTGCCTGACGCGTCTGCCCAGCAGGTATTCCGCCACGTCGACAGGAACGGCAAGCTGACCTTTTCCGATCAGCCGCAGGCGACGGATGTCACGGTTGCGCCGGCGCCCGCGGGGGCTTCCGGGGCAATCGGTTCAGCCGGTTCCGCCGGTTCCGCCAACGGCTCTGCATCCGGTGCAACGGCGACTCTGCCTTTCGAATTGCGTCAGGTCGTGCAACGTTTCCCGGTCACGCTCTACACGCGCGAGGACTGTGCGCCATGCGACACGGGGCGTGCGCTGCTGAACTCGCGCGGCGTGCCGTTCAGCGAACGTCAGATCAGGACACCGGAAGACAGCGAGGCCTTTTTGCGGCTCAGCAGCCAGGATGCGCTGCCGCTGCTCTCCATCGGCGCCCAGCAGCTCAAGGGGTTTTCCGACGTGACCTGGTCGCAATACCTCGACGCCGCGGGCTATCCCAAGAGCATCCAGTTGCCAGCCGGTTACCGGAATCCGCCGGCACAGCCGCTGGTGACCAACGCCTCGGCCGCGGCACCGGCCACAGCGCCGCAAGCGACGACATCGCCGTTGCCGCCGATCCCGCCAGCATCGACAGGCCCGACGCCCGGAAATCCTGCGGGCATCAAGTTCTAGTCGAATCGCAGCGTCTCGACGCCTGACGCCGTACCGAGCAGGCAAACCGTGGCGCGCTGGCGTGCGAACACACCCACCGTCACCACGCCCGGCCACTGGCTGACCTCGGTTTCGAAACCGAGCGGATCGGTGATCTTCAGCCCGGTCACGTCGACGATGTGCTGGCCGTTGTCGGTAACGAGCGCGACGCCGTCCTTCTCACGCACCTGCGCGATGCCGCCCATGCGTTCGAACTGCTTCATGATGCGCCGCGCCGCCATCGGGATGACCTCCACCGGCAGCGGGAACGCACCCAGCACGTCGACGCGTTTGGAAGCATCCGCAATGCACACGAACGCGCGCGACTGCGCAGCCACGATCTTCTCTCGCGTGAGCGCCGCACCGCCGCCTTTCACCATGAAGCCATGCCCGTCGATCTCGTCGGCGCCGTCGATGTAGACCGCCAGTTCGTCGACCGCATTGCTGTCGAATACTTCGATTCCCAGCGCACGAAGGCGCTCCGTCGAAGCTACCGAGCTCGATACGGCGCCGCGGATCCGGTCCTTGATCTCGGCCAGCGCCTCGATGAACTTGTTGACGGTGGAGCCGGTGCCGACGCCGACGATCTCGCCCTCGACGACGTAGTCGAGTGCGGCGCGGCCGACCTGCGCCTTGAGTTCGTCCTGGGTGAGTTGCGGGCTGGGGCGCGGGGTGGTCATCGGGGAGAATCCTTCTTTCTGTACGAAGCGTGAATTATCCGATGCTGCTGCCCGCCTCCCTCTATGGACTCGCCCGCCCTTTCCTGTTTGGCCTCGACGCGGAGCATGCCCACGAAATCACGCTCAATGCGCTGGACCGCACTCAGAACACACCGCTCGCGCGGCTTTACGGCACGCCTCGCGTCGCCGACCCGGTCACGCTGGCCGGCCTGCATTTTCCGAACCGCGTCGGTCTCGCGGCCGGGCTCGACAAGAACGCGCGCTGCATCGACGCTTTTTCCGCAATGGGATTCGGCTTCGTCGAAGTCGGCACCGTCACGCCGAAGCCGCAGCCCGGCAATGCCAAGCCACGCATATTCCGGCTGCCGGAACGCGATGCGCTGATCAACCGACTGGGATTCAACAACGACGGGCTCGACGCATTCGTCGCCAACGTTCAGCGCGCACGGTTCCGAACGTCCGGCCCGGCGCAGTCCAAGCCGATGTTGCTCGGCCTGAACATCGGCAAGAACGCATCGACGCCGATCGAGCGTGCGACCGACGACTACCTTCTTTGCCTCGAAGGCGTCTACCCGCACGCCGACTATGTGGTGGTGAACATTTCGAGCCCGAACACGGCGAACCTGCGCAGCCTGCAAAGCGACGAGGCACTCGATGCGCTGCTCGGAACGCTGATGGAGCGGCGGGCGATCCTGTCCGCGCGCCACGGCAGACAGGTGCCGATGTTCCTCAAGATCGCGCCGGATCTCGATCATACGCAGGTCGACGTGATCGCAGGTGCCTTGAAACGACACGGCATGGACGGCGTCGTCGCCACCAACACGACCATGTCGCGCGAAGCAGTCGCCGGACTGAAGCATTCGGAAGAAACCGGCGGTCTGTCGGGCGCGCCGGTGCGCGAGGCCAGCAATCGCGTCATCTCGCAGCTGCGTGCAGCGCTGGGAGGCGGATTCCCGATCGTCGGCGTGGGTGGCGTTTTCAGTGCTGCAGATGCGGTCGCAAAATTGGCCGCCGGCGCGGATGTCGTGCAGATCTACACCGGACTGATCTACCGAGGACCCGGCCTCGTGAGGCAGGTGGCGCAAGGACTGCGCGCCGCCCGCAGTGCCTGAACCCGACCGAGAACCCTGCTACTTGGTGAATCGGGGAATCGCAAACTCAGCGAATCCGCCACAGGATCGGTGCGAGAAGCGCCGACCAGCGCAACAGCCTGCCGGGCTTCACGACAGCAATCACCACGGCGGCAGCAACGCCCGTTGCCACGGGATGCGCGCGCGCCAGCCGTATGGCGGTCTGCTTGGGCGTTTCGTTTGCCGGTACCTTTCCCTGCTCGGGCCGGACATCGTCGCGTGCAGCCTTCATCACGGCGACGCGCTGGCGCTGGCGGTCGATGCGGGCCAGCAACTCGTCTCGGGTCGCAGGTCTGCGGGGACGCGGGGCATCTTCGGATGTCGGCGTGCCCTTGCCGACGCTCAAGCGGTTCTGCAGCCATTCCCAGTCGCGCTCGAACGTCTTCTGCGTCGTGTCGAGCGTGCCTGAAGCGCCGCGCAGCGTGCCGATCAGCGACAGCACGGCCGCCAGCCATAAAAGAACCCAGACACCGGCGACAGACCATGCGGCGGTCACCCGGTAGGAGGTGTCCCAGAAATTGACCACCACGGCCACGGAAACCAGGGCCACCGTGACGGTCGTGAGCGCAAGCACGGCAACCACGAGCAGCACCGTCGATTTGAGTCGCTGTTTCTCGTCGTGCCATGCCATCCGAAGCAGTTGCGCGCGGTCCTCGACGGCCAGTGCGCCCTCTCCCGCCGCGATCCTGACGCGGCGGATGCGCGCATCGAGCCCCAGGAAGGACAACAGTTTCTTCATTCAACCTCCCTCGGCGGCCGTTCGGCGTTTGTCCTGTGAATCAGCTGCGCTTGCCGATCAGCAGGCCGACCAGCACGCCGACCGCCAGTGCACCGGCCGCGATTTGCCAGGGTTCGTCGTGCGCGTAGGCATTGGCGGTGCTTGCCGCTTCCTTGGCCTTCTTTGCCGCAAGCTTGCTTTTTTCGGCGGCAAGTTCGCGCGCGATGGCGAGCTTGGCTTCGACGCGTTGACGCAAGGCCTTGATCTGCGGATTGGCAGCAAGGTCCATGGTGCCCAGCACGCCCTTGACGTCGTTCGCCATGTCTTCGACGACGGCGTTGGCGGCAGCTTCCAGATTGTTGGATGCACTCATTGAATCGTTCCTCCGTGATGTGTTTGGAATATCGACACTGCAAGCAGCGTGCCGAACCATGTTACATGGCGTCTATCCTGCTGAAAGCAGGCCGGCCACGTGGCGCGCGATGGCGAGGCTGCTGGTCAGGCCCGGCGACTCGATGCCGAAAAGATTCACCAGGCCAGGTACGCCATGCGTCTCGGGGCCGTCGATGCGGAAGTCCGCAGCAGGATCGCCGCGCCCGGAAATCTTCGGACGAATTCCTGCGTAGCCGGCAATCAGAGATCCATCTTTCAAGGCCGGCCAGTAACGGCGCACCTCGGCATAGAACGCGTCTCCCCGCGAAGGATCGACGACCAGATCGTTCGGCGAATCGACCCACTGCACGTCGGGACCGAACTTGGCCTGACCGCCCATGTCGAGCGTCAGGTGCACGCCGAGCCCCGCTGCCTCCGGCACCGGATAGATCAGATGGGTGAACGGCGCTCGACCTGCGAGCGTGAAATAGTTGCCCTTGGCAAAACTGGCCTTGGGAATCGAGGCAGGAGACAGACCTTCGAACCGGCACGCCAGACCCGGCGCCGTCAATCCGGCGGAATTGACGACGGTCCGGCAGCGCAGTTCCGTTCCATCGTCTGTCACGAGAACGATGCCCTTCGGGTCGCAGCGTGCGTTGGAAACCCCCGACTTCAGTGCAACCATGCCGCCGGCGTTCTCCAGATCACCCTGAAGACTCAGCATGTACGAATGGCTGTCGACGATGCCGGTACTCGGCGAGTTCACTGCCGCCAGACATTCGAGGTCTGGTTCAAGCCGGCGGGCTTCTTCACGCGTCAGCATTACCAGGTCGCCGACACCATTCGCGTGTCCCTTGGCGATGATCCCGGCAAGGTCATCGACCTGCGCCGCCGATGTCGCAACGATCAATTTCCCGCAACGCCGATGAGGTATGCCTCGCTCGGCCGCATATTGGTAAAGCAGTGCCTTGCCGTCCACGCACAGCCTGGCCTTCAGCGAGTCGCGCGCGTAGTAGATGCCCGCATGGATGACTTCGCTGTTTCTCGAACTGGTGCCGGTACCAATCGCACCTTCGGATTCGAGAACAATGACGTCACGTCCTTGCAAGGCGAGTTCTCGCGCCACCGCAAGTCCGACAACCCCCGCACCAATCACCACGCAATCGAAATCTTCCATGCCGCAAGCTTAGCGGCACCGCGAAGAAAGATTGCGAATCAGGCGTTGCGAACGGATGCCGATGCACGCGGCCAGCGAAAGGCAGCGGCGCACATGAATTGCCGATTGGCAAGGAAATGAAAAGCCATGCCGCCACGACCCAACCGGTGACCCGACATCACCGTTCCGACGATGCCGCGGTCAGGCTCCACCGGAAGCTCGATCGGTTCAGGCCGATCGGGGGTGATCGGTGTCGGCAGGTCTGGAATGTTGGGGAGAGTAGCCATGAGAAGACTCCTTTGAATACTTCCTTCTACGACTCTTACTCAAATCTAACGCAAGCATCTGTGCGCAAAACGCGTCGGCTGGCACTGACATCGACCATAAAAAGTGACGAGAGCAAAAAAGTGTTAACTAGAATGCGAATCGTTGTCATTCTTATTTTTGAACTCGATTTCATCTTATGCCCTTTTCGACCACGTCCCTTCTTCCGCATCTCGTCCGCCAATGTTTCGGCGCCGGAGTGATGCTCGTCGCCGCCAGTGCGGCTGCGCAGACGACCACGGGGACGACGCTTCAGGAAGTCGTCGTTTCCGATCAGGCCGAAGCGATCGGCGGGCTGCAGAAGACCTATTCGGGCGGTCAGTTCGCCCGCGGCGGCAGTCTCGGCATCCTCGGCATCACCGACCTGATGAACGTGCCGTTCAGCACCACGAACTACACGTCGGAACTGATCGAAAACCAGCAGGCGCTCACGATTGCCGACGTGGTGATGAACGATGCCTCGGTGCGCACCCTGGCTGCGCGCGGCGGCTACGGCGACGACTTCCAGATTCGCGGCTTCAACGTCTCGAACAGGGATGTCGGCATGAACGGGCTGGTCGGGCTGTCCACGGCCACCCGCATTCCGCTGGAGATGATCGAGCGCGTGGAAGTGCTCAAGGGTCCGGGCGCCTTCACCAACGGCACGGGTCCGAGCGGCAGCATCGGCGGCGGGATCAACGTGGTGACCAAGCGCGCGGCCGATGCGCCGCTGACCCGCCTGACCACCACCTACATGAGCGACGCCCAGTTCGGCACGCATTTGGACGTGGGCCGTCGTTTCGGCGAGGACAACCAGTGGGGCGTGCGCGCCAACGGCGTATGGCGCAACGGCGAAGGCAACGTCGACGGTGGCCGTCAGCGTCTGGGCCTGGGTTCGCTGGGCGTCGACTACGCCGGCAGCCGTCTGCGCGCGTCGGTCGACCTTCTGTACACCAGCGGCAAGACGACCGAATTCCGCCCGCAGATCGCATTCCGCAGCGGTATCACGCAGGTTCCGGCCGTGCCCGACAACCGCTCCAGCTTCTACCCCGGCGCCGAGTTGACCGACAAGGCCAAGACAGTGATGTCCCGCCTCGAATACGACCTCAACGACACCACCTCAGTCTACGGCAGCGTGGGCTACAGCGACGTTTCGACCGACCAGAACTTCCCGACCGCCGTCACGCGACCCGTCGACCTCCGCCCCAATTCGCTGGGCAACTTCTCGGTCAACAACGGCTACTACGACGAATACAACAAGACGACGTCCGCGGAAGTCGGCGTGCGCACGCGCTTCAGGACCGGCAGCGTCGGCCACTCGGTGGTGCTGGCAGCCAACACCCTGTCGCGCGAGACCGGTTATTTCTATCAGCTGACGACCGTGCCCGTCGCTTCGAACCTCTACAACCCGTCCGCCCTGCCGACGATCAACTTCGCGCGCGGGGAGCCGAGCAAGATGGCCAAGCTGGAACTGCACAGCATCGCGGCCGTCGACACGATGTCGTTCTTCGGCGATCGTTTCCTGCTGTCGCTGGGCCTGCGCGACCAGACCATCAACCAGAAGAGCGTGAACGGCTCGACCGCCTACGACGCCAGCTCGGTGACGCCGCTGGTCGGCCTGGTCTTCAAGCCTGTGCAGAACATCTCCGTCTACGGCAATTACACCGCGGGTCTGCAGCAGGGCGGCATCGCCGGGCCGACGGCCGCCAATCGCGGCGAGGTCTTCGCGCCGCAGAAATCCAAGCAGTACGAAGCCGGCGTGAAGGCCGACTGGGGCACGCTGACCACACAGGCCGCCGTCTACCAGATCACCCGGCCGAACGCCACGACCGATGCCGTCACGCAGGTCTACAGCTTCGGCGGCGAACAGCGCAACCGCGGCCTGGAACTGACGATGTACGGCGAGATCCAGCGTGGACTGCGTGCCATGGCCAGCGCATCCTTCAACGACGCGAAGCTCACCCGGACGACCGGCGGCGTGAATCAGGGCAACGATGCCAACGGCGTTCCGGATCGCACCTTCAACGTCGGACTGGATTGGGACATGCCCTGGGTGCCGGGGCTGAGCCTGAACGGCCGCGTGATCAACACGTCGTCGACCTACTACGACGCGGCCAACCTCCTGCGCATGCCGAGCTGGACGCGTCTGGACCTCGGTGCGCGCTATGCAACGAAGATCGCCGGCAAGCCTGTGGTGTTCCGCGCCAACCTGGAGAACGTCGCCGACAAGGCCTATTGGGTGACCAGCACCTACGTCACCGTCGGCGCACCGCGCACGCTGATGCTGTCGGCGCAGATCGACTTCTGACGCTTCGCTTCAGTCTGCCGGCGACCGGTTATTCGCAGGCTTGCCTGCGGCATCGGTCAAGGCGCGCTAGCCTGACCGCTTCTGACTGGAGTGATGAAAATGATGCAAAAGACCGATCCCGTCTGGCTGATCACCGGATGTTCCACCGGCTTCGGCCGCGAGCTGGCCAAGCTGGTGCTCGAACGCGGCTGGCGTGCCGTCGTGACCGCGCGCCATCCCGACCAGGTGGCCGACATCGTCGAAGGGCACGAAGACCGCGCACTGGCGATGGCGCTCGACGTGAATCGCAGCGAGCAGGTGCAGGCAGTCGTCGCGGCGACGCTCGAGCGCTTCGGGCGCATCGATGCGCTCGTCAACAACGCCGGCTATGGCTATCTGGCGGCGATCGAGGAAGGCGACGATGCGGAAGTGAGGGCGATGTTCGAAACCAACGTCTTCGGCCTGATCGACATCACGAAGGCCGTCCTGCCCGCCATGCGCGCCCAGGCGAGCGGCCTGATCATCAATGTGTCGTCGATAGGCGGCCTCACCAGCTTCGCCGCGACGGGGTACTACCACGCCACCAAATACGCGGTCGAGGGCCTCTCGGAATCGCTGGCGATCGAGGTGAAGCCGCTGGGCATCGATGTACTGATCGTCGAGCCGGGTCCGTTCCGCACGAACTGGGCCGGCCCGTCGATCAAGCAGTCGGCGACTCGGATCGATGCCTACGACGCGACGGCCGGCGAACGTCGGCGCCAGACGGCCGCCCGCAGCGGCAACCAGGCCGGCGATCCGGTGCGTGCGGCGCAAGCCATCGTCGATGCGGCGCTGTCGGACGCGCCGCCGCTGCGCCTCGTGCTCGGCAAGGCCGCGCTGGAGCTGGCGCGCAAGAAACTCGACTTCGTGCGCGACGACCTTGACAACTGGGAAGCGACGTCGCTGGGGGCAGACTTTCCAGCCGGTTGATAATCCGGGTCCATGCCCAATCGACGCCACATCGCTTTCCTGCACCGCTGGGTGCTGGCGTTGTTCATGCTGTCTTTGGGCGTCGCGGCCGCGGCGCCGCTGGTCAATCCGCAATCGCTGGAAATCATTTGTTCCAGTGCCGGCGCGGTGAAGGTGATCGTTCACACGGACGACGGCGCGCAAGAGCAGGGTCGCATGGCGATGGACTGCTCGCTGTGCGCCGCTGCCGGCGCGCCTCCCTCGGTCGCTGTCCTGCATCTGCCCAGCCCGTTGCCGCTGGCCTATGCGGTCCAGCCCATTCCGTCTGCGCGCATCGCGGCGGCCACCCGGGCACCGTTGCCTGCGCGCGGTCCGCCGAACTTCTCCTGAACTGATTCCCTCATCCGGCTTGCAGGCGGACGTACCGACGTCGCGCCGAACCGGTCCGCAGTTCACGACCGCCCTGGCGGTCGCCGGAGATCCTTCATGTTTCGTTACCGTCTCTATCGTCGTGCGTCGTCCGCACGCCTCGCCATGCTCACGACCGTGTTCGGCACGGTTTTTTCGGTGCCGCTTTCAGCGTGGGCCCAAGCGGATTCCACGCTGACACTCGGCACCGTCGACATCAACGCGCGCGCCGCTGGACCACTGGCTGCACGCAATGTCTTCAGTTCCGTCGACATCCTCGGCGGCAGCCTGTTGCAGGACCAGCACGTCGACTACAGCTGGGAGCTGCTGTCGCGTGCGCCGGGCGTGCAGGTCACGCAATTCAAGCAGGGCACGGACGCCGGCCGCTTCTCCTTCCGCGGCTTCAACGGCGAGGGCCGGATCAATGCCGTCAAGTTGCTGATCGACGGCATACCGAGCAACGACAACGCCGGGGGCATGCCGTTCCTGGATGCGGTCTTTCCGCTCGACATCGAAGCCATCGAGATCGTGCGCGGCACCAACGACCCGCGCTACGGCCTCAACAACATCGCCGGCAACGCCAACGTGCTGACGCGCAGCGGCGGCAACGAGGGCCGGGCCAGCCTCACCGTCGGCAGCTTCGGCACGAGAGAGGCGCAGGTCGTCAAGGGCATCGAAAGCGGGAACTGGAGCCAGAACTACTCGCTTTCGTGGCGAGATTCGGACGGGTACCGTGACCACGCGGACGCCACCAAACGTGCGTTTTCCGGCAAATGGACCTACACGACCGACGACGGACGCTGGCGGGCGGGCCTGAGTGCACGCTACTTCGAGAACAAGGCGCTCGAATCGGGCTATCTGACCTACCAGCAGGCCATGAACACGCCACGCATTTCGCCCGCGTTTGCATCGGCGGACCGCGGCGAGCGCACGACCGGCCAGATCGGCGCGCACCTGGACGGCGAACTGACGCCGGACCTGTCGTGGTCGACCAGGCTTTACACGAACCAGTACGAAAACCGGCGCTGGGTCCGTTTCTCGGCTGCCGGCGCGCAGCAGGAGCGCTACAACGACGAGAAGCAGCATGGTGCGATCACCTCGCTGACCTGGCGCCCGACGGTCGACTGGGCGCATGAATTCACGCTGGAAGGCGGCTTCGATGCGCAGTGGCAGAACAACATCGGCCAGCGCTACCGCACGACGGAACGGGTGCGCACCTCCCAGTTCCGCGACTGGGACTTCGACCTCGACACGCGAGGCGCCTATGTGCAGGCGGTGATCCGGCCGATCGAGTCGCTGAAGATCATTCCGGCTTTCCGCGTCGACGACGTCGACGGCAACTTCACCGACCGCCTGACCGGCAAGCGCTCGCCGGTCTACGACTACGGCCCGATCCGGCAGCCGAAGATCAGCGTCGTCTACACCCTCCTCCCGCAAGCCAGTGTGTACGCCAACTGGGGGCGCACCTTCCAGATCGGCACGGGCATCGACGCCTATCGCACGCAGACGCGCAACCTCAAGCCTTCGATCAACGACGGCTGGGAAGCAGGCGTCAAGTTCAAGCCGCTGCCGTGGCTCGACGGCCGGGTCGCGTACTGGGAGCAGCGTGCGTCGGGTGAAGTGGCGCGCGTGCTCGGCGTCGACGGCCTGCCGGACCCGGGTGGACTGGGCAATGTCGGCAAGACACTGCGCAAGGGATTCGATGTCCAGTTGAATGCAAAGCCGGATGCACGCACCACGGCATGGGTTGCCTATTCGCACCAGCTGGCGCGCATCACCGCGCCAGATCCGAGCGCGCCGGCGACGCTCGGCAAGGAGATCGAGAACGTGCCGCACTACCTGCTGTCAATCGGCGTCGACTATCAGGCGACCGACCGGATCAGGCTGTCCGCCTGGGGCAATGCGCAAGGCGACTACTACGTCGATCGAACCAACACACAGGGTCGTTTCGGCAAGTACGCGCTGCTCAACCTGGGTGCCAGCTACCGCTTCTCGCCGGCAATGGAGTTGGGCCTGCAGGTGAAGAACGTCACCGACCGCAAGTACGTCTACGCCTGGTACGACAGCGGCTCTTCGGGCTTTTCGCCCGGTGACGGCCGCGGTGTGTACGCCAGCCTGAACCTGAGATTCTGATGACGCCGACGAACAACTTCTACCGTGCGGTGTGGCGCTGGCATTTCTATGCCGGCCTGCTGGTGCTCCCGTTTTTGATCTGGCTTGCCGTGACGGGCGGACTCTACGTTTTCAAGACGCAGATCGACGGGTACTTCCATCACGACCTGAAGTTCGTGGAAACCGGAACGAAGTCGCGCTCGCACGACGAGATCGTGGCGGCGGCGCTTGCCACGCATCCGGGAACGTTGCGAAAGTACACGCCCGCCGCTTCGAGCACCGATTCGGCAGAGGTCGGCATCGCCACGGAAGGCGGCGATGCGCTCTCGGTGTTCGTGGACCCGCACGGTGCGCGGGTGTTGGGCGCGTTGCCCGACGGCGGCAGCGTCGCCTGGACGATCCGCAAGCTGCACAGCCTCAAGTACTTCGGCAAGATCGCGCGCGGCGCCATCGAGATCGCCGCTGGCTGGGCGGTGTTGCTGGTGCTGACAGGCATCTATCTCTGGTGGCCGCGCGGGCAGAGCCTTGGCCGCAGAGGCGGCGTGGTCACGGTGCGCGGCACGTCACGCCAGCGCGTCTTCTGGCGCGACCTGCATGCGGTGACAGGCATCTTCGTCGGCGGAGCGCTGGTATTCCTTGCCATCACCGGCATGCCATGGTCGGTTCTGTGGGGAAATCAGGTGAACAAGTGGGCCAACGGCCACAACTTCGGCTACCCGGCCGGCGTGCGGGTACAGGTGCCGATGTCGCAGCAACGATTGAGCGATGCCGGCCCGACGACGTGGTCGCTGGCGCAGGCGCGCATGCCGAAGTCTGTGCATGAAGAACACGAAGGTCATGACGGTCATGTAGAACACGCCGGCCCCGCCAGCACGACGCCGAGAGCATCACCCGAAGCGCTCGATCTCAATCAGGTCATCGCCATCTTCGAACGGCTCGGCATTGCGCCCGGCTACACCGTGAATCTTCCGAAGGGCCCTACCGGCGTCTACACCGCTTCGGTGTATCCGCGCGATCTGGCGCAGCAGCGTGTGATCCATATCGACCAATACAGCGGCCGACCGTTGATCGACATGCGCTACGCCGACTACGGCCCACTGGGGCGCTGGCTCGAATGGGGCATCAACGTGCATCTGGGGCAGGAGTTCGGCATACCGAATCAGGCCGTGCTCGTCATCGCCTGTCTCGGTATCGTGCTGCTGTGCGTCAGCGCCTGCGTGATGTGGTGGAAGCGCCGGCCGACCGGGGCACTTGGCGTGCCGCCGCTGCCCGAAGACCGGCGCACGCTGCGGGTCGTCGTCGCGCTGCTGGCACTGGGCGGCATCGCGTTTCCGCTGGTCGGCGCTTCGCTGGTGGTGATGCTGACGCTGGACTGGCTGCTGACGAGTCGGCAACGCCTTGTGCAGGCAATCCGGCACAAATGAAAAAGGCCCAGCGTGCGCCGAGCCTTTTATTCAAGAATTCATTGGTGGGCGGTCCAGGTTTCGAACCTGGGACCCCAGCAGTGTGAATGCTGTGCTCTACCCCTGAGCTAACCGCCCCAACTTCGCTTTTACATCACCAGCATCGTGCAGTAATCAGCGAAGCCCGCGATTATGCCACAGCGTTTTGCACCTGCAAATCGAGCTGCCGAAAAAGTGTCTTGCCCTTGCTGGCCTTGTCGAGCTGAGCCAGAACGTCTTCGTGGGCCGCAACTTCCTGCTCTGCCGCGACGATCACCGGCAGCGCGAAACTGCGCAGATCCACAGCGACGATCGCGCCGCCCAGCGCCGGCTCGTCGGACGCCACGTCGATCAGCAACGCATCCTGGCCCCGCGTGAGGTTGATATACACATCGGCCAGCAACTGCGCATCGAGCTTCGCGCCGTGAAACGTGCGATTCGACCGATCGACGCCGAAACGATCGCACAGCGCATCCAGCGAATTGCGCTTGCCGGGATACACCATCTTGGCCATCGCCAGCGTGTCGGTCACCTCGGCCACGAAAGTGCGCAGCGGCGGCAGCCCGACGCGCTCCAGTTCCTTGTTCAGGAAGCCGACGTCGAATGCCGCGTTGTGGATGATGAGTTCGGCATCGCGCAGGTATTCGACGACCTCGTCCGCCATCGCGGCGAACTTCGGCTTGTCGCGCAGGAAGTCGGTCGTCAGCCCGTGGACCTTCAGCGCGTCTTCATGACTCTCGCGCTCGGGATTGAAATAGATGTGCAGGTCGTTGCCGCTCAGTTTGCGGTTGAGCAGCTCGACGCAGCCGAGCTCGATGACGCGGTCGCCGTTGTCGGCGGAAAGGCCGGTGGTTTCGGTATCGAGAACGATCTGACGCGACATCTAGTGATTTTCCTTGGCATGGTTGATCGAGTACTTGGGAATCTCGATCGTCACATTCTCCTGCGCGAGGATCGCCTGACAGCTCAGGCGCGACTGCGGCTCCAGGCCCCAGGCGCGGTCGAGCAGGTCGTCCTCGGTTTCGTCGGAATCGTTCAGCGAGCTGAAACCCTGACGCACCACCACGTGGCAGGTCGTGCAGGCCGCACTCATTTCGCAGGCGTGCTCGATGTTGATGTGGTGTTCGAGCAGCGCCTCGCAGATCGATGTGCCGGCCGGCGCTTCGACTTCGGCGCCCTGCGGACAGTATTCGGGATGGGGAAGGATCTTTATCGTGGGCATCTTGTTCTGATTAAAGTGATTCGACCTTGCGGCCGGACAGCGCGCGTGCGATGCCCTGATTCATGCGCTGCGCCGCGAACGCTTCCGTTGCGTCGGCCAGCGACTTGGTCGCAGCTTCGATGGCGCCGGCGTCATTGCTGTCCTTGCGCACGACATCCAGCGCGGTCAGTTGTGCGTCGATGGCGGTGCGCTCGTCGGCCGACAGCAGATCGCCGTCCGCGGCAAGCGCGCTGCGTGTCGCGAGCAACATGCGCTCCGCGTCGACGCGTGCCTCGACCAATGCACGCGCCTGCATGTCCTGCTGCGCGGTCGCGAAGCTGTCCTGCAGCATCGCGGCGATCTGGTCGTCTGACAGGCCGTACGACGGCTTGACCGTCACGCTGGCCTCGACGCCGCTGCCCTGCTCCTTCGCGCCGACCGACAGCAGCCCGTCGGCATCGACCGTGAAAGTCACGCGGATGCGCGCCGCACCGGCCGCCATCGGCGGAATGCCGCGCAGCGTAAAGCGCGCGAGGCTGCGGCAATCGGCCACCAGGTCGCGCTCGCCTTGCACGACGTGCAGCGCCAGCGCGGTCTGGCCGTCCTGGTAGGTCGTGAAGTCCTGTGCCATCGCGGTCGGAATGGTCTGATTGCGCGGCACGATGCGTTCGACCAGCCCGCCCATCGTCTCGATGCCGAGCGACAGCGGGATCACGTCGAGCAGAAGCAGGTCGTCGGCGCCACCGTTGCCGGCGAGCTGGTTGGCCTGGATCGCGGCGCCTAGCGCGACGACTTCGTCCGGATTCAGATTGGTGAGCGGCGGGCGACCGAAGAACTCGGCGACCGCGTTGCGAACCTGCGGCATGCGCGTCGCGCCGCCGACAAGGACGATGCCCTGCAGTTCGTCGGTCTTCAGGCGCGCATCGCGAAGCGCCTTGCGGACGGCGGCGATGGTGCGGTCGGTCAGCGGCTTGGTTGCGGATTCGAATTCGACGCGTGTCAGCGGCAGCCGAAGTTCGCCGCCGGCCAGCGCAGCGGCGAAGTCGACGGTGTCCGATTCGGTCAGCGCTTCCTTGGCTGCGCGCGCGGCCACCAGCAGCGCAGCGCGGTCGCCGTCGCTGTCGACTCGAAAGGTTTGCTTCGACAGCACCAGCTCGGCCAGTGCGTGGTCGTAGTCGTCGCCACCAAGCGCCGAATCGCCACCGGTCGCGATGACTTCGAAAACACCCTGCGTCAGCCGCAGGATCGAAATATCGAAAGTGCCGCCGCCGAGGTCGTAGACCGCGTAAACGCCTTCGCTCGCGTTGTCGAGGCCGTAGGCGATCGCAGCAGCTGTCGGCTCGCTGATCAGGCGCAGCACATTCAGACCAGCCAGTTGCGCCGCGTCCTTGGTCGCCTGCCGCTGACCTTCGTCGAAATAAGCGGGAACGGTGATGACGGCGCCATAGAGCTCGTCGTCGTCAAATGTGTCCTGCGCGCGGTAGCGCAGCGTGGCAAGGATGTCCGCGCTGATCTCGACCGGCGACTTGTCGCCCGCGATGGTCCGCACCTTGACCATGCCGCTGTCGTCGGTGAGGCTGTACGGCATCGCGTCGCGATGAACGATGTCGGCCACGCCGCGCCCCATCAGCCGCTTGACGGAGGTGATCGTGTTCGCAGGGTCTTGTGCGCGCGCAGCGAGTGCGTCGAAACCGATCTGGCGGCGGTCGTTCTCGAGGTAACGCACGACCGACGGAAGGATCACGCGGCCGTCGTCGTCCGGCAGGCATTCGGCGACGCCGTTGCGCACGGCCGCGACCAGCGAATGCGTGGTGCCGAGGTCGATGCCGATCGCGATGCGCCGCTGGTGCGGATCCGGCGTCTGACCGGGTTCTGAAATCTGAAGAAGTGCCATGGTCCTATTGTCCCCAACGGTCGGCCTTGGCTTCCACGTCCTGCGCAAAGCGCTCGATGAACATGAGGGCTCTGACCTGTTGCGCGGCTGCAGTGAAGTCGCCTTTCTCGTCGATGAGCCAGTCGAGCGCCGACAGCGCAAGCGCACGGCCACTCTCCACTTCGGCTTGGAGTGCGTCCAAAGCAGCCGGCGTACCGACGTCGTCGAGCGACTCGCGCCATTCCATTTGCTGCATCAGGAAAGCGCCCGGCATCGCGGTGTTGTTCTCCGCGTTCACCGGTGCGTCGTGCAGTTCGCAGAGATACGCAGCGCGGCGCACCGGATCCTTCAGACGCTGATACGCCTCGTTGATGCGCACGGACCACTGCATGGCCACGCGCTGCGCAGCCGCACCCTGAGCGGCAAAACGGTCGGGATGCGCTTCGCGCTGCAACTCTTTCCAGCGGGCGTCGAGCGCGGCCCGGTCCTGCGCAAATGTGGGTGGAACTGCAAAGAGTTCGAAGTCGGTGTCTTGAAGGTTCATGGCAATAAAAAGCCGCCAGCACATGACATGGTGGCGGCTGTTGGCGCGGCACGTGACGCGCGGGATCAGATCCTGAAGCTCTCTCCGCAACCGCAACGATCGCGTTCGTTCGGATTGATGAACTTGAAGCCCTCGTTCAGGCCTTCCCGGACGAAATCGAGCTTGGTGCCGTCGATGTAAGCAAGACTTTTCGGATCGACAAGTACCTTGATTCCCTGATCTTCGAAGATCACGTCTTCCGGTGCGAATTCGTCGACATATTCAAGCTTGTAAGCCAGACCCGAGCAGCCCGTCGTCTTCACGCCCAGACGCACGCCAACACCCTTGCCTCGCTTTCCGAGGTATCGGTTGACGTGGCGGGCAGCCGCCTCGGTCAGCGTTACAGCCATCTCAGTAAACCGCGGCTTCGGCAGGAACCGAACCGGCCGGCACGCCAGATGCGTGCTTCTGCTTGTAATCGAGCACGGCCGCCTTGATGGCGTCTTCTGCAAGGATCGAGCAATGGATCTTCACCGGCGGTAACGCCAGTTCTTCCGCGATCTGCGCATTCTTGAGCGCAGCCGCTTCATCGAGCGTCTTGCCCTTGACCCACTCGGTCACCAGCGAAGACGAGGCGATTGCCGAACCGCAACCGTAGGTCTTAAAGCGCGCGTCCTCGATCACACCCGTTTCGGGATTGACCTTGATCTGCAATTTCATGACGTCGCCACAAGCCGGCGCGCCGACCATGCCGGTGCCGACGCTGTCGTCGCCCTTTTCGAAGGAGCCGACGTTGCGGGGGTTTTCGTAGTGGTCGATGACCTTGGGAGAGTAAGCCATGGGGTACCTCTTTTAGATTGTTGGGGTGCGTCAGCTACCGGATCAGTGGGCGGACCACTGGATCGTGCTGATGTCGATGCCGTCCTTGAACATTTCCCACAGCGGGCTCAGTTCGCGCAGCTTGGCGACGTTGTGCTTGATAGTCGAGACGGCGTAGTCGATCTCTTCCTCGGTCGTGAAACGGCCGATGGTCATGCGAAGGCTGCTGTGCGCCAGCTCGTCGCTGCGACCCAGGGCGCGCAGCACGTAGCTCGGCTCCAGGCTGGCCGACGTACAGGCAGAACCGCTCGATACGGCCAGGCCCTTGATGCCCATGATCAGCGACTCGCCTTCGACGTAGTTGAAGCTGATGTTCAGGTTATGGGGCACGCGACGCGTCATGTCGCCGTTGACGAACACCTGTTCGACATCCTTCAGGCCGTCGAGCAGACGCTTCTGAAGCGCCGTTGCCTTGGCGAGGTCTTCCTTCATCTCGAGACGCGCGATGCGGAATGCCTCGCCCATACCGACGATCTGATGCGTCGGCAGCGTGCCCGAACGCATTCCGCGCTCGTGACCACCGCCATGCATCTGAGCTTCGAGCCGCACGCGCGGCTTGCGGCGCACATACAGCGCACCGATACCCTTGGGGCCGTAGGTCTTGTGCGAAGCCAGACTCATCAGGTCGATGGGCAACTTCGTCACGTCGATTTCGATTTTTCCGGTCGCTTGCGCGGCGTCGACGTGAAAGATCACGCCGTTTTCGCGACAGGCATTGCCAAGCGCGACCACATCCTGGATCACGCCGATCTCGTTGTTGACGAACATCACACTCGCCAGAATCGTGTCGGGACGAATCGCAGCCTTGAACTTCTCCAGATCGAGCAGACCGTCTTCCTGGACATCGAGATACGTCACCTCGAAGCCTTGACGCTCCAGCTCGCGCATCGTGTCCAGCACCGCCTTGTGCTCGGTCTTCACCGTGATCAGGTGCTTGCCCTTGCCTTTGTAGAACTGCGCTGCGCCCTTGATGGCGAGGTTGTTCGACTCGGTCGCGCCTGAAGTCCAGACGATCTCACGCGGATCGGCTCCGATCAGGTCGGCGACATCGACACGCGCCTTCTCGACCGCTTCTTCGGCTTCCCAGCCCCAAGCGTGGCTGCGCGAGGCCGGATTGCCGAAATGCTCGCGCAACCAGGGAATCATGGCGTCGACGACGCGCGGATCGACCGGCGTCGTCGCGCCGTAATCGAGATAAATGGGGAAATGTGGGGTGACGTCCATGGCTGGTTCAGACTGGCTGTGGTTTTAGTTTCTTAGGACTTGGCAAAGGCGTTGCCGAGGGCAAACACCGAATTCGGCGCGTTCACCCGAATCGGCTTGACCACCGGCTGCGCCGAAATGGCACGCTTGATCGCAGGCTTGTTCTCGATCTGCACGCCCTTGGCGATCTGATCGTCGACCAGCTTTTGCAAGGTGACCGAATCGAGAAACTCGACCATGCGCTGATTGAGCGACGCCCACAGCTCGTGCGTCATGCAGCGACCTGCTTCGCCCAGGCAATTTTCCTTGCCGGCGCAGTGCGTCGCGTCGATCGGCTCATCGACCGAAACGATGATGTCGGCAACGGTGATTTCTGCTGCCTTGCGTCCGAGGCTGTAGCCGCCGCCAGGACCGCGGGTCGATTCGACCAGCTCGTGCCGACGCAGCTTGCCGAAAAGCTGCTCCAGGTAGGACAGCGAAATCTGCTGACGCTGGCTGATTGCGGCCAATGTCACGGGGCCGGTGTTCTGACGCAATGCCAGATCGATCATGGCCGTGACGGCGAACCGCCCTTTGGTTGTGAGACGCATCGCAAGCTCCTTGTGCTTCGTAACATTGACACCGTTGCGAGATAGCTACGGTGGCGTGGTCTCCGCCTGGCCGGTTTGCCTGCTTCCACGCGCATTCGATACGCATCGAGAGGCAACTCGGTTCTTCATCGCGAAGTTCTTTTGTTGTTGACTGTTTCGGTCAAGTATAACAGAAGGCCTTCACATTCGCTCGGGTAAACCCCAGCGCGGCGTCAGCGATCGCGCCGCGAGCGCCTCAGCGGGAGCCGCCAGTCGGCAGGATGGCGATGTTGTCGCCGCCAGCACCGCCGAAAGCCTGCTCGCGAAGCACTGCCAGCTGGTCGCGCACCCTGCCAGCCTTTTCGAACTCCAGATTGCGTGCATGTTCGAGCATGAGCTTCTCGAGCCGCTTGATCTCGCGCGAGATGTCTTTTTCGCTCATGTCCTCGACCTTGGCGCGTTCGAGCTCCAGCTTCGCCATTTCCTTGCCGGTCTTCTCGCTGTAGACGCCGTCGATCAGGTCGCGGACTTTCTTCACGATGCTGCGCGGAACGATGCCGTTGGCTTCGTTGTGCGCGATCTGCTTGGTGCGCCGCCGGTCGGTCTCGTCGATCGCCTTCTTCATCGAATCGGTCATGCGATCGGCGTACAGGATGGCGCGGCCGTTCAGGTTTCGCGCCGCGCGGCCGATGGTCTGGATCAGGCTACGCTCGGCCCGCAAGAACCCTTCCTTGTCGGCGTCGAGGATCGCAACCAGCGACACCTCCGGAATGTCCAGTCCTTCGCGCAGCAGGTTGATTCCGACCAGCACGTCGAAGGTGCCCAGCCGCAGATCGCGCAGGATTTCGACCCGCTCGACCGTATCGACGTCACTGTGCAGATAACGCACCTTCACGCCGTTGTCGCCCAGGTAATCGGTCAGCTGCTCGGCCATGCGCTTGGTCAGCGTGGTGATCAGCACGCGCTCGTTCTTGTCGACGCGGATGCGGATTTCCTGCAGCACGTCGTCGACCTGGTGCGTGGCCGGGCGCACCTCGACCACCGGGTCGATCAGGCCGGTCGGGCGCACCAGCTGCTCGACGACGTTGCCCGAATGGTCTTTCTCGTACTGCGCGGGCGTCGCCGAGACGAAGATGCATTGGCGCATGCGCGATTCGAATTCCTCGAACTTCAGCGGCCGGTTGTCCATGGCCGATGGGAGGCGGAAGCCGTATTCGACCAGCGTCGTCTTGCGTGCCCGGTCGCCGTTGTACATGCCGCCGAGCTGGCCGATCATCTGGTGGCTCTCGTCCAGGAACATCAGCGCGTCCTTGGGCATGTAGTCGGTCAGCGTGGCCGGCGGCTGTCCGGGCGCGGCGCCTGACAAGTGGCGCGAGTAGTTCTCGATGCCCTTGCAATGCCCGATCTCGGCCAGCATTTCCAAGTCGAAACGCGTGCGCTGCTCGATGCGCTGCGCCTCGACCAGCTTGCCCTGGCTGACGAATTCCTTCAGCCGATCGGTGAGTTCCGCCTTGATGGTTTCCACGGCGCCCAGCACCTTGTCGCGCGGCGTCACGTAATGACTCGACGGGTAGATCGTGAAGCGCGGAATCTTCTGGCGAATGCGCCCGGTCAGCGGGTCGAAGAGCTGCAGCGACTCGATCTCGTCGTCGAAAAGCTCGATCCGGATCGCCAGTTCGCTGTGCTCCGCCGGAAAGACGTCGATGGTGTCGCCGCGCACCCGGAATGTGCCGCGCGAGAAATCCTGTTCGTTGCGCGTGTACTGCATGCGGATCAGCCGGCCGATGACGTCGCGCTGACCGATCTTGTCGCCCACCCGCATGATGAAACGCATCTGCGTGTAGTCCTCGGGCGTGCCGATGCCGTAGATGGCGCTGACCGTGGCCACGATAATGGTGTCGCGCCGCTCCAGAACGCTTTTGGTCGCCGAAAGCCGCATCTGCTCGATGTGCTCGTTGATCGAGCTGTCCTTCTCGATGAACAGATCGCGCTGCGGAACGTACGCCTCGGGCTGGTAATAGTCGTAATAGCTGACGAAATACTCGACCGCGTTCTTCGGAAAGAACTCCCGGAACTCGCTGTAGAGCTGCGCTGCCAGCGTCTTGTTCGGCGCGAAGACGATGGCCGGACGGCCCATCCGCGCGATGACGTTGGCCATGGTGAACGTCTTTCCGGACCCGGTCACGCCCAGCAGGGTCTGGAAAACCTCGCCATTCTCGACGCCTTCGACCAGGCCTTCGATGGCGGTCGGCTGATCGCCAGCGGGCGGGTAAGGCTGGAAAAGTTCGAAAGGCGAACCCGGATAGGTGACGAATTTCCCCTCCTTGGACGGCACGTTCGCACCGTCGGCATCGGCGCCCTCGTCGGGAATATGGGAGATCACTTCGGAAATTGGCGGCATGGGGTGTCCGTGTGCAATCGTTGGCAGTTGACGCGCGATCGTTAAAATTCAAGGCAACCTGAAAGCCTAATACAGCGTCAGGCTCATGACCAGCGGCCAACCGCCCGCCGGCAATCCGATTCATCCTGAGGACTTCTTCATGTCTATGTTCACCGCCGTCGAAATGGCGCCACGCGATCCGATCCTGGGTCTCAACGAGCAATACGCCGCCGACAGCAACCCAAATAAGGTCAACCTCGGCGTTGGCGTCTATTACGACGACAACGGCAAGCTGCCGCTGCTGGCCTGCGTTCGGGCGGTCGAAGAAGACATGATGAAGGCGCCGAGCGCCCGTGGCTACCTGCCGATCGACGGCATCGCCGACTATGACAGCGCGGTCAAGGGACTGGTTTTCGGCGCCGACAGCGAAGCCGTGACTTCCGGCCGCGTCGCAACGGTGCAGGCCATCGGCGGCACCGGCGGCCTGAAGGTCGGTGCCGATTTCCTGAAAAAGCTCCAGCCTGACGCCAAGGTGCTGATCAGCGACCCGAGCTGGGAAAACCACCGCGCGCTGTTCACCAACGCCGGTTTCACGGTCGAAAGCTACCCTTACTACGACGCGGCCAAACGCGGTGTCGATTTCGACGCGATGCTCGGCGCGCTGAACGCAGCCGCCGCCAACACCATCGTCGTGCTGCACGCCTGCTGCCACAACCCGACCGGCTACGACATCACCGCCGCGCAGTGGGATCAGGTCGTGACCGCCGTGAAGTCGAAGAACCTCATCGCCTTCCTCGACATGGCCTATCAGGGCTTCGGAAACGGCATCCAGGAAGACGGCGCCGTGATCGGCAAGTTCGTCGACGCCGGTTTGACTTTCTTCGTTTCGACCTCGTTCTCGAAAAGCTTCAGCCTGTACGGCGAACGCGTCGGCGCGCTGTCTGTACTTTGCACGGACAAGGAAGAAGCCGGCCGCGTGCTGTCGCAGCTCAAGATCGCGATCCGCACCAACTACAGCAATCCGCCGATCCACGGTGGCGCCGTCGTGGCTGCGGTGCTGAACGATCCGGCCCGCCGCGCGGTCTGGGAAAAGGAACTGGCAGAAATGCGCACCCGCATCAAGGCGATGCGCGAGAAGCTGGTCGAAGGCCTGAAGGCGGCCGGCGTTGCGCAGGACATGAGCTTCATCACCCAACAGATCGGCATGTTCAGCTATTCGGGCCTGACCAAGGACCAGATGGTTCGTCTGCGGAATGAATTCGGCGTTTACGGCACCGACACCGGCCGGATGTGCGTTGCCGCGCTGAACAGCAAGAACATCGACTACGTCTGCCAGAGCATCGCCAAAGTGGTCTGAGCGTCGCACGAGATGCGGAGTAGGGATTCGTCCCTACGGAAAACTGCAAATCTGTTGATATATTGCACTGCAGCATCGCGAGCGATGCGCAGTGCTTTTTTGTTTTCCGACCTCCAACTTATCCCTCACAACCAGGGTCCGCCACGATGCTCTACCAGATTTACGAAGCCCAGCGGTCCCTCATGGAACCGCTGACCGACTTTGCACAGGCTGCCGCCAAGCTCTACAGCAACGACACCTCCCCGCTCTCGAAACTGCCGATGGCACAGCGCATGGCCGCAGGCTACGACCTGTTGTTCCGCCTGGGCAAGGACTACGAAAAGCCCGAGTTCGACATCAAGTCGGTCAAGGTCGGCGAAGACGATGTCGTCATCCAGGAAGCCATTGCGCTCGACAAGCCGTTCTGCCAGTTGCGCCGCTTCAAGCGCTTCACCGACGAACCGGACACGCTGAAGACGCTCAAGTCGCAGCCGGTGGTGCTGATCGTCGCGCCGCTTTCTGGCCACTACGCCACTCTGCTTCGCGACACGGTCCGCACGATGCTGCAGGACCACAAGGTCTACATCACCGACTGGAAGAATGCGCGCACCGTTCCGGTTGCCGACGGCTCCTTCCATCTGGACGACTACATCCATTACGTCGAGGATTTCATCCGCCACCTGCAGACCGAATACGGCAACTGCCACGTGATCAGCGTCTGCCAGCCGACCGTACCGGTGCTGGCTGCCGTGTCTCTGATGGCCAGCCGCGGCGAGCAGACGCCGCTGTCGATGACGATGATGGGCGGTCCGATCGATGCCCGCAAGTCGCCGACGGCCGTGAACAACCTCGCGATGAACAAGAGCTACGAGTGGTTCGAGAGCAACGTGATCTATCCGGTGCCCAAGAATTTTCCGGGTGCCGGCCGACGCGTGTATCCGGGCTTCCTGCAGCACACCGGCTTCGTGGCGATGAATCCCGACCGTCACGCCACCAGCCATTACGACTACTTCAAGGACCTGATCAAGGGTGACGACGCCAGCGTCGAAGCGCACCGCAAGTTCTACGACGAATACAACGCCGTCCTCGACATGGACGCCGATTACTACCTCGAGACCATCCGCGCGGTATTTCAGGACTTCTTGCTGGTGAACGGCACCTGGGACATCAAGGCAGCTGATGGCACCCTGGAACGCGTCAAGCCGCAGGACATCAGGAAGACTGCGCTTCTGACCGTCGAAGGCGAACTCGACGACATTTCCGGCTCCGGCCAGACCGAGGCCGCGCACGGCTTGTGCGAAGGCATTCCGGCAGAGATGCGCGAACACCTCGAAGCCAAGGGCGCGGGCCATTACGGCATTTTCGCCGGCCGACGCTGGCGCGATGTGGTGTATCCGAAGGTCAAGGCCTTCATCGCCGCGCACGATGCAAAGCAGAAGCGTAACGGCGCTCATGCGCAGGCAGAGCTGACCAGCGAAGACGCGGTGATCGTGGAGCCGAAGGCAGCAGCTCTGGCCGCGCCTGTCGAGAAAGCTGTCGAAGCACCCGCCGCCATCGCTGTGATGACGGCGCCGGAAGCAAAGCCGGAAGCGAAGCCGGAGCCGAAAGCCGAGCAAGTCAAGGCAGCAGTGCCGGTGAAGGCAGCAGTGACCGCGAAGAAGTCGGCTTCCGCTAAGAAAGCAGCCCCGGCGAAGGCAGCAGAGAAACCTGTGGCGACCAGCGCAGCGGCGAAGAAGCGCTCGACGTCCGTCAAGGCAACCGCCGTAGCCGCTGCCAGCCCGGCGCCTGCGGCACCCGCGGCCAGGAAAAAAGCGTCGCGCGTTGCCGCCAAGCCGAAGGCTTGAAGTGACGGCGCCCGCAGCACAGGCAGCGGGCCGGACCATGCTCGCGGCGCGCATCCACGATGCGCTGCCGCAGACACAGTGCACGCGCTGCGGCTATCCGGATTGCAAGGCGTACGCGGACGCGATCGCGCATGAGGGCGCGGCCATCAACCGCTGTCCACCGGGCGGCGTCGAAGGAATTGCCCGCCTGTCGACGCTGACCGGAAGCGCGGTCGAACCGCTGGACCCGTCATGCGGCACCGAGGGCCCGCGCCACATGGCGGTGATCGACGAAGCGTGGTGCATCGGATGCACCTTGTGTCTTGATGCCTGCCCGACCGATGCCATCCTCGGCATGAACAAGCGAATGCACACCGTGATCGAGCCGCATTGCACCGGTTGCGAACTGTGCATACCCGTGTGCCCGGTCGACTGC
This sequence comes from Variovorax glucosi, assembly GCF_051216695.1. Taxonomy (NCBI): domain Bacteria; kingdom Pseudomonadati; phylum Pseudomonadota; class Betaproteobacteria; order Burkholderiales; family Comamonadaceae; genus Variovorax; species Variovorax glucosi. The sequence goes on from NZ_JBPJZE010000001.1 coordinate 1,207,244, forward strand.
ATCGCGCTGGAAGACGTGACGCCGGGACGAACCGGTTGGCAGGCGTGGTCGAAAGCGCAGGCGGATGCCGCGCTGGCACGCTACGCCGTTCATGCGCGACGTGCGAACGAACCGTCGCAACCCGTACAACCAGCGTCACCCGCAGATGCGGCGTCGAAGGAGCCGGATCCGGCGACGCAAACCGAAGCGACGACTACCGACGCAGCGGCCGATCGCAAGCGCACCATCGTTGCGGCAGCACTCGCGCGCGCGCGCAACGCAAGAAAACCCTAAGTCGAGGCCGGCGCGTCGGACGGCGACGCCGCAAACGTCGCGAAAGCCTTCACCACGACTTCAGGCGCCTGCACCAGCTCGATCAGCACGCCCTCCCCCGCGATAGGAAACTCTTCGTTCGCCTTCGGGTGCAGAAAGCAGATATCGAAGCCCGAGGCACCCCGGCGAATGCCGCCCGGCGCAAAACGCACGCCCCGTGCCGTCAACCATTCCACCGCCATCGGCAGGTCGTCGATCCACAGGCCGACGTGATTCAGCGGCGTCGTGTGAACGGCCGGCTTCTTCTCCGGGTCGAGCGGCTGCATCAGGTCGACCTCGACCTTGAACGGCCCGACGCCCATCGTGCAGATGTCCTCGTCGACGTTCTCTCGCTCGCTCTTGAAGGTGCCGGTCACTTCGAGCCCCAGCATGTCGACCCAGAGCGTCTGCAGGCGCAGCTTGTCGGTACCGCCGATGGCGATCTGCTGGATGCCGAGCACCTTGAACGGGCGATTGCCAGCTTCGGTCATGCCGTATCTCCTTGGGTCGTCGAAACCTGCCGTGCCTTCAGACCCAGCTTGCGCAGCAATTGCACATCCGCTTCCACGTCGGGATTGCCGGTGACCAGCAGCTTGTCGCCGTAGAAGATCGAATTCGCACCGGCCATGAAGCACAGTGCCTGCACCGCATCGCCGAGCTGCTGGCGTCCGGCCGAAAGACGCACGCGCGCGGTCGGCATGGTGATGCGCGCCACCGCGATCATGCGCACGAAGTCGAGCGGATCGACCGGCTCGGAATCCGCAAGCGGCGTGCCCGGCACCCGCACGAGGCTGTTGATCGGCACCGACTCCGGATACGGTGCCATGTTCGCCAGTTGCGCGATCAGCCCGGCACGATGCACCGGCGCCTCGCCCATGCCGACGATGCCGCCGCAGCAGACACTGATGCCGGCTGCGCGCACGCGGGCCAGCGTGTCAAGCCGGTCCTGGTAGGTACGCGTTCCGACGACATCGGCGTAGTACTCGGGTGCCGTGTCGAGGTTATGGTTGTAGTAGTCGAGGCCGGCTGCTTTCAGCTGCGTCGCATGGTGCGGCTCCAGCATGCCGAGCGTCGCGCAGGTCTGGAGGCCGAGCGCCTTCACCGCGCCGACGAGCACCGCCACCTTCTCGACATCGCGGTCCTTCGGCGCGCGCCAGGCGGCGCCCATGCAGAAGCGCGTAGCGCCGGCGTCCTTGGCGGCCTGCGCGGCGCGCACGACCTCGTCGACTTCCATCAGCTTCTGCGCTTTCACGCCGGTGTCGAATTCCGCGGCTTGCGGGCAGTAGCCGCAGTTTTCCGGGCAGCCTCCGGTCTTGACCGACAGCAACGTGGCCAGTTCGATATCGCCTTCCGGAAAATGCCGGCGATGCACCGTCTGCGCCTCGAACAGCAGTTCCATGAACGGCCTGTCGAGCAGCGCCTGAACCGCCGCCACCGACCAGGGACCGTCAACGGCAACACTGGCAGCCGGGAAATGCAGCGTCACGGCGTGTGCGCCGCTCATGTCGTTCGCGCCCATCAGACGAAATCCATAATGACCTGGTCGACCGCGAGCGATTCGCCCTTGGCCGCCGAAATCTTGCCGACCACGCCATCCTGCGTGGCGAACAGCACGTTTTCCATCTTCATCGCCTCAATCACGGCCAGCTTCTCGCCGGCCTGCACCTGCTGGCCGGGTTGTACGGACACCTCCACCAGCAGTCCCGGCATCGGCGACATAAGGAACTTGCTCAGGTCGGGCGGCGCCTTGTAAGGCATGAGCTTCTGCAGGCGTGCACCGAGCGGCGACAACACCATCGCCTCGATCTGCGTGCCGTTGTGCGACACGCGCAATGCCAGCGGGTTCTTGCCGACGCCGCGCTCCAGTTGCGCGACGAAGGGCCGGTCGTTGCAGATGCCCTCGATACGCGCGTTGCCGAGCGCGCCCTGGCTGCTGATCTGGTAGCTCTTGTCGCCGACCTGTACCGCGCTGGAGCCGGCCGAACCCTTGAAATCGGTGACCGAAACCGCCGTCTGGACATCAGCGCCGTTGGCTCCTAACGTCACGACGACGAATCGCTCACCGACCTTCACTCCGTGGCCGTTCAGCTGTCCGCTGATGCCCGACGCGCGCGCGCGATACCGGCGATTCATGTACGCAGCCAGCGCCACCAGAAAATCCGGATCGGCATGCGGCACGTCCTCGGCATGGAAACCCTGGCTGTAATGCTCGGCGATGAAGCCGGTGTTGAAATCGCCGGCCACGAATTTCGGATGCGCCAGCAGCGCAGCCTGGAACGGAATGTTGCTGCTGACGCCGCGGATCACGAAGCCATTCAGCGCCTCGCGCATCAGCGCGATGGCGTGGGCGCGGTCCTTGCCGTGCACGATCAGCTTCGCGATCATCGAGTCGTAGAACATCGGAATCTCGCCGCCGTCGTAGACGCCTGTGTCGACGCGCACGCCATACAGCTGCTCGGTGTCGGCCGAGAACATCGTCTCCTTCGGCGGCTGGAACTTCACCAGCCGGCCAGTCGACGGCAGGAAACTGCGGAACGGATCTTCGGCGTTGATCCGGCATTCGATCGCCCAGCCTTCGCGCTTGACTTCTGCCTGCGTCAGCGGCAACGGCTCGCCAGCCGCGACGCGAATCATCAGCTCGACCAGATCGAGCCCGGTGATGCATTCCGTCACCGGATGCTCCACCTGGAGCCGCGTATTCATCTCCAGGAAGTAGAAGCTCTGGTCCTTGCCGACCACGAACTCCACCGTGCCCGCGCTCTGGTATTTCACAGCCTTCGCCAGCTGCACCGCCTGCTCGCCCATCGCCTTGCGCGTCGCATCGCTGATGAAAGGCGACGGCGCTTCCTCGATCACCTTCTGGTGGCGGCGCTGTATCGAGCATTCGCGCTCGTTCAGATAGATGACGTTGCCCTGCGAATCGCCCAGCACCTGGATTTCGATGTGGCGCGGCTCGACGACAAACTTCTCGATGAAGACACGGTCGTCGCCGAATGAATTGCGTGCCTCGTTGCGGCACGCGGTGAAACCCTCGAAGGCTTCCTTGTCGTCGTGCGCGACGCGCAAGCCCTTGCCGCCGCCGCCGGCCGACGCCTTGATCATTACCGGATAGCCAATGTCCTTCGCGATCTCGACCGCGCGCTCGGCCGTCTCGATGGCCGCGTTCCAGCCGGGAATCGTGTTGACCTTGGCATCGTTCGCCAGCTTCTTCGATGCGATCTTGTCGCCCATCGCCGCGATCGAATAGTGCTTCGGCCCGATGAAGACGATGCCCTCTTCCTCGACCTTGCGGGCGAAGGCTTCGTTCTCCGACAGGAAGCCGTAGCCAGGGTGCACCGCCTCGGCACCTGTCGATTTGCACGCCGCGATGATGCGGTCGGCCTGCAGATAGCTGTCGCGGCTGGCCGATCCGCCGATGTGCACCGCCTCGTCGGCGAGCTCGACGTGACGGGCGTCCTTGTCGGCATCGGAATAGACGGCGACGGTGAGGATGCCCATCTTCTTCGCGGTCTTGATGACGCGGCAGGCGATTTCGCCTCGGTTGGCGATCAGAATTTTTTTAAACATGGAACGTCTCCGCGGATAACCCGCTGGTAAAAGTCTGGATGCTCATGCGAACTTCTATATCTTCGTAGCTTGATATCATCGAATCATGCAAACACATTCGACACCTCCACCGAAACAGGTTCTCCTCCGCCTGCCCGAAGATCTGGCGGCGCGCCTGAACCGTGCGGTGCCACCTCGCAAACGCAACAAGTTTCTGGTCGATCTGGTGCGACGGGAACTGGAGAAAGAAGATGCCGAATTGATTGCGGCATGCGAGGCAATGAACCGGATGGAAACTGCAAATCCGGGAATTCTTGCGGAGACCGACGATTGGCTGAACGCCGATCTGACCGGCACGGCGGACGACTGGGACACCGAATTCGATGCAGAGAAGTTCTCCCGCGAGGCAGCCATCGCCCAGGCTCGGCGCAAGTGACGATAGCCGAAGCCCTGTACAAGCGCGGCGACGTGTACTGGACCGAACTGGACCCGGTGCGCGGACACGAACAGTCTAAAACCCGACCGTGCGCCATCCTCTCCGACACCCTGATCAACCAGCGCCGGGGCACCGTGGTCGTCGTGCCGCTGACGACGACGCCGCAACGCGCGTTACCACCCATCCTGGTCGCCACGCCGTCGATGGGTGCTGAAGCCAAGGCACGCACCGAACACATCCGGTCAGTCGATAAATCGAGGCTCAAAGAATCGTTGGGGCGCTTGAGCGAGGAGGATCTGGCGTCGCTCGGGCTGGCGGTCGCCCGGATCCTGAAGCTGGCGTAGTCGGCGTAGATGGCCATGGTCACAGCGGAATGTTTCCGTGCTTGCGCCACGGGTTCTCGAGCTTCTTCTCGCGCAGCATGACCAGCGATCGGCAGATGCGCTTGCGCGTCTCGCTCGGCAGGATCACGTCGTCGATGTAGCCGCGCGTGCTCGCCACGTACGGATTGGCGAAACGCGCCTTGTATTCGGCCTCGCGCGCGGCAAGTTTTTCAGGATCGTTCTTGTCCTCGCGGAAGATGATCTCGACCGCGCCCTTCGCGCCCATCACCGCGATCTCCGCACGCGGCCAGGCCAGGTTGACGTCGCCGCGCAAGTGCTTGGATGCCATCACGTCGTAAGCGCCGCCGTAGGCCTTGCGGGTGATGACGGTGATCTTCGGCACGGTGCATTCGGCGTATGCGTACAGCAGTTTCGCGCCGTGCTTGATGATGCCGCCGTACTCCTGCGAGGTGCCGGGCATGAAGCCGGGAACGTCGACGAAGGTGACCACCGGAATGTTGAATGCATCGCAGAAGCGCACGAAGCGCGCCGCCTTGATCGACGACTTGATATCCAGGCAACCCGCCAGCACCAGCGGCTGGTTCGCGACGATGCCGACGCTCTGGCCTTCCATGCGCGCGAAGCCGATCAGGATGTTCTTCGCGTAATCGGGCTGCAGCTCGAAGAAGTCGCCGTCGTCGACCACCTTGGCGATCAGCTCCTTCATGTCGTAGGGCTTGTTGGCGTTCTCGGGTACCAGCGTGTCGAGCGACAGATCCGCGCGGTCGGCCGGATCGCCGCTCGGGCGCACCGGCGGTTTCTCTCGGTTGTTGAGCGGCAGGTAGTTGTAGAGGCGGCGCAGCATCATCAGCGCCTCGACGTCGTTCTCGAAAGCCATGTCGGCGACGCCGCTCTTAGTCGTGTGCGTGATCGCACCGCCGAGCTCTTCGGCCGTCACGTCTTCATGCGTGACGGTCTTCACGACTTCCGGGCCGGTCACGAACATGTACGAGCTGTCGCGCACCATGAAAATGAAGTCGGTCATGGCCGGCGAATACACCGCGCCGCCCGCGCACGGGCCCATGATCATGCTGATCTGCGGCACCACGCCGCTCGCCATCACGTTGCGCAGGAACACGTCGGCATAGCCGCCCAGCGACGCCACGCCTTCCTGGATGCGGGCGCCGCCCGAATCGTTCAGGCCGATGACCGGCGCGCCGACCTTCATCGCCTGGTCCATCACCTTGCAGATCTTCTCCGCATGCGCTTCGGAAAGCGCACCACCGAACACGGTGAAATCCTGGCTGAAGATGAAGACCAGCCGGCCGTTGATCATTCCGTAGCCGGTCACCACACCGTCGCCCGGAATCTTGTTGTCGGCCATGCCGAAGTCGGTCGAGCGATGCTCGACGAACATGTCCCACTCTTCGAAGGTGCCGTCGTCGAGCAGCAGCTCGATCCGCTCGCGCGCGGTGAGCTTGCCCTTCTTGTGCTGCGCATCGATGCGTTTCTGCCCGCCGCCGAGCCGCGCCTGGGCGCGTCGGTTTTCGAGTTGTTCGAGTATTTCTTTCATGGCGTTCGATCAGGAAGATGAATCGGAGGGGCTTGTGTAATTCTGTGCGGCGAGCAAATTTCGCGCGGCGGTGGATGCCGGAAGTCGACCGGCCGCGACTTGCGCAACGATTGTGGGCAGCATTTCGCGCACTTGCGGATGATGGCGAAAAGCCTGCTTCAGGCCGGCATCGATACGCTCCCACATCCACGAAAGCGCCTGCTTCTCGCGCCGCGTCTCGAGCTTGCCGTTGGCCAGCTGCAATTCGCGGAAACGCGTCACCGAAGTCCAGAACGCATCGACGCCGGTTCCGAGCAATGCGCTCAGTTGCATGACCTGCGGCTGCCAGAAGCGGATTTCGGCATCGGCCGAACCGGGCGCGGCATGCGCGGCTTTCATGGCCTCGGCATGCGCCGGATTGCCGTGATGTCCGAAGAGGCGCATCGCGGACGTGATCTGAGCCTGCGCGCGCGTGGCGGCATCGCGATCGATATCGGCCTTGTTGATGACCACGAGATCGGCGATTTCCATCACGCCTTTTTTTATGGCCTGCAGGTCGTCGCCGGCGTTGGGCAACTGCATCAGCACGAACATGTCCGTCATTCCAGCCACCGCAGTCTCGCTCTGCCCGACGCCGACCGTTTCGACGATCACGATGTCGTAGCCGGCCGCCTCGCACACCAGCATCGCCTCGCGCGTCTTCTCGGCCACGCCGCCGAGTGTGCCGCTCGACGGGCTGGGGCGGATGTAGGCGTTCTCGTTGACCGACAGCATCTCCATGCGCGTCTTGTCGCCGAGGATGGAGCCGCCGGAAACGGTCGACGAAGGGTCGATGGTGAGCACCGCCACGCGATGGCCCTGCTTGATCAGGAACAGCCCGAGCGTTTCGATGAAAGTCGACTTGCCGACACCAGGGACGCCGGAGATACCGAGGCGGAAGGATTTCCCGGTGTGGGGCAGCAGCGCGGTGAGCAGTTCGTCGGCCTGCGCGCGGTGATCGGCGCGGGTGGATTCGAGAAGGGTGATGGCCTTGGCGATGGCGCGGCGTTGCCGGGTGCCGTCGGACTGAAGGATCGAGGACAACATACCGACCTCGCTCATCGAGACGGCACGGCTTCGTACAACGGACGCCCGATCCGGTCGATGTGATCGCGCAAGGCCGGGTCTTCGATCTGGCTGTACAGCGAAAGATCGATCTTGTACGGAAGATCGAGTTCGTCGATCTCGCGATCGATCAAGAGCAGATCGTTCATCGTCAGGAGTTCGCCACGCAAAGTCATGTCGATATCGGAACCTGTCCGAAAGCGACCGACTGCACGCGAACCGTAGATGTCGGCACGCACCACCTCACGATGAGCGGACAGCACGGTCCTGAGCGCACGCAGGCTCGCACCGCTTAGCCCGAAATCGGTATCGGCGTCTGCGCCTGCGTCAGTCACTGCGCAACCCGTTCATGCGATCTGCGAACTGCTCGAACAACGCCGCGTACCGCTTGGTGATCCGCTCGACGAGCGACAGTGCCGTCGCGCGGTTGTAGGTATGCGAAGACTGATTCCGGCTCTGGACCATCTCCATCCAGGCTTCACCGTCAGCGACCAGTCCGACCGAGAAGGCCTGTCGCGTCGCGTCGCGCGAACCGGTGATCTGGCTCGCGCCTTGAAAGAAGAAATAGTCCTTCATCACGTTCCAGGCCAGTTCATGCGTGAACTCGAACGCCTGAATCATTCCCTGGTTCTCCAGCTCGGACAGCTCACGCGTTGCGGCGAGTTGCACGGCTGAGCGCAGTTGCGCGAGGGCTCGAACGTAGTTGTCCAGGCGCTGCTGCCAGCGAACATCCTCGCCCGTCATGCGACCGACGCTCCGCTGCCCACGGCCTTCCGAATCTGCTCGAGCACATCCTTCGCACTCGCCGGAATCGGCGTCCCGGGACCGTAGATGCCCTTCACGCCCGCCTCGTACAGCATCTCGTAATCGCCGCGCGGAATCACGCCGCCGACGAACACGATGATGTCGTCGGCGCCCTGCTTCTTCAGCTCTTCGATGATCGCGGGAACGAGAGTCTTATGGCCGGCCGCGAGCGTGCTCACGCCGACTGCATGCACGTCGTTCTCGATCGCCTGGCGCGCGCATTCCTCGGGCGTCTGGAACAGCGGGCCCATGTCGACGTCGAAACCGAGGTCGGCGAATGCGGTCGCGACGACTTTCGCGCCCCGATCGTGCCCGTCCTGCCCCAGCTTGGAAATCATCACGCGCGGACGGCGGCCCTGCTCTTCGGCGAAAGCGGCGATCTCGTGCTGCAGCGCTTCCCAGCCTTCAGCCGAGTCGTAGGCCGCCGCGTAGACGCCAGTAACTTTCTGCGTGTCGGCGCGATGGCGGCCGTAGACCTTTTCCAACGCGTCGCTGATCTCGCCGACCGTGGCGCGCAGGCGCACCGCGTCGATGCTCAGCGCCAGCAGATTGCCTTCGCCGCTTTCGGCCGCAGCGGTGAGCGCATCGAGCGCCACCTGAACAGCAGCGCCGTTGCGCGTTTCGCGAATCGTCTTCAGCTTGGCGATCTGCCCGTCGCGCACGCGCACGTTGTCGATGGAAAGGCTGTCGATCGCGTCTTCGGTCTTCAGCTTGTACTTGTTCACGCCGACGATCACGTCGCGGCCGGAATCGATGCGCGCCTGCTTGTCAGCGGCGGCGGCCTCAATCTTGAGCTTGGCCCAGCCGCTGTCGACCGCCTTTGTCATGCCGCCCATCGCCTCGACTTCTTCGATGATGGTCCACGCCGCATCGGCCATGTCCTGCGTCAGGCGCTCCATCATGTAGCTGCCGGCCCACGGATCGACGACGCTGGTGATGTGCGTTTCTTCCTGGATGATGAGCTGGGTGTTGCGCGCGATGCGCGAGCTGAATTCGGTCGGCAACGCGATGGCTTCATCGAGCGCATTGGTGTGCAGCGACTGCGTGCCGCCGAACACCGCGGCCATCGCCTCGATGGTCGTGCGCACGACGTTGTTGTACGGGTCCTGCTCGGTCAGCGACCAGCCGGAGGTCTGACAGTGCGTGCGCAGCATCAGGCTCTTCGGGTTCTGCGGGTCGAACTCCTTCATGATCCGGCACCACAGCAGACGCGCGGCGCGCATCTTCGCGACTTCGAGATAGAAGTTCATACCGATGGCCCAGAAGAAGCTCAGGCGTCCGGCGAAGCCGTCGACATCCAGGCCCTTGGCCAGGGCAGTCTTCACGTATTCCTTGCCGTCGGCCAGCGTGAAAGCCAGCTCAAGCGCCTGGTTGGCGCCGGCTTCCTGCATGTGATAACCGCTGATGCTGATCGAGTTGAACTTCGGCATCTTCTGCGCCGTGTATTCGATGATGTCGCCGATGATCCGCATGCTCGGCGCGGGCGGGAAGATGTAGGTGTTGCGGACCATGAACTCCTTGAGGATGTCGTTCTGGATGGTTCCGCTCAACTGCTCCTGCGATACGCCCTGTTCTTCGCCCGCCACGATGTAGCCGGCCAGCACCGGCAGCACGGCGCCGTTCATCGTCATCGAGACAGAGACCTTGTCGAGCGGGATTTGGTCGAACAGTATCTTCATGTCCTCGACCGAATCGATCGCCACGCCGGCCTTGCCGACGTCGCCGGTCACGCGCGGATGGTCGCTGTCGTAGCCGCGATGGGTCGCCAGGTCGAACGCGACCGACACGCCCTGCCCGCCCGCAGCAAGCGCCTTGCGGTAGAAGGCGTTCGATTCTTCCGCCGTGGAAAACCCGGCGTACTGGCGGATGGTCCACGGCCGAACCGCGTACATCGTGGCCTGCGGGCCGCGCAGGTAAGGCTCGAAGCCCGGCAGCGTGTCGGTGTACTTCAGACCCTGCAGATCGGCTGCGGTGTAGAGCGGCTTGACCGTGATGCCGTCCGGCGTGCGCCAGCTCAGCGCGTCGACGTTGCCGCCCGGCGCGGACTTGGCTGCAGCCTTGGTCCAGGCGGCGAGGTCGGCGGTCTTGAATGTCGGTTCGGGATGGCTCATGGCGCCCTCTGTTCGCAAATTCGCAGGATCGTGGCAGCGCGGCGTGTCGGAACAGGCCGCGATTTTTACCAGTTTAACCCGCCTGTAATTATTAATTCAATCCCATTTCTGAGGTAGATTCGCGCTCATGTCCGCTGTCACCCTCACTCCGCGCGCCCTTTACGAAGAAGTGGCCGAACTGCTTCGGCAGCGGATCTTCCAGCGCGCCCTGACGCCGGGCAGCTGGATCGACGAGATGAAGCTGGCGGAGGAGTACGGCATCAGCCGCACCCCCATGCGCGAGGCGCTGAAGGTCTTGGCGGCCGAGGGGCTGGTGACGATGAAAGTGCGCCGCGGTGCCTATGTGACGGAAGTGTCGGAGAAGGATCTGACCGACGTGTACCACCTGCTGTCATTGCTCGAAAGCGATGCAGCTGGCGTCGTCGCACAACGTGCCACCGATACCGAATTGCACGAGCTGAAGGCCTTGCAGGAAGAACTGGAGGCCGCCGCCGCGCCGGGCAAGGTCGATCGCGGGCATTTCTTCGAGGTCAACGAGCGCTTTCACATGCGCCTGCTTGCCATCGCCGACAACCGCTGGCGCGATCAGATGGTGGCCGATCTCCGCAAGGTCATGAAGCTCAACCGCCACAACTCCCTGCTGAAGGCCGGGCGCATCGGCGAATCGCTGACCGAGCATCGCGCCATCATGGCTGCTCTGCTGGCACGCGACTGCGAAGCGGCGACCGCCCGGATGCAGGACCACTTCAAGAGCGGTCTGGAGGCTGCGGTCGAAAGCTAGGCGGTTTCCTCGAGCCGGGCTTGATGTGCAGGCTCGTGAGCCAGCGCCATCACCGCATGCGGGTCGAGCCCCTTCAGCTTGTGGTCGCTCCACACCTGCCGCCAGCGGCGCGCACCCGGCAGGCCGTTGCGCAGACCGAGCATGTGGCGCGCGACGTTCGACCAGGGCGTGCCGTGTTCCGCAGCCTCGCGGACCATGTAGTCGCACATCTGCCGCTCGACGTCTTCCCGCGTGAGTCCGCTCGGCGCTGCGCCGAAGAACTCGGCATCCCATTCGGCAAGCCACCACGGGTTGTGATATGCCTCGCGCCCCACCATGACCCCGTCGAGCAGCCGCAGATGCTCATGCACCTGCGCGTTCTGCGTGATGCCGCCGTTGACGGAAAACGCCAGCGCCGGAAAGTCGTGCTTCAACCGATGCACCAGCGAGTAGCGCAACGGCGGTACTTCGCGGTTCTGTTTCGGCGACAGCCCCTGCAACCAGGCGTTGCGTGCGTGGACGATGAAAGTGCCGCAGCCCGCTTCACTCACCGTACCGACGAAATCGCGCACGAATTCGTAGCTTTCGACCTTGTCGATGCCGATGCGATGCTTGACCGTGACCGGCACGCTCACCACGTCGACCATCGCCTTCACGCCGTCCGCGACCAGCGCCGGCTCCGCCATCAGGCAGGCACCGAAAGCGCCGCGCTGAACGCGCTCGCTCGGACAACCGCAGTTGAGGTTGATCTCGTCGTAGCCCCATTCCTCGCCGAGCTTCGCGCAATGGGCTAGATCCGCAGGCTCGCTGCCGCCGAGTTGCAGCGCGACCGGATGTTCTTCGGCGTTGAAACGCAGGTGCCGCGGCACGTCGCCGTGGACGAGCGCACCGGTCGTGACCATCTCCGTGTAGAGCAGCGCGCGACGCGACATCAGCCGATGGAGGTATCGGCAGTGGCGATCCGTCCAGTCCATCATGGGTGCAACGGAAAGAGTTTTTTCTTTCAAGATCAACGGCTTATCCTTGACGTAGAGGTCCAGACGGGTTCGTCTGTAGTTTCTCATGTCAGGTCGTTACGCTACCACTGCGGATGGATCGGCCGGAAGACAGGCTTGAGCAGGTAGCGGCGCACGATTTCGCCGTAGCCCCGGTAGTAGAAGTTGCCGTTGGCTGTCAGCACGGCTGCACGATTGCGACGGAAGTGCCCTGGCAGCTCGTACCAGGGCATCGTCGGCGAGCGGTGATGCACGTGGTGGAGGTTGTTGTAGAGATAGAGCAGGCCGAAGAAGGCGTTGGACTCGACGATGGCCACGCGCGCATGCGGCGAGTTCTCCCAGCGGTGTTCGGTGAAAGACCGCAGCGCGCCCAGCATCATGCTCGGATAGACGAAACACAACAGGTACTCGACGAGGCGCATGTCGGCGACCTCGGTGACGAACCAGACGATCGGCGCCACGCTGGCCACGTGCGCGACCCAGACGAGCACATGCGAGAAATCACCTCTGATCGGCCTTGCGCACTCCGCGCGCAGGAAGCCGAAGATGCGTAGCAGCGGCCCGACCGTGAGCCGGAAGCCCAGGGTCTGGTCGGCCCCGATGACCGCCCGGCGCAGCGGACCGTAGGCTCGCCAAGCCGACGACGAGTGATAGACGCTCTCGGTGTCTTTTTCCGGATGCGTGAGATGAAAGTTGACGTGATGGCTGCTGTGGCTACGGTGGAACAGCGGATACGGCAGCCAGAGATTGAGAGGCGGCCATACCAACGCCCAGCGCAACCATCGCGGCAGCGGACGCAAGGCATGAATGGCCTCATGCTGCAAGGAAAAATGCAGCTGACCGAGGTAGCCGCCCAGCACGAAAAGCAGGATTCCCGGGACCAGCGCGTGCCAATAGACCAGGGCCGCCCAGGCTGCATGGATCAGCACGGCGAGAACCAGCGTCGGCGCCTCGCAGCGCTTCCACCATGTCGAACGCATCGGTGTGGTTTGCGAAAGTCTGGAGGCTGGCTTCGTCATGCGGCGGGTCCGATAGAGACCGTCATCTTGCTTCGCCGAGCTGCTGCCGCTTGCGCTCAAATCGCATGACGACATGCGGAAACCGATGATCGGCGCCGTCGATGGCTAGCGGCTGATCAGCGGTGCCGGCACGCCCTCGATCATCACGTTCAGGCACGCGGGCAAGCCACTGTCAAGTGCGCGGCGGATCGCCTGCGGGAGCGAGGCGGCATCGGTGACGCACTCGCCGTGCGCGCCGAAGGCCTGAGCGACTGCGTCGTAGCGCGTGGGAAGGAGTTCGCAGCCGGTCAGGTGCTCAGGCCCATAGTCGCGCAGCTGGATCTGGTACTCGGCATTCCAGCGCGCGTCGTTTCCGACCACGACGAGGAAAGGCAGGCCGTGGCGCACCGCGGTATCGAATTCGGCGATGTGGAAGCCGACGGTGCCGTCGCCCATCACCGCCACCACGGGCGCATCGGGCTGCGCAAGGCGTGCCGCCAGCGCGTACGGTAACCCAGCGCCGATCGATCCGGCCACGCCGTTGTTGACGCGATGCGGCGCGCGCAGGCAGGCCATCGCCCACTGACCGATCTCGCCGCCGTCGCAGACCAGGACCGCATCCGGATGGCTGTCGAGCACAGCCTGGAGCGGCCGCAGCATTTGCGCCGGATGCAGCCGGTCGGGCACCCGCGATACCGCACTGTCCCATGCCGGAGGCCGATACGCCACGGCATCGCGAGCTTCGGTCGACCAGACCGAATCCGATGCACCCCGTGCCGCACGGGTCAACGCACGCAGCGTCGATGCGGCGTCGGCCTGCGTGGTGAGCTGCAGCCGATCGCCCAGCGCGCGGCGGCTGCGCTCGATCTCGACGATGTCCGCATCGACCTGATGCACCTGCGTTGCCGCAGGAAAGGCCGTGCCGAACTTCAGCGTGAAGTCGAGCCGCTTGCCGACAAGCACGAGGCAGTCTGCGCGGGCGAGCAACTGCGCGAACGCGCCAAGGCTCGCATCGCCCACGCCGCGCGGGCTATCCATTCCGATCACCGGCACGCCGGTCGCCCTCTGCAGCGCGTCGGTCAGCAGCCGTCCGGCCTTCGTCATCGAGGAAGGGCCGACCAGGATCAGCGGTCGCTTCGCACCGGAGAGGCGGTCGACCAACTGCGCGGCGACGCCGTCGTCGAGGGGCATGGGCGCGTGCGCGAACGCGGCCGCCTCCGGAACACCGGCGGCAGTCACAGCGTCGAGCACGTCGCTCGGCAGGCTCAGGTGGACCGGTCCGGGCCGGCCCGACTTTGCGATGCGAATAGCCTTTGCCACATCGGCCGCTACATCATCGGCACTGACGCAAGTCCAGGCCGCCTTGCAGACCGGCGTGGCCATCTCGGCCTGCCGCATCTCCTGAAACGCGCCACGCCCGAGCTGGTCGGTCGGCGCGTGGCCGGACAGCAGCACGATCGGCGCTTCGGCCATCTGCGCGGTGTATAGCGCGGCGACCGCGTTGGCATGCCCCGGACCGCCGGTGACGAGCGCGATGCCGACCTCGCCGGTGATGCGCGCCCACGCATCGGCCATGTGCACCGTACTGGCTTCATGGCGGGTGTGGACGAGCTCGACGCCGGCGCCGAATGCGGCGTCGAACACCGACATGATGTGGTTGCCGGACAGCGTGAAGATGCGCTTCACGCGTGCGGCCTGGAGGGTCTGGATCAGCGCATCGGCGCCGCGGAAAGAACGGGTCATTCGGTCAGGGTACCGAGATTCAGGAGCCGGGCTGTCCGTACAGTGACGTCGTTCTCGGGATCATCGATGATCCTCTGCACAAGATCCGGCGCCAGCTTGGATTTCTGTACGCGGATGAAGATATCCGTAGCCAGCGCCTTGTCGGCGCTGATGAGCAGGGCGGCATGGGCAGCAAGACTGCCGAGCGCAAGGCTGAAGCCGGCTGCGAGGGCGATGGTACGGCGAGTGAACATTCTGGATGTCTTGAAGATTGTGTCGTTTGGAGGGTCGGTCTGGCTCATCTGTCGCGCCGTGCGGCGGACTCTACGAAACGCTGGCGGGAAAGCAAACGACAAAATTCGGCTTTGCTCATCCAGAAAGCTTCGAACGCACCGTGGCGCGCCGGAACGGTTACGGCGACCTCTTGTCGACGGGCGATCCAGGCGGGCGCGCTGCCGCCGGATCCATGTCGTCGAATGAGGTCCATCCGGCCGCATTCGACTTGGCCGGCGCATGTTGATGATCTATCATTCTGCTCAGGCCACCGCCCGGGCCACCCTCTCTCCACAGGGAAAGCACGTGACATGCAGGGCCGGGAAGTCCTGCAAACCAACTGTTCGAGCGCGACGCATGAGGAGGGATTGCGACGAGCGCTCGCAACAGAGGTCTGATCATGAAATTGTCCGTACCTGTCCATCGGCTGAAGCGACTGGCGAAGGAGCTTTCGCGTGGCGACAAGATTCCGTTGCACGCCGCGCTGGATCGAATCGCGCAAGAGGAAGGGTTCGCGACCTGGAGCTTGCTGGCTTCCCGGCTGTCTGGCCAGAGCCTCGGTATCGACCTGTTGGCTCGGCTCGAGCCGGGCGACCTTGTCCTCGTCGGGTCAAGACCCCATCAGGGCAAAACGATGAAGGCGCTCGAACTCGTCGTCCAGGCTGTGCAATCCGGCCAGCGAGGGTGGTTCTTCAGCCTAGAGTGGACGTTGCACGACCTCTTGCGCGGACTGGAGAAGATCGGCACCAGCGCGGCGGATCTGACCGAGCGGTTCGAATTCGACTGCACAGACGCCCTCTGCGCGAGATACATCATCGAGCGGCTCGCTGATGCACCGCGCGGCAGCGTCGTCGTCATCGACTACCTGCAACTGCTCGACCAGAAAAGAGAACATCCCGCGCTGGCCGTCCAGGTTCGCGCATTGAAGGATTTTGCGGACGATCGAGGACTTATCGTCGTCATGCTCTCGCAGATCGACCGCTCGTTCGACCCTGGCACCAGCGCTGTGCCGACGCTTGGTGACGTACGCTTGCCGAATCCTTTGGACCTGCTGATGTTCGACAAGGCATGTTTTCTTCACGACGGTGCCGTTGAGGTGCTCGCGGTCAGCTGACGGCGTCGGCTGCGTCGACAGTACACAGCACACAGCCCACAGCCAACAGCCGCGGCAGGCCTGCAAACATCTACACCCGCCGCTGCCCCGCCAACTTCCGCACCACTCTCACCAACAGATCGATCTCATCGAACGTGTTGTAGAACGCCAGCGAAGGCCGCACCGTCGTCTCCACTCCAAAGCGCCGCAGGATCGGCTGCGCACAGTGATGCCCCGTGCGCACCGCGATGCCTTCGTCGTTGAGCGCATGCCCCACTTCTTCCGTCGTGTAGCCGTCCAGCACGAACGACATCACGCTGGCCTTGTCGGCAGCGGTGCCGATCAACCGCACGCCGGGCACCGTCCGCAGCTGCTGCATGCCGTACACCAGCAACTCATGCTCGTAGCGCGCGATGTTCTCGATGCCGACCCTGTTCACGTAGTCGATCGCAGCGCCCAAACCGACCGCATCCGCGATGTTGCCGGTACCGGCCTCGAACTTGTTCGGGATCGGCTGGAACACCGTCTTCTCGAAAGTCACGTCGGCGATCATGTTGCCGCCGCCCTGCCACGGCGGCATGTCTTCCAGCACTTCACGCTTACCCCACACCACTCCGATGCCGGTCGGCCCGAAGACCTTGTGGCCGGAGAAGACGAAGAAGTCCGCGCCGATGTCCTGCACGTCGACCCGCATGTGCGAAACCGACTGCGCGCCGTCGACCAGCGCAACGGCGCCCGCGCGGTGCGCGAGTTCGACGATCTCCTTCACCGGCACGACAGTGCCCAGCGCGTTCGAAACCTGCGTGACGGCGACGATCTTCGTTCGGTCGTTCAGCAGCTTGCGGTATTCGTCGAGCAGCACCTGGCCCGAGTCGTCGACCGGTATCACGCGCAGCTTCGCGCCCTTGGCGGAAGCGAGTTGCTGCCACGGCACGATGTTGGCGTGGTGTTCGAGGTTGCTGACGATGATCTCGTCGCCCTCGCCCACGTGCTGGCCGCCCCAGCTCTTGGCCACCAGATTGATGGCCTCGGTGGTGCCGCGCACGAAGATGACCTCGTTCACGTCCGGTGCATTGATGAACTTGCGTACACGCTCGCGCGCGCCCTCGTACGCATCGGTCGCGCGCGCGGCGAGTTCGTGCGCGGCGCGATGGATGTTCGAGTTCTCGTGTTCGTAGAAATGCGCGATGCGGTCGATGACCGACTGCGGCTTGTGCGTGGTGGCTGCGTTGTCGAACCAGACCAGTTGCCGGCCGTTGACGCGCTCCTTCAGGATCGGGAAATCGCGCCGAACGGCATGCACGTCGAACGGCTGGCGCTGGCCTTCGGTGGCTTTCGGCACATCGCCTCTGGAATCGCCGTGCGGTGCGGCCTTGGCCGGTGTGACGTAGCCGCTGGGCAGCCGTACCGCATCGACAAAGTAGTACTGCGGCACGGCGGACGGCGCGGGTGGCCGCTGACTCCCTCGCCCCTCCGGGGAGAGGGTCGGGGTGAGGGGCTGCTGCCGTGGAAACGACGCAGATGGCGATGGCTGACCGTAGCTGTCGCCCAGAAAATAGAACGGAGAAGCACCGGCGGCAGGATGCCCGCTCGCCTGATGCGGCGTTGCCGCATGCGCTTCGGGCGCGCTCAGCACTGCACCGCCGAGCCGCGGCTCATAGGCCGGCACTGCACCGTACAGGGTTTCCGGCACGCCGTTGCCGGCCACCGCATGCGGCGCCAGCGAAGGCGCGCGGTTACCCAGCGACAGCACCTGCGTCGGCGAAGCCGGAATCAGGTTGGTGCCCGGCACCTGGCCTTGCGGTATCGGGGTTCCCGGCACGCTCGGGCCGAAGCCGGCCGGGCTGACCAGCGGCGATCCCGCTGGCGCGAGCTGCGACGGCGCCTGCACGCCGAGCGGCACCGACTGCCCCGGCAACGCAGCGAAGAGCTGCGTCGCCATGCGCGCGAGAACGGCCGGATCGAACGGCGCCTCGGTCTGCGAAGGCGGAGAAAGATTCGAGAGAGACGTGCTCACCGCGCGCCTTACTTGTAGGTGTCCGGATAGTCGTGGTACTTGCCGATCTCGACAGCGTCGAGCACGGCCAGCGCGTCGGAAGTCAGCACCGCGACCGAGCAGTACAGCGAGATCAGATAGGACGAGATGGCATGGTTGTTGATGCCCATGAAGCGCACCGAAAGTCCCGGGCTCTGTTCGCCGGTCAACCCGGGCTGGAACAGGCCGATCACGCCCTGGCGCTTGTCGCCCACGCGCAGCAGCAGGATCTTGCTCTTGCCGTCGGCCACCGGCACCTTGTTCGACGGGATCAGCGGGATGCCGCGCCAGGTGATGAACTGCGAACCGAACAGGCTGACGGTCGGTGGCGGCGTGCCGCGGCGCGTGGCTTCGCGGCCGAAAGCGGCGATGGCGAGCGGATGCGTGAGGAAAAAGGCGGGCTCTTTCCAGACCTTGGTCAGCAGCTCGTCGAGATCGTCGGGCGTCGGTGCGCCGGTCAGCGGAAAGATGCGCTGTTCGTCGGTCACCTGCGACAGCAGGCCGTAGTCGGGGTTGTTGATGAGCTCGCTTTCCTGATTCTCCTTGATCGTCTCGATCGTCAGGCGCAGCTGTTCCTTGATCTGGTCGTGTGGGCTGCTGTACAGGTCGGAGATGCGGGTGTGCACGTCGAGCACCGTGCTCACGGCGTTCAGGTTGTATTCGCGCGGATGGTCTTCGTAGTCGACCCAGGTGCGCGGCAGCTGGTTCTCGCTCTCCTTGGCCGTGCACACCACCTGGATCGACTCCGGATTGCGGACCTTGTTGAGGCGGTAGATGCCGGCTTCGACAGGAACCCACTGCAGCAGGTGCGTGAGCCAGCGCGGGGTGATGGTCTCGAGTTGCGGAACGCTCTTCGTGGCGTTGGCTAGCTGGCGTGCGGCGTTGTCGCCAAGGGCGGTGGTGCCACCGACTGTTGCGGTCATTGAAAGACTCCGTGAAATAGTGCCGAAAGTGTCCCGGCGTTCGGGTTTTCCCTCAACGGGCTATAGCCGCCAAACTGATGAGCTGTCCCGCGCGCTGTTCGCGAATTTGCTGGCAGAGGTCGAGCAAGGTCGCGACGTCGACCTGCAGCGCAAGCGCGAGCTTTTCGGCCGTCACGATCGACGCGATGACGCGCCCTCTCTCGATCTCGCCGACATAGGAACGGTCGAGATCGGAGAGTTCCGCCAGCTGGCCCTGCGACCAGCCGTTCTGGGTCCGTAGCTGACGCACGGCAACGCCGAAGCGCTCGACCAGCGCAGTCACGAGACGGAGGCCGCCCGGGAACCGGACGTCGACACGGGCGGCAGGGTCTTAGGCAACTCCTCCGCTACTGCAGCTACTGCAGCCGCCACTGCCGCGTTCTGCGGTCCGGCCTGCGTGACGTTGGCTCCGGCCGGTACGTCCGACGTCAGCCACACATTGCCGCCGATGACGGCGCCGCGCCCGATCGTGACGCGCCCCAGGATCGTCGCGCCCGCGTAGACCACGACGTCGTCCTCCACCACCGGATGGCGTGGCAGCCCTTTCTGGAGCAAGCCATGCGCGTCGACCGGAAAGCGCTTGGCGCCGAGCGTCACCGCCTGATAGAGCCGCACGCGCTGGCCGATGACGGCGGTCTCGCCGATCACGACGCCCGTGCCGTGGTCGATGAAGAAGCCGCTGCCGATCTGCGCACCGGGGTGGATGTCGATGCCGGTCTGGCCATGCGCCTGTTCGGCCACGATGCGCGCGATCAACGGCAACTGAAGCTTGTACAGCTGGTGTGCCAGGCGGTGATAGATCATCGCCAGCACGCCCGGATAGCACAGCAGCACTTCGTCGACGCTGTGCGCGGCCGGGTCGCCCTGGTAGGCCGCGATCACGTCGCTGTCGAGCAGCCGGCGGATGCCCGGCAAGGCATTGCCGAAAGCATGCACGGCTTCGCGCGCCTGCGTTTCGATCTCTTCAGGATCGCGCTGCGAGTGCCGTTCGACGTACCGGAGTTCGAGCCGGGCCTGTGCGAGAAGCACGTGAAGAGCGCCGTCCAACGCATGCGCGACGTAGAAATCCTCGCCATCGTGGCGCAGGTCCGACGGCCCGAGCCGCATGGGAAACAGCGCGCCCTTGATCTGTTCGATCAGAGTGGAAAGCGTGTCGCGCGACGGAAACTCGCGCCCGGCCGGCTCGCGGGGGCGTTTCTGCATTTCGCGCCACTCGCCCCGCGCCTCGCGCAGCGACGCAACCACATGTTCGACGTCGAACCGCACCGTTAATCCTGGATCCACGGCAAGCCATGAAAACGCCAGCCGTCGCCGACACCGCGATGCTGTTCGGCGTCGATTTCGCCTTCGAATCCTTCGAACACATTGAAGACGTGACTGAATCCGGCTTTTGCCGCGGCTTCGGCTGCAAGTGCCGAACGTTTGCCGCTGCGGCACAGCAGGAGCGCGACCGCTTCCTTGCCGCCGACTGCGGCTAGCTTCGCTTCGAGTTCGCGCACGAAGCGGGGATTGCGTGTGAGCGCGGTGCCGGTGGCCCAGGGCACGTGAACGCTGTCGGGCACGTGTCCGACGAATTTGCGCTCCTCTCCCGATCGCACGTCGACCAACTGCGCTTCACCCCGACTGACGAGCTCCCAGGCCGATCTCGGCGAAACGCCGCCGGCATAGGCGAGGTTGTGCCGTTCCGCAGCGGCGCGGGCTTCTGCGAGCGCTGCAGGCAGCTCGATGGTTTCGACTTCCGATGACATGACGATGGCTCCGTGCAATGGCGAGGTTCCACTCTAGGCGGCGGCGCAGCATCGGCAAACGACTCAAAAGGCAGGTCTAAAGAACCAATTCATCTGTGCGCGGGCCCTTTCAAGCGTTCTTCGAGCTTTCTGCTCACAACGGCATCGACAGCGACTGCAGCTCACCGAAATCTGTACCGAACTTTTCGCTCGACAGGTATTCCTCCAGATCGAGAACCGCGACCAGCGCCACATCGACGCGGGCTATCGCTTGCTCCACCGTTTCGCCTGCCGCGACCGAGGCCGCGACGCTGCACGCGAGCTGCACCACACGTCCCAGGCGCGGTGCGGCGGCGCTCATGGGTTCCAGCGAATGCCGCAACGCATCGACCACTTCGGGGGGAAGGCCCAGCCGGCTGACCCAGATGGCGCTCACGACCGGGTGCGACACGCCGAACGCCTGCTGCTCAACGGCGGCGAGATCGGGTCCCCAGATGAGCCGATAGCCGGGCATCGCCTTTTGCGCCTGCTCCGGCCGGCACTGGCAGAGGATCAGATGGCCGATACCCTGCAGCAATCCTGCGCAGTAAGCCATTTCTCCGTCGACGCCCAGGCGCACGGCGATCTGCCGGGCGGCAGAGGCGCTGATCGCCGAAACCATCCAGAACTGCCGCAGGTTCACCGCAGGCACGGCGACAAAGGCAGCCATGGCGCCGCTGGCGATCAGCAGCGTCTGCAACGAATTCAGGCCGACCGTCGATACCGCGTCGTAGATCGAGGAAAGCGACCGCCGTCCGCCGAAGAACGAGGAATTCGCCAGTCGCAGCACGCGGGAACTGAGTACCGGGTCCTTTTCGATCTCTTGCGTCACTTCCGCGAGATTGGCGTCGGGCTCCCGGATGACGGCCAGCACCCGCTGCACCACGCGCGGCACCATGGGAAGTTCGATCTGCCCGGAGAGGACGTCCTGAATGAAATACATCGTGCGTCCTTACGAGTGAAAGCCCGCCATCGTGTCCTCCGAAAGCAGCGCTTTTCGCCAGTCGGCGGACACTCGGCCGGAGAGATAGCTGCCGACATGAAAAAAATCCGGATCCTGGTCCAGGAATCGTTCGATGTCCGCCCGACCAGAAATCTCGCCCATCACCAGCCGCTCTGCCATCCGTGCACTGAGATAGCACATGCCGGCGGCCAGCTTGTCCTCGGTTCCGGACTGGCGCGCCGGCTCGACCAGCACGTGGTCAATCGCCGCAACGCCGGCGACCATGGACGGCGGCAGGTTCCACTCGCTCATGAGCAGTCGCCCGATCTCCGGCGCGGCGAGGCCGAGTTCGTATTGCTGCTGCATCACGCGCTGCAGCAGACGTCCCGGATTTGCCGGTACGGCCGTCGGCGACGTGCGCATCTGAAGCACCGCGGCAGCCAGATGCCCGGTAAATGAAAGGATGACCGACGTGCGCATGGACGAAGAGTCGGGCAGCTTCATTGCATTGGACAAGCGAAGGCAAAGTTCGCTTGCGATGGTGCTCGCCTCGCCGAAATTGTCGAATACCTGCTTCACACGAGGATCGCCGGTCGAAAAGGATTCGCCCATCAGATACCTCAAACAAATACTGCGGACCGTTTGCGTTCCCAGAAAGGTGATTGCCTGTCCGAGATGCGTGACAGGTTGTGTCAGGCCGAAGACCGGCGAATGAATCTTGCCCATCACCAGCGCAGCCACCAATGGCTCGTTGAGCACCAGTTCCGCAATGTCCGCGGACGATGCTCTGCTCATGAATTCAGCGGATGTCAGTTCATGCAGCGAGCGAGGCGGTCGAGGAATATTCCGGAGCACTTCCATGATCAACGCACGCTCGTCGTTCGCCAGATAGCGTGAAGGCGTCAGCGTAAGCGCCGCAAGATCGGCCGGTATTTCGCCAGTTGCCGCATTGCCTACGGGATTCCCTGCGGGATTGCCATCGATCGCGATGCTTTCTTTTCCCTGAACGACTGGTGGCTTCGGCGCGAGGGCCGACGTTCGCACTTCCCTGGCATGGGGCTTGCGCGGTTTGCGCCAGAACATCCAGAGGCAATAAGCCGCCAAACCTATTGCCAACGTCCACCAGCCTGCCGCCATGCTTCACCTCGTCCAAACTTGGAAAACAACATCCTGCAATATTTCGCAACAGTTGTAAATTCAAATTTAGAAAGATCATTTTTTAATGTGGTTTTAAAGCGCGAATTAACAATGGAAAGTTTTTGACATTTAACGAATCAGTCACTCAATGCACCGAAATCCGCAAAATCGAAACCCTAGAATTGAGATCAATAGAAACGTTTCCAAAGATCGTCGAATTCAACGAGACGCTCACCTTCCCTTTTAGAAATTGACTGTCGACATGGCAACACAAGCATCCGACGAAGCGATCGTCGAAAGCGCTCTTCGACTGACTCAAGGCTTTTGCAGATGGCCGCCAGCCAGCATGCGGTCCCTCGTCGAAAGCGCCCGTCCTGCAGGCACAAGCGTGGCGCCGTATTCGCCGAGGAATCGCTGGAGATCTGCGAGACGCTCGCCGTCGTGTCCGGCTATCTCATGGGTGAACGCCTGATGACGGACGGGTCGGTTTCCGCGCTCGGTCTGGTCGGTCCGGGTACGGTCGTCGGACTTTCCTATGCAATGAATCAGGGTGCCAGGACGGGCTTCAGATATCGCGCGCATACCGATGCCGTCGTCGTCCACACGCCTTCCAGGATCCTGCTCGAATTGCTGGATGCGGAACCGTCGCTGTGGAAAGACATGGCCGGCATGCTTCTGAGGCAAAAGAGGGAAATGCACTCGACCGTGCTGACGCACATCATCGGGTCATTGAATCAGCGTGTCGCAGCCACGGTCGAGCGTCTCGCGCAGCTGTATGGAACGACGGAAGGCGATGCGGTCAGGCTCCGTCTGCAGATCACCCAGGAAGACCTCGCTGCGCTGCTGCAGGTCAGCCGACCGACGATCAACAAGGCGCTGCGCGTGCTCGAAAGCGAATGCATCCTCGCGCTCGAATACAAGACCATCACGATCCTCGACCGCAAACGACTGCAGCAGATGGCCGAATAGCCAGTTGACGATCTCAGTACACGTCGCGCCGGTAGCGCCCCTCGGCGATCAGGTCGTCCAGCCCCGTCGCGCCGAGCACCTCCGACAACGCTGCGTCGACGCCGGCAGCCATTCCGTCGAGGCTGCCGCAGACATAGACCACTGCGCCCGACGCGATCCACTCGCGCAGCATCGCCGGTGCGGCACGAAGGCGGTCCTGCACATAGACGCGTTCAATCTGATCGCGTGAAAAAACGGCGTCGACCTGCGCGAGGTCACCGCGCGACCGCCACCGGGTGAGTTCGTCGACGCAAGCGCTGTCGAACGCGCTCTGACGTTCGCCGTAGAGCACCCAGTTCCGTCGCTGCCCGGCCGCGATGCGAGCCAACAGATGACCGCGCAGCCCTGCATAACCCGAACCGTTGCCTATGAAGACACAGGGAAAGTCGCCCTCCGCCGGCCCGAAAGCCGGATTGGGCAGCAGGCGCAGCGCGATGTCCGCGCCGATCGGCGCGTGCACGGTAAGCCACCCGGATGCCACGCCAAGGCCGGTTTCATGGCGCACCTGCCGGACCAGGAGTTCGATGCGCCCGTCGCCAGGCAAGGACGCAACCGAATAGCGGCGCGGCGCAAGCGGATGCGTGTCGGGCGCGGGCACCGCATGGCGCGGCTGCACCTCGACAAGTGCACCGGCCTCCCAGTGCACCGACTCGTCAGAGATCGGCTCGAGTACGACGCGGTAGAGAGGCGCTCCGAGACTGCCGGGGTTGAGCAGGTCGCGCGACGACAGCCGCCATTGGGAGAACGGCTGGTTCTCCGGTGGAAGGAATGCGGACCCGGTGACGGAAAAACCTGCAGGAGATTCCGTATCGGCAATATGGTCGCTCTGGATCACGGCGTGCAGGTGCTTCGACCAGCGCCCCAGCGCGGCGGTATCGCCCTCGTCGACCTCGACCATCGGAAACAGCGCGCGCGCGCCGGCAGCACTCAGCGAATGATCGAGCGTGCGGCCGAATCCGCAGAATCGGGCGAAATGCCGGTCACCCAGCGCCAGCACGCCGTACTGCAGATGCGGGAGCGAAAGCCCGGCCTGCGCCATCTGCCGCGCGAAGCGGCGTGCCATGTCGGGCGGATCGCCTTCGCCAAAAGTGCTGGCCACAATCAGCGCACGGCGATGGTGGCGCAACTGCTCGGCATCGAGCGTCGCGACGGAACGTACCGTCACCGGCACGCCGGCGGCCTCCAGCACGGCTGCACTGCGCAGCGCGAAGCGTTCCGCAGTGCCGGACTGGCTTGCGAATGCGACCAGCACGCCTTCGCGCGTTCCTGGTTTTCCGTCGCTTCCTGCGCCGGAGTGCTTCGACATCTGCGCGCGTTGTTCGCGCAACGACTTCTTCTTCCGGCGCCGGTCCAGGTAAAGAAGCCATCCGGTGACGGAGAACACCGGCAGCATCAGCGAAGCCAGCATCATCGCGATGCGGCCCGGCAGCCCGAAATACGTGCCCATGTGCAACGGGTAGATCGCCGCCAGGAACAGACCTCCCGCATCTTTGGCGTTGTGGCGTTCGTCTTGGATGATTTCGCCGTCCGGCAGCCGCACGGTCATGCGGTTGCGTGCCCTTTCATGCGACGGTACGGCGTCGAGCCAGGTGAAGAGTACCGACGGCCCGGTGCCGGTAGGCAGTCGCAGGACGACCTGGCTCCAGCCCGCTGCGCCGCCGGATGTCCGACCCGCCCGCTGAAGGAAGGCTGTCCATGCGGGTGCGATGTCCATCGCAGCTGCGTTCGAGTTCCCCATGCTGCGAACGCGCGGAGCATCGGCCGGCACGCCGGCCCAGGCATCGACGCGGTCGCGTATGACGTCGAAAGCCCAATAGAGCCCGGTGGTCGTGAACACCAGATACATCAGCAGCGCAAAGGTGCCGAGGACCGAATGCAGGCTCCAGAGAAAAGACCGTCCCTTCAGTGCCGGATCGAAAGTAAACCACGCGCGCCAATCCAGGACGCGCTTCGGCCAGCGGAGATAAAGGCCGGAAAGTGCAAGCATCAGCAGCCCGCCGGAGAGGACACCGGTCGCGACCTTGCCCTGCGCACGCGGCAACAGGAGCCAGCGATGCAGGCTTTCGTTCCATTCGAAAAAGGCCTCACCCACCAGCGGTGGCAATGCGGCGCCTGTGTACGGATTCAGATAGATCGTCTCGCCACGGCGTTCGCCTCGCGGTGGCGAGAAGACGATGCGTGCAGCGGCTCCGGGTTGGGCGAATAACGCCAGCGTGGCGACCGACCGTTCGCCGTGAACCTTTCCGGCCGCTTCGAGCAATTGCGAAGGTGCAAGCAACGGCGATGTGTTCGCCCCGACATGGCGCCCGCCGGGATTCATCGCATCGATCAGTTCCTCGCGGAACGAGAGCACGGCGCCTGTAAGTCCGATCGCGATGAGCACGGTGCCGGCAGTGATGCCGACGAACCAATGCAGTTGAAACCAGATTTTCTTGAAATATTCCACTGACCGGACGGCGAAATGAGAAGTGTTTGCATCTTATCCGACGCCCAGCCTGGAAACCTCAGGTTCTGGGACCGTCCATTCCGAACAGGCGACGGAGGACGGCCATGCCGGCGACAAGCGCATTCGCATAGCTTTCGTGTGGCTCGGGGGCGGCGTCCAGGGGCAGATAGGGCAGCACGTCGTCTTCGGCGAACCGATCGGTGGCCTCCATCAACACCCAATAGAACTCGCCATCCTCGAGTTCGTGCACTGTGAGCGCGATATTCCGCAATAAGGACATAAATTGAAGCGGTGGTCCGAGTGAAATGGCATTGCGATGCTAAAGAGATGGCGAAGTATTGCCAGCACATAAAGTCACGATTACATGACATGTTAAGTTTTGTAATGCGACACGCTGCGTATTGACAGGTCAAAAGATCCGCCGTCGTTTCACCATGGTCACGCCAAACTCAATCCAACTTCACTCATAGGTTCATGCGTTCTCCTACAGGCCAGGCGTCGGGCGACTTCTATGTTCGGACAGATTCCAAATCTCTCGGCAGTTCGCCACATCTCATAGAAGGAGTCTCATGAACAACTTCAGCCTCGATCCCAGCATGACCGCCACCATAGGCGGCGCGTTCTATCCCACCGGTTATTCGTTCGTGATGTTCGAAGACGCGGCAAACGCAAGGACGGTTGGCCGACAACTCGTCGAAAGCGGAACGCCAGGAGACGCGATCTATCTGATCCCGCCGGAAGTCGTTCTCTCGCAGATCACGCCGACCGTCAGCGACGCCGACGACCCGCTGCCTTCAGCAGGAACCGAAGGCGCCACCGTCCGCGCCTATACGAAGCTTGCCCGCGACGGCCATACGGCCCTGATGGTCAAGACGGACGATGAAGACGCGGCGGAAGCGTTGATGGAGGTGGTGCGGACCGTGCCTTATTCGATCGCCCAGCGTTACCGGATGCTGGTGATCGAAGACCTCTGAGTCGTTCAGGCCGCCGATGCGCGCTGCAACACATCGCGCGCCATCGCCTGCGCCAGCTCGTGTTCACCCAGGAATACGGTGACGGATTCCTGCTCCGTCAGCAAGCGCGCCTCTTCTTCGTTGTGGCTCCGGATCACGGTCTGGATGGCCGGATTCAAGGCAGTCGCCGTCTCGATCATCTGGCGCACGTTGATTGCGTCCGGCGTGGCGACGACCAACACCCGAGCGCGAGCGATGTGCGCTTGGATCAGCACCGATGGCTCCGCCGCATCGCCCCAGACCGCAGCAAGTCCGCCCGCACGCAACTTTTCGACCAGTTCCCGGTTCTGCTCAGCAACGACGAAAGGGATTTCGTTGGCGATCAGTTCCGCGGCGATGCGTCGGCCGACGCGGCCGTAGCCCACGAGCACGACCTGCCGCGAAAGATACTTGGCCGCGGTTCCGGTCGGCAATTCGGCCAGTGGATCGTCGCGCGACTCGAACCGGCGTGCCAGCGCGGAGTGCGCATGCAGCCATTTCTGCAGAGGCGCCGTCAGGGTGAACCACAACGGATTGGTTGCGATGGAGATCAGCGCTCCCGCCAGCACCAGGCTCTGCGCCTCTTCAGGCATCAGCTTCAGTGAAACGCCCAACCCGATCAGGATGAACGAGAACTCCCCGATCTGCGCCAGGCTTGCACTGACCGTGAGCGCGATGCTCAGCGGGTAGCGGAATGCCAGCACCAGCGCGCACGCTGCGATCGACTTGCCCACGACGATCACCAGCACCACCGCCAGCACCTGAAGCGGTCGCTCGATCAGAACAGCCGGATTGAACAGCATGCCGACCGAGACGAAAAACAGCACCGCGAACGCGTCGCGCAACGGCAGCGATTCCTGCGCTGCACGGTGGCTGAATTCCGACTCGCGCATCACCATTCCGGCGAAGAACGCGCCCAGCGCGAAAGAGACGCCGAACAGCGCCGCCGACGCGAAAGCGATGCTGACCGCCGCCGCCACCACGCACAGCGTGAAAAGTTCGCGCGAGCCGGTGCGCGTGACCTGCCAGAGAATCCACGGAAACACGCGCCGGCCGACCACCAGCATCAGCACGATAAAGCCGCCGACCTGCAGCAGCGTGAGCCCTAGCGTCTGCCAGATGGCTGCGGAATCGGCACCGTCCGGCTGACCGCCGAGCACGCCGGCCAGCGGCGGCAGCAGCACCAGCACGAGCACCATCGCCAGGTCTTCGACGATCAGCCAGCCGATCGCGATGCGGCCGGTGTAAGTGTCCATCAACCCCAGGCTCTCCAGCGCGCGAAGCAGCACCACGGTGCTTGCAACCGACAGCGCCAGTCCGAAAACCAGCGCAGCGCCCAGATGCCATCCCCACCATGTCGCGAGCGCGCCGCCGAGCAGCGTGGCCACGCCGATCTGCACCAGGGCACCCGGCACCGCGATCTTGCGTACAGCCAGCAGATCGTCGAGCGAAAAATGCAGGCCCACCCCGAACATCAGCAGCATCACGCCAATCTCCGCCAGCTGCGCAGCGATACCGGCGTCGGCAACGAAGCCGGGTGTGAACGGTCCGAGGATCACGCCGGCGAGCAGATAACCCACCAGCGCCGGCAGACGGACCTTGACGGCGAGAAAGCCGAACACGAGCGCCAACCCGAGCCCCGCGGCAATGGTGTTGATGAGTGAAACGCTGTGGGGCATCGCACCAATGTATCAACTCGCTTCGAGCGGCCAACAAAAAACCCGCCGGAGCGGGTTTCGGTGGAGAGCTTCCGAAGACGCTCAGTGCATGTGCAGGCCGCCGTTGACCGAGAAGTCGGCGCCGGTGGAATAGCCGCCCTCGTCGGTCGCGAGCCAGGCGATGATCGATGCGATCTCGCTCGGCTTGCCCAGGCGCTTGACCGGGATCGTGCCGATGATCTTGTCGAGCACCTCCTGGCGGATGGCGTTCACCATGTCGGTGCCGATGTAGCCGGGACTCACCGTATTGACCGTCACGCCCTTGTTGGCGAGTTCCTGCGCCAGTGCCATCGTGAAACCATGCATGCCGGCCTTGGCAGCCGAATAGTTGGTCTGGCCGGCCTGGCCCTTGGCGCCGTTGACCGAGCTGATGTTGATGATGCGGCCCCAGCCTTTTTCCACCATGTCGCCCACCACCTGCTTGGTGACGTTGAACATGCTGTTCAAGTTGGTTTCGATGACCGCGCTCCAGTCTTCCGGCGACATCTTCAGGAACATGCGGTCCCGCGTGATGCCGGCGTTGTTCACCAGCACGTCGATGCTGCCGTGTTCCGCCTTGGAGATGTTGAAGGCCTCGACCGTCGAATTCCAGTCGCCGACATTGCCGACCGATGCGTGGAATTCGTAGCCCTGCGCCTTCTGCTCCGCCAGCCATTTCGAGAAATCGCGGGTCGGACCGCAGCCTGCAATCACGGTGAAGCCGTCCTTGTGGAGGCGCTGGCAGATGGCGGTTCCGATGCCGCCCATCCCGCCGGTGACATACGCGACTTTCTTGCTCATTATTTTTCCTTGATATGTGTGCGATGCCTCAACAGGCCTGACGACTTTAGCCAACTTCTTCACACACACCGGCCCAGGAAAACACTGAGTGTTCGAGGGGAAAGTGTTTCAGTCGGCTTCCACGCCCGCCGCCTTGATCACCTTGCCCCATTTCGCGGTTTCCGCCGTCAGGTGCATGCGCAGCGACTCGGGCGTGACCTTCTCCATCGGCACGATCTCGGAACTGAGTTCGGCAATGCGCACCTTCACCGCGTCGTCCTGCAATGCGGCACGCAGCGCAACGTTCAGCTTCGCCAGTACATCGGCCGGCGTACCCTTCGGCGCATAGACGCCGTGCCAGACCTTCACGTCGAAACCCTTCAATCCCTGCTCGTCGAGCGTCGGTATGTTCGGCATGCTCGCCAGCCGCTTCGGCGTGGTCACGCCGAAAACCTTCACGCGAGTGCCGTCCTTGATGACCGGAGCGGTCTGCGTGGTCTGGTCGCACAGCAGGTCGACCTGGCCGCCCATCAGGTCGTTCAGCGCCGGGCCGGCACCCTTGTAGGGCACGGTCGTCAGGGCAACGCCGATCTGGTTGGCGAACAGCAGGCCGCACAGCTGCGACACCGCGCCGGTGCCGGCGTTGGCCAGCGAAACCTTGTCCTTGTTGGCCTTCACGTAGGTGAGCAACTCCTGGAAGTTGTTGGCCGGGAAGTCCTTGCGCGACAGCAGCGTCATCGGCACGTCGATGACCTGGCCGATGTACTCGAAGTCCTTGAGCGGGTCGAAGGACAGCTTCTTGTACAGCGCAGGTGCGGTCGCCATACCCATGTGATGGATCAGGATGGTGTAGCCGTTCGGCGCCGCGCGTGCCACTCGGGCCGGTGCGATGGTCCCGCCCGCGCCGACCGTGTTCTCTACGATCACCGTCTGCCCGAGCGACTTGCCCATCGGCACGGCCAGCATGCGCGCAACCACGTCGGTCGGACCGCCGGCCGAGTACGGCACGACCATGACGATGGGCTTGTCCGGCCAGACGGCTTGCGCCCAGCTGCTCGCGTGCGCGAAAAGCCCGACCGTGAGGCCCAGCGTCGCGGTCAGGATGCGTTGGAACGATTCGATTTTTTTCATGCTGTCTCCGGATTGTTCAAGTATTCAGGTTGCTGCTGCGCGGGCGAGCGTCCGTCGCGCCATCGCGATGACGGGCGCATCCACCATGCGTCCGTCGACCGCGCAACTGCCGCCGCCACTGGCTTCGGCAGCCTGCACGATGCGACGTGCCAGCACAAGCTCGTCTTCACCGGGCATGAACGCCGCGTGCACCGCAGCCACCTGCGCGGGATGGATGCAGAGCTTGCCGCCGAAGCCGTACCGCAGGCTTTTTGCCGCTGCGGATTCGACGACCGCCATGTCGCGTGTTTCCGTCGTCACGCCGTCGATCGGCGCAGCCCGACCGGCGCGTCGGCTGGCACGGACGAGTGCCCATCGCGCGGGCGCCACCTCCGCTTCGTCTGGGCCGCAGGCGATGCCCAGATCGACCTGCAGATCGATATGGCCGAGCGCCAGTCGCACGACGCCCGATACCTTCGCGATGGCGTCGAGCGCGTCGAGTCCGGCGCCGCTCTCGATCAGAGCAATCAGCGCTGCGTCGGGACAGACATCGCCGAGCGCGACCAGCGGCTCCGCCCGCTCCGCCTTTGCCAGCATGACTGCGCCGAGCCCACCTGCACCGAGCGTGCGTACCAGCGCCATATCGTCGGAATGCGACGGAGTGCCTTCGGCATTGATGCGGACGACGGTGCGGGCGCGCATTGCAGACGGCCATTCCGGCCAGGCAGCCAGCAAGGCCGCACGCGCACCGGGACGCGCATCTGGCGCCACGGCGTCTTCGAGATCGACGATGACGGCATCGGCGCCGCTCGCCAGCGCCTTTGCGAATCGCTCCGGACGGTCCGCCGGCACGAACAGGAATGTGCGTGCAGCGGCCAGCGGCGACGATACGGCGCTCATACGGCCACCGCAGCGAGGGCGGCAAGGGCCGGGTCGACCGCAGCTTCGCCGACAAGAAGCGGCCCGATCTTCTCGATATCCGCCACGTGCCACAGCATGCCGACGGCATCGCGCATCTCCGGTTCATTCGCACCGCCGCTGAATGCCGCGAGCCGGAGCGCCTTGGCCGTGATCTCTTCGCGGCTCAACGTGTTGCCCGGATCGCCCTTCGGCTCGTCGACGCGGCCTTCGATCACGCGTCCGTCGCGGGTGCGCACGGTGACCTTGCCGATCCAGCGGCGCGGATAGGCGGCATCGACTTCGGCATCGAGCGTCATTCGCACACGTTTGCAAAACGCGCGGGTCTCGTCGTCGCGGAAGTGCGCGTCGAACTCTGCAAGTCCGGCCTGCCCGAATCGCCCGACGAGCGCCAGCACGGTCCCCATCGAGAACTTCGACTGGTGCACGGTAACCGGATCGACAACAGGCCCCAGCACGTCGATGGCGCCCTGGTGCACGTGCGTCACGACTTCCTCGATGTCGTCCGAACGAAGGTCGTTGGCCTGCAGGACGGCCAGCAGCGCGTCGGCGGCGGGATGCGTGTGACGGCAGGACGCGTGGAACTTGAACGATGTCTCGGCCAGCGCCCAGCGCGTGCCCAGACCGCCGACCAGCTTCGCCGGATCGGCGTCGGTCGACATACCCGCAGCCATGCCCTGCGGACCTTCGAGGATCTGCGCGGCGCCGGTGAAACCGTCGCGCGCCAAGCTGGCGGCCATCAATCCGGCGGCGGCCGCGTGCGCGGTGTGGAGTTGCTTCGAATCCGCTGCGGTGCGCAGGAATTCCCAGAGCCCCGCCGCCTGCGTGCCAGCCGAACCGAAAGCGTGCTGCATCTGCGTCGCATCCAGCCCGAGCAGATGCCCGGCCGTGGCCGCCGCCGCAATGGTGCCGGCGGTGCCGGTGGTGTGAAATACCTTGTAATGCGATCGGCCGAGAAACTCGCCGACGCGGATGCCGACCTCGTAGCCCGCCACAGCCGCCGTCAGCATCTGCTTCCCGCTCGCGCCCAGTGCCTGCGCCCAGGCCAGAGCGACCGGGAACACCACCGTGGCCGGATGAAAAACCGAGCCGTTGTGCACGTCGTCCTGCTCGGCGACGTGCGACGCGGCAGCATTCACCATCGCCGCGAAATACGGACTGGTCCGACCGCGACCGACCAGCAATTCGCTTGCGCCTTCAGAAGGACCCATCGCCATGGCAAACGCAGCGATGGTTTCGACCGGCCGCGTGCCGTGGCCGGCAATGGCCGAACCGAACCAATCGACCAGCAGGTCTTCGGCACGGCGCACGACCGGCGCGGGTATGTCGTCGAAGCGGAGCGCGGCGGCGAATGCCGCAAGTGCTGCGGTGGTCATCAGATCGCCTCCGTCGTGCGCAGCGCAGCGATATCGGCTGCGCTCCGTCCCAAGGACGCCAGGATCGCCTCGGTGTGCTCGCCAACGGCCGGAATCGGATCCATGCGGTAGTCGAACGCGCTCTGGCGCCCTGGCGGCAGCAGCGCCGGAATCGCGCCGGCCGGCGAGCCCACGTCGCGCCAGCGTTCGCGCGCCTGCAGCTGCGGATGCGCCCAGAGCCCGGCCATGTCGTTCATGCGCGCATTGGCGATCTGTGCGGCATCGAGGCGCTCCAGCACCTGCGCGGTGCTCAGCATGGAAAAGGTCTCGAGGATGATGGTTTTCAGCGCATTGCGGTTCGCGTTGCGCAGTGCATTGGCTTCGAAGCGCGGGTCCGTGGCAAGTGCGGGCTGCAGCAGCACCTTGTCGCAGAACACGCGCCATTCGCGCTCGTTCTGCAGGCCGAGCATCACCGTGCCGCCGTCGCCGGCATGGAACGGGCCGTACGGATAGATGGTCGCGTGCGAAGCCGCATTCCGCGGCGGCTGCGGCGCGCCTTCATAGGCGTAGTACATCGGGAAGCCCATCCATTCGGCCAGCGATTCGAGCATCGACACGTCGATGTGCGAGCCCTTGCCGGTCTTGCCGCGCTGCAGCAACGCAGCCAGCACGCTGGTGTATGCGTACATGCCGGCGGCGATGTCGGCGATGGAATTGCCCGACTTGCATGGCTCGTCGGGCGTTCCGGTGACCGACAGGAAGCCCGCCTCGCTCTGGATCAGCAGGTCGTAGGCCTTCTTGTCGCGATACGGGCCGTCGTCGCCGTAGCCGGAGATGTCGCAGACGATCAGCGCCGGGTGGTCCGCCTGCAGAGCCTCGTAGCCGAGCCCCATGCGCGCGGCCGCACCCGGCGCCAGGTTCTGCACCAGCACGTCGGCGCCTGCGATCAGTTCCTTGAGCACGGCCAGCGCGGCCGGCTGCTTGAGATCGAGCGTCAGGCTTTCCTTCGACCGGTTGACCCAGACGAAGTGCGATGCCTCGCCGTTGACCCTCTGGTCGTAGGCCCGCGCGAAATCCCCGCCACCCGGCCGTTCGACCTTGATGACGCGGGCGCCGAGATCGGCCAGCTGGCGGGTGCAGAACGGCGCGGCGATGGCGTGTTCGAGCGAGATGACGGTGATGCCGTCGAGCGGTCGTGTCATGGCGTGCCGATCAGAACGAGCGTGGCAACCCGAGCAGGTGCTCGGCCACGTACGAGTAGATGAGGTTGGTCGAGATCGGCGCTACCTGGTAGAGCCGGGTTTCGCGGAACTTGCGCTCCACGTCGTATTCGCAGGCGAAGCCGAAGCCGCCATGCGTCTGCAGGCAGGTGTTGGCCGCTTCCCAGCTGGCCTTTGCCGCGAGGTACTTCGCCATGTTGGCTTCCGCGCCGCAGGGCTGGCCGGCGTCGAACAGCGCGCAGGCCTTGAAGCGCATCAGGTTGGCGGCTTCGGTCTCGATGTAATCGGCGGCAATGGGGAACTGCACGCCCTGGTTCTGGCCGATGGCGCGTCCGAAGACCTGACGGTCGCTCGCATAGTGGCGCGAGCGCTCGACGAACCAATAGGCGTCGCCGATGCATTCGGCGGCGATCAGCGTGCGCTCCGCGTTCAGGCCGTCGAGGATGTACTTGAAGCCCTTGCCTTCCTCGCCGATCAGGTTCTCGGCCGGTATCTCGAGGTTGTCGAAGAACACCTCGTTGGTCTCGTGATTCACCATATTGAGGATCGGCCGGACGGTCATGCCGTTGCCTATCGCCTGCTTCAGGTCGACGATGAAGATCGACATGCCTTCCGACTTCTTCTTCACTTCGGCGAGCGGCGTGGTGCGCGCCAGCAGGATCATCAGGTCGGAATGCTGGATGCGCGAGATCCACACCTTCTGGCCGTTGACGACGTAGCGGTCGCCCTTCTTCACCGCCGTGGTCTTGAGCTGCGTGGTGTCGGTGCCGGTGGTCGGCTCGGTCACGGCCATCGACTGCAGGCGAAGCTCGCCGGTCGCGATCTTCGGCAGGTATTGCTGCTTCTGCGCCTCGCTGCCGTGGCGCAGCAGCGTGCCCATGTTGTACATCTGGCCGTGGCAGGAGCCCGCGTTGCCGCCGGAGAAATTGATCTCTTCCATGATCACCGACGCTTCGGTCAGGCCGAGACCGGAGCCGCCGTATTCGGCCGGAATCAGCGCGGCGAGCCAGCCGGCATCGGTCAGTGCGGTGACGAAGGCTTCGGGATAGCCGCGCTCGTGATCGACTTTCTGCCAATAGGCGGAATCGAAATCGCGACACAGTGCGCGCATCGCTTCACGCAGTTCCTGATGGGCGTCGGGGGTGGGAATCTGGGTTTTCATGTCTGGACCGTTGTTCGTTTCAGGCGAGCGTCGCCGTCGCCTGCATCGTGAGCCAGCCGTCGGCGTCCTCGCCCCACAGGCTGAAGGTCTTGCCGTCGGCGTCTGTCGCGGTATCGGGCCGTCCGTGGAGCCTGAAAGGCGCAATATCGAAGGTCGGCCGCACCGCGCGGAATTCGAAGCGCGACAGCGTCGCCTCCGGCATCTGCCGGCGCAGCAGATCGACCAGCAGCGTGGCGATCAGCGGACCATGGACGATGAGGCCGGGATAGCCCTCGACCTCGGTCACGTAGCGCCGGTCGTAGTGGATGCGGTGGCCGTTGAAGGTCAGCGCCGAATAGCGGAACAGCAGAACGTCGTCCGGCACGATGCTGCGGCTGAACGCGGCGTCCTGCGGGGCGGGTGTCGGCGGCGGAGCGACCTCTCCGGGCGCGGCTGCGGCGCGGTAGACGATGTCGTGTTCCTCGGTCAGCGCAAGACCGCGCGCGTTGTGCAGTTCGTGCCGCACCAGCACGAAGATCAGCTCGCCCGTGCGCCCGGCCTTGTGCTTTACCGACGCGATGGTCGACACGCGTCGCACCGGATCGCCGACGCGCAGCGGATTGACCGCTTCCCACGTAATCCGTCCGCCTGCCCACATGCGGCGCGGCAACGGCACCGGCGGCAGGAATCCGCCGCGCCGGGCATGGCCGTCTTCGCCGATCTCGGATTGACGGTGGTGCGGCAGGAAGTAGAGCCAGTGCCAGAGTTCGGGCAGGCGCGTGCCGGCTTCCGGATCGGCATCGTCCCGGTCGAGCGTGGCCGACAACGCACGCACGGGCGCGGCGGTGATCCGGTCGTCGAGCGTCTCACTGCGGCCTTGCCAGGCTTGCAGGGCCTCGACTTCCTGGGTCGCGAGCATCGTCATCAGTCCACCGCCGCGCCGGAAGATTTCACGATCTGCGCCCACTTCGCGAGGTCGGTCTGCAGCAGCGCCGCGAACTGTTCAGGTGTGGTCGGCGCGGCGATCTCGACGCCCTGCTGCTCCAGCTTTTCGCGCAGGTCCGGTGCGGCGAGTGCCTTGCGTGTCGCGTCCTGCAGCGTCGTCTGCACCTCGGCCGGCAGACCGGCTGGCGCGAACAGACCGATCCACAGCGTGCCGTTGTAGCCAGGGACGGATTCCGCGATGGCGGGCACATCGGGCAGCGACGGCGTGCGCTTGTCGCCGCTCACTGCCAGCGCGCGAAGCTTGCCGCTCCGGATGTGCTGCAGGGCGGAAGGCAGGCTGGCGAAAAGTATCGGCAGTTGCCCGCCGATCACATCGTTGATGGCAGGCGCGACGCCCTTGTAAGGCACATGCTGCAGCTGGATGCCGGCCATGTTGTTGAGCATCTCGCCGAGCAGGTGGTTCAGCGTGCCGTTGCCGGCCGAGGCGAACTGCAGGTTGGCGTCCCTGCGCCTTGCCAGCACAAGGAATTCGCCCATCGATTTCGCCGGAAACGACGGGTTGACCAGCAACACGTTAGGCACTGCACCGATCAGCCCGACAGGGCGGAAATCCTTCACGGGATCGAAGCCCGGGTTCTTGTACAGAGCCGGGTTGATCGCCTGGCTGCTGCTGATCGTCATCAGCAGCGTGTAGCCGTCCTTCGGCGCCTTCGCCACGAGCTGCGTGCCGATGTTGCCGCCCGCGCCGGGCCGGTTGTCGACGACGACGCTTGCAGCCAGCACCTCGCCCAGCTTCTGACCGACCAGCCGGCCGACGATGTCGTTGGTCCCGCCTGCGGCCTGCGGAACCACCAGCGTGACGGGTCGGCTCGGGTAGCCGGCCTGTTGCGCCGTAGCGGGCACCGCGAACAGGCTACCCAGAAGCGCCGCGGCAAGCGCCAACGCCGTGGCGCCGGTCCAGCCGGCGCCACCGGTGCGACCGGCGAATGATCGAAGTCCCATGCGTTTGTCTCCAGTACATCGCATGGTGAACGGTCGGCGCGCGCTGCGCAATCTGCGAATGCGCAAGGGTGCCTTTCGTATTCGCGAAGGCTCCCCCCGGGGTTACCCTCCAGATACGCAACCGGGACGTTCAGCGCTCGATCGTCAGCGCCACGCCCATGCCGCCGCCGATGCACAGCGACGCGATGCCCTTCTTCGCATTGCTGCGCTGCATCTCATGCAGCAGCGTCACCAGGATGCGGCAGCCAGACGCGCCGATCGGATGGCCGATGGCGATGGCGCCGCCGTTCATGTTGACCTTGCTCACGTCCCAGCCCATCTCGCGGTTCACCGCACAGGCCTGCGCAGCAAAGGCTTCGTTGATTTCCAGCACGTCCAGGTCGGCGGCCTTCCAGCCCGCACGTTCCAGCGCCTTGGTCGACGCGGCGACCGGGCCCATGCCCATGATCGTCGGGTCGAGGCCGACGGTGGCGTAACTCGCGATGCGGCCGAGTGGCGTCAGGCCGAGCTGAGCGGCTTTCTTGGCGGTCATCACGACCACGGCGGCGGCGCCGTCGTTCAGGCCCGATGCGTTGCCCGCAGTCACGCTGCCGGCCTTGTCGAAGGCAGGACGCAGACCGGCCAGCACGTCGCCGGTCGATTTGCGGTTGATGAACTCGTCCTTGTCGAAGACCAGCGGATCACCCTTCTTCTGCGGAATGTGCACGCCGACGATCTCGTCCCTGAACTTGCCGGCGTCCTGCGCGGCTGCCGCCTTGGTCTGGCTGGCGAGCGCCAGTTCGTCCTGCATCGCGCGGGTGATTTCGTACTTCTTGGCCACGTTCTCGGCCGTGATGCCCATGTGGTACTGGTTGTAGACGTCCCAGAGGCCGTCGACGATCATGGTGTCGACCAGCTTCCAGTCGCCCATGCGCTGGCCGTTGCGCGAATTCGGCAGCACGTGCGGCGCAAGGCTCATGTTCTCCTGACCGCCGGCCACGACGATCTCGCTGTCGCCGGTCGCGACCGCCTGGGCGGCGAGCATCACCGCCTTCAAGCCGGAGCCGCACACCGCGTTGATGGTCAGCGCCGGGGTGATCTTGTCGATGCCGCTCTTCAGCAGCGCCTGGCGTGCCGGGTTCTGACCGACGCCTGCCGCGAGCACCTGGCCCATGATCACTTCACCGATCTGGTCGTTGCCGAGCTTCGCGCGCGCCAGCACCTCTCTGATGACGAGCGAGCCGAGTTCGGTCGCGGCAATGCCCGCGAGCGACCCGCCGAATTTGCCGACTGCGGTGCGTGCGGCCGAAACGATGACGATGTCTTCCATGGAGTTCTCCGTTGCTTTGCTTGGTTTGAATTTTTAATGGGAAAGAGAGCGCGCTGTCAGGCACGCTCCTTGACATAGCGGCCCGGTGCCGGCTCTGTCGCCTTGTAGCTGCGGCCCTTGCCGTAGTTCTTCGGTGCAGCGATCTGCTTGCCGGCATTGCCCTTGAGCCACTGCGACCAGTCGGTCCACCAGCTGCCCGGATGCTCGACCGCCGTCTTCTGCCATTCGGCCTGCGACGCCGGCAGCTTGCCGTCTTCGCGGATCCAGTGGCTGCGCTTCTTCTTGGCCGGCGGATTGATCACGCCGGCGATGTGGCCCGATGCGCCCATCACGAAGCGCTTCTTGCCAGTCAGGAGCCGCGTCGATGCATAGGCGCCTTCGATCGGCACGATGTGGTCTTCGCGCGAGCCGTAGATGTAGGCCGGAATGTCGATGCTGCCGAGGTCGATCTTCTCGCCGCAGACGGTGAGTGCGCCAGGCTCGGCGAGCTTGTTCTCGAGATAGGTGTTGCGCAGATACCAGGCATAGAACGGACCCGGCAGGTTCGTCGAATCGCAGTTCCAGTACAGCAGGTCGAACGGCGGCGGCGTCTCGCCCTTCAGGTAGTTGCCGACGACGTAGTTCCAGACCAGATCGTTCGGACGCAGGAAGCTGAAGGTCGATGCCAGGTCGCCACCCGGCAGCAGGCCGCCCTTGCCCATCTGCATCTCGCGGTAATTGACCATCTGCTCGTCGATGAAGATGTCGAGGATGCCGGTGTCGGTGAAATCCAGCAGCGTGGTCAGCAGCGTGACCGACGCTACCGGCTTCTCGCCGCGCGCAGCCAGCACCGACAGCGCGGTGCCGAGGATCGTGCCGCCGACGCAGAAGCCCAGCGCGTTGATCTTGCTGTCGGGACCGTCGCCGGCGATTTCCTGCGTGACATGGATCGCCTTGATCGCGGCGTCTTCGATGTACTGGTCCCAGGTGTAGCTGCCCATCGACTCGTTCGGATTGCGCCAGCTCACAACGAACACGCGATGTCCCTGCTCGACCGCATAGCGGATCAGCGAGTTCTCGGGCTGCAGATCGAGGATGTAGAACTTGTTGATGCACGGCGGCACCAGCAGGAACGGCCGCTCGTAGACCTTGGCTGTCAGCGGCTTGTATTCGAGCAGCTGGAACAGTTCGTTCTCGAACACCACGGCGCCTTCGGTGGTCGCGACATTGCGTCCCACTTCGAATGCGCTTTCGTCGGTCATGCTCAGGTGACCCTGGCGGATGTCGTGGATCAGGTTCTGCATGCCCTTGGCGATGCTTTCGCCCTGGCTTTCGAGCGCCTTCTTCTGCGCCTCGGCGTTGAAGGCGAGCGAATTGCTCGGCGACGTCGCGGCCAGCCACTGCTCGATCGCGAAGCGCAGCCGGGAGCGGGTCTTGACGTCGGTCTCGACCGCGTCGGCCATGCCGAGCAAGGTACGGGCGTTGAGCAGATAAACCGCCGCCGAGAAGGACGAAAGCGGATTCCCGCTCCAGGCTTCGGAAGCGAAGCGCCGGTCGCCGACCGGTTTGATCGCAGCGCCCTGGCGCCACAGCTCGGTGACTTCGGAAACGTACTGCGCCTGGATCTCCTTGAGCTTTTCGGGAGCCAGGGAGAATTTCGGCATCTCGGCGGCGCCCCCGCTACCCGCACTGTCCTTGAACGACGCCATGGCCTTCTGCCAACCCTCCGTCAGCGCCTGCTGGAACGGCCCGAAGGCCTCTGTGGCCGTGGCCTGCTGGTTCATCGTGTCT
Source organism: Variovorax glucosi (assembly GCF_051216695.1). Classification (NCBI taxonomy): domain Bacteria; kingdom Pseudomonadati; phylum Pseudomonadota; class Betaproteobacteria; order Burkholderiales; family Comamonadaceae; genus Variovorax; species Variovorax glucosi. The sequence continues at coordinate 1,247,788 of NZ_JBPJZE010000001.1, forward strand.
CCTCGATCATCACCCTGCACGGGTTTGTTGCGGCTTTTGAAAGTATCCTGCATACCCGGACCAACCCAGCTTCTCATGCATATCGTCGTCATCGCCTGGCTCTACGTCGCCCTGATGATGGCGATCGCCGAAGCAACCAGCACCACCGGAACCGTCCTCGGCGCCGTGTTCACCTTTGTACTCTATGGCGTGGCGCCCGTCGCATTGGTGGTTTACCTGATAAGCACGCCGGCTCGGCGACGAAAGCTCCGCGAACGCGAGCTCGCGGCGCAGGAAGCGGCCCGCAGCGCCGCACGCTCAGCCGCCGTCGTCGTTGCCGTCGAGCCAGATGCAGGCAGCGAAGCGGCCGCTGACGCCGTCGCGCCGGTGCGAAAAGAAACGTAACGGACTTCGCACGGTGCACCAGGCATCGCTGCCGTCGTTGCCGTGTATGGCAACGACGCCCGCCGCACGCAGCCGCTGACGGGCCAGCGCCGGAAGATCGGCCCACCATTTGCCGCGCTCGCCTGTCGCTCGGAAGCAGTCTGCGGCTTCGGGCGTCGACACCACGAAAGCCGCTCTTACCTCGTCACCGACCTCGAAGGAGTGCGGACCGATGCATGGTCCGAGCCACGCGACCGGAGACTCGACGTCGAGTTCGATCAACGTGCGCTCCAGAACACCCGCCGCAAGCCCGCGCCAGCCAGCGTGTGCAGCCGCGACGCGCGCACCGCTCGCATCCGCGAACAGCACCGGCAGACAGTCGGCCACCATGATCGTGCACGCCAGTCCGGTCGCGGGCGCGGCCGCCATGCACGCATCCGCAACGGCACCGTCGTGCGACGCGGCATCGTGCGAATCGAGCGCCAGCACATCCGTCCCATGGACCTGCTGCAGAAAAACCGGACGCACGCCGATCGCGTCGCGCAGCACTGCGCGATTGCGCAAGACATCGGTCGGCGCATCGCCGACATGCAGACCGAGGTTGAGCCCCTCGTACGGCCCGCCGGAAAAGCCGCCTGCGCGGGTCGTGCACAACGCCTTCACATTGCCCGGCACAGGCCAGTCGGGAATCAGCCAGTCCGACGGGATCTCGACGCTTCCCATATCAGGATTGCGCATCGGGACAGCGCGACGGATGCGCGCGCTGGAAGGCGTCGAGCTGCACTGCCGCTTCGTACGCCGCCATCGTGCGTGGCAAGCCGCCGAGCTCGCATTCGAAGCGCTGGGCGTTGAAGATCTGCGGCACGAGGCAGCAATCGGCCAACGTCGGCGTGTCGCCGTAGCAAAAGCGACCGGCCGGGCGTTGGGCAAGCTGCCGCTCGAAGCCCTCGAGACCCTCTCGCACCCAGTGCCGATACCAGGCGAGCTTTGCCGCCTCATCCGCCTTCAGTTCGCCAACCAGGTATTTGAGAACTCGCAGGTTGTTGACCGGATGGATCTCGCAGGCGATCGTCTGCGCAAGCGCACGCACGTGTGCACGACCTGCGGCATCGGGTGGCAGCAAAGGCGATGCGGGATGGGTCTCGTCGAGGTATTCGAGGATCGCCAGCGACTGCGAAAAACGCTCGACACCGGACTCGGACTGCACCTCCAGCAGCGGCAGCAAGCGGTCAGGCGACAGGTCGGCATACGGCGGCTGCAGCTGCTCGCCGCGCACCAGATGAACCGGCGCGTAGTCGTAGGGCAGTCCCTTGATCTCGAGCGCGATGCGCACGCGGTAGGACGACGACGAACGGAAGTAGTTGTACAGCTTCATCATGGCGCCGAGCATAGCTGCGACGATCTGCTCCGGGTTGCGGCGGGCAGCGGCCTTTCTCCTCTGGCACACTGCCGTTCCAGCTTGAATCAGGACGAAAACCAATGTCTTCCGCGTACGTGTTCCCTCCGGCGCCCGTGGTGTCGATTCCCGTGGTCGGCCAGAGCGCCGGCTTTCCGGTGCACCGCATCTACTGCGTGGGCCGCAATTACGAGGACCATGCCAGGGAGATGGGCTTCACCGGTCGCGAGGCGCCCTTCTTCTTCATGAAGGCGGCCGATGCGGTTCGTTTCGTCGGCGAGGGCGAGACCGGCAGCATGGCCTACCCGACGCTGACGAAGAACCTCCACCACGAAATCGAGCTGGTCGCGGCCATCGGCACAGGCGGCAAGAACATCGCCGCGGCCGATGCGCACAAGCACATCTACGGCTACGCGGTCGGCCTCGACATGACGCGCCGCGATCTGCAGAACGAGATGAAGAAACAGGGCCGCCCGTGGGAGATCGGCAAGGCTTTCGAGCAGAGCGCGCCGATCGGTCCCATCGTCCAGGTGGCGGACGCCGGCGACGTCGAAAAGGCCGAGATCGCCTTGCAGGTCAACGGCACCGACCGCCAGCGCAGCAACGTGAGCAAGCTGATCTGGAGCATCGCCGAGACCATCGAGCATCTATCGGCAGCCTGGGAGCTGCAACCCGGCGACCTGATCTTCACGGGTACGCCCGAAGGCGTCGCGGCCGTGGTGGCCGGCGACACGCTGGTCGGTACGGTCGCCGGCCTGCCGACACTGACCGTCAAGATCGGCTGAGCGCGCCGTGCACCTGCCCATCAAGCATTGCAGGAACTGCGGCACCGCCGTGGTCTACAGGGTGCCCGACGACGGCGACACGCGCGAGCGGGCCGTATGCCCGGCGTGCCACACGATCCACTACGAGAACCCGAACAACGTGGTCGGAACGATCCCCGTGCTCGGCGACCGCGTGTTGCTGTGCAAGCGCAACATCGAGCCGCGCAAGGGCAAATGGACGCTGCCGGCCGGCTTCATGGAGCTGAACGAGTCGACGGCGCAAGGTGCGGCCCGCGAGACGGTCGAAGAGGCCGGCGCAGAGTTCGAGATCGAGGGCCTGTTCGCGGTGATGAGCGTCATCAAGGTCGGCCAGGTGCATCTGTTCTATCGCGCCCGGCTGCTGAACGAGGTTTTCGACCCCGGCCACGAGACGATGGAGGCGAAGCTGTTCACCGAGGAAGAGATTCCCTGGGAAGAGATCGCCTTCCGCACCGTGCGCGAGGCGCTGCGCTTCTATTTCGACGACCGTCGGCGCGGCAGCTTCGATCGCGTCCACACGCTCGATTTCGACTGATCCGATTCATTTTTCGTCCCAAGGTTTTCATGACGCATCGCGCGCTTCTTCTCTCCATCGCCTGCTTCTGCGCCGCGATGGGCACCGCAGTCTCCGCCGGCGCGGAGCAGGTCGGCGAGGTCGACACGGCCTTCAAGCTGATCGGCCCCGATCACAAGGTCGTCGTCGACGCCTACGACGACCCGAAGGTGCCGGGCATGACCTGCTACGTCTCGCGCGCCAAGACCGGCGGCATCAAGGGCGCCGTCGGACTGGCCGAAGACAAGGCCGAAGCATCGATCGCCTGCCGCCAGGTCGGTCCGGTGTCTTTCACCGAGCCGCTCAAGCAGAGCGAAGAGGTGTTCAGCGAACGCCAGTCGATCCTGTTCAAGCGCCTTCGCGTGGTGCGCATGGTCGACGCCAAGCGCAACACGCTGATCTATCTCTCGTATTCCGACCGGCTGGTCGACGGCTCGCCGCAGAACAGCGTCACCGCCGTGCCGGTGGACCGCGCGATGCCGATTCCGTTGAAGAAGTAAGCAGCAACCGATGGTCGGTGCCGCAGCCGGTGCTCCAGGCAATGCCATCCGCGAGCTGTATGGCGCGCTGTGGCATTACGCGGCAGGCGCCCGCCGGCAGTTCATCGGCGCCACCGCCCTGCTGACTTCGTCGCAACTGCTGCGGCTGACGATGCCCTGGCTCGCCGGTCAGGCGATCAACGCGCTGCAGGCCGGCAGCCTGTCGGCGTCGGCGCGCTGGATCGGTGCGCTGGCCGGCATCTACGTGATGTCGTGGGCGGTGCATGGGCCGGGACGCATCCTGGAACGCAATGTCGGCGTGCGCGTGCGGGAATCGCTCGCGGACGACCTTTACGGACGCATCGCCTCGGCGCCGCTGGTGTGGCACGACGGCCATCATTCGGGCGAACTGCAGCACCGCGTGCACCAGGCCAGCAAGGCGCTGTCGGACTTCGCGCAGAACCAGTTCATCTACCTGACGAACGTCGTCAATTTCATCGGCCCGCTGGTGGCGCTGACACTGCTCGCGCGCTCGGCTGGCGGGTTGGCGATTGCGGGTTATGTGCTGATCGGCGTCATCGTCCTGAAGTTCGACCGTGCGCTGATGCGCCTCGCGCGTACCGAAAACGATGCCGACCGTCGCTATGTGTCGGCGCTGCTCGATTTCCTCGGCAACGCGTCGACGGTGATCGGCCTGCGCCTGCAGGCAGCTTCGCGCAAATTGCTGCGCCGGCGAATGGAAGCGATTTCCTTGCCGCTCAAGCGCACCGTGGTCCTCAACGAAGGCAAATGGTTCGCGGTCGACATGATGGGAATGGCGCTGACGTGGGGACTGGTCGTGCTCTACGTCTGGCAGGCTCAGGCCCCGGGGCAGGCGGTAATGCTCGGCTCTGTCTTCATGATCCATCAGTATGCGCAGCAGGCCGCGGGCGTGGTGTCGTCGATGGCGGCAAACTTCCAGTTCTTCGCGCGCATGCACACCGACTACGGCAGCGCGGCGCCGATCTGGGAAGCACCGATCGGTGCCGCGCAGAAGCCTGTCGATGCAGGTGCGGACTGGACCGAGCTTTCCATCACAGGCCTGGCCTGGCATTACGCGCCACGCGGCGAAGTACCGGCCGAGAGCGGTGTGCACAGCGGACTGCACGACGTTGCGCTGACGCTGCGCCGGGGCCAGCGCATCGCGCTGGTGGGCCCGAGTGGCGGCGGCAAGAGCACGCTGCTGCGCCTGCTGGCCGGTCTGTATGCACCAGGCGCGGGAACGCTCGCGATCGAAGGCCGACCTGTCGACTGGCCGCGCCTGCGTCAGCTCGCCACGCTGATTCCGCAGGAAACCGAAGTTTTCGAAGCCAGCCTGCGCGAGAACCTGACCTTCGGCGAGCCCGCGGAAGACGCGGCGCTGCAGGCTGCCCTGCATACCAGTGCATTCGACGAAGTGCTTGCGGCGACGCGCGGCGATCTGGACACGCTGATTTCCGAGCGCGGGTTCAATCTTTCGGGCGGACAGCGCCAGCGGCTGTGCCTGGCGCGCGGCGTGCTGGCGGCGCACGGAAGCTCGTTGCTGCTGCTCGACGAGCCGACGAGTGCGCTCGACGCAGGCACCGAATCGCGTGTGCTGCAGCGCATCGCAGCGGCTTTTCCACAGGCCTGCCTGATCGCGTCGATCCATCGGCTGAGCCTGCTGGACCGCTTCGATACAGTGGTGCTGATGGAAGGCGGTCGCGTGCTCGACTTCGGTCCGCGCGATGCGGTCCTGGCCCGCCAACCTCTGCTGCAGCGCATGGTCGCGCCGTCGGTCTAGAACCGTAGTTCAATCACCCGCGGAACCCGTTCTCCGCACATTTGTTCCAATTGCACGATGCAAGCCCACCGAATCCCCAGCTTTCTTCCACGCCCGGCCGCATGGGGCGCCGTCGTCCTGGCCGCGACGCTCGCCGCCTGCACGTCCAACGTGCCGCTGACTTCGCAGTATCCGACGCCGCCCCGCAGGGTGAGTCCGACGTTGAACACGCTGCCGTCGCCGACACCGCAATACCAGGCGCCCCAGCCGCAGCCGACCCAGCCGCCGGCTGCTTTCCTGCGGCCGGCGCCCGGCCCCACGCTGGCGCGCTTCGACGGCAACAAGAACAAGGGGCTGGACATCGCGGGAAATCTGGGCGACCCGATCCTCGCTGCCGCGGACGGACGGGTTGTGTATGTCGGCGGTCAGTTGCGCGGCTACGGCAACATGGTGATCGTGAAGCACGACGACACCTTCCTCACGGCCTACGCACACACGCAGACGATCTTCGTGAAGGAGAACGACGCGGTGCAGAAGGGCCAGAAGATCGCCGAGATGGGCCAGAGCGACACCGACCGCGTCAAGCTGCACTTCGAAGTGCGCAAGAACGGCACGGCTGTCGACCCGGAGCCCTATCTGAACGGCCAGCTGCGCTGATCGTTCAAGACCGGATCAGCCCGGGTCAGCTGGTGCGGGCGCCGAGGTGCTGCGCCGGCATCGTCCGGCGCGGAACGGAGCCGTAGCGGTCAATGCCCAGGCCGTCGGTGCTGATTTCCGGACGCTGACCGGTCACCAGATCGGCAATCAGCTTGCCGGAACCGCAGGCCATCGTCCAGCCAAGCGTCCCGTGGCCGGTGTTGAGGAACAGATTCGGATAGCGGGTGGCGCCGACGATGGGTGTGCTGTCGGGCGTCATCGGGCGCAGGCCGGTCCAGAAAGTGGCGCGCGATACATCGCCGCCCGGGAACAGATCGTTGACGACCAGTTCCAGCGTCGCGCGGCGCGCCGGGTTCAGGCGGAGGTCGTAGCCGCCGAGTTCGGCCATGCCGCCGACGCGGATGCGGTCGTCGAAGCGCGTGACCGCGATCTTGTAGGTCTCGTCGAGCACGGTCGACTGCGGAGCGAGCGCCGGATCGACCAGCGGAACCGTCAGCGAGTAACCCTTGACCGGGTACACCGGCAGGTCGATGCCGAGCGGTGCCAGCGACTGGCGCGAGTAGCTGCCGAAAGCCATCACGAACCGGTCCGCCTTCAGGATCTGGCCGTTGACGCGCGCGCCGACGATGCGCCCGCCTTCCACCGTCAATCCGTCGACCTTCTGGTTGAAGCGAAGGTCCACGCCCAGTTTGCGTGCCAGGTCGGCCAGCTGATTGGTGAACATGTGGCAATCGCCGGTTTCGTCGTTCGGCAGGCGAAGACCGCCCACCAGCCGGTCGCGCGCCTGGGCCAGACCGGGCTCGGCCCGGGTCAGCTGGTCGCGCGTCAGCAGTTCGAAGGGCACGTTGCATTCGCGCAGCACGTCGATGTCGCGCTGGACCGCATCGAGCTGCGCCTGCGTGCGGAACAGCTGCAGCGTGCCGCCGGTGCGCTGCTCATAGCTGATACCGGTATCGGCACGAAGCTGCTGCAGGCAGGTGCGGCTGTATTCGGCCACACGCATCATGCGTTCCTTGTTGACGGCATAGCGCTCCGGCGAGCAGTTGCGCAACATCTGCGCCATCCAGCGCAGCTGGAACAGGCTGCCGTCGAGACGGATCGCGAGCGGCGCATGTTTCTGGAACATCCACTTCATCGCCTTCAGCGGAATCCCGGGCGCGGCCCAAGGGGTCGAGTAGCCCGGCGACACCTGGCCGGCGTTCGCGAAGCTGGTTTCCAGCGCCGGACCTTCCTGCCGATCGAGCACGGTGACCTCCGCGCCGGAGCGCGCCAGGTAGTACGCCGTGCTGATGCCGATGACACCGCCGCCCAGGACAAGGACTTTCATTGGGGAACCTCTCGAACGAAGTAAATTTCGACAAATTTAGGCGGAAAGATCCCGTAAATTCGACTGTTCTTTCGGTGCGCCGCAGTGAAATTAACTGTTCTTTTGGTGCATCCCGAACAAGTGGAGTGAAAAAACCCGCATGACTGCCAACATCGACCGGACCGACCGGAAAATCCTCGACATCCTCCAGCGGCAGGGCCGAATTTCGATGACCGAACTGGCCGAGCAGATCGGCCTCTCGACCTCGCCATGCACCGAACGCGTGAAGCGCATGGAACGCGACGGCGTCATCACCGGCTACCACGCGCGGCTGTCGCCGGTGGCGCTCGGCAAGACGCTGCTGGTGTTCGTCGAGATCAAGCTGGCGTCGAAATCCGACGAGGTATTCGAGAAGGTTCGCAAGGAACTGCTGCACGTTCCGGACGTACAGGAATGCCATCTCGTCTCCGGCGGTTTCGACTATCTGGTGAAGGCGCGTCTCGGCGGCATGAGCGAATACCGCCGGCTGCTCGGCGACGTGTTGAAGAAGTTGCCGGTGGAGGCGGAATCGCACAGCTACATCGTGATGGAAGAGATCAAGGAGACGATGGCGCTGGTGGTGGACCGGTAGCTGACTAGCCGGCCAGCTCCAGGCCCTGGCCCTGCTGCGCGATGCTGCGCTCCAGAAAGCGCCAGAGCCGCTCGTCCTCGCAGAAGGCGACGTTGAACCGCAGCCAGCCGGTCGGGCGCGGATTCACCAGGAACAGCTGGCCCGGGCCGAGCATGATGCCCTCGCTGGTCGCCCGGGTGGAAAGCTCGGCGCCGTCGGCGATGTCCGGATGCCGCGCCCACAGATACATGCCGGCGGCGGGTTCGACGAACAGCTCGAAACCCAGTCCGCTCAGCCGGTGCGCCACCTGTCCGTGCGCCTGCGCCAGTCGCTCGCGCAGCGATTTCAGGTGCTTGCGCCAGCGGCCGTCGGTGACGACGCTGAAAGCCAGCCGCTCGGTGATGTCCGACGAGGTCAGACCCGACACCATCTTCAACTGGGCCAGGTCCGCCAGCAACTCCGGCTGCGCGACGACATAGCCGACCCGGATGTTCGGCGAAATGGTCTTCGAGAAGCTCCCGACGTAGACCACCTGCCGCAGCTGCGCCAGACTAGCGAGCGACGGCCGCATCGAGGCGTCCATGTCGGCGTAGATGTCGTTCTCGACCAGCACGAAGTCGTGCGCCTGTGCGAGTTGCAGCAGGCGCACGAGTTGCGGCATCGACGCCATCGAGCAGGTCGGGCTCTGCAGACGCGGTTGCGTGAAGAACGCCTTCGGTTTGTGCTGCGACAGCAACGCTTCCAGTGCCGGCAGGTCGTAGCCATGCGGCGTGCGCGGAACGCCGATGAGTTCGACGCCGAGGAAGCGCAGCATGAACATCAGGTTCGGATAGCCCGGATCGTCGACCAGCACCGCGTCGCCGGGCTTGAGCAGGCGGCGTGCCACCAGGTCCAGCGCCTGACTCGACCCCTGCGTGAGCAGCACCTGGTCGGCGTCGACCACGATCTGGTGCTCTGAGAGAGATTCGGCCACCGCCATGCGCAGCGCCATGTGGCCGAATGGCAGTCCATAGCCGCCGATGTCGGTACCTTCGGAAGCCAGATGGCGCAGGCTGCGGCGCATGCCGTCCTCGAACAGCCAGTCGTGCGGCAGCCAGCCGCAGCCGGGCTTCAGCGGCAGGTTGCGGTTCTCGAAGATCTGCTGCAGATACCAGCGGGCGTCGAAGCGCGGATCGGCACGCGGCGCGACCGCCGCGCCGGCACCGTCTTCGCTGCGCCGCTTGACGAAGAAGCCCGAATTCGCCCGCGACACCAGCAGACCCTGCGCCACCAGACGGTCGTAGGCCTCGACAACGGTGAACACGCTGACGCCGTGCGAGGCAGCGAAGGCGCGGATCGACGGCAGTTTGGTTTCGGGCTTCAGCCGCTGGCTGCCGATCAGCCCGCGCAGACCCTCGACGATCTGGCTGACCAGCGGCGTGGGGAGATCGGGGCGAAGAATCAGCATTGATGTGGCCCGATGTGCAGGAATGCACCATATTGAGGAAACCATGTACAGGATACAAGACCTGTACAGTCCACAAAAGCATCGTCGCGGGTGTACATGGCGGTGCCGGATTGCGGAACCTAAAGTTGCTTTCCCTCACAAGCACAGGTCGTACCCATGCAGCGCGAACCCCATTTCAGCAACGCGGCCCTGATGGCCCGTCGCCATGCCGCCGTGGCACGCGGCGTTGGCCAGACGCACGAAATCTTCATCAGCCGCGGCAGCAATGCCGAGCTGTGGGACGTCGAAGGGCGCAGGTATGTCGACTTCGCCGGCGGCATTGCGGTGCTCAATACCGGCCACTGCCATCCCGAGATCAGCGCCGCCGTCAAGGCGCAGATCGACATGTATTCGCACACCTGCTTTCAGGTGGTGGCCTACGAACCGTACGTCGAGCTCGCCGAACGCCTGAACGCGCTGGCGCCCGGCGACTTTGCCAAGAAATCGATTTTCCTGAGCACCGGCGCCGAGGCGGTGGAAAACGCCGTCAAGGTGGCGCGTGCCTACACCAAGCGCCCCGGCGTGATCGCCTTCACCGGCGGCTACCATGGCCGCACCATGATGACGCTGGGGCTGACGGGCAAGGTCGCGCCGTACAAGATCGGCTTCGGCCCCTTCCCCGGCGAGGTGTTCCACGCGCTGTTCCCGAACACGCTTCACGGCGTCAGCATCGAAGACGCGCTGCATTCGGTCGAACTGCTGTTCAAGAACGACATCGAGCCCGAGCGCGTGGCGGCCTTCATCGTCGAGCCGGTGCAGGGCGAAGGCGGCTTCAACGTGGCACCGCCCGAATTCGTCGCCGGCCTGCGCGCGCTGGCCGACCGCCACGGCATCCTGCTGATTGCCGACGAGGTGCAGACCGGCGCCGGCCGCACCGGCACCTGGTTCGCCTGCGAGCAGTGGCCGGTGGCGCCCGACCTCATCACCACGGCCAAGTCAATGGCCGGCGGCTTCCCGATTTCTGGGCTGGTCGGCCGGGCCGAAGTGATGGACGCACCGGCCCCCGGCGGTCTGGGCGGCACGTACGCCGGCAGCCCGATCGGTTGCGCTGCCGCGCTCGCCGTGCTGAAGGTTTTCGAAACCGAACAATTGTTGGCCCGCAGCCGCGAGCTGGGCGAGCGCCTCAAGGCCGGCCTGCGCGCCATCGCCGCGAACGAACCGGCCATCGGCGACGTGCGCGGGCTCGGCGCGATGGTGGCGATCGAGCTGTTCGAGCAGGGCGATCTCGCCCGGCCCGCCGCGGCGCTGACCCGCAGCGTGGTGGCGGAAGCCGCGCGACGCGGGCTGATCCTGCTTTCTTGCGGCACCTACGGCAACGTGATCCGGGTGCTGGTGCCGTTGACGGCATCCGACTTGCTAGTGGACGAGGGACTGTCGATCCTGGCAGACAGTTTCGCCGCCCTGCGCTGAGCACGCATCTCTTCGGACAGCCCATTTTGCCAAGCATCCAAGCCATGACTGAAGAACCCCTGGTCCGCTTCCAGCGCGTCCAGAAGACCTACGACGGCGAGCATCTGGTGGTGCGCCAGCTCGACCTGGACATCCACCGCGGCGAGTTCCTGAGCCTGCTCGGCCCGTCGGGTTCCGGCAAGACGACCACGCTGATGATGCTTGCCGGCTTCGAGTCGCCGACCTCCGGCGACATCCTGCTCAACGGCCGCCAGATCACCGGTACGCCGCCGCACAAGCGGCACTTCGGCATGGTGTTCCAGAACTACGCGCTGTTCCCGCACCTCACGGTCGGACAGAACGTCGCCTATCCGCTGACCGTGCGCAAGGTATCGAAGGACGATCAGGCCACCCGCGTGAAACGTGCGCTCGACATGGTGCAGCTCAAGGGAATGGCCGACCGCCTTCCCGGTCAGCTCTCGGGCGGCCAGCAGCAGCGCGTGGCGCTGGCCCGGGCGCTGGTGTTCGAGCCCCAGCTGGTGCTTATGGACGAGCCGCTCGGCGCGCTCGACAAGCAGCTGCGCGAGCACATGCAGATCGAGCTGAAGGACATCCATCGCCAGCTCGGCGTGACCTTCGTCTACGTGACGCACGACCAGGGCGAGGCGCTCACCATGAGCGACCGCGTGGCCGTGTTCAACGAAGGCGTGATCCAGCAACTCGACACGGTCGACCGGCTCTACGAGATGCCGGCCAACCGTTTCGTCGCCGGTTTCGTCGGCGACAACACGGTGCTCAAGGGCACGCTGGCTGCGGCCGGCGAACGCCCGGCGATGGCACTGCCGGACGGCCGCGTGCTCGAAGGCCTGAACGTGAGCTCCGCTGCGGCGGGAGCCGCAGTGGAGCTCTGCATACGGCCCGAACGTGTCGTGCTGCATCGCCGCGGTGAACAGCCCGGACCCAACAGCCTGGCAGCCGAAATTGCCCGCGTCATCTACTACGGCGACCACCTGCGCCTGCTGTGCCGCGTCGGCGGCGAGCAGGCCGAAGCCACCGTGAAGATGCCGCTCACCGGCCTGGACGGCAGCGCGCCGCCGCAGATCGGCGATGCGGTATCGCTCGAATTCCCGGCGCACCACGCCCGCATCTACGCATCTCTTCTCTAACCAACGAGGCTCGAACCATCATGAAAAGAACCCTTCTCGCCTGCACCCTCGCCGCCGCCTTCGCGCTGCCGGCGCTCGCCCAGCAGCAGATCACCGTCGTCAACTTCGGCGGCGCCAACGCGAATGCGCAGAAGAAGGCCTACTACGAGCCGATCGAGAAGACCGGCATCAAGGTGGTGCCGGTCGAATACAACGGCGAACAGGCCAAAATCAAGGCCATGGTCGAGACGAAGAAAGTGACCTGGGACGTGGTGGAAGTCGAATCGCCCGACGCCGCCCGCGGCTGCGACGAAGGCCTGTTCGAAAAGCTCGACTATTCGAAGATTGGCAACAAGGCCGACTTCCTGCCGGCAGCCGTGACCGAATGCGGCGTCGGCGTGTTCGTCTGGTCGACCGTGATGGCCTACAACGGCGAAAAGCTCAAGACCGCGCCCACCAGCTGGGCCGACTTCTGGGACGTCAAGAAGATCCCCGGCAAGCGCGGCATGCGCAAGGGCGCGCGCTACAACCTGGAATTCGCGCTGATGGCCGATGGCGTGAAGCCGGCCGACGTCTACAAGGTGCTCGGCACCAGGGACGGCGCCGAACGCGCGTTCAGGAAATTGACCGAACTCAAGCCGAACATCCAGTGGTGGGAAGCCGGTGCGCAGCCGCCGCAGTTCCTGGTCGCGGGTGACGTGGTGCTGACCACCGTATACAACGGCCGCATCGACGCGGCCAACCGCGAAGGCCGCACCCTGAAGATCTACTGGCCGGGCGGCATCTACGACCTGGACTACTGGGTCATTCCGAAGGGCGCGCCGAACAAGGAAGCCTCGCTGAAGTTCATCCAGTTCGCGATGCAGCCGGCCAACCAGGCCGTCTACGCGCAGAACATCGCCTACGGCCCGACCAACACCAAGGCGCTCGCCTCGCTCGACAAGAAGGTGCTGGCCGACCTGCCGACTTCGGCCGCGAACGCCAAGGAAGCGCTGCAGTTCAGCGTCGGCTTCTGGGCCGACCAGGGCGAGGCGCTGGAGAAGCGCTTCGCCTCCTGGGCGACGCAGTAAACGCAGCGGACGTCCACCATGGCCACGGCGACCCTCGTCACTCCCCTCGCAGCCGAGGCGCCGCCGCCGGGGCTCAAGCAGGCGCTCGCGCGTGCGGAATCGCGCCGCAAATGGCGCGCGTTCTCGCTGACGCTGCCGCTGCTGGTCTTCCTGCTGCTGACGCTGGTGGTGCCGATCGTCGCGTTGCTCCAGCGCGCGGTCGAGAACCCGGAGGTCGCCAACGCGCTGCCGCTCACCGTGCGCGCGCTTGACGGCTGGAACCGCACCGGCACGCCGCCCGCGGCCGCCTTCGCGGCGGTCGCGGCAGACCTCGGCCGGATGCCCGACAGTTCCGATGCGGGCGCACTCGCTCGCCGTCTCAACACCGAAATCGCGGGCGCCCGTTCGCTGGTGATGAGTACTTTCCGCGCGCTGCCGATCGCCGGTACGGCCGACGAAGTGAAGGCCCGCATGCTGGAAATCGACGCGCGCTGGAGCGAGCCTCCGTTCTGGCAGGCCATCGCCAAGAACGGCTCGCGCTGGACGCCCGACTACCTGCTGGCCTCCGTCGACCTGCGCCGCGATGCGCAGGGCAGCGTCGAGCGCATGCCCGAAGACCAGCGCGCGTTCGGCGGCATCCTGCTGCGCACCTTCCACATCAGCGCTGTGGTCACACTCTTCTGCCTGCTGCTGGCCTATCCGCTGGCCTGGTGGCTGTCGACCTTGCCGGCGCGCAAGGCCAACATCCTGATGATCCTGGTGCTGGTGCCGTTCTGGACCTCGATCCTGGTGCGCGTCGCCGCCTGGATCGTGCTGCTGCAGTCCGAAGGCCTGGTCAACCGCGGCCTGATGGGCATCGGCCTCATCAGCGAGCCGCTCGCGCTGCTGTTCAACCGCACCGGCGTGATCATCTCGATGGTCCACATCCTGCTGCCCTTCATGATCCTGCCGCTCTACAGCGTGATGAAGAGCGTGCCGCCGACCTACCTGCGCGCGGCCGTGTCGCTGGGCAGCTCACCCATCGCGGCGTTTTTCCGGGTCTATGTGCCGCAGACCTATCCGGGCATTGGCGCGGGTGCGCTGCTGGTGTTCATCCTGGCCATTGGCTATTACGTGACGCCGGCATTGCTTGGCGGCGCCGACGACCAGATGCTGAGCTACTACATCGCCCGCTACACCAATGTCGAGATCAACTGGGGCATGGCCTGTGCGCTCGGCGCGCTGCTGCTGGTCACCACGCTGGCGCTCTATGCCGTGTACCGCCGCATCGGCAAGGCCGAACTGAGCCTGGGCTGAAACCATGAAACTTCCTGTGTTCCCGGCGTACTTCACGCTCGCCGACAAGCTCGGCTGGTGGCTGGTGCGCTGCTTCTGCGTACTGGTGCTGGCTTTCCTGCTGGCGCCGATCCTGGCGATCGTGCCGCTGTCGTTCTCGTCGAGTTCCTTCCTCGCCTACCCGATGCCCGGCTGGTCGCTCAAGTGGTATCACAACCTCTTCGAATCGCAGGAATGGGCCCGTGCCGCGCGCAACAGCTTCATCATCGCGCCGGCCGCAACGGTGGTCGCGACCGTGCTCGGCACGCTGGCCGCAGTCGGGCTGTCGCGAACCAGCTTCGCGTTCAAGGGGCTGCTGATGAGCCTGCTGATCTCGCCGATGGTGGTGCCGATCGTGGTCGTCGGCGTCGCCACCTACCTCTACTTCGCGCCGCTCGGTCTGGCCGACACCTACTTCGGCCTGATCGCGGTGCATGCCGCGCTGGGTGCGCCGTTCGTGCTGACGACCGTGCTGGCCACGCTCGCCGGTTTCAACCACAACCTGGTGCGCGCATCGCTGAGCCTCGGGGAGACGCCCTTCCACACCTTCCGCCGCATCACGCTGCCGGTGATAGCGCCGGGCGTGATCTCCGGCGCGCTGTTCGCCTTCGCGACGTCGTTCGATGAGGTGGTCGTGACGCTGTTCCTGGCCGGCCCCGACCAGGTCACCTTGCCGCGCCAGATGTTCACCGGCATCCGCGAGAACATCTCGCCGACCATCGCGGCCGTCGCGACGCTGCTGATCGTGTTCACCACCGCGCTGCTGCTCGCCCTCGAATGGCTGCGCGGGCGACGCGCATAGCCCCTGCGCGGGGCCTTGGTGCGACCACCGCACGGAGGCGGTAATAATTTGGCAATCTTCAAGAAAACAATGTGAAGTTTTGTAAAGGCGACGTCGGGAAGCCTTGCGACTTGAACCAGTAGCGGCCTGCCGTTTCACACTTGCGTCGTCTACACAACCAACGGTTTCCATGCACCACCCTGCCCGACGATTCGGAATCGCCCTTTGCCTGATCGCCGGCCTGATCGCAACCGGCTGTTCTCGCAACGACAGCGCCAAGACCGCCGCGCCGCCGCAACCGAAGGAAGTCGGCGTCCAGACCCTGAAGCCGGAGCGCATCGCGTTCAGCACCGAGCTTTCCGGCCGGACCGTGGCACCGGTCATCGCCGAGATCCGGCCGCAGGTGGGCGGCATCGTGCAGAAACGGCTCTTCAACGAGGGTTCGCAGGTCAAGGCCGGCCAGCCGCTTTATCAGCTGGACCCGGCACCGTTCCAAGCCGCCTACGCCAGCGCGCAGGCCAATGTGCGCAAGGCCGAGTCCACATCGGCGACGGCGCGCACCGTCGCCCTGCGCAATGCCGAACTGGTCAAGATCGACGCGATCAGCCAGCAGGTGAACGAGTCGACGCTCGCAGCCGCGCAGCAGGCGGAGGCCGACGTGGCAGTGGCGCGCGCCGCCGAGCAGACGGCACGCATCAACCTGGGCTACACCCGCATCAGTTCCCCGATCACCGGCTGGGTCGAGCTTTCGACCGTCACGCCCGGCGCGCTGGTCACCGCCAACCAGGCGACCGCGCTCACCACCGTGCAGCAGCTCGATCCGGTGCATGTGCACGTCACGCAGTCCAGCGCCGAGCTGCTGCGCCTGAAACGCGATCTTGCCGAAGGTCGGCTGCAGCGCGGCAATGCCGACGAGGCGCCGATCAAGCTGCTGCTCGAAGACGGCAGCGCGTATCCGTACGACGGCAAGCTGACCTTCGCGGGTGTCACCGTAGATTCCGGAACCGGCAGCGTCACGCTGCGCGCCGTGGTGCCCAACCCCGACCGCCTGCTCATGCCCGGCATGTATGTGCGCGCCGTGCTCCGCGAAGGTGTGAACGAAGCCGCGCTGCTGATACCGCAACAGGCGGTGACCCGCGCGCCGGACGGCAGCGCTTCGACGCTGGTGGTCGGGCCCGACGACAAGCTCGTCAAGCGGGACATCGTCGTCGGCCGCGCGGTGACCAACCGCTGGCAGGTGCTCGGCGGACTGACCGCTGGCGAGCGCGTGCTGGTCGAGGGTTCGCAGCGGGCGAAGGTCGGCGAGACGGTTCGCGCCTCCGAGCTGGCCACCCCGGCGCAGCGCGCGGCGGCCGCGCGCTGAGGACCGGCGAATGGCGCAATTCTTCATCGACCGCCCCATCTTCGCGTGGGTGCTTTCCATCATCGTGATGCTCGCCGGCGTGATGTCGATCCGGACGCTGCCGCTGGAGCAGTATCCGGACATCGCCCCGCCGCGCGTCTCCATCGTCTCGACCTACACCGGCGCATCGGCCAAGACCGTCGAAGACTCGGTCACCCAGGTGATCGAACAACAGATGACCGGGCTGGACAACCTGCTCTATCTGCAGGGCACGAGCAATTCATCGGGCATCTCGCGCATCCAGCTGACCTTCAATCCCGGCACCGACTCCGACGTTGCGCAGATGCAGGTGCAGAACAAGCTGCAGCAGGCGATGTCGCGGCTGCCGCAGGCGGTGCAGAGCCGCGGCGTGACCGTGACGAAAGGCGGCAACGACTTCCTGATGATCGTGTCGATGTACTCGGCCGACGGCAGCGCCGATGCAGTGGATGTCGGCGACTACATCACCAGCAACCTGGTCGACGTGATCAGCCGCATCGACGGCATCGGCGAAGTGCAGACGCTCGGCACCGGCTATGCGATGCGCATCTGGCTCGATCCCGACAAGCTGCGCAAGTTCGCGCTGATGCCTTCGGACGTGAACACTGCGCTGCTGGCACAGAACGCGCAAGTGTCGGCCGGCCAGCTCGGCTCGCTGCCCGCGACATCGCAGCAGCAGCTCAACGCGACCATCACCGCGCGCAGCAAGCTCCAGACGGTGGAGCAGTTCGGCGCTGTCGTGCTGCGTGCGACCGCCGACGGCGCGGTGGTGCGGCTCAGGGATGTTTCGCGCATCGAACTCGGCGCCGAGAACCTCACGGTGCGCTCCCTGCTCAACGGCCGGCCCGGCGCCGGCCTGGGCGTGGTGCTGGCCGACGGCGCGAATGCGGTGCGGGTCGCGGAGGCGGTCAACGCCAAGATCGCCGAACTCAAGCCGCTCTTCCCGAACCAGCTCGAGACGTTCGTTAGCTACGACACCACGCCGTTCGTCAGCGCGTCGATCGACGAGGTGGTCAAGGCGCTGCTCGAGGCGATGGTGCTGGTCGTGGTGGTCATGTACATCTTCCTGCAGAACTTCCGCGCGACGCTGATACCCGCGATCGCGGTGCCGGTGGTGCTGCTGGGCACCTTCGGCGTGCTGTCGGTGTTCGGCTATTCGATCAACACGCTGACGATGTTCGGCATGGTGCTGGCCATCGGCCTGCTGGTGGACGACGCCATCGTGGTGGTCGAGAACGTCGAGCGGGTGATGAGCGAGGAAGGCCTGTCGCCGAAGGAGGCGACGAAAAAATCGATGGCCGAGATCACGCCGGCTCTCGTCGGCATCGCGCTGGTGCTGTCGGCGGTGTTCATACCGATGGCTTTCTTCGGCGGTTCGACCGGTGTGATCTACCGGCAGTTCTCGATCACGATCGTCTCGGCGATGGTGCTGTCGGTGCTGGTCGCGCTGACGCTCACGCCGGCGTTGTGCGCGACGCTGCTGAAGCCGATCGAAAAGGGATCGCACACTTCCCACGGTGCGCCGCGCAAAGGCCTGCTGGGCTGGGTCGACCGCTTCTTCGCCGGCTTCAACCGTCGCTTCGACAGCACCGCCGACCGCTATACCGGCGTCGTCGGAGGCATCGTCAAACGCAGCAAGCGCAGCCTGCTGGTGTACGCGGCGATCTGCATTGCGATGGCCGTGATGTTCATGCGCCTGCCGACATCGTTCCTGCCCGACGAAGACCAGGGCTTCGTGCAGGTGCAGATCACGCTGCCGCCGGCATCGTCGAATGCGCGGCTGCAGCCGATCGTCACTCAGGTGCAGGAGTACTTCCAGAAGCAGCCCGAGGTGGTGAGCATCAACCTGCTGACCGGGCAGAACGGCGACCAGAGTTCGGCCCGCGCTTTCGTGAAGTTGAAATCGTGGGCGGAACGCACCGGCAAGGACAGTTCGGCGGCTGCGATCACGCGGCGCGCCAACAAGGATCTGGCCGTCATCCGCGACGCTCGCGTGTACGTCGTGCTGCCGCCGGCGGTGCGCGGGCTGGGTGCCAACGCGGGCTTCAACTTCTTCCTGAAGGACCAGAACGCACTCGGCCACGATGCATTGCTCGCGGCGCGCGACAAGGCGCTGGAACTGCTCGGCAAGCGCGCGGAAATGGTGAATGTGCGCAGCAACAACCTGGAAGACACGCCGCAGTTCGCGGTCGATATCGACGATGCGCGCGCCGGCGCTTTGAGCCTGCAGACCAGCGCCATCGACAGCACGCTTTCGAGCGCGATGGGCGGCACGTATGTCAACGACTTCCTGAACAACGGACGCGTCAAGCGCGTCTACATACAGGGCGACACGCCCTTCCGCATGCTGCCTGCCGATATCGAGAAATGGACCGTGCGCAACACGCTCGGCCAGATGGTGCCGTTCGGCGCCTTCTCCAGCACCCGCTGGACCTACGGCTCGCCGCAACTCATCCGCTACAACGGCAGCCCCAGCTACGAGTTCGTCGGCGATGCGGCGGCCGGCGTGAGTTCGGGTGCGGCGATGGCTGCCGTCGAAGATGCCATGAAGCAGATGCCTCAGGGCATCGGCTACGAGTTCACCGGAGCTTCGTACCAGGAGCGGCTGTCGGGCTCGCAGGCGCCGATGCTCTACGCGATCTCGATCCTGTTCGTGTTCCTGTGCCTGGCTGCGCTGTACGAGAGCTGGTCGGTGCCGTTCTCGGTGATCCTGGTGGTGCCGCTGGGCATCGTCGGCGCGCTGCTCTTCACCGGCTTGCGGGGCCTGAGCAACGACGTGTACTTCCAGGTCGGACTGCTGACCACGGTCGGTTTGTCGTCGAAGAACGCGATCCTGATCGTCGAGTTCGCCAAGCAGCTTCAGGAACAGGGCAAGAGCGTGGTCGACGCGACGCTGCAGGCAGTGCGCCTGCGTTTGCGACCGATTCTGATGACGTCGCTGGCCTTCGGCTTCGGCGTGCTGCCGCTGGCCATCGGCACCGGTGCGGGCGCTGGCGGACGCCAGTCGATCGGCACGGCGGTGCTGGGCGGCATGGTGGTCGGAACGGCACTCGGCATCTTCTTCGTGCCGCTGTTCTTCGTGCTGATCCGCGGTTTCTTCGACCGCCGGAGCGAAAAGAAGAAAAAGCACGGCGCGAGCGGGGTACAGGATGGCGGGAAGCAGGATGGCGGAATGCCGGAACTCGCTGCGCAGGGAGGCCGTTGACATGACGCATCGCACACGTCTCAAGGTGATCGGGCTTGGTCGACTGCCGCTGCGTTCGCTCGCCGCCGTCGCCGCTTCCATTGCGCTGCTCACGGGCTGCATCAACCTCGCGCCAACCTACGTCGCACCGGGCGCACCCGTGCCGCCGGCCTGGACTTCACCGGCTGTGACCGGGGGCGAATCGACCGTCCCACCGCTCGATCTCGGCTGGCGCGACTTCTTTGTCGACGAGCGTCTGCGCGGCACCGTCGAACTTGCGCTTGCGAACAACCGCGACCTGCGCGTGACGGCGCTCAACATCGAGCAGTCGCGGGCACGCTACGACATCGCGCTGTCGTCGGTCTACCCGTATCTGAGCGGCGGCGCCGGTGCGACGCGGTCCCGCACGCCGGGAAGCACCAACTCCAACGGGCAGGCACGCATCGCTTCCAGCTTCAGCGCGAACGTCGGCCTTTCGAGCTACGAGATCGATCTCTTCGGCCGCATTCGAAACCTGGGCGATGTCGCGCTCGAAAGCTATTTCGCCACCGAGGAAGCGCGGCGCAGCACGCAGATCAGCCTGATCGCGGAAGTCGCCAACGCATGGCTGCTGCTGGCCACCGACCAGCAACGCCTGCAGTTCGCGCGCGACACGCTTGCGAGCCGACAGAAATCCTTTGATCTGATCCGGCGAAGCTTCGAGCTCGGAGCGCAATCGGGCCTCGCTCTGGCGCAGGCGCAAAGCACCGTCGACACCGCGCGCGCGGATGCGGCCGCCTACGACAGTCTGGTCGAGCAGGACCGCAACGCGTTGACGCTGCTCGTCGGCACGTCGCTGCCGGTTGCGCTGCTGACGCCGTCGACCGGCGCGCTGACGACGACGCCGGCGGCCCGGCTGCTCGCTCCGCCTGCCGGTCTGCCCTCCGAAATACTTCAGCAGCGGCCCGACGTGCTGGCGGCCGAACACGTACTGCGCGGCAGCAACGCGAACATCGGTGCCGCGCGCGCTGCGTTCTATCCGCGCATCGCGCTCACCGGCTCGGCCGGCACCGCGAGCAGCAGCCTGTCGGGATTGTTCGGAAACGGCAGCGCGGCATGGAGCTTTTCGCCGTCGATCAGCGTTCCGATCTTCGACGGCGGTGCCAATCGCGCGAACCTGCGCGTGGCCGAGGTACAGCAGAAGATCCAGCTCGCGAACTACGAGAAGACGTTGCAGATCGCGTTCCGCGAGGTGGCCGACGCACTGGCTGCACGCCGAACGCTGGGCGAACGCCTGGCCGCACAGCAGTCGCTGCTTGCCGCGACGACGCGCACGCTCGAACTCTCGGACGCGCTGTTCAGGAGCGGCGGTGCAGGCTATCTCGACGTGCTGGATGCGCAGCGCTCGCTGTACACGGCGCAGCAGTCGCTCATCGGCCTGCAGCTGGTCGAGCAGGCCAACCGCCTCGCGCTGTACAAGGCGCTGGGCGGCGGCTGGAGCGAGACGACCGTGACCAGCGCCAGCAACAACAGCAGCGACAACACCGGCAGGGCGCCGGTCAGGACGCCTCGAACTCCATGATCGTGTTCCCGCATTGCGTCGGCGACACGACCAGCGTGCCGCGCGGACTGCGGGTGAAGGTGACGCCGTTGGCTATCCACAGCGCTTCCAGCTCGTCGAAGCGCGGCGTCGAGACGGTGATCGCTATGCCGTGCGGCTGCGTGTCGCCCTTCCAGTCGGGCAGCGCTACCGGGCCGAACAGTTCCTCGACCATCGTTTGCGTCGCGATCCGTATCGCGCCGCAGCCGCTGTCGGCGATCACCAGACCGTCGCTGCGCTGGATGCGTTCTGCGCCGTAGAACGCCGTGTACCGCTCGACGAGTTCCAGGGGATTCGCCGCGACATAAGTGACCGCCGTCACTGCATCGACACCGTTCGGATGCGCCTGCCACTCCGGCACCCAGATCAGTTCCGGGCGATGTTGGTGGCAGATGAAGTTGGAGACATCGCGCTGCTTCTCGTTGAGGAAAAGCCCCAGCGAGACGATCGCGACATCGGGCGTTCCGTCCGGCTTCTTCATCTGCCGCCGGAAATCGATCTGGCCTTGCGTCGGCAGTCCGCGCCCGACCAGCATGCGGTGATCGGCGGCTGCATCCTTGCTGTGCAGCGCGACGAGTCCGAGCCCTTCGACACGGTCGGTGAACTTGCCGGCGTTGCGGCCGTAGCAAAAGCCGTTCACCGCATTCGTGCCGAACTTCGACGCATCGTCGACGGCGATCAGTTCGATGAAGTTGTCCCCGAACATCATCAGCGAGAGCTTGGTGCCCCACGGGTGATAGCCGACCGGGTTCGGCGCAAAGCCGAGCTTCTCGAACTGGGCGCGCACCTTGTCGAAGTCGCGCACGGTGACCACGGGATGGTCGATTCCGAACTGCACATTGGCCATCTTCAGATCTCCTGGGCTTCGGTCGAGGTTGTCTTCTGCGCGCTGTCGATGGCGTCCAGCTGCGACGGCGCAACGCCGATCACGCGGGCCGGAACACCTGCAACCACCATGCCGGGCGAGACCGATTTGAGCACCACGCTGCCGGCCGCGACGATAGCGCCCTCCCCGATCTCGATGTTGCCGAGCACGGTCGCGCCGGCGCAGATCGTGGCGTTGCGGCGGACCTTGGGATGGCGGTCGCCGGCCTGCGTCAGCGTGCTGCCGAGCGTGACGCCGTGCCAGATGTTCGCGCCGTCCTCGATCACCGCCGTCGCGCCGACGACGAGCCCGATGCCGTGGTCGAGGAAGACGCCGCTGCCGATCCGTGCCGCCGGATGAATGTCCATCGAATACCGGATGGCACCCCAGTTCTGCAGCAGCACGGCCAGCTGGTTCTGTCCGCCCTTCCACAGTTCATGATCGATGCGATGAAGCTGAAGCGCCTGGAAGCCGCGGAAGCTCAGCAGTCCGGTGAGCACGTCGGGACAGGCCGGATTCACGGCGGCGAGTTTCTGCAGGTCGACGGCCGCCGATTCGGCGATGTCGGGATGGTTTCGCAGAACCTTGCCGAACACGTCGTCCAGCCGGATCGAAGGCGGGACCGCCGTGGACATCGCGCCCGACAACACGGCGCAGAGCGCATCGGCGAAGGATGCCTTTTCGAGCACCAGCGCGTCGAGATCCGGCGCGAGCACTGGCGAGGTTCTCCCGAGTTCATGGGCCTGCCGAACCAGCGTCGCCCACAGCGCTTCTTGCGGTTCCGTCATGTCCGTATCTTTCCCTTGTTCTGGCGCGTGTCCCTGAATGCGCGCATCTCCGAGATCAGCTGCAGCAGCAACTGGTTCGCAGCCATCGGCAGCTGCCGACCCAGTCGCGTGACGATGTGTGCCTCCGCGCCGGCGAGCAGGCGTTGGTCGATCGGCAGCGCCACCAGCTCTCCCGCGTCGACTTCCTGCGTCACCGCGAACTCCGGCAACAGGCTCACACCGAGGCCGGCCTTCACGAACTGCTTGATGACGGAGATCGAGTCGGTGATGAGTTTCGGCTCGATGCGGAGGCGCTCCATCTGCTCGGCCAGCGCGATCACCTGCCGCGTGCCGTACGAGCCGTGCATCAAGGCCATCGGATAGGCGCACACATGCTTGAGCAGCGGCTGGCGCTGCAACTCCGCCAGCGGATGGCCGGGCGCCGTGATGACGCACATCGGCTGGCGCACCGCAGCGCGCGACCGGATGGACGGAATGACCGGCGGGTTGTAGACCAGACCGATGTGCGCCACATCTTCGGCCACCTGCCGCAGCACGTCGTTGGTGCCGGCAAGGTGCATGGTGACGGTGAGTTCCGGATACTGCTTCCAGAAATTCTGCAACGGGCTGCTCATCAGGTCGCTGACGAAACCTTCGCCGAGCACCAGGTCGATATGGCCTCGCGCGAGCCCCCTCACCTCGTGCAGCTTGGTCATCAGGTCGTCCTGATGTGCGCGGTGCTGGCGGAAGTAGTCGACCAGCATCTGGCCCGCATCGGTCGGCTTGACGCCGCGGCCGTGGCGCTCCATCAGCGGGATGGCGAGTTCGGTTTCGAGCTGCGCGATCTGCCGGCTGACGACGGAGGCGTTCAGGTCCATCTTGTCGGCTGCGGCACGGACCGAACCGACGGTCACCGCCTCGTAGAGATACCTGACCCGCCGGTCGTCGATAGATGGATCCATGGCATACGTTCTTGAAGGCCCGATGACGAGCGTTGACTTGAAAG
The DNA here is from genome assembly GCF_051216695.1 of Variovorax glucosi. Taxonomy (NCBI): domain Bacteria; kingdom Pseudomonadati; phylum Pseudomonadota; class Betaproteobacteria; order Burkholderiales; family Comamonadaceae; genus Variovorax; species Variovorax glucosi. The sequence goes on from NZ_JBPJZE010000001.1 coordinate 1,271,681, forward strand.
CAACAAAATTGTACCGACGTTGTCATTGATTCCCCTCCGTCGCGGTGGGATTCTCTCGGCCATCCACACAGTCCAGAGAGATTCTCGAAATGCAAAACATCGGCACGGTCGGCGTTATCGGCCTCGGCAACATGGGCCGCGGCATGGCCCTGTCACTCCAGCGCGGCGGATTCACCGTCTTCGGCACGGACGCCTCCGCAGCCACGCGCGAAGCGCTGGCGGGCGAAGGCATCGCGGTGCGCGACTCCATCAGGGAAGTGATCGCCGCGTGCGACATGCTGGTGCTTTCGCTGCCGACCGCAGCCATCGTCGCCGAGGTGGTCGCAGGCGCGGATGGCATCATCGGCAACGCGAAGCCCGGCATGCTGGTCATCGACACCTCGACCTCGCATCCCGACACCACCCGCTGCCTTGCAGCGCAACTCGCTGCGGTCGGCATGCAGTTCATGGACGCTCCGGTGAGCGGCGGCCCCAAGGGCGCGATCACCGGCACGATGACGATGGTCATCGGCGCCGCGGACGAAGACCTCGCCCGCGCAGAGCCGGTGCTGGCGGCCATGAGCGCGAAGCGCGTGCATGTCGGCGGTATCGGCGCCGGTCACGTGGCCAAGATCGCCAACAACCTGTTCGTCGCCTCGCACCTGCTGGTCGCCGGCGAAGTCACGCGGATGGCGGCCAAGGCCGGCGTGCCGGTCGAGCAACTGCTGCAGGGCATCAACGCCGGATCGGGCCGCAGCTTCGTCACCGAACACAGCTTCCCGACCTGGGTCATGAACGACAAGTTCGACTCGGGTTTCACGATGAAGCTGATGCGCAAGGATGTGCGCCTGTCGCAGGAACTCATCGGCGCGCTCGACATGGACCTGCCGATGTCCGCGAAGGTGGCCGAACTCTGGTCGCGCAGCGCCGAAACCATCGGCGACGACGAAGACTTCAACCGCATCGTCGAACTCGGCACCCGCGCCACGTACTGAATCACCTCGTTTCCAGATCGATAGACCCATCATGAATTCCAACGCAACAGAACAACTCCTCGCCGCCTTCGCGCCCTTCTTTCCCGACGGCGTCATCGGCTCCTATGTGAACGGCGAAGTGCTGGTCGGCGACGGCGCCGATGTCACGCTGGTCAACCCGGCAACCGGCGTCGCCTTCCTGTCGTACAAGGATGCCGGCGCCGCCGTCGCATCCCGAGCCGCCGTCGCTGCGGTCGCCGGCCAGCGCGTCTGGGCCGCGCTGAGCCACGCCGAACGAGGCCGCGTCATGCAGGAAGTCGGCCGGCTGCTTCGAACCAATCTCGAAGCGCTCGCGCAGCTGGAATCGATCTCTGCCGGCAAGCCGATCCGCGATTGCCGCGGCGAAGCCTTGCGCGTCGCGGAGATGTTCGAGTACTACGGCGGCTGGACCGACAAGCTCTACGGCAACGTCATTCCCGTGCCGAGCGGCCACCTCAACTACACCCGCCGCGAACCCTGCGGCGTCGTGCTGCAGATCACGCCGTGGAATGCGCCGCTCAACACATGCGGCTGGCAGATCGCGCCTGCGGTCGCCATGGGCAACGCCGTGCTGCTGAAGCCGTCGGAGCTGACGCCGCTGAGCTCGCTCGCCGTGGCGAAGCTGGCGGAGCAGGCCGGCATGCCGAAGGGCGTGATCAACGTGCTCGCGGGCTTCGGCCACACGACCGGCCAGGCAGCCCTGAGCGACCGCGCCGTCAAGAAAGTGGTCTTCGTCGGCTCGGTGCCGACCGGCGGAAAGATCGCGGCGGCGGCGGCCGTTCGCGGCATCCCGTGCCTGCTCGAACTCGGCGGCAAGTCGGCCAACATCGTCTTCGAGGACGCCGACCTCGACCGCGCCTGCATCGGCGCGCAGGCCGCGATCTTCGGCAACGCGGGCCAGAGCTGCGTCGCGGGTTCGCGTCTGCTGGTGCAGCGCAGCATCTACGACAAGTTCGTCAGGATGGTCGCCGATGGCGCACGCCAGATCCGCGTCGGCGAGCCGACTTCGGGCGACACCGAAGTCGGCCCGATCCAGAACGCCGTGCAGTACCGCCATATCCTTAACATGATCGAGACCGGCGTGCAGGAAGGCGCGGAGATCGCCGAAGGAACCGGCGGCCCGCATGAAGCCGGTGCCGAAGGTTTCTTCGTGCGCCCGACGGTGCTCAGGAACGTCACCAATCAGATGGCCGTCGCCCGCACGGAAATCTTCGGCCCGGTGGTCGTCGCGATTCCGTTTGACACCGAAGCCGAAGCCATCGCCATCGCCAACGACAGCGATTTCGGCCTGGCCGGCGCAGTCTGGACCAAGGACATCGGACGCGCGTTCCGCGTTGCGGCGCAGGTAAAGGCCGGCACCTTCTGGATCAATATGTACAAGGTGATCAATGTGGCATCGCCTTTCGGCGGTTACGACGCCAGCGGCTACGGCCGTTCGAGCGGCATCGAGGCGCTGCACGAATACACGCAGGTCAAAAGCGTCTGGGTCGAAACCTCGGCGACGCCGAACCAGCCTTTCGGCTATGCGCCGTCGCTAGACAAGTAATCCGCCAAGTCCTCGACATCCACTTCACCGCCGGAGATTCATCCATGACAACCGCCACTGTCTTTGCAGATGCGAGGCCCGTTTCGTCGGGCTCGCAAGCGCGCCTGTACCTCGCCGCCTTCCTGATCGTGCTGATCGCCGAGTACATCGGCAACATCGCGATTCCGCTCGGTCCGGCCAAGGTCGTCCTGCTTCCGCTGCTGTGGGCGCTGCTCATGGGTGCGGCGCTCGGGCTGGCCAGCAAGCGAATGCCGCCCGGCATGAGCATCACGACAGAGCTTCAGCAAAGCGCCGCGGCGTTGCTGCAGCCCGCGCTGCTGCTGTTCATCGCAAAGCTCGGCCTGCTGGTCGGTGGATCGATACCGAAGCTGGCGGCATCGGGCGCCGGATTACTGCTGCAGGAATTCGGGCACTTCTTCGGCACGATGCTGTTCGGCCTGCCGGTGGCGCTGTTGCTCGGCATCAAGCGCCAGGCCATCGGCGCGACCTTTTCGGTGGGACGCGAACCCAGCCTGGCGATCATCGGCGAGCGCTTCGGCATGCAGTCGCCAGAAGGCCAGGGCGTGCTGGCGGAGTACCTCACGGGTACGGTCTTCGGCGCGGTTTTCATCGCCGTGCTGGCCGGCCTCATCACGAGCCTGAACATCTTCAATCCGCTGGCGCTGGCCATGGGCGCGGGCGTCGGCTCGGGCAGCATGATGGCTGCGGCAGCGGGTGCCATCGCGGCGCAGCAGACGCCTGAAGTCGCGAAGGACGTGGCCGCTTTCGCAGCCGCCAGCAACCTGATCACCACGACGATCGGAACCTACTTCACGCTGTTCCTCTCGCTGCCATTCACCATCTGGGCGTACAAGGTGCTGGAGCCGATCCTGGGCCGCAAGACCAAGGCCAGCATCGAGCCTGAAGCCGATTCTTCGCTGGCGGCAACGGTACAGCACGAAACTCCGCCGCTCGGCCTGCCCTCGCACATCATGGTGTGGGTGCTGGTCGGCATCTTTGCGCTGTGCGGCAACTGGATCAACTACAAGACGTCGGCCGCCGACCCGAAGGTGCTGGGCGGGATGGCGATCATCGTCGGGGTCGTTCTTGCGGGCTACGCGCTGTATCGGCTGACACGCCGCAAGCTTCCGGCCGTCATCTGGGTATCGCTGGTCGGCATGGCGCTGACCTACCCCGCGTTTCCTTATGCCGCAGCCATTGCCGAGATGACGGGGAAGATCAACTTCCTCGCGCTGTCGACGCCGATCCTTGCGTTCGCGGGTTTATCGATTGCCAAAGACGTGCCGGCTTTCCGCCGGCTTGGATGGCGAATCGTCGTCGTGTCGTTCATGGCGAATGCGGGCACGTTCCTCGGCGCCACGCTGATCGCCCAACTGTTCATGCACAAGATCTGAGATCCTGCAACACATGCGACTGGTGCTTTCAGGCCGCCAGTTCGATTCCGGTATCAGCCGATTCGGACGAAAACAGCAGTGTCGCAAGCGACAGTGCGAAACATACGATCAATGAAGCGAAGCCAAAACCCCAAACAAGCGTCAAAGTCAACGCCAAACCCACAGGAAGAATAATAAGTTTTGACATTTGCTGAAGCCAAGTACATGCACGTTTAAGGTGAAGACCGAATACGTGCCTCAATGTTCATGTGAAGAATATAAGAAGGTTTGTGTATTAAGTCTCACCATAGGCTGTTGGCGAGATGGGGGATACCCTCGAAATAGAGGGAAAGTATTATATGAGTCAAGCGTTTTACATGTAAAGCATCGTTTCAGTGCAATTTTGCGTCACTCTTCAGTTCTCGACCCTGACGTTTCACGCAGTTGCGCGAGATCCACATCCGCCAGCCCGGCATGTGACGCTCGCAGCAGGGCGTAATGTGACAACTCCGCAGCTGCTGCAGAAATGTCACCGTCCAGTCGTTGAAGCGACTTCAGCGCCAGTTGAAGCGTGATTCCGACATCGACAGCCGGCGCGCCGTAGCGCGCGATAGGCGCGAACACGTCCTCCACCATGCCGGCCTCACGAATCGCCGGCGCGCTGACGCGGTCGAATTCGACTGCGGGTCGGTCGCCTGCGTCGCGTTCGGACTTTTGCTTAGACCAGTAACTCAGCACCTTGACGGCAGTCGCCATCACATCGGCGCACGTTCCCGGATCGTTGATCGCAGCCGATAACGAACGCGCCGCGATCTCTCCCATCACGATCAGGCCGAAGCGCGGATCGTGATCGAAAGTGCGGCCGGGACCGACAAGGACCGCATCGGCGATCGCCTTGCGCGATGCGTCGTCGAGCACAGCGTCGCAGGAGACGATGGCCCGTCCGGGCTCGACGAACGCACCCGGAAGAACGTGGAGGTGCAACTTCATGCCGCGTTTCTCCGCCTGCTTCTGAAGCAGATCCATCGAAACATGCAGGACGAACCCTGTCGTCGGCGCCAGCACTTCGTGCGCCCCACGTTCGCCGGCAGCCTGACCGGTTCCGCCCAGGAACGGCTTTTCCAGTCGCTGATCCATTGCCTTGACGGTTGCCGCTTCGACGCGCCGGATGGTTTCGCCGAGCCTTCCAAGCACCGAGAGGTAGTCGATCCAGCGCAACAGCACGATCACCACCAGCAGAAGAATCACGATGGTGAAGCCGAAAAGCACGAGGCGTCCGCCGTCGCCATAGACATGGGCGTGCAGGCCGATGAGCGCGATCACGCTGTACAGAAAGGCGCCGATGAAGGCGGCCAGCGTGTTCTGGACCGTCGAGTCCTCGATCAGCAGCTGAGACGCGCGCGGCGTGGCGCTGTTCGCCACAGCACCGAACGAAGACACCATCGTGCTGGCCGAAAAGATGGCGACCGTCAACATGCTCGATGCAAGGATGTTGAGCAGGCTGTCGATGGAATCCGACCCCAGCTTGAGCGCAACGTCTTGAGGAATGTGCGGACCGATCACGGTGGACAGGACGATCGCGACGACGGCGAAGGCGGAAAACAGCGCGCAACGCCACCAGGTCTTGCGCATCGTCCGCTGGAAGAGATAGATCAGTTTTTCAGACATGCGGCGCAGCATAGTCAAGCTCGGCGAGCGTTTTATCGCACTGCGGCGCGACCCTGCGTAGGGTATCTCCGGATCGGCGGAGAGCGACAGAGTCGGACACCTCGACCCCGATACAGCCAACAATCCGCCATGACCTCATTCCAGTCGATGTACGCGCAGAAAAAAATGTCCGCAGCCGAAGCCGTGCAGCAGGTGCGCGACGGCGACTTCATCGTCGTGCCCACCGGTGTCGGCGAACCGCCGGCGCTCCTGACGGCACTCTCCGAACGCAGGCTCGAGTTCCGGGACGTCAAGGTCGGGCAGATCTTGGCGATGCGCAAGTACGGCTACATCGACCAGGCCACGACCGCCAATGTCCGCCATGTCGCCTTCTTCTTCGGCGGAGCCACGCGTGCCGGCGGCCAGGCCGGATGGATCGATTTCATACCCAATTGCTTCTCGGAGATTCCGGCGCAGATCGAGCGCGGGCAGATGGCTGCGGACGTGGTGTTCAGCCTGGCTTCGCCGATGGACGAAGTGGGAAATTTCGCGCTCAGTCTCGGTGCCGACTACACGATGGCAGCGATTGCAAAGGCACGCGCGGTGGTGCTGGAAGTGAATCCGAACGTGCCTTTCGCATTCGGAGACTGCCATGTGCACATCTCGCAGGTCACCGCGCTGGTCGAGGACGACGCGCCGGTGCTCGAAGTCGGCCTGCCGAAAATCGGCGCCGTGCAGGTGGCCATCGGGAAACATGTTGCAGACATGATCGACGACGGATCGACGTTGCAGATCGGCTACGGCGGTATTCCGGACGCGGTGGTCATGCAGCTCACGCACAAACACGACCTGGGCATTCACACCGAGATGATCGGCGATGGCATCCTGTCGCTGGTGCAATGCGGCGCCATCACCAACCGGCTGAAGAATTACCTGCCCGGCAAGATGGTCGCGACCTTCGCACTCGGCTCCCGGCGCCTGTACGACTTCATGGACCGCAATCCGATGCTGGAAATGCATCCGGCGGATTTCACCAACGATCCCGCGAAAGCCGGTCTCAACGACAACCTGATGGCGATCAACGCCACGCTGCAGATCGACCTGCTGGGCCAGTGCGGCTCGGAAAGCCTCGCGCTGGCACCGTATTCCGGCACCGGCGGCCAGACAGATTTCGTGCGCGCAGCCAACCGCTCGAAGGGCGGCAAGGCATTCATCGTGCTGCCGTCGACTGCCCGGAACGACAGCATTTCGCGCATCGTCCCGGTGCTGTCTCCGGGCACCCACGTGAGCACGAGCAAGAACGACGTCAACTACGTGGTGACCGAATACGGCGTGGCGCAATTGCGTGGAAAGTCCGCAAAACAGCGCGCCACGGAACTGATCGCCATCGCTCACCCGTCGTTCCGCGGCGAACTGAAGGCGCAGGCCGTGGCGCTGCAGATCCTTTGACGTGGCGGGCCCGCGCAACCCGAGTCCGTCGAATTCGGACTCGGGTCGCCTGTCCCGTCACTTCACGTCACGTCACTTCAGGCTCAGGATGTACTTCGCCAGCGTCTGCGCATCGGCCTCGCTGACCTGTGGCTGAGGCGGCATCGGCGACTCGCCCCAGACACCCGCGCCGCCGGCCCTGATCTTGGCGGCGAGCCGGGCTGGCGCAGTGGCGTCATCGGCGTACTTCTTGGCGACTGCCTTGAAGGACGGACCGAAAACCGCACTTTCCACCGCGTGGCAGGCGATGCAGTTGTTCTTCTTCAGCATGTCCATGTCGGCGACCGCAGCGCTGGCACACCCCAGCAGACCGACGGCGATCGAAACGATCATCAATTGACGCATTACAGGTTCCTCGAATGCTTCATGACGATCAGTTCGGCTTCATCTGATAGATGGTGCCTTCGTCGACCGCCACATACAGCGTGCCGTCCGGCGCCTGAACCACGGACCTGAAACGTCCGGCCGGCATGGGCAGCGACATGGTGGTGCGCTTGGCCGACAGGCCGTCGGCGCTGATGTTCAGCAGATCCAGCCGGTTGCCGACCGGCGTGCCGTGAATGCCGATTCCCGTGAACGCGACGATCATCTGGCCGTCCCAGTCCTTCCACTGCCTGCCGCTGAGGAAGGTGCCCGCAGACAGGCCCTGCGACAGGAAATCGTTGTTCCAGGCCGGCTTCATGGCGTCGGGATACTGCCGTGTGTCGGTCATCGGCATGAAGGCATTGCGTTCCTTCGGATCCATGGCACCCATCTGGTTGGGGCTGTAGCCGCAATAGTTGTCCGGGCAATCGCCACGGCCGCTCCTGTTCGGGCGGGGGTCCCAGCCGGCGTTGCCGCCGTTGACCAGCCCTCTGACTTCGTCCGAATGCCACGGGCCGTTCTCGGTCGTGTAAGGCTGATTCGTGCCTGGGCGGAAAGCGATACCCTGCGGATTGCGGAAGCCGTATGCATAGACGCGTGCATCGAAGCCCTGTGGCGGCTTGTTGCCGGGAGCGGCCTTGCCGTCGCGGTCGATGCGCAACACCTTGCCGCCGAGCATCGTGGGACCCTGAGGGACCTGGCTGTTGTGCGTGTCGCCCGTCGTCACGTACAGGAAGCCGTCGGCCGGATTGAAACGGATGCGGCCACCGTTGTGCGCGCCCGGACCGCCGAATGGATGGTTGGTGGCTTTCGGCTTGTAGGAGATGTCGGCGACGATGTCCACGCGGTCGGACAGTTTCGCGAAATCGTTGCCGACCTTCAGGCGCAACACCCGATTGGTCTGGGGACTGGATTTGTTGGACGCCGAATAGACGTAGATATAACGGTTGGTGGCGAACTGGGGATCGACCGCCACACCGCTGACGCCGGCCTGGCCTTCGCAGAACAGGTCGTCCGCCGTATCGGCATAGCCCGCAACGCCCTTGACGGCCAACAGCTTGTTGACCGCGCCCGACGGCATGCGCACCGATACGCCACGGCATTTCTCGGTGAAGAACATCGTGCCGTCCGGCAGGAAAGCCATGTCCCAGGGGTTCTCCAGTTTGGAGAGCACGGGCGTTGCCGAAACATTGGGTGCCTGCGTCGTCATGGTGGTACAGCCGACCATGGCAGCCACAGCTAAAAGTACGACCGAGGTCTTCGTTGCAAGTCTTGGGATCATGAAGTCTTTCTGTTGTTATCGACGGTGGGACTGCTACACACGAGCGAATATCGAACGCTTGCAACACGGTTGTGTCTTTGTGCGCGTTCGAGATTCTCACAATCTATTTTTCGCGTCGCGCGCGTAGAAACCCTCTATTCGTGCAACACCTTCTGCGCTTCGCCGATGGCATAGAAATGCCCGCCGGCCACGTAGTGAAGACTGCGCAGTGCCGGATCGGCCGTCTCGAACTTCCAGTGGCCGTCCTGGAACACGCGTGCATCCGCCCAGGCACCGACGACTTCGCCGATGAACAGGTCGTAGGTTTGCTGGTTGTGCGGTTCGGGAACGAGCCTGCAGGCCAGCCATGCGGAACATCCTTCGACGAACGGCAGGTCGTGACCTTCGACGTCGAACGTCCGGACGCCGCTCAGCGCCAGCTTTCGCGGTTCGTCGGACAGGCTGCGATGCCCGACCTGGAAGGTCAGTTCCAGTTGCGCCACGGTCGGCACCTGAATCATGAACACGCCTGACTTCTCCACCAGCTCCCGCGTCCTGGTGATCTTGTCGATCACCACGGTCAGCTTCGGCGGCTTGAAATCGAGCGCGCATGCCCATGCGGCGGCCATGACGTTGTCGACGCCCTCGTGGCGCGCGGACACCAGGACGGTCGGGCCGTGATTGATCAGCCGGTATGCTTTTTCCAACGGTACGGGTGCGATATTTGAATTCATGCGGATTTTTATATCAGACCGTCCGGTCGGATCGCATCAGCTCGTGCAAGCAGATGGCGCTCGCACCTGGCCTGCGAGTTCGCCAGCTTGATCGCAAGCAGGTCGTAGGCTGCCGACACGTCGAGCACGTGACTTTGGAAGCAGCTCAAGCATTTGAAAATCTATCTTTTTCGATTGAAATGATAGAAATTTGATCGTACAGTGTTATTGCGCAGCAGTGCCGCAACCAACCCTCCCTCCCTCCACAAAACCAAAAGCCTGTGTGATGTCGATGATTTCCAGCATTCCGGTGGTCGTCATCGCAGGCGCTTCGGAAGACTTCAGCGCCATCACACGATTGCTCTATCAGCTCCCTGCTTCCATGCCGGCACTGATGGTCGTGGTGATCCACAACCTTCGCCCTTCGCACCTGGAAGAACTCGCCAAGCACCGCCATCGGACGGGCGAGACTCTCGTTGTCCATGCGGTGGAACACGTCACAGCGTTGATACAGGGTCGGATTCACTTGATTTCCAGCAAGGATTCGATGGTTTTTGTCGCCTCGGGAGTGCTGGGTCCGGCGTCTTCGCGGCAGGCGCCCTCGTCATCGGAGTCGAGTGCTGCCGATGATCTTTTCGCGTCCGCCGCCCGCCTCCATGGCTCGAGAGTCATCGGCGTTGTCCTCAGCGGTCGCGGCAAGGACGGCGCACGCGGCCTGTTGGCCATCACCGATGCAGGCGGCTCGCGCATCGTGCAGACGCCCTGCGAAGCCTCCCATCCCACGATGCCGATCAATGCATTGATGCAGGACCATGTTCAGTATTCGGTAGTGCTCGATGACATGGGGCCATTGCTGGAAGAACTGGTTCGCGTGCAGACCGGACCGGATTGAGGTCGAAGGTGGACGTCAAGCCGACTTGCGGAGATCGACGTTGACTGCCGGGCTTGGCCCGGAGAGCGACGCGCGGGTCTGCACCATGACTCACGCGGAGCAGCTGCGAAGTCATGCGGAGGCACGGCAGTTCGAACTGCTGGTCAAGGGCGTGCTCGACTATGCGATCTACATGCTGGATGCAGATGGCAACGTGTGCAACTGGAACGCAGGTGCCGAGCGAGCCAAGGGTTACGCGGCCGACGACATCGTGGGACGGCATTTCTCCTGTTTCTACATCGAAGAAGAGCAGTCCATGGGATTGCCTGCCGAAAATCTGCAACAGGCACTTCGCGAGGGCAGCTGCCACGCCGAGGGCTGGCGTGTTCGCAAGGACGGTTCGCGCTTCTGGGCGCATGTGGTGATTCAGCCGATCTACGACGAGAACGGGATGCTGCACGGCTACACCAAGATCACCCGCGACTGCAGTGAGCAGCGCGCGACGACGCAGGCCTTGGTCGCGACATCGCGCAATCTCGATCTGGCCCTGGAGAGCATGGTTCAGGGCTTGGCCCTTTTCGACGCGGAAGGACAACTGACGCTTTGCAACGCACGTTGGCGCCATCTGCTGGGACTGGATGAGACGTCGCTTTGGCCGGGACGACGCATCAGCGGCATGGTGCGCGCGATCTTGCGTGCTGCGCAAGGAATGACGGCGCCGGAGCGTCATCGTCTGCGCTGGTTGATTCTTGGCGGTCGCTCCATGGCGGATGCGACGCAAACGGCGGAATTTGCTTATCAGGCGACGATCCTTTGCCTGGGGCGGCGCCCTCTCGACGGCGGTGGACTGTTGCTGACAGTCGAGGACGTGACCGAACGCCGACGCGGGGAGCAGCGCATCGAACACATGGCACGCCATGATCTGCTGACCGGCTTGCCCAACCGCCTGGACTTCCAGGATGAACTCCAGCGCCTGCTGGCGACTGCCGGCGAACAGGCGAGGTTTGCGGTCCTTTATCTGGACCTGGACCAGTTCAAGGCCGTCAACGACACGCTGGGTCACCAGAGCGGAGATCTCCTGCTCAAGCTGACTGCGCTGCGCCTGAACAATGTGCTGCGCGACAAAGGCCAGGTCTTTCGGATCGGAGGCGACGAATTCACCATCCTGATGGCCCGGTGCCACCGCATCGACGAAGCGACCGATCTTGCACAGCGCTGCGTGGAAGCACTCACGCAGGCTTTTGATATAGCCAGTCATGAAGTGCGCGTCGGCGTGAGCATTGGCATCGTGCTGTCCAACACCAGCCATCTGACGATAGAGACGCTCATGCAGCAGGCCGATCAGGCGATGTACAGAGCCAAGCGCGACGGTCGAAATCGCTACCGGGTCTTCGAAGCGAGCATGAACACCCCATTGCGATGGCAGGAGGACATGGCGCATCAATTGCGTCACGCGCTGACGCATGACCAACTGGATTTGCACTATCAACCGATCCTGGATGCAAAAAGCGGTGCCACCAACGCGCTCGAGGCTTTGCTGCGATGGACCCATCCGGTCAGGGGCAGCGTCTCGCCGCTGGAATTCATTCCCGTGGCGGAAGAGCATCATTTGATGCCGGAGCTGGGCGCCTGGGTATTGCGACGCGCCTGCCGCGACGCGCTGCAATGGCCTGCTCATGTGCGCGTCACGGTAAATGTCTCTCCAAGCCAGCTGATGCGCGAGGACTTCATGGCACTGCTGCTCGGCGTCTTGAAAACAACCGGATTGGCCGCGGAGCGACTCGAGCTCGAAATTACGGAGACCACCATGATCGGCGATGCCGAGCTGCCTCGCAAGATCTTGCGTCAAGTGCGCTCACTGGGCGTCGGTGTCGCGATGGACGATTTCGGGATTGGCTATTCTTCTTTGAATCTACTGCATGAATTTCCATTCACGCGAGTAAAAATCGACCGCAGCTTCGTGAACGGCATCGGCCGCAATTCACGTTCCATGGCTATCGTGCGGTCGATCATTGCGCTGTGCCAAAGCCTGGATGTACCAGTCATCGCAGAAGGCGTCGAAAACGAATATCAGCGCCAGCTGCTTTGCGACGAAAACTGTAGCGAGTTGCAGGGCTTTCTTTTCAACAAGGCATTGCCGTTGTCCGAGGTGCTGCGTATCGTGACCTGAGCTCGGTTAGCGATTTGCGTGGTCTGCTAGCCCGATATGAGGTCCGTATCGATAGCGCCTGTATCTGGCGTGCCGCATAGCTTCATCGTCCGCTCCATCTCATCGATCAAGATCGCGATTGCGCGATGTGCTCCGCGTTCTCCCGCTGCGCAAGCACCGAATAGCGCCGGCCGGCCGAATGCGACGCAACCAGCGCCCAGCGCCATGGCCTTGACGATGTCGACGCCGCGCCGGATGCCCGAGTCGATCATGACCTCCGCCCGCCCGCGGACCGCCGCGACGACGCCGGGCAGAGAGCCGATGGCGCTGGTTGCGCCGTCGAGCTGGCGACCGCCGTGGTTGGAGACCCACACGGCATCGATGCCCATCGCGGCGAGACGATCCGCGTCGACCGGGTTCTGCACGCCCTTGACCACGAGCTTGCGCGGCCAGCAGTCTCGGATGCGGGCGAGGTCGTCCCATGTGAAGGAAGCGTCGAGCATCTGCCCCACCTTGGCAGCGATCGTGAGGTTGGCATTGCCGTCGGTCGCCAGATCGCGCACGTTCTCATAACGCAACGGCCCCTTACCAAGCATGCGCATCGTCCAGGCCGGGCGTGCCAGCATCTGCAGAACCTGCGAAACACCCAGGCGCAACGGCACCGAGACGCCGTTGCGGAGATCGCGCTCGCGCTTGCCGCCGGTGACCAGGTCGAGCGTGACCACCAGCGCCTCGTAGCCAGCAACGTCGGCCCGGGCCACCAGGGACGCTGTGAAGGCCCGATCGCGCAAGGTGTAGAGCTGGAACCAGAGTCGGCCCTGAACCGTTTTCGCCATGGTCTCCATCGAAGTCGTTGCCATGGTCGACAGCGTGTATGGGATGCCGTGAGCCGCTGCCGCGCGTGCGATCGCCACGTCGGCATCGGGCCAGCCGAGCGCGCACGAGCCCATCGGTGCGACGACCATGGGTGCAGCGCTGCCGACGCCCAGGATGGACGTGGCCAGCGAAGGGCGCGCGACATCGACCAGCACCCGAGGCAGTAGTCCGATCTCCTCGAAGTCCCGGCGATTGCGCGTCAGCGTGATTTCGTCCTCGGCGCCGCCGTCGATGAAGTCGAAAACGAAGCGCGGCAAGTTGAGCCGCGCAAGCTCGCGGATGTCCGCGATGGACAGCGCCCGGTCGATCGCGGCAGTCATCACGAGGGCTTGGGCGGGCGTACCAGGGAGGCCATCAGGTTGTCGAACGGCAGATCGCAGAACTGCTGCCAGACGACCTGTTCGGCGCGGAACTTCGACCACTCCTGGAAGATCTTCTGGAACGCCGGGCTCTTGGCCGACAGCTCCTCGTACAGCTCGGTGGCTGCCTTGAACGAGGCTTGAGTCACGTCCCTGGGAAAAGCCCGCAATTGGGCGCCGGCAGCCACCAGCCGGCGCAGGGCCTGCGGGTTTTCCGCGTCGTACTTGGCCGTGAGCCATTGGTTGGCCTCGGCCGCCGACACCTTGACGGCCGCCTGGTAGGAAGGCGGCAGCGCAGCCCAGGCCTTCTGGTTGATGAACAGCGACAGCGTCGCCGAGCCCTCCCACCAGCCCGGGTAGTAGTAGTACTTGGCGACCTTGCTGAGGCCGAGCTTTTCGTCGTCGAGCGGGCCGACAAACTCGGCGGCGTCGATGACGCCCTTTTCCAGCGCGGGGTAGATGTCGCCGGCTGCGATCTGCTGCGTGACGACGCCCAGCTTGGACAGCACCATGCCGCCCAGCCCGCCGATCCGGAACTTCAGGCCGTTGAGATCGGCCGCGCTCTTGATCTCCTTGCGGAACCAGCCGGCCATCTGCGCGCCGGTGTTGCCCACCGGCAGTGCAAGGACGCCGTAGCGCTCCAGGAACTGATCGATCAGCGCCTGCCCGCCGCCCTGGTAGAGCCAGGCGTTCTGCCCGCGCAGGTTCAGGCCGAAGGGCAGCGCCGTGGCGAAGCCGAAGGCCGGGTCCTTGCCGATGTAGAAGTAGCTCGCGCTGTGGCCGGCTTCGATGGTGCCGGTCTCCACCGCGTCGAACACGCCCAGCGCCGGCACCAGCTCGCCTGCCGCGTGCAGCGAGACTTTGAAACGGCCGCCGGTCAGTTCGCCGACGCGCTTGGTGACCATGTCCATCGCCGAATAGATCGAGGTAAGGGACTTGGGATAACTGGATGCGATGCGCCAGCGGATCTCCGGTGTGGCCGAGGATTGGGCCAGCGCAGGTGCTGCGATGGTGGCGATGGCGCCACCTGCACCGGCGTGCGTCAGGAAGTTGCGTCTCTGCATGGTGTCTCCGTCGTTCTAATGGTTGGTCGATCAAATTGTAGAGAGACCGCTGTTTCGGACTCGACGTTCAGTGTCGTGAAGGTGCCGCGCTGTCACGGGGCCACAGCCAAGCCAGCCACCATAATTCGAAGCTCCATCTGCTCGTTGCTCCTATCCTCACGCCATGGCCACTCCCTCTTTCACTCCACTTCGTGTCGCCGTGATGGGCGCTGGCGCCGTCGGTTGCTACTACGGCGGCTTGCTGGCCCGTGCCGGCCACGACGTCGTGCTGATCGGCCGGGCCTCGCATGTGGAAGCGGTCAGCCGATCGGGCCTGCACATCGAGACCGGTACCTTCGACGAGCACGTGAAGCTGGATGCCAGCACCGAACCCGACGCGGTCGCGGGTGCCGACCTGGTGCTCTTCAGCGTCAAGTCGGGCGACACCGAGACGACCGGCGCCGACATCCGCCCCCATCTGATGCCCGATGCGCTGGTCCTCTGCCTGCAGAACGGCGTCGACAACGCCGACCGCCTGCGCACCGTGTTGCCGCCGGACCGGGTTGCCGCCGCCGTGGTCTACGTCGCCACCGAGATGGCCGGCCCCGGTCACGTACGACATCATGGACGTGGCGAACTTGTGATCGAGCCCTCGCATGCCAGCGTTGCCGTCGCCGCCGCACTGACGGCTGCCGGCATTCCGACCCAGATCTCGGACAACGTGCGCGGCGCGCTGTGGTTCAAGCTGATCGTCAACTGCGCCTACAACGCCCTGTCTGCGATCACGCAGCTGCCTTACGGCCGGGTGGTGGCCGGTGAAGGCGTGAAGGACGTGATGCGCGACGTCGTGGACGAGGTGATGGCCGTGGCTTCGGCCGAAGGCGTGCGGTTGCCCGGCGATGCGCACGCGGCCGTGGAACAGTTGGTGAAGACCATGCCCGCGCAATCTTCCTCGACGGCGCAGGACCTCGCGCGCAACAAGCGCACGGAGATCGACTACCTCAATGGCTTGGTGGTGCGACGCGGTGCAGCGCTGGGTATTGCAACGCCGGTCAACCGAACCCTGTGGGCGCTGGTGAAGCTGCTGGAGGACAAGCAGAAAACTTCGACGCAGGCTTGAACGCCAGATGTCGCCTGCTCCATCCCGGCGCAGGCGAGCGCCTACGATTCCGGGACGCGAGCCCCGACGAGACGTAGGTCGATGAGCCTTCGCGCAGCGCTCTTCACGCTGCCTACTGTTTCAGCCACTTGCTCTTGTACCAAGAGCGCTGACCAGATAGGAACACCATGTCTCGCGATCAATACAGCTTCACAAATCCGGTCGAACAATACAGCCGCGTCGAACCGCCTGTGCAACACCAGCCGATGCCAGGCGTCCAGGCTCAGATGACGCCAGTGCCCGATCTGGGCGAGACGACGTATCGCGGCAGCGGCCGCCTCGCGGGGCGCAAGGCGTTGATTACGGGCGGCGACTCCGGCATCGGCGGCGCCGTCGCGATCGCGTTCGCACGCGAGGGTGCCGATGTCGTGATCGTCCATCTGCCGGCCGAGCAGGAGGATGCCGCGCACATCCTCGGCCACATCGAGGCGGCCGGCAGGAAGGGACACGCAATCGCCGCCGACATCACGGACGCGGATCGCTGTCGCGCGCTCGTCGCGGAAGCCATTGGCGTACTCGGTGGACTCGACATCCTCGTCAACAACGCCGGCAAGCAGGTGGCCGTTTCACGAATCGCGGATCTGTCCGACGAGCAGTTCGAGCTGACCTTTCGAACGAACGTGTTCGCGAATTTCTGGATTACCAAGGCAGCCCTGGCACACATGTCCGCGGGTGCCAGCATCATCAACACCGCGTCGCTGGAAGCCTACAAGCCGTCGCCGGAACGTCTGGACTACGCGGCCTCCAAGGCAGCGATCAACAATTTTTCGAAAGGGCTCGCGTTGCAGGTCGCGTCGCGCGGTATTCGGGTAAACGTCGTCGCGCCCGGGCCGGTCTGGACTGCGCTGCAGGTGTCGGGCGGTGTGTCCGACGAGCAGATGAAGACGTTCGACGACGAGAGTACCTACAAGCGTTCCGGTCAGCCCGCGGAACTCGCGCCCGCCTACGTGTTTCTTGCTTCCGCAGAATCGAGTTATGTGTCGGGCGAGACCCTGAACGTGAACGGCGGCATGGTCACGCCATGACCAACGCGAATACACCGCACACCGGATCCAGGGCTCACCAGCGACTCCCCGTCGTCAGATCTCCACGAAATCCGGGTACTGACGACAGATCTCCTCGACAGCGCTGAGCGTGCCCGACAAGTGATGACGCAGCGCTGAACGTGCAGCGGTCGGGTCCCGCGCCTCGATGCTGCTCACTATGGCCCGGTGGTCGTGCAGTATCGATTCGGTCTTGCCGGCGGTCGGCAGGTGCAGTCGCCGCAACCGGTCGACGTGGCCTGAATTCTTCGTCACCTGATTCCACAGCGCCGTCACGCCACCGGCTTCGTACATCTGTCGATGGAACGAGCGGTCGGCATCGACGAACTCGCTGTAGCGCTGTGCACTGGCCAGCGAAGCCTGGAGCGCGATCGTCGCCTTCATGCCATCGATCAGGCCCGCTGGCGTCTCGATCGCCAGTTGCTCGACCAGTTCGAGCTCCAGCGCGCGGCGCAGGAAGTGCGACTCGCGGGCGACGGTGATGTTGATGCGGCTCACCAGGGTGGCGTGCTGCGGAAACACGTCGACCAGGCCCTCCTCCTGCAGCCGGAGCAGGGCCTCGCGAACAGGTGTCTGGCTGACGCCGAATTGTTCGGCCAAGTCGAGCCGCGTGAGCACGGCGCCGGGCGGCAGTTCCAGCGAAAGAATCGCTTCGCGCAACCTTCCGAGCACTTGCGGCGCGGCATACCGGGTGCGGTCGAGCGTGAATTTGGATAGGGAACTCATCGACGCGCATTGTGCCGACACGCAATTGACGCACTGATATATTAGTGTTTTAATTCAAAGAACAACGGGATTCCAACCCGTGACCCGGAGACAAACGCTCATGACCCGACGCGTCTACGAAGACCTGCGCAGCGCCCGCTGGTTCGCCCCCGACGACTTCCGCTCCTTCGGCCACCGCTCGCGCGTGCTGCAGATGGGGTACGGCTACGAAGACTGGGTCGGCAAACCCGTCATTGCCATCGTCAACACGTGGAGCGATGCCAACCAGTGCCACACCCACTTCAAGCAACGCGTGGAAGACGTCAAGCGCGGCGTTCTGCAGGCCGGCGGTTTTCCGCTCGAGCTTCCGGCGATCAGCCTGTCGGAGAGCATGGTCAAGCCGACGACCATGATGTATCGCAACTTTCTGGCGATGGAAACCGAGGAGCTGTTGCGCAGCCATCCGGTGGACGGCGCGGTCCTGATGGGCGGCTGCGACAAGACCACGCCGGGACTGACGATGGGCGCCATCAGCATGGGCGTTCCGTTCATCTTCCTGCCGGCCGGCCCGATGCTGCGCGGCAACTGGAAGGGCAAGGTCCTGGGTTCGGGTTCAGATGCCTTCAAGTACTGGGACGAGCGCCGCGCCGGCAACCTGTCGGACCGGGCCTGGAACGAGATGGAAGCCGGCATCGCGCGCAGCCAGGGCACCTGCATGACCATGGGCACCGCGGCGACCATGATGGGCATCGCCGAGTCCGTCGGCTTCACGCTACCGGGCGCGTCGAGCATCCCGGCGGCCGATGCGAACCACGTGCGCATGAGCGCCGAATGCGGACGCCGCATCGTCGACATGGTCTGGGACGACCTGACGCCCGGAAAGATGCTCACGCGGGCGAATTTCGAGAACGGCATCGCCTGCGCGATGGCGATGGGCTGCTCGACCAACGCCATCATTCATCTGATCGCGATGTCGCGCCGTGCCGGCCATCCGGTGGGCCTGGACGATTTCGACGATTTTAGCCGTCGCGTGCCGGTGCTCGCGAACATCCGCCCGAGCGGAGATGCCTACCTGATGGAGGATTTCTTCTACGCCGGCGGTCTGCGCGCATTGCTGGAGCGCATTCGCGGTCATCTGAAGACCGAGGCGCTGACGGTCAACGGCAGGACGCTGGGCGAGAACATCGCCGGTAGCGAGGTCTACCACGACGATGTGATACGCCCGCTGGACAACCCGATCTATGCCGAAGGCGCGCTTGCCGTCCTGCGCGGCAACCTCGCGCCCGACGGCGTCGTCATCAAGCCGAGCGCCGTGGCGCCGCACCTGCTGCGCCACAGCGGCCGCGCGCTGGTCTTCGACGACTACCCGAGCCTCAAGAAAGCCGTGGACGACCCGGATCTGGACGTCACCGGCGACGACATCCTGGTCCTGCGAAACGCCGGCCCGCTGGGTGCCGGCATGCCCGAGTGGGGGATGCTGCCGATCCCGACCAAGCTGCTGAAGCAGGGCGTCAAGGACATGCTGCGACTGTCCGACGCACGCATGAGCGGCACCAGCTACGGTGGCTGCCTGCTGCATTGCTCGCCCGAAGCGGCGATCGGCGGACCGCTGGCGCTGGTCAGGACGGGCGACGTCATCACGGTGGACGTTCCGGCCCGCACGATCCATCTAGAGATCGGCGACGACGAAATGGCCGCTCGCCGCGCCGCATGGACGCCGCCGCCGCCCCGCTACGAACGGGGCTACGGCTGGATATTCGGCCGCCACATCAAGCAGGCCAACGAGGGCTGCGATTTCGACTTCCTCGAAACCACCTTCGGCAAGGCCGTGCCGGAACCTGACATCTTTTGATCGGAGACACCCAATGAATCCCCAGACCCGCGACCGGCTGATGAAGGTCAGCACCGCCACGCTGTGTACCGCGCTGTTCAAGCGCGGCCTGCGCAGCCAGATGATCCAGAACGTGCGTCCGCTGAATCCAGCCGGCCCGAACATGGTCGGCCCGGCGTTCACGCTGCGCTACATGCCGGCGCGCGAGGACCGCAACGGGATCGAGGTGTTCCTCAACCGCGACCATCCGCAGCGCAAGGCGGTCGAGGAGTGTCCGCCCGGCGCGGTGATGGTGATCGACAGCCGCAAGGACACGCGCGCCGCATCGGCGGGCGGCATTCTCGTCGCGCGGCTGATGAAGCGCGGCGTGGCCGGCGTGGTGACGGACGGCGGTTTTCGCGACAGCCCCGACATCGCGAAGTACGCCATGCCGGCGTATCACTGCCGGCCCAGCGCGCCCACCAACCTGACGCTGCATGAGGCCATCGAGATCGACGGGCCGATCGGCTGCGGCGATGCACCTGTATTCCCAGGCGACGTGATCGTCGGGGATGCGGAAGGCGTGCTGGTGCTACCGGCGCATCTCGCCGACGAGATCGCGGTGGAGGCGACAGAGATGACCGCGTTCGAGGATTTCGTGCAGGAGCAGGTGATGGAAGGACGCTCGATCCTCGGCCTGTATCCACCGACCGACCCGCAGAGCCGCACCGACTTCGCCGCCTGGCGCGAAGCGCGTGGGCGCTGAGGAGACAAAAATGAAAATCAGCCGCCGTCAAGCACTCGCAGCATTCGCCGCCACACTCCCTGCCACACTCCCCGCCCTGGCCTTCGCCCAGGCCGACTGGCCCACCGTCAAATCGATCACCTACGTGGTGCCCTTCACCGCCGGCGGTTCGACCGACATCATCGGCCGCGTCCTCGCGCAGAAGCTCGGCGAAAGCCTCAAGCAGTCGGTGGTGGTCGACAACCGGCCCGGGCAGGCCGGCGGCATCGGCGCCACCCTTGTGGCCAGGTCGAAGCCGGACGGCTACACGCTTTTCGGCGGCACCATCAGCACGCACGCAATCAACGCCAGCCTCTACAAGAAACTGTCGTACGACCCGGTGAAGGATTTCGAGCCGATCTCGCTGGTGGCGCGCCTGCCCAACGTACTGATCGTCAACAGCCAGCTCGGCGTGAATTCCGTTGCCGAACTCGTCGCGCTGCTGAAGAAGGACCCGGCGATGCGCAACTTCGCGTCGTCGGGCGCCGGCACCTCGACCCACCTGGCCGGCGAGATGTTCGCAGACGCCATCGGCGTGAAGCTCACGCATGTGCCGTACAAGGGCACGCCGCCGGCGATGACCGACGTGGCCGCGGGACTGGTGCCCTTCATGTTCGATCAGGTCACTGCCGCGCTGCCGATGGTGCAGAGCGGAAAATTAAAGCTGCTGGCCGTGACCACCGGCAAACGCATCGCACTGCAGCCGCAACTGCCCACGATGATCGAGTCCGGCATTCCGAACTTCGAGATGTCGTCCTGGCAGGCGGTCTATGCGCCGAAGGGGACGCCCAGGGTCATCGTTGACCGGCTCAATGCCGAGATCGTCAGGGCATTGAACCTGCCGGACGTGAGGGAAAAGCTCGAAGGACAGCTGGCCATGGAAATCGTCGGCAGCACGCCGGAGGAACTCGCTGCGCACATGGCACGCGAAATCCCGCGTTGGGCGGAGTTGGTCAGGAAGTCCGGCGCGAGTGCCGAATGAAGCAGCAAACCGGGAGCAGTTCGATGCATCGCAGAACATTCGCCTCGGCGGTCGCAATCACGACCGTCATCGCAGGCTTGCCCATCCTGACGGGTGCTCAGAGCCGCACATTTCCCACGAAGCCGATGACGATCGTGGTGCCGGCCTCGCCGGGAGGAGCAATCGACCTGGCCGCTCGCCTGATCGGCCAGAAACTTACCGAAGCCTGGGGCCAGCCTGTGGTGGTCGACAACCGGACCGGCGCCACCGGCGTGATCGGCACCGATTTCGTGGCCAAGAGCGCGCCCGACGGCCATGTGCTGGCGCTGGTCGCAAGCAGCCACGCCATCAATCCGAGCATGTTCAGGAAACTGCCTTTCGACACGGTCAGGAGCTTCGAGGCCGTGGTGCAGACGCACACCGTGCCGCTGGTGCTGGTCGTCGCGCCGGATTCGGCGTTTAAGAGCATCAAGGATGTGGTCGCCTGGGGCAAGGCCAACCCGGGCCAGCTCAGCTTCGCATCCAGCGGCAACGGTGGCGCGCCGCACTTCTCGGGTGAACTGTTCAAGAGCCTGGCCGGCATCGACATGCAGCACATCCCGTACAAGGGCAGTACGCTGGCCCATCCCGATTTGATGGGCCGACGCGTGTCGCTGATGTTCGACACGCTCACGGCCGTCGGCGCGCAGGTCAAGTCGGGCAAACTCCGCGCGCTGGCCGTGACCACGCCAAAGCGGCTTGCCGCGCTGCCGGATGTGCCGACCGTCGCCGAGTCGGGCCTGCCGGGCTACGAGACCAGCACCTGGGGCGGTCTGCTCGCGCCGGCCGGCACGCCGGCGGCCACCGTCGCCCTCCTCAATGCAGAGGTCGATCGCATCCTGGCGATGCCGGACGTGCGCCAGCGCTTCGAGAACGCCGGCATGGAGCCGGTGGGCGGCACGCCGAAGCAGTTCAGTGCGTTCATCGCCAGCGAGACGACCAAGTGGGCCAAGGTTGCTGCGCAAGCGGGCATCCAGCCTGAATGAGAGTCCGACCAGGCAGCCACATAGATTCACTCCCTGCCGCGCCATGCCGTCGAAGATCGTCCTGGCTACACTCTCGCCGCTTTAGGCCGTTCGCAGACGAGGCCTGTCCGACGCGGACAAGGCCTTCGCGCCGGTCTCGCTGTTCGCCGAATTGCTGTTTGCCTTCATGATCGCCTGAGCATCCCGGCCACGACGCCGGAGAAACTCTGGGGGCGCTGGTCAAGGCTGCGCCCGACAAGTGCACCTTCGCAAGTTCGGGGCAACCGCCGATCGCCGCATCTGGCAGCGGAAATCGCTGGTCTACGTGGCGATGTGCTGGCGGCAAGCAAAACGCTCGAAGCCTTCGCCCGATAGAACGTCGATGAACGAGCATTCCAAATCTGGAATAAAAAAAGGGTTTGCTGCTATTTTCATAGCAGCAAACCCTTAATGGATGGCGGAGCGGACGGGACTCGAACCCGCGACCCCCGGCGTGACAGGCCGGTATTCTAACCAACTGAACTACCACTCCTGGTAGACAACGTTCACTCCTTGCGGAGCCAAGTGCTGACGACTTGTTTTGCCTGCTTCACTTGCATGAAACTGGCGACCCTACGGGGATTCGAACCCCGGTAGCCACCGTGAAAGGGTGGTGTCCTAGGCCTCTAGACGATAGGGTCAAAACCTAAGGAAAATGCTGTGATCAGCATCTTTCATTTTTCTTCTCGACGCCATGTATGGTGGAGGTAAACGGGATCGAACCGATGACCTCTTGCATGCCATGCAAGCGCTCTCCCAGCTGAGCTATACCCCCGTAGGTGTCGAGCCTCGAATTATAGCCCGGATTTCAGACTACTTTCAATCGCTTGACAACAATTTCACGAGAAAAAAGTGCGAGGACCGAATCGAGCGATGGTGTCTGCGATGTTCCCATCAGCAGTACGCGCACCGGCATTGCGAGAGCAGGCATTTTAAGGGCATTTGCGACGAGTATTTCCTTGATCGCGGCTGCGATTGCAGCTTTTTCCCAAGTCACGGCCGACAGCTTGTCGGCAAGTGCCGCGATGACTGGGCGCACGCTTTCGGTCAAATGCTGCGCGCGATCCGCGTCCGCAATTTCCACGTCCGCATAGAACGCCGCCGCCCATCCGGCCAAGGCCACAGTCGTGTCGCATCGATCCCTGAACAGCATGCAGATGTCGGGAAGACGTTCGTCGCTATCGATGCCCTTCTTCGCAAGTTGCGCGGACACCAGCTTCGAGAGTTCGGCGATGTCCATCTGCTTGATGTAGTGCGCGTTGACCCATTTCAACTTCGCCGGATCCCATTGCGCCGGGCTGCGCGACAGATGACTGCCGTCGAACCACTCCACCATCTGCGCACGCGTGAACAGTTCCTCGTCGCCGTGGCTCCAGCCGAGACGCGCGAGATAGTTGAGCATTGCTTCGGGCAAATATCCGTCGTTCTCGTACGCAGTGACGCTGACAGCGCCGCGTCGCTTCGACAGCTTCTGCCCGTCATCGCCGAGGATCACGGGCAAGTGTCCGAACAGCGGCAACGGCGCGCCGAGTGCGTTGAAGATGTTGATCTGCCACGGCGTGTTGTTGACGTGTTCGTCGCCACGGAAGACGTGGCTGATTCTCATGTCCCAGTCGTCGACGACGACGCAGAAGTTGTACGTGGGTACACCGTCGGGACGCACGATGATCAGGTCGTCGATCTCGCGGTTGTTGATGGTGATCGGACCTTTGACGATGTCGTCCCAGGTCACGTCGCCGTCGACCGGGTTGCGGAAGCGCACGACCGGCTTCACATCGGCCGGCACTGCCGGCAATTGCTTGCCCGGCTCCGGGCGCCAGCGGCGGTCGTACAGCGTCTTTTCGTTGCGCGCGCGCTGCGCTTCGCGCGTCGCTTCGAGCTCTTCAGGCGTGCAGTAGCAGTGGTACGCCGTACCGGCTTCGAGCATCTGCGCGACGACTGCGTCGTAACGGTCGAGCCGCTGCATCTGATAGATCGGGCCTTCGTCGTAGTCGAGTCCGAGCCACTGCATCGACGCGAGGATCTGCTCGACCGCATCCTGTGTGGAACGGGCCACGTCGGTGTCTTCGATGCGCAGCACGAACTCGCCGCCGTGATGCTTCGCGTAGGCCCACGAGTACAGCGCCGTGCGGGCCGTGCCCAGGTGCAGAAAGCCGGTGGGGGACGGCGCGATGCGTGTTCTTACTTTTTGGGTCGTGTTCTGGGTCATGCCGAAAGGTTCTTCAGGGTATCGAGGCCGCGCAGCAGATCGGCCTGTATGTCGCCGACATGTT
Organism: Variovorax glucosi; assembly: GCF_051216695.1. Lineage (NCBI taxonomy): Bacteria > Pseudomonadati > Pseudomonadota > Betaproteobacteria > Burkholderiales > Comamonadaceae > Variovorax > Variovorax glucosi. The sequence continues at coordinate 1,296,140 of NZ_JBPJZE010000001.1, forward strand.
CGAGGCCGACTGCCAGGCGGATCAGGCTCTGGTTGATGCCTGCGGCCTGACGCTGCGCTTCGGTCAGGCGACCGTGCGACGTCGTGCCCGGGTGCGTGATGATCGACTTGGTGTCGCCGAGGTTGGTCGCGATGCTCACCACACGCGTGCTGTCGATGACGTGGAACGCATTCGCACGCGCCGCTTCGGGCGTATTGCCATGAACGTCGAAGGAAACGACTGCGCCGCCCATCCCCGACTGCTGCCGCATCGCGAGCGCATGCTGCGGATGCGATGCGAGACCGGGATAGTGAACGCGCTTAACCGCCGGATGCGCCTCCAGAAATTTAGCGACGGCCAGCGCATTGGCGCACTGCGCCTGCATGCGAATACCCAACGTCTCCAGGCCCTTGAGCACGACCCATGCGTTGAACGGCGAAAGCGCCATGCCGGCGGTTCGCACGACGGGACCGAATACGTCGACGATCAAGCGCGAAGGACCGCAGATCGCGCCTGCCATCACGCGCCCCTGGCCGTCCAGATACTTGGTACCCGAATGGATCACAAGGTCCGCACCGAGTTCGGTCGGTCGTTGCAAAGCGGGCGAGCAGAAGCAGTTGTCGACTGCGAGCACCGCGCCGACGCCATGTGCCACATCGGCCAACGCGCGGATGTCGCACACCTCGGTCAGCGGATTCGTGGGCGTTTCGGCAAAGAGGAGCTTGGTGTTCGGACGCACCGCATCGCGCCACTGGCCGACATCGGTCTGCGAGACGAAGGTGGTCTCGACACCGAACTTGGTGAATTCCTTGGCGAACAGGTTCAGCGTCGAGCCGAACACCGAGCGCGAGCAGATGACGTGATCGCCGGCTTTGAGCAGGCCCATGCACATCATCAGGATCGCCCCCATCCCGGTGGAGGCGCCGATGGCCGCCTCGGTGCCTTCGAGCGCAGCCAGCCGCTGCTCGAAGCTCACGACCGTCGGGTTCGACGTACGCGCGTAAGTGAAGCCTTCTTCGGTACCGGCAAACCGGCGCGCGGATGTTTCCGCATCGGGCTGCACGAAACCGCTGGTCAGGAACAGCGCTTCGGAGTTCTCGCCGTACTGGCTCGGTGCGAGGCCGCTGCGCACGGCGAGCGTGTCGCGGTGCAGGCCTTCGGGCAATTTTCGATCGTTCACTTTGCTTCTCGCTCGAATGGTCGGTGGATCAGACGGATGGATTGGGCAATGCGAGGCGCGACGAGTCTTCCTCGGTCTCCTCGATACGCGGACGGTTGCCGTTCATGCGCGTGATGGCTGCGGTGTCGATGTCGCCAGTGACGTAGATGCCGTCGAAGCACGAAGCATCGAAGCCGTTCAACTTCGGGTTGAGCGAACCGATCGCGCGCTTCATCGCATCGACGTCCTGATAGATCAGCGCATCGCAGCCGATGACCTGACGGATCTCCTCGACCGTGCGGTCGTGCGCGACCAGTTCGTCCTTGGTCGGCATGTCGATGCCGTAGACGTTCGGGTAACGAACCGGCGGCGCGGCGCTGGCGAGGTAGACCTTGCGCGCACCGGCGTCGCGGGCCATCTGCACGATCTCGCGGCTGGTAGTGCCGCGCACGATCGAGTCGTCGACCAGCAGCACGTTGCGGCCCTTGAATTCGCTGGCGATCACGTTCAGCTTCTGGCGTACCGACTTCTTGCGAACGCCCTGCCCCGGCATGATGAAGGTGCGGCCAACGTAGCGGTTCTTCACGAAACCTTCGCGGTAAGGAATGCCCAGCAGATGCGCGAGTTGCGTCGCGCTCGGGCGGCTCGATTCGGGGATAGGGATGATCACGTCGATCTCGCTCGGCGGCACGGTCGAGACCACGCGCTTGGCCAGCGTCTCGCCGAGGTTCAGGCGCGCTTGATAGACGGAAATGCCGTCGAGCACCGAATCGGGACGCGCCAGATAGACGAATTCGAAGATGCACGGATTGAGCGTCGGGGCATCGGCGCACTGCTCGGCGTTGACCTGGCCCTGCAGATCGATGAACACCGCTTCGCCGGGATCGATATTGCGTTCGAACACGTGGCCCGAACCTTCGAGCGCGACCGATTCGCTGGCGACCATGACGGTGCCGTCAGCGCCTCGGCCCATGGCCAACGGACGGATGCCGTACGGATCGCGAAAGGCCAGCAAGCCGTGGCCGGCGATGAGCGCCACCACCGCATACGAGCCGCGCAGTCGGCGATGCACGTTGCGCACGGCGGCGAACAGCGTCGTCGAATTGAAGTTGCCGCCGCGCGTCGAACGCTCGATCTCGTGCGCGAGCACGTTGAGCAGCACTTCGGAATCGCTCTCGGTGTTGGTGTGGCGGTGGTCGGTGGAAAACAGCTCGGCCCGCAACGCATGCGCATTGGTGAGATTGCCGTTGTGCACCAGCACGATGCCGAACGGTGCGTTGACATAGAAAGGCTGCGCCTCTTCTTCGCTGTACGCGTTGCCGGCCGTCGGGTAGCGCACCTGACCGAGTCCGACATCGCCGGGCAGCGCACGCATGTTGCGCGTACGGAACACGTCGCGCACCATGCCCTTGGCCTTCTGCATGAAGAACTTGCGTTCCAGCAGCGTCACGATGCCGGCGGCATCCTGACCGCGGTGCTGCAGCAGCAGCAAGGCGTCGTAGAGCAGTTGATTGACGGGTGCTTGACTGACGACACCGACGATTCCACACATGAAAAGATCCTCTCAGGGCAGGTAGCTTGCCAACTTCTCTGGCAAAGCGGGCTTCAGACCCTGCAATGCCGCATCCAGAACCACGGCGCCTTGCGATTCGTGCCACCAGGCACTGTCGCTCAACGCCAACAAATGAACCACGACGGCGATGGTCAACAGCGCCACGGCACCGCGGGCCGCGCCGAACATCCCTCCCAGCATCCGGTCGACCGGGCCGAGCCCCACGACTGTCACGAGCTTTCGCGTGATCGAAGCCACCAGACCGACGCCGAACGCGACCGCCACGAACACCAGCACGAAAGCCAGCGGATAGCGCCAGGCCGCATCGACTTCGCCGAAAGGCAACCAAGTCGCGACACTGCCGGCAAACCACTGCGCGCAAAGGAAAGCGGCGACCCAGCCAGTCAGCGAAATCACCTCGAACACCAGTCCGCGCATCAGGCCGTACAACGTCGAGATCACGATCAGCGCAACGGCCAACCAGTCGAACAGGGCCACTTCAGCGCGCCATGGCTACAAACTCAGGACGGATGCAGGCAGCGACAGGCCCTTGACCTTCCCGGCGGCACGGTCGGCTTCGGCACGGGATGCGAACGGACCGACACGCACACGCGTGCGATCGCCTTCGGCTGTCTTCGCGACATTGGTGTAGGTCTTCAGGCCCGCCTTTTCGAGCTTCTGGCGAACTTCGCGCGCCTTGGCATCGTCGGCGAACGCACCGACCTGAATCACGAATCGGCCGGCATCGCCGGTGATTGCCGCAGCGTTTGCAGCGTTCGCAGCTGGAACAGCCGGGGCAGCGGCCGGCGTTGCGGAGGCGACTTTTCCGTCGAGCAGCGCACGCGCGCGCGCGCCGTCGCCCGCCGTGGGCGACTTGGCTGCGGCAATCTTCGCCGGCTCGGGTTTCGAATCGGGCTTTGGCTTGACTTCGGGCTTGACCGCTGCACGCGTCTCGGGACGCGGCGCAGGTGCGACACGAGTGTCCGGCTGCGTGGTGGTGACAGGCCGATCGGAAGGAAATTCGGTGCCGTCCTGCGACTCGGTGATGACACCGCCGCTGTTGACGATGGCGCCGTTGCCGGTAGGCGACGGTGTCGCAGGCGACTGCGCCACGCGCCCGCTCGCACCGGGCGCGTTCGACTGCGCCGGAGGCGTGATGGCCAGCGGCGCGACCTTGTTCCGGTCGGGAATCTCGATCGGAATGTCGACCGCCACAGGACGTGGCTGGGTATCGAACAAGAGCGGAAAACCGATGACGCCGAGCAGCACGAGGATGGCGGCGCCAAGCAGGCGATGCCGCGCGCGCCGGCGCATCGCATCGACGCTTTCGGCCGGTGCCGTCGACAGGTTGGCGTTGCGCCCTTCGCCGGCCTTGGGGCCGCTGGAGCGGAACTTGAAAAACGCCATGAATTCGATCCCTGATGAGTGCAGTGTGAGGCAGCGTGCGAGAAAAAAAGCGCCGTACGAACAGGCTGATCAGGCGCCGGGCAGGAGGTGCTTGGCCTGCATGCGGGGGGTTCCGTGTTGGAGCACGCCACCCACTGTGAAGAACGATCCGAAGACGACGATTCTATCAGCCGGGTCCGCCGCGGCGATGGCGGCTTCCAGAGCTTCCATGGGCGAAGCACAGACGCTTCCGGTCGCATCCTTGCGGGTGTTCTGCGACTCCCAGCAGGCCATGACATCGGAAGCCGCAGCCGCGCGCGGTGTCGGCAGATCGGTGAAATACCAGCGATCGATCACCGGACCGATGCGCGCCAGGATCGGCTTCAGGTCCTTGTCCGCCATCACACCGAACACGGCATGCGTCGTCGGATAGAAACCCATGGCGTCGAGATTCTCCGCCAGTGCAGCCACGGCGTGCGGGTTATGTGCGACGTCCAGTACCAGCGTCGGTTCGCCGGGAACGATCTGGAAGCGCCCCGGCAACTCGACCATTGCCAGCCCGGTGCGCACCGCTTGCGCCGTGATCGGCAGGATCGGCCTGATCGCCTCCAGCGCCGCGAGCACGCCGGCTGCGTTGATCAGCTGATTGGCGCCGCGCAACGCCGGATAGGCCAGCCCGCTGTAGCGCCGCCCTCGCCCGCTCCAGCCCCACTGCTGCTTGTCGCCGGACACATTGAAGTCGTAACCGAAACGCCACAGATCGGCGCCGATCTTCTGCGCATGGTCGATCACGCTTTGCGGCGGCACCGGATCGCTCACGACGGCCGGGCGGCCGGCTCGCATGACGCCGGCCTTCTCGAAGCCGATGCTTTCCCGGTCGCTGCCGAGGAAATCCATGTGATCGAGGTCGATGCTGGTGATGACGGCGCAGTCGGCGTCGACGATGTTGACCGCATCCAGCCGTCCGCCGAGGCCGACTTCCAGAATCGCGACCTCGGGTCTCGACGCGGCCGCGCAACGCAGGATCGCCAGCGTGGTGAACTCGAAGTACGTGAGTGAAATGTCGCCGCGTGCGGCTTCGACGGCTTCGAAGTGCGGCAGCAGCGCATCCGCCGCAACCGCTTCGCCGGCGAGACGCAGCCGCTCTTCGAAGTGCACCAGATGCGGCGACGTGTAGACGGCGGTTCGGTAACCCGCATGCGTCAGGATCGACTCCAGCATGGCGCAGGTCGAGCCCTTGCCGTTGGTGCCGGCGACGGTGATCACGGGGCATTCGAAGGCCAGGCCCAGCGCGTCGGCCACGGTGCGCACGCGCTCCAGGCCGAGTTCGATGGTCTTGGCATGCAGTTGCTCGGCGTAGGCGAGCCAGTCGGCAAGGGTTTTCATGGAGGCCGGGATTGTCGCCGACCTGCCGGGCCGGCATGATCGCCGCATGACGACAACCCTTTACGGCATACCGAACTGCGACACGGTCAAGCGGGCGCGCGCCTGGCTGGACGAACACGGCATCGCCTACCGATTCCACGACTTCAAGAAAGAAGGCGTACCCGAGGCCGAGCTCGACCGCTGGTTGGCTTCACCCGGCTGGGAGGCGCTGGTCAACCGTCGCGGTACCACCTGGCGAAAGCTGGATGACGCTGCCCGCGCTTCGGTTACCGATGCAGCAAGCGCTCGAACGGTACTGATCGCCAACCCGAGCCTGATAAAGCGTCCGGTGGTCGATTGGAATGGCGCAGATACCGTCACGACGGGCTTCGATGCGGTGCATTGGGCATCGGAACGCGGTGTTTCCGCACGGTAAATGCCGGAACCCGGCGAACAAAAAGGCGTCAAATCTGTTTCGCCCAACGTCTTTCGGGGTCCTTCCGCTTTTCGGACCCGCTTTTGAGGAGTTCCTTATGCGCAAGATGACATCCATGACCACCGCCGCTTTTTCCCTCGTGGCCGTAGTAGCCGCTACGGTCGGCGGCAGCGCCCTTGCTCAGAACAGCCAGGGTAGCCAGGTGCAGGCACGCGTCGTCGCTGCCAACCCGGTCCGCGACGCGAGCGGTAGTGGTTACAACGTAACCTACGAATACAACGGTCGCCAGTACACGACGCGAACCGCCAGCTTCCCCGGCGCGACGGTTCCGGTCGACGTGAGCGCTTATGGCGTGGCAACCATGCCGGTAACACCGCAGTCCGACCTCGCCCCTTCGGAATCGGCCGACGGTCGGCCGGCATGGGAACAGGTCGTGCCGGAGCAAGGGGTCGTCGTATCGACGGCACGGCGTGCGCCGGCCCCCGTCTATTACGCGGCACCGGCTTACGCGGCGCCGGTCTATCCGGCACCGGTCTACGTTCAGCCGGGTTATGGCTACGGTTACGGATATGCCCCGTATTACCCGCCGGTCGGCGTGTCCTTGAACCTGGGTTACTCGCGCGGCTGGGGCGGCGGCGGGCATCGCGGCTGGCGCTGAAGGTAGAATTTTTCTCATTCTTCTACCTTTTCACACGGACGCACCGTGGCGAACGGTGCCGCTCTCGCCAGAGAGTTCCGTCGCAGCGGACGTTTTCACATGACGACGATCAACGAAACACTCGCCTGCACTGCGGTGGTCACCAAGGCCAATGTCTATTTCGACGGCAAGTGCGTCAGCCACAACCTCACGCTCGCCGACGGCACCAGGAAGTCGGTTGGCGTGATTCTCCCGTCGACCCTCACCTTCAACACTGGCGCGCCGGAAGTCATGGAAGGTGCCGGCGGCAGCTGCGAGTACATGCTCGGCGGCAGTGAAAAGTGGGTCGCCTCGGGTGTGGGCGAGAAGTTCAGCGTCCCGGGCGATTCGAGCTTCCAGATCCGCGTGTCCGGCGAGCCCTATAGCTACATTTGCCATTTCGGCTGAACCGGAGTTCTCTCGCATGTCGACCATCCTGCAACACGTTCCCGCCGGCCAGAAGGTCGGCATCGCCTTTTCCGGCGGTCTCGACACCAGCGCCGCGCTCCACTGGATGCGCAACAAGGGCGCGATTCCCTACGCCTACACCGCAAATCTCGGTCAGCCCGACGAACCGGATTACGAAGAGATTCCGCGCAAGGCGATGCAGTATGGCGCCGAACTGGCCCGGCTGATCGATTGCCGCAGTCAGCTGGCTTCCGAAGGTCTTGCAGCACTGCAAGCCGGCGCTTTCCACGTCACGACCGGCGGCGTCACCTACTTCAACACCACACCGCTTGGCCGCGCAGTGACCGGCACGATGCTGGTATCGGCCATGAAGGAAGACGACGTCAACATCTGGGGCGACGGCAGCACCTTCAAGGGCAACGACATCGAGCGCTTCTACCGCTACGGCCTGCTCACCAACCCTGCGCTGAAGATCTACAAGCCGTGGCTCGACCAGCTGTTCATCGACGAACTCGGCGGCCGCGCCGAAATGTCGGCTTTCATGACCGCCGCCGGCTTCGGCTACAAGATGTCGTCCGAGAAGGCTTATTCGACCGACTCGAACATGCTCGGCGCGACGCACGAAGCCAAGGACCTCGAAGACCTCGGCACCAGCATGAAGATCGTGAACCCGATCATGGGCGTCGCGTTCTGGAAAGACGAAGTCGTCGTCAAGCGCGAAGAAGTCACCGTGCGCTTCGAAGAAGGTCGCCCGGTCGCCCTGAACGGCACCGAGTACCCCGACCTGGTCGAACTGATCCTCGAAGCCAACCGCATCGGCGGTCGCCACGGCCTGGGCATGAGCGACCAGATCGAGAACCGAATCATCGAAGCCAAGAGCCGCGGCATCTACGAAGCACCCGGTCTGGCACTGCTCTTCATTGCCTACGAACGCCTCGTCACCGGCATCCACAACGAAGACACGATCGAGCAGTACCGCGACAGCGGCCGCAAGCTCGGCCGGCTCCTCTATCAAGGGCGCTGGTTCGACCCGCAAGCCATCATGCTGCGCGAAGCCGCCCAGCGCTGGGTCGCACGCGCGGTGACAGGCGAAGTCACCGTCGAGCTGCGTCGCGGCAATGACTATTCAATCTTGAACACCGTCTCATCGAACCTCACCTACAAGCCCGAGCGACTGAGCATGGAAAAGGTCGAAGACGCCCCCTTCTCCCCCGCCGACCGCATCGGTCAGCTCACCATGCGCAATCTCGACATCGTCGATACCCGCGACAAGCTGGCGATCTACACCAAGAGCGGCCTGCTTGCACATGGCGGCGGTGCTTCGCTTCCTCAATTGTCGAATGAGTCCAAGAAGTAAAGTATTTACCTCTCTGAGACCGCTGATCAATTGGTTTGGATCGTGCGCTCGCATCCCATAAGACGACCCTTCGCGTGTTAAATCACCATATAGGCCTGACCTATTTTCGACCGGATGTTTATGGATTCTGCTTGTAGCGCCAGATGCGCACGGCTAAGAATCATATTCAACGACTCGCGACTAAGCGCGACTCCGGTGGTGTTCTCGCTTAATTCCGGATTGAACACGCCGTTCGTGAACGTAATGCGAACATAGGAATTCTCAGCATCAAATGCATCCGAGTTTTTTAAAATCACTGACTGCTGCGCACCGTTACCCGCAACCAATGCCGGCTCAAGACGTCCATTGGCTGTGGATATAGATGTCCCTGGTGGATTGTTACGTGGAAATGCTTGAGGCGGGTAATCCTGTTTTTCGCTATACAGGCGAGCTGGAATCCAGAACGGTAGTACTTTGTTTTCGTTATCGCCTGGCCGATCGAAATGCATCTCGAAAGCTTGACCCCAATGCGGATTGATCATATTCGCGGCGATGTTGTTGTCTTTCGACGGCGCTTTCACTGATGCTGGCCGCACAGCGCCAACCGAATCGATATTGCTCGCCGCTCGCGTAAACAGTTTTCGGGCTGCTGCGTTTTTCAAGTCTCCGGACGACTTTGGCTCAGTTGACCGGTTGATTGAATAGACTGGTGAAGTAGCGAACATATGATATTCCGTGCTTGGGGTTACAGATCGACTGATAAATTTACCGGGTCGCGATGTCTGGAGTTTTATGCGGAAGGCAAATAACTCAAATCGGATCACTCCGAAAGTCGCCGGTAACTTTTTGCTCAGTCTTTGTAACACTACCTCTCACGGCAACTAACCATTGCAATAGCTCGGGTGGTCGTTTTAGATCCAGGCGAGGCGCAAGATCGCTCCAAGATCAAACAGTCAAACAACGATAGGTTCGGGCTCCAGGCGGATGCCGAAGCGCTCGTACACACTGGTCTGGATCGCCTTGGCCAGCGTCATCACCTCGCCGCCCGTCACGGGATTTTCAGTGCCGCCGCGGTTCACCAGCACCAGCGCTTGCCGCTCATAAACACCGGCATTCCCGACCGACTTCCCCTTCCAGCCGCAAGCGTCGATCAGCCATCCCGCCGCCAGCTTGATGCTGCCATCGGCCATCGGGTAGTGCACGATCTTCGGATCTCGCGCGATGATGTCTGCGCACTGCTCCGTCGTGACGGTCGGGTTCTTGAAGAAGCTGCCGGCGTTGCCGAGCACGCGCCAGTCGGGCAGCTTGGCACGCCGCACTTCGCAGACCCAGTTGAAGACATCCATCGCGTCGGGCGTGAAATTTCCGGCCTCTTCCATCTTGCGTTCGAGATCGAAATACCCCACCACGGCCTTCCACGGCTTCGGCAGCCGGAAACGCACCCGGGTGATGACCGCGCGACCGGCCAGACCGAACCCGCGCGACGTGTCCGTACCGCTCGCGACATGCTTGAAGACCGAATCGCGGTAACCGAAGGCGCACTGCGCTGCGTCCAGGGTGAAGGCCTGCCCTGTTTCCAGATCGACCGCATCGAGCGAATCGAAACGGTCCTGCAGTTCGACGCCGTAGGCGCCGATGTTCTGCACCGGCGAACCGCCGACGGTACCGGGAATCATCGCCAGATTCTCCAACCCCGGAAAACCGTTCTCGACGGTCCAGCGCACAGTCTCATGCCAGTTTTCGCCAGCGCCGGCTTCGACGATCCAGGCACGCGGCGTTTCCTCGACCAGACGCCGACCCATGATTTCGATCTTGAGGACGAGCGGCTTCACGTCGCCGGTCAGCACGATATTGCTACCCCCGCCCAGGACGAATTTCGGTACGTCACTCCACTTCGCATCGGCCCGCAGTTCGGCCAGGTCGGCCTCCGAGGCAATGCGTACGAGATGCTGCGCGCGCGCGACGATGCCGAAGCTGTTGTAGGGCTGCAGCGGTGTGTTGGACTCCACGATCATGGGAGAATTGTCGCATTCACTCGCGCCGCAGCTGCGCAATCAGGAGCCTTCATGCCGTCATTCGACACCGTCTGCGAACCCAATCTCCCCGAAGTCAAGAATGCCGTCGAAAACACTGCCAAGGAAATCGGCACTCGCTTCGATTTCAAGGGCACGTCGGCCGCCGTCGAGCTCAAGGACAAGGAAATCACGATGATCGGCGACGCCGAGTTCCAGCTCGTGCAGGTCGAGGATATCCTCCGAGCCAAGCTCACAAAGCGCAGCGTCGATGTGCGTTTTCTCGACAAGGGCGACGTGCAGAAGATCGGCGGCGACAAGGTCAAGCAGGTCATTAAGATCAAGAGCGGCATCGAGACCGAAACCTCCAAGAAGATCCAGCGCCTGATCAAGGACAGCAAGATCAAGGTGCAGGCGGCCATCCAGGGCGATGCGGTCCGGGTGACCGGCGCCAAGCGCGACGATCTTCAGGCCGCGATGGCGCTGATCAAGAAAGACGTGCCCGACATGCCTTTGAGCTTCGACAACTTCCGTGACTGATCCGAAAGCTCCCGTAACGGGGCAACGCGTCCGGGCCGGTTTCCTCATGCTTGCAATCGGCGCATTCGCCTCGCTGGCGAATGCAGAATCGGTCACGCTCACCGGCACCATCGGCAGCCGCGCGATCCTGGTGATCGACGGCGGTGCACCAAGAACGCTGGCCGTCGGCGAACGCATCCAGAACGTCCGGCTGCTCTCGTTGCAGGACGGTACGGCAGTGGTCGAAGCCGGCAACCAGCGCGTCACCCTGCGCATGGACACTCCGGTCAGCGTCGGCAAGCCGGTGACGAACAGTGGCAACACGCGCATCGTGTTGCCTGCGAGCAGCGGCGGTCATTTCATGACGCAAGGCTCGATCAACGGCCGTACCGTCACGTTCATGCTCGATACCGGTGCCACGTCGGTTGCGATCTCCGCTGCAGATGCCGAACGCATCGGCCTGGTCTACAAGAACGGCACGCCGGTGCAGATCAGTACCGCGAACGGCGTCGTGTCCGGCTACCGCGTGCGGCTGGATTCGGTGCGGGTCGGCGATGTCGATGTCTCCGGCGTCGATGCGGTCGTATCGCCGCAATCGATGCCGTATGTGCTGCTGGGCAATAGCTTCATCGGCCGCTTTTCGATGCGCCGCGACAGCGATCAGATGGTGCTCGAAAAACGCTACTGAACTGCGTTCACGGAAGCGACTTCAGCGTTGCGCCGCCGTCACCACGACTTCGATCTTGTAGGCGCCGTTGGCCAGCGAAGCCTGCACCGTGGCCCGCGGTGGCGTATGGCCGGCGGGAATCCAGGCGTCCCACACTTCGTTCATCACGACGATGTCCTTGATGTCGGTCAGGAAGATCTGCGTCATGAGGATGCACGTCTTGTCGCTGCCGGCCTCGGCCAGGAGTTTGTCGATCATCGCCAGCACCTGCGCGGTCTGGCCGGCCATGTCCAGCGTGGTGTCGTCGGGCACCTGCCCCGCGAGATAGACTGTGCCGTTATGCACGGCCATTTCGCTCAGACGCGGACCGACGTGGAAGCGCTTCAGTTCACTCATGGGTTTTCCTCGGTTTAGTTTTCGAAATCATTTCTTGGAACCGAGCCGCGACTCGCTTCCGGCGAGCAGGCGACGGATGTTTTCCCGGTGGCGCCAGGCCAGTAGCAGGCTCATCGCGATCAACGCGATCAGTACCGTGCGATCGAATGGCCAGGCGATCTTGCTGCCGATGACGTAGAACGCCGGTGCGAAGAAGGCAGCAGCGAGCGAAGCGAGGGACGAATAGCGGAAGAAGAAGGCGACGATGGCCCAGGTCGTGCCGGTCGCCAGGCCAAGCAGCCAGTCGACGCCGAAAAGCACACCTCCCGCGGTCGCCACACCCTTGCCGCCCTTGAAGCCGAAAAACACCGGGTAGAGGTGGCCCAGGAAGGCGGCCAGTCCGGCAAGCGCCGCGGTGCCTGCACCCATGCCGAGATCGGGGCCGGCCATGCGGATCGCAAAAACCGGGATCCAGCCCTTGAGCGCGTCCAGCAACAACGTGGCAAGCGCAGCGCCCTTGTTGCCCGACCGCAGCACATTGGTGGCGCCAGGATTGCCGCTGCCGTAGCTGCGTGGATCGGCCATGCCGAGCGATCGGCTCACGATGACGGCGAACGACAGCGAGCCGAGCAGGTAGGACAGAACGATCGCGATGAACGAGGGAAGATGAAAGCTCAAGTATTTGTCTCCGGAAATCTGGCGCGGCCTATTTTGACGGTTCCGACAGCGCGCACTCCACCGGCCGGGCGCCCAGCAATTCGATCAGTACCTGCGGAACGATGCCCACCAGATAGCCGCGGCGTCCCCCGTTGAGAAAGATCGTCGGCAGCGCGAGGACGGTCGATTCGACATACACCGGCATCGCGCGCCGCGTACCGAATGGCGAAGTGCCTCCCACCATGTAGCCGCTGTGCCGCTGCGCGACTTCGGGCTTGCAGGGTTCGACCGACTTGGCATCGATCTGTCGCGCCAGGCTCTTGGTCGACACGGTCCGGTTGCCGTGCATCAGCACCAGCAGCGGCCGGGCATCCTGGTCCTGCATGACCAGCGTCTTCACCACCGTGAACGGATCGAATCCGAGCACGGCGGCACTGTGCTGCGCCCCGCCGTGCGCAAGATATTCGTAGGGATGTTCGGTGAAGGCGACGCCGTTCGCCCGCAGCATCTGCGTGGCCGGCGTCTCGCTGACATGCACCTGGTTCTTCGGCTTCTTCGCCATTGATTCTTCAGGCCGCCGGGTCTCGGATGTCCCAACGGATGGCATCGATCTCGGCCAGCACTTCGGGCGACAGCGTGATGTCGAGCGCGTCGATGTCTTCGTCCAGCTGTGCCACCGACGTGACGCCGATGATGGTGCTGGCAACCTGCCACTTGGTGTAGCAGAAGGCCAGCGCCAGCTGAGTCGGCGTGAGGCCGTTGGCTTGCGCAAGCGAGTTGTAGCGGCGCGCGGCCCTGAGCGCATCCGGGCGACCCCAACGTTGCTTCCGTACCGATTCGTAGCTCGCGATGCGCGCGCCCCTGGGTGCATCGGGGCCATCGATGCCGCTCGCGTCGTACTTGCCGGTGAGCAGCCCGAACGCCAGCGGCGAATAGGCCAGGAGCGACACGTCCAGGCGATGCATCGTCTCGTCCAGCCCGTTCTCAAGCGCGCGGGAGATGAGGCAGTACACGTTCTGCACGGTCGCGACGCGCGGAAGGTCGTGCTGCTCCGCAAGTCGCACGAATTCGTGGACTCCGTAGGAGGACTCGTTCGACAGACCGATGTAGCGCACCTTCCCTGCCTTGACCAGACCCTGCAGTGCATCGAGCTGCTCGTGAATCGGCGTGGCGGACGTTTCCTTGGCCGGGTCGTAGTAGATCGTGCCGAAGGCTGGCACATGGCGCTCGGGCCAGTGGATCTGATAGAGATCGATGACGTCGGTCTGCAGGCGCTTCAGGCTGGCATCGCATGAGGCGACGATGTCGGCGGCCGTCATGCCGGTGCCGGAGCGGATCCACGGCATGCCGCGCGACGGGCCGGCGACCTTGGTGGCCAGCGTCAGCTTCTGCCGTGCCGCAGGATTCTTCGCGAACCAGCGGCCGATGATCGTTTCGGTCGCGCCGAACGTCGCTTCGCGCGCGGGCACGGCGTACATCTCGGCGGTGTCGATGAAGTCGATGCCGCGTTCGAGCGAGCGGTCGAGGATGGCGTGCGCCGTGGGCTCATCGACCTGCTCGCCGAAGGTCATGGTGCCGAGACAGATCGGAGTGACGTGCAGATCGCTCTGCCCCAGTCGGATGCGTTGCATGGTGAATCTCTCGAAGACGGATGAAGCCGTTTGGAACGGACGGAATGCGGCGATGTGTGCCGGAACTTTACCGTTCTTATGATCGGCTGCATGTACGTCCCAAGACGCCTTTCCCGCAGCGAGTTCGTTTCCGTACGCCAACTCAGCTATCACGTCCGCCTCTGGGGCGAACCTTCGGCCGAGCGCCCGCCGCTGATATTGCTCCACGGCTGGATGGATGTCGGCGCCTCTTGGCAGTTCGTCGTCGACGCCATGGCGCAGGACCGCTTCATCATTGCACCGGACTGGCGCGGATTCGGGCTCACCGAATGCGGCGCCGTCGACTGCTTCTGGATGCCCGACTACCTTGCCGACCTCGACTGGCTGCTCGACCGGTTCGCCGGCGAGACCGCCGTCGATCTCGTCGGCCACAGCATGGGCGGCAACATCGCGATGCAGTACGCAGGCGTCCGGCCCGGGCGCGTGGGCCGCCTCGTCAACCTCGAAGGCTTCGGAATGGCCGCGACGCCGGCAACCGAAGCGCCCGAACGCTACGCGCAATGGATCGACGAACTCAAGCGGCTGGAGCGCGGCGAAATGGCGCTGCAGAGCTATGCCGATGTCGACGGCGTGGCCCGCCGCCTCATGAAGACCAATCCGCGTCTCGCGCCCGACAAGGCCGGCTGGCTGGCGAGACACTGGGCGGCGCCGACACGGCAGGCCGACGGCACGGAGCGCTGGTCGATCCTCGGGCATCCGGCACACAAGGTGGTCAATGCCAATGTGTACCGCGTCGAGGAAGCGCTGGCGCTCTATGCGCGCATCGAGGCGCCTGTGCTGGTGGTCGAGGCAGCCGAAAGCAGCCTCGCACACTGGCGCAAGCACCGCTACACGCGGGCCGAATATCAAGAGCGGCTGAAGGCCGTCCCGAACGTTCGCATCGCGACCGTCGACGAGGCCGGCCACATGCTCCATCACGACCAACCGGCGCGCATCGCAACGCTCATCGCAGACTTCACGACACCCTGACGGGCCGTGCTTGCGACTTTCTCCGACACTTCCAGGTACCTCCCCCATGCAAACTGCGCGGGTTTTGCCTTACACAGCGCTCCCATGAACTCCTCCACGTCATCCATCGATCCCCGTGACTTCCAGCGCGTGCTGTCACGCAACGTGAAGCTTCCCCTGATCGGCGGACTTGTCGGCGTGGTGGTGTTCGTGTCGCTCATCTTCTATCTGCTCTCGGTGATCGGCTGGGTGGAACACACCGACCGCGTCACACGCGAAGCGAGCGAGATGCAACGGTTGAGCGTCGACCTGGAAACGGGCATGCGCGGATTCCTGATCACCGGCGACGAGACGTTTCTGCAGCCTTACGAAAGTGCGCAACCCAGGCTCGTCGCCGGCCTGGCCCACCTTCGCAAGCTGGTTTCCGACAACCCGGCACAGGTCGAACGGATCGATCGCATCACGACACTGCAGACCGCATGGAACCGGTATGCGGACGAGATTGTCGCGATGCGGCGTGCGGGCGGCGACTATGCGGCGGTGGTGCGCCAGGGACGCGGCAAGCGGATCTCCGACGACATGCGTACGGGCTACATGAACTTCGTCAATTTCGAGCAGACGCTGCGCTTCCAGCGCAACACGGAAGCGACCAACACCAGCTGGACGATCATCGGCCTGTTCGTCTTCTTCACGCTCGCGACCACAGGTCTGCTGGCGTTCTTCGGCCGCCGGCAGCTGGTCGAGCTTTCCGACAGCTACGACACCGTCCTTCGCAAGCAGGCGGCGCACGGCGAAGCGCTGCAGGAGCAGGCCTGGCTGCGAAGCGCGCAGACCGAACTGGCTGGCGAACTCGTCGGCGAACTCGCCGCGCCGGTGATGGGTCGCAAGATTCTGAAGTTCTTCGCCAAGCACGTCGGCAGCAGTGTCGGCGCTGTCTATGTCAAGGAGAGTTCCGGCGTGTTGCGCAGGATCGCGAGTTACGGTTTCTCACCAGAGGCGGAAGCAGCACCCCAGCTCATCAGCCCGAACCACGGACTGGTCGGACAGGCGGCGGCGCAGGCGCAGCTGATGACGGTGGAACCGGTCGCTTCGGACTACCTGCGCGTCAATTCGGGGCTTGGCGACATGGCGCCGAAGGCCGCGCTGCTGCTGCCGGTGAGCGACGAAGGCAGCGTCAACGGCGTGATCGAACTCGGCCTGCTGCAGACGCCATCGGGCCGCACGAAGCAATTGCTGGAACTGGTGGCGAACGACATCGGCAATTCGATCGCCGCCGTGCAGTACCGCGAACAGCTGCAGGACGTGCTTGCAGAGACGCAACAGCTCAATGAAGAGTTGCAGGTGCAGCAGGAAGAACTTCGCACCGCGAACGAGGAACTCGAAGAGCAATCGCGCGCCCTGCGCGAATCGCAGGCAACACTGGAAAACCAGCAGGCCGAACTCGAACAGACCAACAGTCAGCTCTCGGAGCGAACCGAGGCGCTCGACATGCGCAACGCTGCGTTGCGCCGCGTCCAGGGCGAACTCGAAGACCGCGCGCAGGAGCTGCAGCGGTCGAGCCGCTACAAGTCCGAATTCCTGGCCAACATGTCACACGAACTGCGCACGCCGCTCAACAGCGCGCTCATCCTGGCGAAGCTGCTCGGCGACAACCCGCAAGGCAACCTGACGCCGGAACAGGTGAAGTTCGCCGACTCGATCTACTCGTCGGGCAACGACCTGCTGGTATTGATCAACGACATACTCGACATTGCCAAGGTCGAGGCCGGCAAGCTCGAACTGGTGATCGAGGAAGTCTCGCTGCCCGCGCTGACCGACAGCCTCTCCATGACCTTCACGCCGCTGGCCGGCCAGAAGCAGCTGGCGTTCCGGATCGAAATCGAACCTGGTACGCCCTCGATGCTGATCACCGATCGCCAGCGGGTGGAACAGATCCTGAAGAACCTGCTGTCGAATGCGCTGAAGTTCACCGAACACGGCGAGGTGTCGCTCAAGGTATCGGGAGGGCCCGATGGCGGCGCGCTTCTTGCCGTGACCGATTCGGGCATCGGCATTCCGGTGGCCCAGCAGGAAGCGATCTTCGAAGCCTTCCGTCAGGCCGACGGCACCACCAGCCGGCGCTACGGCGGTACCGGTCTCGGTCTGTCGATTTCGCGCGACCTCACGCGCCTGGTCGGCGGCACGCTGACGGTCAGGAGCACACCCGGTACCGGCAGCACCTTCACGCTGCAGCTGCCTGCCCGCGCACCACAGGCCGCCGACGGGACGCCATCAAGTCGCCAGGCACCGGCTCGTCAAAGCGCGATGCCGCCGATCCAGCGTGGCCCGGCGCCCGCGCAGCCCGCCGTCGCTTCGGCTTCGCCGGTTGCCGCACCGCCCGCTTCGTCGATCCCCCAGTTCTCCGACGACCGCCTGCTGCCCTCGACTTCCGCGCGCCGCGTGCTGGTGATCGAGGACGAGCCCCAGTTCGCGAACATCCTCTACGACCTGGCCCATGAACTCGGCTACCGCTGCCTGGTCGCGCACGGCGCGCACGACGGATTCGATCTCGCCACGCAGTTCCTGCCCGATGCCATCCTGCTCGACATGCGCCTGCCCGACGGTCCGGGCCTGAGCGTGTTGCAACGTCTCAAGGACGACCCGCGCACCCGCCACATCCCGGTGCACATCGTCTCCGCCTCCGACAACGTCGAGACCGCGATGCACATGGGCGCCATCGGCTACGCGATGAAGCCGACTTCGCGCGACCAGCTGAAACAGGTGTTCCAGAAGTTCGAGGACAAGCTGACGCAGAAGGTCAAGAGCGTGCTGCTGGTCGAGGACGACGCACTGCAACGCGAGGCGGTGACGAAGCTGATCGGCGACGACGACGTGGCGATCACGGCTGTCGAATCCGGGGAGGAAGCGATGGGCCTCCTGCGGTCGCGCGTCTTCGACGTGATGGTCACCGACCTGCGATTGCCCGACATGCAGGGCAGCGAACTGCTGAAGCGAATGGCGACGGAAGAGATCTGCTCTTTCCCGCCGGTGATCGTCTACACCGGACGCAACCTGACGCGCGACGAAGAGACCGAACTGCTGCGCTATTCGCGCTCGATCATCATCAAGGGCGCACGCTCGCCGGAGCGATTGCTCGACGAGGTGACGCTGTTCCTGCACAAGGTCGAGGCCGACATGAGCAGCGAACGCCGCACGATGCTCAAGACCGCGCGCGGCCGCGACCGTGTCTTCGAGGGTCGCCGCATCCTGCTCGTCGACGACGACGTGCGCAACATCTTCGCGCTCACCAGCGCGCTCGAACAACGCGGTGCGCTGGTCGAGATCGGTCGCAACGGCCGCGAAGCGCTCGAAAAGCTCGACCGCGTGCCCGACATCGACCTGGTGCTGATGGACGTGATGATGCCGGAGATGGATGGCCTGGAAGCCACGCGCCGGTTGCGCCAGGACCCGCGCTTCGTCAAGCTGCCGGTGATCGCCGTGACCGCCAAGGCCATGAAGGACGACCAGGAGCAATGCCTCGCGGCCGGTGCCAGCGACTACCTGGCCAAGCCCGTCGACCTCGACCGCCTGTTCTCGCTGCTGAGGGTGTGGATGCCCCATCTGGAGCGCCTGTGAGCCTCATCCCGAACAGTGCCGACATCGAGATACGCCTGCTGATGGAGGCGATCTACCTCAAGTACAGCTACGACTTTCGCGACTACACCGGAGCCTCGCAGAAGCGCCGCGTGGCGTATGCGCTGTCGCAGCTCGGCCTGCCCAACATCGCGGCGCTGCAGGACCGCGTGCTGCACGACCCGGCGGTGTTCGCGCAGCTGCTGCAGTTCCTCACCATCCCGGTCAGCGAGATGTTTCGCGACCCGGCCTATTTCCTGGCCTTGCGCCAGCAGGTGGTGCCGGTGCTCCATACCTACCCTTCGGTGAAGATCTGGGTTGCGGGTTGCAGCACCGGCGAGGAAGCCTGGTCGATGGCGATCATGCTGCGCGAGGAAGGGCTGCTTAAACGCACGCAGATCTATGCGACCGACATCAACCCGGCATCGATCGAGAAGGCGCGCCAGGGCATATTCCCGCTCGAAGTCGTCAAGGGCTACACCGCCAACTACCAGCGTGCCGGCGGCAGCAGCGCGTTCTCGGACTACTACACGGCCGCCTACGGCGCCGCGAAATTCGACCCGTCGCTTTGCGCCGATGTGATCTTCGCCGACCACAGCCTGGCCACCGACAGCGTCTTCGCAGAAACGCAGCTGGTGTCCTGCCGCAACGTGCTGATCTACTTCAACCGCAACCTGCAGGACCGCGCGCTCGGGCTGTTCCACGAGTCGCTTTGCCACCGCGGCTTTCTCGGACTCGGATCGAAGGAAAGCATCGACTTCTCCGCCTATGCCACGCGCTTCGATACGCTGGCCAAGGCAGAACGCATCTTCCGCAAGGCCTCATGAATCCGAAGAAGATCTCAAGGCGCCGGACCGAGGCGGTCGTCGTCGGTGCATCGGCCGGTGGCGTCGAGGCGCTGCTGACGCTGCTCTCCGACCTTCCTGCTTCATGGCACCTGCCCATCGTGATCGTCATGCATCTGCCGGAAGGTCGGGACAGCCTGCTGGCCCAGGTCTTCGCCAAGCGCCTGCGAATACCGGTGCTGGAGGCTGCCGACAAGGCCGAGATCAGGGAAGGCACGCTCTATTTCGCGCCGCCGAGCTACCACCTGTCGATCGAACGGGAACACGTGTTCTCATTGAGCTGCGAGCCGCCGGTTCTGTGGTCGCGACCGTCGATCGACGTGCTGATGTCGTCGGCAGCAGATGCCTACGGACCGGCCCTGGCCGGCCTGCTCCTGACCGGCGCCAACCATGACGGCGCTCAAGGCATGAAGCACATCGGCGAGGCCGGCGGCCTGACGGCGGTGCAGGACCCCGAAGAGGCCGAGGTCGCTACCATGCCTCGTGCAGCCATCGCGCTGCACGCACCGGATTTCGTTTTACCGCTGCGCGAACTGCGCAGCCTGCTGGTGCAACTGGACACACCCGATACCGATGATTAATGTCGAAAGCAAATTGCTGATCGTCGACGACCTGCCGGGCAACCTGCTCGCGCTCGATGCGCTGATTCGCGGTCCGGGAAGATCGGTGTTTCAGGCCGGATCGGCGGACGAAGCGCTGGCGCTGATGCTCGAGCATGAATTCGCGTTGGCCATCCTGGACGTGCAGATGCCGGTGATGAACGGCTTCGAACTGGCCGAGCTGATGCGCGGCACCGAACGCACGCGCCACATCCCGATCATCTTCGTGAGCGCAGCCGGCCGGGAGATGAACTATGCGTTCCAGGGCTATGAAAGCGGCGCCGTCGACTTCCTGCAGAAACCGCTCGATGCCTATGTGGTGACGAGCAAGGTCAATGTGTTCGTCGACCTGCACCGCCACCGCAAGGCGCTCAAGCGCGAGATGGAAGCTCTGGCTGCGTCGCACCGCGAACAGGAAGCGCTGGTCGAGAAGCTGCAGACGACGCAGGCCGAGCTGCAGCGCGCAGTCCGGGTGCGCGACGACTTCATGTCGATGGTCTCGCACGAACTGCGCACGCCGCTCAACACGCTCTACCTGGAAACGCAGGTGCGCAAGATGCACCTGTCAAAAGGCAATCTGAAACCGTTCTCGGCCGAGCAATTGCCGACGCTGATCGAGCGCGACCAGCGGCAGATCCAGAACATGGTCCGGCTGATCGACGACATGCTCGACGTCACCCGCTTGCGCCGCGATGCGCTGTCGATCCGTCCGAAGCCGTTTGACCTGTCCGTGCTCGCGAAACGGGTGATCGACAACCTCGCGCAGCAGGCAGACGCTGCGGGATCGATGATCACGCTCGATGCGCCTTACGAGGTTCCAGGCGTCTGGGACGAATTCCGTATCGAGCAGGTGCTGACCAACCTGCTCACCAACGCGCTGCGCTATGGCGGCGGCAAGCCAGTGCAGGTCGAAGTCGTGCAGATCGAAGGTCTGGCGACCATGAGCGTCCGGGACCGCGGCATAGGGGTCGCCGAAGTCGATCAGGAGCGCATCTTCGAGCAGTTCGAGCGCACCGACGACAGCAGGAAGCACGCGGCCGGACTGGGGCTGGGCCTGTACATCACACGCGAAATCGTGCGTGCGCACGGCGGCACGATCGCGCTGGAGAGCGTTGCCGGCGAAGGTTCGCTTTTCAAAGTGACCCTGCCGTTGCTGGTCCAGGCGCCGGCTTCGAGCTGAATGCCGCCGAGGCATGAGAAAATGCACGGTTTTCCCCGAATACCGTCAGGACACCCCATGGATGCAGAGCAAATCAACCAAATCGGCGCAACCCTCGCGGACCTGAGCGTCCGGACGGTCGATTTACGGAGGTATCTTTGACTACGATGCCAAATCCGAACGTCTGAGGACGGTCAACGCATCGCTCGAAGACCCGACGGTCTGGAACGACCCGAAGAAAGCCCAGGAACTCGGCCGCGAGAAGAAGTCGCTCGACGGCGTCGTCGTGACGCTCGACCGGCTCACCAGCGGCCTGTCCGACAACACCGAGCTCTTCGACATGTCGAAGGAAGACGGCGACATGGATGGCCTGCAGGCCATCTCCGACGACGCCGACATCCTCGAAGCCGACATCAAGCAGCTCGAGTTCCGCCGGATGTTCAACAACCCGGCCGATCCGCTCAACTGCTTCGTCGACATCCAGGCTGGCGCTGGCGGCACCGAAGCCTGCGACTGGGCCAGCATGCTGCTGCGCCAGTACCTGAAGTACGCAGAGCGCAAGGGCTTCAAGACGCAGATCGAGGACGAAACCGCGGGCGACACGGCCGGCATCAAGGGCGCGACCATCAAGATCGAGGGCGACTATGCCTTCGGCCTGCTGCGCACCGAAACCGGCGTTCACCGGCTGGTCCGCAAGTCGCCGTTCGACTCGTCGGGCGGCCGCCACACCAGTTTCGCCAGCATCTTCGTGTACCCCGAAGTCGACGATTCGATCGAGATCGACATCAATCCGTCAGACGTGCGCACCGACACCTTCCGCGCCAGCGGCGCCGGCGGCCAGCACATCAACAAAACCGACTCGGCCGTGCGCCTGACGCACATCCCGACCGGTATCGTGGTGCAGTGCCAGGACGGACGTTCGCAGCACAGCAACCGCGACGTGGCGTGGAAACGGCTGCGCTCGCGCCTCTACGACTTCGAATTGCGCAAGCAACAGGAAGCGCAGCAGAAGCTGGAAGACACCAAGACCGACGTCGGCTGGGGCCACCAGATCCGCAGCTATGTGCTGGACAACAGCCGCATCAAGGATCTGCGTACCAACGTCGAAGTCTCGGCGACGCAGAAGGTGCTGGATGGCGATCTCGATGTGTTCATCGAAGCTTCGCTGAAGCAGGGCGTCTGATGCGTGCAGAGGCCCTCATCTTCGACATGGACGGCACCATGGTCGACTCGATGCCGTGGCACGCGAAGGCGTGGATCGAGTTCGCGCGCCGCCGCGGCATGGCACTCGACGTGCCCGACCTGATGCGTCGCACCACCGGTCGCAACGCGTTCGAATGCGCCTGCGAGCTGATAGGCCGCATGGTCACCGACGCCGAAAGCGCCGAGATCACGGCAGAAAAGGAATCGATCTATCGCGAGATGTTCGGCGCCGCTTTCGTCGAAGTCGCAGGCTTTCGGGCTTTTGCAGCGAAGGCCGAAGCGCGCGGACTGAAGATTGCCGTCGGCACGGCCGGCGACCGCCACAACATCGAGTTCGTGATGTCGCGCTTGCACATGAACCCGTTGCCGCTCGCCATCGTCGGCGGCGACGAGGGCCTGCCGGGCAAACCGCAACCGGCCATTTTTCTGGAAGCCGCCCGCCGCATCGGCGTGGCGCCCGAGCGCTGCATTGTTTTCGAAGATGCGCCTTTCGGCATCGAAGCCGCACGCCGCGGCGGCATGCGTGCCGTCGCGGTCTGCACCACCCACAGCGCGGCCGAACTCGCGGGCCCGCATGTGCTCGCGGCGGTTCGTGACTACGAAGAACTCGCCAAATCCAATTTTCTGGAGACTCTCGATGCTGCAATCGCGTGACGCCCAAGGACAACCGCTGGCGATACGCCGCGAAGACTATGTCGCACCCGCCTGGTGGATCGACACCGTGGACCTGTGCTTCGACCTCGACCCGGTCAAGACGCGCGTACTCAATCGCATGCGTCTGCGCCGCAATCCCGATCAGCCCGCCGGCCCGCTGCGACTCGACGGCGACGAGCTGAACCTCGCGCGCGTGCTGGTCGACGGCCACAGTGCGTCGTTCCGCATGGAAGCCGACCAGCTGGTGATCGACAACCTGCCCGACGCCTTCGATCTGGAGATCTTCACCACCTGCTGCCCGGTGAAGAACACCAAGCTCATGGGCCTTTTCGTGAGCGAGAACACCTTCTTCACGCAGTGCGAGGCCGAAGGTTTCCGGCGCATCACCTACTTCCTCGACCGTCCCGACGTGATGGCGAACTACACGGTGACATTGCGCGCCGACAAGCAGGCGTATCCCGTGCTGTTGTCTAACGGCAATCTGGTCGACAGCGGCGATCTCGAAGGCCCGGGCAACGAAGGTCGCCACTTCGCGAAATGGGTCGATCCGTTCCGCAAACCGAGCTATCTGTTCGCGCTGGTCGCGGGCAAGCTGGTCGCGCGCGAGCAGCGCATCACGACGCGCGCCGGCAAGGAGCATCTGCTGCAGGTCTATGTGCGCGCCGGCGACCTGGACAAGACCGAGCACGCGATGAATTCGCTGGTGCACTCGATCCTGTGGGACGAAACCCGCTTCGGTCTGCCACTCGACCTCGACCGCTTCATGATCGTCGCCACCAGCGACTTCAACATGGGCGCGATGGAAAACAAGGGCTTGAACATCTTCAACACGAAGTACGTCCTGGCCAATCAGGCGACCGCCACCGATGCCGACTACGGCAACATCGAAAGCGTCGTCGGCCACGAATATTTCCACAACTGGTCTGGCGACCGCGTGACCTGCCGCGACTGGTTCCAGCTCTCGCTCAAGGAAGGCCTGACCGTCTTCCGCGACCAGGAATTCAGCATGGACCTGTGCGCCGATGCGTCGGCCCGCGCGGTCAAGCGCATCGAGGACGTGCGCGTCCTGCGCACCGCGCAGTTCCCCGAAGATGCAGGCCCGATGGCGCATCCGGTGCGGCCAGACAGCTACATCGAGATCAGCAATTTCTACACCGTCACCATCTATGAAAAGGGCGCCGAAGTCGTCCGCATGATGCAGACGTTGGTGGGCAGGGCCGGTTTCGAGCGCGGCATCACGCTCTACTTCCAGCGCCACGACGGCTATGCCGTGACCTGCGACGATTTCGCGCAAGCCATCGCCGACGCAAACCCCGACTCGGAACTCGCGCGCCTGCTGCCGCAGTTCAAGCGCTGGTACGGTCAGGCCGGCACGCCGCGCCTCACCGCCCGCGGCACGTATGACGCCAATGCACGCACCTACACGCTACATTTCGAGCAGAGCAGCCTACCCACGCCGGGCCAGCCGACCAAGCTGCCGGTCGTCATTCCGGTCAACCTCGGATTGCTGAGCCAGGACGGCCGCGACCTGCCGCTGCGGCTCCAGGGTGATTTCGAAGCCGTGCAAGGCACGCGCCTGCTGGTCGTGACCGAAGCGTCGCAGCAATTCGTATTCACGGATGTCGAGACCGAACCGGTGCCGTCGATCCTGCGCGGCTTCAGCGCGCCGGTGGTGCTCGACTTCGACTACACCGACGCGCAGCTTCTCACGCTGCTGGCCAACGACATCGACCCGTTCAACCGCTGGGAGGCCGGCCAGCGGCTCGCTTTGCGGAGCGCGATTCGCGCGGTCACATCGACGGAGCCCGACAATGCATTTGCGACCGGCACCGCCCTTCTCGACGACGCCTATGTCAACGCGATGCGCAGCGTGCTCGGAGATACCGATCTCGACGCGGCTTTCAAGGAACTGGTTCTCACGCTGCCGTCGGAAACGTACATCGCGGAGCAGCTCGACGTCGTCGATCCGCAGCGGGTGCACGCCGTGCGCGATGCCATGCGCACACAACTCGCGACCTCGCTGTTCGTCGAGTGGGAGCACGCCTATGCACAGAACCAGGACACCGGCGCTTACACGCCCGACCCGCTGTCGTCGGGCCGACGCGCGCTGGCCGGCATGGCGCTGACCAACCTCTGCATCGCCGCACGGGTTTCAGGCGACACCGTCTGGCCCGGCAAGACGCTGCAGCGCTTCAAGGACGCGGCCAACATGACCGATCGCTTCAATGCGCTGAGCGCGCTGGTGTCGTCGGGCCATCCGCTGGCCGAGCAGGCGCTGGCACGCTTCCACGCAATCTTCAAGAACGAGGCGCTGGTCATCGACAAGTGGTTCTCGCTGCAGGCCGGTTCGCCGGACCGCGGCGGCAACGTGCTGCCGCTGGTCAAGCAGCTGATGAAGCATCCGGACTTCTCGCTCAAGAACCCGAACCGCGCGCGCAGCGTGATCTTCAGTTATTGCAGCGCGAACCCGGGCGCTTTCCATCGTCGCGATGCATCGGGCTACGTCTTCTGGAGCGAGCGCGTGATCGAGCTCGATGCGCTCAATCCGCAAGTCGCCGCCCGCCTCGCACGATCGCTCGATCGCTGGAGCAAGCTGGCCGAGCCTTACCGCAGCGCCGCACGCGAAGCCATCGCGCGCGTCGCCGCCCGCCCCGATCTAAGCAAGGACACGCAAGAGGTCGTCAACCGCGCCCTTGCGGGCTGAACCAAAGGAAATCACATGGCACAACAGAAAATCTCACTCACGCGCTATCTCGTCGAGCAGCAGCGCGCCGACGGCCTCATTCCGGGGCAGCTCCGGCTGCTGCTGGAAGTGGTCGCACGCGCGTGCAAGAGCATCAGCATGGCCGTCAACAAGGGCGACCTCGGCGGCGTGCTCGGCTCGGCCGACAGCGAGAACGTCCAGGGCGAAGTCCAGAAGAAGCTGGACATCATCGCCAACGAAGTGCTCATCGAGGCCAACGAATGGGGCGGCCACCTCGCGGCCATGGCCAGCGAAGAGATGGACAGCATCTACGTCGTGCCCAACCGCTATCCACAGGGCGAATACCTGTTGCTGTTCGACCCGCTCGACGGCTCCAGCAACATCGACGTCAACGTCAGCATCGGCACCATCTTCAGCGTGCTGATGAAGCCCGACGACCATCCCGGTGTGCACGAAGCCGACTTCCTGCAGGCAGGCGCGAAGCAGGTCGCGGCCGGCTACTGCATCTACGGCCCGCAGACCACGCTGGTGCTCACGGTCGGCCACGGCGTCGCGATGTTCACCCTCGACCGCGAGCAGGGCTCGTTCGTGCTGACCAAGGAGAACATCCAGATTCCGGCCGACACCAAGGAGTTTTCGGTCAACATGAGCAACATGCGCCACTGGGACGAGCCCGTGAAGCGCTACATCGACGAATGCCTCGCCGGCACCGAGGGTCCGCGTGGCAAGGACTTCAACATGCGCTGGATCGCCAGCATGGTCACCGACGTGCACCGTATCCTGATGCGCGGCGGCATCTTCATGTACCCGTGGGACAAGCGCGAGCCGGGCAAGCCCGGCAAGCTGCGACTGATGTACGAGGCGAATCCGATGAGCTGGCTGGTCGAACAAGCCGGCGGCGCGGCGACCAACGGAAAGGAACGCATCCTCGATCTGCAGCCGACGAAGCTGCATGAGCGCGTGAGTGTGGTGTTGGGGTCGAAAAATGAAGTCGAGCGCGTGACGCGGTACCACGACCCGCTATAATCGAAGGCTTAGCCGGTGTAGCTCAGTCGGTAGAGCAGCTCATTCGTAATGAGAAGGTCGGGTGTTCGATTCATCTCTCCGGCACCAATGAAAGTAAGGCCCCGGTGCTCCTAAATCAGGAGCACCGGGGCTTTTTCTTTGGTTGAGGTAAGGCGGAGGTAAGAGCCAGATCTCAACACTGCGTCGACCCATCACAAAGATGCGGGGCCACCACCAAGAGGCATGGTGACGGCGGAAGCGATGTTTTTTCGTGTACCTGATTCACCATCGGCCAGATTTTGAGATCCTGGAGACCCATCCTAGAATCTCGATCGTGTAGCGACGCTCTTTCTTCTTCTTCAACTTTGTCCACGGCTTTCCGGATCGCCATCGCGTCCAGCCGTGTTCGAAAGAACGAAGAAATGAAGATTGCAATCACCCTGGCCACCCTGCTCTCGGCAGTCACCGTCGCCGATGTCGCGTGCGCACAAGCCACCCTGAGCTATGCCGACCTGGTTCGCGATGCGCGCCGAGTCGAAAAGCTCGAGGGCAGCGAGCGCATTACCTCCCCCAAAGTCATCTTCCAGCGCGTGAAGCTCGATCTCAAGCCGTTTGGCAAAGGGTCGAAGGACTTCTACGTCCGCAAATCCGATGAGATCGGCTTCATCTGCCAAGCCGCATCGCCGGGCTTCAGTGGGGGCACGATCACGGGCAAGATCGTGAAGCACGAGGAAGGTGCGGAAGGCTCGCACTTCTTCACCGTCGACAACTGCTCGGTGGCGAAGTGATGGCGCGCCAGGCCGATCCCCTTGAGAAACTCGGCCTGGCGCCTTTCAGCGCGCCAGCCGCCGAATGCGAAGAGCCAGGCTGCGAATCCGTGTGGTCGTGCAAGCATTGCTCTGGAGCGAAGGCTCAGCGCGTTGTCACGCGCGGCTCCTGGCACTGGGCGTGCGACACGTGCGGGACCAGGGTGGACGACAACGAAATCGACACGTCGTCGGCGTCTGCAATCGCAGACCCGTTTGCGCACCTCGATCGCGCCATGGCCAAGACTCGCAACGAGAACCAGCAATGCCTTGACTTCGAACACGCAGAGGGCCCGCCGCCGGATCGGGTCTACAACTTCACGATGAACCGCCTGTGTGAAGTCCGACCGATCGCCGAGCGTCGCGGAATTGAGCTGATTTTTGACAACTTCCGCTGTGATGCATGCGACTGTAAAGACCTGCGGAGGGAGTTTGGGGGCAATTGCTGGTCCTGGAAGTGCCAGAGATGCGGTGCATTCAAAAGCGCCGTCATGGCGATCAAGCAACTCAATGATCTACAGAAAGCCGCACCGACCGTGAAAGTCGTTTCGCACGAGGAGCGTGATGCTGGTGTCGAGATCTTCAGCCTGGACGACATCACCGCCGCTGCAGAGAACGTGGCCTTGCTCAGTTCGGACGAGAATTCCAGATCACGTCTGAAGGCCACTTTGGCGCGCTTGCTCGAGACCAGCACAGTGCGCCCCTACGTCGTGCCGAATCCGGCGTGGCAAGGTCAGCTCGACGAGATGCGCGAGGCATTCCCGAACTTCCAGACCGCGATCGACGAGCTGATCGAACCATCATTCGCGATCGCAGCGGCCGGCGGCCGTGCACGGCCTGCACCGCTGTTGCTTGTCGGTCCCCCTGGCATTGGAAAAAGCTACTTCAGCAGTCTGCTCGCCGGCGTGCTCAAGACTCCGATGTTCAAAGTCGACCTTGCCTCCGCCACTGCGGGCAGCTCAATTGACGGCCTAGCCGTGCACTGGGGCAATTCGACGCCCGGCGAAGTCTTCCGGACCCTGGCGTTCGGGCGCGCGGGTGTGAAGGCGACAGCGTGCCCCGTGGGCTTCTTGGACGAAATCGACAAGGTCGGAGGCAACAAGTGCTACGACCCCCTCGGCCCGCTCTACAGCTTGCTTGAGGTCGAAAGCTCCAGGAACTTCGAAGACCAGTCGCTTCCGGGCATCAGGATCGACGCAAGCCACGTGCGATGGATCGGCTGCTGCAACGAACTCGACATGATCCCGAAACCGATCTTGTCGAGGTTCCACATCGTCCACGTCATCGCACCCACCGGCGCCGAAACCCTTCGTATGTACGAACGCATCTTCGCTCGCGTGGTGAAAGACACCGGCCTCTACGACTTCGGAAACCAAATCTCGAAATCGGTGCTGGTTAACGCAGTCGAAAGGTTCTCCGCGCGCGATTTTAAGACTCGCAGCACGATGGCCATTGGTCGTGCACTTGCCCGCAATCGTCATTCTGTCGAAACTTGTGATTTCGAGAATGCACCGCCACCGACATTACGAAAAATGGGTTTTTAGAAATAAGACAAAGCACGCCGAAACTGCGTGCAAAGAGGCAATAGAAAACATTCGCTCAAATGAGCGATTCTTAGCGTGATCAACAGGAGCAAGATGACAGCAGCAACGTTGGTGGTCGTTGTGTACCTGGCTGGAGCCAGTTGGGGCCCTCAAATGACCTTGCATGACCTGTCCGACGTGAAGGCCTGCCGCTCCATGCAAACTTCAGTTGCACAGGTCATTCTCAAGACAGTAAAAACAAACACGACGGGAGGTATTGTCAACCTGAGCGACATTGACGAGGACGTGGTGCTTGAAACTGCGTCAGGGCGCGAGGTAGCGCGGCTGACCTGCATAGCGGCGTCAGGCAAGTCTTAACGCGGAAGAAGGGATAAGGGTCTCTAAACAAGTATCGTTTTGTCGGAAATCTGTGGTGATTGGCCGTACAAATAGCTCAACACCCTTGCATTTCAGGCCTAGATCGAATAAGCAGCCAATGGCATTTCGTCTTGAACATTAATTAAGGGTTTGCTTGAGAACTACAATTTACAAGACCAAACGCTTGTCTGTGAATTAAGTAATTGGCCTGAAAAGCGTAGTCGACGTCATCCAATGGCGAATTCTTTTCAGGGCTCGTCAATTCCCAATCTTGGAATACCGCGCTTTACTGTCTTCGTGGTCATGAAATGATCCCAAGCTTTAGCAAAAAACTCATCCCGAAACTGTTCGTTCAAAAGACTTGACTGCGAAGTTTCAGGGTTGTCTTTCAGTTCTTGCAGTGCATACCTTCGAAATGCATCGAGTGCAAATGAATGAGCAGATTGACGCTGGAGAGTTTCCTCGACGTTATTAAGTCTCTTAACTACCAACTCCAAATACCTTAGATGATCTCTAGAGATTCTATCGTACGTACCAGCTCGCTCGTTTGCGTTTTTCAGCATAGTTTCTTTTTCGATCATTTCTCTATGGTGTCGCATTATCACATCGGTTAATTCATCCACTTGCTTCGCTAAACTCATTGCGTGGCTGTAAAAGCGCTCTGCTCTCTTCAATTCATCGGAATTTTCTCGAATAGCCCTCATTCGCTCTTCGAAACGATTTGCGGCCGCACCCATTCCTTTAAGTACGCCGGTCATTATTTGATCGTTCATGTCAAAAACGCTCATGGCATGTTCTCGTTTTGAAGTTAATAACTTTGATTCGAAAGGCTACAACGCAAGAAGAAATAAAACGTGCTTTCTAATTGCCGACAGGTCACAGCGAAGCTACTCTGGTCCTCACGCACATCTATACCATCAAGCTTGCCACCACCGTCGCCCTTTGATTATATGTGGAAGATCGTCCGTGGTGTGATCGAAGTCGGATGGAGACGATCATGGCATGCCGATTTCGTCCCCACGTCACGCCGAAGAACCATCACTTGTCGCTCTCGGACTAGCAATCCGCCATTCGAGAAAGGCTCTCGGAATCAGTCAGGAAGAACTCGCCCACCAGAGTGCGATTGACCGGTCGTACATGAGCAGCATCGAAAGAGGCATGCAGAATCCAGGTGTAATTTCTATATTTCGAATTGCTGCTGCGTTGAAGATGTCGACCGCAGATTTGATGGCAGAAGCGAGGTTATAGTTTTTTTAATTCTGTAACCTGCTCTTTTTTAAATCAAAAAGCTTTTCTGAATTTAAAATTTGTTCTTGCATCTGAATCATTTATTTGAGCGAAAAAACCTTCAGATCGAAGCAGATGTCAACCTTTATTTGAACTGCGACTGCCACGACAGTCACACAAATGAAAATGCGTCAACCTCTTGCACCATACTGGATCGCAGCAGTAAGCAAGACTTGCGGGCGAGCTGTGCGTGACCATGGTGTGCTGCGGTGGACACGATGATGGTGAGACGGGGAATGCGGATGAAGTGATCTTGAGATTATCCCCAACCGCGGCAGCCTCAGTTCGGAAACATAGGCTAATCAAATCTTCCAGCATGTCTGCCGCCGTGACCTTCCTCCTTGATGGTTTTTTCCCCCCAAAAAAACGATCAAATTGCATCCGATGCAACTTGAATTGCTCTGAACACAATTCACATTGCTTCTGACACAAAATACAGAGCAGTCGAAACAAAATAAGTCGTTTCGGCAGCAAGACAATGCAATAAATTTGCATTCACGTCTGCTGCTCGACGATCCCTCGCAGTATCTTCGGCGTCCTTTCTGAGCTTTCAAACGTCAGAGTCGTCTTATGAATCGATGGTTTAGGCAAGCAACCTCGACTCGTTTACAACGCACTTCCATCTGGCAGAAGTACTCTGTGTTGAGGTGTTTGCACGTGTGCCAAGCCACAAAAAGGCACGTCACCGAGCCGTTTCCGCATCCTGTTTCCGTTTCCAAACAACGCGTTAAAGTGCGTTCCTGAAGGTGGATTTCCGACCTTCGTTTTTGTGTATAAACATACCAGCAACTTGAGCGATTAACGCCCGGAAAACTCTTCCATTAACAGGGGCATCAATGGAAAAAATGACGTTAGAAGTCGTCTGAAAAACTGCTTCAAAGCGCATGGCTTTACATCACGCGGACGATGATGAACGAGAGTAACAAGGAGTCTTCTGTTGCACACGTCCACGGACACCTCTGAGCTTTGAAAAAACACGAGACCAGGAGCGGCGCCGAAGTGTGCGTTCGAGCAGAAGCGCCAGTGTGACGCTGCAAAAGGTCAAGCTTGAACATCAAGTTCACTACGTCCGAGATCCCTCTCCAAGTGCCAGACAGTCCACCGTCGACGCTCTGCGGCTTGTCTACGATAGCGCTAAGCCCGCTTGACTTTAAAAAATCCACAAGGCTTCTTAATTATCAATCTCTCATTTAAAGTATTTTTATTCAAATCTTCTTTCATAAAAACTTTTACGATTAACCATACTTTGTCTGTTTGAGCTGTTGGAGTTCTCGCGAAATTGCCCAGGCTTGTTGAATTCTTGAGTACCAAGGTCCAGTGCTCCCGTCATCAAATTTTGTTTGGGCGGTCTGTTGAACGTTCTTGTGATTTTTTTGGTGTTCAGTCGGCATCACTTTTTTTTAATTGAGATCTGAAAGAAGAATAACGCCTGCTTTCATTCACTCGTCTAATTCTTCGACAACATCAACGCTAAGATAATTTTAAGCAATAAATTTCGATTTATATTGGCACAGAATGAATTGCCACTCCGGCTGCACCTAATTCAAATGGTAGTCATTCGCAAAAAAGCTGATTGCCTAAATTAAATAAATCACATGCCAATAAAATTAGCGCCAAAATCAATCAATTCTTCGGCATTTGCTCAAATCATAAATCGATCAATTAACAAGCATTATCTTTACTATCAGCATTTGTCTTAATTTAAAGGTGGCGTTTGTCCTCGGCCATTTTAAAGCGCCGAGGCAATTTTTTCCACCTTGCAGATCAAATACATTGACATTCAAACAGCTGAGTGAGTCCTAACTGTGAATCTTGACATTTGCCAACACAACTCGTCCAGGACTACTGGAAATTTCTTCCGCTTTTTTGATCTTTTGAAGTGCGCAATGGCTTTACGCCCGCAATCCGCAATACCACGACCACTTTTTTCAATCTAATCTGTCTTTTATTCGCATCTTTTGGTCATTTTTTATAGAGTTAGCCTTTACTCCATGATTTAATTCTCACGACTGGAAAACCAATCTAGTATTTCGATTTATGGCGCTGGGCTGCCGGTCCAGAGAAAGGGTGGCTTTTGCAGATTCTCGCTTTTGCAGTGGTTTTTCTTCTCCAACGGCGGAAAGACGTTGATAATGGTCTTGGAAATGTAGATCGCGGCAATTCTCTGAGATGTGCAGCCGAAAAGGACACTTCTCTATCCGGCGCCGGCTTGTTTCCGTCAATCAATAATGACCGCTTTTCAGTCGATGCCTTCATGCCCATAAGCGGCACGGACAATTACTTTTAGATCACAGCAGTTTCACAATCGTGGGGCAATCAGAAGAGGTGGTTCCTAGCTCAATTTTTAAGACCAGTGGTGTTGTTAAAAATGGACCTTAAACTGCGCCATTTGCAATGGACTGAGAAAATGCCGAAAATCCGATGCATCGAAATTCGAAACTTTCGCTCGATCAAGTCGCTCGATTGGTGTCCCGCCCCAGGAGCGAACTGTCTTGTTGGGCCGGGAGACAGTGGAAAGTCTACGATCCTCGACGCGATTGACATTTGCCTGTCGGCCCGACGAAGCTGGAGCTTTTCGGATTCGGACTTCTTTAATCAGGAAGTGAACAGGCCACTGTACGTTCGTCTGACCATCGGTGCTCTCCCTGACGCCATGCTGGATCTAGACGCGTACGGCGATTACCTCCGAAGCTATGACGACGAGCTCGAAATGATCGACGACGAGCCTAAACATGGCAGTGAGACCGTCCTGACCCTCGAACTGCGCGTGGAGGCTGATTTAGAGCCCCAGTGGCGCCTCTACTCCGACCGTACTGAGGACGGCGAACATCGCAAATCGCTTGCCTGGAAAGATAGGTTGGCGCTCGCGCCTGCAAGGCTTGGAAGCCATTCGAACTCGAACCTTTCTTGGTCGCGGGGTTCGGTTTTGAACAGGCTGTCAGACGGTCATGTCAGCGTGGGAACGGCGTTGATCGACGCATCTCGTGAAGCCCGTGCCTCATTCGGGGAGCAAGCCGGCGAGACGGTGTCGGGCGTTCTGAAGGCGGTAACGGAGACGGCGAGGGAACTCGGCATCAACGTCGGCGCGGAGGTCAAGGCACTTCTGGACACTCACGCGGTCTCATTCACGGATGGCGCGATCTCACTGCACTCCGAAAGCGGGATTCCGCTGCGAGCACTCGGCGTTGGGTCAGCTCGCCTTCTACTTGCGGGGCTGCACCGCCGCGCGGCAACCCACACCAACGTCCTCCTGGCCGACGAAATCGAATACGGACTTGAGCCGCATCGTTTGATCCGCCTTCTGCACTCCCTGGGCGCAAAGGACAAGGACGACTCGCTACAGGTCTTCATGACAACACACTCGCCGGTCGCCGTCCGCGAGCTGAGTGGCGACCAAGTGTACGTGGTACGTCGCAACGCTCGGACGCACGTTGTCGCGAAGGTCGGTACTGAGGACGCGATCCAAGGAGCGCTCCGAACGTATCCCGAGGCATTCCTTTCGAGAACTGTCGTCGTCTGCGAAGGGGCCAGCGAGATAGGGCTTCTACGTGGCATCGATCTCCACCGGGCCTCCAAGGGCGAGGCCTCGGCTTTCGCAGCTGCATGCTCTTTTCTCGATTCATCCGGCGGAACGCCCGAGCGCACGCTTCAACGAGCTCAGATCTTCCGAAGGCTCGGTTTTAAGACGATCGTCTTTCTGGACTCTGACCTCAACATCGACCAAGCCGAGCTTGAGAAGACTCGCGACGCCGGAGTGCACGTGTTCCTGTGGGCAGAAGAGCGCGCACTCGAGCAGGCGATGTTTAACGACGTCTCTGACGCTGCAGTTGACGAACTTCTGGATTTGGCCGTTGAACTCAACTCGGAAGAGGAAGTTGACTCAAGCATTGTGCAGATGTCAGAAGGCAATTTCACACTCGAGTCGGTGCGAGAGTCCTTCGCACTTTCCGATGTGTATGCGTCCGACATTCGCGAAATCCTTGGGGATGCGGCCAAACTCAGCTCGAAAGCCAAGAAGGGCAAGGCTGCACGAAGGGGTTGGTTCAAGTCAATAAGCCGGATGGAGGCCGCTGGCGATCGCATCATCGGACCCCGTCTGAGACATGCCAATGGCGATTTCAGGCGGACTCTCGAGGCTCTGTTCGCGAAGATCCATGGCTGAGCTCGAAATCGACATCCTGACCTCGCAGTCGGGCAGCGTTGTCGCACCGGCTGGGTGCGGTAAGACACAGTTGATTGCTGACTCGCTGCGCACCATGGAGTCAGGTCGGCCAGCCCTGGTGCTCACACACACAAATGCGGGGCGCGCCGCGCTCGAGCAACGTCTTCGGCGCGCCAAAGTGCCGCCAACCGTATTTCGAGTCGCGACGTTAGACAGCTGGGCGATCCGACTGGGCCAGCGCTTCCCTGCTCGCACCGGCCTGACAAGCAAAGTGCTCCGCGTCGAGCGCGCCAGTAGCGACTACCCGGCCATTCGCAAAGCAACGGTCAAGCTCCTGCAGAGCAAGCACATTGACGTGCCGTTGCGCGCCACGTACTCACGGGTGCTTGTTGATGAGTACCAAGACTGCGACTTGGATCAACATGCGCTCGTGGTTGCACTGTCGCGAGTCCTTCCGATCACGGTCTTGGGCGACCCTCTCCAGGCTATCTTCGACTTCAGCGGGCCGACCGTGAAGTGGAAGACGGACGTGCTGCCCGTGTTCCCTTCGCTGGGCCGACTTGCCAAGCCCTGGCGATGGCACAACGCGAAGGCTCCTGACCTTGGTGCATGGCTTCTCAACGTGCGGGAGTCGCTAATCAATAGGGTTCCGATCGATCTTGCCAGGGCACCCGAGGACGTCGTCTGGGTTCAGCTCTCCAGGAATGAACCCGAAGCGTATGTGCAGCGGATGAAGGCAGCCCAGTTCAAGGCGCCAAGTACCGACGGCTCTGTCGTCATCATCGTCGACAGCGCAAACAAGCGGGTGCAGCTCGATACCGCAATCAGGACGCCAGGAGCTCTCATGGTCGAAGCCCTCGAGCTTAAGGATTTCATCGAATTTGCCCGGAGCTTTGACCCTGCCCATTCGGCTTCTCTCGACCACCTGGTGGGATTCGCGTCCGACATGATGACGGGATTGTCCGCAGCGCAGCTGCTCAAGCGGGTGGCATCCCATTCAACTAACCGCTCTAAAACAGAGGCTACGCCCATCGAAACCGCAGCGCTGGCATTCTTCAACAAGCGCGATTTCTCAAGCGCGGCGCGTACTTTGAACGACTTCCGAGCCGCGGCCAGCCTTCGAATTTTTAGGCCGGAAGTGTTCAGGCTGTGCGTCAACGCCTTGGAGGCCGCGCATCGAGGCGGGACGTTCTTGGAAGAGGCCATTCGGGTCCGAGAACGAAATCGGCATTTGCCCCGGTCGGTTCCGCGTCGCGCAGTTGGAAGCACACTGCTACTTAAAGGGCTCGAAGCCGACGTCGCTGTTGTCCTCGACCCGCAAAAGCTGAATCGGCGTCATCTGTACGTGGCAATGACCCGAGGTAGCAAGACGCTCGTCATCTGCTCACCAACGGCTTTGCTGACACCGAAGGACTAGGTAAGAAATGCATCAGGAGTTATGCAAATTCTTAGGAATTTCCTTGGAAGCAAAGCACAGCAGCTCTGGCGCGGCTACGCTGCGCCAAGTCGTCGTTGATGCTTGGGACGGCACGGATCGACACGCCGACGCACCCACCTTGCTTCTTAAGGTTGCAAGTGAACTTTCATCATCGGACAGTTCCGTGGGCGACCAGTCATGACCCTACGTGCAGCGATCTACTTGTCGCGAAGTGTCATGCACGTTGATTTGCCGCCGTTGACCCATGAGGTGTTGCCGGCCGTTGACCAATGAGGTGTTGCCAGCCGTTGCTTGGGGCGCATTGGGTGCGTTTCCAACGCCTGCCTACTGGGCCCAATGCATTCGCTTCCAAAACTAGCACGCCGCAAACGAGCGCTGGTGAACTATCACCAGTCTGAAGTGGTAGTCCGTCTTCTGGCAATGACCGAAGGACCGTGGCAGCAAGTAATCTTCAAGCTATCTTTCTAGTCCTCAGGCCCGACAGACGAGACGACATTGGGAAGAATCGGCCCCGATTCGAATACGTCGACCGGCGCAAGCTTCATCAACCCTCTGGCCTGCTCGACCGTTCCTTCAAGCCAGTGATCGAAATTTGCGGCTTCCAGTGGTATTACCGACCGCTTGTCCTGTTTTTTCGGCGGCGCTTTGGGGTCCGGCTTGTGCATGCGGCGCATCAGCGGATGGTCGTCCGCGTTGATGGTCAGCATGGTGTAACTCTCGTGCACTTCGCCGGTCGCCTTGTCGATCCAGGTGTTCCATAGACCTGCCAGCCCCCATGGATCGCCGTCAACTCGACGGAACTGCCACCAGACGTTCTTTCCAGTCTCCCAGTTCGGCTCGTCAAAGACGGCAGCGGGAATGATGCAACGCTGTCCCCGCTTCCACGGGTCCTTGTAGCTGGCCTTCGCCTCCAATTCCTCGCTGCGTGCATTGTTCGTGGGGAACTTGAGCTTTGGTT
Organism: Variovorax glucosi; assembly: GCF_051216695.1. Taxonomy (NCBI): domain Bacteria; kingdom Pseudomonadati; phylum Pseudomonadota; class Betaproteobacteria; order Burkholderiales; family Comamonadaceae; genus Variovorax; species Variovorax glucosi. The sequence continues at coordinate 1,333,618 of NZ_JBPJZE010000001.1, forward strand.
CCTTCGCAAACCACGGGATCAGTCCCCACTGTCCGACCACGAGTTCGCGTTTGTAATCGGCAACGTCACGCGCTCGTCGAATGAACGGACCCAGTGAACGCGGGAAGATGGCGCGAGGCCAGAGCTTGGGCACGTTCTCGCGACCGAGATGCCAGTAGCGCTCTACTTCGATCTGGCTTGGCGTTTCGTATCGGTTGCACATGAACTCAGCCTACCGGATCAGGGCAGTGGTTGCTTTAAAAGTGCAAGCCCCGTGCGCCGCTCGAACTCGCCTTAATCAATCGGTTCCAAGCTGTGCGATCCTGCGGTGTTGGTCATCCAGTAAGCCCAAGCCCTCCCCTCACGGCGGCTGTAGACCACCTTCCACGTGTGGCTCGGCACCCAGACGCCACCGGCGCCGATGGTCGACGGCCGCTGGTAGAACGTCGGGCCGGTGAAGACGTAGACGTCACCCGGCGTTCGCGCGGCGTACTTGCGCGTTGCTTGCTCGATCTGGATCCAGCGCGCTGGTTGAGTTGTGGCGATTGCGGAACCATGTTTGCGCGCAAGAAAGACTGTACTGTTGCGGAATGGTTTGGCATGTCGCCCCCGGGGCCAGGTGTCCGCGGTCGTCGCCACTACCGACGTAGTCGGCACACTGCGGTCGGTCTGTTTGGACAGACGTGCTTCCGGATAAACGCCGTATTGGCGACAGCTCGACGTTCACGATCCCAATCACCGAATACACCACCTTCTCTTGGCTTTGCCCCAGACCAAAACCCTCGCATGCGTTTATCCATCACAAAAATTACCACCTGACAAGCCACGCGAAATTTTTCTGAAAGTCTGGCTGTTTCGTTACAGAATGCATTTGTCTCGAAATTGTTAACTCTGTTCGTAAAGCATAGACGTCTGAGTAAGACAAGTGTTGCGAATAAATCTAAGGAGGAACTATGTCTGGTGGCGGTGGTGGTGGCGGCGGAGGCGGTGGGGGCGATCCGGTCCCATGCGAATACATGCAGTTTGAGACGGTGCTGGCGAGTCCGAAGCCTTCGGGCGTTGCGATAATCGCAATCGGCGACGTGTTGACGATTGAAACAGTGGTGGTTGGCGGGACGACAGTTGTTCAGGTAGTCAAGGGAAGTACGCTAGTCGGTGGTCTTGCAGGGCCTGACGCATCTAGGCTGAGGCAGTGCATTGAGAAAGGCTTCGTGTACGAGGCCATAGTCCTCAGTATCAATGGAGGCCAAGTTAGAGTGCGAGTGGTTGCAGCATCATGACCATGCAAGTTGTTGGGGGCGTGTATGCCGAGCAGTGCATTCGGCCTCGATGGAACGAAATCTATGGATCTGCAGGCCGTGCCGCGGTTGCCATTGCCGCAATGGAGGTGCCGGTCGCCTTGCATGCATACATGGACAAGGATTCCCAAACAGTCTTTGATGGGTTGGCCACATGGAATCCCAAATTAAGAGTTTTGGGTAAGACAACACAAAAGACCGTCCAATTTCGATACTTGCATGACTTATCGGTGCCGCAAATCGACAATGTTCCCCCACAGCCTTGGGAATCTTTTCAGCTTACGCAGGAGAAGATTGTGCGGTTTGGCATGTTGGAAACGGATGCCGTCGTTCATGCTGAGTGGGCCGTCTACGACCCGCAGAACGGTAGCAGCGGCGTTCCCTTTGGTGCAAACGGTTCCACAGCCAACTTCCTTGCGGTGGTGTTGAACGTTTGTGAGGCAGCGCTCATGGCGGGCGTACCTGGCGCACCCCCTGAACAATCGGCACCACTGATCGCGAGTCAGCAGAATGCAGCAGTTGTGGTCATCAAGATGGGTCCGCTTGGTGCGTTTGTCTGGACGCCGCAAGGGGTTGCCCAAGTGCCCGCTTATCGAACGTCTACAGTATGGAAAATAGGCTCAGGCGACGTCTTTGTCGCGCACTTCGCGCTTGCGTGGATGCACGAAGCTCTTGCGCCAGTTGCTGCAGCGGAACGTGCATCTCGCGCCACAGCGTATTACTGCGAAACCAAGACCTTCCCATCTCCAGAGCAACTTGCCGCGTATCAACCGCCTGCCATCGTTCCATCACCCGAAACGCTCGCGGGAAAAAAGCGAAGTGTTTACCTAGCTGGCCCGTTCTTCGACTTGATGCAGCAGTGGATGGTTGAAGAGGCGTTGCATGTGCTTCAAGACATGGGCTTGAATGTGTTTTCCCCGTTCCACGAGGTCGGCATGGGAACTGCTGCAAACGTGGTGCAGAAAGACCTAGAGGGCATTCGCGATACAGACATGCTATTCGCGATTGCCGATGGCCTCGATGCCGGCACTGTGTACGAGATCGGATACGCCCGCGCGTTGGCAAAGCCAGTCATCGTCTACAGCGAGCGTCACAGTGGCAGAGAGGATTTAAAGATGATGCAGGGATCGGGCTGCGTTTTGTGCGACAACTTCACGACAGCGGTTTACACAGCCCTGTGGGCAGCCGTGGAACTATGACAACAGCGCTCTTGCTGTCTGGGGGAATGGATTCTTTAGCGTTGGCGTGGTGGAAGCGCCCAAAGATCGGCATCACTGTCGACTATGGGCAACTCGCCGCGGAAGGGGAAAAGACTGCTTCCGCGCAGTTGTGCAAGGAATTGGCCATGCGCCATGAAGTCTTGACAGTGGACTGCAGGGCATTGGGCTCGGGCGACATGGCAGACACGCCGCCCGGTTCGTTTGCCCCGACAACTGAGTTCTGGCCTTATCGCAATCAATTGCTTGTCACGCTGGCATGCATGAGGGCCATTGGATTGAATGTACAGACTTTGTACATCGGAACGGTGGCGTCAGACCGAGAGTGCCACCATGACGGAACACCGGATTTTGTGGCGAAGATGAACGCATTAGTGTCATCGCAGGAAGGCGGTCTACAGGTGTTGGCACCAGCTATTGAGATGACAACCGCCGAGCTCGTCCGTCGGGCAGAAGTGCCGTCATCGCTGCTTGCATGGGCCCACAGTTGTCATAAGGCGAATGTTGCCTGCGGGGCTTGCCGTGGTTGCTACAAATACTTGTCAACGTATGCCGAACTTGGTGCCGACGATGGGCCGGTCTCCTGAACCCCTGCCCCACATTGCCCCGCACCCGTATCGCCCATTTGTGTGGCCACAAGGCGATCTCGTTCCACTGGCACCGCATGAGGCAGAACTGTCAGTCGACTTGTGCGCGCTGGTGGAACAAAGGAGCACACGGCGTGATTTTGCGGGGGTCCCGTCGCTGGCACGCATGGGAAGCTTCCTTTGGCTTTCCTGCCGAAATCGCTCGCAGCGGTCAAGTTTGTATGGTTTCCCCCAAGAATCGCGTGTTCACCCAGGTGCGGGTGCGGTCCATCCGATCCACGTTTTGGTTGCGCAGGCGGGTGGGTGCTGGCGTCGTTACGACCCTGTCGCGCATGCCCTTGTGACGCTTCCTGGATCGAACGATGCCGCTGCATCAACGAGGCAGGAAGCTCAGCTTTTGATGAGCATGAGCGGTGCGCTGCTTATTGCACTGATTTGCGAACCCGGTAAGACGGCGGCCAAGTACGAGCATTCTGAGAGCTTGGTCTGGAGGGATGCAGGCGTTGTTCTGGGCTACATGTCCATCGTTGCCGAGGCCCTGGGTTTAAATTTTTGCCCCTTGGGCTTGATCGGCGACCCTTGGCCGCTTGAACAGGGCGGGACGCTGCTGCTAAGAGGCGCAGGCCTGGCGGCGCTTTCAAGCCGTTGAACAACTGACCGGCTCAGCGCAGCGCAAATTGCGTCTGCACCGAGAGTCCATCGCTACGCCGAGCTTCTTCGGGATTGCGAAGGTGACTTACGAGATGCCGAACCGCTTGGGGTGAGTTGGCCATCTCGTACCAGATGATTGCGTCGAGCTCAGACGCGCGCGTGTCGAGTGCAGTGCTGAACTTCAAGAACAAGGCTTCCAGATCGGAGTAGTGTCGGTCCACGGACCACGACTTTGGGAACAGATGAATGGCCTGGCCAACCCGAAGGATGTGAATGTCCAGTATGGCCACGTCGTCGGCTTCAAGCCAGTTTCTCGCAATCCACGATGCGGTCTTCGGTCCGATCCCTGGCAATTCCACCAACCAGTCTCGCAGCTGTTTGCCGACAGTTGTCTTTGGGGCACTTGGAATCTTTTTGAGAGCTTCTGCCAGGTACTTTGCTTTCTGAGCAGCAAACCGGTAGTGGACGCTTTTGGATCCCATGGTGACCGGCTGCTTGAGTAAGGTTTCAAGGCGCTCGGCCGAGGGCGCGGGTCCTTCAAAGACACCTTCTTCGAGCAACTTGTTATAGGCAGCAAGGCCCACAGGCGCCGGGATGCCGTGACCACCCAGCAGACATGCACCCACTTCTTGGGCGAGCGAACGTCCCAACCGATACGTTGCCGTCTGGTTGGTGAGCCGCCGGGCGATCACTTGGTACGCAAAGTATGCGGGGGTCGGGAACGCGCCGATTTCACCCCAAGGCACGCCGGACATCACCTCAGCCCAAGGGTCGGGCAACTCGACCCCGATGGTGCCGTTGCGCGTGATCACAGTGGCCGACTGCGTCATGGCGATCCTCCCGGTACGGCCTTGCCGCACTGCGCAGCCATCCACGCTCCCATGCAAGCTTGCTCTTGACGTGACATTCGGAGAATTTTCTGCTTCACGCGCGCAATCCTTCGCTTGCTCGCTTCCCTGTCCCTGAAGTTTCCGCCCATGTAGCGGGGAACGTAAAGTTCTGTCGGAGTTTCAAAATTGAACCACAAGCTTTCCTCGTGGCAATCCGTGTGCGTTTTTGCACGGAACACCGTTCGGTTTAACCCTGCGAGCATTTCTTGATAAAGGCATTGTCGTAACCCGAGATGAGCACCATGAAAGGAAGCTTGTGCAAAAGCGTTAGAAGCGCAACGTGCTGCTCGTGAACGGAGTCGTGCCGGTAAACGCGAGTGCGACGTCGGGTTGAACGATGGTACGAAGGGTCGACGTACCCTGTGACATACAGTGTGATCAGCGACAACGCTGGCTATTCGACGCGACGCGCCAAAAGCACAGCCAATCAGTTGGAATAACAAACGAACCAACACTGGACATCGCACCACGCCGTAGACAGTTGACCCATCAAATGCGATCTAATGCACTTGCAACCGAACTTGGCTGTTTTTTTCGTTTACTTTGAATAACGATTTGATCGCAAGATTTCCAGAAAACATTCTGAAATTTTCTAAGAGCGTTTTTTAATAACTCACCAGAATTTCGATAACTTTTACTATAACGCCCGGATTTGGCATTTATCCGCCATTTTTTATCAATGTAGTGCAACTCACCTGCAATTCGCGCCGGTTTAAATTCGGTTAGGCATGGGTGTCCCATTTGATCAACTTCTTTACCGATTAACAACGCGCCGTCATAAGTTATTACCCAAATCAAACAGTTTTCCTTCTCTTCAACATCCGCGGAAAAATTTATTGGGAACAGCTCCGCAATTGATTTTTCAGTTGGCTCGTAAAAGATTTTAGATGTACTATTTTTTTGAATTACGCCATTTTGCAACTCCAACGGCTTGAAATAAGCTGGCGCTCTTAAATCTCCGTAGGTCTTGTTTAAATGCTCAGTTAATCCTTGATCTTTATCTTGTAATTTTCTTGCAAAAGACGCTATAAATCCCCAATCTGCTTTTAAAAAAGGATCCTCGGTGCCTAGATGAGGATAGCGTCTAATCGCTTCAAAAACAAATTGGAATTCCTCTGAATCATACACACGAACAGCGGAAACGGCATCTCCTTGTGGAATGTCGGTTGCATCAACAAGCATCGAAAAAACAGGCTTATTTTCAAAATAAAAATCTACGACCCATTGAAATCGGGCAAAGCTTTGGGTAAGGAAATCAAGATCTTTTTCTTCTTTTAAAGTCAAAGATCTTTTATTTTTTCTTATTAATGCGTTAGGGGTTTCGCCAATTTTTTCTCTGCTTTTAGCTGTAAGAGACTCTCTGATCTCAGTCTTTATCTTTCCAATTTCAGCAAGTCTTATCGAGCATTCAAGCTCAGAGCGTTCTGGGCCTGTTGGCGCGAGAGATTCTGCAAGCGTCTTCGTTATTGTTGCGATTCGAGCAATGGTATTGGTGACCTCGATTAGCGGTATTCTAACTTTTTTATCTGTCGCTGCGATGAGAATTTCAGGCACAAGAATTTCATGAGGAGGCTGCCATTTTCCGTCATCACTTTTCTCCTGCAGCACCAGTCCGACTTGATTTATTTGTTCAAATAACGGTAACTTTTCGTAGTTACATAAATCTCTAAATGTCGCTCTCGCATAAGGCCCGAGACGATCATCGTGAAGATAAATGGCATTTTCGTGCGGCGCAGATTTGTATCCCAGTATTGTGACGGCGTGACCAGCGCGTTCGATTAGTTTTTTGCTAACTTTACAAATCGAAAAAACCATTACACCGAGAATCAGTGGCAAGTCACTATCTAAATAGATTTTAATCTTTTTAAATAAATCCTCTTGACTGACGCCGCGCAAGGATTCCGTATGATGCTTGAGACCTTCTACGTCTAACGCTCGCAGTATCTGTTTGTTGGACAGTTCCCTACTGGGAAAACTATTGCTTGAGCCTTCAATAAAATTTATTGCTTCTATAGTTATCTTGCTGCAAGAAGGTATTTCACGCACAGGTCGCCATTGAAGTGCGTGCAAAGCTGACCAAATTGCAGTAGTTGCGCAGGCAGAAACCACTTTATCCTGCTCTTGAAAAGCAATTGACTCTACAGTCAAACTTAATCCAAATAAATTTATTTCGTACGCTCGCGCAAGCTTTTTCTGATTGACGGCATTTGGCTCAGCGGAGTATGTTTTTAAACACGTTTTGCCAATGAATGTTTGCGGAAGTGGTTTCACGACTGAAAAACCCAGATACGAAGCTTTGAGTTTTTTTATTCGAGCATCTTGTGGGTTAGTTACAATCATTTCGCTGAGATCGGAATGATCAAAATTCTCTGAGAAAAAGTGTAATCGAGCACATTTGTGACCTTTGCCACTAAACCTCCGCACGTAAAATCTAGAAAAGTCGTCCAAATAGTCTTTATCAATGTACGAAAATTCCAAAACTATTGTTTTAGCTTCTAAATCTCGTAAGTATCGAAAAATATAATCAATTTGTTTTTTGTGAAAAATGTCGGGGAACTCTGAGTCAAAACATTCTCTTACGAGAGTACTAAGCGTTGATTTATCAAAACCACAAACCAAGTAGGGAACCATTTTTTGACCAAAAAAAAGCAGCCAAATGGCTGCTGTTGTTACGCGCAAATAATTTTCAAAGACTGTACGTTCTTGAAAGATCGTCTTTGGTCACAGCCCTGCGTTCAGCATCGTCCGACAATTTTTTGTCCAGTTCTGCCATCCGCTTTTTGAAAGCAGCCACTTTTTCGTCATCCATCACCATCGTCTTAAGCGCAGCAAGTAGCTCAGAAGTCGTCATTTCCAATCCTTGGTACACAACCGTTGCCTAACATTGTAGGCATGGAAGGTGGTCACAGCAAGGGGTATCGATCGCAGAACGTAGCCAAAATACCTAAACTTGCGTTGGGCATGCCACAGGCCTGTGGCGTAGACACCATCAAAGATGGCTTCTAGTCTATGAATAACCAGTCTCAAAATGCTAGAGGCGGCGATGCTTTCCGTCTGTCCACCTCGGAAACGCTGATGACCTTCAACGGGTGTCGATACGCAGACCTGCGATCCGTCAGTCGGGGACGGTGGCTGTCGTCTCATCGGCTTGCCTTCCACGCGCTCACCCTACGAAACCAGCTTCACGCTTTAACTTCCCTCGCATTCATTCAATAAGTCGTTGATTCATATAGTTTTTTTCTCTTGGCGCTTAACTTTCGCTAAACTTTTCATGCCACCGGAAAAAAGAGGGTAGAATTTTGATGTCACTGGTCTTCCGGCAAGAAGTGCACCAGTGCCACCTCGACACCACCCTCAAAGGAAATTTTACTATGACAGATAAGACGAATGAAAATTCATACCGCATCAAGGAACTTGAGCGTCAGCTGAAAGGCTTGCAGCAGCGGGTTGGCGTAATGACCGCTGTTGGCAATGCTCGAAACAAGTCGACCGATCAGCGCCTTCGTGATCTTGAGATCAAAACTGCGGTTGTCCAAGGCGCGCCCCAAAAAGAGATTGCCAGGATTTACAAGCTGAGTCCTGGGCGCGTGAGCCAGATCGTAAAAAGAATTGCCTGAAGAGTCACATTTGTGGGACCAAAATCGGCTTCGGCCGGTTTTTTTTCGCCATTAAGTTGCTAACTTTCCTTAATGTCATTGGCCTCACTGCCGCAAGGTCAGACGCATTCGTTGCCCTTGTGGCGTGTTTGCGCAATGCCTGCTTGATCTGGTTCCAACCGCGTCAGTTCAATTCGGGAGATTGCGGCACCATGCTCGCAAGCGAAAAGGATTGCGCTGGCGTTTTCGTTGGGCATGTCCCCCGTCGGCGCCATGTGACCGCGGTCGTAACCGCTTCCCACGAAATCGCTCAACTGCGCGCTTTCAATGGCGGGCAAACGCGCCTCTGGGTAGAAGCAGTCCATGCGTTTGATGCCTTTGGCAGCTTCAACGCTTTGAAGTGTCAGCTTTTCGACTGCATACACAGGCGTCTTACTTTCTCCCAAATACAGTACGGCGAAACCGTCGAAGCACAGTGCGCGTTGGCGGCGTGGCAAAGCCACGGCTGGGACAAACCCGGGGAAGTGCTGCAGACACTGAGCGAACGCCTTGCCAGTTGCGCCTTCATCGCGTGGTGCTGTCGTGGCAATGCTTGGCCGCTGTGTAGAGCCAGTTGGCAGCGTATACGGCTTGATGCTGCAGCCAGGAACCTGGATTGCAGCAACGAGACTCAAAAGCAAGCCCACGCCGGTTGGGCGCACTGCCGTCAGTGCACGATTGAAGCTCCGACTTCGTGAAGTTCTTCTTTTCACTGGTCAAACACCGGACACCATTTCGAAAAAGCCTTGACGTGACAGTTCATGCCAAAACTATACTGTACGCATGAACAGTACTGTCGTTTTCATCATTCCTCCGGCAGCACCGCTGCCGCGCGTGCTGATTCCGATCGTGCAAAGCCGACTTCCAGCTGGTTTTCCGTCTCCCGCGGACGACTTCGCGGTGAAACGCCACGACCTGAATGAGCTGCTGATCACGCACCCGGCTGCAACATTCATGTGGCGTGTGTCCGGCTTGTCGATGATGGATGCGGGCATCTTTGACGGCGATGTTCTGGTGGTGAACCGTGCACTGACGCCGGCACACAAGGACATCGTTGTGGCCCAGGTTGACGGCGAGTTCACCGTGAAGTACCTCTACAAGCGCGCAGACCGCATCAAGCTTGTGGCGGCGAACGCCACGTTCCCCGCTATCACATTCAGCGAGGGACAAGAACTTATCATCGTCGGCGTGGTGACGGCGACGATCAAGCGCTTTCGCCAGTGAGGCAGCCATGTACGCGCTCGTCGACGGAAACAACTTCTACGTCTCGTGCGAGCGCGTCTTTCGACCGAGCCTGCAAGGCCGGCCAGTCATTGTCCTGAGCAACAACGACGGCTGCGCGATTGCCCGATCGAATGAGGCGAAGGCTCTCGGCATCACGATGGGTGAGCCGTGGTTTCAAATTCGGAAGAAGTACCCCGATGCCGAACTGATCGCACTGTCGGCAAACTTCTGCCTATACGGCGACATGAGCAACCGGATGATGTCGATCGCGGCGGGCCTTGGTCCAGAGCAGGAGGTCTACAGCATCGACGAATCGTTCATCGACCTCCAGGGCGTCCGCGGCGACTTGGTGAAGCGCTCTGGCGATGTGCGCGAGAGGATCCTCCAGTGGATCGGCATACCCGTGGGCATCGGCATTGGCCCGACGAAGACGTTGGCCAAGTTGGCCAATCACATTGCCAAGAGCGCGGACCGCAAGCCGGGCAGCTACCCGGCCGAACTGGCACGGGTGTGCAATCTTTCGGCATTGCCTGCAGCCGACTTCGACGCGGTGCTCGAAGCGACCGACCTGGGCGAGATCTGGGGCATCGGCCGACGCATTGCCGCTCAGTTGCGCGAGGAAGGGCTGAAGACCGCACTTGATGTCGCGCGCATGGACCCGGTGGTCGCCCGCCGCCGCTGGTCGGTGACGTTGGAACGCACCGTGCGCGAGATGCAGGGGCAAGCGTGCATCGCGTTCGAGGACACGCCGACGTCGAAGAAGGAGATCGCGTGCACCCGCAGCTTCGGCACCGCGATCACCGAAATCGCAGATCTGATCGAGTCTGTTACCGAATTTGCATCGCGCGCGTGCGAGAAGCTGCGGAAGCAAGGCGGGCATGCCAGCCAAGTGCTGGTGTTCATCCACACGAGCCCGTTTCGTGGCGGTGCCCAATACTCACGATCAATCACTGTGCCGCTGCGAAAGCCCACCGCAGACAGTGGTCTGATTGCATCAAGTGCCGTGCGCGGGCTGTGCGCGATCTACCGGTCAGGCTTTCGGTTTGCGAAAGCGGGTGTGATGCTGCTCGACCTGCAAGACGCATCGATCGAACAGGGCGAGCTCGATCTACATGATAAAGGCGAAGACCGCAGCAAACTTATGACTGCAATGGACGCCATCAACGACCGTTATGGTCGCGGCTCTCTTAAGCTGGCCAGCGCAGGGACTGCCGAGGGGGCACGCACCTGGGTAATGAAGCAGGACCTGAAAACCCCCGACTACACGACGCGCTGGACCGATCTGCCGTTTGCGCGCGCATGATCTGAAACCCATTCACTGGAGCTGGTTTTGAACACTATGAATCTGCACCCGCTTGATGGCGACGGCGACCCAACGCACGAACCGCGCGTTTTGTTCGCTGCTGCGGCAGCGCGGGCCGGCCTGATTCGACCCGGCGATCCGATTGACGAAAACATGGCCGACTACGCGCTCGAAATCGTGACGTTGGCTGCGCGAATCGCTGACGGGTACCCGAATACCTCCTGTACCGAAGATACGGTCGGTGATGCGATCAGGGGGCAGTTGTACGAGGTGTAAACATCCATTTGCTGGACCAGAAGACCAGTGGAGGGAATGCGTTGCCTTGCCGGCGTTCCAGTGGCAACAGGTGTGCCGTTCCCGTTCACCGGATGGCTGCCCTCTCCGATGTTCGCGGCCGTGACGATGAGCTTTAGTTCGGCGTCTGTTACCGCAGTGCGCTGCACCTGAGGTGGACCGATGATGTTGAGTTGCCCCGTCCAGGACAGTGGTGTGACTCCTGCGGAGACAGCATCCGGACGCTACACTGCGTCGAGAATGCAAAGCAGTCACCCAAACCATCGCTTCGCCATCGCATTCTTCGTAATGGTCTCGATGGTTTTTTCGCAATTGGTGCTCGCATGTTATGTCTGCCCCGGCATGAACAACGTCGAAGCGATGGTGCAGGCAATGGCCGACGGTGCGCCGTGCGAAGGCTTGGACACCGCCCAACCGTTGCTTTGCCATCAACATTTTGCCGACGCATCACAGTCCTTTGAAAAAGTGAAGGCGGCAACGCCGTCTCTTCCTGCTGTTGTGCAGGTGCTGATAGTTCCGTTGGTTCTGCTCTCTGACGTCCGGAGCCTGGCCCTGCAGACCGTGCTAGAGCCGCGGCCTCCCCCCAATCCGGTCTTTCTCGCCACGCGCCGACTTCGCGTCTGAAATCTCCGTCGACTGACCGGTGCTGGTGCGGCTTGTCCGCATCCAGCGAATGTCTCGTTCGTCTGCGGAGTTTCCATGTCTATCCTTTTTCTGCGCGCTGTTGTCACGGCAGCAGCGCTGCTTCCCTACCTCGCAACGGCTGCCCCTCTGTCCCTGGACGAGGCGCTCCACTTCGCAGCTCAACGCTCCGAAACCACGCGTGCCGCTCGTGCTGGCGCCTTAAGCGCCACGGAGACTGCGCAAGCTTCTGCTCAGCTCCCTGATCCGACGTTGCGCATCGGTGTCGACAACCTGCCTGCGACGGGGACCGACCGCTTTCACACAGCCCGCGACTCCATGACCATGAAGCGCATCGGCATCAGCCAGGAATGGCTGTCAGCCGACAAGCGCGCCGCGCGGCGGGCCGCCGCAGACGCGTCGGTCGGCCGTGAAGCAGCGCTGGCACAAGCCGCTGCTGCAGACACCCGTCGCCAAACAGCGCTCGCCTACGTCGACGCCTTCTACGCTGGCGAGAGCGTGACGCTCGCAAGGCTTGTGGCACACCATGCGCACGAAGAATTGGAGGCATCGCTGGCACGCCTGTCTTCGGCCATGGGAAGCAGCCAGGACGTACTGGCATTGACCGGTGCCAAAGGCATTTCGGACGACGAGACGGCCGGCATCTTGCAACAGCAGGCCGCCGCAGGAGTTGCTTTCCAGCGATGGGTTGGCATGCCCCCTGATGATCTCTTGCAGCCGGGTGCCTTTGCGCTGCCGGCCGAAGACGCCTATGTTGCAGCACACCCCACGGTCGTTGCGATGCAGCGCGATGTCGAAGTGGCCACGCGGACGGCTGCCGTCACCGCTTCCAACCGCAAGCCCAACTGGACCTGGGAGGTCGCGTATGGTCAGCGCTCCGGCTATTCCGACATGGTGTCGGTGGGCGTGAGCATTCCGCTGCCCCTTGCGCCGGGGGAACGTCAGGACCGGGACACCGCAGCCAAGATGGCGCTTGTCGAGAAGGCCGACGCCGACTTGGCCGAGGCGACCCGAGCCGCCGTCTCGGAATACCGGACGCTCTTCAACGACGCGCAACGCCTGGAACAACGCATCCATGGTTACCGCGCCAGCGTCGTCGTTCCAGCCAGCCAAAGATCGGCTGCTGCCACGGCGGGCTACCGATCCAACCAGGGTAGCCTGGTCGCCCTGTTCGAGGCACGCCGTGCCGAAGTCGAAGCGCAGCGCAAGCTGCTGGCGCTGCAGCGCGACTTGGCCAGAACCCAGGTTCAATTGGCCTTTCGGCCGCTCCCTGCTGAGGTGGCCCAATGAACAGAACACGTGCGATCGGTCTTTCGCTGTTGGCGGCCGGGTTGCTGGCAACGTGCGCCTTCTACGTTGGTCACTTGACGGGCCAGACCGGGGACCCATCGATGGTCACGGCGACCTCCGCATCCGGCGCCGACGGCCGCAAAGTTCTCTACTGGCACGACCCCATGGTGCCAGGCCAGCGCTTCGACAAGCCGGGCAAGTCACCGTTCATGGACATGCAACTCGTTCCCATGTACGCCGACAGCGCGATGGGCGCGGCCAACAAGACGGGCGTGACGGTCAGCCCTGCGGTCCAGCAAAACCTTGGCATCCGCTACGCCAGCGTGCGGCGAGCGGAAACCTCTGCGTCTTTCGAAGCGGTGGGCGCCGTGCAATTTGACGAGCGACTCAACGTTTCCGTGCAGACGCGCGTTGCCGGGTATGTCGAACATCTGTCGGTCCGCGCGCCGATGGAGCGCGTGCGCAAGGGCCAAACACTGGTGACGGTCTTCGCGCCCGACTGGCTCGGGCCACAGAACGAATTGCTCGCCCTCAAACGTTCGGGCGCCACTCCTGACCTCGTCGCTGCCGCGCGTGATCGCATGCGGGCCATGTCCATCCCCGCTGAACTCATCCGGCGCAGCGAAGAGACCGGCACCGCGCAGGCGCGCTTCGTGCTCTCCGCACCGTCCAATGGCGTGGTGGCCGAGTTGGGCGTGCGAGAAGGCGTGGCCGTCACTCCCGGCACGACGCTGTTCCGCATCGCGGGGTTGGAAAGGGTCTGGGCGGTCGCCGAGATTCCGGAAGCGCAGGCGGTAACACTCACGCGTGGCCAGAAGGTCAAGGCGATCCTACAGGCCGATGCTGCTCAAACTTTCGTTGGAACGCTCGACGAGCTCATTCCCGAGATCAACAGTTCGACCCGCACTCTGAAGGCCCGCTTTGAGGTCGACAACAGGAACGGAAGGCTGACGCCTGGCATGCTGCTGCGCCTGCAGGTGGCCGGCCCCGCCAGCAGCCAGTTGGTCGTGCCGTCCGAAACGGTTATCCGCACGGGGAAGCGCGCTGTCGTCATTGTGCGCAGGGCTGACGGCGCCTTCGAGCCGCGCGATGTGTCGCTGGGTGCGGACCAAGGCGATGAGACCGAAGTCGTTTCGGGCCTGAGCGAAAGCGATCAGGTGGTCGCCAGCGGTCAGTTTTTGATCGACTCGGAGGCCCGGCTGCGCTCCGTGCTGGGCAACATGACGGCGCCCGCAGCCCCGCCGAACGCTGGAGCCTCGACGCCGGCCGGGGTGACTCACAAGGCCGAGGGAAAGGTCGAAAGCGTGGCGCCCGATGAAATCACCATCTCGCATGGCCCCGTTGCGACGCTCAAGTGGCCGTCGATGACGATGGGGTTCGCCAAGACATTGCCGAACGCCTTCCCGGAAATCAAGCCAGGCGACCAAGTTCGCTTCGAGTTCAAGGAGGGTGGCCCCACAGACTACGAACTGGTCTCCGTGCAGCGCCTGCAACCAGGCGCCAAGCAATGATCGCCGCCCTGATCCGCTGGTCGATCGGCAACAGGTTCCTTGTGCTGATCGCGACCACATTCCTGGTCGCGGCTGGCTGGTGGTCCGTCGTCCGAACACCACTCGACGCATTGCCCGACCTCTCGGACACGCAGGTCATCATCCGCACGCCCTTTCCCGGCAAGGCGCCCCAGGTGGTCGAAGACCTTGTGACCTATCCACTGACCACCACCATGCTCAGCGTGCCCGGCGCCAAGACCGTGCGCGGCTATTCGTTCTTCGGTGACTCGTTCGTCTACGTGCTCTTCGACGACAAGACCGATCCGTACTGGGCGCGCTCGCGCGTGGTCGAATACCTGAACCAGGTCCAGAGCAAGCTCCCCGCGGGCGCCAACGCCTCGCTGGGCCCTGATGCCACGGGCGTGGGCTGGGTCTACGAATACGCGCTGGTCGACCGCGCGGGCACGCGCGACGTCGGTCAACTGCGCGCGCTGAACGACTGGTTCCTCAAGTTTGAGCTGAAGACCGTGCCTGATGTGGCTGAGGTCGCCAGCATCGGCGGCATGGTGCGTCAGTACCAAGTGGTGCTCGATCCCGACCGCATGCGCGCGCTCGGCATCACGCAGTCGACGGTGATTAATGCCTTGCAGAAGGCCAACCAAGCGTCTGGCGGTTCGGTGGTCGAGTTTGCTGAGGCTGAGTACATGGTGCGTTCGCGCGGGTACTTACGGTCGCTGGACGATTTCCGCACGATCCCTCTTGCTGTGACAGGTGCTACTCCAGTGCTGCTGCGCGACGTGGCCACGGTGCAAATTGGGCCGGAAATGCGCCGTGGCATTGCCGAACTGGATGGTGAAGGCGAAGTGGCGGGCGGCGTCATCGTGATGCGCTCTGGCAAAAACGCCCGTTCGACCATCAAGGCCGTCAAAGCGAAGCTCGAAGCGCTCAAACCCAGCCTGCCGCCGGGTGTGGAAATCGTGCCTACCTACGACCGGTCGCTGCTGATCGACCGCGCTGTCGAGAACCTTCGCGGCAAGCTCATCGAGGAATTCATTGTGGTGGCGCTGGTCTGCGCGATGTTCCTGTTTCATTTGCGCTCGGCGCTCGTGGCGGTGGTGGCCTTGCCGATCGGTGTGCTGGCAGCGTTCATCGTCATGCACTGGCAAGGCGTCAACGCCAACATCATGTCGCTTGGCGGCATCGCGATCGCCATCGGTGCCATGGTGGACGGCGCGATCGTGATGGTCGAGAACGTGCACAAGCACATCGAGGCCTTCGAGGTGGCGCACGACCGGCAGCCCACAGTGGCCGAACGGTGGCAGCTCGTGTCCGAGGCCTCCGTGGAGGTGGGTCCAGCACTGTTCTTCTCGCTGCTGGTGATCACGCTGTCCTTCGTCCCGGTGTTCTCGTTGGAGGCGCAGGAGGGCCGGCTGTTTTCGCCGTTGGCTTTTACCAAGACCTACGCTATGGCAGCGGCGGCAGGTTTGTCGGTGACGCTCATCCCGGTGCTCATGGGTTACCTGATTCGGGGACGCATCCCGCATGAAGCGTCCAACCCCGTCAACCGCGTCCTCATGGCGGTGTACCGGCCCGCGCTGGAACTCGTACTGCGATTTCCGAAGGGAACGCTGGCTGTGGCTGCCGTACTGCTGGCGCTCACCGCTGTTCCTTTGATGCGATTGGGCGGCGAGTTCATGCCACCACTCGACGAAGGCGACTTGCTGTACATGCCTTCCGCGCTTCCCGGGTTGTCGGTGTCAAAGGCTTCCGAACTGCTGCAGCAGACCGACCGCTTGATCAAGACCGTGCCGGAGGTTGCGCGCGTGTTCGGCAAGGCCGGCCGCGCGGACACCGCCACCGACCCCGCGCCGCTTGAGATGTTCGAGACCACCATCCAATTCAAACCGAAGGCGCAGTGGCGCGCGGGGATGACACCGGACAGGCTGGTCGAAGAACTGGACCGCGCCGTCAAGGTGCCGGGCCTGACCAATGTGTGGGTGCCACCCATCCGCAACCGGATCGACATGCTGGCCACAGGCATCAAGAGCCCGGTCGGCATCAAGGTGGCGGGGGCGGATCTGGCCACCATCGATTCGCTGACGACGCAGATCGAGGTGGCCGTCAAGAACGTTCCCGGTGTGTCGTCTGCACTGGCAGAGCGGCTCACCGGTGGGCGCTACATCGACGTCGACGTCGACCGGCTGGCAGCCGCACGCTACGGGCTCTCGGTGGCGGACGTACAGGCCGTGGTAACCACGGCCATCGGTGGCGAAAACGTCGGTGAGGTCATCCAGGGCCGCGAGCGTTATCCGATCAACGTCCGATACCCGCGCGAAATCCGCGATTCGCTGGAACGACTGCGGCAATTGCCTTTCGTGACCGAAAAGGGGGCGCAATTGCTGCTCGGCGATGTGGCGAAGATCACCATCGAAGACGGACCGCCGATGCTTCGCAGCGAAAACGCGCGGCTGTCGGGATGGGTCTACGTCGACGTTCGGGGCCGCGACCTGCGCTCCGCCGTCAGCGACATGCAGACCGCAGTCGGGAAGACTGTGAAGATGCCTGCGGGCTACGCCGTGTCGTGGTCCGGGCAGTTCGAATACCTTGAACGTGCGACCGAGCGGCTGAAATTGGTCGTGCCCGTCACGCTGGCGGTCATTGTTGTGCTGCTCTACTTGTTGTTCAGGTCCTTCGTCGATGCGGCTTTGGTGATGGCGGCAGTGCCGTTCTCGCTCATTGGCGGCTTCTGGCTGATCTGGGCGTTGGGCCATTCGATCTCAGTGGCCACCGCGGTAGGCTTCATCGCCCTGGCCGGCGTGGCGGCCGAGTTTGGCGTTGTCATGCTGGTTTACCTGAAGAATGCACTGGCGCGCCGCCTGGAAGCCGGAGAGCCGATGAATGACGAGACCCTGCTGGCCGCGATTCGTGAAGGTGCCGTGCTGCGTGTGCGACCCAAGGCGATGACCGTCGCGGTCGTGATGGCGGGCCTGCTGCCCATCCTGTGGGGCAGTGGTACCGGCTCAGAGGTGATGACGCGCATTGCCGCGCCGATGGTGGGCGGCATGATCACGGCACCTCTCCTAAGTATGCTCGTCGTGCCTGCTGCATGGTTCCTGCTGCATCGCAAATTGCCCAAACATTTCACTCGTTCGTCTACGTTCGCAGTGCCACACCAGAGAAAAGTGCCTTGAAATACGCGACTCAACCGTTTGCATTCAGGAACTCGCGCAGTCTGGCGCTGCATTTGGGTGCACTGGTCATGCTTGGATTTCTGCCTGCTTTCAACTGTGCTTTGGCCCAGACACCGGCACGCGCTCAACCCCCAGTGCCCCTGGCCGTCTCGACAACGCTGCCGCTCACACATGCGGTGGTCGAGCGCGTGCTGCGCGACACCGGCGAAATCGTCCTCGACCACGAAGACCTTCCGAATCTGGGCATGCCGCCCATGACGATGGCCTTTGAGGTGTCGAGTCCGGACATGCTACGGACGCTCAAAGCAGGCGATAGGGTCAAATTTCAGGCCGAGATAATTGCTGGAAAGCCAACTGTCACACGGTTGGAGCGCACGACGCCTTGACAAGCGGATTTGCAGCTGTCAGCAGGTCAGGTCCACTTTTTTTGAAGCTCTCGTACAATTGAGGTAATGGTCAGCTTCCGCTCGATCTTTCTGTGGCTCATGATGTTAGCGGTGCCTTTTCAAGGCTACGCGGCGGCAGCTATGGCCATTTGCGCGCCGGGGACAGAAATGTCGATGGGAGCAACCTCGGCCGCTCCGAGCAGTCACCATGATCATGGTGACGTGGTCTTGGCTGCAGGCCATCACGATGACTCCCATGTCGACGCGCACGACCATGCCGCTGATTCAGGGCAAGATGACGCAGGGCACAAATGCGGCAACTGCGCCCCTTGTCATGCTGTCGGGCTTACCCCGGCCATTGCTGACGTCATTTACTCCGGCCTCCCGCAGGCCGACCTGGTAGAGCCCCTCTACGCGCTGGCGATCGTTTCGCCCGGCGTCCCTCAAAAACCTCCTCGCGTTTAAGGCGTTCACCGTCCGGCAGCTTTGCTGTCGGCGTCTGAACGCGCATGCATCGCTTGCTGTTTCTTCCGCCTTGCGGCGGTCGACGGCACTTCGTTCATGAACATCGCGAGGAACCCATGTTCAAAAAATCGCCTGCCGCATGGCTGGCCAGCTTGACCACATTCGTGGCCTTCACAGCGGGAGCGCAGACCGCATCCTCTGAGGACGCTCTCCTGGCTACGCCGAGTTCTCTTTCCTACAGTTCAGCGATGGACGGCTACAAAGCCTTCGCTGATGAAAAAGCCATCCCATGGAAGGCCGCCAACGACACCGTCAAAGGCCGTGGTGGATGGCGCGCCTATGCCAAAGAGGCGAGTGGCGAACCCTCTGACACCAAACCGCCTGCAGCGTCAGATCCACACGCCGGCCATGTCGTACCCACTCCGAAGGAGAAGCCATGACGCGTCCGCTGCGTTTAACGCTGGGCGCAGTCGGCCTCGCGGCACTGACAGGCTGTGCGTCCCTCAGCATCGACGATGCCGTCAAGCAGACCAACAGCTCTGCTGCTCAGTTCACTGGCGGCAACTTGGAGCTGAGCCGCACCAAGGAACAACGCGACGCCCGCCTCGCGGTTGCAGATGAGCTTCTTGGCACGCCTCTGACGCAAGATGCTGCAGTGCGCCTCGCTTTGGCAAACAGCCCTGCATTGCAGGCGATGGTGGCCCAGAGTTGGGCTGAAATCTCGAACGCGAACCAAGCTGGCAACATTCCCAACCCGGTTTTCAGCTTTGAGCGGCTGCGAATTGGAAGTGAGCTTGAAATTGGAAGGCTTCTGTCTTTCGGTTTGGTGGACCTGATCCTCCTGCCGCAACGCATGTCCATCGCTCGCAGCCAGGGCATTCGAGCGCAAATCCAGCTGACGACCACTGTTGTGGACCAAGTGACCCAGGTTCGCCAAGCCTGGGTGCGTGCTGTCGCAGCGCAACAGTTGCTGCAGTACGCCGAGCAAGTCAAACAGTCGGCTGAGGCCAGCGCTGAGCTTGCTCGACGGATGCAACTGATCGGCAACTTCAGCAAGCTGCAGCGCGCGCGCCAACAAGTGTTTTACGCCGATGCGACAACGCAACTCGCCTCGGTCCGTCATGCCACCACTTCGGCCCGGGAGGAGCTGGTCCGCGCGTTGGGCCTGGACGAGGGTCAGGCTGCGAGGCTTCGGCTGCCGGAACGTTTGCCGGATTTGCCCAAGGCACCCCGTCCAGCTCAGGACGTCGCGAGCACTGCCGGGGCACAACGTCTGGATGTGCAGCAGGCACGCGCGCAATTGGATGTTGCAGGCAAGTCGCAAGGCATCAACCAACTTTCCACGTTCATCGACGTAGAAGCTGGAATTCGGCGCGACACCGTCTTCGACAATCAAGAGGGGACGCGCAGCACCGGGCGAGGCTTTGAGCTGGACATTCGACTGCCCCTGTTCAACTGGGGCTCCGCTCAGCGCGACGCATTGAACGCTCAATCCCTGGTGGCTGCCAACCGCTACGACGCAGCCGTCCGCGGTGCGACATCGCAACTGCGCCAGGATTACTCGGCGTATCGCACGACCTACGACATCGCACGCCACTACCGCGACGAGATCGTCCCTCTGCGCCAAGCGATGGCCGACGAGAACGTCCTTCGGTACAACGGAATGCTGATCGGCGTCTTCGAGCTCTTGGCCGAAGCACGCGATCAGATCTCGAGCGTGACGAACGCGATCAATGCCCAGCAGCAGTTCTGGATGGCGGATGCGGCGCTCGCCGCGTCTGTGATCGGCAAACCCTCTGCCATGGCCTCACCGGCTGCCGGCGGCGTCAGCTCCCAAGCTGCTGCCGCACCGGCACATTGAGCAAATCTTCAAGAACTACACATGAATAACAGACGCAATTTTCTAAGCGGCGCGGGGGCCATCACGGGTGCCATCGCCGCCGCCACGGTGAGCAAGGTAGCGATGGCTGCCTTGCCAGAACCGGTTTTTCAGGGGAAGCCGGACACCATGCCGCCATTGGCGCCTTCAACAGGCCGCCCTTACAACCCAGTCGTTACGCTCAATGGCTGGACCTTGCCCTGGCGCATGAACAACGGAGTGAAGGAATTCCACCTGGTCGCAGAGCCGGTGGTGCGTGAGATGGCGCCAGGCTTCAAGGCCAACCTGTGGGGCTACAACGGTCAGTCACCGGGTCCGACCATCGAAGTCGTTGAAGGCGACCGGGTTCGCATCTTCGTGACCAACAAGCTGCCCGAGCACACCAGCGTCCATTGGCACGGACAACGCCTGCCCAACGGCATGGACGGCGTCACCGGTCTGAATCAGCCGGGAATTCAGCCAGGCAAGACTTTCGTCTACGAATTCGTCGCGCGCCGGCCCGGTACCTTCATGTACCACCCTCACGCCGACGAGATGGTGCAGATGGCGATGGGCATGATGGGCTTTTGGGTCACGCATCCCAAGGCCGAGCATCCGTTGATCGAAAAAGTCGATCGCGATTTCGTGTTCCTGCTGAATGCCTACGACGTGGAGCCTGGCAGCGCGACACCCAAGATCATGACGATGCTGGACTTCAACCTCTGGTCCTGGAACAGCCGGATCTTCCCCGGGATTGACTCGCTCAACGTTCGGCAGAACGACAAGGTCAGGATTCGCATTGGCAACCTCACGATGACGAACCATCCCATGCATCTGCACGGGCATGAATTCCTGGTCACCGGCACCGACGGCGGCCCAACGCCGAAGACTTCCAGGCAATACGAAGTGACCACCGACGTGGCAGTCGGTCAGATGCGCCAGATCGAATTTCTTGCGGACGAGGAAGGTGACTGGGCGTTCCACTGCCACAAGAGCCATCACACGATGAACGTCATGGGTCACGACGTGCCCACCATGATCGGCGTCGACCACAAGGATGTTGTCAAGCAGGTCACCAAGCTCGTGCCCGACTACATGGTGATGGGCGAGCGAGGCATGGCGGACATGGGCGAGATGGAAATGCCGCTGCCCGACAACACAGCGCGAATGATGACTGGCGAAGGCCCCTTTGGCTCCGTCGAAATGGGCGGCATGTTCAGCGTGGTGAAGGTTCGCAAGGACCAGAAGCGCGGCGACTACTCGAACCCCGGGTGGTTCAAGCACCCACAAGGGACCGTTGCCTACGAATTCAACGGCACCTCCGCCGAGCCGCCCCGCGCACGCGACGCTGGCGCGGCCGCGATGCCGGCGCAGAACATGCCGGCCAAAAACATCGAAGTGCAAGTCCGTAAACCCGCCAAAGGCCACGCAGGCCATTGATCCCGCGTCTTTTTTAACAAAGGAAATCCCATGAAGAGTCAGACCATTCGCTCTGCAGCAGTCGCTGCGATCATCGTTCTCGCCGCTGCCAGCGCCTTTGCTGCCGGCACGCATGCCGGTGGTCATGGCAGCGACAACGCCATCGGCAAGCCCGGCGTCGCTGCGAACGCAACCCGCACCGTCAAGGTGGACATGACCGATTCGATGCGCTTCACCCCCGCGAGCATCGACGTCAAGCAAAACGAGACCGTTCGCTTTCTCATCACCAACTCGGGAAAGATCAAGCACGAGCTTGTCCTGGGCACCGAGAGGGAGCTCAAGGAGCACTACGAGGTCATGAAGAAGAATCCCGAGATGGAGCATGACGACCCGAACATGGTCACGCTCGCGCCCGGCAAGAGCGGGGAAGTTGTCTGGCAGTTCACCAAGGCCGGGAAGATTGACTTCGCGTGCCTGCAGCCAGGTCACTACGACGCTGGCATGAAGGGCGCGGTCAACGTTGCCAAGTCCACCACGAAGAACTTGAAGTAACCCCTGTTTGGCTCTGCGCGGAGCGCTGGGCCTGCATCCTCATCCAAAGGAAAAACGCTATGAACAAGATCCATTTTTCGATCGCGGCGTCGACCGCAGCCGTTTTGATTTCCATGGCTGGCGCTGCCGGCGCGCAGACCACGAGCGCACCTGCCGCTGCTGCCACTTCGACCGAGATGGCCGAGGGCGAAGTGCGCAAGGTTGACAAAGAGAACCAGAAGCTCACCATCAAGCATGGTCCGCTCACAAACCTCGACATGCCCGGCATGACGATGGTGTTCCAAGTCCAGGACGCGGCAATGCTCGACAAGGTTCAAGCGGGTGACAAGGTCCGCTTCGTTGCCGAGAAGTTGGACGGGAAATTTACCGTCACCAAGATGGACGCCAATCGCTGACACCAGTCGCCGGCGAGGCGCCTCATAGCGGTGCCTCGTCAGTTCGAACCAATTCCCCCCTGAAGGAGCTTCCATGAAGATGAATTTTTTGACACGTCCCCTCTCGGTGATCGCCCTTGGTGTCGCACTGCTACAGCCAGTGGCCTTTGCACAGCCAGCGGCGCAGCACGGTCACCCGACGGCTGGTGCACCTGGTGCTACCGGCATGCACGGTGGCATGAAGGGCAACATGGACATGAAGTCCATGATGAAGGACATGAACGACAAGATGGCCTCGATGTCCATGAGCGGCAATCCGGACGTCGACTTCGCGATGATGATGCGAATGCACCACCAGGGCGCCATCGACATGGCCCAAGCTGAATTGCAGGCAGGCAAGGACCCCCAGATGCGAAGGATGGCCACAAGTGTCATCAAGGCGCAGAAAAAGGAGATTGGCGAACTCGACAAGTTTCTCGCCAAGCACGGCCACTCCGGCGAAGCGATGAAGAAGTAGCCTGCTACCTCTCACGTAGGTTGTCCTTGGCGCCTCTCGGCGCTCCCTCCCATGCCGCGAAGCTCGCGTGCGTCTTGACCTTCCCACAATAGGAAGGGCAAGACTTACCTCCGAAAGAGGAATCTCATGCAGCCCAGCGACAAACAGAGCCACGATCACGCCCATTGCGGGCACGGTGCTACGGCACCGGACAGCGCCTCAGATGGCGTCTCCGCAAGTGACTCGGCACCACCTTCTCACACAGTTTCTCCGGACCATGCAGCACCCGGGGGAGCGACGGGGCGCGCTGTCGAACACGCGGGCCACCACGGTCACGTAACGCGCAGCGCGGCTGATAATTCTTCCCCGGCGGCGGGGCAGGGGCAGGTCGAATACACCTGCCCGATGCATCCCCAGGTTCGCCAGATGGGCCCTGGCAGCTGCCCGATCTGCGGGATGGCATTGGAGCCGGTGGTGGCAAGCACCGAGACTGGAGAAAGTCCCGAGCTGCGCGACATGACCAAGCGCTTCTGGGTGGGATTGGCGCTAACGGTGCCCGTTTTCATTTTGGAGATGGGTGCACACCTCGTGAACCTGCATGCGTTCATCGCACCGCAACTGTCCAACTGGGTTCAGCTGGTCTTGGCGACACCGGTGGTGGTGTGGAGCGGCTGGCCATTTTTTGTACGCGCTGCGGCCTCGGTGAAAAACCGCAGCCTCAACATGTTCTCGCTGATCGCCTTGGGGACGGGCATCGCTTGGATTTACAGCATCGTCGGCACCCTCGCGCCGGGCGTCTTCCCAGCAGAGTTTCGCGGACCGGAAGGCGCGGTGGCGGTCTACTTCGAAGCAGCCGCCGTGATCACGGTGCTTGTCCTCCTCGGCCAGGTGCTCGAACTGCGGGCCAGGGAAAAAACCTCGGGCGCCATCAAGGCACTCCTCGGGCTTACTCCAAAGACGGCCGTAAAGGTAAGTTCTGACGGAATGGATGAGACAGTGGAGGTCGAGGCCATTCAAGTCGGCGATCTGCTGCGCGTACGGCCCGGCGAAAAGGTGCCTGTTGACGGCAAGCTCATCGAGGGGAAGGGCAACGTCGACGAGTCCATGGTGACGGGCGAGCCGGTGCCCGTTGCCAAAGCCGTCGACTCCCAGGTCACTGCCGGCACGCTGAACCAGACCGGCGGTTTCGTGATGCGTGCGGAGAAGGTGGGAGCGGACACACTGCTCTCGCAGATCGTCCACATGGTGGCGGCCGCCCAGCGCAGCCGCGCCCCGATCCAGCGCATGGCCGACCAAGTGGCGGGGTGGTTCGTTCCTGTGGTAATCGCCGTTGCCCTGCTTACCTTCGGGGCGTGGTTCATCTGGGGGCCGAGCCCTGCCTTCTCGTATGCGTTGATCGCCGCAGTGGCTGTCCTGATCATCGCGTGCCCGTGCGCCTTGGGCCTCGCCACGCCGATGTCCATCATGGTGGGCGTGGGACGCGGCGCGCAAAGCGGCGTTCTGATCCGCGATGCGGAGGCGTTGGAGCGCATGGAGAAGGTCGACACCTTGGTCGTCGACAAGACCGGCACCTTGACCGAGGGCCGCCCCAAGGTCGTCAAAGTGCAGCCTTTGAACGGTTTCGAAGCCAACGACGTGCTACAGAAACTCGCGAGTGTCGAACGTGCCAGCGAGCATCCCCTCGCCGCGGCAATCGTGGCTGACGCGTTGGAACTCAAACTTACCCTGTCACCCGTCACCGACTTCGATTCGCCGGTGGGCAAGGGGGTGATCGGCACGGTGGACGGTGTGCAGGTTGTTTGCGGGAGTGCTAAGTTCCTGGCCGAGCACGCCATCGAGGTCGGAGCCGCCGACCAGGATGCCGAACCCATCCGGGCCAAAGCCGCGACGGTCATCTTCGTCGGCATCGGTGGTCGACTTGCGGGCTTCGTCGGCATTGCTGATCCCATCAAGGCAAGCACAGCCCAGGCCATTGCCAGCCTTCGCAAGAGCAACATCCGCGTGGTCATGCTGACCGGTGACGGCAAGACGACGGCGCAAGCAGTGGCCCGCGAGCTTGGCATCGACGAGGTTGTCGCTGAGGTGCTGCCGGAGGACAAGGCTTCGGTGGTGCAACGCCTCAAAAGCGAAGGGTGCGTTGTGGCCATGGCTGGTGACGGCGTGAACGATGCACCTGCGCTGGCAGCAGCCGATGTCGGCATCGCCATGGGGACAGGAACAGACGTCGCCATGGAAAGTTCGGGCATTACCCTGCTGCAGGGCGATCTGATGGGCATTGTGAAAGCCCGTCAACTTTCGCAGGCCACCATGAGCAACATTCGACTGAACCTGTGGTTTGCCTTTGGCTACAACGTGTTGGGAATCCCGATCGCTGCGGGCGTCCTGTACCCGTTCTTCGGAATCCTGCTTTCACCAGTCGTCGCAGCCGCCGCAATGGCGCTGTCCTCGGTCAGTGTGATCGCAAATTCGCTTCGCTTGCGCACGAGCAAGCTTGGCGATTGAAAGGGGCGATGCTGTCTGAAGGTGGAGGGCTGTCTGGCCTTCTGCAGCGCTGGCCATGGCTGGTCTGACGACATCTGGTCACAAAGCCAGCAAGCATCCCTGGCGCATTCGTAACGCCGGTCCCGACTCAACAGTACATGCTCTCAGGCCTGGTGGCGCCACAGATCGATGACTACTTTGCGTCTTGGGTAATCACCTTACGTCAGCCGCCGCAGGGGCAAGCTGATCGTGAATACGCATCCTTTGCTTGGTATGTCTTGCACAGTCAAACGTCCACGGTCGGACTCGACACTTCGCCTTGCGATCGACAGCCCCAACCCAAGGCCACGCTTGTCGTCGAAACCTTGCTGAAAAGGTTTGAAGATCGTATCGACGACGCCTTGGGGAAGCCCGCCGCAGCAGTCCTCTACCTCGATGTTGATTGAATCAACGGACGTATGCGCATGCAGCGTGACCTCGCTACCCGATCGAGTGAACTTGAAAGCGTTCTGCAGCAAATTTCCAAGTGCCGCCATCAGCAATTCGCGATTGCCTTCGATCGCGAGTTGGGCATCTACTTCCGCAATGCGAAGCGTGCACCCCGTGTCAGCTGCGTAGAGTTCGGCAACGCGACCGGCATCCGCAAGGAAAATTGCGAGCGAAAAAATGCGCGGATACAGCGGCGCGAGTGCTGCGTTACGAACCGCCGCCAAAGAATGGTCGATCAAACCTTCCATCGAGCCGAGGCTGCGCTTAAGAACAGCACCAGTGGAGCCGCCAACCGGAAGCCTGCCTGACTCCAGGGCTGCGAAAGCAAGCTTGGCGACGTGGAGGTGATTGCGTAATTCATGCGCGAGAAAGCCAAGCCTTTCGTTCTCCTCTTCGGCCTGTCGCCTCGCCACTTCCACATCGCGCTGGGCAGCAAACTCAGTAACGGCGTCAGCGATGGCGTTGTCAAGGCATCGGTTCAGCGTGCGGAACTCGTCGACCGAGAACGGGGCGTCGCGTTCGACAGCGAGGTCGGTGATTGCTTGACACAGGTCACCATAGTCGTGGACGACTTGGTCAACGGTGTAGCCGAGGCCGAGCAATTCGCCTCCATGGACCGTGGCTGAAACGCCCATCTCCGAGAGCGCCGAAGCATCGCCTCCAGATGGTCCGGAAATTTGCATCCCACCAACTGCGTCACCTTGCTCCTCGGCTTCAAGCGTACGCGTGAGCTGCTGAAGAAACATCGGAACGCCATGGGAAAGCTGGGCAGGGGTGGCGCCTCGCAAAGGCCGCAATGCGACCTTGTCCTTGCATCGTTGAACCAACTCGTCGTGGTTGTTATGTAAGAAGTTGCGCACGTTGATACCCCTGGTGGGCTGCGGCGTGGCGCCGGCCGCAGCGAGTATGGGGGCGGGATCGTCACGCGTCGCCGGGGCTGAAGCTCAGTATGCGGCAATGTCAAAAAGTGTCAACCCTAGCCGACCTCGAATGCACAGGCGGTGATACCTATACTAAAGATGCCGTCCTCAGACCTCTACAGCACAGCATGCTTCGGCGACGAGGGATCTCCTGCCATCCCGCCGATCGCCAGCGGACTGAAAGCTGGCGGCTTCGGCGTCAAAATGACTGAGCCAGATGCACACCATTCACGCGCTGCTGCGCGGCCTGCAGGCGCTCAGCCGCAGCAGCAGCCCTTCTTGGATGCCGCCGCTGCGGGCGTCGAACTGGCAGCTACCGGGGTGTAGCCGGCATCCTGGATGCTCTGGCTCAGTGCCTGGGCACTGGCGGTGCTGGACTCAATTTCCACACGGTGCGTCGGCAGATCGAAACGCACGGCAGCGCGATCATCGACGGCCGCCACGGCCCGGGTGATGGTGGCGACGCAATGCCCGCAGGTCATGTCTTGAATGTCAAAGGCGATCATGGTGTTTTTCCTGGCTGAAAAGTAGTTGACGAAGCCAGTTTCATCCTTGCCACAGTTAGAAGGTCAAGGATTGATACGGATACCCCTTCGGCTGTCACGCACTCTCTGGTCACCCCTTGACCTTGCCACTGTGGGAACCCTGAGAGTCAAAGGTCCTGACAATCCGTTTGCCCATGAACACTGCTGCCCACTTCCCTGGCGCTGCCTCAGCGTCCACTGACCTCCAGACCCTGCAGCTTCCCATCACCGGAATGACGTGCGCCTCCTGCATCATGCGCGTGGAGAAA
This sequence comes from Variovorax glucosi, assembly GCF_051216695.1. Taxonomy (NCBI): domain Bacteria; kingdom Pseudomonadati; phylum Pseudomonadota; class Betaproteobacteria; order Burkholderiales; family Comamonadaceae; genus Variovorax; species Variovorax glucosi. The sequence continues at coordinate 1,361,542 of NZ_JBPJZE010000001.1, forward strand.
GCCCTTAAGGCACTGCCTGAGGTGGTGAGCGCATCGGTCAATCTGGCGACCGAGCAAGCGACCGTGGGGGTCGAACCCGGGGTGAATGCGCAGTTGCTGGTGGCAGCCGTGCGCAAGGCCGGCTACGAGGTAAGCACCCAGCAAGTGGAACTGGGTGTGGAAGGCATGACGTGCGCCTCCTGCGTGTCGCGGGTGGAAAAGGCGCTTCTGAAGGTGCCGGGGGTGGCAAGTGCATCGGTCAACCTCGCCACCGAGAAAGTGACCGTCGAAATGCTCTCGACGGTGCCAGTCCAGACCCTGGAAGCGGCCATCCAGAAAAGCGGCTACGCCGTGAAGGCCCGGCAAACGACAGCGGCGTCGGCGTCGGTCGCGCTTGGGTGGCAGTGGCCCAACTGGTGGCCGGTGGCGGTGGCAGCGGTGCTGACGCTGCCGCTCATCGCACCGATGCTGCTGCAGGTGCTGGGCATCGATTGGATGCTGGGTGGCTGGGCGCAGTGGGCCTTGGCCACGCCGGTCCAGTTCTGGCTGGGCTGGCGCTTTTACCGCGCCGGTTACAAGGCCGTGCGCGCTGGCGCGGGCAACATGGACCTGTTGGTGGCGCTGGGCACCTCGGCGGCCTATGGACTGTCGGTCTACCTGCTGTGGCGTCACGGCACACACGGCATGGCTCACCTGTACTTCGAGGCCTCGGCCACGGTCATCACGCTCGTGCTGCTGGGCAAGTGGCTGGAAGGCCGCGCCAAGCGCCAGACCGCCGCCGCCATCCATGCCCTCAACGCGCTGCGCCCGGCAACCGCCCGGGTGCGTCGCGACGGCATCGAAGTCGAAATCGCCATCGGTCAGGTGCGCGTGGGCGATCTGGTCGTCGTTCGTCCGGGCGAACGGATCGCCGTGGACGGCGAAGTGAGCGAGGGCCACAGCCATGTCGACGAATCGCTCATCACCGGAGAAAGCCTGCCGGTGGCCAAGGCCGTGGGCGCGAAGGTCACGGGCGGCGCCATCAATGTCGAGGGCCTAATGACCGTCAGGACGCTGGCGGTGGGCACCGAAACCATGCTGGCACGCATCATCCGCATGGTCGAGTCGGCGCAGGCGGCCAAGGCGCCGATCCAGCGCATCGTGGACCGGGTGAGCGCAGTCTTTGTCCCAGTGGTGCTGGCGATTGCCGCGTTGACCTTTATTGGGTGGGTCGCCGTCGCAGGAAACTGGGAGCAGGCGCTGATCAACGCGGTGGCGGTCCTCGTCATCGCCTGCCCGTGCGCGCTGGGACTGGCGACCCCCACGGCCATCATGGCCGGCACCGGTGTGGCTGCGCGCCAGGGCATCCTCATCAAGGATGCGCAGGCCCTGGAAGTGGCGCATTCGGTCACGACGGTCGCCTTCGACAAGACCGGCACGCTGACCGAAGGCCGGCCGTCGCTGGCCGCGATCGTGCCGGCGCCGGGCGAGGACCGCAACAACGTCCTGCGGCTCGCGGGCGCCTTGCAGAACGTCAGCGAGCATCCTTTGGCGCAAGCCGTGCTGGACAAGGCGCGTGATGAAGGTTTGAGCTTGCCTGTAGCTTCCCTGGCGAAGGCTCTGCCGGGTCGAGGATTGACGGCCATCGTGGAGGGCACTGTCTTCTCGCTGGGCAGCAGCCGCCTGCTGCAGGAACTGGGTGTAAATCCCGGTGCCCTATCCACCGAGGCAACCCGCCTGGAAAACGAAGGCCGGACGATCTCCTGGCTCACGCGCACCACCGGGTTCCGGGTCGATCTGCTGGGACTGCTGGCGTTTGGCGACACGGTCAAGCCTGCCGCCCGCCAAGCGGTGGCTCGGCTGCAGGAACTGGGCATCCGCACCGTCATGCTCACTGGAGACAACCCGGGCAGCGCTCGCGCGGTTGCTGAAGACCTTGGCATCACCGAGGTGCGCGCCGAGGTGCTGCCAGGCGACAAGGCCGCCATCGTGCAGGAACTGCGCGCGGCCGGTCAGGTGGTGGCGATGGTGGGCGACGGCATCAACGATGCGCCCGCCCTGGCTGCCGCCGACGTGGGCATCGCCATGGCGACCGGCACGGACGTGGCGATGGAGACGGCCGGCATCACCGTGATGCGCGGGGACCCGCGCCTCGTCGCGGACGCCATCGATGTCTCGCGCCGCACCTACGCCAAGATCAAACAGAACCTGTGGTGGGCGTTCGGCTACAACGCGCTGGGCATCCCGTTGGCGGCCCTGGGCCTGCTAAGTCCGATGATTGCCGGTGCAGCCATGGCCTTCAGCAGCGTGAGCGTGATCAGCAATGCGCTGTTGCTGCGGCGCTGGCGTTCGCTGCAGCAGCAGGAAGCCGCACCTCCGTCGTCCACCCCATCTTCGACCTACCCTGTCCTCAAGGCTTGAACCCAGACCATGACACTCATGAACATCGGTGAGACGGCCAAGGCGTCCGGGGTCTCGGCCAAAATGATCCGGCACTACGAGAAGGTCGGGCTGTTTCCGGAAGCCTTGCGCACCGAGGCGGGGTACCGCCAATACTCGACGCAAGAAGTGAGCACCTTGCGATTCATCCGCCAGTCTCGCGACCTCGGTTTCTCCATCGACCAGATCCGAGAACTGCTCGGGCTGTGGCAGGACAAGCGGCGGCCGAGTCGGCAGGTCAAAGCGCTGGCGCAAGCGCATTTGCAAGACCTTGATGCCAAGCTGCAGGAGCTTAGTGCGATGAAGGCCACGTTGGCGCATCTGGTGAGCCACTGCCACGGTGACGATCGACCCGATTGCCCGATCGTAGAGACTTTGGCTGACGAGCGCCAAGCCACAAGCAAAAAGGTGCCACCTTCGGTTCGCGGCAATGGGTTGAAGTCAGGGCGCGTTTGAATGACCGAGGTTGCCTGATCAGTCCTACGAGACCTGCTCAGCTTGCTCATGCCAGTCTGAATTGATCCAGCATTTTGCCCAGGACAAAGACCAATTGAACAGCGATGTGGGTGAGTGGGTCTCAGAGGGAACGCAGGTTGACCCGATTCGACAGGGCCTCTGCGCTTTCCCGCCGCTCACTGTAGCGATCCACCAGGTATTCCGCAGCATCGCGCGTCAGCAGCGTGAACTTCACCAGTTCCTCCATCACATCGACCACCCGCTCGTAGTACGGCGAAGGCTTCATGCGCCCTTCATCGTCGAACTCCAGGAATGCCTTGGCCACAGACGACTGGTTGGGGATCGTGATCATGCGCATCCAGCGCCCGAGCACGCGCATCTGGTTGACGGCGTTGAAGGACTGCGAGCCGCCCGACACTTCCATCACCGCCAGCGTCTTGCCCTGCGTGGGTCGAACCGACCCGATGGTCAGGGGAATCCAGTCGATCTGCGCCTTCAGGATGCCCGTCATTGCGCCGTGGCGCTCCGGAGAGGTCCACACCATGCCTTCGGACCACTGCGCGAGATACCGCAGCTCTTGGACCTTGGGATGGTCCTCTGGTGCGCCGTCTGGCAGCGGCAGGTCGCGTGGATCGTAGATGCGGGTTTCGCAGCCCAGGGCTTGCAGCAGGCGAGCCGCTTCCTCGGTCAGGAGCCGGCTGTAGCTGCGTTCGCGCAACGAACCGTAGAGCAGCAGGATGCGTGGTGCATGCATCGTCCGTGCAATCGGATGCAGGCGCTGCAAATCAGGCCTCTGAAACGACCCGGCATCGAGGTTGGGTAAATCGGGAAAATCAGGACTTGGAGACATGCTGTCCCTTGTCACCGACAACGACTTCGCCGTCTTCTTTCGAGAATGCGCCTCGCTGCGGCGTCGGCAGGATTTCGAGGACAGCTTCCGACGGCCGACACAGGCGGGTCGCCAGCGGGGTGACAACAATCGGCCTGTTCATCAGGATTGGGTGCTGCAGCACAAAGTCGATCAGCTGGTCATCGGTCCACTTTGGGTCGGCCAAGCCAAGCTCGTTGTAGGGAGTGCCCTTTTGACGTAGCACGTCGCGCACCGGCACGCCCATGGCGGCGATCAGTCGCTCCAGGGTTGCGCGGTCGGGCGGGGTCTTCAGGTATTCGACGACGGTGGGTTCCTCGCCCGTGTTGCGGATCAGCGCGAGCACGTTGCGTGAGGTGCCGCAGTCGGGGTTGTGATAGATCGTGATGTCGCTCATGGATCGGTTTCGAGGTTGAGATGGGAGGACGCGCTCAGCCCATGTTCAGTCGGATCGCCAGCGCGGCCAGTGTGATGGCCAAGACCGGCACGGTCAGCACGATGCCAACTTTGAAATACGCACCCCAGGCGATCGTGATGCCTTTTTTCGAGAGCACGTGCAACCACAGCAGCGTGGCGAGGCTGCCGATAGGCGTGATCTTCGGACCCAGGTCGCAGCCGATGACGTTGGCGTAGATCATGGCTTCCCGGACCAGGCCGGTTGCGCCCGTCGCATCGATGGACAGCGCGCCGATCAGCACGGTGGGCATGTTGTTCATGACTGAGGACAGGATCGCGGTCAGGAAACCCGTGCCCAAGGCGGCTCCCCAAACGCCACCCTGCGCGAAGACGTTCAGCAGTGTTGCGAGCTGGTCGGTCAGGCTGGCATTCCTCAGGCCGTAGACCACCAGGTACATGCCCAGCGAGAAGACGACGATCTGCCAGGGCGCGCCCTTGATTACCTTGCGCGTGTTGATTGCAGCGCTGCGCGCTGCGACCGCCAGCAGCAGTACCGCGCCGACCGCGGCTACGGCGCTGACCGGCACGCCCAGTGGCTCCAGGCCGAAGAAGCCGACCAGCAGCAGCACGAGTACCACCCATCCAGCTTTAAACGTGGCGGGGTCGCGGATCGCGTCCTTGGGTGCCTGCAATTGCGTCACGTCGTAGCGCGCCGGAATGTCGCGACGGAAGTACAGCAGCAAGACCGCCAGGCTCGCGACCACCGAGGCGACGTTCACCGGCACCATCACCGAGGCGTAGTCGGCAAAACCGATCTTGAAGAAGTCGGCCGAGACGATGTTGACCAGATTGGAGACGATCAACGGCAGGCTGGCGGTGTCGGCAATGAAGCCAGCGGCCATCACGAAGGCGAGCGTAGCCGCCGGCGTGAAACCGAGAGCCACTAGCATCGCCATGACGATCGGCGTGAGGATCAGCGCGGCGCCGTCGTTGGCAAAGAGCGTGGAGACTGCCGCGCCCAGCAGCACGATGCAGGCGAACAGTCCTTGACCCTGGCCACCACCCCACCGCGCCACGTGCAGTGCGGCCCATTCGAAGAAACCTGCCTCGTCGAGCAGCAAGCTGATGACGATGACGGCGATAAAGGTCGCGGTCGCATTCCAGACGATGTGCCACACCACCGGGATGTCGGAGAGCTGCACGACGCCAGTCAGCAGGGCCAGCACGGCGCCCAGCGACGCGCTCCAGCCGATACCCAGACCTCGCGGCTGCCAGATGACCAGCACGAGCGTGAAGACGAAGATCAGGAGAGCCAGCAGCATGGGCAAGTCGTGGTGAGGAAGAGGAAGGGAGGGAAGCTCGTGCACAGCAGCGATGGCCCTAGGGGAACACCAGGCCAGCCACGTGCTGGCCAACGGCTTAGAAGGTTTCCAAGATCTTGCGCAGTTCGGCGTCGTTCAGAAGGTCGAAGTGCACTTGGGCAAGCCGGCGCATTCGCTCGCCGATGGCTTGGCGCGTTGCCTCGAACGCCTGACGTTTCTCGGCTTCATTCGTGCCCGAGTTGGAAGGGTCCGGATACCCCCAGTGGATCTGGATCGGAGCGCCGGGCCAGTACGGACAGGTTTCCTGAGCGGCACTGTCGCAGACGGTAATGACCGCACGCATCTTCGGTGCGGACTCGCGGGTGAACTCGTCCCAGCTTTTGCTTCGGTAGCCCGAGGCGTCGATGCCTGCAGCTTGCAGCACCTCGATGGCCATGGGGTTGATGCGCCCACTGGGTGCGCTGCCGGCGCTGTAAGCCCACACATCCACGCCCAACTCTTTCGCCCAATGGTTCAGCATGCCTTCGGAGAGCACGCTGCGGGCCGAGTTGTGCGTGCACAGAATCAGGATGTTGGTCGTCATCTCAGCAGGTCCCGATGTCGCGGACTTCGCGCTGGAGAGAGAGCTTTTCCAGCTTGTCCAGGGGAAGCGACAGCAGGAATTTAATGCGGCGCTTGAGCGTGACCGCTGTGTCGGTGAAGGTCCGTTGCTGTACTTCATCCGAACCCACCACTGCAGCTGGATCTGGCAGTCCCCAATGCGCTGTGATGGGTTGGCCGGGCCACACCGGGCAAGCCTCGCCCGCCGCCTGGTCACACACCGTGATCACGAAGTCCATGGGCAACGCACCGTCTTTGCCGAAGTCACCTCAACTCTTGCTGCTGAATCCGGTGTTGTCGAAGTGCAGCTGCTTGAGTGTGGCAAGCGCCAGCGGATGCACTGCGCCCTTGGGACGGCTGCCAGCCGAGAAAGCCTGAAAGCGGTCGACGCCGAGCTGGCTGAGCATGCCCTCCGCAAGGATGGAACGAGCCGAGTTGCCGGTGCAGACAGGACGTTGAGTTTGCGTTCGGTCATTGAACAGATCCAGAAGTCAGAGGGGGGCGGGCTGGAAGCAAAGAAAGAGCAGGAAAAACGTCAGCAGTCGCACGCCGCGGACGTGGCATCCACTGCACAGGCTTCGCCTTGACAGCAGTTCTCCGTGAGGTAACCGAGCAAAGCGTTCATATGATCGAACGATGCGCGGTAGATCAGACGCCGGCCTTGGCGCTCCTGGGACGTCAAACCTGCGTTCGTCAGTTCCTTCAGGTGGAACGACAGGCTGGTTGCGGGCAGATCCAAGGACTCGCTGAGCGCACCCGGTGTCAGTCCTTCCTGGCCCGCCACAACCAGCGCACGGAACACCCGCAAACGGCTGACTTGAGCCAACGCAGCCAGAGACTTGACAATCATTTCTTCTTTCATGATTCCATTATTATGGAAATAATGAAATGCCGCAAGATTGGCTGCGGCATTAAGGCAGACCGTCACAGCCGGCGTTCAAACTCGGTTTTCAACGATTTCTGGATCGACTCGATTCAACATGCCTTTGACCTTGTGGGCCAGAGCGTCGATGGTGAACGGTTTGGCCAACATGTCCATGCCCTCCCCCAAGAACTCACCCTTTACGGTGGCCTTGTTTGCATAGCCGGTGATGAACAACACTTTCAAGCCTGGACGTCGTTCGCGCATCATCTCTGCGAGCTGTCGACCATTGGTGCCGGGCAATCCGACGTCTGTAATAAGCAAATCCATTCGCGCCATCCCACGCTCAACCTCCAACGCACTGGGAGCATCAATCGCTTCCTGGGTGTCATAGCCCAGCTCGCCCAGAATCTCGCCAAGTACAGTCCGCACGCCTAGCTCATCTTCCACAAACAGGATCGTTTCTCCGCGGCCCTTGGGCGATCGAGCCACCGATTGCTGCTGAGTCGCTGGCGTTTCGAGGGAATTCAAATTGCAAGGTATGTATACATTAACCGTCGTGCCTTCACCTTGAATCGAGTGAATGCTGGCGTGCCCACGTGTCTGGCGCGTGAAGCCATAGATCATTGAAAGACCCAGGCCGGTGCCCTGTCCGATGGGCTTGGTTGTGAAGAACGGATCGAACGCCTTGGCGACAACCTCGGGCGACATGCCCGTACCGTTGTCCGAGACGCTGATCATCACGTACTGACCAGCGATGACGTCGGGATGCATGGCGACGTAGCTGGCATCGAGTTCACGGCTCGATGTGCTGATGCGGATGAGTCCACCATCGGGCATGGCATCGCGCGCGTTGATAGTCAGGTTAAGCAACGCGTTTTCCAGCTGATTGCAGTCCGAACTCACGTTTGGCAGGCCTGGCTGCAAGGAAAGCTCGAATTGAATGTTTTCTCCGATGCTGCGACGCAGCATGTTTTCCATCTCCGCAATGGACGCGTTGACGTCCAAGGTCCGGAGATCCAGGGTCTGCTTGCGGGAAAATGCCAAGAGCCGTTTGATCAATGCAGCCGCGCTCTGCGCTGCAGTCGACGCCAGGGTGATGTAGCGGGTCAAGTCGCCGCCCTTGCCACTGGCAATCCGGCGGTTCATCAGCTCCAGGCTGGAGGTGATGGTGGCGAGCATGTTATTGAAGTCGTGCGCGATGCCGCCCGTGAGCTGGCCAATCGCTTCCATCTTTTGCGACTGGCGCAACTGCTCTTGCGACGCCTGCAAGGCTTCGGAGCGCTGCTCTACGCGCTGCTCCAACGTGGCGTTGAGTTTGACAAGTGCTTCTTCTGCGTAATGACGGTCGGTCTCATCTCGCGCGATCTTGATGAATCCCTGCGGCAAGCCGTCGGGACCGAGCGGCAGCATGTTCAGGGTGCCATTCATGAACGCGCGTCGGCCGTCCTTACCGATGTGCCAACGCTTGTCGAGTGCACTGCCCTGCGCACGGGCAGTGGCCAACTCCTGAAAATCCACCCCCATGTCCCGGTCCTCTGGGGTAAAGATGATGGAGACGCTTTGCCCCAGGACTTCTTCTTCACTCCACCCAAAAATCTGCTGCGCGCCGCTGGACCATTGGGTAATGGCGCCATGGGGATCGGTCGTCAGGATGGCATGGTCCTTGGAGTTTTCGATGACCAGGCGCAGCCGGGCCTCGCGTTGTGCCAGCGTCTCCATCGTGTCGCGCAGCAGGGTGACATCGTTTCCTTCGACAAAGATGCCCGTAACCTGACCCTTTTCATCGCGCATGGGTTGGTAGACGAAGTCCAGTAAATGCCGGCGTGTATCTCCAGAGGTCAACTTGAGCTGCAACTTGACTCCCTGGCCCACGAAAGGCTCACCAGTGGTGTAGACCTGGTCGAGCAAATCAAAGAACGCTGTTGCCTCCTCGGCATCGAATACGTCACGTACGGTTCGGCCGACCAGCGGACGCGCATCAGCCAACCGCTCGTAGGCTTTGTTGGCCAATTCGAAGCGATGCTCCGGACCTGAAAGTACGGCCATGAAACTGGGTGTCTGAGCAAACAGGTTGCGCAGCCTGTCACTTTCCGATTTCAAGGCCAGGTTGCTTTCGTGGACGGCCTGGGCTCTTTCGAAGATGCGTGCTTGTTCCGGGCGAAGTGCCGGTCCCGTGTCCTCAGATGGCGCTTCCTTTAGACGCTCAAGAGCCGTTACATCGACAGGATGATGCAGGACGAACTCCACCTCACCCAGAGCATCCAGCACCGGCACATGGCTGATGCTCCAGTAGCGTTTTTCCAGGCCTCCGCCTTGCGTATCCGGACGCGCAATGTCGAATCGCAGCAAAGGCATCACGTCCGGTTCACGGGTGGCGATAGCCCGTCTCATGGATGCGATGGCCTGGGCCTCTGTCTCTCGATCGGTGGGGAATGCCTCCCAGGCCCACCGCCCGACAATGTCCGAGAGTTCACGCTGTACGGACTGGAGGTATGCCCGATTGGCCCCTGCGATGTTCAGCGACCGATCAAGCACCAGATACGGGTTGGGCGAGGCGTCGAACAGCGCCTGAAAGTTCAGTGGCATGTGTTGGCAGTCGAAGTTGAAAGCAAGGGCCATTACGGCAATCCCACGACAACGTTACCAAATGCTTGCTTAAGCTGCTGCCTTTGGGATCGTTTCAATCGTTCGTTCGACCTTTGGTTCATCCAGCACCTCGGCCACCTTGCTGGCCAGTGCCTCGATCGTGAAGGGCTTGGCCAGAAAATGGGTCCCCAGATCGATCACGCCGTTGTGCACCACCGCGTTGCGCGTGTAGCCGGTGGTGTAGAGCACCTTCAGGTGCGGCAGCCGTTCCAGCGCCTTGTCGGCCAGTTCCCGACCGGTCATGCCCGGCATGACCACATCGGTGAACAGCAGCACGGCATCCTGGCCCGCATCGATCATTGCCAGCGCTTCCGCACCGTTGGCCGCATGCAGGACCGTGTAGCCCAAGTCGCGCAGCGTCTCGCTGGCGATGACACGCAGGCGGTCATCGTCCTCAACCAGCAGGATGATCTCCTCGACCCGGCCCTTGCGCGTCGTGCCCTGCGCCGTGCGGCGGCTGGTTCTATCGACCGCACCCCAGTGACGCGGCAGGTAAAGCTTGAACGTCGTTCCATGACCGACCTCGGAGTAGACCTTCAGCTGGCCACCCGACTGGCTCGCGAAACCGAAGGCCTGGCTCAGGCCCAGGCCCGTGCCCTTGCCCACCGCCTTGGTAGTGAAGAACGGCTCGAACACGCGGGCCTGGACCTCGAGCGTCATGCCCTCGCCGCTGTCGGTCACCGAGAGCACCACGTAGTGGCCGACCGGCAAGTCGAACTCCAGGGCATAGGCCTGCTCGACATGCACGTTTGATGTCTCGATCGTCAGTTTGCCGCCCTTAGGCATGGCATCGCGGGCATTCACGCACAGGTTCATCAGCACGCTCTCGAGCTGATGGGGATCCACCCGCGTGACCCAGAGTCCGGCTGACTGGATGATCTCGAAGTGCACCGTCTCGCCCAAGGTGCGGGTCAAGAGGTCGCTTAAATCGGCCACCAGCCGGTTGAGATCGGTCGCCTCGGGCGCCATCGGATGCTGGCGAGAAAATGCCAGCAAGCGACTCGTCAGCGTGGCCGCGCGTCGAGCGCCGTCCATAGCCGACTCGATGTGGTGGGCGATCTTGGCTTCACCGCGAGTGACCTTGCGCTGCATCAGGGCAAGGCTTCCCACGATGACGGCGAGCATGTTGTTGAAGTCGTGGGCAATGCCACCGGTGAGTTGGCCGACCGCTTCGAGCTTCTGCAGCTGACGTACCTTTTCCTCAGCGAGTAGTCGTCCATCCTTCTCGACTTTTGATTCCTGAAGTTGGTTCTCGATCTTCAACTCTTGAAACTCAATGCGATTACCAAGCCTCGTGAATGCTTCGGCACGCTCCACCGCCAGCCAGGCGAGCTGAGCAACCTCCTGGATGAGGCCAACCTCGGCCTGCGTCCAGGACCGCACCGAGGCGCCGTGGACCACCATGCCGGCATGCCAGCGCTGTTTGGTGAGCAACGGCACCTCGACCCCCGACAGGACCCCCTGCTCGGCCAGGCCGGTCAAGTGACCGCCATGATCGTGCCTGCTGTCCGTAAAGCTCAGGACAGTGCCGCCGGCGCGCAACACCGCAGCGCCCGAACCGAACTTGTCAGTCGGAAAGATGCCTGACAGCGCCGGCAACGGGTCGTCGTTCCAGCCGTTGATGTATTGCAGTGTCGATGCCGTCAGCACCCGGTAGAAAGCCACGCGGTGCGCGCCCAGCCGCTCCCCAAGAAGCCGGGCCGTCAACCGCATTACCTTGTCCGGTTGTGTCAGCTCGCGTTGCTGGGCGGTGAGGCTGATCACGAACTCGCGTCCGGCCGAAAATTCACTCAGTGCCTGCTGCGCCTGTGCGATGACCTCGCTGGCCTGTCGGGCCGACGTGATGTCCTGGACCACGCCGCCAAAATCCACAACCTCACCCTGCTCGTCGCGACGCACCTTCGCACGACGCTCGATCCTCCGGTGTTCGCCATCGTCGGCACGCGCGATCTGGTATTCGACAACCTGGGCGGCGCTGCCATCGCGTCGGCTCCGGGCCGTCGACACGCCTTCGATTGCGTCGCTGTTCACCAAGACCATGGCCTCCAGGGTCGTGGCCGGGAATGACGACTGCACTTTCAAACCGAAGATCCGGCAGAAGCCGGGCGTCACATGGACAGTCTGCGACGCGACGTCGACGTTGAAGAGTCCGATGTTGGCCGCAGCCAGTGCAAAGTCGACAGGCAACTCACCGTGACTCTGGAGATCGGCGAGCGGCCGGGACTCGTCGGCTGCAGCTTGTGCCTCCGCCAAAGCCGTTTCGAGTTCGGCAATGCGTTTTTGATACTGCAGGATCAGTTCGGCGGGCATGATTGAGCCGTGTAACAGAAACGTGGAATTTACCTTACACCTCTATGTAAAAAGATACAGCTAGACCGTGGAGTAACCGCATCTGAGCTGCTCGCCGTCAAGCAACCCCCGGGGTCGGTCGAGCGAATCAATGTGTATGCCGGTGATGGGCATCCGGGACATGTGCATGTGCATGCCTTCCAGTCGCGTGAACATGAGAGTGGCTGTGAGAACCCACGATCGCGTCTTCGTGCGCATGGGTGTGATGGCCATCGTCGTGGCTGTGCGCATGCTCGTGCGCCATCGCCTCGTGGTCGTGTTCATGCCCGTGCGACTCCATCAGGTGAAGCGCGACGCCGAGCATCATCAGCGCGCCTCCGGCTGCCATCACCCAGGTGCCGCTGCGGTCGCCCAGCGCGATGGCCAAGGCTGCGCCAATGAAAGGCGCGAAGGCGAAGACGGAGCCGGTCCGCGCTGCACCGAAGGCACGCTGGGCCAACAGATAGAAACGCAGGCTCAGCCCGTAACCGCTGGCTCCGACCGCGAACAAGACCACCGCAGCCGTCAGCGACGGCAGCGGTTCACCGAAGAGCAGCGCCAGCATCGCAGTCGCCGCGGCGCCGATCGCAGCCTTGCCAAGTACCACCTGGCCCGGATCCCGTTCGGCCAGCGCGCGCGACAGCGTGTTGTCCGTACCCCAGGCGGCCGTTGCGACCAGGACGGCGAGCATGCCCCACAGCTGGGTCCCACCGCTTCGGCCCTGGTCCAGCACCAATGCCACGCCACCGGCCAGTAGCAGCAGCATGGCGGCCCACACGCGGCGGTCCATCGTTTCCTGGTAGAGCAGGCGCGCCAGCACGGCCGTGAACAGCGCTTCGAGCGTGAGCATCAGCGACGCGCTCGTGCCGCTGGTGTGCTGCAGACCCCAGGCCAGCGCCACCGGGCCGAGGACCGCGCCGAAAGCCGCCATCGAAAACAGGCGCGGCAGATCACCGCGCACCAGACGCGCCTCACGTTCCACGCGCTGTCGCGAAAGAAGACCCACCAGGGCAGCACCCGCATAAAGCAGCGCGGCCGTCGAGAAGGCGCCCAGACCCTTGCCGAAATGCTGCACCAGCGGCGTACTCACGCCAAACAGCGCTGCTGCCAGCAACGCCAGAAAGCCACCGCGAACGGCAGGCAGAGAAAGATGCCCGGTTTTCATCGTATTAATCAACCGCCAGGTCCCAGATCAGGTGGGCATCGACCAACAACCGGTAGTTGGCTTTGAGCGCCGCGGCGCGTGCCTCCTGAGCCGCTCGCGCGACCTCCAGGTATTGCCGCCGGGCCAGCAGCAATCCCTGCAGATCCGCTTCGCCGAGTGAGTACGCCCGTTGCGTCAGTCGCGCACTTTCCGCCGCCGCCGTTGCACCCTGCTCGGCAAGCTTCCAACGAGCAAAACTCCCTGTCGCATCGGCGTAGGTTTCGGCCACTCCTGACTCCAGATCGCGACGCTGTCGGTCCACGGCTTCGCGGGCGATCTCGACTTCCTGAAGGGTTTCGAGCGCACGCGCGTTCCGGTAGGTGCCGCCCAGCGGAATGCTCACGCTGACCCCGACGATGCGCTCGTTGCGAAAGGCCTCTGACGCCGCAAAGACACCGACCGTCGGATTGGGGATGCGATCGGCCGAGGCGCGCGAGGCGGCGAGTTCGGCCTTTCGCAACTGGGCTTCGGCAATCCGAAGAGGATCGGCCGCTTCGAGCACCCGCTGCACCCAGGCCGACTCGGTGTCGGGCACTGGTACAGGGTCGGGCATGAGGGTCGCCGCCTCGAGGGCGAGTTGGGCACCGGGAAATCGCACGCGCAGTTTCGCTCTCGCTTTCGCCACGTTGGACGTTGCTGCGCTGGCCAGCCGTTCGACCTCGGCATGGTCAGCCGAAGCCACGCTCACATCGAGCGACGACGCGTCGCCTGCGCGCTTGCGGCTGTCCACGGCCCGCAGGTTCGCCTGCGAGAAAGACCGCTGCTCGTTGAACAGCTTTTCAGTCTGCACGGCGGCAAGGCCGTCGAGCCACAGGTCCAGAAGCACGAGTGCGCTTTCGTGGATGGCCTCGCCGACACGAGACTCGGCGATCCGGATTTCCATCTCTCCGAGCTGCCGGTCGAGCTCGGCCTTGCCGTTGATCCGAATGGGACGTTCCAGCTGCACGCTCCACTCTTTCGAGTCGCCGCCGCCCATGCCGTAATTGCGCCGCTGCGCACCGATCCGCGTTGACCACTCGTTGGGCGATGCCACCAGCATCGCGGCGGTATGACCCGCAGCGACCAGGGCGCTTCGTGCGCCTCGCACCGAGGGGTCCTGCTCGATCCACGCCCGGGCCGGCACGGTGGCGGGCAGGTCGGGCGGTGTGGCGGAGGTCGTGGCGCCTGCTGGCAACACCCATCCTGCGAAGATCATCGCGGTCAACAGCTTCATTTGATTTCTCCCTCGAACGCCACGGGCGTCGCCCAGTAGCGGAGGCCGCTGCCCCTGAGTTCGCGTTGAATGGATTCGAGGATCGATGTCGCGGCGTCCTCGTCAAGGCACAGCTGCAGGTGCACGGCGCGCCGGCGTCCCATGACCTGTTCTTCGGCGTTCAGGCTTTCCGATGCGATTCCGTGCTCGAAGACATGGACGCTGGTAAAGACCTGGTCGCCGGCGCTGATCAGCAGCACGTCCAGCAGCTTTTCTTCGGCCCTGCTCGGACAGATCAGGTGGAGATGAACCTTAGTCATGGCTGGCCTCCAACATCGACTGGACCTTCGGATGCGCGAAGCGCAGGTAGAGGACCGGCAACAGGATCAACGTCAGGGCTGTGGCCGTGATCAGTCCGCCGATCACCACGATCGCCAGCGGGCGCTGGATTTCCGAACCCGGTCCGCTGGTGAAAAGCAACGGCACCAGGCTGAAGGCGGTGATGGCCGCCGTCATCAGCACGGGACGCAATCGCCGGCGCGATCCCTGCACGACGCACGTCATGAGGTCGTGGCCTTCGCCGTGGAGCTGGTTGAAGTAGCTGACCAGTACCACGCCGTTCAGCACCGCGATGCCGAGCAACGCGATGAAGCCGACCGATGCGGGAACCGACAGGTATTCGCCGGTGACCCACAGCGCGACGATGCCGCCCACCAGCGCGAACGGAATGTTGCTCAGCACCAGGAGCGCCTGACGCATCGAGCCGAAGGTCGTGAACAGGATCAGGAAGATGAATCCGATCGCCAGCGGAACCACCAGCGTGAGCCGGGCGGCTGCCCGCTGCTGGTTCTCGAACTGTCCCCCCCAGCTGATGCGGTAGCCGCTGGGCAACTTCACGTCGGAGGCCACTTTGGCCTTGGCCTCTTCCACGAAGCTCACCAGGTCGCGACCGGCGACGTTGGCGATCACGACGCCGTAGCGGCTTCCCATTTCCCGGTCGATCTTCACCGGGCCGGTTTCGCGCGTCAGCGTCGCCAGCGACTCCAGGGGAATGGTCTGTCCGTCGGAGGTGGTGATGCGCAGCGCGGCGAACTCGGCCGGCGAGATCTTCACGCTGTCGGGACCGCGGATCACGATCGGGATGCGACGGTTGCCATCGATCACGGTGCCCGCGCGCTGCCCTTCGATCTGCGAGCGCAGGGCGTCCTGCACGTCTTCGATGGAAAGGCCGTAGCGGCCCGCGTTGAGTCGATCGACGACCACCCGGAGGTACTGGACACCGTCGTTCTCCACCGTGTAGACATCCTGGTTGCCCGGGACGGTCTTCATCAGGCTCTCCACCTGGGCCGCGAGCTCGTTGAGCTTGTCCAGGTCGGGCCCGAAGATCTTGATGGCCAGATCGCCGCGAACGCCGATGATCATCTCGGAGACCCGCATGTCGATCGGCTGGGTGAAGCTGTAGCTGATGCCGGGCATCTGGTCGAGCACTTCGCGGACGCGGGCGATCAGCGCATCCTTGCTCGCCAGCTTCCACTCCGCTCTCGGCTTTAGCACGAGGAAGGTGTCGGTCTGGTTGAGTCCCATCGGATCGAGGCCGATCTCGTCGGAACCCGCACGCGCCACGACCCCGGTGATCTCGGGGATCTGGCTCATGAGCGCCTGGTGAATCTTCAGGTCGAGCGCGGCCGTCTCTTCGAGACTCACCGAAGGAAGCTTCTCGATGCCGACGATGATGTCTCCCTCGTCCATCGGCGGCAGGAAGGTCTTGCCGACCTGGGTGTACACACCCGCGGCCACCGCGAGCATGAGACCGGCCACGACGTACACCATGCGCTGATGGCCCATCGCCCATGCCAGGACCGGTTCGTAGAGCTTCAGCAGCTTGCGCGGCAGCCACGGTTCTTCGTGCGACACCTTCTTCAGCAAGAAGGAGGACAGGACGGGGATGATGGTCAGCGACAGCAGCAGCGAACTGACCAGCGCGAAGACGATCGTCAGGGCCACGGGAACGAAGTATTTGCCTTCGAGGCCCTGCAGGGTCAGGAGCGGCAGGAACACCGTGATGATGATCAGGATGCCTGCCGAAACCGGCACCGAGACCTCGCGCACCGCGCGCAGGACGACGTGCAGGCGCGGCGGCTGTCGACCTGCCGTTTCCTTGCCGAGGTGCTGGACGATGTTCTCGACCACCACCACGGCCGCGTCGACCAGCATGCCCAAGGCGATCGCGAGACCGCCCAGGCTCATGAGGTTGGCCGACATCCCGGCCGCGCGCATCATGATGAATGTGCCCAGCGCCGACAGCGGAAGAATGACCGCAACGGCGACGGCGGCGCGCAGGTTGCCAAGAAAGACACCCAGCAGCACCAGCACGATCAGCGTGGCTTCGATGAGAGCCGCAGACACGGTGCCCACCGCTTTCTTGACGAGCTCGGCACGGTTGTAGAACACGTTGATCGTCACGCCGGCCGGTAACGCGGGTTTGAGTTCCTCGAGCTTCCGGGTCACGCCTTCGACGACTTTTTGAGCATTGGCGCCGGCCAGGCCCAGCACCAGACCCTCGACGGCTTCGGCATTGCCGTCCTTGGTGACGACGCCGTACCGCGTGACGCTGCCGTCGCGCACCATTGCGACATCACCGAGCCGCGCCGGGCTCGTTCCCTTGTTGCTCACGACGATGGCGCGCAAGTCATCTGCAGTCTTGATGTTGCCTTCGCTGCGGACCAGCAGTACTTCACCGCCCTCGCCAAGACGGCCTGCGCCGTCGTTGCGGTTGTTGGCCTCAATCGCGCTCTTGAGCTGACCGGTCGATACCCCGAGCGCCGCGAGCTTGACCGGGTCGGGCACCACCTCGAAGCTGCGAACCTTGCCACCCAGTGCGTTGACGTCGGCAACGCCGGGCACCGAGCGAAGCGCCGGCCGGATGACCCAGTCGAGCAAGGCGCGCCGATCTTCGAGCGACATCTTCTCCGCGTCCACGGTGAACATGAACATCTCGCCGAGCGGCGTCGTCACGGGGGCCATGCCTCCAGTGATGCCGGACGGGAGGTCACCCGTGATGTTGGCGAGTCGCTCGGCCACCTGCTGCCGGGCCCAGTAGATGTCGGTGCCGTCCTGGAAGTCGACCGTCACGTCGACCAATCCGTACTTGGACACCGAGCGGAGCATCCGTTGCTGGGGAATGCCGAGCATCTCGACCTCGATCGGCCCAGCGATCCGGCTTTCTATTTCTTCCGGCGTCGTGCCGGGTGCTTTCATGATGACCTTCACCTGCGTGCTGGACACGTCGGGAAAGGCGTCGATGGGCAGTTCGCGAAACGCATACCAGCCGAAGCCGGCCAGCAGCGCGGTTGCGAGCAGCATGAACAGGCGCTGTGTCAGCGCAAATTGGACCAGACGGCTCAGCACGTCAGTTGCTTCCGCTCTTGCCCAGCCAGGCAGCCTTCAACGCGATCACCGATCCCGTGGCCACCTGCTCACCGGCACGCAGGTCGCCGGTCACCTGGACCGACTGCCCGGCGCTGGAGATGACGGTCACGGCCTTCGCCACGAACCCTTTCTCCGTGCGGACGAACACGTAGGCCTTGTCGTCTTGGCGGGCAATCGCCGGCAGTGGCAGCGCCCAGCCTGCAGCGTTCGGTGTGAACGGCACCTGCACCTGGACCATCTCGCCGGGGCGAAGCAGGTTCGCGCCGCTCACCACCCGAGCCCGAAGCGTGACGCTCTGGTTGTCACTGACGACGGCGCCGACAGACATCGGCGTGGCCTTGACTTCACGCCCCACGACTGCGAGGGCGCCGTTGTTGGCAGAAGAAAGGGCCTGCTGCCGATCGGACGGCACCTGCACGTCCAGCCAGAGCTGCTGGGTGCTGACCAGGCGCAGCAGCGCGTCGGAGCCCTGGACGCGCTGACCTGTCTTCACTTCCAATTCGACCACCGTGCCTGCGCTCCTGGCGCGCACGACCAGTCCATCCTGAAGACTGCCGCTGTCACCCATCTTGCGGATCGCCGTCGGATCGACACCCGCCAGTCTCAGCGATGCCTCGGCGAATCGGAGACGCGCAACCGCCTCCTGATTGCTGGCGTTGGCTTCCTGGACCCTGCGTTCGGGAATGATGCCTTCTGCGAAGAGCTGACGCTCACGAGCGGCCGTCTGTCCAGTCAGCCGTGCTTTGCTGGACGCTTCCAGAAGCTTGAGCTGCAGGTCTCCGAACTCCGGACTGCTCAGCCGCAAGAGCGGCTGGCCTGCCTTGACGGTCTGCTGCTCATCGACCAACAGCTCTTCGACGCGGCCTCCGAAGGGTGCGCTGACGACCTGGTTACCGCTGGGAGGTACCACGACCTTCGCCGGGTAGGCCATGCCGGCGATCGGCGCCTGCTTCTCGAGCGGAAGAAGGGTGACGCCCAGCGCCTGTAGCTGCGAAGCCGAGACCGGAAATTCCGCGGAAACGGGCGTCGCGGCATTGACGCCGGCAATCAGAAAGAAAGTCTGGAGGCAGCCGAGCAGCGCGCGCCTGGCAAGAAGATAGAACATGAAAACTCCACGAGTAAGCGGTATTGCCGTTCCCGGAACGGCAAGTTCGATGCAGCTCGAAGGACGAGCTGCGGCGGCTTAGACGGGGAGGATGGGAGGCGCTCGCCCATCTGGCGGAACGGTGCGAAACAGTGGGATCGGTGGTCGACTCCGGTCAGGCCGCCACTGAACAATCGCCTGCGCGACGGGCCGTGCAAGGAGACTGAAAAAAAAGAAAAGTGGGACCAGGAACTGAGGCTCGATCGATGACGCAGATGCACCCAAGTCGGAAGGAGCGCTGCGTATCGCCGAAAGCGAGTGGCCACCATGAGCCTTGCGCTCTGCGCCTGCATCAACGTTCGAGTCATGATCACCTTCATCAACGTCACTGACCGCCGTGCGGTTGTGCTCATGCTGATCGGCGTGAGTGGAGTAACTGTCGACCCCTCCGTCATGGTGATGCTGGTGAAAAGGCGAGCTGACCAGATCGAACACGACCAGCATGACGAAAAGCCACTGGACGAGCGCTTTCCAGTCGAGCGGTGCAGCCGCTGCAAAAGGTCGTGTGGGCCTGATGTTCACAGGTACTTCGCCAGTTTCTTGAGTTCGGCAACCGCATCGGCAGACGACCTCGGACCGACGCCGACATCAGTGAAGCAGTGATCGAGATGCTCCTGGATCAACAGCTTCTTGGCCGCCATGACTGCCTTTTCGACCGCGTGCAATTGTTGAGCGATGTCGGCACACTCACGCCCCGCCACCATCATTTCGATGACGTTCTGGAGGTGACCATCCGCGCGCTTGAGGCGTTTGATCAGATCTGGATGGGTTAGATGGCGATGTTCGAGCACGATGCATCCTACCCCAGGGGATACGTTTGAAGTGTGAAAGGCATTGACTCAAAGGAGTTTTGAGTGGAGTTTGTAATTAGGTTAGAGCCGTAGCCGTGATGGACTTCAACGACACCATCAAGTTCTACGAGCAGTGCTTGACCCCCGCGTCGTCAACGCTGATCCTGCCTACTGGTGAACCAGTATTGCAGCAGCTTCAACGTTGCCAATCAACGAACGAAGTGCAGGCCCGAGCGTCGATCCAAGCTCCTTGAAAATCGACGCTTGCGAGCGAGGAAGCGATCTGTTTACTCGTTTAACGTGTCGCAGACGAAGACAGCGGGCCGCATTCGAAAAGAACCAGTAAGGTCTGTAGTTAAGAATGGACCACAAGTGTCTTTCCCCAAACACATTCAGGTACTTCGCAATGAGTAAATCGATGCCGGACCCGCGCAAAATCAACATCGTCAGCTCCCCACGATCAAAGGCAAGCGCAACGTTGAAGCCGATCAGCTTTCGCCTTCCGCCGGATCAACTTCTCGAGCTGGAGGAACTTGCGCGAAGCAGAAATGTCAGCCGCTCCCACCTTGTTGTTCAGGCAATCGAGCGTTGCAAGAAAGATGGCATCTGGCGCGTTGGGCTCGAGAAACAGGGCGACAAAGCAAAATCTCTAGTACCGCCTGCAGATCTCGTGACTTTGTCAAATCAACTTTTGGCTTTCGCAATCGTGTTGGAGCAAATGCTGCCAAGAATTCGAAGCCAAAAAGCGAAAGATCAAGCTTCACGTATCTACTGGGATGCTCGCCTTGGTCTTGAAAATTTGCGGTCAAGTCTCGGATGCTAATCAGAATCAGCAACTATCGGCGCAAGCAACAACGACGCCCAAGCGATCTGCGTAGGCTAATTCGTTATCTATTTGAACCCAAGCCTTCCATACACAGTCGTGCCAAGCGATTGCTTGGCCCGCCCGAATTGCATCACTTATTACTCACGGCAAGGCCGTGGGGATCTGAAATTGGCGAATCGGCCGATGATCTCACCCGCCAGTTCATCCAGTATTGCCGCGAAGCATCCTCACCCAGCCCCGTTCCCGCGGTTTGGTATGTACAGTTCATCTTTTCCTTTTCGCCAGCTTCCACTTCCACACTCCGGTGCCCTACCGATGGCCATCGGTCCCCAGCATCAGGCATGTCGCACAGCACTAACGCCATCCGAGTTGCCAAAGATGCTCTCGACTTTCTTGGATGGAGCGACTCACAGCCATCCCTCTTCGTTGTGCACGGCGACAGAAAACACGTGCACGTGCATGCGGTAATTGCCATCCCGGTCTACGGCGGCGGCACCTGGGACGTTCTTCGGTTCTCAAGGCAACAGCTTCACGAGATTGCAAAATTTGCAACAGAAGCTTTTGACCTACCGACGAGGACTCGGGACGCCTCCATCAGAGATAAAGAAAAAAAGCTCAAGGACTGATCGTCCACTAACACTAAGTTGCGGCAACACCACATTAAGGCCGATCAGTTGAAAAGACTTTTGAAAGTAGCGGAAACCGCCTATGATCTCAAACCCGCAGCTGGTTAAGCCAGCTGCGGTTGCTGAGGCTGGATCGACTTCGAGATGCGGTGATTCCCAAAGTCCGCTAATTTCGGTCCTCTTCGAGTTCTTGCCGTCCTCATTCAATGGGGAGTCGTGGAGGCGCCACGATCATTGAATCGCTTGCAGCGACTTAATACAGGCTTGAAAGCACAGGTTCGGCCTGCCGCGCACGGGATCGTTTCGACGCTTTTAGGCGTCTGGAGCCGCCCCATGAGCGCACGGAAATCTTTGCAATCAGCACACGTAAGTTCGACAGAACAGTCATTTGTATGGCTTTTTCTTCGCCCTGCAGAGGTCGATCACTTGTGTCACCCCTTTGAAGAATTTGCAGACCAGCGAGAATTTCTAACCAGCATTGGCGTGCCGTTTTTGGTTTCGCCGTCTGGAAGGCCAGTCGTCGGACGAGAGGCGTTGTTTGCAATTTTGAACCAAGCAGGCCAAGAGACGGTTAAATTAACCGGCTGTCAAATTAAATCACAGTCTGACGATGTTCGTTCAGACTTGCCCAATTCTTGCGATGACGCCTCAATTGACCTTAGAGAGAACGCCGACGACATACAAATTCGAACACTCAACCGTGGGAAAAAGAAAATTAAACGAAGCACGGAACAAGGTATCGACCCTACTAATCTTTCAGATGACCGGACAATTTTATTAAGATCTGTAGTGGTCGATCAAATCGGTGCAAGCGCAAAAACGGGAACACAGCGCGAAAATGATCGGCGCGAGTGCGGCGTGCAGCGTGGCCGCGTGGCTGCGACCCGGCTCGCTGAACTTTTCCCGCTGTCAACCATGCTGGAAAATGTTGCAGCTGCGAAGGTGTTGGGCAAGAAGCCGCAAACGCTGCGTCGGTGGTCAAGCCAACAATCAGGTCCCATTCAATCTACGAAGGTTGTGGGAAGAATCATGTGGTCAATTGCAGACCTTCAGAATCTGTTGGATGGCAGCGTTTCGTCAATTTGACCCTACAACTATTGCCGCCTGCGCGGTGGTTTTGAACCGCCAGGCAGTACAAAAAGTCAACGCCAACCTGAGCCAAATGTCGCGGAATCCGGAACAACCCGAAAATTGGTTTAAGAGAGAGGGAATACATGCTTCCGTACACCCTGAACAAGATCGATGCCGCAGTCATGCAAGAGATTTGCGAACTCCATTTCAGCGAATCCGAGACCGTGGATTTCAAGCAGGAGCTCA
Source organism: Variovorax glucosi (assembly GCF_051216695.1). Taxonomy (NCBI): domain Bacteria; kingdom Pseudomonadati; phylum Pseudomonadota; class Betaproteobacteria; order Burkholderiales; family Comamonadaceae; genus Variovorax; species Variovorax glucosi. Next base: position 1,383,949 of record NZ_JBPJZE010000001.1, read on the forward strand.
CCAAGGCAAATGATGCTGGCAAGAATGAGCTCGCCAAGGATGTCGCTGCCATGGCTAATGCCGATGGTGGAGACATCGTCTTCGGCATAAAAGAAGAAAAGGGCAGCGGTGAAAGGCCAGGTGGCACGGCAGAAAGCATTGTGCCAATCACCGACGAGCCTTTCGAAGTCGCCCAGCGCCGCTTTGTGCAAACCCTGGATTCATGGCTCGAGCCTAAACTTCGAGGCATTCAGTACAAGTATGTGGCTGTACCAGGCGGATACGTGATGGTGGTCCGCGTGCCCGCCTCCTTCGACGGGCCGCACTGCACACGCAACTCAAACGATCAAAGGCGCTTTGCAATCAGGAACGGAACGGTGACGACGGACATGAGTTACGACCAAATCCGCAATGCTTTTGATCGCACAGCGTCACTCGCTGAGAAGGCCCGGGAACTCACAAATCAGCGAATGGCGATGGTGGTCGCCCGTCAGACGCCTCGCCCGATGGACCCAGTTCCCATCTGTGTGGCCGAATTTGTCCCGCTCTCGGGCTTGGCCGGCCGCGCAAAGGTCGACGTAGCCAAACTGCACAAGGACGACTTTGGCTTCCTTGCGCTTCCGAAATGGCGCAGTGGCGGCATCTCGCGGTCTCTAAACTTGGACGGCCTCATCGTTCACCCTGGTGGTCGCGACACCGTCAACGCGATGACGCACGTGTTCCGCGACGGTCGGCTCGAATTCCTTTTGATTGGCGGCAGTGAACGCGAGGAGGGCCGCAAGCTCATCTGGTCCAAAATCGTCACAGACTTCATCGAACAAGCTGCGCAGGCGTCGTTCCAACTCGCCGAGAAATGCGGAATGAGCGGCCCTGCCATCCTGACCTTCGCTTTGATGCATGTCGCTGACCACGAATTTGCGATTAAGGACCACTTCTTCCAGCTTTCGCCAGCGAAAGCTGATCGGAGCAACCTCATCTTCCCTGAGGTTTGGATCGAGGATGTGTCGGTGAAAGTGGACGTGGCTGAACTGGTAGCACCGACGATCGAGGTTCTCTGGCAGGCCTTCGAGTTCGAGCGAGCCCAGCAACAGGATTAGGTAGCGAGCTTCAATGGGTCGTCTCTGGCGTTCATCCGGATTGGCTTGAGAGGCCGGAAGTCGCCAACACTTTGTTAGTCAGGAAGCCTCACTCGATGAACACCCAGGTCGGCGCTGAATCGCTCTACGCCGTCGCCTTTTGTCTTACGGTCTTCTTCACCTTCTCGACTTTTGGCTTTTCAACATACAACGATTGCAGCCTTGCTTTTTCGATGACGAAGTTCTCGTATCGCTCCAGCCAAGGGCGAAGCTGTTCCACCGTACGCGGCTTGTAATGTTCATCCATGGTCTTGACGACATGTCCGATGATTTGCTCCATCGCGCTTGCAACACAACCCGCTTCTTCGTACAGAAGCGAGTACGTACGCCTGAATCCGTGGATCGTTAAATGCGGTAGCTTGGCGGCCGCCAGCACGCGGGCGAGCGACTTCCGCGAATCTTGGACATAGCCCCGCTTTGACCTCTTCGATGCGAATACGTATTCGTTAATCTTGGGCATGGCTTTGAAGACGCTCTCAATGTACGGCGTCATCGGCAGCACTCGAACGCGCTCAACGTCCTCCGTGGTCTTGTTGTGAATCGTGAACTTCTTCCACCGGAAATCGATGTCGGACCATTTGACGGCCGACACCTCTTCTCGTCGAGCTCCACTGAGCAGAATGACAGTCAAGTAGCCAGCAAAGGCGCGGTTCTTCATCAGGTCCATGCTTGCGAAAAAATCTTCCAACTGACCAACCTCCAGGAGGTCCTTTCGCCGCGCGCCTGTGCCTGACGGAATGTTGTCCTGGACGGTGGAACTCCGAACCGCGCGGGCGTCCACGATGGACTTGTAGTCGACTTGAGTGCTGCACCAGCGCAGCATGCCGCTCAGCCATTCGCTCCCGGCCTTCACCGAAGCGTACCCTGGCTTACGGGCTGTCTTCTTCTTCGTTGACCGCGCCGCAATGGCCGCAAGCTCAGCGACCGCCCATGCATGGACGCGGTTGTCGTCGAGGTCTTTCAGAAGGACACCGTTCAAGCTAAAGAGGATGCCTGGCACAGTCTTTTTTGTGCCTCTCTTCGGAAGCTTGCCGCCCGGGCTCATCGCGTTGGCGCGCTTGTCGTTGTAGCTCAGCGACCAATCTCGGCCTTTCTTCGCTGTCCCACGATCCATGTAATCCATCCAAACCTGGCCGACTGTCACTCCGACCTTTCGCTTCTCGTCTTGAGCAGCCACCGTAGCGGCCAGGATTTTCTCCATTTCGAGCCGCGGGTCGAGGCCGTCGTTGATCATCTTCTGCAGTCGAACCGCCTCGGCCTTTGCCTCCGGTATCGTCAGCGTTGCGCAGCGGCCGATGGTGAGCCTGATGGACTTGCCGAGCAGCGAGCCTTGGAAGATGAACGAAGGCGTGCCGTTCGGCTTGAGCCGGACGCCGAGGTTCGGGGCATTCAAGTCCCACAGGAACACCTGCGCCTTGTCAGTTGGGCACTTGAGGGCTTGAATGCGGGCAACGGTCAAAGTTACTTTAGACATCCCTCATTATCCCTTACCTCGTCGCGGAGGTAAGGCCGAGGTAAGAGAAAAAAATAAACTCGGTTCAACACCGTTCAATCATCAGAGGTTCCAAGATGACTTCTCTCCTCTGAAACACACTCTGAAAGCGACATCGATCAACGCCAAAGCAGCATGAGAACTGATCATTCGTAATGAGAAGGTCGGGTGTTCGATTCATCTCTCCGGCACCAATCGCAGTATGGAAAGTCCGCTATCTAAAAGATAGCGGACTTTTTCTTTTTGTGCGTCATGTCGTCTCCGTGTAGCCAGTTGCCCCAGCACGTCCGTACTGCTCCAGCCTTTATGGCTGACCGAAAGCAAACAGTTCGAATGCCTCTGAGCGTACCTAAGTGCAACCTCTGCGGCTGTATAACGCTCCCGAGTCGCGAAACGCGCACTCGCGCTCGCGCTCGCTGGTTGGCGTCTCCCAAGGTCGGGCTGGTTCGCAAGCGAGCCCGTTTGGAAATTTTGTCGAGTGGTACGGAGATCTCCCGGCCTAAGGAAGTAACTTATCGAGCGCGGCCGCAGGCCAATGTACGACCCCAAGACTTTCACGCACGATCAGGGCCGTCTCGAGCGGCTTGCTCGGCTGAATTTCCTGTCCTTCCAAAAGCGCAACTATGCGGTGCGCTGCCAGTACGCCGATGGATTCGGTCGGTACGCGGACCGTCGTCAGCGGTGGTACCACGATGGCCGCATGCTCAATATCGTCGAAGCCGGTGATCGACAGATCCTCCGGAACGCGGATGCCGCGACGGCGGCATTCGTCGATGGCGCCGATGGCCTGCAGGTCGGTGCCGCAGATCAACACCGTCGGCGGCGTGGCATGCGTCATGAAAATGCGAACCGCTTCCCGCCCGCCTTCGAAATTGAAGGGCTGCTCGGTCACCATCGCCGCATCGAGCGAAAGCCCTGCGGCCTTCAAGGCTGCGCGTGTGCCTGCCGCACGCGACCTCGCTCGCTCGTTCGTGCCTTCGAATCCGTTGCACAGCGCGATGCGGCGATGCCCTTTCTTCGCGACTAGCGACGCAAGATCGAAAGCCGCGTCGTAATAGGAAAAGCCGATGCAGTGAGGATAGTGAGAGCCGTCGATGGACCACGTCATCACATAAGGAAGCGCGTATTGCCGCGCCAGCTCGAAGACCTCGCTCGAATGGTCGGTGCCGACCAGCACCAGCGCATCGACACCCCGCTCGACGATCGTTTTCAGGAGGTCGATTTCGCGCTCAGGTTCGTATTCGTGGCTGGCCACCAGCAGCTGGTAGCCGCTCTTCCACAGCGTCTGCTGCAGTTCGTGAATGGACACGGAAAAGATCGGATTGCTGAGCGTCGGGTAGATGGTCGCGATCATCCGGGTGCGACGCGAAGCCAGCGCCTGCGCCGCGCCGTTGCGCACGTAGCCGAGCTGCGCAACGGCCAGCCGGACTTTCTCCAACGTCGCAGGCTTGACCTGCTCCGGTATCGAGAGTGCGCGCGATGCGCTTCCAAGCGAGACACCCGCCAGGCGGGCTACGTCCTCTAGTGTCGAGCGTCGTTCGGAACTCATCGGGAAGAGAAAATTCATCGGAGATGTCTAGCTGCGTCCGACTGCATCTTCTAGGATAAGGTCGGACGCCTTCTCGGCGACCATCATGACCGCGGCCTGGATGTTGCCCGAAACCATTTTCGGCATGACCGACGCATCCACCACCCGCAAGCCTTCCAGCCCACGCAGTTTGAGGCGGAGATTGACTACGGCGCCATCATCCTCGCCCATCCTGCAGGTGCCGATCGGATGATAGATGGTCTGTCCGTTGCGGCGTGCGAACGAAAGCCATTCGGCATCCGTGCACACCTGCGCGCCCGGACTCATTTCATCGACCACGTAATTGCGTAATGCCGGTTGGGCGACGATGCGACGTGCGATCTGCATGCCGCGCACCATGCACTCCTCGTCGATCTGATTCGACAGGAAATTCGGCCGGATGGAAGGTCCGGCATACGTGTCGGGCGACTTGATGTGAATTGTGCCGACGGAGTGCGGCCGCAATTGAGTGACGCCAATCGTCATGCCCGGCAGCCGGTCGAGGATGCGTTCCGCAGCGTTCGCATAGCTGGCGTGGACGAAGAAGAACTGCACATCGGCTGTTTCCATTTCCGGCCGCGTCTTCACGAACGCATTCACCAGCCCGGTGCCCAGCGTGAGGATGCCGGTCTTGCGCGCGTAGTACTGCGACACCGCCAAGCCGAGCCGCCAGTTGCGGGACATCTCGTTGAGCGTGATCGCGTTCTTCACACGCCAGTTCATGCGGGTGCAGAAGTGGTCGATGTAATTCTCGCCGACGCCCTTGAGTTCGTGCCGCACCGGTATGCCGTGCGCCTGCAGCAATGCCGGCTGGCCTATGCCCGAGAGCTCGAGCAGTTGCGGCGACTGGATCGCGCCTGCCGCAAGAATCACCTCGACCCGCGCGGCGACCGTGATCTCCTTGCCGTCCCGGCGGTAGGTCACGCCGGTGCATCGCTTGCCTTCGAGTTCCAGGCGAAGCACGTGTGCGTGCGTGGCAACCGTCAGGTTTTTGCGCGCCAACGCCGGCTGCAGATAGCCGTCGTAGGCGCTCCAGCGCCGGCCGCGGTTCTGCGTCACCTGGTAGTAGCCAACGCCCTCCTGGCGCCCGGCGTTGTAGTCGTCGTTGAACGGCAGCCCGTCTTCCTTCGCCGCTGCGATGAATGCATCGGCAATGGGAAAGCGCTCGGCGACCTGCGCCAGCCTGATGGGACCGTCGTGACCGCGCGCCGGGCCGCCCTTGTCGTAGTTCTCCAGCTTGCGGAAATACGGCTCGACGTCCTTCCATCCCCAGCCGAGCGCGCCGGCTTCACGCCAGGCTTCGTAGTCGCCGGCCTGCCCGCGCACGTAGACCATGCCGTTGATCAGCGTCGAGCCGCCCAGCCCCTTGCCGCGCGGCACCGAGATTACGCGGTTGTCGGTGTTCTCTTCGGCTTCGGTCTGGAAGCGCCAGTTGTACTGCTTGTTTGTAAGCAGCTTGGCGAATCCGGCGGGGATGTTGATCCACATGCTCGCCGGCTCGCCACCGGCTTCGAGCATGAGTACTCGATGAGAGCCGGAGGCAGTGAGTCGGTTGGCAAGGATGCAGCCGGCGGTGCCGCCGCCGACGATGATGTAGTCGTATTCCTCGCCGATGGGTGAGTTCAGGTTCATGACGAAATTACCTTTCCAGGGTTCATCGTTCCAGCCGGGTCCAGGGCCCGCTTGATGCGGCGGGCCAGATCGAGTTCGGGTGCGGCCCGGCATCTTTCGAGCTCGCTCACCCGGTATTGGCCGATGCCGTGCTCGGCCGAGATGCTGCCGCCGTGCCGCACCACGAGATCGTGGACCAGCATGTTCAACGCGCGACCGTCGGCCTCGGGCGAAACGACGACGTTGTAGTGGATGTTGCCGTCGCCCGCGTGGCCGAACGCGTTGACGCGCGATCCCACAAATGCGTCCGCCACCGCAGCGTCGGCTTCCTGCAGGAACGCGGGAATGCGCGCGATGGGCACCGACACGTCGTGCTTGAGCGAACGCCCTTCGCGCGATTCGGCTTCGGTGATGGATTCGCGCAGCAGCCAGAGCTCGCCCTCCTGGCGCTCCGATTCGGCGATGACGCCGTCCGTCGCATCGCCGTCTTCGAGCACCGCGCCGAGCAGCGTCTCGACCGCGTCGCGCAGGCCCGGCAGACACGAACTCGCCTCGACCAGGACGAACCAGTCGGAGGCCGCCAGCGGCGCCTTCACGCCCTGGTGCTTTGCCACCAGTTCGAGCGCCGCACCCGACATCAGTTCGAACGCGTTCAGCGTCTCGCCGATCTGCCGGCGCGCCGCGCGCAGCACCTTCAGCGCCGCGTCGGGCGTCGGCACAGCCAGCAGCGCGGTCACGCGGTGGCTCGACAGCGGCGCCAGCTGCAGCACTGCGGCGGTGACGATGCCCAGCGTGCCTTCGGCGCCGATGAACCACTGCTTCCAGTCGTAGCCGGCGTTGTCCTTGCGCAGCCGGCGCAGGCCGCTGACGATCTCGCCCTGCGCGGTCACGACTTCGAGGCCCAGCACCCGCGTCCTCGACATGCCGTAGCGCAGCACGTTGGAGCCGCCGGCGTTGGTCGACAGGATGCCGCCGATGCGCGCCGATCCCTCGGCCGCCAGGCTGATCGGCAGCATCAGGCCCGCCTCGGTCGCGGCTTCCTGCGCGGTCTGCAGGATGCATCCGGCCTCGACCTCCATCGTCTCGCCCAGCGTGTCGATGTCCCGGATGGCGCTCATCCGCGCCAGGGAAATCACGACCTGTCGGCCGCTGCCGTCGGGCGTCGCGCCGCCCGAGAGTCCCGTGTTGCCGCCGAACGGCACGATGGCGATGCCCAGCCCGGCGCACAGCCGGACCACCTCTGCCACTTCCTGCGTCGAGCGCGGCAGCACCGCGCAGCGGGCCTGGCCGCGAAAGACGTGGCGCCAGTCCACGTTGTAGGTTTCGAGGTCGTCCGCGCCGGTGACGACGCCGCGCTCGCCGACGATGGCATGCAGCGCGTCGATCAATTTCGCATCGCTCATGGCGGGGAGGCCTCCGCGGCTGGGCCGCCCATGAATTCGGCCATCAGCGCGACCTGGGTCGCCAGCATCGGCGCGCCGAAATGCACCCTGCAGCCCCTGGCGGCCGCTGCGCGCAGCAGCGCGGTCTCGACCGGCTGCATGATGATTTCCGCCACGGTCTGCCCGGGCGCGAGCCGGTCGACGTCGAGCGGCAGCGCATCGCCTTCGAGCAGCCCCAGCGACGTGCCGTTGACGACGATGTCATGCCGCGACGGATCGTCGGTGCCGACGGCGAGCGTCAGGCCGGCGAAGTCTTCTTGCATGCGGCTCACGAGTTCGGCAGCCTTGGCTGTCGTCCGGTTGGCGATGGTCAGGCGCGAGATGCCGGCCTGCGCCAGCGCGTAGGCGATCGCGCTGGCCGCACCGCCGGCGCCGGCCAGGTAGACGCTGCGGCCGGCCGGCTCGATGCCGACGCTGCGCAATCCGGCGACGAAGCCTTCGCCGTCGAGGATGCCGCCGACCAGGCGGCCGTCGGCGGTACGCCGCACGACGTTCACCGCGCCGATGCGCGCCGCGGCCGGCGTCAGCTCGTCGCACAGTGCGGGAATCGCCGTCTTGTGCGGCACCGTGACGACGAAGCCGCCCAGGTTGTTCATGCCGCGCAGGCCCTGCACCACGGTTGCGAGATCGCCCGGCCCGACGTGGACGGGCACCATGACGCCGTCGAAAGCGCGGGCGTCGAACAGCCGATTGATGCCCTGTGGCGTTTTGACGTGGTGGATCGGGTCGGCCAGGATGGCGAAGATGCGGGTGGTTCCGGTGATTTGCGCGGTCATCGATGAGTCCAGTTGATTCGGTTCGGGGGCTTGATCAGGTCATCAGCCAGCCGCCGGCCACGTCGATCACCTGGCCGGTGACGAAGTCGGCCTTCGGCGAGGTGAGGAACACGCAGGCGTCGGCCACTTCGGCCGGCTTGCCGAGCCGCCGCAGCGGCGTGACGTCGATCACCGCGTCGTTCGCGGCGCGCGGGGCGCCGGCGACCATCGGCGTGTCAATGCGGCCCGGGGCCAGCGCGTTGACGGTGATGCCGTACGGCCCGAGCTCGCCGGCCAGGTGGCGCGTCATGCCGATCAGCGCGGCCTTGGTCGTCCCGTAGTGCGCGGCCACGATGTCCAGGTAGGCCTTGCCAGCGACCGACGACATCGACACGATGCGGCCGAACCGGCGCTCCACCATGCCGGGCGAGAGGATGCGCACGAAGTTGAAGACGCTGTGCAGGTTGACGTCAATCACCCGGTGCCACTCCGACGGGTCCATCTGCCAGATCGGGGCAGGCTTGCCCGCATGCTTGGGCGAGATGCCGGCGTTGTTGACGACCGTGTCGATGGCGCCGAGCGCGGCTTCGATGACGGCGCAGGCTGCGGCGCAGGCGCCGTAGTCGGCCACGTCGGCCTGCGTGAAATGCACGCGATGGCCGGCGTCGGCGAGTCGGTCGGCCAGCGCCTGTCCGGCCGCCGCGTCGAAGTCGACCAGGCCGACCGCCGCGCCGTCATGCGCATACGCTTCGGCGAGCGCCGAGCCGATGCCGCCCGCCGCGCCGGTGACCAGCACCACGCGTCCGATGTGCAGGCGATCCGGTGTGTTCGTCGACGTCATCTTAGTGTCCCAGGTAGGCGCGCCGCACATGCGGGTTTGCCAGCAGTTCGCTGCCCGTGCCGGTCAGCGTGATGGTGCCGTTCTCCAGCACGTAGCCTCGGTCGGCCAGCTTCAGCGTGTGGAACACGTTCTGCTCGACCAGCAGCACGGTGGTGCCGCGCGAGGCGACCAGACGGACCACGTCGAACATCTGTTCCACCAACAGCGGCGAAAGGCCCAGCGACGGCTCGTCCATGATCAGCAGCTTCGGTCCGGCCATCATTCCGCGCGCGATCGCCACCATCTGCTGCTCGCCGCCGGAGAGCGATCCGGCCAGTTGCGGCAGCCGCTCCCGGACGCGCGGAAATATCTTCAGGACCTCCGCCAGGCTCTGGTCGCGCACGCTGCGGGCCGAGCGCTTGTAGGCGCCCATCAGCAGGTTTTCCTGCACCGTCAGGAACGGGAACAGCTGGCGCCCTTCGGGCACCATGCTGATGCCGAGTTCGACGATCTCGTGCGGCGCCTTGCCCGAGAGCGCCCGGCCCTCGAACTCGATGCTTCCCCCGGTGGCCTGGAGCAGGCCGCACAGGGTCTTGAGCGTGGTCGTCTTGCCGGCGCCGTTGGCACCGACCAGCGTCACGACCTCGCCCTGCTGCACGTCCAGCGAAACGCCGCGCAGCACTTCGCTCTTGCCGTAGCCGGCGCTGATATCACGCAGTTTGAGCATCGAGATACCCCTTGCCCAGATAGGCTTCAATGACGGCCGGATCGTTGACCACGTCGGCGGGTTTGCCTTCGCGTAGCAGCTTGCCGGCGTTGATGACGATGATTCGGTCGGACAGCGCCATGGTGGCCTGCATCAGGTGCTCGATCATGAGCACCGACACGCCCGAATCGCGGATGTTGCGGATCATCTGGATGGCCCGCGCGACGTCGGTGGGGTTCAGCCCGGCGAGCACTTCGTCAAGCAGCAGCACCTTCGGCCCGGTGGCGAGAGCGCGCGCCACCTCGAGCCGCTTCATGCCGCCGACGGTGAGGCCGCGCGCCTCATGTTCGAGCAGGCTCGTCAGGTCCGTCAGTTCGGCGACCCGGCGCGCGATGGCTTCGGCTTCGGCGGCGTTCTGCGTGCGCATGAAGGCGCCCAGCATGATGTTCTCGCGCACCGACAGACCGGAGAACGGCTGCACGATCTGGAAGGTGCGTCCGACGCCGTTCTGAGCGAAAGCCTCGGGCGACGTGGGCTGCGCCCATTGGCCGTCGGCAAGCCGCACCTTGACCGTGCCGGCGTCCGGCGCGATGAAGCCCGACAGCTGGTTGAAGACGGTCGTCTTGCCCGCGCCGTTCGGCCCGATCACGCCGAGGATTTCGCCTTCGTGCAGCGTCAGCGAGACGTTGTCCGTCGCCTGCAGACCGCCGAAGCGCTTCTGCAGGCCTTCGGCGACCAGCAGCGGCTGGCCCGGCCGCGCGGCAGCCGGCGCGGACCGCACCGCGGTGGACACCGGCGCCGATGCGGCCGCGACCTTGCGCGCACCCGGCAGCCGGTCGATCAGCGCCAGCGCGCGTCCGCCCAGGTGGCCGACGAGACCGCGCGGGAAGAACAGCACCACAAGCACCAGAACCACGCCGTACACGAAACCGTGCGTGCCGTTGCCCAGCGCGCTGAGCCAGCCGCGCGACAGCTCCGCGGCCGGCAGCACCAGCACCGTGCCGAGCAGCGGGCCGGCCACGGTGCCCAGGCCGCCGATCAGCGCGAACATCGCGATCTGGATCGAGAGTTCGAGCGAGAACGCGGCGGACGGCTCCAGGAAGGTCAGGTACATCGCGTGGAAGGCGCCAAGGAAGCTGGTGAGCGCGGCGGAAATGACCGCCGCGGCGATCTTCACGCGGACGGCGTTCACGCCCACGGCGCGGGCCGCGTCCTCGCGCTCGCGCACGGCGATCAGGTAGAAGCCGAAACGCGAGTAGCGGATGATCCAGCTGATCCACAGCGTGACCGCGAGGAAGCCGAAGGCGATCGCCAGGTAAAGCCACTTCTCCCGGAAGATCATCCATTTCAGGCCGATGTTGAGCGGCACGTTCAGGCCAGCGGAACCGCCGGTGAAGCCCTCGAAATGGATGACGAGAAGCTTGCAGACTTCAAGGAAGGCGATGGTCGCCAGCGCGAAAAACGGTCCCCGCAGCCGTAGCGTCGGGTAGGAGATGACCAGCGCCGCGACGACCGCGACGGCCGCCCCGCCGAACATGCCGATCCACGGCGAGAGGCCGAAGTGGATCACCAGCATGGTCGTGACGTAGCCGCCGATGGCGTAGAAAACGGCGTGCCCGAGCGACAGCTGCCCGGCATAGCCGCCGACGATGTTCCATGCCGTTGCCAGCGCACCGAAGATGCAGACCTGGACGGCGAGGTGATAGACGAAGGGCGAGTTGACCAGAAGCGGTGCGACCAGGAGCGTCAGCAGCGCCGCGGCGCCGACGTAGGCGCGCGGATGGGTCATTCTTGGAAAGATCATGGCTTGAACCCTGTTTCGGCTATTCAGAACCGCGGCCGAGACCGAAGAGCCCGGTCGGGCGCACGGTCAGGATCACCAGGAAGATCACGAAATACACGACCTCCTTCAGGTCCGAGCCCACGAAGAAGCCCGCGAAGCTGTCGATGAGCCCGATGAACAGCGAGCCGACCACCGCGCCGGGCAGGCTGCCCAACCCGCCGAGCACGACGACGACGAAGGCCGTCAGCACGAAGTACTGGCCCACGGTCGGGAACACCGGGTACTGCACCGCCAGCAGGCCCGACGCCAGCCCGAGCAGCGACGTGCCGAGCGCGAAGACCAGGATGTAGGCCTTGTTGACGTTCACGCCCATCAGCGCGGCAGCCGCACGGTTCTGCGCCAGCGCACGGAACCCGCGACCGGTGAAGGTGTGCTGAAGGAAAAGGTATACGCACAGCGCAACGAGCAGCGCGACGACGAAAGTGACCAGCTGGCCGGTGACGATGCTGATCGGCCCGATCTGGAAGGCGTTGGCGCCGAAGCTGGCCTGGACGCTGCGGACGTCGGCACCGAAGATCATCAGCGCCAGGTTCAGCAGCGCGGTCGACAGGCCGACCGTCGCGAAGATCTGGATGTGCGGTTCGGCCGACAGCAGCGGCTGGATGATGAAGCGCTGCGTCGCCGCGCCGATCACCAGCAGCAGCAGCGCGACCGGGATGACCGTCGCGTACGGGTGCATGCCGGTGTGCGAGGCGATGAACCAGGTGGCGTACAGGCCGACCATCAGGAGCTCGCCGTGCGCGAAGTTGACGACCCGCACGACGCCGAAGATAAGCGTCAGGCTGATGCTGATGATGGCGTATGCGCCGCCGAGCAGCAGGCCGTTGACGAGCAGCTGGAGAAAAATGGACATGAGGTCTCCCCTGCCGCGCGCGGTCGGCGCGCGGCTGTAGCGTTGGACGGGTGAGCGACGCTCAGTCGGCGCGGTCGATCGGCTTGGCCGTGGCGACGCCTTCGGGGTAGACGGTTTCCAGCTTGCCCTTCTGCCACTGCATCAGGTTGGTGGTGGCCAGCTTGTTCTGGCCGTTCTCGCCGAAGTCGAAACCCCAGCCCGCGGCACTGCTGCCGGGCGACTTCTTGTAGCCCAGCACGGCTTCGCGGATCTTGTCCTTGTCGGTCGACTTGGCGTTGGCGAGCACGTCGAGGAAGGCCTTGGCGCCGACGTAGTTCACCAGGCTGTGGCCCGAGCGCGGCGCCGTGCCGAACTGCTTCAGATAAGCCGCGGAGAAGGCACGCAAGCCGGGCGCGCCGTTCTCGGCCATGGTGTCCTGCGGGAAGTCGACGTCGTAGGCGCCGTCGATGGCGGTGCCGAGCTGCTTGGCGGTGTCGGTGAGCGAGTAGCCGCCGCCCGCGCCGATCATCGCCTTAGGCTTGTAGCCGGCATTGGCCGCCTGCTTGAAGAACAGGGCGGTGTCGTTTTGGTAGGAGGTCTGCAGCACCACGTCGGCGCCGGCGCCTTTGAGACGAAGGATCAGCGAGGAGAGGTCGACGCTTTTCGCGGAGTACGACTGGCTCTCGACCACATTCAGGCCCAGTCGCTTGGCTTCGTCCTTCTGGAAGCTGCTTACCAGCGTGCCGTAGGAACCGTCTTCGAAGATGATCGCGATCTTGAGCGACTTCGGGTCTGCTTTCAGTTGCGGAGCGACCACTTTCACGACCGCCTCGATGCTGCGCTCGGCGAAGTTCTTCGCCGTCGAGTTGCTGCGGAAGACGTACTTCATGCCGCGGCTGGTGATGGTGTCGGCCACCGCGCCGAGTTCGAAGTACGGCACGCCGGCGAGTTCGGTCACCTGGGTTGCCGCAGCCGAGACGCCCGATGCGTAGCTGCCAAAGACGGCGGTCACGTTCTCGACCGAGGTCAGGCGACGGGCCTCGCCCACGGCCTGATTGGCATCGACCGCATCGGCCTTGACCAGCACGATCTTGTTGCCGTTGACGCCGCCGGCGGCGTTGCGCTCGTCGACCGCCAGCTGCACGCCGCGAAAACTCTCGTCACCCAGAAGCGCCAGGCCGCCGCTGAACGGGTACAGCGCGCCCAGCTTGAGGTCGGCCGCGTGGGCGGCCGGCGCGGTGAAGGCCGCAGCAGCGGTCAGGCACGCCAGCAAGGCGACGAGTTTCTTGAATGGCAGCATGGTGTCTCCGAATGAATTCGTTGATTGAAAGCGCTTCATTTAATTGATGCGAACGCACCTTCTGTCTTTCAGTATGCGTCTCCTATTTTAAAATGAAGCGCTTCATATATCAACCAATGCGCTCGGTCGATTGCCTAGGGTTTGCCCCAAGGCGGCTCAGCCGCCGAATCGCGGCTCCGGCGTGCCGCGCACGCCCAGGTCGTGGATCGCGAACAGGCTGCCTCCCTGCACGCCGTCCTTCGGGAAGCGCGGCAGCGGCGGCTTGGACATCGAGGTGACGTAGAGGATGTCCAGATCGGGCCCGCCGAAGTTGACGCTGGTCACCTTCTTCACCGGCATGTTGAGCACGCGGTCGACCGTGCCGTCGGGCGCGTAGCGGATCAGCTTGCCGTCGTAGACCTGCGCGTTCCAGAGAAAGCCTTCGGCATCGACGGTCGAGCCGTCGGCCGCGCCGCCGGTCGACATGTCCAGCTTCGTGAAGGCGCGGCGGTTCGACACGTTGCCGGTTTCGATGTTGTAGTCGTAGGCCCAGATCTCGCCCGACCAGGTGTCGGAGAAATAGAAGGTGGCGTCGTCGGGACTCCAGCACGGTCCGTTCGAACAGATGATCCTGCTGTCGAGCTTGTGCAGCGACAGGTCGGTGTCGAGCCGGTAGAGCGAACCGTTCGGCCCGTCTTCGTTCATGTCCATCGAGCCTGCGACGAAGCGGCCGCGCCGGTCGACCTTGCCGTCGTTGAGCCGGTTGCCCGGCTTGTCCGGCTCGGGATCGACGATCAGCTGCGTCTCGCCGGTCCCGAAGTCCAGGAAGTGAAAGCCGTTGGCCAGCGAAAGCACCGCGCCGCCGCGGCTGCGCAGCGCCATCGAGCCGATGCGTTCGGGCACGTCCCAGGCCCGGATCTCCCGGCCGTCCGCCGTGCAGCGGAAAACCCGTTTGCCGAAGCTGTCGATCCAGTAGAGGCGTTGTTCTTCGACGTCCCAGAGCGGGCCTTCGCCCAGTTCCGTCTTCACGTCGAGAAGGATTTCGATCTTCATCAGTGTCTCCTGCGATTTTGAGGTTCAGAAATGGCCTTGCCGTGTCAGCGCCGCTCGCGCAGCCCGATCACGGCCACCAGCACCACCACGCCGAACAGGATGGCGCGCGATGCATAGGGAAGCGTGGTGCCCGACAGCAGTGTCTGGAGTGCCGTGAGCAGCAGCACACCGCCCAGCATGCCAAGGTAGTGGCCGCGTCCGCCGACGATCAGCGTCCCGCCGATCAGCACCACCGCGATCGACGGCAGCAGGTAGTCGTCGCCCATGCCCAGGCTGGCCTGGCCCGACAGACCCGTGAGCAGGATCGCCGCGATGGCCGAACAGATGCCCGAGAGCACGTACACGCCGATCAGCGTCCGGCCGACCCGCACGCCCGACAGCTGCGCCACACGCTGGCCGTTGCCGACCGCATAGATCGAGCGCCCGAACCGGGTGCGCCCCAGCAGCAGCACGGCGCCGACGGCGAAGACGATGACGAAGAGCACCACCGGCGTCACGCCGAGCACCCGCTCCGTCATGAAGGCTCGCAGCATCGGCGAGGCGAAGCCGTCCGGCGTGCCGTTCGAATAGATCAGCGCGGCGCCCTGCAGGATGCCGTTCATCGCCAGCGTGACGACGATGGGCGACACGCCCAGCATGACCACGCCGGCCCCGTTGAGCAGGCCGATGAGCGCGCCGATGCCGATCGTCAGCGGCAGGGCGTAGACCAGCGCCGCATCCGAACCCTTCACGGTCCCAGCCAGAACGATGCCGGTCAGCGCGATGGTCCAGGGCAGCGACAGGTCCAGTCCGCCCGTGAGGATCACCGCGCCCTGCCCCAGCGCCAGCACGACCAGGCAGGCGCCGAGCACCAGCAGCGAGTTGTAGTAGCCCCAGCTCGTCAGCGAATGGCCGAGCACGAACTGCGTGACTAGCACGATGACGGCGAAACCGATGTATGCGGGCACCGCGAAGCGCAGTGTGTCGGCATGCCGCCGCAGGAAGGTCGGCAGCTGCGACGTTCTACCCGTGCTGGGCTGCGCCGCCAGCCTGACGGCCGGAACCGTCGCGTTGCGCTGCGAAATCAGCACACCGGCACGCCGGGCCTGCAGCCACTGCTGCGCCTGCTTCAGATTGCGCGCCAGCGGCGCCTCCGCGCCCAGCGAGCCGGCCAGCACGGCCAGCATCAGGATGCCGCCCTCGGCGATGGTCGAGAAGTACGCGGAAACGTTCAGCACCAGCAGGATGTTGACCACCATCATCAGCACGTAGGCGCCGAAGACGGTGCCCAGCAGGCCGCCGCGTCCGCCGCCGAGCAGCGTGCCGCCGACCACCACGGCCGCGAAGATCTGCAGCAGCATGGGCGCGCCGATCAGCGGGTCGCCGGAGCCGGTCTGCGCGCTGATGAAAACTCCCGCAAGGCCATAGAGACCGCCCGCGATCACGTAGACGAAGAACTGGACCAGCCGTGTCGGCACGCCCGCCGCGCGGGCCGCATGCAGATCGCTGCCGATGGCGTAGACGGCGGTTCCGAAACGCGTCCGCTTGAGCCAGGCCCAAAGCACCAGGACGACTGCGATCAGCAACACCGGTTTCGGCAGCAGACCCGGTATCGCGTCGCCGAGGAGCAGCTCACCGACGCCTGCCGGAACCGCACCGCCGGGCTTGTCCATGACAAGCAGCGTGATGCCCTGCAGGATGAACATGGTCGACAGCGTCACCACGATCGGCTGCATGCGCAACAGCGAAATGAACAATCCGTTGAAGGCTCCCGCCACCATGCCGATGCCGATGCCCAGCGCCATCACCAGCCATGCCGACGCATCCGGACCGACGAAGCCCGATGCCAGCACCACGTTGACCAGCGAAACCACCGCGCCGGCGGACAGGTCGAAGCCGCCGGACAGGATGACCACGGTCTGCCCCAAGCCGGCGATGGCCAGCGTCGCACCTGTGGTCGCGACGGAAGACAGGTCGTAGTACGTGAGCTGCGTGGTGCCGACGCTGGTGATCGCGAGCAGCAGCGCGAAGAACGCCGCAATGGCGATCAGCAGTCCGCTGTGCTTCTGGAGACTTCGGAAAGCGGACGCGCCACGGCTGGGCCGAGAGCGTGAGTCAATGGCGGCCGTCGTCATGCAGCGAGCTCCAGATGGGTGGCGGCAGAGCCGAGCGCAGCGCGCAGCAGCGCTTCCTCGCTGAGGTCTTCGGCGGCGATTTCAGCTGCGATCTCGCCGCCGTAGAACACCAGGGCGCGGTCGGCAAGATGGACCAGTTCGGGAATTTCCGTCGAGTAGAAGAGCACCGCGCCGCCGGCGTCGGCGTAGTCGCGCATGAGCTGGTAGATCTGGTTCTTGGTGCCGACGTCGATGCCGCGCGTCGGGTCGTAGAGCAGCAACACGCGGCTTTCGGCCAGCAGCCATTTGGCGATCGCGATCTTCTGCTGGTTGCCGCCGGAGAAGGCACCGGCACGGGTCCACAGCGCGCGCCGGTCGACCTCCATGCGGTCGAACACGCGCTCGACGGCTTCTTCCTCCGCCTCGGAATCGATCAGCATGCCCTTGCGGAAGCGGTCGAGCACCGGCATCGACGCGTTGTGGCGGCCCGAGAGTTCGAGGAACAGGCCTTCGGTCTTCCGGTCTTCGGGCACCAGGCTGATGCCGGCCTTGACCGCTTCCGCCGGCGAAAGCACGGCGGCCGGACGGCCGTCGAGCTTCAATGTTCCGCCGGTGACCTCGGCCATGCCGAAACAGGCGAGGAACAGGTCCAGCTGGCCCATCCCCTGCAACCCGGCGACGCCGAGGATCTCGCCCGCATGCAGCGAAAACGATGCGCTCCGGAGCTTGCCGGAGGTCGACAGATCGGCCGCGCCCAGGACTTCGGTGCCGCCCGTTGTGCGCTCCGCGCGCCGGCCGGGAAACGCATGCGCCATCTCGCGGCCCGCGATCATGCCGATGATCTCGCCGTCGCTGTAGGAGGCCGAAGGTCCGGTGGCAATGTGCTTGCCGCCGCGCAGCACCGAGACGGTGTCGCAGAAGGCGCGGACTTCAGGCAGCCGGTGCGAGATGAACACCACCGTGACGCCCGCCGCGCGCTGCTTGACGATCAGGTCACCGAGCCAGTCGACATCACTGCCGGACAGCGTGGACGTCGATTCGTCGAGCAGCAGTACGCGCGGCCTGCGCATGACGGCGCGGGCGATTTCCAGCTTCTGGCGCACAGCCAGTTCCAGGTACTGCACTTCCTCGTCGAGCGAGACGTCGCCCAGTCCCAGTTCCGCCAGTGCGCCGCCGATCTGCTCGCGCGCCTGTCGGCGGCGCATCATGCCGAAAGCGTTCACGGCGCCGTAAGGAAGCAGCATGTTGTCGAGCACGCTGAGGTCCTTGACGTGCGTCATCTCCTGGTACGCCGTCTGGATGCCCTGCGCGTGCGAATGGCGCGGGCTGCGCAGCGCGACCTCTTCGCCGAACAGGCGGATCAATCCGCTGTCGGGCACGACCAGCCCCGACAGCAGCTTGACCAGGGTCGACTTGCCCGCGCCGTTTTCGCCCAGCAGCGCATGCGAGCCGCCCGGCATGATCGAGAACGACACGTCGTCAATGGCGCGCGTCGCGCCATAGGACTTGGCGATGTGCGCGATCTCGATCGCGGGCACGGTGCCCGGAGTTTGCGGATCGAAAGACACGGTGATTACTGCTCGGGTTGGCCGACCAGGGCCGCCGACAGTCCGATCTCCGGCATCTGGTCGGAGAAGATCGAAGCGAACCAGCCCGGGTTCGACACCACGGCCGGCGGAAAGGCGTTGCAGCCCGCCTTCATCTCGGCCCAGCTGCCTTCCTTGCAGTACTTGATGGTGTCGTTGGTCACGACCGGCAGGGGCAGCTTGCTGAACTTGGGAATCTCCTTGCCTTCGAGCTTCTGCACGGCCAGCCTGAGCGCATAGGCGCCCGAGTACGGCGGCGACGCATAGGAGATGCGCGGCGCGCCCATGGGCGCGTAGGTACCGTTCGCGCCGTCGACCACGGTGCCGACCGGCAGCATCTGGATGCGGCCGCCGTTGGAGCCTTCGCCCGCGCATGGCTTGAGATCAGCAGGCTTGGCGCCCGATTCCAGCTGCATGGTGTTAGCGGTGTAGCAGCCGACCTGCATCCAGAGGCCGTCGATCTGGCTCCAGTTGCGCGTCGCGAGGATCTTTGACAGCTCGGTTCGCGCCACCGCCTGGCTCCACATGCCGTTGGCTTCGTTGACGATCTTGATGTCCGGGTACTTGGCGAACACTTCCTTTGCCGCCTTGGTGCGACCGGTGTCGACCGAGGTGCCCGGCACGCCGTTGATGACGACCACGTTGCCCTTGCCGCCGAGCTTCTTGGCCAGCCATTCGGCCGTGACGCGACCGGCTTCCTCCTGGTCGATGGTCACGTTGTAGGCACAAGGCTCGGTGATGGCCGCGTCGTAGGCAATGATGACCACGCCCTTGTCGCAGGCGTTCTTCACGGCCGCATTGAGCGCCGTCGGAGAGATCGGATAGACCACGATGGCCTGTGCGCCCTGCTGGACCATGGCGTTGATCTGCTGGATCTGCCGCTGGGCGTTGGGGCCCGCGACCTGCACTTTGAGGTCGACCTTGTCGACGAAATTCTTGTGCGCGGCGAGCGCCTTGACCATGTTGGCCGCCTCGGCCTGCCAATCGTTGCCGATGTAGCTCATCGACAGATACACCTGGAACTTCTTGTCGGCCGCATGGGCAGCGCCGGAAAGCATGGCACCCACGGCCAGCATGGCAGCGCCCGCGAACAGAAACCTGCTTGTGTTCGACTGTTGTGTCATTTTTTGTCTCCTGCTTGTGTTGAAAGAATTTGTCAGCTCAGGGCTTGCGTATTGCCGTCGACGACCAGCTCCTGGCCGGTCACGCTCGCCGCCATGTCGCTCGCGGCGAACAGGACCATGTTGGCGATGTCTCTTGTCGTCACCATGCGGCCGAGCGAAGCCTGCGAGGTGTACGAACGTGTCACTTCTTCGAGCGACTGGCCCGAGGCCTCCGCCTTGGCTGCGATGACCGCACGGATGCGGGGACCGTCGACGGCGCCGGGAAGAATCGCGTTCACGCGGATGCCGTCGGCACCCAGCTCGATCGCCAGCGTCTTGGTGAAGCCCACCACGCCCCACTTGGAGGCCGAGTACGGCGAGCGGCCCGGCATGCCGAGATGGCCCGCGGCAGAAGCCAGATTGATGATCGACGCATCGGCGCTCTTGCGAAGACGAGGCACGGCGAGACGGACGCAGAGGAACTGGCCCGTCAGGTTGACGGCGAGCGTGCGCTCCCAGTCGGCGAGGGAGAGCGTTTCGACGCCGCCGGTCGGGCCGGCGATGCCGGCGTTGTTGACCAGCACGTCAAGGCCGCCGAGCTTCGCATCGACGACTTCGAAAACACCCGCCACGTCCGACTCGACCGACACGTCGCCGCGGCATCCGTGGATGACCGGCAGTTCGCTTTCCAGCCGGGCCAGCGCCGCCTCCTGGACATCGCAGACCAGCACCTTGGCTCCGGCGGACGCGAAAGCGCGCGCAATCTCCAGACCGATGCCGTCGGCACCGGCCGTCACCAGCACGCGCTTGCCGAACAGCGAATTCTGATTCCACATCTCATGTCTCCGAACTTGTTTGAATTGCCGAAATCATAGATTTGTGATCACAGAGAAAACACGGTGTTTACCCCCATCGATGCCGGCTGGCCGGCTGGCGGAGACCCGCTATTCCGCCTTCACGTTGTTCCTGCGCGCAACCTCGCCCCAGAGCTTGTAGTTGTCGCTGGTCAGGGTGGCGAGGCGTTCGGCACTGCCGCCGCCCACCATGTCGCCGTTCTTGACGATCTGAGAGCTGATGGCAGGGTCGGCCACCGCCGTGTTCATGGCGGCGTTGGCTTTGGCGACGGCGTCCGCCGGCATCTTTGGCGGGCCCCAGAGGCCGACGAAGACGGTCACGACGAAATCCTTGATGCCCAGCTCGGTGGCGGTCGGCACGTCCGGCAGCGCCGGCAGGCGCGCGCTGCCGGTGACCAGGATGGGTCGCAGCCGGCCGCTGGAAATGAACGGGATCAGCAGCGAGGCCGCGTCCATCATGCAGGGCACCTGGTTGCCGACCACGTCCTGAATCGCCGGCGCGCTGCCCTTGTAGGGCACCTGGCTCAGCTTCGGAAGACCGGTGCGCTCGCGGAAATACTCCATCGCCAGATGGGTGTTGCCGCCGCTTCCCGAGGACGCATAGCTGAAGCCCTTGCTGCTCTCCGCCTTGACCCAGGCCACGAACTCCTGGAAGTTCTTGGCCGGCGCCTGCGGATTGACGCACAGGACCAGCTGCGACTCCAGGATCAGACCGATCGGCGTGAACTCGGTCGGAACCGGCGACGGCGTCGAATAGGTGTGCGGATTGATCGTGAAGCTGGTGTTCGCCACCAGCAGCCGGTACGGATTGCCCGAACGCTGCACCTCGCCGGCGGCGATGTTGCCCGACGCCCCCGGCTTGTTCTCCACCAGGACCGGCTGGCCGAGCGCCGTCGCCATGCCCCTGCTGACGAAGCGCGCACCGGCGTCGGTCAGGCCGCCGGGCGGATAGCCGACCAGGAGCGACACCGGCTTGTCCGGCCACTGCGGGCCCTGCGCGAACACGGCGGTCGGCGCGAAGGCCGATACGCATGAACCGGCTGCCGCCATCTTGAGAAGCTCGCGCCTCGACGTGAATTTCATCTGCTTGTCTCCGTGGATGTGGGTGGTGTCGGGGTCAGAAGGCGACGTTGTCGCCGCCCTTGAGCTGAAGGATTTCGCGTGCGTCGTCCGGCGTGGCCACGGTCAAAGACAGGCCTTCGATGATTCCGCGCATGCGACGCACCTGGTCGGCATTGGTCTTCGCCAGTTCGCCCGGGCCGTCCCACAGGGAATCCTCCAGGCCCACGCGCACGTGGCCGCCCATCGCCGCCGACTGCGCGCCGATCGGCATCTGGTTCTTGCCGGCCGGCAGCACCGACCACTGGTAGGCGTCGCCGAACAGGCGATCGGCCGTGCGGCGCATGTGCAGCACGTCTTCCGGATGCGCACCGATGCCGCCCAGGATGCCGAAGACCGACTGGATCAGGAACGGCGGCTTGATCAGGCCGCGATCGATGAAATGCGCCGCGGTGTAGAGATGGCCGATGTCGTAGCACTCGATCTCGAAGCGGGTTCCCTTGTCGCTGCACGACTGCAGGATGTGCGCGATGTCGGTGAAAGTGTTCTTGAAGATGCGGTCGTGGCTGCCTTCGAGGTACGGACGCTCCCAGTCGTGCTTGAATTCCTTGAAGCGGCCCAGCATGGGATACAGGCCCATGTTCATCGAGCCCATGTTCAGCGAGGCGACTTCGGGCGCGAACTCGTGCGCAGGCCGCAGGCGGTCGTCGATCGACATCGTCGGCGCGCCGCCGGTGGTGAGATTGATCACGACGTTGCTGGCCGCCTTGATCTGCGGCAGGAACTGCCTGAACAGCGCCGGGTCCTGCGACGGGCTGCCGTCGACCGGATCGCGTGCGTGCAGGTGGACCATCGCGGCGCCGGCTTCGGCCGCACCGAGGGCGGCGTCGATGATCTGCTGCGGCGTCACCGGCAGATAAGGCGACATCGACGGCGTGTGGATCGCGCCGGTGACGGCGCAGGTGATGATGACTTTGCGGGACATGTGCGACTCCAGTGGTGTCTGTTGACGAGGGTGCGGGGGCGGATCGGGATGCGTGGGATCAGGACGCGGGTGCTTCGCGCTTGTGTGCGGCGAGCGCCATCAGGCGGCGGTCGCGCCACGCGGAGCGGGTACCGATGTCTTCGACGGCCAGTTGGGCGCGGCGCTCCTGGTCGACCCGGTCGATCGACTCGCCGGACCAGCTGAAGGCCTTGACGCCGGCCATGGTTTCGCGATTCGACTTGCCGTAGCGGCTGGCGTAATCCTTCACGCCGGCCGGCGCATTGAGGTCGATGGTCTCGAACGGACCCATGAACGACCAGCGCAGCGCGAGACCGTCCTTGAGCACCTTGTCGATATCGGCCGCACTGGCCAGGCCCTGCTCGAACAGCGTGAAGCATTCGTTGAGCACGGCCGCCTGAACGCGGTTGAGCAGGAAACCGTTGATCTCGCGGGTCAGCGAGACCGGCGTCTGGCCCGCCGCTTCGTAGATGACGTGAGCGCGCGCCATGACGTCCGGATCGGTCCAGGGCGCGGGGCACAACTCGACCAGCGGCACCAGGTACGGAGGATTCGTCGGATGGCCGACCAGGCAGCGCGAACGGCCCGGCAACCCTTCGGTGAACGTCGATGCGGGCAGCCAGGAGGTGGAGCTCGCAAGCACCGCGTCGGGCGGCGCCAGCGCATCGAGCTGCTTGAAGATCGCAGTCTTCGCCTCGACGGTTTCGCGGATGTTCTCCTGCACCATCACCACGTCCTGCAGCGCCGCCGCCAGATCGGGCTCGCAGCAGATGCGGGACAGCACGACCGCCGGCGAATCGCTCAGCAGCCCGAATCCGGCGAGTTCCTCGAGACGCTCGGCGATGTAGGCCAGGCTGTCTTCCATGGTGCGGGCGTCGGCATCGTGCAGCCGCACGGGATGGCCGCCTCGAGCGAAGACGATGGCCCAGGCGCGGCCGATCAGTCCGGCGCCGACGACCGCCACCGGCGGCTTCTGTGGATTGGATATTGAAGTCACGTCCCGCTCCTGAGTCTTTTGGATGCGTGATCTTAATCACTGTGATCACAGTATCCCGATAGGGATTGCCCTATGCGCCTGCCGCCCGAACTGCAACGGACATGACAATGGCATCAGGTTCGTTGTGCTACAAGATCACAACTACGCAAGCACAAGAAGCCACCATGGATCTATCCCAACTCGTTACGCCGCTGACACGCCAGACGCTGAGCGGCGATGTCTACAAGCAGCTGAGCGAACTGCTCATGAGCGGCCGGGTGATGCCGGGCGAACAGCTGTCGCTTCGCACCATCGCGGAGGGACTGGGCGTCAGCGTGATGCCCGTGCGCGAGGCGGTGCACCGTCTGCTGTCCGAAAAGGCGCTGGTGCTGCTGCCGAACCGCGTGCTGAAGGTGCCGACCATGACGGTCAGCCAGTTCGCGGAAATCACCAGCATCCGCATCCACCTCGAAAGTCTGGCGGTGGGCCAGGCCGCCCTGCGGATCGACACGCCGGCGCTGGCGGACATCCGGTCGGTGCACGAGCGTTTCGCCAAGGAAATCTTCGCGAAGAAGCCGAACGAATCCAACCTGATCTCGCTCAACAAGGAACTGCACTTCGCCATCTACAAGCAGGCGCAGATGCCGATGCTGCTGGAGATGATCGAATCGCTCTGGCTGCGCATCGGGCCGATCCTCAACTACGACTTTCGCTCGAATTCTTCGCGGGTGACGGAGCACGTTTCGGTCGCCCATCACGAGCGCATCGTCAGCGCACTCGAAAAAGGCGATGCGCAGGGCGCAGGTCAGGCGCTGGCGGGCGATCTGCAGGGCGCGGCGGACTTCATCGTGTCGGCCGGCGTGCTTCTGGCCGACGGTCCGGCCGCCACGCCGGCCGCGCCGGTGCGCAGCATCAAAAAGCGCTCGCCCTCCCCCATCGCCGCTCTCGGCAAACCGATGCCGAAACGCCGCGATCTCGCGGCCTAACGCGGTGACGGCAGTCGCGGCGGCGCTTGTGTCTCGAGCGAGGCCAGCTTTTCGATCACCAGTTCGATGAAGGCCGCCACCGCGAGCGGCAGATGACGCCGGCTGGGATAGAGCACGTTGAGGCCGGACCCGGTGCTGCGGTACTCGGGTAGCACCTGCACCAGCCTGCCGGCTTTCAGATCGGAGGACACGAGCGTGTGCGGCAGCAGCGCAATGCCCATTCCGGCCACCGCGGCCCTGCGCAATGCCTGCGCCGTGTTGCCACTCAATCGCGCGACCACCTGGACCTCTTCTTCGATGCCGCCGGGCCCGGTCAGCCGCCATGTGGCATGCCTGCCGGGGTGCGCAAAACCAATGCAGTCGCAGTCCGCAAGCGCCTGCAGATCGCGCGGCGCGCCCCGGCGACCGATGTATGCCGGGCTGGCGGCCAGCGTGTTGCGGCCTTCGCCCAGCACCTTGCGCCCGACGTAGCCCGAATCCAGCAGCGGACCGCCGCGGAAAGCGACATCGATGCGTTCCGCGATCAGGTCTGCCCTGGCGTCGCTGAGCACGAAATCGAGACGGACTTTCGGGTAGGTCGCGAGGAAATCCGACACCCATTCCATCAGGAAGAAGTCGAAGAAATCCGCCGGCGCCGCGATGCGCACCAGCCCGCTGGGCTCGTGGTGTTCTTCAATCTGTCCTCGCTGATCCTCTCCACCTTTGTGCCGCTCTCGGGCATCACGAGCGTCGGCTTCGCTTTCAAGAACTACGAAGACGTCTGGAAGGCGATGGACGGCGATCTCGGCAACTACGTGCGTGCCGAAATCGCCAAGACGCCAATCTTCACGGTCTCGAAGATCTGGGACAACGGCTTCCGCCACGTCACCTCGTCGACGCGCGAGATCAAGACGGCCGTCGACCTCAAGGGCTTCAAGGTCCGTGTCCCACCGGCACCGCCGCTGACTTCGCTCTTCAAGGCGCTGGAAGCCGCGCCGTCGCCGATCAACTTCAACGAGCTCTACACCGCCCTGCAGACCAAGGTGGTGGAAGGCCAGGAAAACCCGCTCGCCATCATCGCGACGGCGCGGCTCTACGAAGTGCAGAAATCCTGCAGCCTGACCGGCCACGTCTGGGACGGCTACTGGGTACTCGGCAACAAGCGTGCGTTCGACAAGCTCCCGCCGGACGTTCAGGAAATCATCAAGCGCGAGATCGACCGTTCTGCCACCGACCAGCGCGCCGACGTGGCCAGGCTCAGCTCCAGCCTCATCGCGGATCTCAAGGCCAGGAACATCGCCTTCGTCGATGTCGACCGCGAAGACTTTCGCAAGAAACTGGCCAGCACCGGCTTCTACGGCGAGTGGAAAACGAAGTACGGCGCGACCGCGTGGGACCTGCTCGAAAAGGTGTCCGGCAAGCTCGGCTGACCGCGTCCCGCGCAGCGCCGCTGCGTCCTGCCGTCGCCGGCCGACGGCTCCTTCCATTGAAAACCAGCGACAGGCTCGGCTCTGCCTTGCCGTGCAAGCCGGAGGCTGCCCGTCGCATGAAAGAAGACCATGAATATCTCTGACGATGACCCCGAAAGCGCGGGCGAAACGGGCTGGCGCGAGCCGATACCGTGGCTGGAAGGCCTGAACAAGGCGCTTGCCATGCTGATCGAGATTCCGGCCGCACTTCTGGTGCTGGCCGAAGTCGTCGTGCTGCTCATGGGCGTGACGAGCCGGTACGTTTTCCACGAGCCGCTCATCTGGTCCGACGAGCTGGCCTCGATCCTCTTCCTCTGGCTCGCGATGCTCGGCTCGATCGTTGCCTTCCAGCGCGGCGAACACATGCGGATGACGGCGATCGTCGGCAAGCTCGAGCCGCACCGGCGCGTTCTCCTCGATCTCGTATCGATCGCCGCGGCCATCGCGTTCCTTGCCTTCGTCGTCCATCCGGCCTACGAGTTCGCGGCGGACGAAGCCTTCGTGACGACACCCGCCATGGGGATTCCGAATTCCTGGCGCGCAGCCGCTCTGCCCATCGGCCTGGGAATGATGTTGCTGGTCGGCGTGATCCAGATCTTTCGCGTCGGCCGTCTGAAGGACGTGATGCTGGCGGTCTGTCTCGTGGCGCTCGTCGCCGGCGCGATGGCGCTGGTCGGGCCGCTGCTGAAGGGCCTGGGCAACTGGAACCTGCTGATCTTCTTCGTCTTCGGCGTCGGCGCCATGGTGCTGCTGGGTCTGCCGATCGCGTTCTCCTTCGGTCTTGCGACGGTCGGCTACATCGCACTGACGACCGGAACGCCGACCGTGGTGGTCGTCGGCCGGATGGACGAAGGCATGAGCCACCTGATCCTGCTCGCCGTTCCGCTGTTCGTGCTGCTGGGCCTGCTGATCGAGATGACCGGCATCGCGCGAGCGATGGTCAATTTCCTGGCGAACCTGCTCGGCCACGTGAGAGGCGGGCTGTCTTATGTGCTGATCGGTGCGATGTACCTGGTTTCGGGCATCTCGGGCTCCAAGGCGGCCGACATGGCGGCCGTGGCGCCGGCCCTGTTTCCGGAGATGCGTAAGCGCGGTGCGAAGCCGGGCGATCTGGTGGCGCTGCTTTCGGCGACGGGCGCGCAGACCGAGACGATCCCGCCTTCGCTGTTGCTGATCACGATCGGCTCCGCGACGGGCGTCTCGATCGCGGCCCTGTTCACCGGCGGACTGCTGCCCGGCGTGGTGGTGGGCGCGACCCTGGCCGCGCTCGTCTGGTGGCGCTACCGGCACGAGGACCTGACCGGCGTCCGACGCGCCACCGGACGCGAGATCGGCAAGTCGTTCCTGTTCGCGATTCCCGCCCTGGCGCTGCCGGTCGTGATCCGCGCCGCGGTGGTGGAAGGCGTGGCCACTGCGACCGAGGTGTCGACCATCGGCATCGCATACGCCGTGGTCGCCGGGCTGCTGTTCTACCGCCAGTTCGACTGGAAGCGGATCTATCCGATGCTGGTGAGCACGGCGTCGCTCTCCGGCGCGATCCTGTTCATCATCGGCGCCGCGACGGGCATGGCCTGGGCGCTCACGCAATCGGGCTTCTCGACCGCGCTCGCCGAGGCGATGCGCGCGCTGCCGGGCGGCGCCGTCACGTTCATGGCGGTATCGGTGGTGGCTTTCATCATCCTGGGCTCGGTGCTCGAGGGCATTCCCGCCATCGTGCTGCTCGGACCGCTGCTGTTCCCGATCGCGCGCCAGGTCGGCATCCACGAAGTCCACTACGCGATGGTGGTGACCCTCTCGATGGGCATCGGCCTGTTCGCGCCGCCTTTCGGCGTCGGCTACTACGCGGCCTGTGCCATCAGCCGCATCCATCCGAACGAGGGCATGAAGCCGATCGTGGGCTACATGGTCGCGCTCTTCATCGGTACCTGTCTCGTGGCCGCCATACCGTGGATTTCGATCGGATTCCTCTGATCGTCCCGGTCCCATCATTTTTGCAAGGAGATACCCATGTCTGATTTACCGTCGCTTCGACAAAGCGCCCATCGCATCCGTCGCTATGCATTGCGCATGGGCGAAGTCCAGGGGCAGGGCTACATCGGCCAGGCGCTCGGCTGGGCCGACGTGCTGGCAGTGGCCTACAAGCACGCCATGACCTACCGGCCCGAAGACCCGGAGTGGGAAGGCCGCGACCGGTTCCTGCTTTCGCACGGCCACTACGCGATCGCCTTCTACGCGGCGCTGATCGAGGCGAAGATCATTCCCGAGGAAGAGCTCGAAACCTACGGCAGCGACGACAGCCGTCTGCCGATGTCGGGCATGGCGACGTACACGCCGGGCATGGAAATGTCCGGCGGCTCGCTCGGCCAGGGCCTGCCGATCGCCGTCGGCATGGCGCTGGGCCTGCGCCTGAAGAAGAACCCGGCGTTCGTCTACAACTCGATGTCCGACGGCGAGCTCGACGAGGGTTCGACCTGGGAAGCCGCGATGGGCGCGGCCCATCACCGCCTGTCGAACCTGATCTGCCTGATCGACATCAACAACCAGCAGGCCGACGGCCCGTCCGGAAAGATCATGGGCTTCGAGCCGCTGGCCGACAAGTGGGCCGCGTTCGGCTGGCATGTGCAGCGCGTCGACGGCAACGACCTGGCGGCCGTCGTCGCAGCCTTCGACGCCGCCCGGGCGCTGAAGGAAGACAAGCCGCGCGTGATCCTGTTCGACACGCTGATGGGCAAGGGCGTGCCGTTCCTCGAAACCCGCGAGAAGAACCATTTCATACGCGTCGACCCGCCGGAGTGGCAACAAGCCATCGGCCATGTCGACAGCACACAAACCCAAGGAGCCGTGTAATGAGCGCTACGACAGAAAAGAAACCGAGGCTCACCACCTCCGCCATGATCGCTTCGATCGCCGGCGAGGGCCAGCGCGTCAAGGCGGCGCCGTTCGGCAAGGCCCTGGTCGATCTGGGCCGCGAGCGGCCGGAGATCGTCGGCATGACCGCCGACCTCGCCAAGTACACCGACCTGCATCTGTTCGCCAAGGAGTACCCGGAGCGCTTCTTCCAGATGGGCATGGCCGAGCAGCTGCTGATGGCGGCGGCCGGCGGCATGGCCAAGGAGGGCTTCATCCCGTTCGCGACGACCTACGCCGTGTTCGGCACGCGCCGCGCCTACGACTTCGTGCACCAGGTGATCGCGGAGGAAAACCTCAACGTCAAGATGTGCTGCGCGCTGCCCGGCCTGACCACCGGCTACGGCCCGAGCCACCAGGCGACCGAAGACCTCGCGATGATGCGCGGCATTCCTGGCCTGACGATCATCGACCCGTGCGATGCGCTCGACATCGAGCAGGCCGTGCCGCAGATGGCGGACCATCAGGGTCCTGTCTACATGCGCCTGCCGCGCGGCAACGTGCCGCTGGTACTCGACGAGTACGACTACAAATTCGAGCTCGGCAAGGCCAAGCTCATTCGCGACGGAAACGGCGTGCTGATCATCTCCAGCGGCTTCATGACCATGCGATCGCTGGAGGTGGCGGAGCAACTGAAGGCCGACGGCATCGACGTGGCCGTGCTGCACGTGCCGACGATCAAGCCGCTGGACGACGCGACGATCCTGGCCGAAGTGAAGCGGCTCGGACGCCTGGTGGTCGTGGCGGAGAACCATTCGGTGATCGGCGGACTGGGCGAGGCCGTGGCCAGCCTGCTGATGCGCTCCGGCGTCGCGACCATGTTCCGCCAGATCGGATTGCCCGACGCGTTTCTCGATGCCGGCGCGCTGCCCACCCTGCACGACCGCTACGGCATCTCTACCGAGATGATGAACCGGCAGATCAAGGGCTGGGTCTGACTGCGCGGATCGAATAAGAAGGAGCAACCATGAACGTCACATTCATCGGCGTTGGCGCCATCGGCCTGCCGATGGCCCTTCGAATCCGCAATGCCGGCCACACGGTCACCGGTGTCGACGTGTCGGACACCGTCATCGCCCATGCGAAGGCGAACGGCATCGACACCGTCGCCGACTTCACCCGCGCGCCTGCGGCCGACGTCGTCATCGTCATGGTCGCCACGCCCGAGCAACTCGCGGGCCTCGTCGGCCGGGTGACAGGATCCGGAGATTCGGTGCGCGGGCAGCTGTGGCTCGTGATGTCCACGGTCGGCCCGGACGCGATCCGCGAACAGGGCGCCATCCTCGCCCAGGCAGGCGCCCGCGTCATCGATGCGCCCGTCACCGGCGGCGTCGCACGGGCGAAGACCGGCGAACTGGTTATCTTCGCAGCCGGCGCGCCAAACGACGTGGCCTCGGCACGGCCCGTACTCGACGCCATGGGAACCGTGCGCGTCACCGGCGAACGGCTGGGAGACGGCCAGAGCATCAAGGTGGTGAACCAGCATCTGTGCGTGATCCACATTGCCGCAGCGGCCGAAGCGCTGAGCCTGGCACGATCGCTGGGCCTCGATCCCGCCGCGGTGCTTCAGTTCATCGAGAAGGGTGCGGCCGGCTCGTGGATGCTGTCGGACCGCGGTCCTCGGATGGTGGCCGGCACCGACGTGGAGGTCACGAGCAGCATCAACATCTTCGTGAAGGACAGCGGCCTGGTGGCCTCCGCAGGACAGTCCTGCGGCGCGCAACTGCCGCTGCTGGAGATCGCCAACAGACGCTTTTGCGCCGCCGCAGAAGCCGGCCTGGGCCTGCGCGACGACAGCAGAGTCATCGAAACCTGGGCTTTGAACGAAAGTGCTGCACGGCCCGGACGCCGCGCTATAGCTGATGCTCAACGCTTAAATATTAGTTAAACGGGGTTTTATCTGGACAGCTGGCAAAAAAGAGCAAGATTCGATTTGAATCGATCGGACTTACCAAAAAAGCAGCTGTCTTTGATGCACCGGATCTCCATTGGTCTAAAGCAGTGGACATCTCGGCGTCCATGGCCTTCTGCGAGCAGCTAGCTATAGGGCTGTTAAGGGTATCAGCCGTATAGGAGTCGCCATTGCGGGAGTTTTCAATCTCACCTTACGGTGCAGAGATCTGAACGCGTGCAGCATGCGATCCTGGGCGTGCAAATAGCCATGGGTATGTTGCCCGTCGCGCTGCTTGCGATCGAAAAAGTCGTCGGGTGCCTCCACAGGTGCAAAAACCGCCAAAGGCCTACCGTTGCAACAACGGTTATGGAGCAGCCTGTGCTTTCGAACCCAACCCAACCCAACCGCAGCCGACCCATGACCGAGCTCTCGACCACCACGGACTACGCACAGCGCGATGCCCGCATCGTCATCAACTCCTACACCACCGTCCTGCGCCGCCCGCAGG
This sequence comes from Variovorax glucosi, assembly GCF_051216695.1. Classification (NCBI taxonomy): domain Bacteria; kingdom Pseudomonadati; phylum Pseudomonadota; class Betaproteobacteria; order Burkholderiales; family Comamonadaceae; genus Variovorax; species Variovorax glucosi. The sequence continues at coordinate 1,414,881 of NZ_JBPJZE010000001.1, forward strand.
TTCCGCACGAGCTGTTCGCGACCTATTGGCGCGACGTGCACGGGCCGCTGTGCGCGCGCATTCCCGGTCTGGGCTGGTATGTGCAGAACCACTTCGACCGCGAGCAGGACGCCCATCTCTGGCCCGCCATCGACGGCGTTGCGGCGTTCGACGGCTACACGCTCGACGGCGGTGTCGAGATCGGTTTTCACTCGGCCGAAGATCAGGCGCTGTTCGATGCGGCATGCCCGATCCTGTTCGCCGACGAGCAGAACATGTTCGCCGGCACCGTGGCCTATGCGCTGCCGAACAGTTCGACCACGCTGGTGGACCGGGTGGCCGAACCTTCGCCGAATTCCGACGACGGCCTGGACCGGATCCATGTGCATTTCGGGGCCGCTCACGGCGATGCAAAAGCCTTTGGTGCATGCGTCGACCGGCTGGCGCGCGCGCTCGCCGCAAGCGACGCAGTGCTGAAAGTCCGGATGCACCTGCCCGAAACCTACGACAACGACAAGCCGGCGCCGCCGGCCCCGAATGTCGACCACACCGTGCCCTCGTCGCGCCGCCTCATCGCGATCCTGGAGCTGGCCTTCGTCTCGCCGTTGACGCGCCGGTCGTTCTACGCCTCCGACCGCTTCACACAAGCCAGCGAAGGCATCGCAGCCCATGTGGCCCAAGCGAGCGCATTCGCCGTTAGCGGCGTGTACACCTATGTCCGCGACGGGCAGCTGACACTCGCCGGCCTGCGCGGCAGTCGCCCCGCCCAGCTGATCGAACGAATCGGCGCAATCAATCAGGTGAGCGACGAAGTGCGCAATCTGCTGTTCACCGGCAAGGTCGCGGTCGGATGACGTGATTTCAGGCTGACTGGCGACGATGACAAAAGCCGGAATGATCTGAACCGCGAAGGCTTCGACTGGCCGGATACCGATCTTTTCAAGCACAGAGACTGTTGGCGCTCCAGATGTTCAGGCCGGTTTCATCAGCCGCTCGATTCGACCGACGAAGGCATTCAACTCGAACGGCTTGGTCATCACGTGCATTCCGTGGTCCAGATGTCCATGGCTCAAAACCGCGTTCTCGGCATAGCCGGTGATGAACAGGATCTGCAGTTCGGGCTTCTCGACCCGTGCCGCCTCGGCAACCTGCCGTCCATTCATGCCGTTGGGCAGTCCGACATCGGTGACCAGCAAGTCCAGATGTTGCTTGCTCTGCAGTACGCGCAGTGCCTCGATACCGTCGGCGGCCTCGATGACCTTGAAGCCGAGATCCACCAGAATCTCGCTCACGAACAGGCGGACGCTGGCCTCGTCGTCCACCACCAGAACCACCTGGCCGTCGCCCTGGACTTCGGGACCCGCGGTCGCAGTCGTCATGGCGACCTCGACTTCGGAGCCGACGTAGCGGGGCAGATAGAGACACACCAGCGTGCCCTCCCCCGGTTCGCTGTAGATCCTGACGTGTCCACCCGACTGCTTGGCGTAACCGTAGATCATCGACAGACCCAGGCCGGTTCCGACGCCCAACGGCTTGGTCGTGAAGAACGGGTCGAACGCACGAGCAACGACGTCCGGCGTCATTCCCGAGCCGTTGTCGCTCACGCACATCGACACGTACTGACCGACATCGATTCCCATGGTCTTGGCGATGCGTTCGTCCACGCTGCGGTTGGAGGTCTCGATGGTCAGCCGGCCTCCACCGGGCATGGCATCCCGCGAGTTGATGCACAGGTTCAGCAACGCGTTTTCCAGCTGGCTGGCATCGGCCATGACCGGCCACAAACCGATGCCGCTCACGACTTCCAGGTCGATCTGCAACCCGATCGTGCGACGAATCAGATCTTCCATGTCCCCGATGTGTCGGTTGACGCTGAGAACCTTCGGTTCGAGTGTCTGGCGGCGCGAAAAAGCCAGCAGGCGATGCGTCAGCGAAGCCGCGCGTTGCGCAGCGCCGAGCCCGACGTTGACATAACGCTCGAGGTCGTCGTAACAGCCCATCGCCGTGCGACGCTTGACCAGTTCCAGGCTTCCGGTGATGCCCGCGAGCAGGTTGTTGAAATCGTGCGCCAATCCACCGGTCAGCTGGCCGACCGCTTCCATCTTCTGCGACTGACGCAGCGCCTCTTCGGTCCGCATCAACTCCTCGCTGCGCTCCGCGACGCGTTGTTCCAATGTCTCGTTGAGAGCGATCAGCGCCGCTGTCGCACGGTCGCGTTCGTTTTCTACCGCACGCCGTTCCTCGATGTCGATGATCACACCGGGAAAGCTCAGAGGTCGTCCGTCCGGTCCGTGTTCGACCCAACCGTTCGCCTCGATCCAGTAGTACTTCCCGGTGGATCGACGAACCCGGTATTGATGGGCATACGCACCTCCTCTGACCGTTGCCGCCTCAATTGCCTGCCCCAATCCGGCGCGGTCATCCGGATGAACCGTATCCACGACGTATGCAAGCGGTATCCCTTCCCTCGCGACGACCGGGTCAAGGCCGAAAGCGCGCGCGAAGGGTTCGTCCGCAGTGAAAAGGTCGCCGGGAATATCCCAGAACCAGGTGCCGACGATCGCCCCGGCCGCAAGCGCGAGCTGTACCCGCTGCGCATTGACTCTGGCTGCCGCCTCGCTTGCCGCCAACGCAGCCTGCTCTTTTTTCAGACGACGTCCGAGCAAGACGCGATCGGTGGTCTCAGGGGTGATGTTGAGCACCGCCGCAACGCTTCCGTCTTCATCCCGGAGCGCAGACAGCGAATAGGTGAACCAGGCGGTTTCGGTTCCACCGCCTTCGAGCCTCGCCATCACGAACGGCGCGTCTTCGAAGTGAACCGGGTCGCCCCCCGCACGAACGCCAGCGAATTGCGGTTCGAGCTGCTCCCAGATTTCGGCCCAGACGACCGAGCCGGGTTGGCCGAGGGCGGCCGGATGCTTGGCTGCCAGGATGCGGCGGTAGGCATCGTTGTAGATCAGCGCGAAGCTCGGCCCCGACCAGAGGCAGATCGGAAAGGGCGAGTCGAAGATCGATCTCACCATGGTGCGCACGGCCGGAGACCAATCCTGCGTCGGTCCGAGCGGAGTCTTCGACCAGTCGAGTGTTCTTGCAACCGAGCGAACATCTCCGTGGCCTGCAAAGAGCTCATCGGCGTTCGCGCGAGCGTCGTCTGAAGAAATCAAAATCCTCTCGCTTTCCCAATATGGAGCCTGTAGCCGGATGTAGCCGAACGCTCGAATCGAAGACATCCGGGCAAGAAAAATTGTAGTCCGGCATCCACTGTCTCCGTCTGCCACGCACAACCGTGCACGCCTTCATAATCAAGTCACATCAAAAAAAGTCGAGGCAAATCTGCATGAGCGGCAAAGCAACTAAAGCGCAGGGTTTCGGCAAATTTGCCCCAATCGCCAAGGCTCCTACAGGCGTTGCCGGGCTTGACGAGATCACCGAAGGCGGGCTTCCGGCCGGTCGACCGACGTTGATCTGCGGGTCGGCTGGCTGTGGCAAGACGATGCTCGCGGCAGAATTTCTGGTGAATGGTGCCGTCGAATTCGGCGAGCCCGGCGTCTTCATGATGTTCGAGGAGACGGGCGCAGAGCTCACCGACAACATGCGTTCCCTGGGTTTCGACATTGCCAGGCTTCAAAAGCAGAAGAAGCTCGTTCTGGACTTCGTCCATGTGGAACGCAGCGAGATCGAAGAAACCGGAGAGTACGACCTAGAAGGACTGTTCATACGTCTCGGGTACGCGATCGAGCTGATCGGTGCCAAACGCGTCGTACTGGACACCATCGAAGCCCTGTTTGCCGGTGTCGCGAACCACGCGATCCTCCGTGCCGAACTGCGCCGCCTGTTCCGTTGGCTGAAGGACAAGGGCGTCACAGCGGTCATCACCGGGGAACGCGGCGAAAGCTCGTTGACCCGTTATGGATTGGAAGAATACGTCGCCGATTGCGTCATCCTGCTCGACCATCGCGTGATCGAGCAGGTGTCGACCCGGCGGCTTCGCGTCGTGAAGTACCGTGGCTCGGCTCACGGCACGAACGAGTATCCGTTTCTGATCGGCGCCAAGGGCATTTCGGTGCTGCCGATCACCTCCCTCACGCTGACGCATTCCGCATCGTCCCAGCGAGTGTCGACCGGCATCGCCGGACTCGACGAAATGCTGGGTGGCAAGGGCCCATACGTCGGCAGCAGCGTCCTCGTATCAGGCGCACCGGGCACCGGCAAAAGCAGTCTGGCGGCGACGTTCGTGGACGCCGCTTGCCGGCGCGGCGAGCGGGCGCTGTTGTTCGCCTATGAAGAATCGCAGACGCAGTTGCTGCGGAACATGAAGTCGATCGGGCTCGATCTCGAAAAATGGATCAAGTCGGGCTTGCTGCGGATAGAGGCCACACGCCCCACCCTGCACGGGCTCGAGCAGCATCTCGTGCATGTCTACGAACTGGTAAACAGTTTCGATCCGGCTGTGGTCGCGATGGATCCGATCAGCAATCTGGCTGCGCGGCCCGAGGACGCAGGCTTGAAGAACACCTTGATGCGTCTGATCGACTTTCTGAAGACGCGCGGAGCGACCACGCTGTTCACAAGCCTCACGGCTGACGCCGGATCGGCGCCGGCCGCCACTTCGGAAGTGGGTGTTTCCTCGCTGATGGACAGCTGGTTGCTCCTGGCGAACGTGGCAGTCAACGGCGAGCGAACCCGCACCCTGCAGGTGCTGAAGTCCCGAGGCATGCCGCACTCCAACCAGGTGCGCGAGTTCGTGTTTTCCGATCGCGGGGTCGAACTGGTGGACGTCTACATGTTCGGGGACCAGGTCCTGACAGGCAGCGCGCGCATCGCGCATGTCGAGCAGGTGGTGGCATCCAGCGACCTGCGCTCGCGCGACCATGAGCGCAAGCGGCGCGACCTTGCGAACCGGCGCGCCGTGCTTGATGCGCAGATTGCCGCGTTGAATGCGGAAGCGCTGGAGCGTTCCGGCGAAGTCGAATTCGCCATAGCCAAGGAGGCTCTGGAAGCGCAATCCATCGAGTCGCGCGCGCGCAACGACGCCTACTCACGGGGAGGTCAACATGGCAAGAAAAGCTGACAAATCCGCCGAAACTTCAAAGACACCGAAAGCGACGAAGACCAGGCCAGAATGGCAACTGCGGTTGTACGTGGCGGGCAACACGTCGAGATCGGCTACCGCACTCGAGAATCTCAAGCGGCTGTGCGAGAGCCATCTTGCCGGTCGCTACAGCATCGAGATCGTCGATCTGCTTGTGAATCCCAAGCTGGCAGCTGGCGATCAGATCCTTGCCGTGCCCACACTGGTACGCAAGTTTCCGGAACCCATCCGAAAAATCATCGGCGATCTCTCAAACGAAGAACGGGTGCTCGTAGGCCTGGATGTGAGACCCCTTGCCTGATCGAAAGCTTCAAGGCGGAAACGGCGCCTCTCCCCCTGGACGTTCGCAAGTTCGTCTACGGCTCTACATCCGGGCCGTCTCTCCGATCTCCGCTCGCGCAGTCGTGAACCTGCGCCGATTTCTCGATGCCCATCTCGCCGGACAGCACAGCCTCGAGATACTCGATCTCGCAACGCACGCGACGCGCGCACGCGATGACCAGATCATCGCTTCGCCGACGCTGCTGATCCTCGACAACATCCCGCCTCGTCGATTGATCGGCGATCTGTCCGACGCCGACCAGCTGCGCGCTGCGCTGCTTCACGGGCCATTGAAATGACCCAGCGCCAACCGTCGGAAGACGCAAGCCTGCGCGACGAGAATCGCGCTCTGCGCGCGGAACTCGACGAGCTCAAGCAAGCCTTCGAAGCCGTCAGCTCCGGTGAAGTGGACGCGCTGATCGTCAACGGCGACATCTTCACGCTCCAGAGCGCCGGCACTTCCGTCAACAGACTTCGTGAGGATGTCCTGGGTCAGATGCGCGATGCCGTGCTGGCGATCGATGGCGATGGCCTGCTGATCTATCTGAACCCGGCTGCGGAACGTCAGTACCGCGTGAGTTCTTCCGATGCGCTGGGCCGCGCCACCTCCACCCTGTATACGGAATTGCCGAGCTCGAATGCCGCGCAGGAAGCCGGCGGTAACGGGCTGGTGCGGGTCGCGCATGCGATGCCCGACGGCACCGTCATCGAAGTGGAGTCCACGGTTTCGCAACTCGTCGATGCGGACGGCCTGATCGTCGGCCACCTGACCGTGGTGCGCGATGTGTCGGAGCGCGCACGGCTCGAAGCACGCAGAACGACGCTCGCGAGCTTTTCCGAGCAGCTCCGCGATATCGACGATCCGGGAGAGATGTCCAGCATCGCCGCACGCACGCTCGGGCGATATCTTCGCGCGGGTCGCGCGGGCTATGCTTCGAGCAGGTCGGATAACGACACCATCGTCATCGCTGGCCAGTGGTGTGCCGACGGCATCGAGGCGCTTCCAGCCGTGATCCACCTTCACGACTTCGGATCCTTCGCCGACAGCCTCAAGGCCAACACGGTCGTTCGCATTCCCGACGTCGCGCTGGACGAACGGACCGCCGGCTCCCTGCCTTCGTTTCTGGCCCTGTCGGTTCAGTCGTTCCTGAATCTTCCCGTCGTCGAACATGGTCGGCTCGTCGCTCTGTTCTTCGTCGATCATGCGACCCCGCGTCAGTGGACCGACGATGACGTTTCGTTCGCGCAGGAAGTTGCCGACCGGACTCGCGCATCGACCGAACGTGTTGCCGCGACGCAGGCGCTGCGCCTGACCAACGAACGGCTGGAAACCATCGTGGCAGAGCGCACTGCCGAACTGATGACGGCCCAGGACGCACTGCGCCAGTCGCAGAAGATGGAAGCGATCGGACAGCTGACCGGTGGCATTGCGCACGATTTCAACAACCTGCTCGGCGGCATGGCGGCGGCCCTGCAGGTGCTCCACCTGCGCTTGCAGCGCGGCAGGTTCGAGGGCGTCGAGCGGTATCTCGGCATGGCCCAAGACTCGATCAAGCGTGCGTCCGCACTCACCCAGCGACTGCTCGCCTTCGCCCGTCGACAGACCCTCGACTCCAAGCCCACCGACGTCAATCGTCTGCTGGGGGGACTGGAGGACCTCATACGGCGCTCGGTGGGCCCCAACGTGGTGGTCGAGGTCATCGGCTCCGGTGGGTTGTGGACGACCAAGGTCGACACTTCCCAGCTCGAGAATTCGGTCCTGAACCTGTGCATCAACGCGCGCGACGCCATGCTGCCGGCAGGTGGTCGACTGACGATCGAAACCGCGAACAAATGGTTCGACGGCCGGCTCGCAGCCGAGCGCGAAGTCACGCCCGGTCAGTACGTGTCCGTCTGCGTGACCGACACCGGAAGCGGGATGTCGCAGGAAGTGGCCCAGCGCATCTTCGATCCCTTCTTCACCACCAAGCCCATGGGTCAGGGCACGGGACTGGGTTTGTCGATGGTCTACGGATTCGTCCGCCAGTCCGGGGGGCAGGTCCGGGTCTACTCCGAAGTCGGCAAAGGCACGACCATGTGCCTTTATCTGCCACGTCACCTGGGCGAAGCGGATTCGGACCTGGTCCAGGCCCGGTCCGAATTCGTCGGCGGCGGCGAGGGCGAAATGGTGCTGCTGATCGAGGATGAGGAGACGATCCGGGTCGTCGTCTCCGAAATGCTGGTCGAGGCCGGATACAAGGTCGCCACGGCGGCCGACGGACCATCCGGCCTGCGCATTCTGGAAGAGGCCGCGCATGTCGATTTCCTGATCACCGATGTCGGGTTGCCGGGTGGGCTGAATGGCCGCCAGGTGGCCGACGCCGCCCGGCGCTCGCAACCCGAACTGAAGGTCCTGTTCATCACCGGGTATGCGGACAATGCTGCCGTCGGCGACGGACACCTCGAACGCGGAATGGAAATCCTGACCAAACCCTTCGATGTCGGCGCTTTGCTTGCGAAGGTCCGGCAGATGCTGCATTAGCAATGCGATGAACTCCATGAAAGCCGGCAAGGCCACGCAGATCCAGTTGGACCTCACCGTCGACCTGCAGAAGTGGCGCGCTTTCCTCGCCATCGCGGAACTGGGCAGCCTCACCCGGGCGGCGCTATTCCTGGACAGCAACCAGTCGCTGCTCAGCCGCCACCTGAATGCACTGGAGCGCGACTGCAAGGCGCGGCTGTTCAATCGGACCGGCCGTGGCGTCACGCTGTCGGATGTCGGCCAGCGCATCTTTCCGATGGTGAAGGCGCTGCTGTCCGATGCGGAGCAACTGGAACTGGAGCTTCGCGGCGAAGCGCGCGAGCCGGCCGGACGCGTGACGATCGGTTCGCTGCCGTCGATCACCAATCCGATCGTCGGGCGCCTGTTCAAGCGCCTGCAGGAGAACCATCCGGGCATCCGGCTCAAGGTGCTCGAAGGCTCCAGCGGCCAGGTCGAGGAATGGCTGTCCGATGCCCGCATCGACATCGCCGTCCTCTACCGCTACGGCCAGACGCCGCACGAGCATGAGCATGCGCTGGCCACGGTCGACAGTTACCTGATCGGTGCGCCCGGAGACCGCCTGACCGCAGCGCCGGAAGTCGCGTTCGCGTCGCTTCACGCGCTGCCCTTCATCCTGCCGGGAGCGCCCAACGGGCTGCGCACGTCGCTGGACGGCATGGCGCGACAGGCGCACATCACACTCGCGCCGGTGCTGGAAGCCGACTCGCTGCCGCTGATGCGTTCAGCCGTCGCAGAAGCACGCCTCTACACCGTGCTGCCGATCCATGCGGTCTGGACGGAGGTGAAGGAAGGCAAGCTGCAGGCCGCGAAGATCGTTTCGCCGACGCTGCAGCGGGTTGTCTCGATGGCGCTGGCACGCACCAAGGGGCCGACGCGCGCGGTGTCGGCGGTGGCTGCGGAGATGGTCGCGATCTTCGAGGAGAGCGCGCGCACCGGCATGTGGCGCTCCGGTTCGCCCGACTGAAAACGCAAGGCAGCGTTGCGCGACAGCGGCGCACAGGCATGGCGGCAACGTCTAAGCTGAAGAAAAACTTCGGAGACAGACACGCATGCCGCGCATTCCGCTTTTCCCCAACGACACCATGAGCGCCGAGCAGCGCGCCGTCCACGACCGCATCGTCTCCGGCCCGCGCGGACGCATCCAGGGACCGCTGCGTGCCGCGCTGCACAACGCCGAACTGGCCGACAGATGGCAGGCGCTCGGCGCGCTGCTGCGCTACGGCACGACGCTGACGCCACGACTATCGGAACTGGCGATCCTCATCACCGGACGGGCCTGCAACTCGCCTTTCGAGTGGTACGCGCATCGCCTGGAAGCCGAAAAAGCGGGCATCGAGCGACCGATCATCGAAGCGCTTCTCGCGCAAACGCTGCCGCCGGGGCTCTCGGAAGACGAACGGGCGCTGTACGACTACGCCGTCGAACTCAACCGCGACAAGTCGGTTTCCGATCCGACCTATGCCGCCGCCCTGGCCCGGTTCGGCGCGCGCACGCTGGTCGAGCTGACGGCACTGATCGGTTACTACACGATGGTCGCCATGACGCTCAACTGCCACGAGATTCCGCTGCCCGAAGACGTCGACCCGGCCTTCCCTCTTCCTCAGCACGCACGAAACGCTCAGTGACCATGAACGACACGACATCGCCGAAAGCCGCGACCGCCACCGTCGCAGCAGCCGCCGCCGGCTGGGATTGCCACGCCCACCTGTTCGGCCCCTACGACCGATTCCCGCTCGCCAATGACCGCAGCTACACACCGCCCGAAGCCGTCGCATCGCACTACCGGTCGCTGCTGTCGAAGCTCGGCCTAGCGCACGGCGTTCTCGTGCATCCGAGCGCCTATGGAAAGGATCATTCGCTGCTGCTGCATGCGTTGTCCGCCGATCCCGCGCTTCGCGGCGTCGTCGTCGCGCAGGCCGACAGCGCACCGGACTTCAGAGACCTGCGCGCGCGCGGCGCGCGCGGCTCGCGCTTCAGCCATCGCAGCGGGGCCGGCGCCAATTTTGCCGGCAGCGCGTCGTTCGACGATCTTCGCGCGCTGGCTCCGGCCATGGCCGATGCCGGCATCCATGCAGAGCTGTGGACCGACTGCAAGGTGCTGCCCGACATTGCGGCCGAAATCAAAGCACTGCCGGTGCCGGTCGTGATCGATCACATGGGCGGCTTCGATGTCGATGCGGGCATCGACGATCCGGGTTTTCGCACGCTGCTCGACCTGCTGGAATCCGGCAATGTCTGGGTCAAGCTCTGCGCCTATCGCAACCTGCTCAAGTGCCCCGACCCTGACGCCGGGCGACCGTTCCAAATAAAGATGATCGAGGTCAATCCCGACCGGCTGGTGTGGGGCAGCGACTGGCCGCACCTGCGCGTGACGCCCGAGCCCGACACCGCGCAACTGCTGGCGATGTTCCGGGACTGGGCCGGCGATGCGCAAATCGCCGATCGCATCCTGCAGGTCAATCCTGCCGCGCTCTACGCCTGATCGGGCCGGCCACGGTCAGGATTCCGCGGTGAAGCCGATCTCCTTGACGATCGGCGCCCAGCGGTCGCTGTCGGCTTTCAGCCGCGCAGCCAGTTCGGCCGGGCTCGACGACTTCGCCTCCAGCCCCATCGTCGCCAGCCCGTTGATCACATCGGAAGTTGCGAGCGCGGCACGGATGTCCGTGTTGGCCTTGCTCACGATCTCGGCAGGCGCCTTGCCCGGCAGATAAAAGCCGAACCACTCGTCGAACACCAGATCCTTGAAGCCCTGTTCGGCCAGTGTCGGAACGTCAGGGGCGAAGCGGTTGCGCTTCGCTCCGCTGGTTGCCAGGAAGCGGACCTTGCCGCCCGGAACGTGCGGCAGGAACTCGCCCATGGGCGCCGAGACCGATGCGATCTGGCCGCCCAGCATGTCGAGGATGGCGGGCTGCGAGCCGCGGAAAGCGACGTGTCGCAGATCGATCCTGCCGGCGCGACCGAGCAGTTCGCCGACGAAGTGCGGCACCGACCCCGCTGCGGGCGAACCGAAGTTGGCCTGCGTCGGATTTGCCTTGCACCAAGCGATGAAGTCGGGAACCGTCTTCACGTCGGCCGGCACCATCGGACCGACCGCGAAGCCGAAGTCGAACACCACGCCGAGCGATACCGGGCTGAGGTCCGCCACCGGGTCGTAGCCCAGCTTTCGGTAGGTGTGCGGGTAGATGCCGAGCATCGACATCGGCGTCGCCAGCAGGGTCTTGCCGTCGGGCAGCGCCATCTTCAGCGTCTGGATGGCGATCTGGCCGCCGGCACCGGCCCTGGTGTCGACCACCACCGCCTTGGCATAGTTGCCGCGCAGCTTGTCCGCCACGCGGCGTGCCAGCGTATCGACCGTGCCCCCGGCCGCGAACCCGGAGAGGATGCGGGCTGTGTCGATCGACTGGGCGCGGACCGGGTCGGGGAAGGTCACCGGAAGCGCAGCCGAAGCAAGCGCGAATTTCAGGATGTTGCGGCGTGTGGATTTCATTTTTCGAGGAACGAAAGTACGGTGCGATTGAAGAATTCCGGCTGTTCCCAGTTGGGTGCATGAGCAGCTTCGGGCACCACCACCGTCTCGGCTTGCGGAATGTGCGCCGACTGCATGCGCAGCAACGCGGGCGGCGTGTAGAGATCGCCGTCGCCGGTCATCAGCAGCACCGGATGCCGGATGCTTTCGACGCGCGCCCAGGTAATGGGCAGCGGTCGTAGCGCATCGATGCGGTCGCCCGTCCGTGCCTGGCGCGACAGCGTCAGCCAGGCCTCGGTGCCGGCCGGATTCCCCGCGCGGTACGACGGATGCAGCTCGCGCACTTCGACCGGCAATGCGGCGAACTCCTTCGGCCGCAGACGTGCGTTGGCCTGTGCGTAGTCGCGCTCGGATTCGTCGATGCCAAGATAGGACGATGCGATGCTCAGGCTGCGAAGCCTGTCCGGGTAAGCCAGCGCGAAGTCCAGCGCGTAGAAGGCGCCCATCGCCAGGGCGACCAGATGCACTCGATCGAGGCCCAGATGCAAGACCAGCCGATTCAGGTCGTCGCAGCCGACGCCCGGGTCTTGCGGGTTGCCGCCTTCGGAACGGAAGCAGCCGCGCCGCGAATAACCGATGGCGCGAAAACCCGCCGCCGCGAAAACGGGTTGCTGATAGCCCCAGCCGGCACCGCTCTGGCTACCGGAATGCAGGAAGATCACGGGTTGCCCGGTCCCGCCGGTGTCCCAGTACCAGAGCCGCGCGCCGCCGACGTCGACCCAGCCCTCGCTGGCCGGGGCCTGAGCGGGCATGTCGACGGGCATCCAGGCGCGACCGCGACCCGGCACGGCATCAGCCATCGACCGGCTCGGTCGCCTGGAAGGACGGGCGTTCGCGAAGATGTTCCAGCCATGCCGAAAGTGTCGGAGCCGATGCGCGCCAGCCCAGCGTCTCGAATCGGTAATCGGCATAACCCAGCGCGCAGCCGATCGTGATCGCGCCGATCGACAGCGGCGCGGCGCCGAGCGTTTCGGCCTCGTTCTCGAGCAGCGCGATCGCCGCGCGCGTCTTCAGTTCGAAGGCGTCGAGCAGTGCAGGCAATGGATGTTCGCGTTCGCGTTCGTTGCGCCAAAGAATGAGCATGTCGAGCAGGCCGTCGCCCAGCGCATGCCAGCGCAACGCCTGCCAGCGCGCATCGCCGTGCTGCGGGAACAGCGGTCCGTCGGCGAGCGCATTCAGGTACTCGCAGATCACGACCGAATCGAACAGCGTCGAGCCGTCCTCGCGCACCAGCGTCGGTATCTTCGACAGCGGGTTTTCCACCATGATCGACGGATTGGGCTTGAGCATTGCCGCGACCGAACGCACCAGTTCCAACCGGTCGAGCAGGCCGAGCTCGTGCGCGCAGATCAGCACCTTGCGCACATATGGCGACTTCGGCGACCAGTGAAGTTTCATCTTCGTCATCAGATCGCTCCCGCGCTGCGCAGCGCCTGGATGCGGTCGGCGCTGTAGCCGAGTCCGGCAAGGATGTCGTCGCTGTGCTGCCCCAGCAGTGGCGGCGCGGAAGGTATGCGCAACGGCGATTCGGCGAAGCGCATCGGGCTGCCGACCTGCGGCACATCGACTCCGCTCGGATGCGGCACATATCGCAGCATGCCGCGCGCCTGCACCTGCGGCTCCCTGAAGACGTCGGCCACGCTGTTGATCGGCCCGCACGGCACGCCGGCCCTGTCGAGCGCGGCAATGAGCTTTTCGCGCTCCCAGCCGGCGAACAGTTCGCGCAGCATGCCGGAAAGGATGTCTATGTTGCGGACCCGTTGTGCATTGGTGGCGAAGCGCTCGTCGGTGCGCCATTCGGTGCGGCCGAACACATCGCACAGCTTCGCGAACTGGCCGTCGTTGCCGACCACCAGGATCACGTCGCCGTCGGCACAGGCGTAGACGTCCTGCGGCTGGATGTTGGGATGCGAGTTGCCGTTGCGCCGCGGCACCTTGTCGGAGACGAGGTAATTCATCGCCTGGTTCGACAGCGTCGCTACCTGCACGTCGAGCATCGCGATGTCGATGGCGTCCCCGACGCCGGTCTCGTTGCGCCGCGCCAGCGCAGCCAGCACCGACACGGCCGTGTACATGCCCGTCATCAGGTCGACGATCGGCACGCCCACCTTCTGCGGACCGCCGCCGGGCCGGCCGTCGCGTTCGCCGGTGACGCTCATCAGCCCGCCCATCGCCTGGATCAGGAAGTCGTAGGCCGGCTGGTCGCGGCGCGGTCCGGTCTGGCCGAAGCCGGTGACCGAGCAGTAGATGAGACGCGGATTGATCCTGCGCAGCGATGCCTCGTCCAGGCCGTAGCGTGCCAGCGTGCCGGCCTTGTAGTTCTCCAGCACGATGTCGGCCTCGACGGCGAGCTGTTCGACGATCTTCCGCCCCTCGGGCGAGTCGAGGTTGACGGTGATCGAGCGCTTGCCGCGATTTACCGCCAGGTAATAACCGGCCTCCCTGGTGTCGTTGCCCTGCGCATCTTTGAGGAACGGCGGGCCCCAGGTGCGGGTGTCGTCGCCGGCGCCGGGCCGCTCGACCTTGATCACTTCGGCACCGAGATCGGCAAGGATCTGGCTGGCCCAGGGCGCGGCGAGGATGCGGCTCAGGTCCAGCACTTTCACGTGCGACAGCGGGCCTTGCTTATCGGTCATTCGGGTTTCCTTAGCGATAGTCGAAAAAGACGGTTTCGGCATCGCCCTGCGTGCGGATCGTCCATTCGTACCGGCCGCCGCCGAGCGATGCGGCGATCAGCGTGGACCGACGCATTTCCGGTACCGCGTCGAGCAGGTCGCCGCCGGTGCCAACGAAAACCGCCGTGTAGAAATGGCGCGTCAAGCCGAGTCCGAACAGCGTGACGAAGGCAGCCGGCTGACCCGGCGCCGGCTGCGGCACATGAAAGCCGAAGCGGCCGTCGGGTCCGTTCGGAACGCGACGGAAGCCCGGCGCGGGCATTCCGGCCGCCGTCTCGGCTTCGACCGCCTGCGGCACCCAGGCTTCGACCAGCCAGGCGGGAATCGGCTCGCCCGCGCCGTCGACGACCGTGCCCTCGATCCGGAGATGGCCCGAGCCGTCCACGCCCGCCGCGGCCGTGCCGTCGACGTTGGCCCAGTGGAATGCCGGATGGAAGAAAGGCCCGATCGTGTGACCGGGCGTGCTTGTCAGGGTCGTGAAGACCTCGGGCGTCGGCGAGGATGAATGCGGGTTGGTCATGCTGTTCTTCACCGTATTCAGAGGCCGAAAGGCGTTGCGTCGCGACCGCGCAGGACGATGTCGTAGACGAAGCCGAGCGCCTCGTCGGAAATCGTTTCCTCCATGCTGAATCTTGAAACCAGCGTGCGGCGTGCCGCCTCATCGGAGATCGTGTTGATGATGGCGTCGAACGGTATGAGCGGATCGTCCGGAAAGTACATCTGCGTGACCAGCCGCTGTGCATAGACATTGCCGAACAGCGAGAAGTGGATGTGCGCCGGTCGCCATGCGTTGTGATGGTTGTTCCATGGATAGGCGCCGGGGCGGATCGTGATGAAGCGGTAGCGCCCGTCGTCGTCGGTCAGCATCCGGCCCTCGCCCGAGAAGTTCGGATCGAGCGGCGCGCGGTGCTGGTCGTTGGCGTGCGTGTAACGGCCGGCCGCATTGCATTGCCAGATCTCGATCAGCGAGCGCGGCACCGGGCGGCCGTCTTCGTCGACGACGCGTCCGGTGACCACGATTCGCTGGCCGATAGGCTCGTCCGCGCCCTGGTTGGTGAGGTCGCAGGCGCCGGCGGGCACGGCGGAACCGGCGAAGCGCACGCCGGCGTCGGTCGCCGCCGCACAGGGAACCGCAACGGGCGCATGACGAGGCCCGCGCCGCAGCGTGGACCCGTAGGCTGACGCGATGGCGGAGGGCTGGCTGGATTCAGGAACGGGGTGGAACTTCATGTCGTCTCCTTTTTCTTTCGGCCTGCCAGTTCAGCGCCCCGTGAACACGGCGGCGCGCTTCTCGGCGAAGGCGCGCTGCGCTTCCTTCGCGTCGTCGGTCTTGCCGATCATCGCGGTCATGTCCTGCTCGTAGCGGTAACCGTCGCGCAGGCTCATGTCCTCGATCACGTTGAGCGTGTGCTTTCCCATGCGCGTCGAGATCGGACTCTTCGAGGCGATGGTCGCGGCCATCGCCATGGCTGTCGGCATGAGCTCTTCGGGCGTCGTGCAGGCTTCGACGATGCCCAGTCGATACAGTTCGGCGCCCGGCACGCGAAGCCCTGTCAGCATCATGCGGCGCAGCCGGGAGTGGCTGAACAGCCGCATCGCATGGCGGCAACCGCCCAGCAGGCCGACATCGACTTCGGGCAAGCCCAGCGATGCCTTCTCGGACGCGATGAGGATGTCGCTCGACGCAGCCATCGCCAGGCCGGAGCCGAGCGCCGCGCCGTTGATCGCGCAGATCACCGGCTTGGCGCATTCGCGGATCGCATGGAAGCATTCCCGGGTGCGGCGCGAATGCGCAGGCAGGTCGCCCGGACCCCTAATGACGTCGGCGCGCCCCTTGAGATCGGCACCAGCGCAGAACACCTTGCCCGCGCCGGTGAGCACGACGACGCGAACGTCGTCCATCTCGGAGATGCGGTCGAGCGCCAGCGTGAGTTCGTCGTTCAGCGTGCGTGTGAGCGCGTTCACCGGCGGGCTGTCGAGCGTGAGCGTGGCGACGTAATCGGTCAGTTCGAAGCGGAGTTGGGTCAGGTCGTTCATGTTTTTCTCAATCCAGTCGAGCACCGACGGCCTTGGCGACCGCGCCCCAGCGCACCGATTCCGAAGCAATGAATCTGCCGAATTCATCCGGCGAACTGGCAACGACCGTAACGCCCTGCTCCGCGAAAACCTTGCTCAGCTCCGGCGACTTCAACGCCGTCGATGCCGCGCGCTGGAGCTGCTCGACGATGGCCGTCGGCGTCTGGGCCGGTGCGACCATGCCGTACCAGTCGTAGATTTCCATGCCCGGCACACCGAGTTCGGCCAGCGTCGGCACTGCCGGCAGCACCGGGATGCGGCCTTCGCTCGTCACGGCCAGAGCGCGAAGTTTTCCGGCCTGGATGAAAGGCAGAACCACCGGCACGTCGGCCATCATCAGGTCGACCTGGCCGCCGATCAGATCGGTCAGCGCGGGCGCGGCGCCGCGATACGGAATGTGGTTGAACGTCAGCTTGGCCTCGCGCTTCAGCATCTCGACTTCCAGGTGCGTGGTCGTGCCGCTGCCGGCCGAGGCGTAGTTGAGCTTCTCGGGCGCGACGCGCGCCGCCGCTGCCAGGTCGCCGTACGTCTTGTATGCCGAGGTCGCGGAGACCACGAGCACCGTGGGCACCTTCAACGCCTGCGTCACGGCACGCAGATCGGTCTGCGGCTTGTACGGCATGGTCGGCGTGATGTGCGGCACGATGGCCAGTGCGCCGGTCGATGAAAACAGCAGCGTATAGCCGTCGGCGGGCGCCTTGGCAACGGTGTCGGCACCGAGCACGCCGGCAGCGCCGCCCTTGTTGTCGACGATGACCGGCTGGCCGAGGATCGTGCCCATGCGCGCAGCCAGCACGCGGGCGGTCTGGTCGACCGGGCCGCCGGCCGGGAACGGCACGACGATGCGGACCGGCTTGTTCGGGTATCCCGTGCCGGCGGGAGCGGGCTGCGCCGTCGCGAGCAGCGAGAGTGTCGCGAAGCCGGCCGCGACGGCCATCTTGCGCAGAAGGCCGGCGCGGGATTCTTGTCTGTTCATGTCGATGTCTCCGTTCATTTTTCTTCTACTTCTCGTTCGCAGCACGTGCGTGCGCGGCCGCATCGCGCTCGCGGTCGAGTTCCGCCATCAGTTCGGGCAACCGGTCGCGTGCGGTCTGCTGTTCTTCGGCATAAAGACTGCGACCATGGGCGTCGATGCCGACCGTCGCGGGGCCGAGCCCGCGCACGCGCAGTCGCGCCAGCCGGTAATGCATCAGCATGTCTGTCCAGCCGACTTCCAGCACTTCCTCGATGGCCTCGGACAGCAGCGTGCAGCCGCCGCCGAGGAACGACAGATAGACGCAGCCGACCTCCTGCATCGCCTCGGCGCAGGCCATGTCCAGCCCACCCTTCCCTCCTACCGCATGCCACTGATAGCCGGGTATCAGCTTCGGCATGTAGGGGTTGAAGCGGGTGCTCGTCGTCGGGTTGATGTAGAGCAACTCGAAGCGGCCGTCGACCTCGCGGCTGTAGCTGCCGAGGTGGAACAGCGAGACGCCCTGCAGGTCCATCGGCATCGGCTCGCGGCCGGCCAGGCAGCCAAGCAGACGCTCGTGCGTCGGCATGCCGGCGGTGACGACGATCTCGCCGTCGATCACGACCAGATCTCCGGCGCGCAGCGAGCGTGCGTCCTCGGCGGAAAGCGGAAAAGTCAGGCGGTGCGTTCGGATGGTCATTCGGCGCTCACTCGACGATCTCCACCCGGCCGTCGTTGTAGAGCCGGGCGCGGGTGCGGCGGTTGATCCAGCAATTGAAAGCCACCGCCACCGGCGTGAAGCCGTGGCCGGCCGCGTAGTTGACGTGGACCGCCATCGCCGTCGAATCGCCGCCCGTGCCCATCGGGCCGAAGCCGGTCTTGTTGACGGCGCGGACCAGCCGCGCCTCCATGTCGGCGACGATCGGCTCGTCGCTCACGGTGCCGATCGGCCGCAAGGTCGCTTCCTTGGCCATCTTGGCCGCATAGTCGAAAGTACCGCCAATGCCCACACCGATCACCACCGGCGGGCATGGCTGCGAGCCGGCCTTGATGACCGTGTCCATCACGAACTTCTCGATGGTGTGCAGATCGGGAAAGCTGAAGATCTCCAGCGCGGCCCAGCGGCCCGAACCGAGCGCCTTGGGCGAACAGGTGATGTCGACGTGATCGCAGTCGTCGACCATGTCGAAGGTGACGATCGGCATGCCCTTGCCCTGGTAGCCGCGCTCCAGCGTCAGCGGATGGGTCACGTGCGGCAGCAACGGAGGCTGGATGTTCTGCACCAGGTCCGCGAAGCCCTCGGTGATGGCCTGTCGCACATTGCCCTCGAAGCGCGCCTGCGTGCCGACCCGCACGAAGAACACCGGTATGCCGGCGTCGGAGCAGACGAAATGATTGGAGCGCTGCGCCGCGTCCGCGCTCTTGAGCATGATGCGCAGCGTGTGCTGGGCCGTGGCGTTGGACTCAGCGCTTTCGGCACGCTGAAGCGCGGCCTTCGTGTCCTCGGGGATTCCGCGCAGCGAACGGTCGTAGAGCTGGGCGGTCAGCGTCTTGATGGCGGCCTGGCTTATGGCCATGGCCGTGCCTCGGCGTGTGTTCGGTTCATGTCTCGGGCCTTCTTTTCATTGCTGCCCCGTTGTCGCAGCTGAGCCCCATCTTCCGATTTTCCGCAGTGCCTGGGTAGACCCGGCCGTCATAGCTGCTATGCACAGCCGCACAAAAAAAAGAGCGCACCGGGCGGTGCGCTCTTTTCAGGTCATGAGCCCGCAGGGGGTCAGGCGGCAGTTCGCTCGATGTCGAAGCGGTCCAGATTCATCACCTTGGTCCAGGCGGCGACGAAGTCGTCGACGAACTTTTCATGGCTGTCCGAGCTGGCATACACCTCGGCGGTCGCACGCAGGATCGCGTTCGAGCCGAAGACCAGATCGGCGCGCGTCGCGGTCCAGCGCGCTTCGCCGGTCTTGCGATCGACACCCTCGAACGCTTCCTTCGAACCGGCCGACGGCTTCCATGCCGTGTTCATGTCGAGCAGGTTGACGAAGAAGTCGTTGCTCAGGCTGCCCGGCCTGGTCGTCAGCACGCCGTGCTTGGACTCGCCGACGTTCGCGCCGATTGCGCGCAGGCCACCGACCAGCACGGTCAGCTCGGGTCCGGTCAGCGTCAGCAGTTGTGCCTTGTCGACCAGGAAAACCTCGGCCGGCACGGCATAGCGCGACTTGACGTAGTTGCGGAAACCGTCCGCGACCGGCTCGAGCGAATCGAACGACTCGACATCGGTGTGTTCCTGCGACGCGTCGGTACGACCCGGCGTGAACGGCACCTTGACTTCACGTCCGGCGTCCTTCGCTGCCTGCTCGACACCGGCATTGCCTGCCAGCACGATCAGGTCTGCAATGGAGATCTTCTTGCCGCCTGCAGCCGAGCCGTTGAACTCGGATTGAATGCCTTCCAGCGTCTGCAGTATCTTGGCCAGCTTCGCGGGCTCGTTCGAGACCCAGTCCTTCTGCGGTGCGAGACGGATGCGCGCACCGTTGGCGCCGCCGCGACGGTCCGAGCCGCGGAAGGTCGAAGCCGAAGCCCAGGCCGTCGAGACGAGCTGCGACACGGTCAGGCCGGATGCCAGCACCTTCTGCTTCAGCGATTCCACGTCATGATCGTCGACCAGCGCGTGGTCGACATCCGGCACCGGGTCTTGCCAGATCAGCACTTCCGCTGGCACTTCGGAGCCGAGGTAGCGCGCACGCGGACCCATGTCGCGGTGCGTGAGCTTGAACCAAGCGCGGGCGAACGCGTCGGCAAGCTGGTCGGGGTTCTCGAGGAAGCGGCGCGAGATCTTCTCGTAGGCCGGGTCCATGCGAAGCGCGACGTCGGAGGTCAGCATGGTGGGAACCAGCTTCTTCGACGGATCGTGCGCATGCGGAATCGTGGCTTCCGCATCCTTCGCAGTCCACTGGAAAGCACCGGCCGGGCTCTTCGTCAGTTCCCATTCGAACTTGAACAGATGCTCGAAGTATTCGTTGGTCCACTGCGTCGGCCTGGTGGTCCAGGTCACTTCCAGGCCACTGGTGATCGTGTCGCCGCCGTGGCCCTTGCCAAAACTGTTCTTCCAGCCGAAACCCTGGTCTTCGATGCCGGCTGCTTCGGGTTCGTGTGCGACATGGGCTGCATCGCCTGCGCCGTGCGTCTTGCCGAAGGTATGACCGCCGGCGATGAGCGCAACGGTCTCTTCATCGTTCATCGCCATGCGGCCGAAGGTGTCGCGGATGTCGCGTGCCGAAGCGATCGGGTCGGGCTTGCCGTCCGGACCTTCCGGATTGACGTAGATCAGGCCCATCTGCACTGCGGCGAGCGGGTTCTCGAGATCACGCGAATGCGGTGCCTGGCTGTCGTCGTCCTTGACCAGCACGCCGTGGCTCTCTTCGACGCCGGGCGAACCGCCCTCCGAGTAACGGATGTCGCCGCCGAGCCATTTGTCTTCACGGCCCCAGTACACGTCCTGGTCGGGTTCCCACACATCGGCACGGCCGCCAGCGAAGCCGAAGGTCTTGAAGCCCATGGTTTCGAGCGCGACGTTACCGGTGAGGATGTACAGGTCGGCCCAGGAGATCTTGCGGCCGTATTTCTGCTTGATCGGCCACAGCAGGCGACGCGCCTTGTCCAGGCTGACGTTGTCGGGCCAGCTGTTCAGCGGCGCAAAACGCTGCTGACCGCGACCCGCGCCGCCACGGCCGTCGCCGATGCGGTAGGTGCCGGCACTGTGCCAGGCCATGCGGATGAAGAGCGGACCGTAGTGGCCGAAGTCGGCCGGCCACCAATCCTGCGAATCGGTCATGAGTGCGGCGAGATCGGCCTTGACTGCGGCCAGGTCGAGCGTCTTGAATTCGGCGGCGTAGTCGAAATCCTTTTCCATCGGATTCGATTTCGACGAGTGCTGGTGCAGCAGGTCCACGCGCAACGCCTGTGGCCACCAGTCACGGTTGGTCCGGCCGCTACCGGAGGCCTGGCTGAAGGGGCACCTGACTTCGCTATTTTCTTTTTGCTGACTGTCCATGGGGAGACTCCTACGTGTTTTGCCGAAAGGCTGAGAGGGAATCGCAAATTCTGAAGCAGAAGCTTTGCGATAGCGAATAGAACTACTTTATGTGGGTCATAGGCGGTAGAAACCCTTTGTGTCCGGCCTGCTACTTGCTTGCGGAATCGGACGATTGCATCGAGCATTTGCCATGACCTCATCTGCCAAACCCGCAAACCCCGCCGCCGCCACATCTCCTGCATCTCCTGCATCCCTCGCCGCGCTCCCGCTGATCGAGAAGTGGATCTCCTTCGCCTCGGTTTCGCGCGACAGCAACCTGCCGATCATCGAATGGACGCGTGACTTTCTCGCGTCGCACGACATCGAGAGCCACCTGACATACGACGAAACCGGTCGCAAGGCGAATCTCTGGGCCACGCTTCCGGCGGATGATGGCGAGACCAGGATCGGCGGCCTCGTGCTGTCGGGCCATACCGACGTGGTGCCGGTCGACGGCCAGCCGTGGGACACCGATCCGTTCGTGGCGACCGTCGTCGGCGACAAGCTCCACGGCCGCGGCGTGACCGACATGAAGGGCTACGGCGCGACCGCACTGATGATGGTGCCCGAACTGCTCAAGCGGAAGCTTAAGCGCCCGGTGCACCTGGCCTTCAGCTACGACGAGGAAGTCGGCTGCATCGGCGTGCGCAACCTGATCTCGAAGATGGTCGACGACGGCTACAAGCCGGCCGGCTGCATCGTCGGCGAGCCGACCGGGATGCAGGTGGTGATCGCGCACAAGGGCAAGCATGCGTACAAGACCACGGTGCGCGGCCACGAAGCGCATTCGTCGCTGACGCCGCAGGGCGTGAACGCGGTCGAGATCGCCTGCGAGTTCGTCGCGAACCTCAAGGGCATCGCGCGCCGGCTCGCGGCCGAAGGTCCGTTCGACGACGCCTTCGACGTGCCCTTCACCACCGTGCACACCGGCGTGATCTCGGGCGGCACGGCGCTCAACATCATCCCGCGCCACTGCGACGTGACCTGGGAGATCCGCCATCACCACATGAATTCGCCGGTAGCACTGTTCAACGAGGCCAAGGCTTTCGGCGACAGCCTGCTGCCGGCCATGCATGCGGTCGCGCCGGACACCGGCATCACGCACAAGCTCAACTCGGTGCTGCCCGGTTTTGCGACCAGCGCAGACAGCGATATCGCGCAACTGTGCTTCCGCTGCGCCGAGGTCGACGGCGCGGGCGCCGCGGTCAAGGTGTCGTTCGGCACGGAGGCGGCGCTGTTCCATCAGGTCGGCGTGCCGACCATCGTCTGCGGTCCCGGCCACATCGCGCAGGCGCATCAACCCAACGAGTGGGTCACGCTCGAACAACTGGCCTGGTGCGAGCGCTTCATGCGCCGCCTGGCCGACGAAATCTGCATCAACTGAAAAAGGGAAGAGAACTCATGACCGTGGACCGACGTAAATTTCTTGGCACTGCTTTCGCGCTTGGCGCCGTATCCGCAACCGCCGGCAAAGACGCCTTCGCGCAGACTGCTGCCGCACCCAATACGCGCGTGGAGCGCATCGTCGTGCCGTTCGCGGCAGGCGGCGTGCAGGACATCCTGGCGCGCTCCATATCGACCGAGCTCGGCGTCGCGCTGGGTCAGACCGTCATCGTCGAGAACCGGGCCGGCGCAGGCGGCACGGTTGGCACCGGATATGTCGCAAAGTCGGCGCCGGACGGCAACACGATGGTGCTGGCCGCGGCGAGCCACAACATCGCCGGCACGCTCTACACAAAGCTCGCCTACGACCCGCAAAAGGATTTCGCGCCCATCGCCCACATCGGCACCGCCGACTACGTGCTGATGATCCATGCCGACGTGCCGGCAAAGACAGTCGCCGAATACATCCGCCATGCCAAGGCCAACCCCGGCAAGCTGAACTACGCGACCAGCGGCGTCGGCAGCGCGACGCACCTGTCGATGGCGTATTTCAACGGGCTGGCCGGCATCGACGTCGTGCATATCCCCTTGAAGGCGACCGGCGAAGCCATCAACGAAGTGATCTCCGGTCGCGCGCAGGCGGTGATCGCGGCGAGCATCGGCGCGCTGGCCTTCGTCAACGACAGCCGCGTGCGCCTGATCGGCGTGACGTCGACGCAGCGCTCCAAGTACCTGCCGGCCATTCCGACCATCGCCGAGAGTGGCCTGCCCGGCTACCGCTTCGATTCGTGGTTCGGCCTTCTCGGCCCGGCGAACATTCCGGCAGCTTCGGTCGAGCGCATCAACGCGGCCGTCGGTACGCTGTTGAAAGACCCGGTCGTGCTCGAACGACTCGACAAGCAGGGCATCCGCCCGCAGGCCATGAGCAGCGCCGACTTCGGCAAGCTGCTGGCAGTCGACTACAAGCGCATGGCCGAAGTCGTCAAGGCGTCGGGCGCGACGGTCGACTGAGCCGCTCGAACAGGATGCCGGCGACCACGCAGCCGGCAGCCATCAAGAGCAAGCCGCCGAGACCGCGTGTGGCATCGATGAAGACCGGCATCGGTGCCACCACATCGGCGAATTTCAGAGCCACTACCAGACCGGTTCCCGCCGCCGACGGCAGGAGCCAACTGCGCCACGCAGGCCATCTGCGCGCGAGAAAAAGCGCCACGCCGAACGCCGGCAGCCAGGCCGCCAGCACGACACCCGCATAAATGGGGCCGAAACCGACCAGATCCTGTGCCGACATGAGAGCGCGTGTCTGCAATGGAATCTCCACGCCCAGCCTGACCAGCGCCTGCAGGTTGAAATGCGTCTGCACCAGCGAGCCCCAGGCCGAAGCCAGCAGCCAGGCCAGACCGAAGGCCAACGCGGTCCGACGCCATGCATGTCGCACACGAAGGCGCGCCGGCATTACTCGATTCAGGGCATTTGTCCGGCTCATGAGAAGGTCCTGCATTTCATACTTTGCACATGATGCAACAGGCCAAACGATCGGGATGTGAGATGTCGACCACAGAACGCCGCGGGGTGCTTACGGTGCTTTCGGCCTTGATCGGCGCCGCTGCCGTCCTTTGCTTTTCGGCACCGGCGGCAGCACAAACGCCGCCGAAGACCGGCTACAGGATCGACACGGTCGCTGCCGGACTCGAGTTCCCGTGGGCGCTCGCCTTCCTGCCGAACGGCGACATGCTGGTGACCGAACGTGCCGGCCGCTTGCGCGTGATCGAGCGCGGCGCGGACGGCAGGTATGCGCTCCGTGCCGAACCTGTGGCCGGCGTACCGCCCGTGCTCGCGCATGCCCAGGCGGGACTGTTCGACCTGATGCTCGACCCCGGCTTCGCGGGCAACGGCCTGCTCTATCTTTCCTTCGCTCACGGCGAACCCGATGCCAATCATCTGCGCGTGGTGCGCGCTCGTTTCGACAGCCGACGCCTCTTGGACGTCACACCGATCTTCACATCGCGACCCGCCAAGACGCACAGCAATCACTTCGGCGGCCGCATGGCGCTGCTGCCCGACGGCACCATCGTGGTCGGGATGGGCGACGGCAATCTCGAACGCACCGACGCGCAGCGCCTGACCACGCACCTCGGCAAGACGATGCGCTTCGGTCGCGACGGCAGCGTGCCTCCGGACAACCCGTTCGTCGGACGCGCCGACGCGCTGCCCGAGATCTACAGCATCGGCCATCGAAATCCGCAGGGCATGGTGTTCGTCGCAGCCGACCGGGCGCTGTATGCGCACGAGCATGGCTCAAAGGGCGGCGACGAACTCAACCGGATCGAGCGCGGCGTCAACTACGGCTGGCCGATCACCACCGGCGGCGTCGACTACACCGGCGCGCGCATCACGCCGTACAGGACCCGTCCCGGCATCGTGTCGCCGCTGCTCGAATGGACGCCGTCCATCGCGCCGGCCGGAATGGCTTACTACGACGGCACACTGTTCCCGGAATGGCGCGGCAGCCTGTTCGTTGCCGCGCTGAAAGAGCGCAGCGTGCGCCGCGTGCCGATGCGCGCGGGCGTGCCGGGAAAAGAGGAAATCCTGTTCATGGAACCCGGCGCGCGCATGCGCGACGTACGCAGCGGGCCGGACGGCGCGCTCTATCTTCTGACCGACGACAAGGACGGCAAGGTGCTGCGCGTCAGTCCGGGCTGACCCGCGTTGCTCACTAGAGCGGCACCGATAGCGTTTGCAACTCGTCGAAATCCGTGCTGAACCGTCCGCTCGATACATAGGTTTCGAGATTCAGCCGCTGGACCAGCGCCATGTCCACCCGCCCGATCGCATCCTCCACGCTTACGCCGGCAGAAACCGAAGCCGCGACGTTGGAGGCCAGCTGCACGACGCGGCCGAGGTTGGGCGCCGCGCCGCCGATCGGCTCCAGCGAATAGCGGATCGCAGCGACGACTTCCCTCGGCAACCCCAGCCGGTCGGCCCAGATCGCGCTGATCATCGGGTGCGTCACCCCGAAAGCCGCCGCTTCCACCAGCGCCAGCTCCTGGCCCCACAGCGTCCGGTAGCCCAGCATCGCGCCCAACGCTTCGTCGGGATGGCTCTGGCAGAGGATCAGGTGGCCGACGCCCTGCAGCAGTCCGGCGCAATAAGCCATCTCCCCATTGACGTCGGCACGCGCCGCGATCTGCCGCGCTGAAGAAGCGCTGATCACCGACACCATCCAGAACTGCCGCAGGTTCACGGCCGGCACTTCGACGAAGGCCGCCATCGCGCCGCTGGCGATCAGCAGCGTCTGCAGCGAATTCAGGCCGACGGTCGACACCGCGTCCTCGATGGACGCCAGCGAGCGTCGACCGCCGAAAAACGACGAATTCGCCAGCCGCAGGACCCGCGAGCTGAGCACCGGATCCTGCTCCAGCTCCTCCGTGACGTCCGCAAAACTGGCGTCGGGCTTGCGGATGACGGAAAGCACGCGCTCGACCACGCGCGGAACCATCGGCAGTTTCACCCTGCCCGCCATCACGTCCTGAATGAAATCCATGGTGCGCCGTCCGTCAAAAGCCTTTCCGAGCTTTTAAAACAAACGACCGTTTTGCACCAGATACATTTAGAAATATTTAGCCGAATGGCGTAGCCGAGTGGTATTTGGTTTTCATCGCGCGCGCAGCAATTCGCCGACTTCCAACAGCACGAGTTCGTTGTCGTCCGCCTTGTTCGGCTCGCGGCTGCTGCTGAAAGGCAGGTTGTTGTCGTTGCCGACCACGATGTGCGTGGCGTCGACGACATCCACGTTTTCGATGGTGAAGAAAGGGAAAGCCAGAGCGCCGTTTGCGGTCGGCTTCTTCGCGATGCGCTGCGGATCCTGGATGTTCAGCAGATCGATGTAGCCGATCTTGCGCAGCTCGGCACCTGCGTTGGCATCGGTCAGCTCGACCTTGTAGACGCGCTTGAACTTCGCGAGATCGTGGAAGCAGTCGGTGCGCTTCTGGCCTTCCGGGCAGGCCTTGTCGGCGGTGCCTTCGCCGTTGTCGCGCTCGATGATCAGACCGGTGCTGTCGTCGATCATGTTGAAGTCGCCGATGGCATGGTGATTGGCTTCGAGCACGTACTTCCAGTGGCGGCCGGTCCATTGCGCGGCCCTGACGTCGAATTCGAGGACGCGCAAATACTGCCTGCCGCCGTCGACCGATTCATAGGCCTTGGCCGCGTCGTTCCACAGCGGACCTTCGAGCAGCGCATAGAGCTTGCTGCCGTCTTTCGACGTGGCCATGCCTTCGAAGCCCTTCGAGCGCTTGACCTCGAACGCCGGCACCTTCGCATCCGGCGCGCCGGGCATCGCGACAGCCGGATGGTCCGGCGAACGCACGACCTTGCCGTCGACCAGCGTGTCGAACACGGCCAGCACCTTGCCGTTCATGTCGGCCTTGATCAGGAATGGGCCGAACTCGTCGCCGATCCAGATCGCGCCGTCGGCGAACTGGAAGCTTTCGGGATCGAAATCGGCACCGGTGAGATAGCGCTCCTTCGTGCCTTCCTCGGCAATGCGGAACGGCACCTTCTTCTCGGGGTCGTGCAGGAACACCGTCTTCTGGCGCTTGAACTCGCCGCTCTTGAAGTCCACCTTGTAGTGATTCAGGTAGAGCATGAAATCCGGCGAGTTGGCTTTGGCGCCAGCGCCGTTGTCGGTGAGGATCCAGAAAGAGCCGTCCGGCATGTGCCTGATGCCGGAATGGCCCTGCAGCGGCTGGCCCTTGAAAGGCAGCGAGACGCCGGTCGGCCGACCTGCCGAAGTGCCTTCGACGGAGCCGGTCTGCTCGACGCGCCTGGCAGTCGTGAACTTGCCGCTGGTCTGCAGGTCGACGGGTGCGTTCTTCGGCGCGGCGACGAAACTCTGCGCGGGAAGGACGGCGTGGCCGGCCAGCGTGGCCGGAAAGGCTTGCTGGACTTGCTGGACTTGCTGGGATTGCTGCGCGTGGGCGGAACCGAGTGCGGCGCAGGTCAGGGCTGCGCAGGCGGCGATGCGGGTGATGGAGAGCATGTGGAGGCTTGAGGCAGTGGAAGCGGCGAATGAACCGCAAAGCCGCGACGATGCCGACCCCGCATGACACGCGAATGACGCGTTCCTGCGCCGGCTATGCCGTTCGGAGTCTGCCGATCAACCGCCCGCCGAACATCACGACGCCAAGTGCGGCGACGACGCAAGCACTTCCTACCCACTGCCACGGCGTCACCTGCTCGCCGAGAAGCAGCATGCCGGCCGCCAGACCGACCACCGGAACGCCGAGACTGAACGGCGCCACGCGATTGGCGGGATGACGCGTGAGTAGCCCTGTCCACATCGTGTAGGCCGCGATGGTCGCGAACCAGCCCAGATACGCGACGCCGGCCCAGGCCCCAGGACTTGCGTTCATCCATTGCCAGCGCGTGGCGACGGGATCGAACAGCCATGACATCGCCGCGAAAGGCAGGATCGGCACCAGCGACATCCACACCATGAACTGCAGCGGGTCGAAGCCCGGCTGCGCCTGCTGCGCGCGACGCGCGATGATGTTCGACGTTGCCCACATCGCCGCGGAACACAGGTTGAGCGCCAGGCCAAGCAAGGTGATGCCGCCGGTCGGTGCACCGCTGAACACGTTGAGCGCAAAGCAACCCAGCCCGGCCGCGGCAAAAACCAGCCCGACACGCAACGGCCCGCCGAGCCGCTCGCTCAGCAGGAACGCACCCAGCAGCGTGGTGATGAACACCTGCGTCTGGAGGATCACCGAAGCGAGGGCAGCCGTCATCCCGACCTGCAACGCGACGAACAGGAAGCCGAACTGGCCGAATTGCGCAAGGCCTGCCGGGATCAGCCAGCGCCACGAAAGGGCGGGCTTCCTGATGAAGAAAATGAGCGGGAGCACCGCGAAGACATAGCGGAACACGCCGAGCTGGAACGGCGTGAAGTCGCGCAAGGAGAACTTCATCGCGACGAAGTTGAGGCCCCAGATAACGACTGCGCCGAGTGCGGCGAGGAGATCGGTGCCGATGAGGGGGGCTTGGGGGCTCGGTGCAGAGGCGGCTTTCATGCCGGGGATTGTGTGCGCGTTCTAGACTTGCCGGATGCAACCCGACGACCACTTCAATCCCCGCACCGCCCGCCTGCTCGGCTACGCCGGCCTGATCCCGTTCTTCGCCGGCGCTGCCTGGGTCTGGGCCGTGCGCGACACGCCGGCCGTCGGTGCCGCCACCTTCGCCCTGGCGACCTACGCAGCGACGATCACTGCATTCCTCGGCGGCGTGCACTGGGGACCGGCACTGCGCGACGGCGGCCGCGACATTGCCGCGCTGGCCTGGGGCGTGATGCCGCAACTCGCGGCCTGGCTGGTGCTGTTGCTGCTGCCGTCGCGCCTGGTGCTCGCGGCGCTGGCCGCGCTGCTGGCGTTGTGCTACCTGGTCGACCGGCGGATGTACGTCCGGGCCGGCCTGTCGGCATGGTTGCCGATGCGGCTGCAGCTCACGCTGGGCGCGGTCGCGAGCTGCCTTGCCGGGGCACTGATACCCGCCCTGCGCTAGCGTCGATCGACCCGCCGATTAATCCACCGATTACCCCGCCCGGCTCTGCGCCCGGCGCGACAGCATGTTGAACACCTCGACCAGCGTCGAGAACGCCATCGCCGCGTAGATGTAGCCCTTCGGCACATGCACGCCGAAGCCGTCGGCGATCAGGACCGCGCCGATCATCAGCAGGAAGCCGAGCGCCAGCATCACGACGGTCGGGTTGCGATTGATGAAGTTGGCGAGCGGCTCGGCGGCGATCAGCATCACGGCGACCGCGACGATGACGGCGATGACCATCACGGCCAGGTTGTCGGTCATGCCGACGGCCGTCAGGATCGAGTCGACGGAAAACACCATGTCGAGCAGCACGATCTGCACGATCACCGACGAGAACGCGATCGTCGCCACCTTCGCGGCACCGCCGGTTTCGGACGGCCGCACCGGATCGACGTGATGATGGATCTCCTTGGTCGCCTTCCAGATCAGGAACAGGCCACCCGCGATAAGGATCAGGTCGCGCCAAGAGAACTGCGTCTCGAAACTCGGCACGCCGGCCGCGTCGAGCGAGCCCTTGATGCCGAGATCGAAAACCGGCGCCGTAAGGCCGACCAGCCACGCGATCATCGAAAGCAAACCGAGCCGCATGACCAACGCAAGCGCAATGCCGATGCGCCGCGCCTTCATGCGCTGATGCGCCGGCAGCTTGTTCGACAGGATCGAGATGAAGATCAGGTTGTCGATGCCGAGCACGACTTCCATGATGACCAGCGCGACGAGCGCCGCCCACGCGGTGGGATCGGAAAATAGGGCTTGCAGGCTTTCCACAGCGTTCCTTGGCTGAAATTGGGTGCGGCGGATGATGCCCGTCGATTGGGATATCTTTGTTGATGACCAGCATTCGGCTGGGTCTTTTAGAGCTCGAAAGTTATACTTCACTCTATTTTTATAGAGTATAGGTTCGATGCCGCCAACGCCTGTCGTACCAGATCTTTTCGTTGACTTGCCCGTATCGGCTCAGACCAACTTTTCCGAGCTTGTCGAGCAGACGCAGTCACGGATGCCGGAGCGTTCGGTTGCGGATCTACCGGGCTCGTTCAACAAGAAGGAAGTCAAAGGAATCCAATATTGGTACTGGCAGTTTCGCGATTTGCAGGGAAAGCTGAAACAGGTTTACCTGGGACCCGACGACGACAGGCTGCGAGCACTGATCAAAAAACGCGAGGAAGGCAGAACACAGGCATCGGACAGCGTCAACCGCTTGGCCGCGGCGTGCACTGCGCTGGGTTGCCAAACGATTCTTCGTCCGCATTTCAAAGTCATCAAACGACTTGCCGAACACGGATTTTTCGGCGCGGGCGGCGTGCTGATCGGCACCCATGCCTTCATCGCCATGTCGAACATGCTGGGTGTGCATTGGACGGGCGGATGGCGAACCAATGACATCGATTTCGCTCGCGCAGGCAAGAATGTCTCCCTCGCGCTGCCGACAAATATGGAAGCGGATGTGCATGACGCCATCACTTCTCTGGAAATGGGCCTGCTGCCGGCAAGATCGATCACCACTGGCGAAGGCGCGACCTACCTGAATGCCGGTCGGGGTGACATGCGGATCGATCTGCTGACAGTCGCTGGACGCAAAGACGATGTCTACCGCCACGCGCCGCTCAACGTCAATCTCCAGCCCTTGAAGTTCATGGAGTTCTCACTTGAGAAGACGACCCAGACCACCATCATTTCCGGCGAAGACGCGATCGTCGTGAACATACCGTCTCCCGTCCGTTATGCCCTTCATAAGCTGATCGTGATGGCGGAGCGCGAAGAGCAGTTCCGTTCGAAGATCGCCAAGGATGCGGGTCAGGTTGCATCCCTGGTGTCCTACGCGATGGAACGCTCGCCGCGCGCGTTGGCCGATGCGGGTACCGACCTGATGAGCCGCGGCATAGGCTGGCGTTCACGTGCCTCGGAGGGATTGGCGCAACTCGCAGTCTTTCATCCGGAAATCGCTGAAAAGCTCGGTGCCGTTTTGAAGCCCGGTCCGGTGATTTCGCTGCCGTCGAAGGCGCGTTGAACCGTCTCGCTGAGTTTGTTGCTTGAATCGCTGTACGAACTTTCGGTCGCTGGTGCGTGACTATGAATTCGGTCGGCTTACAGGATGTATGCCAGCTAGAACTTTGTGCTTCACCCCGATGTAAGCCTGTCCCGAGCGACTTCCCATAATCCCGCCAAGCCCTCGTTTGAAGGGCTGGTTCAGGGAGCTATCGGATGTCAGTTTTCGAAAGTCAGAACGATGCGCTGGTGCGCACCGTGAAAGTTCACGCGGCGGTGATTTCATGATCATCAGCCCACCCTTCCTCCCCGCGCGCACAGTCACGCCCGCCACGGCCACCGCACCTGCAACGA
Source organism: Variovorax glucosi (assembly GCF_051216695.1). Classification (NCBI taxonomy): domain Bacteria; kingdom Pseudomonadati; phylum Pseudomonadota; class Betaproteobacteria; order Burkholderiales; family Comamonadaceae; genus Variovorax; species Variovorax glucosi. The sequence continues at coordinate 1,446,442 of NZ_JBPJZE010000001.1, forward strand.
CCGAAGACGAATCCGCCTGGCTCGCCCGCGCCATGACCCAGCCGCGCTCCCGGGCGCCCGGCACACGCGCCTTCGAAGGCTCCTACCCGGTCAGCGCCGCCCTGCAATGGCACAACGGTATCCACCTGGTGGCGCCTCACGAGACAGCTGGCGCGCTGCCCGTCTGCGCCATTGCCGACGGCAAGGTGATCTTCGTGAACCAGCCCGCGCCGCAGAATGCCGACCCCGCGCATCCTCAGAACTACATGCCCAACGGGAAGCCCGCGTGGACCGACAACGGCTGTGTGATCGTCGAACACACCACCGACATCGGCGCCGCAGGCGACACGGCGACGCAGATCGTCTACTACAGCCTGTACATGCATCTGAGCAAGGTCGAGGCGACAGTGAGGCTCGACAGCCGCATCTATCGCAAGGACCCTCTCCGCAGTCGCTGCAGATTCAAGCAATTGGATCAAACTAGATCAGCTAGCCAGCAGCCGATTTATCGGATCAGCCTTCTGTTCTAGCGCGCTCCAGAAATCAGAACCGTCCTCAAACCGGCAACCCCTTCCCCCTCAAAACCGCATCGAACCTCTCCGGATCCGAATTCCCCGCCAGATTCGTCGCCCGAATCCCCGCCTCCCTCTCCAGATGCAGCACCGCCCGCTTCAGCACCAGTTCCGCCTCCGAAGCCGGTATCGCAATCACCCCATCCGCGTCCCCCAGCATCAAATCCCCCGGCATCACAGCCAACCCCGCGCAGGCGACAGGCACATTGATCTCCCCCGGCCCCTCCTTGCTCGGCCCGCGATGCGTATGCCCGCGCGCGAACACCGGTAGCCCGCCCTCAGCCCATTCCAGCCGATCGCGCAGCGCGCCGTCGATGACCAGTCCGCCGAGCTTGCGCACCAGACATGTCGTGCGCATCAACCCGCCGATCAGTGCCTGCGTGAGGTCGCCACCGCCGTCGATGACGAGCACGTCGCCAGGCTGAACCATCATCAGCGCCTTGTGGATCATCAGGTTGTCGCCGGGACGCACGCGCACGGTGACGGCCTGGCCGCAGAGCACGGCGTCGAGGCTGCCGTGATAGCCGGTGAGGCCGACGGCGCCGACGCTGCGGCCCATGCAGTCGCCGGCGACGGCCACGGGGATGCGGCGGAAAGCGTCGATCAGCGTGGCCGGCAGGTTGTCGGCGCGGGGGTTGATTCGGTAGCCGGGCGGCCAGGCGGCGGATTTTGCGATCGACATATTCATTGGGTCACTGGGCGTTGGGTTGAATCGGTAGAGAAATCCGGGTCGCGTTGACGCAGGCGGACAGGTCCAGCTGGCCGCTCTGCAGATACGCCAGAACGGTGCGCGCCGCGCCGAGAGCCATCGCGTCGAGCGCGGCCCGCGTGGAGCCGCCGACGTGCGGTGTCAGCACGACGTTCGGCAGCGAGAGCAGCGCGTGGTTTTCGGGCAGCGGCTCGATCGACATCGTGTCGAGTCCCGCAGCGCGCAAATGGCCGCTGCGCAACGCGGCGATCAGCGCCACCTCGTCGACGACTTCGCCGCGCGCGGTGTTGATCAGGATCGCGCCGGGCCGCATGCGCGCGATGCGTTCCGCGCTCATCAGGTCGCGCGTGGCCTCGTTGAGCGGCACATGCAGGCTCAACACGTCGGCTGCTTCGACGACCGCATCGACGCTCTGCAACAGGCGCACGCCGTCGAGCGCGGCAGGCAACGCTGCCACCGAAGGATCGAAAGCCACGACCGGCATGCCCAGCGCCATCGCCACCGCAGCAACCTTGCGGCCGACCGCGCCGAGGCCGATCAGCCCCAGCGTGCGGCCGTGCAGTTCGAGCCCGTCCTGCGCACGCGACCAGCGGCCGGCGCGGAGCTCGGCGTCCATCCACGAGATGCGGCGGGCCGCGGCGAACATCAGCCCGAGCGTCATTTCGCAGACCGATTGCGCATTGGCGCCCGGCGTTACGCAGACCGGAATGCCGCGCGCCGTCGCGGCAGCCACGTCGATGTTGGGCACGCCGACGCCGTGCTTGCACACGATGCGCAGCGTCGGGCAGGCGTCCATGTCGCGCGCCGTGAGCAGGACGGTGCGCGAGATGACGGCGTCGACGGGCTCGGCGGACATGATCCGGCCGACTGCTTCGTCGTCGCTGTCTGCGGGCAGATACAGGACGCGGCAACCGGCGTCGTGCAGCAATCGCGCGCCCGGCGCGGCCAGCGTCGGCGCGGTGACCAGAACGGTGAAGTCGCGCATCGCCCGTCAATCCAGCTGGATGTTGGCCTGACGCACGACGTCGCCCCAGCTGCGATGTTCCTTGGAGATGAGCTCGCCGAACTGCTTGCTCGTGCGTCCCGTCGCGGCGGTACTGCGCTCGTTCGCGAGCTTCTCCAGCACGTCCGCACGCGCCAGCACATTGCCGATTTCCGCGTACATCCGCTCGAGGATGGCCGGTGGCGTACCCACCGGCGCCACGACGCCCGACCAGGTCTGCGCGTCGAAATCGGAAAAGCCCGACTCGGCGACGGTCGGCACATTGGCGAGCGCCGGGAGCCGCGCCGGCGAGGTCACGGCCAGCGCGCGCAGGCTGCCGCCCTTCACCTGGCCGAGCACCGACACCGAGTTGCCGATGTAGAAATCCACGTGTCCGGCGCGCAGGTCGTTCACCGCCGGGCCGGCGCCCTTGTACGGTACGTTCAGCAGCGTGATGCCGGCGCGGCGCTCCAGCAGTTCGATGGCGAGATGGCCGACCGTGCCGTTGCCGGCGAAGGCGACGCGCATCGGCTCGGGGCGTTTCTTGGCGGCGACGACGAGATCGGCCATCGTCTTGAACGACGAATCCGTCTTTACCGTGACGACCATCGGCTGCGAAGCGACCAGCGCGACAGGCACCAGGTCCTTGAGCGGATCGAAAGGCATCTTGGCGTACAGCGATGGGTTGATCGCCATGTTGGCGGTCTGTCCGATGCCGAAGGTATAGCCGTCGGCCGGTGCACGCACCACGGCGTCGAGGCCGATGTTGCCGGCGGCGCCTGCGCGGTTTTCGACGATCACGACCCAGCCGGTCTGGACGGTGATCTTCTCGGCCACGAGCCGGCCTAGGAAATCGGCGCTGCCGCCGGGCGGGAACGGCACGACAAGGCGGATCGGCCGTTGCGGCCAGGCTCCGACCGACTGGGCCGAAGCGTTTCCGGCGGCAATCCACGGGAGCGCGGCTGCAGAGAAAGCGGCGGCTGCACTAATAAGAAGGCGTCTTTGAACCATGGGTTGTCTCCTGGTGATTTGCGGCGGATCTTCCCAACCTTGATTCATTCCGTCCATTCGATTAAGTTCATCCACCCATCTCTTTAAGTTATGAATGACACTGAATCTTCGTGACCTCGCTTTTTTCGAAGTCGTTGCCGAACTCGGTCATCTGGGACAGGCGGCCGAGAAGCTGGGGCGTTCGCAGCCCGCGCTGACCAAATGCATGCAGCGGCTGGAAACGGCTTTCGGCGTGCCGCTTTTCACGCGTGCCGGTCGCGGCATCCAGACCACGGCCGTCGGCGAAGTGCTGCTCGCGCGTGCCAGATTGCTGCGCGCCGCATCGGAAGAAGCGCTGCGCGAGGTCAACGATTTCGCGCAGGGAAACGCCGGGCACGTGCGCATCGGCAGCGGACCGATCGCTGCGGACAACGTGCTGCCCGCGCTGTGCCGGATGCTGCTGTCGGAAGCGCCCGGCACGACCATCGACATCACCGTCGGCCCGAGCATGGCGCTGCGCGAACAGCTGCGCGAAGGGAGCATCGACCTGCTGATCGGCCTCATTCCGCTGACAGATCCGCAGTTCCAGACGCATCCGATATTCGACGACACGGCCGTCGTCGCGACCAGCCCGGATCACCCGGTCTTTGCGCTGCCGGAGATCACGCTGGAAGCGCTGACCGCTTTCGGCTGGGTGCTTCCGGTTGCTTCGATTCCGAGCCGTCAGTGGCTCGACGCGGTCTTCCAGTCGCGCGGCCTGCCGCTGCCGCGCGTGCAGATCAGCGCGAACTCGATCCCACTGCTGCCGGCACTGATCCTGCGCACCGGGCTGCTGAGCTTCATCTCGCGGCGGACGTTGGGGAGCGGGAGCGACGGTGTACTGAAGGAAGTGCCACTGGCCGAGACGACGTTGCAGCGGACGCTGGGGGTGACGTATCGGAGCGGTGCATATCTGTCGCCGGCTGCGCGACGGCTTGTGGCGTTGCTTCAGGCGCGGGGTGAGGGGCTGATCGACAACGAAGAGAAACGTCCCGTCGCGCTAGGCAGCATGCTGGCCGACATCGGCAGAGAACTCGGCGGTGTCGATCTCGAAATCAGTCGAGACAAGACCGCTGCACACCCCCTGAAACTCGATTAACCCGCCGTCCGCTGCTGCCCGATCGCCTCATGAATGAACTGCAGCTTCGCCACCGCCCGATACGGCAGCACGAACGGATACCCGTCCTGCTGGCCCATGCTGCGCGCAAGCTCGTTCATCACCTGCGTGAGCCGCACCCAGGCGTTAAGGATCTCGAGGAAGCCCTTGGCGCCCGGCAGGTCGGCGCGCCATAGATCCTTCATCTGGAACGGCTCCGATTCCGTCTCCGCCTGGTCAGTGTCGATCCGGAAACTCGCCGCCGTGTCGACGGTGTCGGTGATGTGCAGGTAGTGCGCCCAGGTCTCCGCCCAGTCTTCCCACGGATGGGTCGACGCGTAACTGCTGATGTAGGTCAGAGCCCACCCCCACGGCGGACCCTCCGCATAGTGCTTCTGCAGCGCCTTCGCGTAGTCGGCCCGATCGTCGCCGAACAGCGCGCGGAACTGGGCCAGCTTCACCGGGTCGTCGCGCACCAGCCGGTCCCAGTAGAAATGGCCGATCTCGTGGCGGAAGTGGCCGAGCAGCGTGCGGTACGGCTCGCGCATTGCGGCGCGCGTTGCCTCACGATGGGCATCGTCGGCCTCGGCGACGTTGAGCGTGATGACGCCGTGGTGGTGACCGGTAAGCACCGGCTTGCCCTGCGGCAACTGCTCCAGCATGTCGAACGCAATGCCGGGCCCGGTTCCAATCTTCTTTTCGACCGGCAGGCGCAACGCCAGCAATTGCGAGATCAGCCGGCGCTTGGCAGCTTCGAGTTCACGCCAGCGATGCCAGTTGCGCGGCTGCGAGACGTCGAACATCTGCCGGTTCAGGCTGCAGGCAAGGCACGGTTTCTCGACGTTGGCCGTGGCGTTGCCATCGACCTTGATGATCCAGTTGCAGGCCGCCGCACTCTGCCGGTTGGCGCAGAAGTGATAGAGCGCACCGCCGACCTGTCCCGCCAGCCACCATTGATCCGAAGCCGGACCGGGCACCAGCGCCGTCATCGTCAACCGGGTGGTGTCGTAGCCAAGCTGGCTGCCGCAGTTCACGCATTGCGTGTTCCGCAGAAACACCGGCCGCCCGCACTGGCACTTGTAGGCCCGACTGACGACCGGCGTGTGTGTGAGCGGCACGGCGATCAGCCCGGCATGAGCTGGCCGACGGTGGCCGACGGCGCCGCGGCGGAATCGTCGGCAACAGAAACCGGTGCGAGTTCGCCCCACTGCCGCGAAGCTTCACGCAGGCCGTTCATGACATCCGCTGCCATCGCCTCGAGCAGCCGCACCTCGCGCTGGTCGAGCGCGCGCGGCCGCGTGTCGAGCAGGCACAGCGCACCCAGGACGTGACCGCCCGCATCGCGCAACGGCGCGCCGGCATAGAAGCGAACGCCCTTGGACTGAAGCGCCGGGTTTCCGGCGAAGCGCAGATCGCGTGCCACGTCGGGAACGATCAGCGTCTGCGAGTTGGCGACGACATGACCGCACATCGACAGCGATCTCGGCATGTTCAGGTCTTCTCCAACGGTGGCGACCGGGTCGCCGGTCGTGCCTCCCGAGGCACCGTCCACGGAATTGAGCACACCGTGCGCGCCGCGCACGCTCTGCTGGTCCTCCTCGATGACCGAAACCAGCGCCATCGACATATCGAAGATATCCGCCGCCCGCTTGGCGATGGTGTCGAACAGCGGCTGGGCACGCGGGTCGAGCGCGCCGCTCGCACGCACGGCGGCGAGCCGGGCGGCATCGTTTTCCGGCGTGGCTGGCGCCATGAACCCATCCGGCAGGCCGACGCCGGTGAAGGCCGCCGTGCGCACGATGGCTTCGCTGATCGACGTGACGACCGCATCGGCGCCGAGCGACTTGCAGGCGTCTTCCCCGAGCAGTTCGGCTGGCGCGTTCCACAGCGCGAGCACGATCTTCACGTCGGGCCAGCGACGGCGCAGGCGACGGCAGAAATGGCGCGCCTGCACCTGCGGTTCGGGGCTGAAGTACGACAGGCACACTGTCTGCACGCCGGCGAGGTCGAGGCGCGAGATGTAGTCTGCGGTGACTGTCGCAGCCGTCCGGTGCTCGGCGGGCTGGCCTTCGAGCGAAAGCGAATGCGCGAGCATGCGGGCCGCCAGCGTATCGACCTCCCACTTGCCGCCGATGCAGACCGTCAGCGGCACGCCATTGGTCGAGGCGGCATCGGGGGGCGGGTACTGCTCTTCGAGCTCCTCGATCAGCGCCTCCATGCCGCGCACGATGCGCAGCCGGTGTTCGGCTGTCGAATTGCTGGCATGGTCGGTGGTCGCCATGCGCAGCACCGGCAGGCCGACTTCGCTGTAGAACGGCGTCACCTTGCCCTCGACCGACTGCTCGGTCGCGAGCTCGATGGCTTCCTCGACGTTGTCTGCCAGCAATCGTTGATAGACGCGGGTCGGAGCGTCGAGCGCCGGCTGGCTGCCGAGCAGCACATCCAGGAACTGCAGCCTTGGCAGGTAGCGGCCGATCACCAGCAGGCAGACGGTCAGCGGCGTCGACATGATCAGCCCGACCGGACCCCACAGCGCTGTCCAGAAGATGGCCGAAACCATCAGCGAGATCGCCGACAGACCAGTACTCGCGCCATACAGCCATGGCTCGATGATGTTGTTGCTGACCATCTCCAGCACCACGATCAGTCCGATGGTCCAGAGCACCATGCTCCATCCCGGATCCACCGCAAATGCCAGCGCCAGCGGGAACACCGCCGAAATCATCGGGCCCACATAAGGCACGAAGCGCATCACCGCCGCAACGGCTCCCCAGAGCAGCGCGCCGGGCACGCCGATCAGCCAGAGCCCCAGTCCCATCGGCACGCCGTAGGACAGGTTCACGACCAGCTGCATCGTCAGGTACTTGCTGATGCGGGCGCCGGCCTCGTCCATCGCGTCGGTCGAGCGCTGCAGGCTGCCACCCCAGAGCCGCAGCATCCGGTCCCGCAGATCCAGCCGGTCGAGCAGGATCAGCACGACGAAGACCAGCACGATGCCGGCATTCGCAAGCGGACCGCTTCCGGCCTCGAGCACGGCCAGCATCTGCCGGAAAGCCGAAGTCGGTCGCTCCTCGACCAGCACGCGCTGCGGCGCCGCCGCTGCGTTTCGGCGCTGGCCCGAATCCGCCGTGGCAGCCGGAGGCGCGATGTCGACTTCGGCCTTGAACGTATTGAATGTCTTGACCACACCGTCGAACACGCCCGGCTGGTTGAAATCGGTGCGCAGGCCGCGCAGCTTGGTCGTGATGTTGCTTTGGTAAGTCGGCAATTCCGCACTTAATGTGCTGACCTGGTTTCCGAGAAACAGGCCACCCAGGCCGATCAGCGACAGTGTGAACAGCACCACCACGATGACGGCTGGCGCACGCGGCAGCCCCAGGCGCTTCAATCGGACGACGAGGGGGTCCAGCACAAAGCCGAGCAGGATCGAAAGTGCCAACGGCACCAGAATTTCGCGCCCGAAGTAGAGAGCGGCGATCAGCACTGCAGCAGTGATCAGCCCGACCATCATCTTGAGTTCCGGCACAGCGCCGGCGATGGCCGTCAGCGGCGCGTTGCCGGTCTGCGGGCCCTCCATCACACTCCGGCTTGCAAGCCGCGCTTCGCGATCGAGCGCGCTCATGACGCGTGCGCCGCTCGAACAGGCACCGTTGATGCGAAGTCTCTGGACGACCCGCAAAGGTCCACGAAGGCAGAATTTTTCATTTGTCCACAGACATATCGACCGCCGGGATGCGATCCGGCAGAAAACTTAGTCGAGGAACGACCTCCCCCGTGTCGGACGGGAACAGGCGGCAGCGACCGAAAGCGGCTTGTGGGTGAACTCTGTCGGCAGACTGGCGCCTAGCCGATGGAAATCAACCCCAGACCAGCAACGGCCGACCGGCCAGAGCTTGGGCAAAAAGGGCTCCAACTCCCACGGCATACAGGACGGCGCAGGCAACGGCACTGCGCCGGTCGCCGGAGCGTGCCAGCGCAACCATCCACGCCACGAGCGGCAAGGCGTGCATGGCATGTGTGGCAAAGAAGTGCGGCACCCGCAGGTCACCTGCATCGCGCAGCCACCCTATCGGCATCAGGCTTCGGGACATACCCGTCGAGCCTCCGACCTGATGACCTCCATGCATGGCCATGGTCCCGGCCGTCATCAATGTCAGCACGAATGTCAGCACCAGGCCGATGACGATGGCCTGGCGTATGCCGATGTCGAGGACGGTCGTCCTGCTGCGGGCAACGCCCCATGCCACCGGCAGCGTCATTGCGGTGAGCACCAGCGAACCCACGCCCATGGCGGCATACAGGCCCGCGTCGAGCGGCGTGGCGAAATTGAAGTGCGAATCCACGCCCCGCGCAGCTTGCAGCGTGATGATGGTCTGCTCCATCACGATAGCCGCCGCGCCGGCAAAGACAGGCACCCTGAAAGCGATTCGCTTGCGCCACGCGCGATCGACGAACCGGACGAAGAAGCCCAGCGTCAGAAGGTAGATCGACAAGGCCAGCGCAAACCTGATTGGCTTGACCCAGATCGGGACGCCTGCGATTGCGCGATCGTCCATCGCGCCAGCCACCATCAAGACCGGCACCAAGGCCGCCAGCGCCAGTCCCAGCCGACTCATCAACGGCTCCCAGTCGCCCAGGCACCGGGGGCTCCGTTTGGGCACGGAAGAAGCTGGCAAAGAAAAGATTGCATCCAGTTTCATGTCTTGATTCTTCATCGAAGGTGACGGACGCCGCCACCATGTAGACACTGTAAAGTTTAATCTGGACGGTGTCTAGATAAAATCTGTTCGTTCATCGGCGTCCGGATCTGAAAAGGCATTGGCATGGCAAGAGCACCAAAGACGATCGGCAAAGTCGCGCGTCACGATCGATCGGAGCACCCGGCTGAGCCAGCGCTGCGCAGTTACCACCACGGCGACCTGCGCGCGGCCCTGCTCGCCGCCGCCGAAGAGGAACTGGTCGAGACCGACCTGGCGGGCTTCTCGTTGCGCGGTACGGCACGGCGCGCCCAGGTCAGCCATGCCGCGCCGGCGCATCATTTCGCCAATACCGACGCACTTCTCTCGGCACTGGCCGAAACCGGCTTCGCGCGCCTTGCCGATCGCATGCGACTGGACATGCAGGCGGTCAGCGATGTGCCGCGGCAGCGCCTGGCGGCTGCCGGGCGTGCCTACATCGCCTTTGCGCAAGCGCATCCGCAGCTCTTCCGCCTGATGTTCTCCGGCAGGCGTTCGCGGCGCCTCGCAGACCCCTGCACGGATGGCACGGCGGCTGGAAGCGCTTCGGCAAGCGCGTTTCTCCTGCTGCGCAGCTGTGTCGAGGCGGTGCTCGATCCGGCGGCGTCCGAAGCCACCATTGCCGCAGGCATCACGGCCAGTTGGGGTCTGGTCCATGGCATCTCGCACCTGCTGATCGAGGACGCGATAGGCTTCCTCGTCCCGCTCGACGCCGGGCAGCGACAGGCCGTGATCGACGACGCGATCGACCGGCTGGTCGCCGCTTTCGACGTGCTTCAGCCAGCCCCCGATGCCGCAGGGCGGCATCGGGCGTGAACGACGATCTTCCGTTCACGCGAATCGAAAATCGAGGGATCGGCCCGAGCCTTGAAACGACCCGACCACGAAATAATGGGGTCGATGTTCACACTGCACCATTGCGTCAGCGCCCGCTCGTTCCGCGTCCTCTGGATGCTCGAGGAACTCGGCGTTCCGTACACGCTGAAGTTGCTGCCGTTTCCGCCACGGGCCAGCGCACGCGAGTTTCTGAAGATCAATCCGCTCGGCACTGTCCCGGCGTTCTTCGACGGCGAGCTCCGCATGACCGAGTCCGCCGCCATCTGCCAGTTCCTGGCTGCGAAGTCCGCCCCGACGCCGCTGAACGTCGAGCCGCAGGAGCCGGAGTTCGCCGCGTACCTCAACTACCTGCACTTCGGCGAGGCCACGCTGACCTTTCCGCAGACGCTGGTGCTGCGCTACGGCCGCTTCGAGCCGGAAGACCGGCGCTCGCCACAGGTGGCGGCTGACTATTCGAAGTGGTTCCTGTCGAGGCTGCGGTCGCTCGAACCGCTGCTGGCCGCGCAACCGTACCTCTGCGGACGATTCACGGCAGCCGATGTATCGGTCGGCTACGCGCTGATGCTGGCCGAGCACCTGGACCTTTCCGCGCAGTTCACGCCCGCCGTCGCGGCTTACTGGCAGCGTCTGCAGGAGCGCGAAGCCTTCAGGCGCGCGCTGCGGGTCGAAAAACAAAGTGCAGGCGACCAGGGCGTGTCGACCGTGCCGGCACCCGATACGCAACCCTGAGCCCCCGATGATCGAGATCGACGACCACAGCACCATCGGCCAGACCCTGTTCGCCGCGGCCACGCGCTATGGCGCCAACGCCCTCATGGCCGTGCCCGCCAACGCAGCACGCGCCTACCACCCGCAGGGCTACGAGATCGGCTTCTACGCCGCCGCCGCACAGGTGCGCGCTCTCATGGCGCAGTACCAGGCCGCCGGCTACGGCAGCGGGCACCGTGTCGGCCTGCTGCTCGAAAGCCGGCCCGAACACATGCTGCACAAGCTCGCGCTGAATACGCTCGGCGCGTGCTGCGTGCCGATCAATCCCGACTACCGCAGTCGCGAGCTGGCCTACCTCATCGATCATTCGCGCGTCGATCTGGTGGTCGTGCTGGAAGGCCGACGCGCGCTGCTTGACGCCGCACTGGCCGCGCTGGCCGAGTCGGCGCATCGGCCCGAAGTCGTCGTGTTCGAATCTTTCGACAACGCCCTGCCGCGTCCGCAACGTCCTGCCGACGACTCGCCGGTCACGTCCGAAACGCCAGCCAGCATCCTCTACACATCTGGAACGACCGGCCGACCCAAGGGCTGCGTTCTCTCCCACCGGTACGAACTGGCAGCCGGCCGCGCCTACGCCACCTGCGGCGGACTGGCCACGCTGCGCGAGGGACAGGAGCGCATCTACAACCCGCTGCCGCTGTTCCACGTCAACGCGTCGATCCTGTCGTTCTACTGCGTGCTGCTGACCGGCAACTGCCAGGTGCAGACCGACAGATTCCAGCCTTCGCGCTTCTGGACCGAGGTGCGCGAATCGCGCGCCACGGTCGTGCACTACCTCGGCGTCGTGATTCCGATGCTTCTGAACCAGCCGGTGGATGCAGGCGGTATTCCGGACCGCCGGCATCAGGTGCGATTCGGTTTCGGCGCTGGCGTCGAGCCACAACTGCACGCCGTGTTCGAAGCACGCTTCGGCTTTCCGCTGCTCGAACTCTGGGGCATGACCGAGATGGTGCGCATGCTGGTCGACAACATGCCGCCGCGCCAGGTCGGCACACGCGCGTTCGGGCGAGCAGTGCCGGGCACCGAAGCGCGCGTCGTCGACGAAGCCGGTGACGAACTGCCCGACGGCACGCCGGGCGAACTCGTCATCCGGCATTCGGAAGCCACGCCGCGCAAGGACTTCTTCACCTGCTACCTCGACGACCCGGTCGCCACAGAAGACGCCTGGCGCGGCGGCTGGTTCCACACCGGCGACGTCGTCGTGCGCGACGCGACCGGCATGCTGCACTTCGTCGACCGGCGCAAGAACATCATCCGGCGCTCGGGCGAGAACATCGCGGCGGCCGAAGTCGAGGCGCTGCTGCAGACGCATCCGCTGGTGGCACAGGTCGCGGTGATGGGTGTGCCCGACGAGGTCCGCGAAGAAGAAGTGCTCGCCTGCGTCGTATTGAAGCAGCCGGCCGGCGACGAAGAATCGCGGCAGCAGGCGGCGCGCATGCTGTTCGACTTCTGCCACGCGCAACTCGCGTACTACAAGGCGCCGGGCTACGTCTGGTTCGCCGAATCCATTCCGACCACCGGCACGCACAAGATCCAGAAGCACGCGATCTTCCCGAAAGACAGCGATCCGCAGACGCTGCCGGGAATGATCGACCTGTGCGCGCTCAAGAAGCGCTGATTCAGCCGCCGCCGACCTGGCGCATCTCCTGCAGCAACGCCACGGCGCGATCGGTCCGAACGTCCTTCTCGTCGGCCATGCGGCGCGCGATGCGGTCCACTTCGTCGCCGACAGCGCCCGCGACCAGCGCGATGTTGCGTGCATGCAGCGCCATGTGCCCGCGCTGGATGCCTTCGGTCGCGAGCGCACGCAGCGCGCCCATGTTCTGCGCCAGCCCGACGGCAACGGCCACTTCGCCGAGTTCCTGCGCCGACCTGACGGCGAGGATCTTCAGCGCAAGGCGCGCGAGCGGATGCGTCTTGGTAGCGCCGCCGACCAGCCCGACCGGCATCGGCATCTCGATCGTGCCGACCAGCGCGCCCGACGTGTCCTTTTCCCAGCGCGTCAGCGAGGTGTAGCGCCCGCTGCGGCTCGCGTACGCATGCGCGCCCGCCTCGACCGCGCGCCAGTCGTTGCCGGTCGCGACGATCACCGGATCGACGCCGTTCATGATCCCCTTGTTGTGCGTCGCGGCGCGGTACGGATCGACCGCAGCGAAGGTGTAGGCGTCGAGGATGCCTTCGATGATTTCAGCGCCACTGCGCTCGGGCGTCGTCAGCGCTTCGGCCGTAACGCGGCAGCGGGCGCGGGCCAGTCGCAGGTCGGCCAGGTTCGACAGGATGCGCAACCGCACCTTGCCGCCGGTGATTTTCTCGACCAGCGGCGACACGGATTCGGCCATCGTGTTGACCGTGTTCGCGCCCATCGCATCGCGTACGTCGACGATCAGGTGCATCACCACCATCGCGCCGCGCGGCGTATCCGGGAACACGTGGACTTCGATGTCGCGACTGCCGCCGCCCAGGCCGATCAGCACCTTGTCGCGGCTGTTCGCGACTTCGAGAATCTCGGCGCGATGCCGCAGCAGCGCCTGCCGCGCGCCGTATGGATCGGTGGTGCCGAGCACCTGCACCTGCGCACGCATCAAGGGCTCGGTGCTCGAGGTCTCGAAGCCTCCGCAACCACGCACCAGCTTCGCCATGAACGATGCAGCCGCCACCACCGACGGTTCTTCCACCACCATCGGCATCAGCACGTCGCGCCCGTTGACGACGAAGTTCGCGGCCACGCCCATTGGCAGCTCGAACGTGCCGACGACGTTTTCGATCATGCCGTCGGCCAGCGCCGGGCTCAGCGCGCCGGGGGTGGACAACAGCGCCAGGTCGTCGGCCGAGAGATTGGCTGCGCGACCGAGCGCTTCGAGGCGTTGCGCGGGCGTGAGCTTGCGGAAATCGGGGAGTCTGGAATCGACGGTCATGGTGTCCTGTCTCTCTCTCGTTCGGGATATTCGGCCGGCGGTGCGGCGTGCCCGAGCAGCATGTCGGCGGCCTTCTCGGCAATCATCATGGTCGGGATCTGCGTGTTGCCGGACGGCATGGTCGGCATGACGGACGCATCGGCGATGCGCAGGCCCTGCAGGCCGATCACGCGCAATTCGCTGTCGACGACCGATGCCGGATCGCTCGCCGGCCCCATGCGGCAGGTTCCCATCAGGTGCCAGGCGGTGCCGCCGCGCTGGCGGGCGAACTCGATCAGGTCTTCGTCGGTGACGGCGGATTCGGGCGGGTACTCGTCGCGCTCACGGAAGCGGCTGAGCGCCTCGCCGTGCAGCATTGCGCGGGTCAGTCGCAAAGCTGCTGCGACGACGTGCCGGTCGCTTTCCTCCTTCATGTAGTTGGGCTGGATCAGCGGCGCGTCGAACGGATCGGCGGAGCGCAGGCGCAGCGTGCCCTTGCTCTTCGGGCGCAGCGCATAGAAGCCGAGCGTCATGCCGGGGAAGTCGTCCAGCAAACCGGCAACGCCTTCCTTGTAGCTGCCGGGGCTGAAATGGAACTGCAGATCGGCGCGGTCGAGCGCGGGATCGGATTTCCAGAACGCATAGGCCACCGACGGACTGATGGAAAGGATGCTTGGCCTGCGCAGGCACCAGAGCGCGATCTGCCCTAGCAGCCGCGCGCCGCGCGCGGTCTGATTCAGCGTCGTTGCGTCCTTGACGCGGCAGACCGAGCGGACCATGTGGTGGTCCTGCAGGTTCTCGCCGACACCCGGCAGGTGGTGGCGCACCGGCAGGCCGAGGGCGATAAGTCGCGTCGCGTCGCCGATGCCGGAAAGCAGCAACAGCTTCGGCGTGTTCGCTGCGCCGGCGCACAGCACCACTTCGCATCGCGCGCGAACCAGGCGCATCTGGCCAGGATTGCCGTTGCCGTGATCCTGGACGTAGGCCACGCCGAATGCGCGGTTGCCGTCGAGCAGCACCTTCGTCGCCTGCGCGCCGGTGCAAACCGTGAGGTTCGCGCGCCGCATTGCCGGCTTGAGGAAGGCGACGGCTGCGCTGTGCCGCCGGCCGTTGTGGATCCAGCGCTGGTAATAGCCCGCTCCTTCCTGCCGCGCGCCGTTGTAGTCGGGGTTGTGCGGCACGCCGATGGCATGCGCGCTCTCGATGAAGGCATCGCACAGCGGATGGCGCCAGTCGCAATCAGCGATCGGCAGCGGACCGTCGCCGCCCCGGTAACGCGAATCGAAGCTGCCGATGCGGCGTTCGCTGCGCTTGAAGTACGGCAGCACGTCGGCATAACGCCAACCGGGATTGCCGAGCGCCGCCCAGCCGTCGTAGTCCTGCGACTGGCCGCGTGTGCAGTTGAAGCCGTTGATCGCACTGGAACCGCCGAGCGTCCTGCCCTGCGTGGTCGGAATGCGCCGGCCGGCCGTGCCGTCGCCTGGCTCGGTCTCGTACTGCCAGGTGTATTTCGGGTCATAGGCCAGCTTGATGAAGCCGGCCGGTATGTGGATGAAGAGGTTGTCGTCTGGCGGGCCGGCTTCGAGCAGGCAGACGGTGGTCCTGCCGTCCGCCGACAGCCGGTTGGCCAGCACGCAGCCCGCCGCGCCCGCACCGACGATGACGAAATCGAATTCCGCCTGATCCGGCGGCGGCGGCATCGCGCGCCTGCTCACGGCGCCGGCCGTCCGCGGATCATGTCGGCCGCCTTCTCCGCGATCATCATGGTCGACGCTGCGGTGTTCGCCGACGGGATCGACGGCATGACCGAGGCATCGACGACGCGCAACCCCTGCAGCCCGTGTACCTTCAATTGCGCGTCGACGACCGCCATCGGATCGTCCGCCGGCCCCATGCGCGCCGTTCCGTTGACGTGATACGACGAGACACCGTAGCGACGCGCGAAGTCGAGCAGTTCGTCGTCCGTCTGCACCTGCGGGCCGGGCAGCGATTCGGCGGTCGCGATCGATGCGAGTTCCGGCGTCTGCAGGAGCCGGCGCGCGAGGCGCATGCCGCCGAGCAGCGTTTCCGCATCGCGCGGATCGCTCAGGTAGTTCGGCTGCACCAGCGGATCGGCGAACACGTCGGCGGATGCGGCATGGACGGTGCCGCGACTGAACGGCCGGTGCGGCCACACGCCGCATGTCATGCCGGGAAAAGTGTCGAGCATGCCGACATAGCCTTCGCGGTAGCTGGCCGGCGTGAAGACGCCTTGCAGATCGGGCCGGTCGAGGCCGGGCCGCGACTGCCAGAACCAGTGCACCAGGGATGGGCTGAACGCCAGGATGCTCGGCTTGCCCAAAAGCCAGCGCGCGACCTGGCCGGCCAGGCGTGGCATGCGGGAGAGTTCGTTGATGGTCGTGATGCCCCCACTTCCGTTGACGCCGCGCACGATGCGCACCGAGAAGTGATCGCTGAGATTGGCGCCGACGCCCGGCAGGTCGTGCACCACCGGAACGCCGAGTTCGCGCAGCAGCGCCGCAGGGCCGACGCCAGAGAGCTGCAGCAGTTTCGGCGTGTTGAGCGCGCCGCAGCAGACGATCACCTCGCGCAGCGCGGAGACGGTGCGTTGCGTCGCGAGCGACGTTCCGCGCACATACCGGACGCTCGTCGCGCGCCGGTCCTGGAAGACGATCTGCGTGGCTCGCGCGTCGGTGCGGATCGACAGGTTGCGCCGCCTGCGCGCAGGCCACAGATAGGTACGCGCCGTGCTCATGCGCCAGCGACCGTCGATGGTGCGCTGGAAGTAGCCGACGCCTGCCTGCGATGCGCCGTTGTAGTCGGGGTTGCGCGGCAGGCCGAGCCCGACCGCGCCGGCGATGAAGCTCTCTGCGATCGGATGGATCCAGGCGATGTCGCTGACGGGCTGAAGTCCTTCGCGACCGCGATAGGCCGCATCGCCGAATTCGCGTCGCTCGTTGCGCATGAAGTACGGCAGTACGTCGGCGTAGCTCCAGCCAGGGTTGCCCATCGCGGCCCAGCCATCGAAGTCTTCCTTCTGGCCGCGGTTGTAGACGAGGCCGTTGATCGATGTCGAACCGCCGAGCGTCTTGCCCTGCGGCAGCGGAATGCGGCGGTCGAGCGTGAGCGGATTCGGCTCGGAGCTGAATTGCCACGCATAGGTCGGGTTGAAGACGGCCTTGATGTAGCCGGCCGGCATATGCAGGTACGGATGCCAGTCGCGCGGGCCGGCTTCGAGCAGGCAGACGCTGGCGCTGCCGTCTTCGCTGAGCCGCGCGGCCAGGATGGCACCCGCCGCGCCGCCGCCGACGATCACGTAGTCGAACGCTTCGTCGGGCGATTCGCTGCCGGCGACCATTCAATGCTCTCCGAGGTAGGCCGCGCGCACGCGCGGATCGCGGCGCAGCGCGGCGCCGCTGCCCTCGATGGTGATGCGGCCGGTCTCCAGCACGTAGGCGCGTTCGGCCACGGCCAGCGCCTGGTTGGCCATCTGCTCTACCAGCAGGATCGTCACGCCGTGGCGCTTCAGATCGCGGATCACGCCGAAGATCTCCTTGACGACCAGCGGCGCCAGGCCGAGCGACGGCTCGTCCAGCAGCAGCAGCTTGGGCCGAGCCATCAACGCCCGCGCGATCGCCAGCATCTGCTGCTCGCCGCCGGACATGGTCCCGGCCATCTGCGACGCACGTTCGCGCAGGCGCGGGAAGATCGCGAACTGCGCATCGATGTCGGCGTCGAGCTCGGCCGTGCTCGCCTTGCGGTGGTAGGCGCCGAGCATCAGGTTGTCGCGCACCGTCTGGTCCGGGAACACCTGCCGGCCCTCGGGTGACTGCGCAATGCCGAGCGGCACCCGCTCGTGGCCGCGCATGCGCGTGATGTCGCGGCCCTCGAACAGCACGCGGCCGGCGGCTGCGGGTTCGAGCCCCGAGATCGTCTTCATCAGCGTGCTCTTGCCGGCACCGTTGCCGCCGATGATGGTGACGACTTCGCCGGTGCGCACTTCCAGCGAGATGCCCTTGAGCGCCTCGATGGCGCCGTAGCGCACTTCCAGCCCTTCGATCTGCAGCAGAGGCGATTCAGACATGGCTTCCTCCGGTGGTCGTGAAGAGCCCGGTCGCGCGATCGCGCATGCCGGGCTCCAGCGTGTCGGCATCGTGCGGATCGTGGGCGTCGACGTTTTCCTCGGGCTCCTCGTCGCCGAGATACGCCGCGATCACGCGCGGATTGCGCTGGATCGCGGCCGGCGCGCCTTCCGCGATCTTGTTGCCGTAGTCGAGCACGATGACGTGATCGGAGATCGCCATGACCAGATCCATGTGATGTTCGATCAGCAGCACGGTGATGCCTTTGTCGCGCACCTTCGCGATCACCTGGATCAGGTCGCGCGTCTCCTGCGGATTGAGGCCGGCCGCCGGCTCGTCGAGCAGCAGCAGGCGCGGATGCGTGCCAATTGCACGCGCCAGTTCGAGCCGGCGCTGCAGACCGTACGGCAGGCTGCCGGCGCGCTCGAAGGCCTTGTCGCGCAAACCGAGGAAGTCGAGGATCTGCAGTGCCTCGACGGCCGCTGCCTTCTCCGCCCGGTCCGATGCCGGCAGGCCGAGCAGACAACTCCACACGCCCGGCTTCAGCAGCCGGTGCAGGCCGACCTTGACGTTGTCGAGCACCGTCATGTCGGCGAACAGCTTCAGGTTCTGGAAAGTGCGGCCGAGGCCGAGGCTGGAAATGCGGTTCGGCACCTTGCCGACGATCTCCGTGCCGTTGAAGACGATGCTGCCCTGGCTAGGCGGCACGATGCCGGAGAGGATGTTGAGCAGCGTCGTCTTGCCCGCGCCATTGGGTCCGATCAGCGAATGGATGTGGCCGGCCTTGAGCGTGAAGTCGATGTTGCGCGTCGTCACGACGCCGCCGTAGGACTTGCAGAGATCGGTGGCGACCAGGAGCGGCCGGTCGGCAGCAGCGGCAGTGGCGGTAGTAGCGGTAGTAGCGGCGGCAGCGGTGCTGCGCAATGTCCACTCCTCGGCGGGAGGGGGCAGCACCGGATGACTGAACAGCCCCGGCATCACGCGACGCGCCAGACTCCTGATGGCGCCGGCCAGCCCGTCGGGCATCACGTAAAGCGCGAACAGAAGCAGCGCGCCATAAGTGAAATGCTGCAGGTCGGGCCAGCGGGCGAGGAACGCATCGAGCAGCGTCAGCACCACCGCGCCGAGCAGCGGTCCGTAGATCGAACTGCCGCCGAACAGCACGATCAGCAGGAAGAAGATCGACAGGTTGAAGGTGATGAAGTCGGAGCTGATGTACTGGTTCTGCTGCGCGATCATCGCGCCCGCGAAACCGCAGGTGACCGCGCTGATCACGAAGGCCAGCACCTTGAAGCGGTAGACGCTCACGCCCACGCTTTCGGCGGCTACCTCGGCCGTCTGCACCGCCATGAACGCGCGCCCGTACTTGCCGCCCAGCAGCGAGCGGATCATGAGATGCGCGACGATCGCCAGCGCGCCCGCGAACCAGAGCCAGTCGGCCGCGCCGAACGCGTGTGTGCCCCACGATGGCGGCACCACGCCGTAGATGCCCTGCTGGCCGGCGAACACGTCCTGCCATTCCGACACCACCTTCTCGACCACGATGCCGAAACCGATCGTGACCATCGCCAGCGCTGGCCCCTTCACGCGCAGCGCCGGCAGCGCGATGACCACGCCGAAGACGCCTGCGACGACACCCGACGCCGCGAACGCAAGCCACGGATTCCAGCCCAGCCGCGCCGTCAGCAGCGCCGCCGTGTACGCGCCGACCGCGAACAGTCCCGCATGTCCGAGCGACTTCTGCCCCGCATGCCCGACCAGCACATTGAGCCCGGCCGCAGCCAGGTAATTGACCGCGATGAGGAACAGCACCTTCAGATAGAACGCGTTGTCGGTGACGAACGGAACGAAGGCGATGAACAGCGCGACGGCGACCAGCCCGACCGCATGCGTGCGCGATCCCGTCAGGTCTTTCATCAGACCTTCTCCGAGACGCGCTGACCGAGCAGGCCTTCGGGCTTCAGCACCAGCACCACGATGATCAGCAGGAAGATGCTGATCTCGCGCAGCTCCGCATGCCAGAGCCCAACCATCGATTCGATGATGCCGAGCAAAAAGCCGCCCAGCATGCAGCCGCGCGCATTGCTCAGCCCGCCGACGATGGCCGCGGAAAAAGCCTTGAGCGCCAGCGTGACGCCCATGAAGACCGACACGGTCGTGATCGGTGCGATGAGCAATCCTGCGAGCCCGGCCAGGCTGGAGCTGACGACGAAAGCCAGCACGATCACCGCCGACACGTTGATGCCCATCAGCGTCGCCGCGTTCTGGCTCTGCGCGACGGCGCGCACCGCCTTGCCGATCCTGGTCCTGCGCATCACGGTGTCGAGCACCAGCATCACGGCGATGCTCGAACACAGCACCAGCACCTCCTGCGGCAGCACGCCCGCGCCGCCGATGCGCAGTACGCTGTCGCCGAGGGGAGACGGCAGCACCATCGGCGACGGACCCCAGATGGCGAGCGCGGTGTTCTGGATGATGATGCCGAAGCCGATGGTGCTCATCACCCAGGCCAGCCCCGGCAACCCGATGAACGGCCGCACCGCCGTGTAGTACAGCAACACGCCGAGAACACCCAGCACCGCGACCGTGATCAGCATGCTGCCGCCGTAGCGCAACAGCGTCACGTCCTGCGGCTGCAGTGCGCCGGTCAGGCCCTTGCCCGACAGCAGCAGCACGCCCGATACCGCGACGAAGGCGCCCGCCACCAGGAATTCGCCCTGCCCGAAGTTCAGCGTCTTCGTGGTGTTGTGGGTGATGTTGAAGCCCAGCGCGACCAGCGCATACACGCTGCCGAGCGCCAGACCGCTGAACAGCGCCTGGAGGATCGCGACCATGTCGACGGCTCGTCTGTGAGTGTGCTCAGCGCTTGAGCTGGGCCGGCGTCAGCGACTTGACGATGCCGTCGTCGTAGCGCACCGGCACGCCGCCCTTCCAGCGCGCAAGGTAGAAGTCGCTGACGTTCAGGCCTTCGTGATTGGTCTTGTTGAACGGTTTGTTGTAGGTCTTGATCACGCCCTGCACGCCCGACACCTGTTCGAGCGCGGCAGCGACCTTCTCGCCATCGACGCTGTTCGCCAGCTTCATGGCGGCGGCAATCAGCATCACCGAGTCGTAGGCCTGCGCGGCGCACGGGAAGGTGGTGAGCGTCGGGAAGTTCTTGCGCACGCGTTCGCCAAGCGCCTTGGTGCGGGTGTTGGTGTCTTCGGTGGTCGATGCAGCGAGGATCAGATGCTCCGACAGCTTCTCGCCGGCGATGCGCGGCAGCAGCCCGCTGAGGTTGCCCCAGGTGCCGAGCGTGACCGGCATGTAGGCGATCTTCTCCATGCTGCGCAGCACGTGCGCGGTGCCGTCGGCGATGCCGTAGACGATGACGACATCGGCGCCCGCATCGCGGATCTTCGCGAGCTGCGAGGTCATGTCGGTGTCTTTCGGGCCGTACTTCTCGACGATGACCGGCTTCACGTCGTGCAGCGCCAGCACCTCGGTCGCATCCTTGATGCCGCCCTGCCCGTAGCCGGTCGAGTCCGCGAAGATCGCGATCTTTCCGGTCTTCGACGCCTTGACCGCATAGGCGGCCAGCAGCGCGATCTGCTCGCGGTCGACCATCGACACGCGGTAGAGGTAGTTCTGCGGTTCCTTGGCATAGCGCAGCGTGACTTCGGTGCCGGTGGCGATGGGCACCACGACCGGGATCTTGCGTTGCTGCGGGATGTGCAGCCAGGCCAGCGCGTTGCCCGAGTTGGCCGGGCCGACGACGGCGGCGACCTTCTCGTTGTCGATCAGTTCCGTCATGTTCTGGATCGACTTCGGCGGCGAGCCGAGGTCGTCGCGGTTCACGCCGACCAGCTTGCGCCCCATGACGCCGCCGGCCTTGTTGATGTCCTCGATGGCGGCCTCGAAACCCCATCGACCGGCCGTTCCCAGCTCGGCGACGCCGCTGGCGGACTGGTCGGCGTTGTAGCCGATCTTGATGTCCTGCGCGAGTACCGCGCCGGCAGACATCGCAAACAACGCCGTGGCCGCGACGGCCTTGAAACGAACTGACATCTTGTCTCCTTCTTTATGGGTATCGACTCACCGCGAACCTCTTCGCACGCAAGCCGAGCCTAGTCGGATCGGCGCGTTTTCGTAATTGGTGGTCAACCCCTAGACGGAGCCCGGACGATCAGCGCTCGATCGTCTTGTTCCAGCGCGCGTTCCAGGCCGGACGGTTCGCGTTGACCGAATCCCAGTCCAGCGTGACCGCGTTCTTCATCCACTTGTTGATGTCCGCGACCTGCTGCGCGCCCTCGCCCACCGCCGGTGCCTTGGGGTTGGTCGGGATCTGCGCGCCGTACTGAAGCACGTTGGCCTGCGCAAGCGGGCTCAGCAGGAACTCGGCGAGCTTCTGCGCGAGTTCGGGTTCGCTGTTGTTGGCGATCACGCACTGGCCGACCATCAGCACGACCGAGCCTTCCTTCGGCTGCGCGTACTCGACCGGGATGCCTTTCACCTTGAGCGCGGCGACGGCCGTCGGCGTCAGCGGGAAGATCGCGGCTTCGTTGGTCTGCACCATCTCGGACAGCTTGGCCGAGCTGGGGATGTACTCCAGCACGTTCGGGCCGATGGTCGTCGGCCAGGCCTTGAACCCGGGCTCGACGTTCTTGTCGTTGCCGCCCTGGATGCGGTTGAACATCAGGAAACCGTGCAGCCCGAACGACGACGCCGGCATCGACTGGAACACCACCTTGCCCTTGAACTTCGGGTCGGCCATATCCATCCACGAGGTCGGCGCGGCCCAGCCCTTTTCCTTGAACATCTTGGCGTTGTAGGCAATGCCGGTCATGCCCAGGCTGACGCCGGTCGCCATGTCGCCCTTGAAGCGCGCTGCCGGATAGATGTCGTTGATGTTCGCGTTCGGGCGCTGCTTCTCGCAGAGGTTCATGCCGATGGCGCGGACCATGATGCCGTCGTCCAGGAACATGACGTGCATCTGCGGCTTGTCCTTGTTGGCCTGTGCCTTGGCCAGGATGTCGGACGACGTGCCGGGCACGACCACGACCCTGGCGCCATACAGTTTCTCGAACGCCGGGAACACGTACTGGCTGTACGCCTTCTCCATCGCACCGCCGTTCATGCCGATGTAGATCGTCTTGGCCTGTGCGGCCGCGCCGCCGCTGAAGGCCATGGCCGCCGCTGCGGCAGCCGACGCGACGAGTGCGCGACGGATGGAAGTTTGCTTGGAAGCGATGCGAGACATGGTGAGTCCTTTCAGGGTGGAGCAGGAAGAAACGGAAGCGAAGAAATCAGTTGGCGACGGCCGACTCGGTCGCCGGAACGGGTTGCGGCGGCGAGGATTCGACCGGTGCCGTGGTCGCCGGCGCGGGTTCGCCGGCGAAGCGCCGGATCGAGAACGCATCGATCGGCGTGTCGGTGCGCCCTTTCGCAGCGAGTTCGGCCAGAACTTCACCGGCTGCAGGACCGACCTGGAAGCCGCCGCCCGCGAAGCCGAAGCCGTGGAACAGGCCGGGCGTCGTTCCGCTCGGGCCGATCACGGGTTCGCGGTCGGGCAGATAGCCTTCGGTACCGCTCCAGGTGCGGATGATGTGGGCATGGCGCAGCACCGGCAGCAGTTCGACGGCCTGTTCGGTCAGCGCAAGGATCGCCTCGCTGGACGAGCGTGCGCGGTCGGCATCGAGCGCGAATCCCGCACCGCCGCCGAGCACCAGATTGCCGCGCGCGACCTGCCGCCCGTACACCCCGCCGCCTTCGACGCCGAGGCTCCAGTTCATGAAATGCGGCACCGGCTCGGTCACCGCCATCGCCGGATGACCGGACTGCATCGGCACCGCTTCGCCGAACTGCGCGGCCAGCGCACCGGCCCAGGCACCCGCGCAGTTCAGCAGCACCGGCGCACGCACTTCGAGCGCGTTGCCCGAGCGCACGGTGAAGGTCGAGCCGTCGTGCGAGACCTCGTCGACACGCGTGCGCTCGAAGATCTCCGCGCCCGCCCGCTGTGCAGCCCGCGCAAAGGCAGGCGACACGAGCCGCGGATTCGCCTGCCCGTCTTCGGGGCACAGCGAGCCGCCGACCGCCTTGCCGCCGAGCCACGGACAGGCCGCACGCAACCGCTCGCCGGACAACAGTTCGATGCCGATGCCGTGGTCGCGCGTGCGCTCGCGGTAAGCCTCCAGCGCAGCCATGTCCTCGGCGCTGCGGGCGATCTTGAAGTGGCCGGAGCGCACGTATTCGGCCTGCGTGCCGATGGTTTCCGCCAGCCGTCCCCAGATGCCGTGCGCGCGCTGCGACAGCGGCAATTGCGACAGCGGCCGGCCCTGGCGACGCACGCCGCCGTAGTTCACGCCGCTGGATCGGGAGCCGCAAAGGTCGCGTTCCAGCAGCGCGACGGTCAGGCCCATGCGCCGCAACGCCAGCGCTGCGGAAGAGCCGACGATGCCGCCGCCGACGATGACCACATCGGTCGATATGCGCTTCACGATTCCGCCTCCACGCGCTGACGATCCGGCTTGCGCATCAGCACCATCGGGATCGGCTTGATCGGCGCCTGTCCGCGCAGGCGCCCGCATTCTTCAACCGTCTTGCCGGTAGCGTGCGCGAGGATTTCGGTCGCGGCGATGCCGCACATCCGGCCCTGGCAGCGGCCCATGCCGATGCGAGACAGCGCCTTCAATCTGTTCATGTCGTCGGCGCCGGTCTCGCGGATGGTGTCGCGCAGCGTGCCGGCAGTGATGTTCTCGCAGCGGCAGACGATGAGGTCGTCGGGTGCGTGCGCGGCCCAGTCGGTCGGGAACGGGAAGGCGCGTTCGAGGCCTTCGCGGAACGGTGCGAGGCGGGCGAGCTTGCGTTCGAGCGCGTCGGCGCGTGCGCTGTCGACAGCCGCTCCCTGGTCGGCCAACAGCGCGAGGGCAGCAAGTTCGCCGGCCCACTCGGCCGCGTCGGCGCCCATGATTCCCGCGCCGTCGCCGGCCAGGTAGACACCATCGACGCTGGAGCGGCCGGCCGCATCGCGCACCGGAAGGTAGGCACGCTGCATCGGGGCGAAGGCGAAGCGGCAGCCGAGCAGATCGGCGAGCTGGGTTTCGGAACGCAGGGCGTAGCCGAAGGCAATGGCGTCGCAGCCGAGCGTGCGTTCGCGCTTGCCGTCGTTGAAAGTCACGGACGAGACGCGGGTTTTGCCGTCGCCTTCGCCATCGATCCGCACCGGCCGCATGCCGCTGTGCAGCGCCACGCCGTGCGCGCGCAGCCAGCCGACGTAATACACGCCCTTGGCGAAAACGGCGGGCTGGGTCAGCATCTTCGGCGCGGCAGCGAGTTGATCGGACAGGTAGGCCGTGTCGAGCACCGCGACTACATCCGCGCCGGCTTTTTTGTATTGATAGGCGACCAGATACAGCAACGGTCCGGTGCCCATGAACACCACGCGCTCGCCGATGGCGCAGCCCTGGAACTTGAGCGCGACCTGCGCGCCGCCGAGCGTGTAGACGCCGGGCAGCGTCCAGCCGGGAACCGGCAGCACGCGGTCGGTTGCGCCGGTCGCGACGATCAGGCGTTGGTACCGCACGCTGTGCGCGGCGCTCTTCTTGCCCTCGAGCACGTCGAGGAAGCCGTGCTGCGCGTTCCAGACCAGGCTGTCGGACATGTAGTCGATGCGGTCATGCAGGCTGTCGATGGCGTCGTGCAGCGATGTAGCGCGCGCAGCCTCGGTGCCGTAGAGCGTGCGCGCCGTGCGCTCGAAATGCGCCGGCGGACGCCGGTAGATCTGGCCGCCCGCGCGCGCGGCCTCGTCGATAACCACCGGCCGCAACCCATGCGCGACCAGCGTCTGCGCCGCGCGGATGCCCGCAGGGCCTGCGCCGACGATGACGGGCTGCGCCAGTTCGGGCGGACGTGCGCTCATGCCGCCTCCCCGCCACGTACCGGTCTTGCTCCTTCCCCTCCCGGGGGAAGGCTGGGATGGGGGCCGCAGCCGTCGATAACGCAATCGCCAACCATGGTGACGCCGTCAGCCCCCACCCCAACCCTCCCCCGGGAGGGGAGGGAGCAAGAGCCCGTCAGCAGCGACATGCCGGGCGCGATGAAGGTCGAACAGGCACGCAGGCGCTCGCCGCTCTCCGTCGCGACCCAGCAGTCCTGGCACGCGCCCATCATGCAGAACCCCGCACGTGGCGCGTCGCTGAATTCATTGCGGCGCAACTGGTCGTGCTGCGTCAGTACGGCAGTCAGGATCGTGTCGCCGTCCAGCGCAGTCGCTGGCTCGCCGTCAAGCGTGAAGGCGATGCTGGCGCGTTGCTTCTCGGTCAGCCGCTTCAGCAGCGGACGATGCGCAAGATCAGAGAAAGAAACCGCAGCGCTCATCGCCGACCCACCAGCACACGGTCGAGCCCGTAAACGCGGTCCAGCACGATCATCGCTACCGCGGTCACCGCCACCATCAGCGCCGACACCGCCGCCATCAGCGGATCGATCGATTCGGTCGCATACATGTACATGCGCACCGGCAGCGTCACCGTGCTCGGCGAGGTGACGAAGATCGACATCGTCACTTCGTCGAAGCTGTTGATGAAGGCCAGCAGCCAGCCGCCGGTCACGCCCGGCAGGATCATCGGCAGCGTGATGCGCTTGAACACGGTCGCCTGCGACGCGCCGAGCGACAGCGCTGCCTGCTCCGCGCTGCGGTCGAAGCCGACCAGTGCGGCGACCACGAGCCGCAGCGTGTACGGCGTGACGATCAGCGCGTGCGCCATCACCAGAAAGCCGAAGCTGCCCGTACCGCCGACCAGCGCGAAGAGCCGCAGCAGCGCGACGCCCAGTACCAGATGCGGAATGATCAACGGCGACAGGAACAGCGCGTTCAGGAAGTCGCGGCCCGGAAAGCTGTAGCGGGTGATCGCCATGCCGGCCGGCACTGCGAGCAGCGTCGCGATGGTCGACGAGGCCAGCGCCAGCCAAAGGCTGTTCCAGAACGACTGCATGAAATCCGGGTGCGCGAACGCGGCGCGGAACCAGCGCAGCGAGAACTCGGTCGTCGGAAGCGTCAGCGTGTTCTCGGGCGTGAAGGCGACCACGCAGACGATCACCAGCGGCGCCAGCATGAAGGCGATGACCAGCGCGTTGAACGCGAGGGCGAGAGGTCCGTTCTTGCTCATGGCTTCAGCCCAGCGCTTTCTTGTACCGGCCTTCGACGAGGCGGTTGTAGCTCAGCATCACGACCAGATTCGCGACCAGCAGCACCAGCGCGATGGCTGCGCCGAGCGGCCAGTTGAGCTCGTGCAGGTATTCGTCGTAGACGATGGTCGCGACCATCTTCAGACGCCGTCCGCCGAGCAGACCGGGGATGGCGAAAGAACTCGCCGAGAGGCCGAAGACGATCAGGCTGCCCGACAGGATGCCCGGCATCACCTGCGGCAACACGATGCGGCGCAGCGTCGTGAAGGGCGAAGCGCGCAGCGACAGCGCCGCGTTCTCGACACCCGGGTCCAGCTTCTGCAGCGAAGTCCAGACCGGTATCACCATGAACGGAAGCATCACGTGCACCAGCGCGATGATCACGGCCGTCTCGGTGTACAGGATCTTCACCGGCCCGATGCCGACCAGCCCCAGCATTCCGTTCACCAGCCCCTCGGGGCCGAGCAGCATGCTCCAGCCGAAGGCGCGCACCACGACCGACACCATCAGCGGCGCCAGCACCACCAGCAGAAGCATCGAGCGCCACGGATTGCGCATGCGGCTCAGCACATACGCCTCCGGCGCGCCGACGACGATGCAGATCACGGCCACCAGCGCCGACATCCAGAAGGTGCGCCAGAAGATGCCGAGGTAGTAGCTGTCGGTGAAAACGTGGACGTAGTGATCGAGCGTGAACTCGCCCGACTTCGGTCCGGTCACGGGGTCGTAGACGTTGAACGACAGCACCGCAGTCAGCAGCAGCGGCACCAGCAACAGCGCCACGAACAGCACCAGCGCCGGGCCGGACAGGAACCACGGCGTGGCCTTGCCGGCCGAACCTGAACTCGGCTGGCTCACGACACCGCTCCCGCCGCCAGTACATCAGCGACCGTCGCGCTTTCGTCGGCAGGCAGCAGCCGCGTGCAGTGGTCCGGCCAGTCGACGGCAGCGCGCGTGCCCTCCTCCAGCGCCGGACGGCCGTCGTTCGGCGTCAGCACCATCAGGTCGCCCACGGAGGTGACGAAGCGGTACAGCCACTGGCTGCCGAGGAAGAAGCGTTCGCTGATCTCGCCGTCGATGCGGCCGCTGCCGGTGGCGCAGAGCTGGACCTTCTCGGGCCGCACGCTCAGCAACACGGCTGCGCCGCCCCGGAAACCGGAATCGTCGACGTCGACCCGCAGCGCACCGATCTGCACCGACTGCCGCGCGCCGCCCGCGCCATTGCCGACCATGCGGCCTTCGAGCAGATTGGCCTTGCCGACGAAAGTCGAGATGAAGCGCGTGCGCGGATGTTCGTAGACGCGGTGCGGATGGTCGATCTGCGTCGCGCGGCCGCCTTCCATCACCACCACGCGGTCGCTGATCGACATCGCCTCGCTCTGGTCGTGCGTGACCATCACCGTCGTCGTGCCGACCTTGCGCTGCACCTGGCGCAGCTCGAACTGCATTTCCTCGCGCAGCTTGGCGTCGAGATTCGACAGCGGCTCATCGAGCAGCAGCACAGGCGGCTCGATCACCAGCGCACGCGCCAGCGCGACCCGCTGCCGCTGACCGCCGGAAAGCTCGCGCGGGTACTTGTCGGCATGCGCTTCGAGATGCACCAGCCCCAGCGCGTCGCGCACCCGCTCGCGCCGCTCGGCCTTGGGCATCTTGCGCATTTCGAGCCCGAAGCTGACGTTGTCGCTCACCGTCATGTGCGGGAACAGCGCATAGGTCTGGAACACGATGCCCAGCCCGCGCGTGTTGGCTTTTGCATGCGTGATGTCGCGGCCTTCGAGCTCGATCTTGCCGCGCGTCACCGGCTCGAAGCCCGCCACCATCTGCAGCGTCGTCGTCTTGCCGCAACCCGATGGACCGAGCAGCGAGACGAACTCGCCCTTCTCGACCGTGAGGTTCATGTCGGCCACCGCGCAGGTGTCGCCATAGAACTTCGTGACGCCGGAGAGTTTGAGAAATGACATGCGCGGACCTCGGTATGCGGGTTCAGGATCAGTCCAATCTATTGCAAGGACCGAGCCGGAACGCCCCGGGTATTCCATACAACCGAATATTTCTTTAACTAATTCCGTTCAATGAAATACCAAAGGCATACTGTGATCAAACCATTCCGCTGGATAACTCATGACAGACACCACAGCGCCGACCGCCGGCATCCCCCGCGTCTTTTCGGTGATTCGCGCCCTCACCAAAGTGCACGCAGATGGGGGCCGCGTCACGCAGATCGCACGATCCGTGGGCCTGACCCAGGCCACGACGCACCGTTTGCTGCAATCGCTCGCGCTGGAAGGCATCGTCGAGCAGGACGCCCGCACCAAGCTGTATCGACTCAGCATCGAGTTCTTCGCGCTCGCTGCGCACGCCGGCAACCCCGGCGACCTGCGCACGCTTTGCAAGCCGGCGCTGCTGCGGCTGTGCGCGAGCCTGGGGGACAGCATCTTCTTATTAGCGAGGAGCGGTTTCGACGCGGTCTGCCTGGACCGCGCGGAAGGACCGTTTCCGATTCGCTCGTTCACCGGCGATATCGGCGGACGCATTGCGCTGGGTGTCGGTCAGGGCGCGCTGGCGATATTGGCTTTTCTGCCTGAGGCGGAGCGGGAGGAAGTGATTCGCTTCAACCTGTCGCGCGTGCGGGAGTACGGGGTGTACGACGAGGTCTATCTGAGGACGGAGATAGAGAAGGTGCGCGCGCAGGGGTATGCGGGGCGGAATATCGGATTGTTGGAGGGAATGGCTGGGGTGGCGGTGCCGATATTGGATCGGGAAGGGAGGGCTGTAGCGGCGTTGGCGGTGGGGACTATTGCGGATCGGTTGAATCTGGATCGGCTGCCGACGGTTGTTGAACTGCTTAAGAGGGAGGCTGCTGCTATTGGGCCGAGGATTAATCCGTTTGATGCGACGCTGAGAAGGCCGGCGCAGAGTTTGGGGGGATTGCCTGTGCAGCAGAGGATTGAGGTGGGCTCTTCTATTTCTAACTAGAAATAGATATATTGAAAATGATGAACTGTCTTGTGAGATTATCTTCAAGTAGACAAATCGGAGCGGTTGGTACTCAAGATTTCGCGATTCTTCCCGCCCCATTTAGTGCACGGAAAATTTTTCATACATCAAAACATTCATAGATCGCTGACAAATAAATAGTATAAGAATACTTCACTCATCAACCAACACTACCGAAGTTGCCAATTATTCAAGATTAGCGTTATTAACTCAAGCATTCTTACGATTTGACCGAGGATCTATCAAATAATTAATTCGGCTTAGAAACCCTGCCCTGCAAAATTCAGCTTCTTGATCAACAACAATTTTAAGACCGCTCTTACATCTCACTCCAAGATAATAACTAATGCTACACGGTCAAACCAATGAATTCGGGCACACCAAAAATTTAACCCGCCCGCAAACCTAAATACAATTAGAAGGCCAACGCTTGAAATAAATAAAATATATAATAATATTGTATATTAAAATACGTTGCAGGAAAATAGATTATGCGACCCTCGGGAAATATAACACCAAAATCACTAGGAAAATATACTCACGCCCAAGACAGCCAGCAATAAAAGATTTAAGTATCTAAATAATTTTTATAAACCACATTCAAACTAAAATCAATCAAAATGCTTGCAAAAATTATAAGCATCTTTTTAAAAACCGTTTCTTTACTAATTTTTTCCAGTCATGTGCTGGCGCAGAATTCCGAGGGACTTTCAAGCAAAACCTCTTACGCCCAATCTGCTCTTAATGCCGACAGCATTACATTACCCAATAGCTATAACGGGCATGACTGCCAGTCAATTGCAACTGCTTTGCAGTCACAGCAGCCGTCAAGAAGCGAATTTGAAACTGAGAAGGATTACCTGCAAAGAGTTGATGTTATTGCGTCATCAAGACTCTACGGAAATATAAAAACAATTGACCCCATTGCATTCAAATCCGATTTGAATCCTAATGGCTTTAGGTATGATGCAGATCAAAATTTAGCAACCATCAATTTAGATTTATCTCGCAGACATCTTGAACAGCAGCAGCACCAGAATATCAATTACAAAGCAGAAGAAATCTCTGTAATTTCTTCGTCTGTAAAGGAGGTATTGCGCTCTGTAGGATTTGGAAATTTAGTCTCGACAGGAAATTTTCAAAAAGAAGTTTGTGCTGCAATTTTTATCAATTTGAAAAATGAATCTTCAGATAAACGCTATCGCGCTACGTTTGAAGCTACCCCTGTCGATGCACAGCGACTTAAAAACAATGGGGGAATTTTATTTTTTGGGGCATTAGCGCCGCCGTATT
This sequence comes from Variovorax glucosi, assembly GCF_051216695.1. NCBI lineage: Bacteria > Pseudomonadati > Pseudomonadota > Betaproteobacteria > Burkholderiales > Comamonadaceae > Variovorax > Variovorax glucosi. The sequence goes on from NZ_JBPJZE010000001.1 coordinate 1,477,581, forward strand.
TAATGCGTTATTCAAACTTGATTAGGCCAACAAATGAAAACCCCGACCGTTTTGAAACTACAGGAGACGGCGTAGTTATGCGACTTGATCAGATTTGGATTTTTGACAGAGTGACAGGTAAAGTTTAGGCAAAAATAAAATCTTGAAATAATTTTTCCTTCAAATTTCATTCAGCGGCATCATTCAGCATCCATTTTAAGCATGCAAGCTTAATTAGTTCCCATTTGTGACGATCCAGCGTGCTGCATCTCTGCGTACCATCATGCGATTATTAAGAAATCGTTAGAGTTTAAATCCAATACTTTATAAATCGCTGCCGTTAACTTTGGCGTTGTTCTAAAAGTGTTTAGGTGGGCACTAGCAATTTGTGTATACAGCGTATGCATTAAGGCCCGTCAAGCATAGAGGGCAAGCCAAACTCTTTGCGCCGCTGAGGAACGTGTAAGCGCAGAAAGTTCGAGGGAGACCCCGGGAAGACGAGCAATGCAAGGCAAGCCGAAAGGCTGGAGAAAAAGATTCGGCTGGCACGCTTTGCCGGCCGAGAGGGTCCAACTAGCAAGCGCCAGTGTTTATTCGGAGGTTGCTGCCCTTTCCTTGGTCCCCTCCCTGAGGAGAGCGGGAGCAACACTATGCTAAACACAAATCCATTTGTGAAACGTCACTAGCAACAACTTGAGCTGAGCCGCAGCACCGGCGCCACGTCATTCGACTTCCGAAGACTGAAAGACGAGCACCAAATACCACGGGTTTTCAGCCTCTCATCAACCGATAGCGCCCGTGTCAAACCGCAGATGATCCAACATGCCCAAAGTCATCATGCTGCGCATCGACGCCCCGATCAAACCGTCGGTAGGAGCACCGTGCAACGGCTGCGGCGTCTGCTGCATGAGCGAACCATGTCCGATTGGCATGCTGGTCAGCATGCGCACGCATGGCGCATGCACAGCACTCGAGTTTTCGGAAAACACAGGTCGCTACGCCTGCAGCCTTGTCAGCAATCCAACCCGCCGGCTCCCGCGAATGCTGCATTGGAGCGCGCCGCTGGTCTCCAGATTTGTTCGCCGATTCATCGCTGCAGGACAAGGCTGCGACAGCGATGTCGAAATCCAGGCCGCTTAGTTGTCGAAGCCGACCGGAACTCAGAGCGCTGATGTGCTGCCGAGTGCGTTGTCCAGTTCATCGTCGGAGATGAACTGTCCGGCCAACGCTTGTCGCAGCCCGGTGATGGCATCTTCAGCCAGCACGACATTGGCTTGGTCCAACGTTTCCGCTAGTTCGGCAAGCCTGACTCGGGCTTCGCTGATGGGAACGATGTCTGATGCGCTGGGTGACATATGCAGTACTCGTTAGGAATTACGGTGAGCGGAAGTAGCTTATTAGGAAGGAGGGGCGGTAGTTAATGTGTGCTTTCTCCGAGGCTGCTGCCCTCACCCCAGCCCTCTCCCCGGGGGGAGAGGGAGTAAGAAAGGCACCGCAGCCGCTGCGAAAATTTCCGCAGCGAGCGCACAAGTCGCGCCACCAAACATAGCCCGGCAGGCAGAGCGCGCCAGCCGACCCCTCTGCGCCGCTGAGGAGCGCAGCCTTTCGCGGATCAGGGCTCGCTCTTGTCTGAGCGCAGCGAGTTCGAGCGAGACCCCGCGAAAGGCGAGCACCGCAAGGAAGCCCGAAGGGCCGGCGCAGTGGGGTCGGCTGGCGCGCTCTGCCTGCCGGGCGGAGGCCACCAGCGACCGACCCTGCTTGCCGACAAGGACACAAAAGATAGCAACCGGTCTGGTTATTGGGAGGCTGCGGCCCCCTCCCCAGCCCTCCCCCGGGAGGGGAGGGAGTAAGAGTAAGAAACGATCCATTCGCGAAAGGCTGTCAGCAGAGGCGCCTGCGCACGCGACTCCGGGTACGCCAGGTAATAAGCATCCGAACTCGTCAGCCCATGCGGAAACAGCACGATCAGCGCCCCCGACGCGATCTCCGCCTCCACCAGAAAACTAGGCAGCAGCGCAGCCCCCAGCCCCGAAACCGCAGCCTGCGCAATCATCGAAAACTGCTCGAACCGCGGCCCGCGCAACGCATGCGCAGCCGGCACGCCCACCTGCTCGAACCAGTCCGCCCACTGCGTCGGCCGCGTGTTCTGCTGCAACAACACCACCTTCGACAACGCCTCCAGCGCGTCGATCCCATGCCGATCGCGGTACGCAGGACTGCAAACCGGCACCACCTCCTCCCGCATCAGATAGTCGCAAGCCGCACCAGCCCAATGCGGCGCCCCGAAGTGGATGGCAGCATCGAACGGCTCCACCGCAAAGTCGAACGGCTCCGAGCGCGCCGCAATGTTCACCGTCACATCCGGGCAGCGCAGCGCGAAATCCGCCAGCCTTGGAATCAGCCATCGCGTCCCGAAAGTCGGCAACACCGCCAGATTCAAAAGCCCCGCCCCCTGCGCCAACGCCATGATGTTCTGCGTCGCACCCGAGAACTGATGCAGCGCCGTCCGCACATCCGCCGCGTACAGACGCCCCGCATCCGTCAGCACCACCCGCTGCCGCACCCGATGGAACAGCGCTACACCGAGTTGCGCCTCCAACTCGCGGATGCGGCGCGACACCGCGCTCTGCGTCAGATTGAGCTCGTCGGCCGCGCGCGAGATGCTGGCGTGCCGCGCGGCAGCCTCGAAAGCCAGCAGATCGGCCATCGGCGGAAGAAAGGTCGGACGAAACATGTCATGCACCAATGGAATGAAGTCGTGCGACGTTATCCGAATCGGTGCATGAGCGCACCGCACATCAGTAGCGATCCGCATGAAGTGCTTCCATATTTTTGATATCCAGCCCGCCGCGCTTGCGGGATATTCGGAACATGACTCAAGCCAACGATCTCTTCTCCCTCGCCACCGAAGTCGACCAGCTGCTCCAGCGCCTCGGCGTCCCTGCGGCCAGCTACACCGGCGGCGCGCTGCGCGTCGGCTCGCCGATTTCGGGCGACACCATCGGCGCTGTCGGCACGACGTCCACCGCAGAAACCACTGCCGCCATCGGCCGAGCGCACGCCGCGTTCCAGCAATGGCGCAACGTCCCAGCCCCGCGTCGCGGTGAACTGGTGCGTCTGCTCGGCGAAGAACTGCGCACATCCAAAGCCGATCTCGGCCGCCTCGTCACGCTCGAAGTCGGCAAGGTGCCGTCCGAAGGCGCTGGCGAAGTGCAGGAAATGATCGACATCTGCGACTTCGCGGTCGGCCTGTCGCGTCAGCTCTACGGCCTCACCATTGCCACCGAGCGCGCCGAGCACCGGATGATGGAAACCTGGCATCCGGTTGGCGTGGTCGGCGTGATCTCGGCCTTCAACTTCCCGGTGGCCGTGTGGTCGTGGAACGCGGCGCTGGCGCTGGTCTGCGGCGATTCGGTGGTGTGGAAGCCGTCCGAAAAGACGCCGCTGACCGCGCTCGCCGTCCACGCCATCGCCCAGCGCGCCATCGCCCGCTTCGGCAGCGATGCGCCCGAAGGCCTGCTGGAACTGATCGTCGGCGAGCGCGACATCGGCGAAGTGCTGGTCGACGACCACCGCGTCGCCGTGCTGTCGGCCACCGGCTCGACCGCCATGGGCCGGGCCGTCGCGCCCAAGCTGGCCGCGCGATTCGCTCGCGCGATCCTCGAACTCGGCGGCAACAACGCGGCCATCGTCGCGCCGTCTGCCGACCTGGACCTCACGCTGCGCGGCGTCGCTTTCGCGGCGATGGGCACAGCGGGCCAGCGCTGCACGTCGCTGCGCCGCCTGTTCGTGCACGACAGCGTGTACGACGCCTTCGTGCCGAAGCTGGCCAAGGTCTACGGCAGCGTGCGCGTCGGCGACCCGCGTGAAGCCGGCACGCTGGTCGGCCCGCTGATCGACCGCGCAGCCTTCGAAGGCATGCAGCGCGCCATCGACGAAAGCCGCACTGCCGGCGCGACCGTGCACGGCGGCGAGCGTGTGGAAAACATCGGAGGCAAGGACGCGTTCTATGTGCGCCCTGCCCTCGTCGAACTCACCGCCCACGAAGGCCCGGTGCTGCGCGAAACCTTCGCGCCGATCCTGTACGTCGTGCGCTACACCGACTTCGACCAGGCCATCGAATGGCACAACGCGGTCGGCGCGGGCCTGTCGTCGTCGATCTTCACGCTCGACATGCGCGAAGCCGAGCGCTTCATGTCCAGCGCCGGTTCCGACTGCGGCATTGCCAACGTGAACATCGGCCCGAGCGGTGCCGAAATCGGTGGCGCTTTCGGCGGCGAGAAGGAAACCGGCGGCGGTCGCGAAGCCGGCAGCGACAGCTGGAAGGCCTACATGCGCCGGGCGACGAACACGATCAATTATTCGACGACGTTGCCGCTTGCCCAAGGCGTGACCTTCGATATCGAAGCATGAGCGCAGTCATCGACAGGCCGGCATTCCGGCCCTCGCAGCGCGTCGCGTCGCTCGGCGTCTCGGGCATCCTGCGCATCACAGACAACGCCAATGCGCTGAAGCGCGCCGGTCGTCCGGTGATCGTGCTCGGCGCGGGCGAGCCGGATTTCGACACGCCGCCGAACATCGTCGAAGCCGCCGTCCGTGCGCTGGCACGCGGCGAGACGCGCTACACAGTGCTCGACGGCAGCGTGGCGATGAAGGAAGCGGTGCAGCTCAAGTTCCGCCGCGACAACGGACTCGATTTCGCGCTGAACGAAATCACGGTCAGCGCCGGTGCCAAGCAGGTGATCTTCAACGCGCTGATGGCGACGCTCGACGCCGGCGACGAGGTGATCCTTCCCGCGCCGTACTGGACGTCGTACGCCGACATGGTCGACATCTGCGGCGGCGTTCCGGTGGTCGTTCCGTGCGACGCGGCGCAGGGATTCCGGCTGCAACCCGAGCAGCTCGAAGCGACGATCACGCCGCTTACGCGCTGGCTGTTCCTCAACTCGCCGTCGAACCCGACCGGCGCGGCCTACAGCGCCGCGCAACTGTCGGCGCTGGCCGAAGTGCTGGAGCGCCACCCGCAGGTGATGGTGCTGTCCGACGACATCTACGAACACATCCTCTACGACGGCCTCGCGTTCGCGACGCTGGCCGCTGTCGCGCCGCAGTTGCGCGACCGCACGCTGACGGTGAACGGCGTCTCGAAGTCGTATGCGATGACCGGCTGGCGGCTCGGCTACGGCGCCGGCTCGAAGGCGCTGATCGCGGCGATGGCGGTGGTGCAGAGCCAGGTCACGTCGTGCCCGTCCTCGGTGAGCCAGGCGGCAGCGATCGAGGCGCTGACCGGCCCGCAGGACATCGTGCGCGAGCGCTGCGCATCGTTCCAGACGCGGCGCGATTTCGTCGTCGCTTCGTTGAACGACATGCCGGGCATTTCGTGCCGCATGCCGGAAGGCGCCTTCTACACATTCGCAAGCTGTGCCGGGGTGCTCGGCCGACGCACGGCGGGGGGAACCACCCTTCGCACCGATACCGACTTCTGCGACCATTTGCTGCAGGACTTCGATGTGGCCGTGGTGCCCGGCGCGATCTTCGGACTGGCGCCGTACTTCCGCATTTCATATGCCACGTCGATGGCGCAGCTCGAAGAAGCCTGCGCGCGAATCGCCAAAGCCTGCAACGCACTGACCTGAAAAATCTCATGACAACCACACGCACCGGCGGCCAGATACTGGTCGACCAACTGACGATCCACGGCGTCGAGCAGCTGTTCTGCGTGCCCGGCGAAAGCTTTCTGGCGGTGCTCGACGCGCTGCACGACGCGACGGTCGAAGTGTCCGTCTGTCGCCAGGAAGGCGGCGCGGCCATGATGGCAGAGGCGCAGGGCAAGCTCACCGGCAAGCCCGGCATCTGCTTCGTGACGCGCGGCCCCGGCGCGACCAACGCATCGGCCGGCATCCACATCGCGCACCAGGATTCGACGCCGATGCTGCTGTTCGTCGGCCAGGTGGCGCGCGACATGATGGGCCGTGAGGCGTTCCAGGAACTCGACTACGGCGCGGTGTTCGGCACCATGGCCAAGTGGGTGGTGCAGATCGACGATGCACGGCGCATTCCCGAACTCGTCTCGCGCGCGTTTCATGTCGCCACCTCCGGCCGGCCCGGCCCGGTGGTGATCGCGCTGCCGGAAGACATGCTGACCGACATCGTCGATGCCGCAAAAATCGTCGATGCCCTGCCCTACGCCGTCACGGAAACCAGCCCGTCGCCCACCGCGATGGCCGAGCTTCAGCAGCGCATCGAGAGCGCCGAGCGCCCGGTCGCGATCCTCGGTGGCAGCCGCTGGACCGACGCCGCGGTGCAGCAGTTCGCCGCATTCGCCGAGCGTTTCTCGCTGCCGGTGTATTGCTCGTTCCGTCGCCAGATGCTGTTCAGCGCCGACCACCCGTGCTACGGCGGCGACCTCGGCATCGGCGCGAATCCGAAGCTGCTCGCGCGCATCCGCAATGCCGATCTGGTGCTGCTGATCGGCGGGCGGATGTCGGAGATGCCGTCGCAGAGCTACGAGCTTTTCGAGATACCGACGCCGCGCCAGCAGCTGGTGCACGTGCACGTCGATGCCGACGAACTCGGCAAGATGTACCGCGCCGCATTGCCGATCCACGCCTCGCCGCAGGGCTTCACGGCGGCGCTGACCGCGATGCGCCCGTCGGACACGCCGCGCTGGGTCGCCGACGCGCGCGAGGCGCATGCCGAATTCCTGGCCTGGAGCGACACGACGCCGATCCGCATTCCCGGCCCGCTGCAGATGGGCGAGGTCATGGCGCATCTGCGCGAGGTGCTGCCCGCCGACACCATCTTCTGCAACGGCGCGGGCAACTTCGCGACCTGGGTGCATCGCTTCTGGCCGTTCCGAGCATTCGCCAGCCAGCTCGCGCCGACCAGCGGATCGATGGGCTACGGCCTGCCGGCCGGCGTCGGGGCCAAGCGGCTATGGCCGGAACGCGAAGTCGTCGTGTTTGCCGGCGACGGCGATTTTCTGATGCACGGCCAGGAATTCGCGACCGCCGTTCAGTACGGGCTGCCGATCATCGTGGTGCTGCTCGACAACGCCATGTACGGGACGATCCGCATGCATCAGGAACGCAACTACCCCGGCCGTGTTAGCGCGACGAAGCTGAAGAACCCGGACTTCCGCGGCTATGCGGAAGTCTTCGGCGGGCACGGCGAACGTGTCGAGACGACGGAGGAGTTCGGTCCTGCGCTGGCGCGTGCGCGGGCCAGCGGCAAGCCGTCGATCCTGCATTGCCTGCTCGACCCGGAAGCGATCACGCCGGGCGCATCGCTGACGCAGATCCGCGACGCGGCGTTAGCCAAAGCGAAATGAGCGGGGCGAAACGCATCCTTCTGGTGAAGTCCGGCGGCGAGGCGGCGATCGACGAATGGCGCTCGCACTTCGCGCATTTCGCGGCGTCGGAATCGCCCGAAGCCGCCGGCCTCGACGTGCGCTGGTGGAACGACCCTGACGTGTCGCCCGAAGACGTCGCCTACGCTCTCGTCTGGCAACCCGACGCCGGCCGGCTCGCCGCGATGCCGAACCTGCGGCTCATCCTCAGCACCGCAGCAGGGGCCGACCACATCACCGTCGACCCGACCTGGCCGCGCCATGTCCCGCTGATCCGCGCCGTCACGCCCGAAGCGGCGCAGCGCATGGGCGAATACGTGAGCATGGCGTCGCTGGCGCTGCTGCGCGACCTGAAGCGCTCGGTGCGCCAGCAGGCCGAGCGGCGCTGGGACAGTTTCGAGACCGAACGCAGCGCCACCGACGCCTGCGTCGGCATCCTCGGACTTGGCACGATGGGGGTGAGGTCGGCGGAAATGGTGCGCGGCCTCGGCTTCAGGACCATCGGCTGGTCGCGCAACCGGAAGCAGATCGAAGGTATCGAGTGCCATGCCGGTAACGATACGCTGCCCGGCTTCCTGGCGCAGTGCGACATCCTCGTCTGCCTGCTGCCCGCCACGCCGGAGACCGACGGCATTCTCAGCGCCGAACGCCTAGCCATGCTGCCGCGCGGCGCGGCGCTGGTGCATGTCGGGCGCGGGTCGCACATGAAGTTCGACGATCTGCGCGCCGCGCTGGACAGCGGGCACCTGAACGGCGCGTTCGTCGACGTATTCGAAACCGAGCCGTTGCCGGCGGAGCATCCGGCCTGGACGCACGAGAAGATCGTCGTCACATCGCATAACGCGGCGGTGGCTTCGCGTTGGATGCGGGCACGGTTCTTTGCGGCGCAGATCGCGGCGTTCGAACGGGGCGAAATGCCGATGGGGGTTTATGACGCGGTGCGGGGATACTGAGCGGCCGCCGCTACACCGCTACAACCGATTCGCCAACCCCACCACCGCAGTCAAAGTCACCAGCGCCAACAACGTCGACACCACCACACTCGCAGTCACCAGATCCTCCGCCGTCTTGTAGCGCTGCGAAAACAAAAACACATTCGCGCCGATCGGCAACGCAGCCGCAATCACCATCACCGTGAGCGGCAGGCCGGTGACGCCCAGCATCCAGCCGAACAGCAGCGTCAGCGCGGGATGCACCAGATTCTTGATGAGCGCCTGCGTCATCGCGCCGCGCATGTGCACGCCGACGGGCGTCAGCGCCAGCGTGATGCCGACCATCACGAGCGCGACGGGGCTGAAAGCCTGGCCGAGCAGCAGCAGCGGACGGTCGATGAATTCGGGAATGGTCAGACCGGTCTGCGCGAACAGCAGGCCGGCAATGATCGGCAACGGGACCGGATGCAGGATCGCATTGCGCACGGCAAGCGCGACCGTGTGCGCCATCGACCGGCGCGCCTTGCCGCCGTTGGTCACGTGCTCGCGCGCGACGGCCAGTTCCAGCAATACGGTCGCGGTGGTCAGCAGCACCACCGAGTGCAGCGAGATCAGCGTGAGCAGCACCACCATGCCTTCCGGCCCGTAGGCCAGGCCGATCAGCGCGACGCCGATCATCACGGTATTGCTGAAAGTATTTGCCAGCGCCAGCACGACGGCGGTGCGGTTGAAGCCGCGCCAAGCGATGGTGCCGGCCACGATGACGAAGGCGGCGATGAAATACGCCATCACCGGCCGAAAGCTCAACTGCTCGACATGCACCGTGCTCATCGCGCGGAACAGCAGGGCCGGCGCGAGCAGCATGAAGATCAGGTTCGACAGGTCCCTGATCGAGCCGGCGCCGACCCAGCGTCGCCGCCCGGCCAGGTAGCCGGCGGCGATCAGCAGGACGACGGGAAGCAGAGAGGAGACGACAGGAGATTGCACCGCGGCGAGCATAGCCGCAGCGGCGCAATCGTCATCAGAACGTGGCGCGCAAGCCGACTTTCAGCGAACGACCGGGCATCGGCGCTGCCGGGAACACGGTCGTGGTCAGGATCGAGGTCGCGCTGTAGGCCAGCTTGTTGGTGATGTTGTCCAGCCGCGCGTACCACGTGAGATTCGCACCCTGCACCTTCATGCGATAGGCCATCGCTGCGTTCCAGAGCGTGTAGCCGTCGGTCGCGCGGGCGCCGATCTCTGGCACGCGGTCCTGCTTCGAGTAGCTGTCGAAGCCGAAGCGTGCCGTCCACGGGCCGTTGCCGTAAGCCAGCGTGGCGCCGACGCGCACGGGAGAGATGCGCGGCAGTGCCTCGCCGGTGTCGGTGTTGGTGGCGCGCACCAGGTCGCCGCGCCATTGCAGGTCGAGCGTCGAGCCGTCGGCATTGCGCGCGAAACCGTCGGTGCCGAGCAGCCGCAGGTTGCCGTTGGCCTCGATGCCGGTGAAGCGCGCGCGGACGCCGCTGTAGACGTATTCGGCCAGCGTGCCGGCCTGGGTCGGATCGGTGACGAAAGCGCCCTCGCCGTCACGCTGGTTGCCGCTCGCGTTCAAGCCGATGTAGTTGCTGAAGCGCGTGACGTACGCGTTCACCTTCGCGACGTTGGCGCCCGATTTCCACTGAGCGCCGACGTCCAGCCCGACCGATTTCTCGAGTCCCAGCGATGCGTTGCCGACCTCCCAGGCTGCTGTCGCCACGTGAGGGCCGTTGGCGAACAACTCGTAGTCCTTGGGCGCGCGTTCGGTGTACGCGAGGTTCGACGTCAGCTGCCATTGCGGCGCGACGTTCACCAGCGCACCGAAGGCGGCGCTGCTCGGGCTGAAGTTGCGCTCGCCGACCACGAAACGCGTGATCGACGCATCGGCCGGATAGCCGAGCGACTCGACCTTCACCCGCTCGGTGCGCGCACCGAAACTCAGCTTGCCCCACGACGTGCCCAGCTCTTCGTGCAGGAAGATCGCATTCGACTGCGTGCGGCTGTGGGGCGCAAAAGCTTCTTCGCCATCGGCCGAGAAGCGGTTGTTCTCGCTGCTGAAGCCGATCAGGCCTTCGAGGTTGCCGATCTTCTGGTGCCGCGCCTCGATCCGCAGGTCGTTGCTCATATTCTTGAAGGTCGTGCCGGCTTCGGTGCCTTCGTATTCGGTGTGGCGGTAGTCGGTGTGGCCGAGCTTGGCATGCACGCTGGTGAAGAAGCCGCCCGGACGCCATTCGCCTTCGAGCGCATAGCGGTCGGACTTCATGCCGATGGTGACGTCGTCCTCGGCGACCGTGCCGTAGTTGCTGCGATACGTGCTGACCGACGCGCCGATCCAGCCGCGATCGAAGAACACCGAGCCGCCGACCGCACCGCCGTGCGCGCTGTTCTGCGAATTGCAGATGCGGCGCGCGAGGCCGGGCGAGCCGGGCTTTTCGCAAGCGAGTTCGATCGGCACGCGCACGTCGTCCGACTTGCGGTCGAACGCATCGACGTGCAGCGCGTAGCGGTCGTTGCCGCCTTCGAGCACGACGCCGCCGCTCTTCTCGCTGCTGCCGGTCGCGTAGCCGACATCGGCACGACCGCCGAAGCCGTTGAGCGGTTCGGTCGGGATGCGGTTGTCGATCACGTTGACCACGCCGCCGACGGCGCTGCCGCCGTACTGCAGCGCGGATGGGCCGCGCAGCACTTCGATGCGCTCGGTGACCAGCGCGTCGACCGGCACGGCATGGTCGTAGCTCAGCGCCGAAGCGTCGGGCGCCGCGCCGCCGTTCTGCAGGATGCGGATGCGGTCGCCGTCCTGGCCGCGAATGATCGGGCGGCTGGCGTTCGGACCGAAGTAGCTGCTGCTGACGCCGGGCAGGTTGTTCAGCGTTTCGCCGAGGGTCGAATCCGACTTCAGCAGCAGCGCATCGCCAGATAGCGTGGTGACGGGTGCGATCAGTTCGCTGGCGCCGAGCGGATTTCCGGTGACGGTGACTTCACCGAGGCTGGGCGCAGCGCCAGGTGTGGTGCCGGAGTTCGTCTGGGCGGACGACGCCCAGGAAAACATCGAAAGAACGGCTGCAGCGGCGACCGCGCGGCGGGAAAAACGGGGAGAAAAGCGGGGATACATGGTGATGACGACTCGTGAATCTGTGGGGAAGCCGGCGCACACGCACAAGCGCTCGTCTGCAGGAGACGGGCGTTGCGCGGCGAACCGGACGCAGGAAATTCAGCGAGTCGGAGGCGGGCCGCGTGCATCGAACAGCACGACCCACCGGGCGATGGCTTCGCCCAGGAAATAGTGGAACCGCGCCATCGGCATCGCGATGGGCAGCACCAGCAACGGAACGGACGGCGCGGCAGCTCCGCCGGCGAGCTGGTCGTAGAGCCGGCAATCGGCATCGGTGTGCGAACCGAACAGCGCTTCGAGGCCGCCGAGCGAATGGGCGGGAACCGGCACGATGGCGTCGACCGATGTCGCCGTCTGCAGCGCCGCAGCCATCGACTGCGGCGTGGCGTGGAGATGCAGCGTCCGGTGCATGAAACCGAGCGTCGACGCGAGCCACAAAGCCAACGCAAGCGCGAAGACGATGAAAGGCGTTGCGCGCGGCGACCGGATCATGGGATGGGCTCGGTCAGTGCTTGACGCGGGCCGCGAACGTCTTCTGGAACTTCTCGACCTTGGGGCCGACCACGAAGGCGCAGTAGCCCTGGTTCGGATGGTTCACGAAGTAGTCCTGGTGGTACGCCTCGGCGGTCGAGTAATTGGCCAGCGGCACGACCTCGGTCACGATCGGCGCGCTGTAGGTCCTGCTCTCGCCGATCTCGCGGATCACGTCGGCAGCGACCTTCTGCTGCGCCTCGTCGGCGGTGTAGATGCCGCTGCGGTATTGCGTGCCGACGTCGTTGCCCTGGCGGTCCTTGGTCGTCGGATCATGGATCACGAAAAAGATCTCAAGGATTTCCCGCAGGCCGATCTGCGAGGTGTCGAAGGCGACCTTGACGACCTCGTTGTGGCCGGTACGGCCGGTGCAGACCTGTTCGTAGCTGGGATTCACGGTCTGGCCATTGGAATAGCCCGATTCGACGTCGACCACGCCCTGCACGCGATCGAACACCGCTTCGGTGCACCAGAAGCAGCCGCCACCCAGGACGATGGTTTCCGTCGAAGACGGCGATGACGATGACGATGACGAAGAGTCGACGGAGTTGGCAGTGGTCGCGGACATGGATGAAGCTCCAGAAAAAAGCGAAGCCCGTTATTGTGGCTGCTTGACGCTCTCGACGGCCTTCCCTACATTACTAACCCGCCAGTCATTAACTTCGCATGCCCAGTTTTTTCAGCAAACAGCTCTGTCCCGTGCGCGCCAAGCGCGAGCGGCGCAAGGAAGCGCGTCCCGGAGAACTGATCCAGGCGGCGCTCGAACTGTTCGTCGAAAAGGGCTTTGCAGCGACGCGCTCCGAAGAGGTCGCGATACGCGCCGGCGTGTCCAAGGGCACGCTCTACCTGTACTTTCCGACCAAGGAAGACCTGCTCAAAGCAGTCATCACCGAAAACCTCGCGGGCCGCTTCATCGAGTGGAACGAGGAATTCGCTGCCTTCGAAGGCAGCACCGCCGACATGCTCAGGCACTGCGTTTCGGTGTGGTGGGAACGCGTCGGAAGCACCCGGTCTGCCGGCATCACCAAGCTGATGCTCTGCGAGGGCAACAACTTTCCCGAACTCGCCGCGTTCTACCGCCATGAAGTGGTGGAACCCGGCCATGCATTGATGCGGCGCATCTTCCAGCGCGGCATCGACAGCGGCGAGTTCGGGCCGGTCGATATCGACAACGCCATCTACGTCGTGCTCGCGCCGATGATGCTTCTGATGCTGATGCAGCATGCCAATGGCTTCGGCCTCGACGGAAAGACCGAAATCGATCCGCAACGCTACATGACGACGCAGATCGAACTCGCCATCCGCGGATTGCGTGCGCCCTAAAATCACCGGTTGCCCTGCCCACAAAGCCAAAGAAAACGCACATGAACACCCCCGCTTCGCACGAGCGCCTGCGCTTCAACATGATCGAGCAGCAGATCCGCCCCTGGGACGTCCACGATCCGCAGGTTCTCGAACTGCTCAACACGATCCGTCGCGAAGACTATGTGCCGGCCGTGCACAAGCCAATGGCGTTCTTCGACATGGAATTGCCTCTCGGCGACGGCAGCGTGCCGGGCCAGGTCATGCTGTCGCCCAAGGTCGAGGCGCGCATCCTGAACGACCTGAAGGTGCAGAAGCACGAAACGGTGCTGGAAATCGGCACCGGCTCCGGATTCATGGCCGCGCTGCTGGCGCATGTCGCCGCGCGTGTTCTCACGCTCGAAATCGACGCGAAGATCGCCGAACGCGCCACTGCCGCGTTGCGCCGCAACGGTGTCGCCAACGTCGATGTGCGCCATGCCGACGGTTCGCAGCCGCTGGCCAGCGGCCCGAGCTTCGACGTGATCGTGCTGAGCGGCTCTGTCGCACGCATTCCGCAAAGCCTGCTGAGCTCGCTGAACGTCGGTGGCCGACTGGCCGCGATCGTCGGCGACGAACCCATGATGCGCACCCATTTCGTCACCCGCGTGAGCGAAGGCAAGTGGGACGTTTCCCAGCCCTGGGACACGGTCGCGCCCCGCCTCCTGAATTTTCCGGAACCCTCGCGGTTCAATTTCTGATTCCGGTGCCTTCGCGGCACCTCCGAAAGGTTGCCGAATGATCGAACAAATTCGTCCCGCCGATCTCGATGCGTGGTTCGCGCAGAATCCCGAAGCAGCACCCGTGCTGATCGACGTCAGGGAACCGTGGGAGCTGCAGACAGCCAGCATCGGCCCGCAAGCCGGCAGCGTCACGGTGCTCGCGATTCCGATGAACGAGATTCCGGCACGTCTTGCCGAACTCGATCCGGCCCAGCGCATCGCCTGCCTCTGCCATCACGGCGCGCGCAGCCAGCGGGTCGCCGCCTTCCTGGCGCAGAACGGCTTCGAAGACGTGGCCAACGTGGCCGGCGGGATCGACGCCTGGTCGGCCAGCCGCGATGCCGGCGTGCCGCGGTATTGACCGACGGACATCGAATTTTTTCTAGGACGCTTCATGCCCCTCGTGCTCCGGTTTCTTTCTCCTTCGGCAGCACTTTCGCTCTTTCTTTCAGCACTTCCGGCGCTTCCGGCACATAGCCAGAGCCTGATCACGCTTTACGAAGCGGCCCGCGACTACGACGCCACCTACCAGGGGGCCAGGGCGCAATATGACGCCAGCGTTGCGCGCGCGGCGCAGGCAAAGGCCGGCATCCTGCCGCAGGTCGGGCTGAACGCAGGCGTGTCGCGCAGCGCGCTCGACATCGACGTGATCTCCGGTGCGCCGTCCAGTTCCGCATCGCGCGACTACACGACGCAGAACGTCGGCATCAACGCCACGCAGCCGCTCTACCGGCCGGCCAACTGGGCCGCGTGGGAGCAAGGAAAGCGCCAGGCCGAGATTGCACAGACGGTACTGACCACTGCCGAGCAGGATCTGATCGTGCGCGTGAGCCAGGGCTATTTCGACGTGCTGGCCGCGCAGGACACGCTGGCGCTGGTCCGCGCGCAGAAGTCGGCGGTGGCGGAGCAACTGGCCTTTGCCAAGCGCAACTTCGAGGTCGGCACATCGACCATCACCGACTCGCGTGAGGCGCAGGCGCGCTACGATCTCGTGATCGCGCAGGAAATCTCGGCCGAGAACGATCTGCAGGTCAAGCGCATCGCACTCGATCTCCTGGTCGGACGCAATGGCAGTGCGCCGCTGGCGCTGGCTGCGCCGGTCGTGCTGCCGTCGCCCACGCCGGCCGACATCAACGCCTGGGTCGCTCAGGCGGAAGTCACGCATCCGTCGATCCGACAGGCCCAGCTCGCTGTCGATGTGGCCGGACTCGAAATCGAGAAAGCCCGGGCCGGCGCGAAGCCGACCGTCGACGCGAACCTCGGCTACAACGTCACGCGAAACCCGAACGGCACCAGCGTCACGACCGTCGGCACGCGGGCAAGCGGCCCGAGCGTCGGGGTGGTGTTCAACATGCCGTTGTTCGCCGGCTTCGCGATCGAGAACCGCATCATCGAGACGATGTCGCTGGAGCAGCAGTCGCGCGCGCAACTGGAGGCGACGCGCCGCAGCGTGACACAGGCCACGCGCACGGCGTATCTCGGACTGGTTTCGGGTGCCGGTCAGGTCAAGGCGCTGGAAGCCGCCGAAGCATCGAGCCAGAGCGCCCTCGATGCCAATCGGCTCGGCTATCAGGTCGGCGTGCGCATCAATATCGACGTGCTGAATTCGCAGAGCCAGCTGTTCCAGACCAAACGCGATCTTGCTGTCGCGCGCTACAACGTGCTGCTCGGGAACCTGCGGCTGAAGCAGGCCAACGGAACGTTGGCGCCGCCGGATCTGCAGCCGATCGACGCGACGCTGGCACGCAATGGCGAAGTGGTGAACTCGCCCGCATCGGTTACGCCTCCCATGGTGCAGACAGATCCGGCGTTGCCGGTGCCGGGAATCCCGGCGCGCTGACGCCGGATGCCCGGATCATCGATCCGGTCTCAGTCGAGCCAGGGCTCTGCGCGCTCTTTTTCCGGGACAGGTGCGGCAGGTGCGGCAGGTGCAGCAGGCGCGGCCGGAGTCGGCGCTGCAGCAGCAGGTGCCGAAGCGGCCTGATGGTGCGCGGGCGATGCCGGATGGCCCGCAGCTTCGGATGCCGAAGCGGGTTCGGTCAGCGTCGTGTCGATCGCTGCCGATTCGGCGATTGCCAGCACTGCCGCAGCGGTGCGCTGCGCCGCGCCGCGGTTCGAAGCTGCAAAGGTCTGCGCCGCCTGCGCCATTGCGTCGCGACGCGCCGGATCGGCAACCAGTGCCAACGCAGCCTTGACCGCCTGCTCCATGGTCTGGACGCGCACCGCAGCGCCGGCTGCCAGGGACAGATCTGCCGCCTCGGCGAAATTGAAGGTCGAAGGACCCAGGATGACCGGGCAGGCGCAGGCCGCCGCCTCGATCAGATTCTGTCCACCCAGCGCTTCGAAGCTGCCACCCAGCAGTGCCGCATCGGCGAGTCCGTAATAAAGGGCCATCTCGCCGAGCGAATCGCCGAGCCAGATTTCGGAATCCTTTGGCGCACCTGCGGCGCTGCGCCGCGCGACGGCAAAACCGCTCGATTCGATCAGCGCCGCAACCTCGTCGAAACGCTGCGGATGGCGCGGCACGATCATCCATTGCACGCCTGCCACCTGACGAGCGATCGAATCGACGCCCGGTTGCGCGGCAGGCACTGGCCCCGTCGCACCGAAGCGCTTGAGAACGTCGAGCAGCATCCGCTCTTCGCCGTCGCGCGAGCTGGCCAACACCACCAGCGGACGCGGGAGCGTGCCGCGCAGCGCCATGGCCGTCTTGAGCTGCCGCGCGTCGGGCGTGGCATCGAACTTGAGGTTGCCGTAGACGCCGCCGACTTTGGCGCCCAGCGACACCAGCCGATGCGAGTCCGCCTCGGTCTGCGCCCAGACCGCGGTCAGCGCCGAATAGGCCGGCCGTGCGAGCCAGCGCAGCCGCTCGGCGGAAGCGAGCGACTTTTCATTGAGGCGGGCATTGGCCAGCACCAGCGGAATGCCGCGCGACTTGCAGGCATCGACCATCGCCGGCCAGACCTCGGTCTCCATCAGCACACCGATACGCGGCTGGAAGCGATCGAGAAAACGCGCGACTGCGCCAGGTTCGTCCCAAGGATGCCAGACCTGCATGTCGCCGGGTTCCAGCAGCTTCGCGCCTTCTTCGCGCCCGGTGGCAGTGCCATGGGTCAGCAGGATCGGTACGCCCGGATGCTGTCGTCGCAATTCAGTGATCAGGATGCCGGCAGCGCGGGATTCGCCCAGCGAGACCGCATGCACCCAGCACCAGCCAACGCCGACAGGCAGTTGGCTGCCCGGATTGGCCGGGTCGGGGAAGTCGTAATGACCGAAACGTTCCTCGACCGCCACCGCATAGCCGGGCTCTGCCACCGCACGGCGGCGCAGCTTGCGCCGCACGGCCGGCTGGGCGAGATAAGTGAAAGCGCCGTAGAGGCGAAGCAGTAGCGAAGGCACGCGTGGTATCGGTCCGGGAACGGTTCAGGTTCAGTATCAGTGCGACGATTCGGCGAGCGTCGCGTCGGGCTTGACGGTCTTCAGCAGCGCGAGCATGTCGGATTCGATGCGATGCAGCGCAGCTTCGGTCTGGCCTTCGAAGCGCATCACCAGCACCGGCGTCGTGTTCGAGGCACGGATCAGGCCGAAGCCGTCCGGCCAGTCGACGCGCACGCCATCGATGGTTGAAATCACGGCAGGCGCCGGGAAGTTCACTGTCTTGACCAGCTGATCGACCAGGCCGTGCGGCTCGCCTTCGGCGCACTTCACGTTGAGTTCAGGCGTCGAGAAGCTGGTCGGCAGGCCATCGAGCACCGTGCTGGCGTTCGGGCTCTTGCTCAGGATCTCGAGCAGACGACAACCGGCGTAAGTGCCGTCGTCGAAACCGAACCAGCGTTCCTTGAAGAAGATATGGCCGCTCATCTCGCCGCCGAGCGGAGAGTCGATTTCCTTCATCTTCGCCTTGATCAGCGAGTGGCCGGTCTTGTAGATCATCGGCACGCCGCCAGCGGCTTCGATTGCCGGGCCGAGGCGTTGCGAACACTTCACGTCGTAGATGATGGTGCCGCCGGGCACGCGCGAGAGCACGTCCTGCGCGAACAGCATCATCTGGCGGTCGGGGTAGATGTTGTTGCCTTCGCGGGTCACGATGCCCAGACGGTCGCCGTCGCCGTCGAAAGCGAGGCCGAGTTCGGCGTCGCCTGACTTCAGTGCTGCGATCAGGTCTTTCAGGTTCTCGGGCTTGCTGGGGTCCGGATGGTGGTTCGGGAAATCGCCATCGACCTCGCTGAACAGTTCGGTCACTTCGCAACCGATCGCGCGCAGGATGTCCGGAGCCGAGGCGCCGGCGATGCCGTTGCCCGAATCGACCACGATCTTCATCGGACGCGCCAGCTTGATGTCGCCGACGATTCGCTTCGTGTAGGCCTCGAGCACGTCGACCTTGCGCACCGAGCCGCCGTCGGCCAGATCGGCGCTGTCGGCTTCCATGACCTTGCGCAGGTTCTGGATCTCGTCGCCATAGATCGCGCGACCGGCCAGCACCATCTTGAACCCGTTGTAGTCCTTCGGGTTGTGGCTGCCGGTGACCTGGATACCGCTGGTGGCGAGGGTGTTGGCCGCGAAATACAGCATGGGCGTGGTGGCCGCGCCGATGTCGATCACTTCGACGCCGGTGGCGACCAGGCCGCGGATCAGCGCTTCGACGAGCGAAGGCCCCGACAGACGACCGTCGCGACCGACCGCGACGGATTTTTCTCCGGCGGCACGCGCCGCACTGCCGAAAGCCTTGCCGAGCGCCTCGGCGATCTCCGGATCAAGCGTGGCGGGCACGACACCGCGGATGTCGTAGGCCTTGAAAATCGATGCGCTGAGTTGCATGTTTTTGCCCTGGAAAGTTCTCGAAAAACGAATGCTATTGTAGGCATGGCTCGAAAGAGCCACATGTCCGGAAACGGCCAGTTCGAAGCTTCGCCGTCCGTATGATCGACCGGATGCCCAGCGAACTTGAAAACGTCCAGGATTCCGTACTCGCGGACGATGCCTGCTATCTGGCGATGCAGACGCACGACGCGCGCTTCGACGGATCCTTCTTCACCGCAGTGACTTCTACCGGCATCTACTGCCGGCCGGTGTGCCGCGTGAAGACGCCCATGCGCGAGAACTGCCGGTTCTTCCGCCACGCCGCGCAGGCCGAACACGCCGGTTTCCGGCCCTGCCTGCGCTGCCGCCCCGAACTCGCGCCCCATGTGATCAACTGGTCGACGGAAGACGCATCGCGCATGCTGGCGCTGCAGGCGGCACGGCTGATCGACGCACCGGATGCCTGGCATTCCAGGACGGTGAACGATGTCGGTGAGGATGGAGCCGGAGACAAAGACGAAGACGGCCCCGGCGTCGCGCAGATCGCCGAGCGGCTCGGCGTGAGCGACCGCCATCTGCGACGCATCTTCGAAGCGCAGCTCGGTGTTTCTCCGCTGCAATATCTGCAGACGCGCCGGTTGCTGACAGCCAAGCAACTCATCGCCGACACGGCGCTGTCGATGACGCAAATCGCCCACGCAAGCGGCTTTGCCAGCATTCGGCGGTTCAATGCGGCGTTCGTCGCGCATTACGGCCTCAATCCGAGCGAAATGCGACGGGCTGGAAAGACGAACAGGAAAGGCGGGCCGGACGAAGACCGGCGCTCCGACGGAACGATCTCGGTGCGGCTGGGTTATCGACCGCCCTACGACACGGTCGGAATGCAGGCCTTCATGGCACGACACGCGCTGAAAGGCGCCGAAACCGGCGACGGCGACTGGTTTGCGAGCACATTGCGCATTGGTGGGGTTACCGGCTGGCTGAAGTGGCACTTCGATACCGAAAGCTCGCAACTGAGACTTTCGGTCAGCGAATCGCTCGCCACGGTGCTGCCGGTCGTGATCGGACGCGTACGCGCACTGCTCGACCTGGACGCCGAGCCGATGGCGATCAACGCCCTGCTGCACGACGTTTTCCCGACCAGCGACGGATCGCGCGTGCCGGGAACGCTGGACGGATTCGAACTCGCCGTTCGAGCCGTCCTCGGCCAGCAGATCACCGTCGCGGCTGCTCGCACGATCGGAGGACGGCTGGTCGAGGCCTTCGGCGAACCGATCGACACGCCCATCGCCGGGCTCGACCGACTGTTCCCGACACCCGAAGCCATCGCTTCGGCCAGCAGCGACGCGCTGGGGCAGATCGGCATCGTGCGGCAGCGTCAGGGCGCGATGCATGCGCTGGCGAACGAAGTGCGCTCCGGCCGGTTGGCGCTGCATCCGGGCGCGGACGTGCCGTCGACGCTCAAGGCGCTTCAGGCCTTGCCCGGCATCGGCGACTGGACGGCGCAATACGTCGCGATGCGTGCGCTGCGCTGGCCCGATGCGTTTCCCGCCGGCGACGTGGCGCTGCAGAAGGCGATGGGCGTTTCCACGGCACGCGCGGCCGCCGAGGCATCGCTGGTCTGGCGGCCCTGGCGCAGCTATGCCGTGCTGCGTGCCTGGTACACCCCGCCGGTCTCGGCAGCCGCTCCGATCCGCCAGACAGACGACAAGGACGCACCATGAAATTCAGCACCGATTCCCTGCGCAACCTGCGCACGACGCATATGGAGACGCCACTCGGCGGCGTCGTGCTCGCCGCGACCGACAAAGGCCTCTCCGGTCTCTGGTTCGATGAACAAAAGCATTCGCCGGACACCGAAGGATGGGAGACCGACGATGCCCACCCGGTCCTGCGCATGGCCGCCGAGCAATTGCTCGACTTCCTCGCCGGTCGACGCACGACTTTCGACTTGCCACTCGACCTCTCGCACGGCACCGACTTCCAGCAGGCTGTCTGGCAGGCGCTGCGTGAAATACCGGCCGGCGCAACCACCAGCTACGGCGCGCTGAGCGCGCGCGTCGGACGGCCGACGGCGGTGCGCGCGGTCGGTGCGGCCGTCGGGCGCAATCCGGTCAGCGTGATCGTGCCGTGCCACCGCGTGATCGGCGCGACCGGCGCGCTCACCGGCTATGCAGGCGGGCTGGAGCGCAAGACCGCGCTTCTGCAGCTGGAAGGCGCGTTGTGAGCGGTTCCGTCGAGACGAGTGCGCGGCTGAAGGCGCCTGCAGTGGGCGGTTGGGCAGTCGATCTGGTGCTGCTGGGCGCGATCTGGGGAGCGTCTTTCATGTTCATGCGCATCGGCGCTGCGGAATTCGGTGCGTTGCCGGCTGCAGCGGTCCGCGTGACGGTGGCTGCGCTGTTCCTGGTGCCGCTGGCGCTGCTTCGAGGCCAGGGACCGGCGATGGCGCAGCACTGGAAGGCGACGCTGACAGTCGGCATATTCAACTCGGGACTTCCTTTCGCGCTTTTCTGCTTCGCATTGCTCACGCTGAGCAGCGGACTGCCCGCCGTGATCAACGCGACGGTGCCGATGTTCGGCGCGCTCGTCGCCTGGGCCTGGTTCGGCGAGCGGCCGGGCGGCTCGCGCATCGTCGGGCTGATCGTCGGGTTTGCCGGCGTTGCGCTTTTGGCCAGTCGAAGCGCCGGTTTCCACACCGGCGCGGATGCGGATGGAGGGCACGCGGCGCTCTGGGCCGTGCTGGCCTGCCTCGGCGCTTGCCTGAGCTACGGCGTGTCGGCCAGTGCGACTCGGCGCTTCCTGGCCGGTGTTCCGCCAATGGCGAGCGCTGCAGGCAGCCAGATCGGCGCGACGCTGTTTCTCGCGATTCCCGCGATCTGGCTCTGGCCGGCGCAGATGCCGAGCCTGCACGCGTGGCTGGCGATGATCGCGCTCGGCGTGGTCTGCACCGGACTCGCGTACATCCTGTTCTTTCGCCTGATCGCACGCGCCGGCCCGGCCCGTGCGCTCACGGTGACTTTTCTGGTGCCGGTATTTGCCGTGTTCTACGGCGTCGTCTTTCTCGGCGAGCGCGTCACGCCGTGGATGCTCGGCTGCGCGGCGGTGATCGTCTGCGGCGTCGCGCTGTCGACCGGACTGGTACAACTCGGTCGTCGCGCACGATCGACCGGCTAGATGCTGCTGGCGACCACGTTGATCGACAGGGCGAGCACCAGCATGTTGAAGGCGAAAGAAAGCACGCCGTGGATGAGCGTGATGCGGCGCATCTGGCGCGATGTGGCCTGGACATCGGAAACCTGCGAAGTCATGCCGATCACGAAGGAAAAGTAGAGGAAGTCCATGTAGTCGGGGTCGAGCTTGCCGGGAAAGTCGAGCCCCGGCCCGTTCGGCTCGTTCCTAAGTTCCTGCTGGTAGTAGCGGTGCGCGTAGTGGAAGGCGTAGATGGTGTGGATCAGCAGCCACGACATCGCCAGCGCAAGCACCGCGAGCCCCACGTGCGCCACTCTTTCGAGGCCGTTCATGTCCTTCACCTGCTGCAACAGCATCGCGATGGCTGTGACGCAGGCGCCGACGGCGGTCAGCATGATGATCAGGATCAGCACATTGGGCGGGTCCAGCGACTGCGACCGCTCGCGCGTGCGCTGGGCGTCATAGACCTCGGCCAGCCACCAGGCCAGCAGCAGATAGAACGCCGCGCCGAAGCTCCAGCCCATCAGCGCTCGCGCCACGATGTCCACCGGCCATGGAATGAGTCCGAAGCCTAAACCTGCGACGAGGCCATAGAGAAGTCGTTGGAGGCCGAAAGCCTGGGAAATATGTTCGCGCATGGTTCGACTCTACCCAGCAGCTGCGCCACGCATTCGCGAGACAACGGCTTGCTCACGCAGCGGTCGAAGCCGGCAACCTTGCATCGGCGCCGCGTCAGGGGATCGTCATGCGCAGACATCGCGATGATCGTGCTGGGCTGCTGTCCGGCCGTTTCCTGGTAGTTCCGAATCTTGCCGATGGCCTCGATCCCGCCCATCACCGGCATTTCCAGATCCATGAAGATGAAGTCCGGACGTTGCTTCATGACCGACTCGACGGCGGCATGGCCATTCAGCACCGTCTGCACGGCGCCGTGCGTTTCGACCATGCCGGCAACGGCGATCGCGCTGTACGCATCGTCGTCGACAACCAGGATGGAGCGCGCGACGAAGATCTGCTGCGTTTCCGACTTCCGCTGGCCGATGTCCACACGCCCTAGCCCGCCAAGCACGGGCATCAGCTCCAGCGTAAGAACCGTTCCCTTGGTTTCGGACGTGCTCATGCGGATCTGGCCGGACTGGGCCTTGGCCATCAGCTGCGCCGAATACGTACCGAGGCCGGTGCCACTCATCTTCCCTGCCGTCGAATATTTATGGAAGAAGTTGGCACGCACCGCTGTCGGCACGGCACCCCGGTTGTGGATCGAAACGCGCACCTTCGAACCGTCCCGGATGCGCACCGTGATGCGACTTCCTTCGGGCGCAGCTTCGATGGCGTTCTTCATCAGGTTTTCGAGGATGGTCTCGCAGAGAACGACATCGGCCTGCGCCCACAATTCGCTCAGCTCCGGGTGCAGCGAGAACCCGATCTGCTTGGTTGCAGCCTGCGCACTGAAAGTGTCGCAAACCCTGCACACCATGCTCACCATGTCGACCGGCTCCGGCGTGAATTCGTAACGGCCATCCTCTATCGGGTAGAAATCGACCGAAAGCTTCAGCATCTTCATGGCGCGTCGCGCGGTCGCTTCCAGTTTCATCAGAAGCGCTTCTTCTTCTCCGACCGGCCTGCGCACGTTCCGCAGCGTATCGGTGATCGAGGCGATCTGCACGAGCGGCGTCTTGAGGTCGTGACGCGAAATCCGCTCGACCTCCTCCCGTGTATGAAGCGTTTTCTCGAGTGCCGCATGCTGCCGGATGATTTCGCGCGTCCGCGCCTCGACTCCTGCGTTGACCGCACGCAGATGCCGTTCGATCTCGAATCGTGCAGTGATGTCGACGAAAGTACAGACGTAGCGCGCCATTGCGCCGTAGCGGTCCGAAATACGGATGGCGCGGGCGTGCACCCAGATGCGGGTCTTGTCCTGCCTGATCAGCGGATATTCCATCGACTGAAGCTGCATCGATTCGTATGGCTTCGTGACGCTGTCGAGCTGCCTGGTGAACTCGTCCTTCACGCGACTCCTGAAACCAGGCGGCAAGTGACTCCAGAACTCCATCCTCAATGTGTCGACATCCGGCGGCAGCCCGAGCATTTCGCACAGCCGAGGCGAGTAATGCGCAGAGCGATCGACATCGTTCCATTCGAGACACCCTGCGTCGCTGCATCGCAGAAGGAGCTCGAGCCGCACGCGACGGGCGTCGACCGCATCGCACTGGCTGCTCATGCTGACCTTGTAGAGCTTCATGAGTGCCGTAAAGACGAATATCAGCGCGATGGCTCCGAATGGCACTGCCGGGGCCTTCAGCTGCCACAACGCGATGCCAGTGCAGATCACGACGCAAGCGGCGAAGACCTCGCTGTAGCGACTCGGTGCGATGAGCATCAGCGCAGCGATGCTGGCATAAGCCCACACAAGTCCGTCCGTGCCGTGCGTGCCGATTCCCGAGACCACCCATGCGCAAGCTGCGATTGCCGCCAGAAGCTCGAAAAGATCCGAAGGGTATCGCCGCTTCAGCGCAGCGCACAGCAATCCGAGCGTCAGCGCAAGGGCGACCCCGAATCCGACGTCGTGCTTGAACCCGTGCACGAAGTCGAAGGCGACTTCAAGCAAAACAACCACGCCGCATCCTGCGATGCCCCACGTCACCATCAGACGACGTTCGGACAGTTGCGCTTGCGCCCCCAGATGCGATCTCGCATGTTTTGCCATGCTTGGTGCTTTCTCGAATCAGCGACAACGCTGTGGAAACGCCAGGATTAACGACTCGAGGATGAATTTTCTATCCATTGACAGATTCGTTAACTGATTGTGAACTTTGATTTTATGCAGGAAATGTACTTCTTAATACGTAAGAATAGGCTTACTTTTTTTACATCGTTAAAAAGCAGGGCGTTACAAAGCCCGAATCAACGTGCGAACTGTTTAATAAAACCTAAGTTCACAGTTCCAAAGATGGCTCTCAAATTAGTGTTATGAGATGCCGATGGCACACTGATTAGTGTGAGATGCGTCACAGACGAGCGTGTCCAAACCTTGCATCATTGGCGCATGTCAAAAATTCTCATTCTTCTTGTGGGCCTCGCGATGACCTGGGGTCTCGTGGCAAGTTTTGGCGTCATATCGCTTGCCGTGTGCTTCGCACTCGCACTCGGTACGCTGCTGTTCTCGACAGAGCCTGGGGATGACGAGGTCGTCAGCACCAACTATCAACCGCGCGAGAACCATTTCGGTTCGCCGTCGACATTCATGGGCGGTCTTTGATCCTCGCTGGCTGACGTCGACGGGATCTTAGGGTCGTGCGCCTGCGCGAACCCAATGAAAAAGGGCATCCGGTCTATCGACCGGATGCCCTTTGACTTTATTGGTCGGTGTGAAAGGATTCGAACCTTCGACCCCTTGCACCCCATGCAAGTGCGCTACCAGGCTGCGCCACACACCGAAGCCTGCGAGTATACCGTGGCAGTTTCAGCCTCAGAGCCCGGTCGACAGCAACTCGCGAATTTCGATCAGCTCGTGGCGCACCTGTTGCCACTGCAACGTCGATGTCGTCTCGACGCACTTCGCTTGCGACACCTCCTGCTCGCCAGCATTTTCCTTCGCCGAAGCCGCCTCCCAGACTTCCTGGTCGATGTCCGTGGCCTCGACTCCTTCGACAAGAATTTCGGCTGTCTCCGCCCGACGAATGTCGCGCGCATTCTGGGCGATTTCTTGAAGCTTGTTGCGGGCACCGCTGATCGTGAAGCCCTGGTCGTAGAGCAAGTCGCGAATGCGGCGGATCATCAACACTTCGTGGTGCTGGTAATAGCGACGATTGCCACGCCGCTTCATCGGTCGCAGCTGCGTGAACTCCTGCTCCCAATAACGCAGCACATGTGGCTTCACACCGCAGAGTTCGCCGACTTCACCGATCGTGAAGTAGCGTTTGACCGGTATCGACGGGAGCGTTTTCTCCATTGAAATCAAGACTGTGCGAGCAAAACCTCAGAGGTTACTCCACCAGCACATGGCAGGCCAAGCACTTATTCCGTGCCGACGCGCCAGTCTGCGACTTCAGTCGTTTCGTCGGCTTGGGGCATCTCGTCCTCGCCGCCGTTCTGGATCTGCTCCTTCAGCTTGGCACTCGCATGAAATGTCGCGACGCGACGCTCGCCGATCGGAATCGCTTCGCCAGTGCGCGGGTTCCGGCCCGGACGCGGCGCCTTCACGCGGATCTGGAAGTTTCCGAAACCCGAGATCTTCACGTCCGTGCCTTCGATCAGGCTGTTGCCGACCAGGTCAAAGAACGCCTCCACCATGTCCTTCGACTCGCGCTTGTTGAGGCCGATCTGCTCGAACAGAAGTTCAGCCAGATGCGCCTTGGTCAGCGCCGGTGTTTCAAGAGCTTCGAGCGTGAAATCCATGGTCTTCATCCTCGCAGACGCGCACCCAGCGTGGCACCGAGCGTCTCGATGATCGAGCGCACCGCAGGGTCAACCTGCTCATCGGTCATCGGCGCACTGTCGCTCTGGAAGCGCAGACGCACAGCCATGCTTTTTTCACCGCTCGCCTGAGCCGCCGAAGGCTGCGGGCGATAGATGTCGAACAGCGCTGCGTCGCGCAGCAGGCCCTGCGTCGGTGCAGTACGGATCGCAGCCATCAACGCTGCATGCGTGACGGCCTCGGCCACCACCACGGCGATATCGCGCTCGACCGCCTGCATCTTCGGCACGGACTGCGAAACCGGCACCGGACGCGCGGTGACCGCGTCCAGCTCGAGTTCGAACAGCATCGGTGCATGCGAGAAATCCCACTTCTGGCGCCACCGCGGATGCAACTCGCCGACGACGCCGATCGCCTTGCCGTCCAACAGCACCCGCGCGGCGCGGCCGGGATGCAGCGCAGGATGCTCGACCGGTTCGAAGCTTGGCACCAGCGGCGCAAGCAATGCCTCGACGTCGCCCTTGACGTCGTAGAAATCGATGCGTTGCGGCTTGCCGTCCCAGCGCGCTTCCTCGGCATCGCCCCAGGCCAATCCGGCGATGCGCATCGGCTGGTGAATGCCTTTCACGGTGCTGTCGGTGGTCTCGACGCTGGCGTCGCGCAGAAAGACGCGTCCTGACTCGAATACGCGCACGCGCGGTGCCTTGCGGTCGAGGTTGAACTTGAGCACCTGCAGCAGTGAACCCATCAGCGACGAACGCATCACGCTCATCTGGCTGGCGATCGGATTCAGCAGTCGGATCGGATCGGCGTTGCCCGCCAGATCGTGTTCCCAGTGCGCCTCGACGAAGCTGAAATTGATCGTTTCCTGATACCCGAGCGCGGCCACACGGTGACGTGCGGCAAAACGGCTACGCTGCGACTCGGCACGCACGCGCGCAGTGATCGGACCGAGCGGCGCGGTCGTCGGCAGGTTGTTGTAGCCGATGAGACGCGCGACTTCCTCGATCAGATCTTCCTCGATCAGCAGGTCGAATCGATGCGGCGCCGGCGTGACGACGATGGTTCCGTCGCCCTCCTCGATCGGCAGCCCGAGCCGGCGCAGCGCATCGACGCATTGCGCCTGCGTCACCGGCATGCCGATCACACGCGCCGCACGCGCCACGCGCAGCGTCACGGGCTTGGCTTCGGGCAGACGCAGGATCCGGTCGTCGATCGGTCCGGCCGTGCCGCCGCAGACGTCGATCACGAGCTGAGTGATGCGCTCGATGATCGCGACCGTGCGGCTCGGATCGACGCCGCGCTCGAAACGATGACCCGCATCGGTCGAGAAATTGAAACGGCGCGACCGGCCCTGGATCGCCTCGGGCCACCAGAAGGCGGCTTCGACGTAGATGTTCTTCGTGTCGTCGGACACGGCCGTCGCATCGCCGCCCATGATCCCGGCAAGCGATTCGACCTCGCGCTCGTCCGCGATCACGCCGACCTTCTCATCGACGGTGACCGTGTTGCCATTGAGCAGCTTGAGCTGCTCGCCAGGCTTGCCCCAGCGCACGGTCAGGCCGCCGTGGATCTTGTCGAGATCGAAGATGTGCGTCGGCTGGCCATACTCGAACATCACATAGTTCGAGATATCGACCAGCGGCGAAACGCTGCGCTGCCCGCAGCGTGAGAGTCGCTCGACCATCCAGGACGGCGTCGCGGCCCTGGTGTCGACGCCACGCACGATGCGGCCGGAAAAACGTCCGCAGAGTTCGGGCGCCTCGACCTTGACAGGCAACACGTCGGCGTGATCCGTCGGGACAGCTGCGATCTGCGGTGTGTTCAGCGGTGCTCCGGTCAGTGCAGCCAGCTCGCGCGCGATGCCATAGACGCTGAGTCCGTGCGCCAGATTCGGCGTGAGCTTGAGCGTCAGCAGCGAATCGTCGAGCTTGAGAACGTCGCGCACGTCTGCACCCAATGGCGCATCGGCTGCGAGCTCCATCAGGCCGCCGTGGTCTTCGCTCAGCTTGAGTTCGCGGGCCGAGCAGAGCATGCCCTGGCTTTCGACGCCGCGCAGCTTGCCGAGCTTGATGAGGAAAGGTTTAGCGTCCTTGGCGTCGTCCGCAGGCGGCAGTTCCGCGCCGACCAGCGCGCATGGCACGCGAATGCCTGCGCGCGCATTCGGCGCGCCACAGACGATGTTGAGCAATTCGCCCTGGCCGACATCGACCTGGCACACGCGCAGGCGATCGGCGTTCGGATGCTGGACGGCTTCCCTGATTTCGCCGACGACGATCCTGGAAAACGGCGGTGCGACCGGACGGCGTTCTTCGACTTCGAAGCCGCCCATCGTGAGCGTCTCGGCCAGTTCGGCGCTCGACAGCGGCGGGTTGCAAAATTCGCGCAACCATGACTCGGGGAATTGCATCTCGTTGTTCTCTTAATCTTCTTCTTGCTCAAATCGGATCACCGAATCACCGGATCACTGGAACTGCGACAGAAAGCGCAGGTCGCCGTCGAAGAACAGCCGCAGATCGTTCACGCCGTAGCGCAGCATCGTCAGGCGATCCGGACCCATGCCAAACGCAAAGCCGATATAGCGCTCGGGATCGAGCCCCATGTTGCGCACGACGTTCGGATGCACCTGGCCCGAACCGGCAACTTCCAGCCAGCGGCCGGCCAGCGGTCCACTCTGGAACTGGATGTCGATCTCGGCGCTGGGCTCGGTGAACGGGAAGAAGCTGGGCCGAAAGCGCAGCACCAGATCGTCGCTCTCGAAGAAGGTACGGCAGAAATCGGTGAAGACGACCTTCAGGTCCTTGAAGCTCACGTTTTCGCCGAGCCACAGCCCTTCGCACTGGTGAAACATCGGCGAATGTGTGGCATCGCTGTCGACGCGGTAGGTGCGGCCGGGCGCGATGACACGGATTTCAGGTGCCTTGGTCTCGCCGGTTGCATCCTTGGCGGCAGCCTCGAACTGCGCTGCGTATTTCTTGATGTGCTGGTGGGCATAGCGCACCTGCATCGGGCTGGTGTGCGGCCGGAGGTTGTACGGGACGCCGTCGTCGCCATCGATATCGACGTAGAACGTGTCCTGCATCGAACGCGCCGGATGGTTTGGCGGATTGTTCAGCGAGGTGAAACTATGCCAGTCGCTCTCGATCTCTGGGCCGTCGGCCACGTCGAACCCCATGCTGGAGAAGATCGCCTCGATGCGCTCCAGCGTGCGGCTCACCGGATGCAGCCCGCCGCCGGCCGTACGCCGGCCGGGCAAGGTGACATCGAGCGACTCGGCGCGCAGCTGACCGGCAAGCTCCTCATCCGCCAGTTGCTGGCGACGCTCGGTCAATCCAGCCTCGATAGCCTGCTTGGCCACGTTGATGGCAGCGCCGCGGAGCTTCTTCTCTTCGACAGGCAACTGCGCCATACCCTTCATCAGCTCGGTGATGCGGCCGGCCTTGCCGAGAAACTGGGCCTTGGCGTTTTCAAGTTCCGCAGGTGCCATCGCTTGAGCAAAAGCGGCGCGCGCGGTATCGACCAGGGAGTCCAACTCGTTCATGGGAATTCTTCGCGGGAAACGGGAAAGAAAAAAGGACTGGAGCCTTCTCAAGCGCCAGCCCTTATACCGTGGGCGCAGACTGCCGCCCGAAAGCGACTTTCTGCTTTGCAGGATCAAGCAGCCAGCTTGGCCTTGACCTGCTCCACGATGCCGGCGAATGCGGCCTTGTCGTGCACCGCTATGTCCGCAAGCATCTTGCGGTCGATCTCGATGCCCGCCTTGCGGATGCCATTGGCGAACTGGCTGTAGGTCAGGCCCAGTTCACGCGAGGCGGCGTTGATACGCGCAATCCACAATTGACGGAACACGCGCTTCTTTGTGCGGCGATCACGGTAGGCATATTGCCCAGCCTTCATCACCGCCTGTTTGGCGACGCGGAATACATTGCCGCGGCGACCGCGGAAACCCTTTGCAAGGGCGAGAACTTTCTTGTGGCGGGCGCGAGCCGTTACACCACGTTTGACGCGAGGCATGTGATTACTCCTTGTTCGTCTGAATTAAATGCCCATGCCGGGCAGCATCGCGGCCATCGAAACCATATTGGTCTCGTGAACGCTCACTGAACCGCGCAACTGGCGCTTGTTCTTGGTGGTCTTCTTGGTCAGGATGTGACGTTTGAAGGCTTGACCGCGCTTGACGGTGCCACCGGGACGAACGCGGAAACGTTTCTTCGCGCTGCTCTTGGTCTTCATTTTGGGCATATCAATGCTCCTTTAATTTGTGCTCGTGAGGCGCTGCGGATACTCCACAGACTTGTTGGCCCCGAGACACTTCTTATCTCGCCGCTGCATGCACCCGAAAGCGCGTGCAGCGCCGAAACCCTTCAAATCCTCAGCTGCCCGCTTACGGACAGCTACCGCTTCAAGCCGTTGCCGGCGTCTGCGAAGCTTCGGCTGCCGGCTTCGGCGCGCCGCCTGCCTTCTTGCGGCCAGGTGCGATCATCATGATCATCTGGCGGCCTTCGAGCTTCGGGAACTGCTCGACCATGATCAGGTCGGCCAGCTCGTCGCGAATGCGCTGCAGCAAAGCCAGACCAAGTTCCTGGTGCGTGATTTCGCGGCCGCGGAAACGCAACGTGATCTTGCACTTGTCGCCCTCTTCAAGAAAGCGCTTGATGTTGCGCATCTTGATGTTGTAGTCACCGTCATCGGTGCCCGGGCGGAACTTGATTTCCTTGACTTCGACGATCTTCTGCTTCGACTTCGCCTCGGCTGCCTTCTTCTGCTCGTGGTACTTGAACTTGCCGTACTCGATCAGTCGACAGACAGGCGGGTTCGCTGCGGAAACGACTTCCACCAGATCGACATCCTGCTCACCGGCCAGGCGCAAAGCCTCGGTGATGCTTACAACACCCATCGGCTCGTTCTCGGGTCCGATCAGGCGAACTTCCGGGGCCATGATTTCCCGGTTAAGGCGGTGTTGGCGTTCCTCGCGGTGGCGGCGGTCGCGAAATGCAGTAGCGATGGTCAGGATCCTTCAAACAGTTTGCTGCCGGGCTGGCAGCGATTACAGTCGAGATTGCGCCCACAAACCGCTTTTCAACAGAGATCAGCGTTTGTGTTGGATGTCCTGGGCGATCTTTTGCGAGAAAGCCTCTACAGACATGGCACCGAGGTCAACATTTCCTCGGGCGCGCACTGCGACGGCACCTGCTTCCTTCTCCTTGTCGCCCACGACAATGATGTAGGGAAGCTTTTGCAACGAATGCTTGCGGATTTTATACGTGATCTTCTCGTTGTGCAGGTCGAGCTGAACCCTAAGCCCTTGATTCTGCAGTGTTTTCGCCACAGAAGCCGCATATTCGGCCTGTCCTTCGCTGATATTGAGCACCGCGACCTGCACTGGCGCCAGCCACGCAGGCATTGCGCCCGAGTGATGTTCGATCAGCATGCCGATGAAGCGCTCGAGGCTGCCGACGATCGCGCGGTGCAGCATTACCGGGTGTGCACGGCCGCTGGTTTCGGTCACGTACTCGCCGCCGAGTCGCTCCGCCATGTTGAAGTCGACCTGCATCGTGCCGCACTGCCACTGGCGCCCGATGGCGTCCCGAAGCGTGTATTCGATCTTCGGACCGTAGAACGCGCCGTCGCCGGGCGAAATGATGAAATCGACACCCGAACGACGCAGAGCTTCCATCACCGCATGCTCCGCCTTGTCCCAGAGCTCGTCGGATCCGATGCGGCTCTCGGGCCGCGTCGCCACTTTGTAGAGGATGTCGGTGAAGCCGAAATCGGCGTAGACCTTCTGCAGCTGCGCCGTGTAGTTCACGCACTCTTCGAGGATCTGGTCTTCGGTGCAGAAGATGTGACCATCGTCCTGCGTGAAACCGCGTACGCGCATGATGCCGTGCAGCGCACCGCTGGGTTCGTTGCGGTGGCATTGGCCGAATTCGCCGTAACGCAGCGGCAGGTCGCGGTAGCTGCGCAGGTCCGACTTGAAGATCAGCACGTGGCCCGGGCAATTCATCGGCTTCAGAGCGTATTCGCGCTTTTCCGACTCCGTGACGAACATGTTCTCGCGATAGTTCTGCCAGTGGCCGGTCTTCTCCCACAGGCTCTTGTCCAGCAGCTGCGGCCCCTTGACCTCCTGATAGCCGGTGTCCTTGTAGACCTGGCGCATGTACTGCTCGACTTCCTGCCACATCGCCCATCCCTTCGGATGCCAGAAGACCACGCCGGGCGCAACTTCGTCGATGTGGAACAGGTCGAGTTCTTTGCCGAGGCGGCGATGGTCGCGCTTTTCGGCTTCCTCGATGCGCTGGATGTACTGGTCGAGCTGCTTCTTGTCGGCCCAGGCCGTTCCATAGATGCGCTGAAGCTGCTCGTTCTTGGCATCGCCGCGCCAATAGGCGCCAGCCAGCTTCGTCAGCTTGAAAACCTTCAGGAAGCGTGTGTTCGGCACGTGCGGACCACGGCACATGTCGACGTATTCCTGGTGATAGTAGAGCCCCATTGCCTGCTCATCGGGCATGTCTTCGACCAACCGGAGCTTGTAATCCTCGCCGCGCGATGCAAAAACCTCGATGACCTCCGCACGCGGCGTCACCTTCTTCACCACGTCGTAGTCCTGAGCGATCAGGTCGCGCATGCGCTGTTCGATGGCAGTCACATCTTCGGGCGTAAACGGGCGTTCAAACGAGATGTCGTAATAGAAGCCCTCGTCGATCACCGGCCCGATCACCATCTTGGCCGTCGGGTACAGCTGCTTCACCGCATGGCCGACCAGATGAGCGGTCGAGTGGCGGATGATCTCCAGCCCCTCGTCGTCCTTGGGCGTGATGATCTGCAGACGTGCGTCGTGATCGATGATGTCGCTGGCATCGACCAGTTTGCCGTCGACCTTGCCTGCGACCGTCATCTTGGCGAGCCCGGGGCCGATCGATCGGGCAACGTCGGCAACCGAAACCGGGCCGGGGTACTCGCGTTGCGAGTTGTCGGGGAGCGTGATTTGAATCATGTGGAACCTTGAGCCTGAAAAACAAAAAGCGCGGTGGTGACCGCGCTTTGCTGGGAGATGACGGCAATGGCCGACGTGCGCGGGATTACCGGCGCGTTCCTTCGAAGGAAGCGCCGCGGCGTGCGTCGGACGTAGTTCGCGGTGTCATAACCAGATTGCCTTTCTCGCTCTTGTTGCGGGGACGGAGCCGTCGATTCTATCTTCCCGGCTCCGCCCTCGTCCGGCGCGTCAGTGGAACTGCTCTTCCTCGGTCGAGCCGGTCAGCGCAGTCACGCTCGACTTGCCGCCCTGGATCACCGTCGTCACCTCGTCGAAGTAGCCCGTTCCGACCTCCTGCTGATGCGACACGAAGGTGTAGCCGCGATCGCGGGCCGCGAATTCGGGCTCCTGCACTTTCTCGACATAAGCCGACATGCCGCGCGCCGCATAGTCTTGCGCCAGATCGAACATGTTGAACCACATCGAATGGATGCCGGCCAGTGTGATGAACTGGTACTTGTAGCCCATTGCACCGAGTTCGCGCTGGAACTTGGCGATGGTCGCGTCGTCGAGGTTCTTCTTCCAGTTGAACGACGGCGAGCAGTTGTACGCGAGCATCTTGCCCGGATGCACCTTGTGCACGGCTTCGGCGAACTTGCGGGCGAATTCGAGGTCGGGCGTGCCGGTTTCGCACCACACCAGATCGGCGTAGTGCGCATAGGCGACTGCGCGGCTGATGGCCTGGTCCATGCCCTTCTTCGTGCGATAGAAACCTTCGGCCGTGCGTTCGCCGGTGATGAAGGGCTTGTCGTTTTCGTCGTAGTCGCTGGTGATGAGGTCGGCGGCTTCGGCGTCGGTGCGGGCGATAACCAGCGTCGGCGTGCCGCAGACATCCGCCGCCATGCGGGCGGCGATCAGCTTCTGCACGGCTTCGGTCGTCGGGACCAGCACCTTGCCGCCCATGTGGCCGCACTTCTTGACGGACGCCAGTTGGTCCTCGAAATGCACGCCGCCGGCGCCGGCCTTAATCATGGCCTTCATCAGTTCGAATGCGTTCAGCACGCCGCCGAAGCCAGCTTCGGCATCGGCCACGATCGGTGCGAAATAGTCGACGTACCCCTCGTCGCCCGGGTTATTGCCCTTCGACCACTGGATCTCATCGGCGCGGCGGAAGGTGTTGTTGATGCGCTCGACCACCGTCGGCACCGAATCGACCGGGTACAGCGACTGGTCCGGGTACATCGACGCGTAGCTGTTGTTGTCGGCAGCGACCTGCCAGCCCGACAAATAGATGGCCTTGATGCCGGCCTTGACCTGCTGCATCGCCTGGCCACCGGTGAGCGCGCCGAGACAGTTGACATACGGCTCGCTGTGCACCAGATCCCAGAGCTTTTCCGCTCCGCGACGTGCCAGCGTGTGTTCGATGGGGAATGAGCCGCGCAAGCGCACGACTTCGGCGGCGGTGTAGCCGCGCTTGATGCCCTTCCAGCGCGGGTTGGTGGCCCAGTCTTTTTCGAGGGCAGCAACCTGTTGTTCGCGGCTGAGCTGTTCGGTGAGGGTTTGCGGCATGGTGTTCACTCCTGAAGGTTGATTGAAATTCGTTGTTCGGCGCGTCTGCGTTAGCACTACTTTACGTCGGCAAATCTGTCTTATGTCTTATATAAGACTTATTTTTAATTCAATCAAATCAATGGGTTATCGAAACCATCCCTTGATGTGAAATTTTATTTCTCATATCGGAAAATAATTCGCTGGATATCCAACTGATTTTTCCGCATTACGAAATGCATCCCTCCAAGTGAAATGCGGTCCTCGCGAACGGCGCTTGCCGAGCATTGACGCATCATCCGACCGTCCGATTCCGTCCCGCTCGCATCCCCTGCATGTCACAGCCCCGCTTCTCCTCTTCCCGCTCCGCGCGTTTCGTCGCCTACGGCTGCCTGGCACTCAGCATGTCGATGGTCGGCGGCTACGTGGCTTTATCGAAGCCGTTGGTCGCTGCGTTTCCCGTACTGCTGCTCGCATGGCTGCGCTTCGGCATCGCCGCGCTGGCGATGCCGCACTGGTTGCGCCGTCCGGCAGACGAACGGCCGATGACGGTCAAGACCCGCAGGCTCGTCTTCCTCGAATCGTTTCTTGGCAACTTCATGTTCTCGATCTGCATGCTGTTCGGCGTGAGCATGACCAGCGCGGTGTCGGCGGGTGTGATCATGGCGTCGATACCCGCCGTGATCGCCATCGGCAGCCGGGTGTTTCTCGGCGAGCGCATCACGCGGCGCGTGGGCCTGGCGATCGGATGCGCGGCGTTCGGCATCGGCCTGCTTGCACTTGCACCTGCGGGCTCGTCGGTACAGACACCGTCGGTCGACGCGACCGCTTCGGCGCCGCCTTGGCTCGGCAATGTGCTGGTCTTCTGCGCGGTGCTCTGCGAGGCCGCCTATGCGCTGATCGGAAAATCTTTGACCGGGCGGTTGGGACCGAAGCGGATTTCATCGCTCATCAATCTCTGGGGTTTTGCGCTGACGACGCCGGCAGGCCTCTGGCTTGCATGGAAATTCGACTTCGCCGGCGTGCAGGGCGGCACATGGCTGCTGCTGGTCATCTACGCACTCGCGGCGAGCATCTGGACGGTCTGGCTGTGGATGACCGGGCTGAAAAACGTGCCCGCCTCGCAGGCCGGCGTTTTCACCGTGATGCTGCCGGTGAGTGCGGCGCTGGTCGGCGTCTGGGTGCTTGGCGAATCGCTCTCGAACGGACAGCTTTTTGCGTTCGCGGTATCGCTGCTGGGCGTGCTTCTCGCCACCTGGCCGGAGCGCCGCGCGACCGCCTCCGTACATTGATGTCGCGCCGTTGTATGCAGGCGGTTTTGGAGGGTGCGCGAAAACCTTCATCTCCCTCTGGAAAAAACAACAAACGCCAATGAAAAAGTCCCGTTTTCCCTTGGAAACGCGTTTCTTCTCATTTAGCATGCGGGCTGCCAGTGGAGACACGTCTTTTCATTGGTGAAACGTTCAAATCCAAAAAAAGGAAATCAACCATGGCAACTGCAAAAAAGGCTCCGGCCAAAAAGGCTCCGGCGACCAAGGCGGCGGCTCCTGCCAAGAAGGCAGCAGCACCCGCGAAGAAGGTGCCGGCGCCTGCGAAGAAGGCCGCGCCTGCCAAGACGGCTGCAGCACCGGCAAAGAAGGCTCCGGCCAAGAAAGCTGCTCCTGCCAAGAAGCGCACGCCGAACGCCGCCTTCATGAAGGCCTTGACCCCCAGCGCGGAACTCGCCGCCGTCGTGGGTTCGACGCCGCTGCCGCGCACCGCTGTCGTGAGCAAGCTGTGGGACTACATCAAGAAGAACAATCTTCAAGACAAGGCCAACAAGCGCAACATCAACGCCGACGACAAGCTGAAGGCGATCTTCGGCAAGCCGCAGGTTTCGATGTTCGAACTCGCCGCGCTGATCGGCAAGCACGTCAAGTAACCGGACTGCTTTTGCGTCCCCAGGAAGCCGGCAGATGCCGGCTTTTTTACGTTCTGGAAAAGGTCACTTCACGCGAGCGACAGCGTCGTTGCAAACGGATGCCTAGAATTTCCTTCCGCAAAGACTATTTCCGAAGAGAAAACATGAGTCAGATCAACGACCTTCCGCTTTCCGCAATGAGTCCGACGAATCCGGTGGCAAAGCGTGTCGCGTTCGTGGAGGCGCAATGGCATGCGGACATCGTTCATCAGGCGCGCGATGCGTTCCTTGCAGAAATGACGCGCCAGGGCTTCGCGCGCGACCGCATCGACGTCATCGACGTGCCGGGGGCTTTCGAGATTCCGCTGCAGGCGAAGCGGCTGGCGTTGTCCGGAAGGTATGCGGCCATCGTCGGTTGCGCGCTGGTGGTCGACGGCGGCATCTATCGCCACGAATTCGTCGCCAGCACGGTGGTGAATGCGCTGATGTCGATCCAGCTGGAAACCGATGTGCCTGTCTTGTCGGCCGTTCTGACACCGCATCATTTCCATGAGCACGTCGAGCACCGCAAATACTTCCACGCGCATTTCGCGGTCAAGGGCACGGAAGCGGCGGATGCCTGCATCCGCACCATCGAATCGCTGCGCCAGTCCGCGGCGCTCGTCGGCGGCTGACGAACTGCACCCGCCGGTCAGGCCAGGGCAGGCAACAGTGCCTCGCGCCTGACACGTCGCACGTTGAACGCGCTCGCGATCAGCACGCCCTGCACCAGCGCGAGACCCAGGATCACGCTGCGGAACTGGCCGTGGTCCATCAGCGCACCGAAGATCAGCGGAGCGGTCGCCTGGCCGATGTCGAGCCCCGCATAAACGACACCGTACACGCGACCAGTCGCATTCGGAGGCGTCGAGCGCTTCACCAGCAGATCGCGCGACGGTCCGGCGACGCCGGAGACGAAACCCATCGCTCCGAAGATCACCGGAACCAGCACCGGCGGGAATTCGGCAAACGCCAGCACAAGTGCAAGCATGGCCGCCAGCCCGAAACCGATGCCGACGATACGCTCGCACCGCGACGGGTCCGAAGCCAGAAACCCGCCGACAGCCATCCCGCCGGCGCTCGCGACCATGTAGATCGCCAGGCAGATGCCGACCAGCGCCACCGGCACGGCATGCAGTTGTCCGGCTGCAACCGGCGCGAAGGTCTGCACCACGCTCAAGACCATCGCGTAGAAAAAGAAGAAGCCGAAGCACATCCAGACCGACGGAATGCGCAGGAAATCGAACTGCCCGGTCACCGGACCGGTGGCCGCATCGCCGCCATGTCCGGTCGCTGACTGCACCGTCGCGACGTCGAGCGACAGCACGCGGCGGTAGAACCACAGCACCAGCAGCACAGCCAGTGCGAGCACCCCGGCCGACGCCAGCGCGATGCGCCATGAGAAAGCCATCGCGATCGGCACCACGAAAGCCGGCGCCAGCGCCCAACCCAGGCTGCCGGTGATGCCGTGAACGCTGTAGGCATGGCCCAGGCGTGTCGGGGCGACCTTGCGATTGAAGAGCGTGTAGTCGACCGGGTGGAACACGCCGTTGCCGACGCCGGCCACCATCGCGCTGGCCAGCAGCATCCAGTAGTTCTGCGCCAGCGCGTAGCCGAACGCAGCCACGCCGAGCAGCCCGAGACCGACGAACAGAACCGGCCGCGGCCCCAGCTTGTCGACGATGAAACCGGACGCTGCCTGGACGATGCACGAGACAACGAAGAAAGCGGTCAGTACCGCGCCGAGTTCGATGAAGCCGACGTTGAACTCGTCCTTCAGCCATGGGAACAGCGGCGCGAGCACCAGCTGGCTGAAATGACTGATCGCGTGCGCCAGACCGACCAGGCCGATGAGTTGCGTATCGGCCTTGAGGCCGGGGGCCGACACCTTGCGGCCGTTGTTCGATGCGCCGTTGGCTGTTGTAGACATGATGCTGCGGGAATAATGAAGCGGGAACTTTCGATGCTAGACAGCAATCGCGCGGCAGAATGGCGATAGATGGACAACATTTGTCGAAACAATGACAACCGCTAGCGCTAGCCGATCTCTTCAGCGCGTGGGCGCGCTCACACCGCATCTCTTCGCACCCGACGCCGTGCGGCCGCTGCGTGCCAAGGAGCACTTCCTGAAGGCCGACACGCTGGTCGAGCTGCACGTGCATCCGTGGCCCCAGCTCACGTTCTCGACCAAGGGCGTGATCCGCCTGAGCACGCAGGACGGCACGTACATCGTGCCGCCGTCGCGCGCGCTGTGGGTACCGGCGGACGTGCCGCACAGCATCACGCTGATCGAGGATGCAGAACTGCGGACGGTGTACCTGCATGCCTGGCTGGCGCCGAACTGGGAGCGATGCCAGGTGCTGGAAATCAGCCCGTTGCTGCTGGCGCTGATGCTCTCGCTCGACACCACGCCGGACGGCGCCTCGCCGGTGCGCGGCATCGAGCTCGACGAGCGGCACACGCGACCGGCCACGCACCCGCTGCAACCCGCCCAGCGGGAGCGCCTGATCGCGCCGCTGCTGATCGACGAGATCGAACGCGCGACACAGATCCGCATCGACGTGCCGCTGCCGCGCGACAAGCGCCTGCGCCAGCTGTGCGAGACGCTGCTGCACAACCCGGCGGACCGGGCAACGCTCGGCGAACGTGCCGCAGCCATCGGTGCCAGCGAGCGCACCGTGGCACGGCTATTTAGGGATCAGCTCGGCATGAGCTGGCAGCAATGGCGGCAGCAGGCCGTGATGGCGCATGCGCTGCCGTTGCTGGCGCGCGGAATGGCCGTGAGCCGGGTGGCGCATGCCAGCGGCTATGCGACCGACAGCGCTTTCTGCGCGATGTTCAAGGCCGCAACCGGCCAGTCGCCGACCGCGTTCCAGCACAAGAAGCCCAGATGACACGGACACGCGACCGGCTCGTCCGCTGCCTTCCCTTTCTCGACTGGCCGCGGCCCGACCGGGCACTGCTCCTCAACGAGGCATCCGCCGGCATCACGGTCGCGCTGATGGTGATCCCGCAAGGCGTCGCCTACGCCGCGCTGGCCGGCATGCCGCTCATCACCGGCGTCTATGCAGCGCTGTTCCCGGCGCTGATCGCCGTGCTTTTCAGCTCGTCGGCACGTCTTTCCGTCGGGCCGACGGCGCTGACCAGCCTGCTGGTGGGCGCGTCGCTCGCACCGCTGGCGATTCCCGGCAGCCGCGAATGGGTGGCGCTGGCCGTCTGGTTGACGCTGATCTCGGGCGCGATGCAGCTCGCGCTCGGCATCGGACGCTTCGGCTGGCTGCTGCGACTGGTCAACTCTCCCGTGCTGATGGGTTTCACGCAAGGCGCGGCGGTGCTGATCACGCTCTCGCAGCTGCCCGCGCTGCTCGGCTTCACCGGTCGCACCTACGCGCAGCTTCTGCAGGGACCGCCGCCCGACCTGATCGCCATCGCATTCGGCCTCGGCGGCATCGCCACGCTGTGGGCCGGCAAGCGCTTTCTGCCGCGCGTGCCGACGACGATGGTGCTGGTCGCCGTGAGCGCGGCCTTGAGCGCGGCGATCGGCTATGCGCTGCGCGGCGGCGCAGTGATCGGCGCACTGCCGTCGGGGCTGCCGACGTTCTACTGGCCGGGCGCCATCGCGCCGTCGGAGCTGGGCACGCTGCTGCTGCCGGCGTTCCTCATCACGTTGGTCAGCTTCCTGGAAACGGCGTCGAGCGCCAAGGTCGACAACGCGCGCGCCGGCAAGCTCTGGAACGAGAACCAGGACCTGATCGGACAGGGCCTGGGAAAGCTGGCGTCCGGGCTGACCGGCTCGTTTCCGACCAGTTCGTCGTTCTCGCGCTCGGCCATCACGCTGTACGCGGGCGCCAAGACGCAATGGGCGACGCTGTTCAGCGTTGCCGTTGTCGCGGGCGCGCTGCTGTGGGCGATGCCGCTGCTGTTCCATGTGCCGCAGGCGGTGCTGGCGTCGGTCGTGGTGACTGCCACGCTGGGCCTGATGAAGCCGAAGGCGTTCGTCGCGCTTTGGCGTATCTCGCGCATCGAGGCAGCCATCGCGGTCGCGACCTTCGCGCTGACCATCGCCACCGCGCC
This sequence comes from Variovorax glucosi, assembly GCF_051216695.1. Taxonomy (NCBI): domain Bacteria; kingdom Pseudomonadati; phylum Pseudomonadota; class Betaproteobacteria; order Burkholderiales; family Comamonadaceae; genus Variovorax; species Variovorax glucosi. The sequence continues at coordinate 1,518,504 of NZ_JBPJZE010000001.1, forward strand.
GTCGATCTACTGGGGCGTGCTCGGCGGGCTGCTCGCGGCGCTGGCGCACTACATGTACCGCCACCTGCATCCGCGCATCATCGAAGTCGGCCTGCACGGCGACGGCAGCCTGCGCGACCGCCACCTGTGGCGCCTGCCGCCGCTGGCGTCGAACCTTTACGCGCTGCGAATGGATGCCGAGCTGGATTTCGCGTCGGCCAGCACGCTCGAGCGCGCCATCACCGCCGCGCTGGCCGAACGACCGGGCCTGACCGACGTGTTCCTGTTCGCGCATCCGATCAACCGCGTCGACATCACCGGCGCCGAAGCCTTCGGCAACATCCGCAGATTGCTTGCGGCGCAAGGCGTGCGGCTGCACATCGCCGGGTTGAAGCTGCCCGCGCAGCAGGTGCTGGAACGCGCGGGCCTGCTGGCGCCGGGCCCGCTGCTGTTCGCCTATCGCACCGACGCGGAGGCGCTGGCAGCGCTCGGCGCGGACAGCTTCAGTCCCGTATTCGCCCGCGAAGACTCTTGATTTCCGAGCGCTGGCTCTTGCCTTCCAGCCGACGCTGCTTGGAACCGTAGGTCGGCTTGGTGACGCGGCGGATGCGCGGCGGCGTGGCAACGCTGTCGACCAACGCCTGCAGGCGAGCCAGCGCGTCGTTGCGGTTCATTTCCTGGGTGCGGTGCTGCTGCGCCTTGAGCACCAGGACGCCTTCCTGCGTGATGCGGCTGTCGCGCAATGCGAGCAGGCGCTCCTTCACATCGGGCGGCAGCGAACTGGCGAGGATGTCGTAGCGCAGATGAATCGCGCTCGACACCTTGTTGACGTTCTGCCCACCCGCACCCTGCGCCCGGATCGCGCTGAGTTCGACCTCGTCGGGGTCGATCGGGAGTGGGGGATGCAGCAGGGACATGCCGATATTGTCCCTGTGCCGCGCTCAGCCCGCCAGCGCGGCCTCGACAGCCAGCGCCGCAGCCGCCAGCCGTGCGTCGTCGCCGTTCACCGACGACAGCATCAGCCCGACCGGCAGTTCGCCCGCCGCATGACACGGCAGGCTGAAAGCACAGCCATCGAGGAAATTGATGGCGAACGGATTGCGTAGCAGCAAGCCATTGGCCTTGAAGAATTCCGCGTCGGTCGCGAGCGAAGCGATGGTCGGCGCGATGATCGGCACGGTCGGGCACAGCATCGCGTCGAAGCCTTCCAGGGCGCTTTCAACACGGCCGATCCAGTCGCGGCGACGGTCCTGCATGACGATGTAATCGGCTGCCGCGACCGAAGAGCCGAGATCGATGCGTGCAGCGACACGCGGATCGAACGCGGCACGCCCGCCGGCGATACGGCTGCGATGCACCGCCGACGCCTCGACCGGCGAAAAGCCGCCCGGCGCGTTGATCTGCGCGATCTCTGCAAGCTCGCTCAGCGGCAGATCGACAATGTGCGCGCCGCCCGCCGACAGCTTGCTCAGCGCCCGGTCGAACGCCTGCGCGACCGCCGGCTCGATGCCGTCGAACATCACCGTGCGCGGCACCGCGAAACGCAGGCCCTGCAACGGTCGGCGGCGGATGCGGAGCGGCGCATCGGCGATGGCGGCATCGACGACGATGCAGTCGGCCACGGTGCGCGTCATCGCGCAGACGGTGTCGAGCGAGCGCGACAGCTCGAAAGCGCCCTTGCGCGGCACGCGCGACTGCGTGCTCTTGAAACCGACCAGTCCGCAGAGCGCGGCCGGGATGCGGATCGACCCGCCGGTGTCCGAACCCAGCCCCGCCACGGCAAGCCCGAGCGCGACTGACGCCGCCGCGCCGGAAGACGAACCGCCGGGAATACGCGCCGTCACCGCATCGGCTGGATTGCGCGGCGTACCGTAGTGCGGATTGATGCCGACGCCCGAGAACGCGAATTCGGTCATGTTGGTCTTGCCGACGATGACGGCACCTGCGTTGCGCAGGCGTGCGACGGCGACCGCGTCGGCCGCCGCAACCGGTTCGCCCTTACACACGACCGAGCCTGCCATCGTGGTTTCACCGGCGACGTCGTAGAGGTCCTTGATCGACACCGGCAGGCCGGCGAGCGTCGGCAGCGATACGCCGGCACGTTGCGCCGCATCCGCGTGACGCGCCGCAGCCAGCGCAGCGTCCGCGTACAGGTGCGTGAAGACATGCTCGGCGGCTGCAGAAGATGCACTGTCGAGCGCCGCCGCAACGACCGCTTCATGCGACAGCTCTCCGCCCGCGATGCGCGCACGCAATGTGGCGATGTCCGAATCGATCCGCAGACTGCCGGCCATCAGGAAATCACCTCCAGCGCCTGCACGGCATAGCGATGGACGATGCTGCGCTTGAGGCGTGGATCGCGGATCTCGATCTCCATTTCGGCAGCGGGCCGAATGCCTTCGCCCTTGGCGTTGGGAATGGCGCCCAGCGTGCCGCAGGTCATGAAACGGCCTTCCGCAACTTCTCCAGCGTCGCCTGTAGCGTAGATGCCATCGCGCAACCCGGCCAGCGGGCGGATCGAGCCGAAGGTGCCCTCCTGGTACGGCACCCATTCGCCGTCTTCGAGGATGCGCGAGCGCAGTTCCAGTTCGTCCTGGTAGCCCGCGACATCGGCCCAGCGCCAGGCGGTGTTCGCGACCGGCTTGGCGCACAGCTGCTTGGACACGACGACCGAATAGGTCTCGACCTTGCGGTCGGTGTGATCGGAGCCGACGCTCAGCCACCACTCGCCGTCGGCGAAGAACAGCAGCGGCTCGGCCTCGCCGGAACTGTCCGGGCCGAGTGCTTCGATCGACGCCGATTGCGTCAGCAGGTTGGCGCCGACGCGGTAGTACAGCGGCACGCTCGACGGCGGCGGCACGCCGATGGCCTGCAGCTCGTCGATGTGGTGCTGGATGGCGGCAGCGTCGCGGCCGGTCCAGCCGGCGATCACCAGTTGGCGTGGCGCCACATGCAGAAGCCGGACGCTGCGCGTACCGTCGGTGGCCACGGATTCGCAGGCGAAAGAAAGAGTCATGGGATGAGACATTGAAGATTCAATTTCTGAGAGGTCACATCAGATAGGCCGGGAGCCACAGCGCGATGGCCGGGAACACCATCAGCACGATGATCGCGAGCATGTAGACGAACATGAAGGGCATCACGCCGGCGAAGACATCGGTGATCGGCCCGGGCTGTCTTCGCATGCCCTGCAGCACGTAGAGCACCGTGCCGTCGGGCGGGCTGATCATCGCGATCTCCACCAGCATCGTGATCACCACGCCGAACCAGATCGGGTCGTAGCCGAGCGCGGTCACCACCGGGAACAGCAGCGGAATGGTCGTGATGACCATCGACATGCCTTCCATGAAGGTGCCCAGCGCGAGGTAGAAACCGATGATCACCAGCATGATCACCCAGCCCGGAAACGGCAGCCCGGTCAGGAACTTCGCCAGCATCTGCGGGATACCCAGCGACGACAGGATGTAGTTCAGAAAGTACGCGCCGAACAGGATCAGCGCGATCATCGACGTGGTGCGCGCGGTAGCCCGCATCGACTCGGCCAGCATCTTCCACTTGAGCTTGCGGTCGGCCACCGCCAGCACCAGGCTGCCGGCGACGCCCAGCGCGGCCGATTCGGTCGGCGTCGCCCAGCCCGCGTAGATCGTGCCCAGCACCAGGCCGATCAGCAGCGCCGTCGGCACCAGGTCCGACAGGCTCGCGATGCGGTGCTTCCAGGTGATGCCCATGGCCGTCGCGTCGCCGTGCAGCTTGAGCTTGTAGCTGTAGTACAGGATCACGGCGGTGAACAGCAGCACCACCAGGATGCTCGGCCCGATGGCCGCCAGGTACAGCGCGCCGACCGATGTGTCGGTGATCAGCCCGTAGATGATGAAGGTGATGCCCGGCGGGATCAGGTTGCCGAGCGCGCCGCCGGCTGCGAGCGAGCCGAGCACCAGCTTGGGCGGATAGTGGCTCTTCTCGAAGTAAGGCAGCGCCACCGAGCCCATCGTCGCGGCGGTCGCCACGCTGGAGCCGGCCACGGCCGAGAACACGCCGCAGGCCATGATGTTGGTGTGCAGCAGGCCGCCCGGCAGCCGGCCCATCCAGACGTTGAGCGCGCGGTAGAGCCGCTCCGACAGCCCGGCGCGCAGCATGATCTCGCCCATCAGCAGAAAGAGCGGCACGGACACCAGCACGAAATTGGTCGACGGCCCCCAGATCATCTCGCCGATGAAGTTCCAGAACGGCCGGTCCGACAGGCCGAAGCCCGCCAGCAGCGACAGCACCGCGAGCGCCGCACCGACATAGATGCCGCCCGCGAAGAAGCCGACGAAGGCCACCAGCACGGCAGCCAGCGCCCACCACGGCACGCCGGCCGACGCGATCTGGGCGGCATGGCCGGGCGCACCGAACAGCGAAGCGCCGCCGATCAGCAGGCCGACCAGCACGATGAAGACGATCGCGATCATCGGGCGGCTCCTTTTGAAGACACTGTTTTTGCACCCGACGCACCCGACGCGACGGGCTGCATGCCCTGCTGCGCCTCGGCAACGGCTTCGAGCGTCTCGGCGGCCTCGTCGATGTAGGTGCGCGCCATCAGCATGCGGTCCATGCCGTCGGCATCACCGACGGCGAGCTGGCGCACGGCGCGCGCCGCGAGCGCGACACCGGCCAGCAGCAACAGCATGAGCCCGCCAGCCCACAGGCCTTGCGGAATCGCCAGCGGCGTGTGCATGGCGGACAGGTCGGTCGCGCCGAAGTCGAAGGAGTCCTTCGCCAGCGAGAACGCGCCGAAGGCGAAGAAGCCGCTGGCGACGACCAGCGCACTCAGCGACGCCAGATGCAGCCAGACGCGCACCTTCAGCGGCATCTTCTGCACCAGCACGTCGATGCGCACATGCCCGCGCTCGAACAGCGTGCCAGCCAGGCCCCAGCTCATGCCGATGGCCATCAGGTAGCCGGTGACTTCGGTGGTCGCCTCGCTGGAGAAACCCAGCAGGCGCCGGGCGGCGATGTCGAAGCAGATCAGCAGCGTGATCAGCAGGTAGCACCAGCCGGCGATGGTCATCGCCTTGGCGCTGACCCATTCGAGCGCGCGGAACATTATTTGCTCACGTACTTGATGCCGGTGATCGGGGCGATCACCTCGTTGTAGACCACCGCGCAGCGCTCGCCGCAGCGCTTGATCCAGCCGGGCAGCACGTCGTCGGTGAGCTCCTTCTTCAGCGTGGCGACGACGTCGGCCTGCGGCTTGCCTTCGATCATCGGCTTACGCACCAGCGTGTGGAGCTTGCAGTCGGCGGCGCGGCCGACGTTGCAGGCGATGCCGTCGTCGGTGGCTTCGACGCCGAGTTTCCACTGCGCTTCCTGCACTTCGCCCATCGTCTTCTCGAACTGCGCGCGGATTGCCGGATCCAGCTTGTTCCACCAGGCCAGGTTCACGAAGTAGCCGGACGTCGACCACGACAGCGGCAGCGTGTAGAGATGCGTCGTGACTTCGGGCCACTTCACGCCGTTGCCCGAACCCGCACCGGTGATGCCGCAGTCGACCGTGCCGCGTTCCAGCGCGGTGTAGACCTCGCCGAAAGCCAGCGATACCGGCTGCGCGCCGAGTCCCTTCATCAGGTCGGCCGACGACGGACCGTTGGTGCGCACCTTGAGCCCCTTGAGGTCGGCCAGGCTCATCACCGGCTTGCGGCAGAACAGCATCTGGCCGGAGAACGGATAGGTGGCGACCAGCTTGATGCCGAGGCGCTCCAATTCCTTGTTCGCCACCGGCACCATCGCGTCGGCGACCTTGCGGGCCTGCCTGATGTCGGCGTTCATGCCGGCCAGGTCGACGCCGTCGAGCATTGGCACGTCGCCCGACACGGTGGTCAGCGGCGCGGCGGCGATATCGACCTGGCCCGAGCGCACCAGGCGCAGCACTTCGGGTCCGTTCACGTTGCGTTCCGGCCAGGACGACAGGGTGACTTCGACGCGGCCGTTGGTCGCCTTGGCGATACCGTCGCGCAGAAGCGGCTGGTCGACCTTGGTGTACTGCGGCAGGTTCGGCGACACCTGGGTGATGGCCTGGACGGCGATCTTCGGGCCGGCAGGCACCTGCGCCACGGCGTTGCCGCCGAGCAGCATGACGGCGATCGCGACGGACGCGAGGGATGCAGTGGAAAGCAGCGAAGGCTTCATGTGAAACTCCTGAAGGTGGAAAAAAGATACGGGCCGCGAGACGCTAGAAACTGGCGATGCGGTGGTTGAGCAGGTCGGTGACCAGCATGCAGCCCGGTGCATGCGTGATGCAGAAAGCAGGCCGCGCCGCCATCACCACCGCCTGCGGCGTCACGCCGCAGGCCCAGAACACCGGCAGCTCGTCGTCCATGACGGCGACCGGATCGCCGAAATCGGGCGCGGAAATGTCGGCGATGCCGATCAGGTCGGGCCGGCCGATGTGGACCGGCGCACCGTGCACGGTCGGGAAGCGCGACGTCACCTGTACCGAGCGGATCGCGTCGGCAGCCTTCATCGGACGCATCGACACCACCATCGGGCCGTGGAATCGTCCGGCGGGAATGCTGTCGATCGAGGTCTTGAACATCGCGACGTTGTGCCCGTCGGTCACGTGCCGCAGCGGCACGCCGGCCTCGATCAGCGCCTGCTCGAAGGAAAAGGAACAGCCGATCAGGAAGCTGACCAGGTCGTCGCGCCAGATGTCGCGCACGTCGTGCGGCGAGTCGACGAGCACGCCGTCACGCCAGACCCGGTATTCCGGCACATCGCTGCGGATGTCGATGTCTTCGCCGAGGGACGGCAATGCCGGGTCGCCGGGCTCCGATACAGCCAGCAGCGGACACGACTTCGGATTGCGCTGGCAGAAGCGCAGGAAATCGTCGGCGTCGGCCTTCGGCAGGATCACCAGATTGCCCTGGACATGGCCCGGCGCCATGCCGGCGGTGTGGCCGCGATGGCTGCCGCTGCGCACGGCGAGCCGGGCCTCGCGGCTGGCGAAGTCGAAAGGGGCGGACGAAGTGGTCATGCGTAGTACTGGAATTCGAGCATCGTGCAGCCGGTGCGCGACACGAATGGCCCGTGCACCGCTCCGGGCGGACGACAGGCGAAGGTGTAGGGACCGAACAGCTCGCCGCCCCCGCCTTCAGCGTCGCAACCGACCGCCAGATCGCCTTCGACGATGAACACTTCCTCGTGGAAATCGTGAACGACCGGTCGGTCGATCAGCGCGCCGGCGCTCCAGCGCGCGAGCCGCGTCCGGGAACCGGTGCGGGTGGTGCTGTCGAGGTTGTCGGCGAGAAGGATCTCCTCGATCAGGCCGGCCGACGAGGCGACCGGCGACCAGGCGGTCGAATCGCACTCTGGGTGGATCGCGAAGAATTCGCGATGGAGTTTGGACAGGACCTTTGGCATGGCGCGCAGTGTTGACGCGCGGCCCGACAGGGTCAAACGGGAAATTCTTTCGCTTTGCGATAGCGTTTCGTGATGCACGCATGTGGCGCATCGTCCTGCCCCACCAGCGGGCACGCCACGCGCCTGTTCAGGGCGCGAGCACGTCTTCGCGGCTGTTCGCTATGAAGTCGTCGCAGGCTGCGCGGGCCATGTTGACCAGCGCCTCGGCCAGCGGCGATGCCGGTTCGAGCCGGATGCTGGCGACCAGCGGCAGCGAGATCGGCACCGGCGCCACGTCCAGGATCACCAGCCGCCCCTGCAGCAGATCCTGCTGGATCACGGCCACCGGCAGCAGAGCGGTGCCGAAGCCGGCGCGGACCATGTCGACCATCGCGCCGATCGACGAGAAATAACTCACCCGCAGGTTGGCGATTCCGCTGGAGCTCTGCGCGATGTTGCGGTAGACGCTGGAATCGCGGTGGAACGAGATGATCGGCTGCTCCGCCAGATCGGCGAAAGACAGCAATTCGCGCGACGGAAACTTGAGCGCCAGCCGAGGGCAAGCGACCCAGCGCATCGCAAAATTGGCGATGCGGCGGTTGTCGATGAAGCCCTGCGTGATCTCCTCCGAAAGAATGGCGCAGTCGAGCAGTCCGCGCAGCAGATCGTCACGCAGGCGCGGCGTGATGTCGGAGATGAGTTCGAGCGTGGCGTTGGGATATTTTTCTGCGAAGCGCGACAGCAGATCGGGCAGCCAGGTATGAGCGACGGTTTCGATGACGCCTATGCGAAGCATCCCGGAGAACGCATCGGCCTGGCCCATCGCGGCGATCATGCGCGCCTGCATTTCGATCATGCGTTCGGCATGCGGCATCAGCTCGGTGCCGTGGTAGGTCAGCATGACGCCGCGATGTTCCCGATCGAACAGTCTCACGCCGAACTGCTCTTCCAGCGTCGCAATGCGACTGGAGATGCCGGCCTGCGTCGTGTGCATCTTCTCGGCAGCTGCCTTGAAGCTGCCCAGTTTGGCAACCCAGACGAAAGCTTCAAGAAATCGCACGTTCATGTGCGAAGTCTAGGGCAGGGTCGGACTTGCTTTCCTTGGTCGATCAGTCGCGCGACACGGGACGCGCACGAACGTCCGTCACGTCGTCGGCTTCGCCGAGCGCGATCGGGCTGCGCACCGACTCACCGCGTGCGCGGGCATTGGTGACGTCCGCTGCGGTCGGCTCGGGCACGCGGCCCGCAGCGGTGAAGCGGTCGAATCCGCTTCGCGGGTTGAAGCGCATCACCCATGGCGTCACCGGTTTCCCGGTGATCTTGGCCCATCCAGCGCGCAGGAACCACACCGCTGCAAGCAGGAATACCGCGCAAAGCAGGCTGGCCGCGACCACCAACCCCAGAAAGAACAGAACGACGCGAAGGATGAAATTCAACATCTGCGCTTAGGCCGCTTCTGCCGCCAAATGTTCCCCACCCTTGCTGAACGAGAACTGCCCCGGCGACTGGATCGGGTCGGTTTCGACCCGGATCGTGTCTTTCGGTCCAAATGTGCCGTCGAGCAGCAACTTGGAGAGTGGATTCTCCAGCCGCTGCTGAATCGCCCGCTTGAGCGGCCGCGCACCGAACACGGGATCGAATCCGACCTTCGCAATCTCAGCCAGCGCCGCAGCAGATACATCGAGATACAAGTCCATTTTCGCGAGCCGTGCCTGCAGCACTTTCAGCTGGATCGCCGCGATCGATTCGATGTTCTTCGCGTCGAGCGCGTGGAACACCACCGTTTCGTCGATCCGGTTCAGGAATTCGGGCCGGAAGTAGTTCTTCAGTTCGTCCCAGACGGCTTCCTTGATCTCCTCGCTCGGCTTGCCCACCATCGCCTGGATGATCGGAGAGCCGATGTTGCTGGTCATGACGATCACGGTGTTCTTGAAGTCGACCGTGCGGCCCTGGCCGTCGGTGAGGCGACCGTCGTCGAGCACCTGCAGCAACACGTTGAAAACGTCAGGATGCGCTTTTTCGACCTCGTCGAGCAGCACCACGCTGTAGGGCTTCCGGCGCACGGCTTCGGTCAGGTAGCCACCCTCCTCGTAACCCACGTAGCCCGGCGGCGCGCCGATCAGCCGCGCGACCGAATGCTTCTCCATGAACTCGCTCATATCGATGCGGATCAGGTGATCTTCGCTGTCGAACAGAAAACCGGCCAGCGCCTTGCAGAGTTCGGTCTTGCCGACGCCCGTCGGGCCGAGGAACAGGAAACTGCCGGTCGGGCGGCTCGGGTCGCTCAGGCCGGAGCGCGAGCGGCGGATCGCATTCGCCACCGCGCCGATGGCCTCTTCCTGCCCGACCACGCGCTCGTGCAGCTTGTCTTCCATCACCAGCAGCTTGTCGCGCTCGCCCTGCATCAGCTTGGCGACCGGAATGCCGGTGGCGCGCGCCACGACCTCGGCGATTTCTTCCGCGCCGACCTGCGTGCGCAGCAATGTCGGCACGCTCGACTTGCCCTTGGTTGTCTCGCTTTCCTGCGCTTCCTTCAGACGCTTTTCGAGCGCCGGAAGTTGGCCGTACTGCAGCTCCGCAACCTTGTTGAAGTCGCCCTTCTGCGTGAACTCGGCGATCTTGAAGCGCATCTTGTCGATCTCTTCCATCACCTCCTTGGACCCCTGGGCCTGCGCCTTCTCGGCCTGCCAGATCTCGTCGTAGTCGGCGATTTCCTTCTGCAGCTTGACGATCTCGTCCTCGATCAGGCCGAAGCGCTTCTGCGACGACTCGTCCTTCTCGCGCCGCACGGCTTCGCGCTCGATCTGCAGCTGGATCAGCCGGCGGTCGAGCCGGTCCATGACCTCGGGCTTGGAATCCATCTCGATCTTGATCTTGGCCGCAGCCTCGTCGATCAGGTCGATCGCCTTGTCGGGCAGGAAGCGGTCGGTGATGTAGCGGTCGGACAGCTCGGCCGCGGCGACGATGGCCGGGTCGGTGATCTGCACGCCGTGGTGGACCTCGTATTTCTCCTGCAGGCCGCGCAGGATGGCGATGGTCGCCTCCACGGTCGGCTCGCCAACGATGATCTTCTGGAAGCGACGTTCGAGAGCCGCGTCCTTCTCGATGTACTTGCGGTATTCGTCGAGCGTGGTGGCACCGACGCAATGCAGTTCGCCGCGTGCGAGCGCAGGCTTGAGCATGTTGCCCGCGTCCATTGCGCCCTCGCCCTTGCCGGCGCCGACCATGGTGTGGAGTTCGTCGATGAAGACGATGGTCTGCCCTTCATCCTTGGCGAGTTCGCTCAGCACGGTCTTCAGTCGTTCCTCGAACTCGCCGCGGAACTTCGCGCCGGCCAGCAACGCGGCCATGTCGAGCGACAGCACGCGCTTGCCCTTGAGCGAATCCGGCACTTCGCCAGCGACGATACGCTGCGCCAGGCCTTCGACGATGGCAGTCTTGCCGACGCCGGGTTCGCCGATCAGCACCGGGTTGTTCTTTGTGCGGCGCTGCAGCACCTGGATGGCGCGGCGGATTTCCTCGTCGCGGCCAATGACGGGGTCGAGCTTGCCGAGACGGGCGCGCTCGGTGAGGTCCATGCAGTATTTCTTCAGCGCTTCACGCTGGCCTTCTGCGTCGGCGCTGTTGACGTTCTGGCCGCCGCGCACTGCGTCGATCGCGGACTCGAGGCTCTTGCGGGTCAGGCCGTTGCTGCGCGCCAGATTGCCGACGTCGGCCTTGCTGTCGGCCAATGCGAGCAGATACAGCTCACCGGCGATGAACTGGTCGTTGCGCTTGATGGCTTCCTTCTCGGTCGCCTGCAGCAGCTTGGCCAGTTCCTGGCCGACCTGCACTGCTTCACCGCCCTGCACCTGCGGCAACTTCTTGATCGCCGCCTCGGCTGCCTGGGTCAGCCCCGGAACGTTGACACCGGCCCGCTCCAGCAGCGCACGCGGCCCTTCGTCCTGGCGCAGCATGGCCGCGAGCAGGTGCACCGGCTCGATGTAGGCGTTGTCATTGCCGAGCGCGAGCGACTGGGCGTCGCTGAGCGCTTCCTGGAATTTGGTGGTGAGTTTGTCTTGGCGCATGGTGTGTTTCCTGCATTCAAAATGGGACCGTGGCGCGGCGATTCAAGTCCCATGATGCGCTGCACCCCTTTCACTGGCTTTCCCGATTTCCCGATTTACCGGTTCTCTCTGGAGTTCGACGATGTTTTTTTCAAGCCGTGGTGCCGCCGACGCCGCCCCTGCATCCGCACGCCGCCGCGACCTCTGCGCGCTCATGACTGCAGGCGCAGCCGCGCTCGTCACCGGCGCAGGCCGCAGTGCGTACGCACAACAGAACGGCACGCCGTTGCGCCTGCTGGTCGGCTTTCCGGCCGGCGCCGGCACCGACGCCATCGCCCGCGCGCTGGGCGAGAAGCTTAAGGATGTGCTCGGCGTGCCTGTCATCGTCGACAACCGCGCTGGTGCCGGCGGCCAGCTTGCCGCACAGATCCTCAAGGCGTCGCCTGCCGACGGCCACACGCTGATGCTGTCGCACGACCACACGATCTCGATCCTGCCGCAGGTGATCCGCAACCCGGGCTTCAACCCGGCCGTCGATTTCGTGCCGGTCGCGGGATTTGCGACCTTCGCCAACGTGCTGGCCGTGTCCGGCGGAACGCCCGCGCGCAGCGTCGACGAGTACATCGCCTGGGTGAAAAACCGGCGCGCCGGGCGCGAAACCATCGGCATACCGGCACCGGCATCGATCCCGGAATTCATGGTGAAGATGATTGCGGAGCGCTACAGGCTGGACATCCAGTCGGCGCCCTACCGCGGCAGCGCGCCGATGATGGCCGACATGCTTGGCAACCAGATCAGCGCGGGCATCGCGTCGGTGCCCGATTTCATCGAGAACCACCGCGCTGGCAAATTGCGTATCGTCGCTACGCTGGGAGCGAAGCGCCAGCCGCTGCTGCCGCAGGTGCCGACCTTCGCCGAACTCGGGTTTGCGAACCTGGAAGACTTGCCTTACTACGGCGTGTTCGCACCGGTGGGTACGCCCCAAGCCGCGATCGACCGTTTCGACGCCGCGCTGGAGAAAGTACTGGCGATGCCGGATCTGCGGCAGAAACTGATCTCGATGGGACTGACCGTCGGCTATGAAACGCAGGGGCAGTTCGCCGGACGGGTGCGGACGTACACGCAGACCTGGCAACGAATCATTCAGGCCAGCGGATTCAAGGCGGTCTGACTACGTGCAAGGCCTCGACAGGCTCAGTCCGAACGGGTGTTGGCGTTCGAGGCTTCGATGCCCCAGCGTGCAAGTGCGGCATCGTCGGCCACGCGCGCATCGACCCAGCGAGCGCCTTCGGGCGTCTGCTCTTTCTTCCAGAACGGTGCCTGCGTCTTGAGGTAATCCATGAGGAATTCGCAGGCCTGGAAACTCTGGCCGCGGTGTGCGGAAATGACCGCGACCATCATGATCCGGTCGAGCGGCTGCAACAGCCCCACGCGATGTACGACGCGGGCACCGAGAATGTCGAAACGCGCATGCGCCGCATCGATCATCGTTTCGATCGCCTGCTCGGTCATGCCGGGATAGTGTTCGAGTTCAAGCGACGAAACATCGCTGCCGTCGTTGCGATCGCGCACGGTGCCGATGAAGCTGCAGACGGCGCCGACGCGTCGGTCGTTGCAATGCAGCGCATCGATTTCGCGCTGAAGGTCGAAGTCTTCGGTCTGGACGGAAACGCGCGGCGATGTCATCGTGCGGTCCTGCTCAACCGCCGGTCACCGGCGGAAAGAACGCGACTTCGCTGCCGTCAGAAAGTGCCGCGCCTTCGTTGCTCATGACCTTGTCGAGCGCCATGCGCACGGCCTTGCCACGGGCCAGCGCGCCGGCATGCGGCTCGCCGCGCGCGATGAGTTCATCGCGCAATTCCTGCAGCGTGGCAGCGTTGGTCGAAAGCGTCTCTTCGCTGCCCAGCGCCTCGCGAACCGAGGCAAAGTAGCGGATCTGGATGGTCTTCTGGGTCATCGAATCGACAGGAAATCAGGCCAACAATGCGGCGAACGGAATGAAATGCACGGTGTCGCCCTTCCGGAACGACTGACCGGCCGGGTTGTCGATCACGCCGTCGCCCCAGACGGCCGACGTGAGCACACCCGAACTCTGGTTGGCGAACAGATCGAGACCGCCTTCCGCGTTGCGTCGTGCGCGCAGAAACTCGCGGCGGCGGTCGGCGCGCGGCCAGTCGCTGTCGACACGCATCGCGACAGTCGCCGGTGCGGCGTGGGTCGCGCCCTGCAACGCCAGCAGAAACGGTCGCACCAGCAGCACGAATGTCATGAAGCTCGACACCGGGTTTCCGGGCAGTCCGGTGACATGCGCATCGCCGATCCGGCCGTACGCGAAGGGCTTGCCGGGCTTCATCGCCAGCGACCACATCTGCAGTTCGCCGAGCGCCTGCACCGCGCCCTTGATGTGGTCCTCTTCACCGACCGACACGCCGCCGGTGGTGACGATCAGGTCGTTGTTCTCCGCGGCCTTGCGCAGCGCGTCGATGGTCGCCTCGCGGTTGTCCGGGACGATGCCGAGATCGGTCACTTCGCAGCCGAGCCGGTGCAGCAAGGCGCGCATGAAGAAGCGGTTGGAGTTGTAGATCGCGCCGGGTTGCATCGCGTCGGGCGCGACTTCGCCGGGCATCACGAGTTCGTCGCCGGTCGAAAGCAGCACGACGCGCGGGCGCTTCGAGACGAGCAACCGGTCACGCCCGACGCTCGCGGCCAGGCCCAGTGCGGCGGGTGTCAACCGCGTTCCCTTCGCCAGAACCACATCGCCGCTCGCCACGTCTTCACCGGCGCGTCGAATCCATTGCCCGACCGTCGGTGCAGTGTCGATGCGCACCCGCCCGAGCGTGCCGGCGTCGGACGGCGCGTGCGGGATCGCGCTGGCATCTTCCTGCATCACGACCGCATCGGCGCCGTCGGGAATCTGCGCACCCGTGAAGATGCGCACGGCAGTGCCCGCGGCCAGCGGCTTGCCGACGCTGCCGGCGGGGATGCGCTGTGACACGACAAGCTCGGTTTCACCTGAACAATCCGCGGCACGGACCGCGTAGCCGTCCATCGAACTGTTGTCCCGCGGCGGCACCGTAAGCGCCGACACCACGTCTTCGGCCAGCACGCGGCCGTCGGCTTCGAAGGTCGACACGCTTTCGGTGCCGAGCGTCGAAGTCGCCTTGGCCAGCAGGCTGGCGATGGCTTCGTCGAGCGGAAGAAGCGAAGGGCGCGCCGGGCGCGAGGAAGATTCGGGCAATGCAGACATGGTGCTAGCGGTTGTATGCGAAGCGTTCCGCGTTGTCCCGCAGCCAGCGGACGACCGCGCCCGCATCGTTGACATCGAACACCGGCAGCGACGTCGGCTGCGGAAGTGCCTCCGGAACGTCGGTGGCGATGCCGACCACCAGCGCATCGTCGACATAGCGCAACGGCCGTGTCGCATCGCCGGCCTGGGCCTGACGCCAGACCTCGATCTTCGGCAGGTCGCTGTGCTTGAAGCCTTCGACCAGCACCCAGTCGACGCCCGTGTCGAGTTCGTCGATCAGGTCGTGCACAGACAGCTCCACCGGCTGCTCGAACTCGCGGATCAGCGCCAGCCGACGGTCGGAAGCCACCACCACCTCGAAGGCGCCGGCCTCGCGATGGCGGTAGGTGTCCTTGCCCGGATGGTCGATGTCGAATTTGTGATGCGCATGCTTGACCACAGACACGCGCTGACCCTGCTGCTTCAGCACCGGGATCAGCTTTTCGACCAGCGTGGTCTTGCCGGCGCCGGAGTAGCCGGCGAATCCGACGACTTTCATCACTGTCAGCCGCAGTGCTGCGCGATGTACGCCTTGATGGCGTCGACATCGGAAGCCAGCTTAACGACACGCTTCGGCAGGGCCTCGATGCCTTCGAAACGCGCCGGACGATCGGGCTCATGGCCGAGCGCTTCGACGATCGTTTCGGCGAACTTGATCGGCAGCGCGGTTTCCAGAACGATCATCGGCACACCCGGCGACAAGTGCTCGCGCGCTGCTTTCAGGCCGTCTGCGGTGTGCGTGTCGATCAGCGTGGCGAAGCGCTTGTCGGTATCGCGGATGGTTGCCAGGCGATCGGCATGCGTGCTGCGGCTGCTAACGAAGCCGAAACGCGTCGCGGCCTGGGCGAAGAGCGGGTCGGCGCCGAGGTCGAAACGGCCGCTGCGGCCGAGTTCGCCTTCGAACATCGCGCGCGTGCGTTCGCCATCGCGGCCCAGCAGATCGAACACGAAGCGCTCGAAGTTGCTGGCTTTGGAGATGTCCATCGATGGGCTCGATGTCTCGTGCGTGTCGGCGGCTGTGCGCACGCGGTAGACGCCGGTGCGGAAGAACTCGTCGAGCACGTCGTTCTCGTTGGTCGCGACCACCAGCGTGCGGATCGGCAGGCCCATCATGCGGGCCACGTGGCCGGCACAGACGTTGCCGAAGTTGCCCGACGGCACGGAAAAGCTGACCTGCTTGTCGTTCGAACCCGTCGCCTGGAAATAACCGGCGAAGTAGTAGACGACCTGCGCCAGCAAGCGAGCGAAGTTGATCGAATTGACCGTGCCGATCTTGTACGCATGCTTGAAGGCCAAGTCGTTCGAAACCGCCTTCACGATGTCCTGGCAGTCGTCGAACACGCCGTCGATCGCGATGTTGTGGATGTTGGCGTCCTGCAGGCTGAACATCTGCGCCTGCTGGAACGGGCTCATGCGGCCGTCCGGCGACAGCATGAAGACGCGCACGCCTTTCTTGCCGCGCATCGCGTACTCGGCGGCGCTGCCGGTGTCGCCGCTGGTCGCGCCGAGGATGTTGAGTGCTTCGCCGCGACGGTCCAGTTCGTACTCGAACAGGTTGCCCAGCAGTTGCATCGCCATGTCCTTGAAGGCCAGCGTCGGGCCGTTGGACAGGGCTTCGAGATAGGTACCGTCTTCGAGCTCGCGCAGCGGCACGATCTCGTCGGTACCGAACACCTCGGCCGTGTACGTCTTCGCGCACAGCGCCTTCAGCTCTTCGGCAGGAATGTCGTCGATGTAGAGCGAGAGGATTTCGTAGGCGAGTTCGGCATACGGCAGGTTGCGCCACTGCGCGAGCATTGCGGCGTCGACTTGCGGATAGTGCTCTGGAAGATACAGGCCGCCGTCGGGCGCGAGGCCTTCGAGCAGGATGTCGCAGAAGCTGCGTTGTGTTTTGTCGCCACGGGTGGAGATGTAGCGCATCAGCTCAGCTCCTCCTTGCGGATGCGCACGATCGGCGCCAGCACCGATGGCAGCGCCTGCAGCTGCACCATCGCATCGTCGAGCGTGCCTTCGCGCGTTTCATGCGTGAGGATGATGACGTCGGTCTGGGTCGAGCCTTCGCCGCCGACTTCGTCGGCTTCGCGCTGCAGCACCGCGTCGATGCTGATGCCGGCTTCGGCCAGCAAACCCGTTACCTTCGCCAGCACGCCGGCTTCGTCGGCGACGCGCAGGCGCAGGTAGTAGCTGGTCACGACTTCGCGCATCGGCACGATGTCGAGGTGGTCGCTCATCGCGTTGGGATGGAAGGCCAGGTGCGGCACGCGCTGCGCCGAATCGGCCGAATGCAGGCGCGTGATGTCGACCAGGTCGGCGATCACCGCGCTGGCCGTCGGCTCGCTGCCCGCGCCCTTGCCGTAGTACAGCGTGGTGCCGACCGCATCGCCGTGCACCACGACCGCGTTCATCGCGCCTTCGACATTCGCCAGCAGGCGCTTTGCCGGCACCAGCGCCGGATGCACGCGCAGCTCGATGCCGCCCGCAGCACGGCGCGTGATTCCGAGCAGCTTGATGCGGTAGCCGAGCTGTTCGGCGTACTTAATGTCCTGCGCGGCAAGTTTGGTGATGCCCTCGACGTGCGCCTTGTCGAACTGCACCGGAATGCCGAACGCGATGGCGCTCATCAGCGTGACCTTGTGCGCGGCGTCGACGCCTTCGATGTCGAAGGTCGGGTCCGCCTCGGCATAGCCCAGGCGCTGCGCTTCCTTCAATACGGTCGCGAAGTCGTGCCCCTTGTCGCGCATCTCGGACAGGATGAAATTGGTGGTGCCGTTGATGATGCCGGCGATCCACTGGATGCTGTTGGCCGTCAGGCCTTCACGCAGCGCCTTGATGATCGGGATCCCGCCGGCCACTGCCGCCTCAAAGGCGACCATCACGCCCTTTTCCTGGGCCGCCGCGAAGATTTCCGTGCCGTGCACCGCGAGCAGCGCCTTGTTGGCCGTGACGACATGCTTGCCGGCCGCGATGGCCTCCAGCACCAGCTGCTTCGCGATGCCGTAACCGCCGATCAGTTCGATGACGATGTCGATGTCGGGGTTGGCGATGATCTCGCGCGCATCGGCAACGACCTTCACGCCGTCACCGACGGCTGCCTTGGCGCGCGCGGTGTCGAGATCGGCCACCATCGTGATCTCGATGCCTCGGCCGGCGCGGCGCTTGATCTCTTCTTGATTGCGGCGCAGCACGTTGAACGTGCCGCTGCCGACGGTGCCGATGCCGAAAAGGCCGACTTGGATGGGTTTCATGGGAATCACAGTGAGGTCAAAAAGCGGGAAATGCGTTCAGGCTGCCGCGCGCTTGCGGTAGCGCTCGAGGAACTTGGCGATGCGGTTCACCGCCTCGCGCAGATCTTCTTCGTGCGGAAGGAAGACGATGCGGAAATGGTCCGGCGTGGCCCAGTTGAAACCGGTACCCTGCACCAGCATCACCTTGGTTTCCTTCAGCAGTTCGAGGAAGAACTGCCGGTCGTCGTCGATCGGATAGATCCTGGGGTCGAGCTTCGGGAACATGTACAGCGCCGCCGCGGGCTTGACACAGCTCACGCCGGGAATGGCGGTGATCAGTTCGTAGGCCAGGTCGCGCTGACGGCGAAGGCGACCGCCTTTGCCGACCAGGTCGTTGATGCTCTGGTAGCCGCCGAGAGCCGTCTGGATCGCCCACTGGCCGGGAACGTTGGCGCAAAGACGCATGTTCGAGAGCATGTTGAGGCCCTCGATGTAGTCGCGCGCCGGCTTCTTGTCGCCGGAAACGACAAGCCATCCGGCGCGGTAGCCGCACGACCGATAGCTTTTCGACAGCGAGTTGAAGGTCAGCGTCAGCACGTCGGTCGAAAGGCTGGCAATGGCGGTGTGCCTGGCGCCGTCGTAGAGCACCTTGTCGTAGACCTCGTCGGCGAAGATCACGAGGTTGTGTTCGCGTGCGATGGCGACGATGCCCTTGAGCAGTTCGTCGGAATACAGCGCGCCGGTCGGGTTGTTCGGGTTGATCACCACGATGCCCTTGGTGCGCGGCGTGATCTTGGCGCGGATGTCTTCCAGGCTCGGCATCCAGCCGTTCTCTTCCTCGCAGATGTAGTGCACCGGCTTGCCGCCCGAAAGACTGGCAACGGCGGTCCACAGCGGGTAATCGGGCGCGGGAAGCAGCAGTTCGTCGCCATCGTCGAGCAGAGCGTTCGTCGACATCGCGATCAGCTCGCTGGCGCCGTTGCCCAGGTAGATGTCGTCGAGCGTGACGCCGGCGATGCCCTGCTTCTGCGTCTCGTGCATGACGGCCTTGCGCGCAGCGAAGATGCCCTTGCTGTCCGAGTAACCGGCAGACGCGGGCAGGTTGCGGATCATGTCCTGCTGGACCTCTTCGGGTGCATCGAAGCCGAACACGGCGAGGTTGCCGATGTTGAGCTTGATGATCTTCTGGCCCTCTTCCTCCATCTGCTTCGCGGCGTCCATGATGGGACCGCGGATGTCGTAGAGCACGTTGGCCAGCTTGGCCGATTTCTTGAGCAGCTTCAAAGTCCCTCCAGGGGGCGCCTACATAGGGGAAAACCTATAATTTGACCACAGTTCCCAGGGTCCACCGATGAAGCTCCAGCCTGACAAATCCGACGTCCAGACCCTCACCGCACACGGCCCGGGCTGGGTCGCCATCAACAACGAGCGCGTCGAGCGAAGCGTCGTGATCGGCTCGCACGGCGAACGCTTCGACTGGGATTGCGCGCGTTTCGAGGATCTCGGCCCCGATCAGTTCGCCTTGCTCGCAGCGCAAGGCGCGGAACTGGTGATCTTCGGCAGCGGCAAGCGCATCAGATTTCCGCACCCGTCATGGCTGCAGCAACTCATGGCGCAGCGCACAGGGGTGGAAACGATGGATACGGCTGCGGCCTGCCGTACGTACAACATCCTCGCCAGCGAGGGGCGTCATGTGCTTGCCGCATTGTTGGTCGAGTCGCCGTGATTGGCGATCTATAACCATTTCAAGCTAAAATCGCAGGTTGCGAGCCCGGCGATGCGCCCTCGATCAGCAACGACAAATCTTCCATCGTTCAGGCTGCACGCCTTGATTGACGATGGAACTCAACGGAGAAAACAAGTTTCATGGCGATCGTTGTCAACAAACCCATTCCCGAATTCGAGTCTACCGCCACCGGCGGTCTCAAGGTCTCGAACACTTCGCACCTCGGCCATGTACTGGTGATGTACTTCTACCCCAAGGACAATACACCGGGTTGCACCACCGAAGCGATGCAATTCCGCGATCGTTACAAGGATTTCGTCAAGGCCGGCGCCACCGTGTTCGGCGTCTCCCGCGACAACATGAAGTCGCATGACGAATTCAAGGCCAAGCTCGAGCTGCCCTTCGAACTCATCGCCGATACCGAAGAGAAGATGTGCCACATGTTCGGCGTGGTCAAGAACAAGATCATGTACGGCAAGAAGGTGAAGGGCATCGAGCGCAGCACTTTCCTCGTTGGCGCCGATGGCATTCTCAAGGCCGAATGGCGCGGACTCAAGGTGCCGGGCCATGTCGACGACGTGCTGAAAGCCGTCAAGGCACTCAAGAAAGCAGCCTGAACGCTCTTCTCCCGCGCTTTCTCGGATGCCTTTGGCGTTGTGCATAATGAACGCATGCCGTTGAGCTCCGAGACCGCATCCACCGAACAAAGCCGCCCTGGCATACAGGCGGCTTTTTCGCTTTCTGGCCCCTTTCCATCTGCGAGCAAACTGCCACATGCCATTGCCCCCCGCACCCACGAAACGCGCAGCCCTTCTCTCACCGGATGCGGTCGACGCGCCGGCCCAGTCACCGCAAAAGGCGTCGCGCCGTAGCGGACGGGCCAATGAAGAGGCGCGTACTGCGCGCCCGCGGGCACTCGAACTCTCGGACGAGCGCGAGACCAGCGCGGTAGGCGGCTCTCCGATCCAAGCCGCCGCACAGCCGGCATCCTTTGCATCGACACCGATCACGACGACCGAACCGGCCCGACAGATCGAGACCAAGCCGCGGTCGGTTTCGCGAGCGCCCGCAGTACGCGCCGAGACACCTCCCGCGCTTGCGCCCGCGCCTGCACCTGTCGTCGCTTCGGCGCCGAGCCCACGCCCCCGCCGCAACAAGTCGACCGGCCCGGCCAAGCTTTTCGTGCTCGACACGAATGTGCTGCTGCACGATCCGATGTGCCTGTTCCGCTTCGAGGAACACGACATCTTTCTGCCGATGATCGTGCTCGAGGAACTCGACGGCCACAAGAAAGGCACTACCGAAGTCGCGCGCAACGGTCGTCAGACCAGCCGCACGCTCGACGCGCTTGCAGGCGCGCAGGGCGCTGACATCGCCAAGGGCCTGAAACTCGACACCACCGGCCATCGCGGGGCTGGCGGCAAGCTGTTCTTCCAGACGGCGCAGCTCGATTACTCGCTGCCCGCCAGCCTGCCGCAAGGCAAGGCCGACAACCAGATCCTGGGCGTCGTGCATGCGCTGCGCGACCTGTATGCCGAAGACCGGCCGGGTCAGCCGAAGCAGGAAGTAGTGCTGGTGTCGAAGGACATCAACATGCGCGTCAAGGCACGTGCACTCGGCCTGGCGACGGACGACTACCAGAACGACAAGACGCTGGAAGACGGCGACCTGCTCTATGCCGGATCGCTCGCGCTGCCGCCCGATTTCTGGACGCGCCAGAGCAAGACGGTCGAGAGCTGGCAGAGCGGCAGCAGCACGTTCTACCGGATCAGCGGCCCGATCGTGCCCAACCTCTACATCAACCAGTTCGTGTTCTTCGAAGCGCCTGGCGAGCCGAGCATGTACGCGCGCGTCACGGAAATCCGCGACAAGACCGCGGTGCTCAAGACACTCAAGGACTACAGCTCGGTCAAGAACGCCATCTGGGGCGTCAACACGCGCAATCGCGAGCAGAACTTCGCGATGAATTTGCTGATGGACCCGGAAATCGATTTCGTCACCCTCACCGGCACTGCAGGTACCGGCAAGACGCTGATGGCGCTCGCATCCGGCCTGACGCAGGTGCTCGACGACCGCCGTTACACCGAGATCATCATGACCCGCGCGACCGTGAGCGTGGGCGAAGACATCGGCTTCCTTCCCGGCACGGAAGAGGAAAAGATGGGACCGTGGATGGGTGCGCTGGACGACAACCTTGAGTTTCTGGCCAAGGGCGACGGCGGCGGTGCCGGCGAATGGGGCCGCGCCGCGACCAACGAACTCATCCGCAGCCGCATCAAGATCAAGAGCATGAACTTCATGCGCGGACGCACGTTCCTGAACAAATACGTGATCATCGACGAGGCGCAGAACCTGACGCCCAAACAGATGAAGACGCTTATCACGCGCGCGGGTCCGGGCACGAAGATCATCTGCATGGGCAATCTGGCGCAGATCGATACGCCCTACCTCACCGAAGGTTCGTCGGGCCTCACGTTTGCGGTCGACAAGTTCAAGGGCTGGCCGCATAGCGGACACATCACGCTGGCACGCGGCGAAAGGTCGCGCCTTGCCGACTTCGCAAGCGAAGTGCTCTGACCCGCCAGGCGTTTTCTACAAGCTATCCGAAGCCCGCAGCGCCACAAGCGCTGCGGGCTTTTTTATCGAACCGGTCTAGCCGATCCGCGCCACGAATGCACTGGGGCGTTCGCGGTGCGCGTAGAGACTCAGCGATTTCCTGGCCCGCGTCATGCCGACGTAGAACAGGTTCTCTTCCTCCACCAAAGTGCCACGCGGCCCCGGAAATTCGCCTTGCCGCAGATACGGCATCGCGACATGCTCGAATTCGAGACCCTTGACCGAAGCCACATCGGCCAGAAGCACGCCGGCCGATCCGGTACGCAGCGTGCGCTGCTTGATCTCGGCATCGTTCAGACTCTGGAAGAAATCGGCCGGCGTGTCGAAGCGCTCTGCCGAATGCCGGAGGCCGGCCAGATTGCCCTGCACTTCCTCGCGCCGCGCCTGCCGCACGAAAGCGCCGGCCGCCAGCAGGTCCATGCGCAGCGCTTCCACCACCTTGTCGAGCAGATGCGGGCCCGACTCCGTCTTCGCGATCTGCACGGCGGCACGAAGACGGTGGGCCACCACCGGCGCCACGCCGTTCAACACCTGGTTGTCGAAGAAAGATGCCAGGATCAGCGGGTTGTCGGTGACGTGCCGGATCGCATCGTCGAGCATTTCTCGCTGCGTCATGTGCGCATGGCCGGTTGCCGTGATCTGCACGTCGCAGAAGAACACGAAGGCCTCGACCACGCGGCGCCGCGTCTGAGGATCGTCGATGCTCGTGAACCGATCTGCCGCCACGGCCAGCAAACCGCGGATCAGCAGGATCTCCGGACGCATCAGGTAGCTGTCGAAGCCGCGTGTCGTGTAGGCGATGTCGGCTGCCAGCAATGCGTTTTCCAGTGCCACGGACTGGTCGGGATGGCGCAAAAGAACAGCAAACGCCGGCTGCTTCTTTCGCGCGACCTTCCACTTCCGGATCTCGGCCACGACCAGGCTCTCGCAACTCTGGGTGCCTTCGTCGTCGTAGCGCAGCGTCGCTATCGCGGTCGCATGCTCGCTCGCCGAACTGCATTTCTTCTCTTTGAAGCGGGCCACGGCGTTGGCAAGCGAAGCGTCATAGCGAAAGCTGGCGGTCAGCGGATAGCGCTTGATGCGGCGGGCATTCGTGCTCGTGCGCTCAATTTCTTCCCCGAGAAAGCGCGGATCGGCACCCGCAGCCGAGTAGATGACCTGGTCCTTGTCGCCGACACCGCAGAAGAAGCATTTGCCGGCCAGCAGCTTCTCGAGGATCAGGTACATCGCCTGGTTCATGTCGTGCATCTCGTCGACAAGCAACATCTTTACGCGCGACGGCCACACCGCCAGCGTATCGGGCACTTCGCCGTCGAGGATGAGCCGCGCCAGATCGTAGGTTGCGTCGAAAGAACCGCGGAACACCGGATGGTCGGGATGGCCGCCGCGACGGATGCGCTCGTAGGCCTTGAAGACCTTGAGCAGCGTGTAATCGCAGCCGATCGACGCGGCAAAATCCGGGTTCAGCGGGCCCTCGTCCTTAACGAACTCCAGCAGCATCCGGCCCTTGACGTTCAGGTCGACCTGGAGAAAGGCCTCGATCGTCGCGTTGTCGCCGACGGACGGAATGACGAGTGCTTCGCGCCAGCGCTCGGTGTCGTCGTTGGCCACGGATTCGATTGCCTCCCAGACCGACGACTTCGACGCTTCGGCATCGGCTTTCACCGGCACCGGGACACCGTCGAGTCCACGCAGTACCGTGCGCGCAAAGGACTCGAAGGTCTCGATACCGAATTGCCTGATGACCGCCGAAGGCACACCGATCTTGCCCAGCGAAAGACCGAGCGCTTCCCGCGCCTCGACGGTGTAGGTCAGGGCAAGACAGTCCGCGGGATGCATGCCGCGCGCCCACGACTCCGCCATTCGCAACGCCAGCGTCGTCGTCTTCGCGGCGCCGGCATTCGCTTCGACGACGACCGTGTTCTCGGTTGCCGTCTGGATCGCGAGTTGCTCGATCGTCGGTACGAGCGACTGCGGAACGAAGCGGGGCGGTTGTGGGATCCGGCCCGAAGCCGTTGGCAAGGCGCTCAAAAGTTGCTGCCGCCGCCGCCCATCGCCAGGCTTTCGAACTTCGTGATCGACTTCAGGAAGGCCAGCTTGACGGTGCCGGTCGGGCCGTTACGCTGCTTGCTGATGATGACTTCGGCGACGCCGGGTTCCTTGCTGTTCTTGTCATAGTAGTCGTCGCGATAGATGAACATGATCACGTCCGCGTCCTGCTCGATCGCGCCGGATTCGCGCAGGTCGCTCATCATCGGGCGCTTGTCGGTGCGCGACTCGACGCCACGGCTCAGCTGCGACAACGCGATCACCGGGCACTTCAGTTCTTTGGCAAGCATCTTCAGGCCGCGCGAGATTTCACCCACGGCGGTTGCGCGGTTCTCGTCGTTCATGGCCGTCGACACGCTCATGAGCTGCAGGTAGTCGACGACGATCAGTCCGAGTTGGCCGCAGGTACGCGCGAGGCGTCGCGAATTGGCGCGCAGTTCGCTGGTGGTCAGGCCCGGCGTCTCGTCGATGTGCAGAGAGATGTTGCGCAGTTTTTCGATCGCTTCGGTCAGGCGCGGCCATTCCTCGTCGGTCAGCTTGCCGGTACGCAGGTGCGTCTGGTCGATGCGGCCGATCGAGCCGACGATACGCACCGCCAGCTGCGACGCACCCATTTCCATCGAGAACACCGCCACCGGCAGACCTTCGTTGAGCGCGACGTGCTCGGCGATATTGATCGCCAGCGCGGTCTTGCCCATCGACGGACGCGCGGCCAGCACGATCATGTCGCCGGCCTGGAAGCCCGACGTCATGCGGTCGAGGTCGATGAAGCCGGTCGGCACGCCGGTGATGTCGTTCGGGTTGTCGGCCATCTCGGTCACGCGGTCCAGCAGTTCGACCACCAGCGAGTCCATGCCCTGGAAGCCCTGCTTCATCCGCGAACCTTCCTCGCCGATGTTGAAGATCTTCTGCTCCGCCTCGTCGAGGATCTTGTCGACCGCCTTGCCCTGGGTGTTGAAGGCGTTGGTCGCGATCTCGTCGGCTGCCGCGACCAGCTTGCGCAGGATCGAACGCTCGCGAACGATTTCGGCATAGCGACGGATGTTGCTCGCGCTCGGCACGTACTGCGCGAGCGAGTTCAGGTACATCAGGCCGCCGACTTCATCGGACTTCCCCAAGTTCTGGAGCTGCTCGAAAACCGTGATGACGTCTGCCGGCTTTGAGGCGTTGATCAGCGTGCCGACGGCGGCGTAGATCAGCTTGTGCTCGTGCCGGTAGAAATCGGCATCGACCAGCAGATCGCCCATGCGGTCCCACGCACCGTTGTCGAGCAACAAACCGCCGAGCACGCTGGACTCGGCTTCGATGGAATGGGGAGGAATTCGCAGCTTGGCGACCTCGCGATCGGACATGGGATCGTTCTCGGCGTAGGAAAAGACGGCAGACATGGTTTTTTCTCGGGAAGAACGTTCCATGCTACGGCCGAAGATGGACCGCGCCTTGGGATAACGCTGTGGACAACCGGTGACTTGACTGTGCAGCGCGAGGGATAACTTCGCGGCGCAGAAAAAACAAAAGCCGCCCGAAGGCGGCTTTCATGGCGCGCAAGAAGCGCGTGAGATGATCAGGCGGTCTCGCCGTAGACCGTGACAGTGATGTCGACCACGACATCGGTGTGCAGCGCGACGCTGACCGTGCTGTCGCCGACGATCTTGATCGGACCGTTCGGCAAACGCACTTGCGACTTCGCAACCTTGTAGCCTTGCTTGTTCAGCTCGTCGGCGATGTCATGGTTGGTGACCGAGCCGAACAGACGACCGTCGACGCCAGCCTTTTGCGTGATCTTGACGCTGCTGCCGCCGAGCTTTTCGCCCTGCGCTTGCGAATCGGCCAGCTTTGCAGCTGCGGCCTTTTCGAGTTCGACGCGCTTGGCTTCGAATTCAGCCTTGTTGGCTTCCGTGGCGCGACGAGCGCGGCCCGACGGGATCAGGAAGTTGCGTGCGTAACCGTCCTTGACACGGACGATTTCGCCGAGGGTGCCGAGGTTGACGACTTTGTCCAGAAGAATGACTTGCATGATGTTTCTTCCTACTGCTTAGACGCGATGCTGGTCGCTGTACGGAACCATCGCGAGGAAGCGCGCACGCTTGATCGCGGTGTTCAGCTGGCGCTGATAGATCGCGCGCGTGCCGGTCAGGCGCGCGGGGATGATCTTGCCGTTTTCGCTGATGAAATCGCGCAAGGTGTCGATGTCCTTGTAGTCGATTTCTTCGACGCCGGCGACGGTGAAGCGGCAGAAGCGCTTGCGCTTGAACAGCAGCGACTGGGTGTTGCGCTTCGGGCGCTTGTCTTTGTTGAATTTCTTGAACGTGGCCATGGAGGGACCTCTCTTCGAAAATTAATCTTGCTGAAAATCCTGGATGTGCAGCACCGGCTGCTTCGCCGTCCCGGAAGTGGCGAGAAACCCCTGGAAATGCCAGAGACTGCCCATCACCTGCCTTGCGAGCCGTTCGGCCACTGCGCCGAACGCAACAGCCTTCACGACCGCCTTCACCTGCCTGGGCTTTCCGGCCTCCTGAACGATCGACTCGTGTTCGAGCTTCAGGTCCAGGGCGGGCAATCCCGCGGGGGTGAAACGCAAGGCACCGAGTTCGACGACGGTGGCAGTCAGCAGAAGCTGGTTGACTGCCTTCGCGGTCGAGGTGCCATTCACATCATCAGTTGTTGTTTGCGGCGTATTCGGCCTGCTGGACCTTGCGGGCCTCTTCGCGCTCGACCGTCTTCATCATCGAAGAGGGACCGGTGTCGGCCTTCTTCTTGACGACGGTCAGGTGGCGCAGCACGGCGTCGTTGAACTTGAACGCGTGCTCGAGTTCGCCCATCACGGCTTGTTCAGCCTCGATGTTGACGCACAGGTAGTGGGCCTTGTTGAGCTTGTTGATCTGATAGGCCAGCTGACGACGGCCCCAGTCTTCGACGCGGTGGATCTTGCCGCCGCCGGTCGTGATCAGACCCTTGTAACGCTCCAGCATGGCCGGAACTTGCTCGCTCTGATCGGGATGGATCAGCAGAATGATTTCATAGTGACGCATGGCACTCCTTATGGATCTTCCGTAGAAGGGATAAAAGCCACCCGCAGCGTCGGCGCAGTGTGGCAAGGCAAAGCCTGCGATTATAGCAGTGCGTGCTCAGATGCCTAAAACAGCATCGAGTACTGCCGCTTTCTCATCCCCGACCGCAGCGCGGATGCGTGGCGCGAGCGCCAGCAACTGCTCGAAGGAAGTCGCGCCTTCGATCGCGAGATTCAAACGGAAACCGCGCAGTCCGAGCGAGCCTGCAAGCCGCATGGCCACCGGATATGCATCCTTGTAACGCTGCTGCCTGTCGCCGACCGACGCTTGCGCATCGGTTTGCAACGGTGCCGACGCGGGACCTGGCGAGGAAACAGCGCGATCCAGCAAACCCAGCGTGAGCAAGGTCTCGATGTCTGTGTCGGCAACACCGTCGCAGGCCTGAAGGATTTCGTGGGTGGAACGTCTGCCGTCGAAGAGGATGAAAGCCGAGCGCTGACGCGGCGTCAGCCGAACCGAGCGGTCTCTGAATACCTGCTGCCCGGCTTCCGTCTTGACAAGAATCATGGTGATCTCCAACCGGCGTGAAAGCCTGGATCACCAAATTGGACACCAAAATTGCAATTTGTTGCAAATGCGTCTTCTTGATACTTATAAACCCGCGTTTGTCGCAAATTTATCGTTGCGAACACGAGAGGCGTTTGCCGCCCGTGTTCGCTGCTGTCTCAACGTGCCGAAAGCTGCTTCCAGGTGTCGATGACGCTGTCGGGGTTCAGCGAGATCGACTCGATGCCCTGCTCCGCCAGCCACAGCGCGAAGTCCGGATGGTCGCTCGGGCCCTGGCCGCAGATGCCGACGTATTTGCCCTTGCTCTTGCAGGCCGTGATTGCGCGGCTCAGCATGGCCTTGACAGCAGGATCGCGCTCGTCGAAATCGGCAGCCAGCAACTCGAGGCCGGAATCGCGGTCCAGACCTAGCGTGAGCTGCGTCAGGTCGTTGGAACCGATCGAGAAGCCGTCGAAGAATTCGAGGAACTCGTCCGCCAGGATCGCGTTGCTCGGCACTTCGCACATCATGATGATCTTGAGTTCGTTCTCGCCGCGCTTCAGGCCTTCTGCGGCCAGCAGACCGGTCACGCGCTCCGCCTGCTTCAGCGTCCGCACGAACGGCACCATGATCTGCACGTTGGTCAAGCCCATGTCGTTGCGGACACGCTTGAGCGCTTCGCATTCCATCAGGAATGCTTCGCGGAACTCGGCGCTGATGTAGCGTGCGGCACCGCGGAAGCCCAGCATCGGGTTCTCTTCTTCCGGCTCGTAGCGGCTGCCGCCGATCAGCTTGCGGTACTCGTTGGACTTGAAGTCCGAGAGACGCACGATCACCGGCTTCGGCCAGAAAGCCGCAGCGATGGTGGCGATGCCTTCAGCCACCTTGTCGACGTAGAACGCGCGCGGCGAGGCATGGCCACGGGCCACCGATTCGACCGCCTTCTTCAGGTCGGCATCGACGTTCGGGTAGTCGAGGATTGCCTTCGGATGCACGCCGATGTTGTTGTTGATGATGAATTCGAGCCGCGCCAGACCCACGCCGTGGTTCGGCAACTGCGCGAAGTCGAAAGCCAGCTGCGGATTGCCGACGTTCATCATGATCTTGAGGTCGACGGATGGCATTTCGCCGCGTTCGACTTCCGTCACTTCGGTTTCGAGCAGACCGTCGTAGATGAAGCCGGTGTCGCCTTCGGCGCAGCTCACGGTCACGAGCGTGCCCTCCTTCAGCAGATCGGTCGCATCGCCGCAACCGACGACGGCAGGAATACCCAGTTCGCGCGCGATGATGGCCGCGTGGCAGGTGCGCCCGCCGCGGTTGGTCACGATGGCGGCCGCGCGCTTCATCACCGGTTCCCAGTTCGGGTCGGTCATGTCGGTCACGAGCACATCGCCGGCCTGGACCTTGTCCATTTCGCTGATGTTGTAGACCAGGCGGACCGGGCCGGTGCCGATCTTCTGGCCGATCGCGCGGCCTTCGGCCAGCACCGAACCGCGACCCAGCAGCTTGTAGCGCTGCTCGGCCTTGCCCTGCTGCTGGCTCTTCACCGTCTCGGGGCGAGCCTGCAGGATGTAGAGATGGCCGTCGGTGCCGTCCTTGCCCCACTCGATGTCCATCGGGCGGCCGTAATGCTCTTCGATCACCAGGGCGTACTTGGCCAACAATTCGACATCTTCGTCGGACAGCGAGTACCGGTTGCGCTGCTCGGTCGGCACGTCGGTGGTCTTCACCAGCTTGCCGCTCGCAGCCTTTTCTTCCGGCGTCGCGAATTCCATCTGGATCAGCTTGGAACCCAGATTGCGGCGGATGACGGCACGGTTGCCCGCGCGAAGCATCGGCTTGTGGACGTAGAACTCGTCAGGATTGACCGCGCCCTGCACCACCGTCTCGCCCAGGCCGTAGCTGGAGGTGATGAAGACCACGTCTTCGAAGCCAGACTCAGTGTCGATCGTGAACATCACGCCGGCAGCTCCGAGGTCGGAACGGACCATGCGCTGCACGCCAGCCGACAGCGCGACGATATCGTGCTCGAAGCCCTTGTGGACGCGGTAGCTGATGGCTCGATCGTTGTACAGCGATGCGAAGACTTCCTTCATCTTGTGCAGCACGTCGTCGATGCCGACCACGTTGAGGAAGGTTTCCTGCTGACCGGCGAACGAGGCGTCCGGCAAGTCTTCGGCGGTGGCCGACGAGCGCACGGCGAACGAGGCGGCCGGGTTGCCGGCGCTCAGGGTGGCGAATGCTTCGCCGATGGCTGCCTGCAGATCGGCCGGAAACGGCTGCGCTTCGACCATGGTGCGAATCTCGGCACCGGCGACGGCGAGGGCACGGACGTCTTCCGTATCCAGCACGGCGAGGCGCTTGCTGATGCGATCGGCCAGGCCGTCGTGTGCCAGGAACTGGCGGAACGCATGCGCCGTGGTCGCGAAGCCGGTCGGTACGCGAACGCCCTGCGGCAGCTGGGAAATCATTTCGCCGAGGCTGGCGTTCTTGCCGCCGACCGACTCGACGTCGGTCATCCTCAGGTTTTCGAACGGTACGACCAGGGCGGTCGCTTCGAAGAGTGCAGACATGGGAAAGCTCCAGAAGTTAAAAACGGTGTCGGATGCAGGCGGCGCGGCACGATCGTTGTCGTTGCTCTGGGTGCGGGGGCGGCTTGCATCGGACAGAATTAGACAGATCGATTGTCGGAAAGACCGATTAGGACCATTCCGAATTCCCGATAATGTGCGGAATTGTAGGCGCGACACCGGTTTTCGCGTCGAAGGACAAGGCCGCCAGACATGACCATTCGCTCCGTATTCTTCGTCTCCGACGGCACCGGCATCACCGCCGAAACCTTCGGCAATGCCGTGCTGGCCCAATTCGAGATCAAGCCGCGCCACATCAGGCTGCCCTTTACCGACACCGTCGACAAGGCCCATCAGGCGGTGCGGCAGATCAACCACACGGCCGAAGTCGAGGGCCAGCGCCCGATCGTCTTCACGACACTGGCCAACATGGAAGTGCTGGCCGTGATCGAAACCGGCTGCAAGGGAATGCTGCTCGACATGTTCGGCACCTTCGTGCGCCCGCTCGAAATCGAACTGGCGATGAAGTCGAACCACCGCATCGGCCGCTTCAGCGACGTCAGCAAGAGCAAGGAGTACAACGCGCGCATCGCGGCGATCGATTTCAGCCTTGCGCATGACGACGGCCAGAGCAACCGCGACCTGGCCGGCGCCGACGTGATCCTGGTGGGCGTGAGCCGGAGCGGCAAGACGCCGACTTCGCTTTATCTGGCGATGCAGCATGGCCTGAAGGCGGCCAACTATCCGTTGATCCCCGAGGATTTCGACCGTCGCCAGTTGCCGCCGGCATTGCTGCCGCATCGCAAGAAGATCTTCGGCCTCACGATCCTTCCGGAGCGCCTGAGCGAGATCCGCAACGAACGCCGGCCCGATTCGCGCTACGCCAGCCTGGCGAATTGCCGCAACGAGGTCAGCGAAGCCGAAGCGATGATGCGGCGCGCGGGCATCCGGTGGTTGTCGACGACGACCAAGTCGATCGAGGAAATCGCGACGACGATCCTCCAGGAACTGCAACCGCAGCGCCTGACTTACTAGGCTCGCCCCCAGGCTGCGGCGCACTGCGTGTCGCCTTCGCCTACCCCCTGCCGGGGGCAACACCAGCGGCCGGGCAAAGCCCGTTCCGCGGTGTTTTATGAGCAGAGTGCAACTGCTTCTTCAACCGAACAGGAATTGCGGCGTTCCGTCGGCGCTTTCGACCTGCTGGCAGGGCATGCGCCAGATCTGCTCGATCAGCGGCGGCTGGAGCAGTTCGGATGCGGCGCCTCGGTGCATGCCGCCTTGGCCGTCGAGTATCAGCACCTCATCGGCATACCTGCGGGCCAGATTCAGGTCATGCAGCACTGCGATCACGCCCATTCCTTCACGGCTGCGGTCTCGCAGCAGTCGCATGGCGGCATGCTGGTGCGCAAGATCGAGGGCGGCGGTCGGTTCGTCGAGCAATAGCCAGCGCACGGCGCCGTCGGGAAGCGACGCCCAGAGTTGCGCGAGCGCACGTGCAAGGTGGACGCGGGCCTTCTCGCCGCCTGAAAGGCTGTTGAGGACGCGATCGGCCAGCGCCGAAACGTCGGTCAGCGTCATCGCTGCGGCGACGATGGCATCGTCGTCCTGTGCCGGAATGCTCTGGAATCCCCGGTGCGGGTAGCGCCCCAGCGCCACGATTTCCCCGGCAGTGAAATCGAACGCCACTGCGCTCTCCTGCGGCATCAGTGCGCGGCGTCGCGCCAGCGCAACCAGTGCGTGATCGGCGAGCGGCCGGCCGTCGAGCCGCGCTTCGCCCTGCGTCGGCACGCGCTGCCCGGCGAGCACGGAAAGCAGCGTCGATTTGCCTGCGCCGTTCGGCCCGAGGATGGCGGCAAAACGGCCGGGCTGGAATGACGCGGTCGTCGATGCAAGCAATACCTTGTCGGCCATGCAGACCGAAACGCCGACGCATTCGAGCGCCCGACTCACATCCGTCCCCGAAAGTGCCGAAGCATCAGCAGGAACATCGGCGCGCCGATGAAAGCCGTCAGTACGCCCAGCGGCAGTTCGGCTGGGGCCATCGCGGTTCGCGCGACCGTGTCGGCCGCGAGGATCAGCGCCGCGCCCAGCAGCGCAGAAGCCGGCAGCACGATGCGATGGTCCGGCCCGGCCAGCATGCGCACCCAATGCGGCGCGATCAGGCCGACGAAACCGATGATGCCGGTCGTCGCCGTCACCGCACCGACTGCAAAAGCCGTCACCAGAACCGCCCTCCGCTTGGTTCGCTCCACGTCGACGCCCAGCAGCGACGCCTGCGATTCGCCCAGCGCGATGGCATTCAGCGGTCGCGCGAGCGCCATGCCGGCGACCAGCGCGAGCGCGACCACAGCCCCGACCAGCGCCACCGCGCTCCAGCGCGCGCCGCCGAGGCTGCCGAGCAACCAGAACTGCAGGCTGCGCAACTGTTCGTCGGTCGCCATCACGCTTAAAAAGCCGAGCCCGGCACCGGCCAGCGCGTTGATCGCGATGCCGGCGAGCAGCATCAGCGCCATGCGCGTACCGCCGCCGCCCTGCGACAGACCGTAGATCAGCATCGTCACGAGAAAGCCGCCGCCGAACGCCGTCGCCACCAGCGTCCAGCTGCCGAGCGTGCGCGGCAGCGCAGGGAGGAACGCCGCGCCGAGCACGATCGTCACGCCTGCCGCAAGCGCGGCGCCGCTGCTGATGCCGATCAGTCCGGGATCGGCCAGCGGATTGCGGAACAGCCCCTGCATCAGCGCGCCCGAAAGTCCGAGCCCCGCGCCGGCGGCCACACCGAGCAGCAGTCGCGGCAACCGGATGTTGACGAAAACCATGTGCTCGGGCGACGGCCTGTCGGTGCCGCGCCAGAGATCGCCGGCCACGCCGAGCAGTTGCGATGTGCTGATCGCATAAGCGCCGGACGAAGCAGCAACGACGAAAGTCACGATCAGCAAGCCGACGCCCGCACCGATCACCGAACGTCCGGACCAGCGAGAACGGGTCGACCGCATCGACCGACTCACGCCGCGCGCAGTTGCGCGTGCAGCGTGCGGATGGCTTCCGGCAGACGCGGGCCGAAGCCGAGCAGCAGCATCGCGTCCTGCACGATCAGCGCGCGTTTGCCGAAGGCGGGCGTGAGCGCCAGTTCGGGACGTTGCCAGAAGCGGTCGACGCCGCCCTGCGCCTCGATGCTCTGCGTGGTCGTCACGATCACGTCCGGTGCGGCCTTGGCCAACGCTTCGGCCGTCATGGGCCGGTAGCCGTTGAAGCCGCCCATGCAGTTCACGCCGCCGGCGAAACCGATCACGGCATGCGCCGCGGTCTTTTCGCCGGCCACCTGCGGACTGGCCGCTTGCGCCATCACGAAAAGCACGCGCGGCTTGCGACCGACCGTACCCGCGCCCGATGTCGCGGCGGCGATCTGCTGCTGCAGCGTCGCCCATTCGGCATCGAGGCGCAGCCTCAGCGCGCGGGCCTGCGTTTCGCGCGCGGCGAGCCGGCCGACGGCGTCGACCTTGCGCTGCACTTCGCCCCAGCTGTGGTCCGCCTCGATCAGCTCGACCTTGACGCCGGCCGAGCGCAACTGGTCGAGCACCACCGGCGGGCCGGATTCGGTCGTCGCAATCACCGCATCGGGTCGCAGCGACAGCAGACCCTCGGCGGAAAGCTGGCGCATGTAGCCGACCTTCGGCGTCCTCTGCGCCGCAGCCGGATACAGGCTGGTGGTGTCGGTACCGACCAGCTGCGACTCTGCGCCGAGCAGATAGGCGACTTCGGTGATGGCGCCGCTGATGGTGACCAGCCGCGGCGCCGACGATTTGCCCTGCGCCAGCGTCGATCCTGCGTACCCGAGCGCCGACGCCGATATCAGCCGCAGCGCGGTACGGCGCCCTGCCAGCCGATCGGGACGCGTCATGCCGACGCCTCCGTCGACACGCCGATGCGTTCGAGCGTCCGCACCACTGCGCGCCATGCCTCGCGCTCCGGCGCGCCGGGCTTGCGGGCACCGAAGAACATCGCCATCACGCCGCCCTCGCGGTCGAAGGCTTCGACCGATGTCACGATGCCATCGCTGGTCGGCTTCTCGACGATCCAGACCGCGTCGATCAGGTCTTCGCGCAGGTGCAGGTTGAAGTTCGGATCGAGCACGTTGAGCCACTGCATGCCGCGAATCTCCATCGGCTCGATGCGCATCACCGTGCCGGTGTGGATCTGGATGCAGCCCGGATTGCCCACGAACACCATGATCGGCACGCCGTCGAACGAAGCGGCATTCAGCAGATTGCGAACGGTGCTCGTCGGCGCGCGGTGCGTGAAGCGGCCTTCGGCCAGGCGGAACGCCTGCTGGCGCTCGACGCCGAAGTTCTTGAGCAGGCCGAAAAATTCGTGCGTGTCCTGCATCGCGCTCCAGGCGGTGCAGAAGGCGTCGGCGTCGATTTCCGAATCCGAACGAGGCGCTTTCGTGGGTTCCGGCGCGTCGAAAACCGGCGTCAGCGATGCGTCGGCATGTGCGTCGATGACGGCCTGCAGCGCTTCGCGGTCGGTGGTCTCGCGCGTAAAAATCTTGTGCACGGCCACGCCGTGGACATCGAAGAACTGCAGGCTCATCGAAGGCGGCAGGCCGGGATTGGCGGCCGCTTCGCTGACCGCGAAGCCGGCGTGCCACTTGCTGAAGAACAGCCGCAGGTCGATGTCTTCTCCCAACGCCAGGCCCATCGCGTCGCCGCCGGAGAGCTTCTGGTAGACCCCGGTCTTCTCGTGAACGGTCGATGCGTTGCGGGTCAGCGCCAGCAACGGCCCGCAGAACTCCAGCGCCTGCAGCAGCGCCAGCCAGGGTCCGCGCAACGGCGTCGCCCTCAAGGCGTGCGGATGCGTTCCGGTGTGTGCGGCAATGGCTGCGCCTTCGCTCAGGCCGAGCGACTCGGCCGCATCCTTGTGGCGCTGGCCACCGGCGCGCAGGGCGGCGAAACGGGTCGGAATGTCGGTGATGTTCATCGGTGCGGTCCTTGTGCAGTGGGGATCAGAAATCGGCCACGAGCGACACGTTGAAGTGGCGCCCCGGCTGGGTGTAGGCGTCGCGGGTGATCGAACTCGTCGCCACACCGCGTACATCGCTCCACATCCAGTACTTCCTGTCGGTCAGGTTCACGATCGACGCGTTCAGCCGCAGGTTCTTGCGGATGCGCCATTGCGCGCTCAGGTCGAAAGTGGTCGATGCGGGCGTCGCGAACTGGGTGGCCGAAGCGACGCGCGTGGCGGCGACGATCTCGCTGTTGTCGATGTCCGAGCCCTTCTTCGCCGAATGGCGCACGGCGTCCAGACGCAGGCTCCACAACGGCGCCTGGTACTTGATGCCGGCGTAGAGTTTCTGCGGATCGACGGAATTCAACGCCACGTCGGCGGTGCGGTCGCGTCCGCGTGTCTGGCCGTAGGCGAAGGGAAGCGAGAAGCCGGTGCCGTTCTCTGTCCAGTCCAACTCGCCCTTGAACTCGAAGCCGCTGATGCGCGCGCGGCCGATGTTCACCGACTGGTAGATCAGCGGATCGATGCGCGGAATGCCGCTGCCGCTCACCAGACGGTCGTTCTCGATCAGGTTCTTGTAGTCGCCGGTGAAGGCCGCAACGTCGAAGTTCAGGATACCGGTGCGCCCGCGCACGCCGAGCTCGAAGTTCTGGCTCTTCTCCGGCTTGAGGTTCGGGTTAGGAATCGTCTTGTAGCCGGAGGTCACGTTCTCGAAGAAGTTGTTGACCTGGAACGCGTTGGGCGCCTTGAAGCCCGCGGCGTAGTTGCCGTAGACGCTCCACTGCGGCGTGGCACGGAACAGAACGCCCAGTTTGGGCGAGACCGCCGAGTCCGACAGCGACACGGCCGTGGCGTTGAAGCCGGCCTGGTCGGCGTCGATGCTGAAGTGATCGATTCGCACGCCGGGCGTGATGCTCCAGCGGTCGTGGATGAATTCGTCCTGTACATAGAGCGCGCTGGTGCGCTCGCGTGTATCGGGAAAGCGCTTGAGCGGATAGGTTTCGCCGGCAGGCGGCACCACGCCGGTCTGCAGGTTTTCTATCTTCGCCAGCGTGTAGTCGACGCCGTAGGTGATGCGCTGCGACCAGTCATTGTTCAAGCGCAATGTCTTGTCGGCCATCAGTCCGAGCTGCAAGGTGTTCTCGTCGTAGGTGACGTCGCGCACACGGTCGGCAGAGGTGAAGCGGTCTTCGGCGATGTATTCGCGCGAGCTCGCTTTCTGGTAACTGATCACGGCCTGCAGGTTGTCGGCCAGCGCACTGTTCACCCGCAGCCGGCCGTCCCAGGTCAGGCGGTCGCGTTGCTGGTCGGTCTTGGCATCGAGGCCGATGACCGACGCGGCGGCGTACGGCGGCTTGGCGATGCCCGAGAGCAGGTCGTAGCGCGCGGTCTTCTCGACATGCTCGAAGGTGAAGGTGTGTTTCTGGTCGGCGTTGGGCGTCAGGATGACCTTGCCCAGCAATGAGTTGCCACGGTCGCGCTCGGGGTTGGGCGCGGTGCGGTCGGTGTTGGCGGAGAGATTCTTGCCCTTGTTTTCCAGCTCGCTGCTGCGATTCGCGTTGGCCGAAATCAGCCATTGCACCGTATCGCTCGCCTTCCCGGCCAGCGTGACGCCCGTGTGCCAGCCGTTGTCGTCGCCGCTGTAGCCAGCGCTGGCGCTGCCGCCGAAGCTTTTGCCGTCCTGCAGAAACGAAGCCGGCTCGCGCGTGATGAAGTTCACCAGACCGGCCAATCCATCGGACCCATAAAGCGCGGAAGCAGGCCCCTTGACGATCTCGATCCGCTCGACCAAGCCGATGTCGAAATAGTCGCGTCCGAAGGCGTTTGCGCTGAAGACGTAGCTGCGCGGACTGCGGATGCCGTCGGTCAGCAGCAGCACGCGATTGCCGTCGAGCCCCCGGATGTTGAAGCCGGCGTTACCGTCGCGCCCGGTGTTGCCGGAAGCGAGCCCGAAGCGTGCCGGCGCTCGCTTGACCGAAACGTTCGGCAGGTCGCGCACGGCATCGCGGATGTCGTTGATCTGCTTCGACTCGATCGTCTCGCGGTCGATCAGCTCGATGCTGGCGGCCAGATCGTCCTTCTTCTGCTCCGTGCGCGAACCGCTCACGACCACTTCGCCGAGCGCAGCAACGCGCGTGGCACCCGCCGCCGAAGACTGCGCATACGCAGGCGTCGTCAGACCCACGCCGGCTGCGATCAGCCAGGCGGCGGACACGCTGCAGCGCGCGAACGGCGGCAGTGAAGAGAGTCGAGGAGGAAGGAGCGAGAGATGAGCCAAGGCGAAGTCCAGGAAACAGTTGAATAGAACTGCTCGCTGGACTTGCCTGTCGCGCGGCTGCTGTGGCTGCGCATGGCATCTGGCTGGCGGTTGCCGGACTGCTGCCCGGGCCGCCGATTATATGAGAATAATTCTCATCTAGACCGCCACTCAGGCAGCGACGGCTTCTTCTTTTGCCTCTGCCGGTTCGGCGACCGGTGCCGGCGTGCGGATCAGGTGATCGAACGCACCGAGTGCCGCCTTCGCGCCGTCGCCGGCCGCGATGATGATCTGCTTGAACGGCACTGTCGTCGCATCGCCGGCAGCGAACACGCCCGGCACCGACGTCTGGCCGCGCGCATCGACTTCGATTTCGCCGTGCTTCGACAGCGCGACCGTGCCCTTGAGCCAGTCGGTGTTCGGCACCAGACCGATCTGCACGAACACGCCTTCCAGCGGTACGTTGACGCTTTCGCCGCCGACACGGTCCTTGTAGACCAGTCCGTTCACCTTCTGGCCATCGCCGGTGATTTCGGTCGTCTGCGCATTCAGGTGCACCGTGACGTTCGGCAGGCTCAGGAGCTTGCGCTGCAGCACGGCATCGGCACGCAATTGCTTGTCGAACTCGATCAGCGTCACATGACCGACCAGGCCGGCCAGATCGATCGCCGCTTCGACGCCCGAGTTGCCGCCGCCGATCACCGCGACGCGCTTGCCCTTGAACAGCGGGCCGTCGCAATGCGGGCAGTACGCCACGCCCTTGTTCTTGTATTCCTGTTCGCCCGGAACGTTGACGTTCCTCCAGCGCGCGCCGGTCGAGATGATGACCGTGCGGCTCTTGATCGTGGGGCCGCTTTCCAGCTTGACCTCGATGTACTCGGCGCCCGGCACGAGGGCCGATGCGCGCTGAAGATTCATGATGTCGACGTCGTAGTGGCGCACGTGTTCTTCGAGCGCGATCGCGAACTTCGGCCCTTCGGTTTCCTTGATCGATATGAAGTTCTCGATGCCCAGCGTGTCGAGCACCTGGCCGCCGAAACGCTCCGACGCCACGCCCGTGCGGATGCCCTTGCGCGCCGCGTAAACCGCGGCCGCCGCACCTGCGGGACCGCCGCCGACGATCAGCACGTCGAACGGTGCCTTCTGGTCAATCTTCTTTGCTTCACGCTCGACGCCGCTGGTGTCGATCTTGGCCAGGATTTCTTCCAGGCTCATGCGGCCCTGGCCGAACTCGGTACCGTTCAGGAACACGGTCGGCACGGCCATGATCTGGCGTTCCTTGATCTCGTCCTGGAAAGTGCCGCCTTCGATCATCGTGGCCTTGATGCGCGGGTTCTGGACCGCCATCACGTTCAGCGCCTGGACCACGTCCGGACAGTTGTGGCAGGTAAGCGAGACGTAGATCTCGAACTCGAAATCGCCGTCGAGTGCGCGGATCTGATCGATCACGGCCTGGTCGACCTTCGGCGGATAGCCGCCGACCTGCAGCAGCGCGAGGATCAGCGACGTGAATTCATGACCCATCGGCAGGCCGGCGAAGCGCGGGCCGTGATTTTCGTTGGGACGGTTGATGGAGAAAGAAGGTTTGCGAAAGATGTCTTCGCGGCTCTCGGTGAGCTTCACCAGCGGCGACGATTCGGCCACATCCTTCAGCAGCGCGAGCACGTCGCTGGACGCCTTGGTGTCGTCGAGCGACGCGAGAATTTCGATCGGTTGCGAAATGCGGTCGAGATAGCTTTTGAGTTGTGCTTTGGTGCCGGCGTCGAGCATGTGATTCACCTTGAGAATTTGAAGAAAAAAAGGCCCGGACGAACCCGCCCGGGCCTTGGGCACAGCGCTGTAGCTCTACAGCGCTGGTGCAGCGCCTGGGCGCTTAGATCTTGCCGACGAGGTCGAACGATGGCTTGAGCGTCTCGCCGCCTTCGTTCCACTTGGCCGGGCAGACTTCGCCCGGGTGGGCAGCGACATACTGGGCGGCCTTGACCTTGCGGACGAGGTCGCTGGCGTCGCGGCCGATGCCTTCGGCGGTGATTTCGATCGCCTGGATCACGCCTTGCGGATCGACGATGAAGGTGCCGCGGTCTGCCAGGCCTTCAGCTTCGCGCATGACTTCGAAATTGCGCGTGATGGTGCCGGTCGGGTCGCCGATCATCGTGTAGGTGATCTTGCCGATGGTTTCCGACGAGTCGTGCCATGCCTTGTGGGTGAAATGCGTGTCGGTGGAGACCGAGTAGATCTCGACGCCCATCTTCTGGAACGACTCGTAATGGTCGGCCACGTCACCGAGTTCGGTCGGGCAGACGAAAGTGAAGTCGGCCGGGTAGAAGAAGAACACAGCCCACTTGCCCTTCAGGTCGTCGCTCGACACTTCGATAAACTTGCCGTTGCGATAGGCGCTGGCTTTGAAAGGCTTGATTGCGGTGTTGATGACGGACATTGGATCCCCTGGGTTGGCTTGCTGCGCTGAAAACACAGCATGAAAGATAAGTGCGAGCCATTAGTATAACTACCAATATGTAATGTGAGATAGCCAAAAGCTATCAATTGCATTGGTCATACCTATAGAGATTTCAACGTCCTTCCGGACGTGTTCAGGTTCGCAGGCGCTCCACGTCGAAGCCGGCCACCCGCTTGTAGCGCGCAGCGATCTCTTCCAGCTCCGCTCGGGAAATCACATCCTCGACTTTTGAAAAGCCGTGCGGCGCGCGCTCTTCAGAGACCTGCATCACCTGCTCGGGGCCGTTGAGGCGGTTGCGCAGCACGATGCCTGTGGTCTTTGGCAGGCGGTCGGCCTCGTATTCGAGCAGCGCGTGCTCGATCGAACTCAAGCGCTTCTCGTGAAGCAGCCCCAGGCATTCCGCGAAGTACGCCGCATCGATGATCGCTTGCGCGCTCCCGTTAGAGCCGATCGGATACATGGCGTGCGCGGCGTCGCCCATCAGCGTAACTCGGCCGAAAGTCCACCTGGGAAGCGTGTCGCGGTCGACCAGCGGGAACTCGTAAACCGCAGCGGCGCCTTCGATCACCGCCGGAATGTCGATCCAGTCCCACTTCCAGTCTGCGAAAGCACCAGCGAAGACGGATTTATCGACCTTCCTGTTCCAGTCGCTGCGTGCGGGCGTGTCGCCCGGCACACGAAGCTCGGCGATCCAGTTGATGCGCGAGCGGCCTTCGCGGCGCAACGGTTCCGAGATCGGGTAGCAGACGAACTTCTGGTCCTG
Source organism: Variovorax glucosi (assembly GCF_051216695.1). NCBI lineage: Bacteria > Pseudomonadati > Pseudomonadota > Betaproteobacteria > Burkholderiales > Comamonadaceae > Variovorax > Variovorax glucosi. Next base: position 1,559,416 of record NZ_JBPJZE010000001.1, read on the forward strand.
ATGACCCGCCATGAACATCGTCCGGCCGTCGAGGAAAGGCGGCGCTTCGGTCACGCCGCGCCAGAGCATGCGGCCGGCAAAGCGGTTGGGCGCGTCTTCAGGGTAGAGGAACTTGCGCACCGCCGAATGGATGCCGTCGGCGCCGACCAGCACGTCGCCACGCGCTTCGACGGTGGAACCGTCCTCCCGTCGCAGAGTGACCGTGACGCCGCCGGCGTCCTGGACGAAACCGATGAACGAATGGCCGAGCCGGATGGCACCGACGCCCAGGCGCTCCAGCGCGGTCTGGTAGAGCAGCATCTGGAATTCACCGCGATGCACCGAGAACTGCGGCACCGGATAACCGGCAGCCAACCCGCGCGGCTCGCTCCAGATCGGCTGACCGAACTTGTTGAAATAGTGCAGCGACGAGGTTTCGATCGCTTTCTCGCCGACCGCATCGCGCAGCCCGATCGACTCGATCACCGCCACCGCATGCGGCAGCAGGTTGATGCCGACGCCGAGCGGGCGCATCTCGCGCGACGTCTCGAACACCTCCACCTCGATGCCCATGCGCTGGAGTTTCAGCGCCAGCACCAGTCCGGCGATGCCGGCCCCCGCGATCAGTACCTTCATATATGTCGACTCCTGTGGATCCTGGGAGAAGTGTGACCCCGCGAGGCACCTCGGCATGTCATCCCAGAGGTTGACAGCACTGCCTGTCATCCTCTGGGGGGACGCGAGCCTGCTGCCGGACGACGTATCGTCACGCCATGAACCATCGCGCCGGACCCGAAGCTTTTTCCCCGATGCCGCCCGCCCTGCTGCCGATGACGAAGATCGTGTGCGAGGTCGGTCCGCTGACAACCCTGGGCGCTGCACCGCGCGGCGAGCGTCGCTACGTGCCGCTCGGCGGCGGCACGGTACATGGGCCGGAATTGAACGGCCGGCTGGTCGAGGGCGGCGTCGACTGGCAACTGCTGCGCGCCGACGGCGTGCTGGAGATCGAGGCGCACTACGTGCTGCGCCTGGACGACGGCGCACTGGTGGAAGTCGTCAGCAGCGGTCTGCGCCACGGACCGCCCGAGGTGATGGCGCGCCTCGCCCGAGGCGAAGCGGTGCCCGCCGAAGCCTATTTTTTCCGCACCCTGATCCGCTTCACCACCGGCGCCGAACGCTGGAAGCATCTGAACGCGACCATGGCCATCGCCCGCGGAACGCGCGAGGCGACGCGCGTGCTGCTCGACGTGTATCGGCTGACCTGACGTCCCGGATTCAGGGTTGAGGGTTCAGGGTTAGCGCTAGCCGGCGCCCGGAAACACGGGTTTAAGCTCGAAAAAGAGTGCCTTCAGGCGCCTGCACCTCGGCTGGAGACACAAAAAGATGAATTTCCGGGGCCTCGAACCGGCCACCCGCACCTCGACGCACGATGCGCATGCCGCCATGGCGGACGTGATCGACGCGATGGGACGCGACCACTTCGCGTCCAGCGCGCTCGCAAGCCTTTCGCGCGCGATGGGCATCGGATCGTGGTCGGTCTACCGTCTCTGGCGCGACCGTCCGCCGGTGATGCATCTGTCGGCGAGCCGGGATCTGGTGGACACGACCGGCGAATGCTTCTCCATCTACCGCGACCGCCGGCTCTACCTGCGCGATTCGAGTTTCGAGGCGGTGCGGCGCGACGGCGTCACCGGCCGAGCGGTGATGCTGCACATGCGGGCCGAAGAAGCACCGAACACCGAGCATCGCGACGCCATCTACCGCAACCACGGCATGGTCGAGCGCGTGTCGGTCGCCCGGGCGGAAGCCGACGGTTCGCTGCTCGCCGTCAACGCCTACAGCCACGATGCCGCGCGCTGCTCCGGCGAGGCGATGGCCGAACGCTTCGGCGACATCGCATCGACACTGATCGCCGTTGTGGCCCGGCATGTCGAATGGACGGCTGCAGCGGTGGCCGCACCGCCGCCGAGCACGCGCGACGCGTTGCGGAACCGCTGCCCCGCCCTGACCGATCGCGAACTCGACGTACTGGAGCGCCTGCTGAAGGGCATCACCTACGACGGCATCGCCGCGGACATGCAGCTGAGCGTCTGCACAGTGAAAACCTACCGCGCCCGCGCATTCGAGCGGCTGGACATCCATTTCAAGAGTGAGCTCTTCGCGCTGTTCGTCGCGCCGACGCACGCCTGATCTTCGTCAATCGGCCTTGAATCCTGAGGCCTTGACCACCGCCGCCCAGCGCACGGCTTCGGCTTTCACCATCCGCTCGCTGTCGGTACGGCCAGTGCCCGACAGCGCGAAGCCGGCATCCTGCAGTACGCGTTTGACCTCCGTCGTCTGCATCGCGGCGACGGCAGCCTTGTTGAGCAGGTCCAGCGTGGCAACAGGCGTACCGGCCGGCGCGAACAGCGCAAACCATGCCGAAAAATCGACTTTCGGAAAGCCGGCCTCGGTCATGGTCTCCACGTCGGACAGCAGCGCCGAGCGCACGGCTCCGGTGGTCGCGAGGGCACGCAGCTTGCCGCCTCTGATCTGCGGCGCAGCCAGCGCCGTGGTTACGAAGGCGGCCTGCACGTCGCCGGCAACCAGCGCCGTGATGGCGTCGCCCGTCGCGCGGTAGTGCACCGGCTCGATCTTCAATCCGGCCTCGCTGGCAAACATCTCGGCGCCGAAATGTCCCGGCGTGCCGGCGCCGAAAGTTCCGAAGTTCACGCGATCGCCCTTGCCCGCGGCACCTGCGACCAGTTCCTTCACGCTGCGATACGGCGAAGTCACAGGCACCACGAGAATGAAGTCGGAACGCACCAGCTCCGAAACCGCAACCAGCTCGCGCGCCGGGTCGTAGGAAAGCTTCGAATACGACGCCGGCGCGATGCTGATCGAGCCGACTTCGCCGAGCAGCAGCGTGTAGCCGTCCGGCTGGCTTTTCGCGACCGCCTGCGCGCCGATCTGCCCGCCGGCACCGGCGCGGTTGTCGACCACAACTGGCTGCTTAAGGATGTCCGCGAGCTTCAGGCCGACGGTGCGCGCGACGACATCGGGACCGGTGCCTGCCGGGAAACCAACGATCAACCGGATCTGCCGGTCCGGGAAGGTGGTCGATTCGGCAAACGACGCGAAGGGCAACGCTGCAGCGATGGCTGCGGTGAGCGGAAGTGCAAGCAGTTTTCGGCGAAGCATCGATGTCTCTCCAAAGGCAGGAACGGGGTTTGCGAATGCACCGGAGTCTCCGCCAGGGCAATGGCCCGGATGTCATCTCAGAGGATGACATCCCTTCGAACACAGGCGAAAAAGCGATCGCCATTGCGAACGCCTATCACCCTCACACGCATGCAGACCGACCGAGCATGGGGATTGCTTGCACGACCCTTGTCGCGACACGGACAATCGCGTTTTTAAGAATAAGGAAGAAATCATGAAGGGCGACCCACAAGTCATCGAACACCTGCAGGCGCAGCTCAAGAACGAGCTGACTGCAATCAACCAGTACTTCCTCCATTACCGGATGCTCAAGCACTGGGGCCTGGACAAGCTGGCGAAGAAGGAATACGCCGAATCGATCGGCGAGATGAAGCATGCCGACTGGCTGATGGACCGCATCTTCATGCTCGACGGCCTGCCCAACCTGCAGGACCTTGCGAAGCTCAATGTCGGCGAGGACGTCCCGGAGATCCTGACGTGCGATCTGGGGCTGGAATACGGCGCCCAGGCGACGATCAAGGCAGGCATGGCGCACTGCGAGGTGGTCCGCGACTATGTTTCGCGTGACCTGCTCCAAAAGATCCTCGACGACACCGAAGAGCACATCGACTTCCTGGAGACCCAGATTGATCTGGTCGGCAAGGTCGGACTGCAGAATTACCTGCAGTCGCAGATGGGCGAGATCGAATAATTCGGCTTCCACCATCGAATCGAAGCGGGACATCGGTCCCGTTTTTTTTGCGTCTTTTTTTTCGGGGACTGCACCAGAAACGTGCCCGATGACCGTAGGTGGCCGATAGTTATTGCAAATGCGACAAATTCGTATTTATAATCACGCATCATCAACCAGCCAGCCAAAGCCGTTCCGCCATGATCGTTTGCGTGTGCCGCCGAGTGTCAGACCGAGACATTGCCCGCCACGCGCGTGCCGGAATGACCTTCGACGAAGTGCAGTTCGAACTGGGTGTCGCCACTCAGTGCGGACGTTGCGAAGGTTGCGCCAGAGACGTCGTTGCCCAGTGCAGCGCATCGCATCCCGTCGCGGCACTTCACCGCGAAGACGGCGCGATGACCATCCAGCTTGCCAACTCCATCCAGGACAGCAAAGCATGGAACTCTTCTCGGCACTCGCGGGCAGTCTGATCTTCGTCACCGGCTCGGTCTGGTGGATTTTTCATAAGTAACCCACGGTCTTTGCTGCTGGGAGGGTCGTCACCGCACGAACCTGCATTCGAATGGTGAACCGTGTCTGACCGCTTTTCTTCACCCCCCACCTCCGTGATGGGGCTGTCCCGCAACGCGGTGATTGCCGGCAGTGTCGTCCTCTTCCACGTCGCAGCGCTCTGGGCGCTCCAGAGCGGGCTGATACGCAAGGCCGCCGAAGTGGTGATTCCGGTGCAGATCCTGAGCGAGTTCATCGATCCGCCCAAGCCGAAGGAAACGCCCCCTCCTCCGCCGCCACCGCCGCCGGCACCGCGCCCGAAAGAAACGAAGGCGCCTCCGCCGCCGCGCCCGATGGCCGTTCGGACGCCTGCACCCGCGCCCAACGCGCCGGTCGGCGTGACCGAACCGCAGCCGCCCGCGCCACCGCTGACGCCGCCCGCGCCTCCTGCACCACCCGCTCCGCCGGCGCCCCCACCCGCACCTCCGGCACCGCCCGCGGTGCAGCTGCCGTCGTCGAACGCGGACTACCTCAACAATCCGAAGCCGGTCTATCCGGCGATGAGCAAGCGCCTCGGCGAACAAGGCAAGACCATCGTCCGGGTGCTGATCGGCATCGACGGCATGCCGCAGAGCGCCAGCATCCGGCAGTCGAGCGGTTTCGACCGGCTCGACGAAGCGGCGCGAGTCGCCGTCATGAGCTGGCGCTACGTGCCGGGCAAACGCAACGGGGTCGTGGAACCGATGGAGTTCAACGTGCCGATCAACTGGGTTCTCAATTAATTTTTCTCTGGAGCAGCTTCGTATGGAATCCCAATTTGGCCTGATGAACGTGTGGAGTCAGGGTGACTTCGTCACCAAGTTCGTCGCCGTCCTGCTGGTCGGCATGTCACTCGCGTCCTGGATCGTCATCTTCATCAAGGCGCTGGACGTCATCAAGTACAAGCGCATGGCGCGCAACTCGCAAGACTTCTGGCACAGCGAAGACTTCGCCACCGCGCTCAACAAGCTCGGCAAGGACGACGCCAATCCGTTTCGCGCATTGGCGCTCGAAGGCCGCGAAGCCGCCGCGCATCACCGCAACACCAAGGTGCACCTGCATGACGCACTGGATGTGAGCGACTGGATCACGCGCGCACTGCGCAACGGCATCGACGAATTCACCGCACGTCTGCAAACCGGCCTGGCCGTCTTGGCGTCCGTCGGTTCGACCGCACCGTTCATCGGACTGTTCGGCACGGTGTGGGGCATCTATCACGCGCTGATGAGCATCGGCTCCGCTGGCCAGGCCACGATCGACAAGGTCGCCGGTCCCATCGGCGAGGCGCTGATCATGACGGCGCTGGGTCTGGCAGTCGCGATTCCGGCCGTGCTGGGCTACAACGCACTGGTGCGCGGCAACAAGTTCGTGCTGACCAAGCTCAACAGCTTCGCGCACGACCTGCATGCCTACTTCGTGACCGGCGCACGCGTCCAATCGACCGACGCCACCATCGTGCCCTTGAAGAAAGGCTGAACGCCATGGCTTTCGGAACCCAAGACGAGCCCGATGAGGTGATGAACGAGATCAACATGACGCCGCTGGTCGACGTCATGCTGGTCTTGCTGATCATCTTCATCATCACCGTGCCGGTGATGAAGCACGCGGTGAACATCGACCTGCCCCAGGCAACGAGCGAGCCGGAGCAGAGCAAGCCGCAGAACGTTCTTTTCACGATAGCCGCCGACGGCAGCTACTACTGGAACGAAAACAGGATCGACGACACGGCGCTGAAGCCGATGCTCGCCGCCGAAGCCGCCAAGGATCCGCAACCTGAATTGCACATCCGTGGCGACAAGGCCGTGCGGTACGAGCGCGTCGCGCAGGCCATGTCGGCTGCGCGCGAGGCCGGCGTGCGCAAGATCGGCTTCATCACGGAACCGGACGCAGCGAAGTAGCCCGCAATGAAATGAATCGCCAATCAAAAAAATCGATCGCGACGATTGACTTTTAATTGCGAATCATTATCATTACATCAACGCTTCTTCCAAAGGATCCGAAATGCAGCAACCCAAACCAAACGTCTCTTCCGTGCTGAGCCATCCGTCGCTCGACCAGGCGGGCACTGGCCAGGCGGCAGCATCGGATGCGCGTGCCGACAACCAGGTGGAAAGCATCGAATTGCTGCGCGGCGGCAAGTCGATCAGCATCAGACACAACGGCTCGCTTTATCGTCTTCAGACGACCAAGCTCGGCAAATTGATCCTCACCAAGTAAGCAAGTCAGCCGAAGCATTCCCTAATTTCAAGGTTTCATCGTGGGGCGACCGAGGAGATCACTCTCCGAAAGTCGTTTTTTGCTAGCCAACGGTTCGCCGACTAGCCAAGCACTTTTTTCCACACCGATCCTGCCAAACGAAAACGCCGACCCTCGAGTCGGCGTTTTGCATTGCGACGACTTTCGTCGTCGGCTTGCAGATCAGAGTCCCAATGCCGTGATTCCGGCCTTGGCGATCTGCGCATCTTCGTTCGATTTGACGCCGCTGACGCCGACGGCACCGATCACGTGACCGTCTTTCACGATCGGTACGCCGCCTTCGAGCAGGCCCTGAATACCGGGAGCTGTCAGGAAAGCCGTGCGACCGCCGTTGATGACGTCCTCGTAGCCCTTGCTTTCACGGCGGCCCATCGCAGCCGTGTGCGCCTTTGCCGGCGCGATATGCGAAGACAGCGCAGCGGCGCCGTCCAGACGCTGCAGCCAGAGCAGATTGCCTGCATCGTCGGTTATCGCGATCGTCACGGCCCAGTTGTTCTGGAGCGCTTCGGCCTCGGCAGCGGCGGCGACGAGCTTGACATCGGCGAGTTCGAGAAAGGACTTTGTCTTCATGAGTGACCTGTTCGTGGTTCCTGGTAAAGCGCCGAGCATACCGCCCACCCCCGCCGCTGTTTTGTCGACCCACTTGCGTCACTACCTTTTAATACCGGAACACGCAATGCGGTTTTTGTCACGCGTGGCGCTTGCGCAACCCTAGAATGACCCGATCTGCAGCATTGACAGCAGACCTACTTCAGGAGTTTTGTCTTATGAACGATCGCGTTACCACCCTCGACACTTCCACTGGCTACGGCCAGGTGCTGCCGCAGGCCGAGCGCAATCGCGTTCTGCGCAACACCTACTGGCTCCTGTCGCTGAGCCTGCTGCCTACCGTGCTCGGCGCCTGGATCGGCGTCGAAACCGGCATCACTCGTGCGCTTACCGGCGGCATGGGCATGATCGTCTTTCTCGCCGGCGCGTTCGGCTTCATGTTCGCGATCGAAAAGACCAAGAATTCGGCAGCCGGCGTTCCGGTGCTGCTGGGCTTCACGTTCTTCATGGGTCTGATGCTGTCGCGCATGATCGCGATGGTGCTCGGCTACTCGAACGGCGCCGAACTGGTCATGACGGCATTCGGCGGTACCGCCGGCGTGTTCCTGGTGATGGCTTCGCTGGCGACGATCATCAAGCGCGACCTGTCGGGCATGGGCAAGTTCCTGATGGTCGGTGCACTGGTGCTGATGGTCGGCGCGATCATCAATGTCTTCGTCGGCTCGACCGCAGGCATGATGGCGATCTCGGTCGCGACGATCGCGATCTTCTCGGCATTCATGCTGTACGACCTGAAGCGCATCATGGACGGCGGCGAGACCAACTACATCAGCGCCACGCTCGCCCTGTACCTCGACCTGTTCAATGTGTTCCAGGGTCTGCTGGCCCTGCTGGGTATCGCCGGCGGTCAGCGCGACTGATATCGAACGACACGATGCGGCGGTGCTGCATCGCTCGAGAGAAAGGGCCCACGCGGGCCCTTTTTTTTTTTTTGGTTTGTTCATCGCATCTGTTCAGCACTGCATTCAAACCGCCTGGACAGTCTCCAGCCGGTCGAATACGGCGATCGATTCGACGTGCGCCGTGTGCGGGAACATGTTCACCACACCGGCGAACGTGCATACATAGCCGGCGTGATTGACCAGCAGACCGGCGTCGCGCGCCAAGGTCGACGGGTTGCAGCTGACGTAGACAATGCGGCTCGGCAAGCGCCACTCGCCGATCTCTTCGACCGGCTCGCCCTGCATCTCGCCACCGGTCTGCTGCGCATGCAGGTCGGCCAGCGCCTTGGCCAGCGCGAAAGCGCCTTCGCGCGGCGGATCGACCAGCCATTTTTCGGCAATACCGTCGGCGACCAGCATCGACGGCGTCATCTCGAACAGATCGCGCACCACGAAGCGTGTCGGTGACAAAGTGCGATGGCCGCTCCGGGCTTCCCGGTTGCGCTCGAAATTGGCCGTGGCCCGCTCCACCAGCGTGTCGCTGCCTTCGATGCCGAGCACTTCGCGCGCGCGCGTCGCCAGCGGCAGCGTGAAATTGCCGAGGCCGCAGAACCAGTCGATCACGCGTTCGTGCGGCTGCACGTCGAGCAGCCGCAGCGCGCGCCCGACCAGGACCCGGTTGATGTGCGGGTTGACCTGCGTGAAATCGGTCGGCCTGAACGGCATCGATATGCCGAATTCGGGCAGTTCGTAAGACAGCACCGGACCGCTTTCGTCGAGCAGCTTGACCGTGTCAGGCCCTTTGGACTGGAGCCACCACTGCACGCCGGCATGCTGCGCGGCGAAATCACGCAAACGTTGCAGGTCCGCATCCGAAAGCGGCTGAAGATGCCTAAGCACCAGTGCGATCACGCCCAGCCGAGCGATACCGGCATCGTCGGGCGCATCGCCGCAGGCCAGCTCGATCTGCGGGCAGGTGTCGCGTGCCTCGAGCGAGCCGATCAGCGCGCGAAGCGGCATCAGCATCGCGCTGACGGTAGCCGGCAGTACCGGGCAGACCTTCATGTCGGCCAGGTACTGGCTCTTGCGTTCGTGGAAGCCGATCAGCACGGTGCCCTTCTTGGCGACGTAGCGCACCGAAAGCCGCGCACGGTAGCGGTAGTTCCAGGTCGGGCCTTCCAGCGGTCGCAGCAATGCATCGGGACGCATCTTGCCCAGATGCCACAGGTTGTCTTCGAGAACCCGCTGCTTGACCGCGACCTGCGCGGATGCGTCCAGATGCTGCATCTTGCAACCGCCGCAGGCGCCGGGGTGCAGCCCGAAATGCGGGCAGCCGGGTTTCACGCGTTGCGACGATTCGCGGCGGATGGCGCGCAAGGTGCCCTGCTCCCAGTTGTTCTTGCTGCGTTGGGCGTCGTATTGCACTTCCTCGAAGGGCAGCGCGCCCTCGATGAAGACCACCATGCCGTCCGGCTTGCGCGCGACGCCCTGGGCTTCGAGATCGAGCGACTCGATCGTGAGCCATTCGTCGCTGGCCGGCGGCAGCGGCGCCGCTCTTCTCTTGGAATGTCTCGTTTTCGTCATGCGGCGGATCGGATGTTTGCGGGCCGTGGAATGCGCAAGGCCTGCGCAACCGCGCAGGCCTTGTCAAAAAAGGAAGGAAAGAACGGTGAAAGACCGGATCAGCGCGACGGCAGATAGCGCGACGGATCAACAGGCTTGCCCTGACGGCGAATCTCGAAATGCAGCTTTACGCGATCGGCGTCGCTGCTGCCCATTTCGGCGATCTTCTGACCCTTCTGCACCGACTGGTCCTCTTTGACGAGCAGCGACTGGTTGTGCGCATACGCCGTGAGGTAGGTGTTGTTGTGTTTCAGGATGATCAGGTTGCCGTAACCGCGCAATCCGGCGCCGGCATACACGACACGACCGTCCGCCGCGGCGATCACGGGATCGCCGGCCTTGCCGCCGATGTCGTAGCCCTTGTTCTTGGCTTCGTCGAAGCCCGCGATCAGCGCACCGCGTGCCGGCCAGATCCAGCCGAGTTCTTCATCGCCGCCGGCAGCGACCGGAGATTTGGCAGGAGCGGACGGCGTCGCCGCGACCACGGCACCATTACCGGACGCGCCGGGAGTGCCCGGAACAGCCGGAACAGCAGGAACAGCAGGAACGATTGCGGGTTGCGGCGTCACAGGTCGGGCGACCACACTGCCCGTTTCGCCCGGCGGAATCACGCGCAAGACCTGACCGACCTCGATCAGGTCGGCGTTCTCAAGGTTGTTCCAGCGGACGATGTTCTGCCAGGTCTGGCCGGTTTCGTTGCCGATGCGACGGATCGTATCGCCGGGCCGCACTGCGTAATAACCGGGCTTGCCGTAGTTCTCGATGCCCGGCAACGGCTTGCCCGAGGCGTCGACCGTGAGCGGCGAAACTCCGGATGCGCCCGGCATGGCCGTCGATGCACCTGGAGCGCGGGTCATGGTGCCGCGGTCCTCGACCGGCGCAGGACCTCTGGGAGGTGCGGTACATCCCGCAATCGCGAGCGTCAACGCCAGCGTCACGCCGGCAAGCCAGCTCCGATTCCCGATACCCTGCATGTGTTCATCCTTCAAGCAATCCCCGATTTTAGAGGGACAAAGTAAACTGCCTCCAGGACGCGGCGCTGCACGCCCGAGGCACTTTTGTCGATCACCACCAGCACCTGTCCGCCGTCGGCGTTCCGGGTCGGAGCGACGATGCGACCGCCCACGGCGAGCTGGTCGATCCAGGTCTGCGGAACGGCGTCGCCACCCGCCGCCGCGATGATTCCCGCGTAAGGCGCACCTTTTGGAAAACCCAGCATTCCGTCGCCGAGCAGCAGATGCACCGTCGCGAGGCGGAAATGCCGCAAGTTGGCGCGTGCTCGCTCGTGCAGACCGCGCAGCCGCTCGATGCTGTAGACCTCGGTCGCGACGTGGCTCAGCAACGTCGCCTGATAACCGCAGCCTGTGCCGATTTCGAGTACCCGACCCAGGCGCCCTTCCGGCTGGTTCGCCAGCGCGGGCGCATCGAGCAGCAGCTCGATCATCCGGGCGACGACGTTGGGCTTGGAAATCGTCTGCCCGAGTCCGATCGGCAGGCTGGTGTCTTCGTAGGCCTGATTCATCAGTGCGCTGTCGACGAAAAGATGTCGCTCCACCGTGTTCATGGCGTGCAACACGCGGGCATCGACGACGCCTTGTGCGGCCAGGCGGTCGACCATGCGCTTCCTGACGGCGGCCGACGCCATCGACGGTGTGGAGTGAACAAGCGGTGTGCTCGGCGTCGCCGGCAGTTTTCCGCGCGTGGCGGCGGAAGCGATCGGCGTCAGCCTGACTGGGAAGCCCGGGCGGGTGCTCATCCCAGAGGACGCGCCACCGTCGCGCGCCACTGACCGAGATTGGCATGGTCGGTCAGATCGATCTGCAGCGGCGTCAGTGCGACATGACCCGCCGCCGTCGCATGAAAGTCGGTGCCCTCGCTGCCGTCCTTCGCACCACCGGCGCCGGCGATCCAGTACATCTTATCGCCGCGAGGGCTCTCCTGAACGATGACTTTCTCCGATGCATGTCGACGACCCAGGCGGCAGACCTGGACCGGCTTCAGTTCATCGAACGGCAGGTTCGGGATATTGACGTTCAGAAGCCAGGCCGGCCCTTCCGTCATGCGCTCGCGTTCGATCTGCTGTACCAGTCGACGTGCGACGCGAGCCGCTGAATCGACATGACCCCAGCCTTTTTCCGTCTGCGAAAAAGCGATTGCCGGGACTCCGAACAGGTAAGCCTCCATCGCAGCACCGACCGTGCCGGAATAGATCGTGTCGTCGCCCATGTTCGCTCCGTTATTGATGCCGGAGACCACCAGATCGGGACGGTAGTCGAGCAAGCCCTTCAGCGCGATGTGCACGCAGTCGGCGGGAGTTCCGGTGACGTAGCGGAACCCGTTATGGGCATCATGTACGTACAGCGGCGCCGAAAGCGTGAGCGCGTTCGATTTGGCGCTGTTGTTGTGCTCTGGTGCGATCACCTCGACATCGGCGATGTCCTTAAGCGCTTCATGCAGCGCGACGATGCCGGGTGCCTGGAAACCGTCGTCGTTGGAAATAAGTATCTTCATTGGCGTCTCGGAATCGGCGGATTGTAGGCGGCAGCTTGGTCCCGGCTGTGACAACGACAGCTCCGGCCGACCCCTACCATGACCCGCGATCAATCTACCTAAAAGGAGACGCCTCATGCACGCCTGGCTTTGCGAGAACCCTACCGGGGTCGATGCCCTCAATTGGACCGAATTGCCGACGCCGCTGCCGGGTCCGGGGGAAGTGTTGATCGAGATCAGGGCCGCGAGTCTCAATTTTCCAGACTTGCTCATCGTTCAAAACAAATACCAGCACAAGCCTGCATTGCCGTTCGTGCCGGGATCCGAATACGCAGGTGTCGTGAGCGCTGTCGGAGAAGGCGTCGTACACCCGAAGGTCGGGCAGGACGTAGCCTGCCTGTCGGGTACCGGCGGCTTCGGCACGCATGTGATTGCGCCCGCTTCGCGGTGCATGGTCTTGCCCGATGGATTCAGCTATGTCGATGCAGCGGCATTCATCATGATCTATGCAACTTCATGGCATGCGCTGATCGACCGCGGTCAATTGAAAGCCGGCGAGACGGTACTGGTATTGGGCGCAGCGGGAGGTGTAGGAACTGCCGCCATACAGATTGCCAAAGCCGCAGGTGCCACCGTGATTGCAGCTGCATCGAGCGACGAAAAATGCGCGCTGTGCAAATCGATCGGCGCCGACGTGACAATCAATTACACCGCGCATCCGCTGCCGGGCCCGTTCCGCGACGCAATCAAGGCTGCAACCGGCGGCAATGGACCCGATGTGATCTACGACCCGATCGGTGGCGATTTTGCCGAACCTGCATTTCGTTCGATTGCGTGGCGCGGACGCTATCTGGTGGTTGGTTTTGCCGCGGGCGGCATTCCTGCACTGCCACTCAATCTGACGCTGCTCAAGGGCGCATCGCTGGTTGGCGTGTTCTGGGGAGATTTTGCGCGCCGCGAGCCGGAAGCCAATGCCGACATGATGGCCGAGTTGTCCGGATGGTATGCGCAGGGAAAGATCAAACCCGTCATCGATCAAACCATGCCAATGTCCGAATTGAAGGCTGCCTATGCCCACATGGGTTCGCGCGGCGTGAAAGGAAAGCTGGTCATGGTGAACTGAAGACCGCTCAATGAAAAAGGCCCGCAGATGCAAATCTGCGGGCCTTTTTCTTTGAGTCGACGTCCATGGCAGCTCGGCTGCCACGGTACAGACGGCTTACTTGATTTCGTAATCGGTGAGGGACTTGCCGGCAGCAAGTGCCTCCGTCACCCAACGTGGCTTGCGACCACGACCACCAGACCAGGTCTCGCCGCTTTCGCTGCGGTATTTGGCAGCCGCCTTTGCAGGAGCTGCGCTGACGCTGCGCTTGGAAACAGCGCCGCCACGACCACCTGCTGCAAGCTTCAGGTCGCTGGCGGTCAATCCGTATTCGGCGATCTTCTTGCGGACCTCTTCGATCACGCCAGCACGTTCGTGATTGCGAAGCTCCTCGGCTTGCTTGCGCAATTGAGCGATGTGCTCCTCATTTTTTTGGATCTGGGAATTGATGTCAGCGAGGGTCGAGGCCATTCAGGGATCCTGTTTGGATTGTTTGAAAGACAAAATTCTAATTCAGAACGCAATAGCCTTGCAAAGAATTCGAAGAAAAATCTGCAAGCAGCTGAAAAACCGGTTTTCGCGGAACTCAAAGCCAGGTTGATCGACGCGAAAATTTGTGACCGGAATGTAGTCATTCAGGAGACGTTCATCGAAGAAAATGTCGTCTTGAACGCCTGGGCTATCGCATGAAATGCGAAAGTGATGCGCTTAATGCTCTCGCCACGTCGCCACCAACGTATTAATACAAAAGGTAGGAGAAAGCTTGAAGCGATGGCCTGTGAGCCGAATCATTGTAAAAAAGTTGCATCGCAAATGCCGATCGACGCAAATCTTCAGAAGCACAAAGCAAAACAGGCACCGAAGTGCCTGTTTTGATTGAAGAGTTGTTGGGGTGGCTGATGGGACTCGAACCCACGACGACCAGAATCACAATCTGGGACTCTACCAGCTGAGCTACAGCCACCATAGAGCCTCAAATTATAGCGGCAAAATTCAGCGAACGATCGCCTGCGTCGCGTCGATCGGACGTGGCACAAGAATTTCAGCCTTGAAACGCTGCTTCAACAACGCGTAGTACGCAGCGTTTTCCGCAGCCGAGACAGCTTGCGCGAACTGTTCGCCTTCCTGCTTTGCCGCATCCGGTGCCGGCGCTGGACGCGGTACCGATTTGACGACCCGCACGACTGCAAAACCGGCTGCACCCAAATCGACGCCGACCAGCGTCGGCAACTTCGATGCATCGCTGCGCAACGCACCTTCGATGACCGGCGCTGGCTGCGACTGGGATTCGAGGCGAGAGATCGTCACGGGAGCACCGAAAGACGCACCCGTCGGATTTGCGGTCCAGGCCGCGAGTTTCGATTCGCCCTCCGCCTTGGCCAGCGCCGAGGAACGCTCATTCACCAGCTGCGCGCGGACCTTTTCCTTGATTTCCGGGAGCGGCACGGTGCGGGCGGGCGCGTATTGCGCAATTCGTCCCGCAGCAAGCTGGTTCGGTCCGATCTCGATGGCTTCGGTGTTTTGCTTGCGTTGCAGCGATTCGGGTGCAAACAGCGCATTCAGGAAATTCCGGCTGGCGAGAGCGCCCGTCGCGCCTGGAATCGGTGTTCGCGCAACATTGCTCGCTTTCTGGATGGTCAGCTTCAATTTTTCGGCGGCGGGCTGAAGGCTGTCCGGCTGCTGATAGACCGCGTCCGTGAATGTTTCGGCCGCCTTGGCGAACTCCTGTGTCGCCTGCTGGCCGCGGACATCGTTCTCGATCGCTGCGCGCACTTGTTCGAAAGGCTGGACGATGCCCGGCTTGATGTCGTTGAGCTGAATGATGTGATAGCCGAAGTCGCTTTCGACCACATCGCTGATATCGCCCTTCTTCAGGCCGAACATCGCATCGTCGAAAGACTTGACCATCGCACCGCGGGTCACGAAATCGAGATCGCCACCCTTTTCGGCAGAACCCGGGTCCTGCGAATTCTTTCGCGCGACGGCGGCGAAGGTCGTCGGTGCCTTGCGGACTTCAGCCAGCAACTCGACGGCCTTGGCGCGTGCTTTCGCCCGATCGGCCGCCGGGGCGTCCGCCGGCGCGGTGATGAGGATGTGACTTGCGCGCCGCTCTTCGGGCGTGCCGAAACGGGCGCGATTCTGCTCGTAATAAGAGCGCAGGTCGGCATCGCTGACGGTGATGTTCTTCTTGGCGGCTTCCAGGTCGAGCACGAGATACTCGATGCTCGCCTGCTCGGGCGCCTGGAACTGCGCCTCGTTGCTCTTGTAATAGGCCTCGATGTCGGCATCGGTCACAGCCACCTTTGCGGCAAATGCGGCCGGCTCGAAGCGTGCGACCTGGATTTCGCGGCGGTCGTAGAACGCATCGAGCGCGACCTTTGCTTGTGCAGGCGTGGCGAAGGCCGTGCCTGAGACGCCCAGAAGCACCTGCTGCGTGGCCAGCTGGGCGCGTACCGAAGCTTCGTATTGCTCCGGCGTGCGGCCGGTCGCGAGCATGAAGCGCTGACGATCGAACTTGCCGTCCGGCGTACGGAAAGCAGCCAGCCCGGTGTCTTCGGAGAACATGCGGGCAAGCCGTTCTTCCGAGACGTTCATGTGCGCTTTTGCCGACGCGGCTGCCAGCACGCGGTCGTGAACGAGCCGCTCCAGGGTCGCATAACGGGCGGCATCGCTGTCGAGCAACGCAGGATTAACGCTGGGCATCTGGCTTCGGATGCGCTCGACTTCGTTGCGGTGCTGCGCATCCCACTCGGGCCGGGTGATGTCCTGGCCGTCCACGCGAGCAACCTTCTCGCCCTTGGCATCGCCCTGATACCGATCCACGCCGAACAGCACGAACGACGGAATGATCAGCAAGAACAAGAGTCCCATGACCACCTTGGTGTGCTTGCGGAAAAATTCAAACATGCTGGGACACTCTCTCTGTGACGACGGCGGGATGCAAACAGAAAAGGCGAACACGTGTTCGCCTTTTTGTCGGGGTGGTGGGTGCTGAGGGGCTCGAACCCCCGACCTACGCCGTGTAAAGGCGCCGCTCTACCAACTGAGCTAAGCACCCCCGAATAAAACGGAAATTCAGTTCAGCGCGTCTTTGAGCGCCTTGCCTGGACGGAACTTCGGAATCTTGGCAGCCTTGATTTTAATCGCCTCGCCGGTGCGCGGATTCCGGCCGGTGCGTGCGGCGCGCTTGCCGACCGCAAATGTACCGAAACCGACGAGCGACACGGAATTGCCCTTCTTGAGCGTGGTGCGAATGGCGCCGATGGTGGATTCGAGTGCGCGTGTGGCGGCTGCTTTGGAAATATCGGCGTTCTTCGCGATGTGCTCAATCAGTTCGGTCTTGTTCACAAGGGCCTCATAGGGAAAGGTTGATCGATGGTCGTCAGGCCATGGCCGAGCCCATGATGGGACGTGCGGCGCAAGGGGGGAAGAATGACAGTTCTGACGTGTCGGCAGCAGGCTGCCGGCAATGATTACAACCACTGGTCTACGGGGTGTCAACAAGACGCCTTTTTCGCGCAACCCAGCGGGGAGCGCGATTTTAGAGGTGTTTCGCGAACCCGGTTTTCAGAGCGCCTCTGCGATTGCACGTCCGAGGTCGGATGTCGATGCCGTGCCGCCGATGTCGGGCGTACGCGGCGCACCGCTCTTCGGCGCAAGCACCTTCTCGATCGTCGACAGGATCGCGTCGTGCGCATCCTTGTGGCCGAGAAACTCCAGCATCATCGCGCCGCACCAGATCTGGCCGATCGGGTTGGCGATGCCCTTGCCGGCGATGTCCGGCGCCGAACCGTGCACCGGCTCGAAGAGCGACGGCGTGGTGCGTTCCGGGTTCAGGTTGGCGCTCGGAGCGATGCCGATGGTGCCGGTGCAGGCCGGGCCGAGGTCCGAAAGGATGTCGCCGAACAGGTTGCTGGCCACCACCACGTCGAAGAAATCCGGGCGCTGCACGAAATGCGCGGTCAGGATGTCGATGTGGAACTTGTCGAGCGTGATGCCCGGATAGTTCTTCGCCATTTCAGCGACGCGCTCGTCCCAGTACGGCATCGTGATCGAGATGCCGTTCGACTTGGTGGCGCTGGTCAGGTGCTTCTTCGGGCGCGACTGGGCGAGTTCGAAGGCGAATTTCAGCACCCGGTCGACGCCGACGCGCGACATCACGGTTTCCTGCATCACGATCTCGCGCGGCGTACCTTCGTACATGCGTCCGCCGATGCTCGAATATTCGCCTTCGGTGTTCTCGCGCACGATGTACATGTCGATCTCGCCGGGCTGGCGCGGCGTGCCGTCGCGGCGCACCACCGGCGCGATGATGCCGGGCATCAGGCGAGCCGGACGCAGGTTGATGTACTGGTCGAACTCGCGACGGAACAGCAGCAGCGAGCCCCACAGCGACACATGATCGGCGATCTTCTCGGGCCAGCCGACGGCACCGAAGTAGATCGCGTCGTGGCCGCCGATCTGGTCCTTCCAGTTGTCGGGCAGCATCTTTCCGTGCTTCTCGCAGTAGTCCCAGCTCGAGAAATCGAAGTGGTCGAACTGCAGATCGATGCCGAACTTCGTCGCTGCGGCTTCCATCACGCGGATGCCCTCGGGCATGGTTTCCTTGCCGATGCCGTCACCTGCGATGACTGCGATTCTTTTCTTGCTCATGGTTGTCCTTCTTTATGGAATGGAGGAGGTGAAAACTATTTCAGTAACGGAAGAAGCCGAGCGCCTCGCGCACGATCTCGTCGGGTGCTTCTTCGGGAACGTAATGGCCGCAATCGACCGGCCGGCCCGACACGTCGTCCGCGCGCTCGCGCCAGAGCGCCAGCACGTCGAAGCATTTGCCGACCGCTCCGTGCGCACCCCACAGCACGCGCAGCGGCTGCGCCAGGCGACGGCCTGCGGCAACGTCTTCGCGGTCGTGATCGAGATCGATCGATGCGGAAGCGCGATAGTCCTCGCAGATCGCCATCGATGTCCCCGGAATGGCGGCGCAGCGCTCGTACTCGGCCAGCGCCTCGGGCGCGAACGGCGCGAGGCCGGCATGGCGGCCGCCCATCACGCTGCGCACATAGCGCGCCGGATCGGCATCGAGCAACGCTTCGGGCAGCGGCGGCGGCTGGATGAGAAAGAACCAGTGCCAGTAGGCGCGGGCGAAGGCTTCGGAGGTATTGCCATACATCGAGAGCGTCGGTGCGATGTCGAGCAGCATCAGCCGCTCGACCTGGGACGCATGGTCGGCGGCCAGTCGATGCGCCACCCGCGCGCCGCGGTCGTGCGCCAACACCTGGAACCGCTCGAAGCCGTGGTGTCGCATGACGGCCAGCGCATCGAGCGCCATCTCGCGCTTGCTGTAGTTGCGATGCGCCTCCTCGGCCGGCGGACGACCCGAATCGCCGTAACCGCGCAGGTCCATCAGCACGACCGTGAAGTGCGCTGCAAGCGCCGGTGCCACGCAATGCCAGATGACATGGGTCTGCGGATGGCCGTGCAGCAGGAGCAGCGGCCTGCCCTGGCCGGCGATGCGGCCATGGAGCGTCACGCCGTCGCGCACGACATCGAATGAATTGAAATCTTTCAGCACGGCCAGAGTGTGCATGGCGCTTCGACTCGAATCAAGAAACAATCGGGCAATCGATTATTTCCGCCAAGGCATGAATGGAACGCGACGACCTGACCCTGATCCTGGCCATCCGGCAACGTGGAAGCATGACTGCAGCGGCAAATGCGCTGGACCTCGCGCCGTCCGTCGTGACCAAGCGCCTGGCTGCGATCGAAACGCGCATCGGCCAGCGCCTGTTCGATCGCACCACCCGCCGCGTGAGCCCGACAGCGGAAGGCGACGCGGTCTGCGCGCATGCGGAGAAGCTGCTCGAAGGTTTTGCGGCAATGGAGGCGGATCTCAGCGAACGACAGAGCGAACTGGGTGGCGTGCTGCGGCTTGCCGCGACACTCGGCTTCGGACGTCGCTGGCTCGGCCCGGCGCTGGCCGACTTCCAGACATTGCATCCTGCGCTGCAGATCCAGCTGCAACTGACCGAACATCTGCCCGACCTGAGCGCCGAGAGCTATGACGGCGCCGTCTGGCTCTGGTCGGTGCAAGGCGCGCGCGCCTCGCAATGGACATCGCGGCGGCTGGCACGCAACCAGCGGGTTCTGGTCGCCGCGCCCGCCTATCTGGAGAAGCACGGGACGCCGGGAACGCCTTCCGACCTGGCGCAGCACGCCTGTCTTGCCGTGCTGGAGAACGAAGCACCCGCCGCGCGACAGCATGCGCACTGGGTGCTGGAGCACGAAAAGGAAGGCGGCGTGGTGCGCGTGCGCGTCGCCGGGCCGCTGTCGAGCAATTCGGGGGAACTGGTGCGCGACTGGTGCCTTGCCGGCCGGGGCATCATGCTGCGCAGCCTGTGGGACATCGCGGCGCAACTGGAAAGCGGCGAGCTGATCCGGGTTCTGAAGCAGCATGCGATGCCGGACGCAGACATCCACTGGGTCGCGCCCTGGCGTCCGAAGACGCCGAAACGGGTGCGCCTGCTGGTGGACTTCCTGGCAGCGCGTTTCGGCTCCGAACCCTGGAAACCGTGACGGCTCGAAACCCCGAGTTCCGAGTCCGCTAAGACCGGACCGGTGCCGTCCTGCCCTCGCTGACGACCAGGCCGACACCCGCTGCAGTCATCGCGGTGCCGAGCAGCGTCAATGCGGTGATCGGCTCGCCGAACAGCAGCCATGCCATCACCGCCGTGCACGGCGGCACGAGGTACAGCAGGCTGGTCACGGCCGTCGTCGTTCCGCGCTGGATGAGCAGGTAGAACAGCGAACTGCCGCCCAGCGTCAGCACCAGCACCGACCAGGCCATGGCGCCTGTGGAATAGGCGTTCCACTGGATCGATGCCGTTTCCATCAATGCAAACGGCAGCGTCACCAGGAAAGCCGCACCTTGCTGAACCATGTTCGCGCTGCGCACGTCACCGGATTCGACGAAGCGCTTCTGGTACAGCGTGCCGGCCGTGATCGACAGCAGCGCCGCTATCGCCAAACCCATCGTCACCGGGCTGACTTCGCCGCCCTGCAGCAGCTTGCGGAACACCACCAGTACAAGTCCTGCAAAGCCGAGCGCGAGTCCGGCCCATTGCCTGCGCGACACCGCGCCACCTCGCGCGGAAAGCCAGACAGCGGTGAGCACCGGCTGCACGCCGACCATCAGCGCAATCAGCCCTGCGCCCATGCCCGCATGCACCGCAGCCCAGACGCCGCCGAGATAGCCCGCGCTCATCAGCACGCCGGTGACGGCCAGATGTCCCCACTGCGATCGTCCTGCCGGCAGGGTCGCCCGCGCCAGCAAGGCCCAGACGCCGAAGCACAGAAAGCTCAGCGCATAGCGGACCAGGAGGAATTTGAGGGGCGGCGCATAGGGCATGCCATAGCGCGCCACGATGAATCCGGTGCTCCAGACCAGCACGAACAGCGCCGGCATCGCACGCAGCCAACCGACCGTGCCGCCCGTGTCGCGCCCACCGGCGACCGCCGTCATTTCGCGCGGGCCCGGATCTCCGGTATGGCTTTCTGAAGGTAATAGACCATCGACCACACCGTGAGCACCGCCGATATCCAGATCAGCCACTGGCCCCAGAAGCCGGTATCGACCACATCGAACAGCACGGCGTCGTAGAGAAGAAAGGGTATCGCCACCATCTGCACGACCGTCTTGACCTTGCCGAGCATGTGTACGGCCACGCTCTTGCCGGCGCCGATCTGCGCCATCCATTCGCGCAGCGCCGAGATCGCGATCTCGCGACCGATGATGATCAGCGCGACGAACACGTCGGCCCGGTTGAGATGCACCAGCACCAGCAGCGATGCGCAGACCAGGAACTTGTCGGCGACCGGATCGAGGAAGGCGCCGAAGGCCGATGTCTGGTTGAGCTTGCGGGCAAGGTAGCCGTCGAGCCAGTCGGTGGCGGCGAAGGCGACGAACATGATCGTGGCGATCAGGTTGCGCATCGGCTCGGCGATCGGAAGATAGAACACACCCACGATCAAAGGGATCGCGACGATGCGCGTCCAGGTCATGATGGTCGGCAGGGTCCAGAACATGCATCGATTGTGCATGACGGAAATGACCTCCCCGACACACAAGGGCCTAGTGCAACGCCCGATAGATTTCCTCTGCAAGATCCGATGCGATCCCGTCGACCGACGCGATGTCCTGCACGCTCGCCGCAGCCACGCCGCGGATGCCGCCGAAACGCTGCAGCAGCCGCGCACGGCGCTTCGGCCCGATGCCGGGAATGTCTTCCAGCTGGCTGCCGCCGACCCGCACCTTGGCCCGCTTGGCCCGCATGCCGGTGATCGCGAATCGATGCGCCTCGTCGCGGATCTGAGCGACCAGCATCAGCGCGGCCGAATCGCGGCCCAGATAGACCTTCTCCCGGCCGTCGGCGAACACCAGCTCTTCCAGACCGACCTTGCGGCCCTCGCCCTTCTCCACGCCGACGATCAGCGACAGCGGCAGACCCAACTGGCTGAAGACTTCGCGGGCCATCGACACCTGGCCCTTGCCGCCGTCGACCAGCACCAGTTCGGGCATGCGTGCCGACTTCGTCGCGGGCGGTGCATCGGCACCGGCGCCTTCCGCATCGCCTGCCGGTGGCGCGGTCGTCTCGGCCGCCATCGCTTCGGCCAGCTTGCCGTAGCGGCGCTGCAGCACCTGGCGCATCGCGGCGTAATCGTCGCCCGGCGTGATGCCTTCGATGTTGTAGCGGCGGTATTCGCGGTTCTGCATCGCGTGGTGCTCGAAGACGACACAGGACGCCTGCGTCGCCTCGCCCGCCGTGTGCGAGATGTCGAAGCACTCGATGCGGAAGTTGTCGAGGTCGTCCGGCGCCAGCTCCAGCGCGTCGACCAGCGCCCGCGTGCGCGCCTGCTGCGATCCTTCTTCGGCCAGCAACCGCGCCAATTGGAGGCCGGCGTTCTTCTGCGCCATTTCCAGCCAGTGGCGGCGTTGCTCGCGCGGCTGGAACACCGCCGTGATTCGGATGCCGGTCTGCTGCGCCACGGCCGCGATCAGTTCGCGACTCACCTGCTCGCTCAGCACCAGCGTGGCCGGCGCCGGCACGTCGATGTAGTGCTGGGCGATGAAGGCTTCGAGGACCTGGACCTCGATCGAATCGAAAGCTGCTGGCGCAGCCACTTCTGCGCCGTCCGATGCCTCCAGCGCCTGCTCGCTCTCGTAGATCTGAGCGGCGTCTTCGACATGCACCGGGAAGTACGCGCGGTCGCCCAGGTGCCGGCCGCCGCGAACCATCGCCAGATTGACGCAGGCCTTGCCGCCCTGAACCAGCACGGCCAGGATGTCGACGTCCTTGTCGGAGGCGATCTCGATCGTCTGCTGGTGCAGCACGCGCGAGAGCGCCGACATCTGGTTGCGAAGCTCGGCCGCCTGCTCGAACTCGAGCTTCTCGGCATGCGACGTCATGCGTGCTTCCAGCTCGTGCAGGACGGCCTGCGTGTCGCCCATCAGGAAAGCTTCGGCATTCGCGACATCGTGCGCATAGGCCTCAGGCGTGATGTAGCCGACGCAGGGCCCGGTGCAGCGCTTGATCTGATAGAGAAGGCACGGCCGCGTGCGGTTGGCATAGACCGTGTCTTCGCAGGTGCGCAGCTTGAAGACCTTCTGCAGCAGCTGGATCGACTCCTTCACCGCCCAGGCGCTCGGGTACGGCCCGAAGTAGCGGTGTTTGCGATCGGTCGATCCGCGGTAGTAGGCCAGCCGCGGAAAGGTGTGCGCGGCAATCTTCAGGTACGGGTAGCTCTTGTCGTCGCGGAACAGGATGTTGTAGCGCGGCTTCAGGCTCTTGATGAGGTTGTTCTCGAGCAGCAGTGCCTCGGCCTCGGAGCGGACCACCGTGGTCTCCATCCGCACGATCTTGCTGATCATGTGGCCGATGCGCGTGCCGCCGTGGCTCTTCTGGAAGTAGTTGGCGACGCGCCTTTTCAGGTTGCGGGCCTTGCCCACGTAGAGCACGGCACCGGCGGCATCGAAATAGCGGTAGACGCCGGGTAATTGCGGCAGGGCCGCGACTTCGCTGAGCAGTTGATCGGAGTGCACTTCGGACATGGCCGGGATTGTCGCGCGTCGCGAATCACCCGATACCGCCCCCGCTACCGCCCCCGCTGGCATGACATATGCTCCACAAATGTGTCCGGCGCACCAGCGCCACGACACATTTCGACCTGGTCAACAACTCTCAGCAATGCAAAACAAACCTAATTGGTGGCTCTTCACGCCGCTCGCCCTTTCGCTGGCACTTGCCGGCTGCGGCGGCAGTTCGGATTCGGACTCCACTCCTGTCGTCACCACGCCACCCGTCGTGACACCGCCCGTCGTCGTCGACAACAGCTGCCTGACGACCACGTCGACCGGCGCGCAGGTCGTCGTGGGCTCCGGCCTCGCTGGCGACCCGGCCGCACCGGAACCCGCATCGGGCTACATCCTCGGCCACAAGGTCGTGACCGCGAAGTCGTACATGGTCGTCGCCAACCATCCGCTCGCCACCAAGGCCGGCTGCGACATCCTCAAGGCCGGCGGCAGCGCGGCCGATGCGGCGGTCGCCGTGCAGGCCGTGCTCGGCCTGGTCGAACCGCAATCGAGCAGCCTGGCAGGCGGCGCATTCATGCTTTATTTCGATGCCAGGACCAAGAAGGTCCAGGCTTATGACGGCCGCGAGACCGCGCCCGCAGCAGCGACCGCCAATTACCTGCGCTACATCGACGACGCCTCCAACCTCACGACGCCCGTGCCCAGCGCTCGCGCCAGCGGCCGCTCGATCGGCACGCCGGGCGTGATGCGGATGCTCGAACTCGCGCAGGGCGATCACGGAAAGCTGGCATGGAAGGACCTTTTCGGCGACGGCACCAGGCTCGCGGCAGAAGGTTTCACCATCGGTGGCCGCATGGCCAACGCCATCGCGTCGTCGGCCTCCAACCTGAAGCGCGATGCCGAAGCCGCCGCCTACTTCCTCGACGCGGCCGGCAATCCGAAGCCGCTGGGCACCAAGATCACCAACCCGGCCTATGCCGAAGTGCTCCGGGCGCTCGCCTCGCAGGGCGCCAACGCGATGTACACCGGTCCGATCGCCGCCGACATCGTCGCCAAGATCAACATCACCACCGGAGCCGACGGCTCGGTGATCACGCCCGGCAAGACCACGCTGGCCGACCTCCAGGGCTACAAGGCACTGCGCCGCGAACCGGTCTGCACGACATACCGCGCCTATTACGTCTGCAGCATGTCGCCGCCGTCGTCGGGTGGTATCGGCGTGCTCTCGACGCTTGGCATCCTGGAGAACTTCAACATGTCTCTCCACGTGCCGACCGCAATCGACCTGGAAGGCGGCAAGCCGACCGTTCAGGGCGTGCATCTGGTGTCCGAAGCCGAGCGCCTGGCCTATGCCGACCGCGACAAGTACGTGGCCGATACCGACTACGTGCCGCTGCCCGGCGGCAGCGCCGACACGCTGCTCAACAAGACGTACATGCGCTCGCGTGCCAGCCTCATCGACTTCTCGAAGAGCATGGGCGTGGCGCAGGCCGGCGCGCTGGGCGCGATTCCGCAAGGCATCGATACCACGGTCGAGCACGGCACCACGCACCTGACCATCGTCGACAAGGAAGGCAACGTCGTCACCATGACGACCACGGTCGAATCCACGCTCGGCTCGTACCACATGAGCCGCGGCATCATGCTGAACAACCAGCTGACCGACTTCTCCGCATCGCCGGTCGACAGCGCCAACCTGCCGGTCGCCAACCGCGTGGCGCCGGGCAAGCGCCCTCGCAGCACGATGGCGCCGACCATGGTGTTCAACGGCAGCGCACCCGGCGACTTCCTGATGGCCACCGGTTCGCCGGGCGGCGGCACGATCATCCAGTACGTCGTGAAGACGGTGGTCGGCGCGCTCGACTGGGGTCTGGATGCGCAGCAGGCAACCTCGCTGGTCGACTTCGGCGCCAGCAACAGCGTGACCACCGCCGTCGGCGGAGAGCACCCGAACGTCGACACGACCAACGGCGGGCTGAACGATCCGCTGATCGTCGGCTTGCGCGCGCTCGGCCACACCGTGTCGACCGGCGCTCAATCGAGCGGCATCAGCACGGTCATCCGCCGCACCAGCAACGGAACCTCCGTACTGACCGGGGGCGCCGATCCGCGCCGTGAAGGCATCGTGCTGGGCGATACCTACACGCCCTGATCCAAGGATCCAAGGCGATCCGGGAACGGATCCGATAGGCTCCCGCTGTCCGAAAGGCTGCGGGAGCCTTTTTCGTTTCTGGGGACGCGCATGCGCTGGGATCTGTTCTGCAATGTCATCGACAACTACGGCGATGCCGGCGTCTGCTGGCGCTTGGCGCGCGACCTGGCACTGGCCGGCGACACCGTGCGCCTCTGGACCGATGCACCGGACATGCTGCGATGGATGGCGCCTGAAGGTTGCGAAGGCGTCTCGGCGATCGACTGGTCCGACGCCGAGGCCGTAGCCACGGCCGCAACGGAGGACGCGCCGGACGTCCTGATCGAGGCTTTCGGCTGCGAGCCAGCCACCGCCCTGGTCGCGCGCTTCGCCGCCCGTGCCAAGGCACATGCGCGCGGGACAGCCTGGATCAATCTCGAATACCTCTCCGCCGAACCGTATGTCGAGCGTCTGCACACACTCCCCTCGCCGGTCTTCAAGGGACCTGGCGAAGGATTGAGCAAGCACTTCTTCTATCCCGGCTTCACGCGCGGCACCGGCGGATTGCTGCGGGAGCTCGATCTCGTCGAACGCCAGGCTGCGTTCGACCGTCGCGGCTGGCTTGCCGGGCACGGCGTCGACTGGCAAGGCGAGCGCGTCGTCACGCTGTTCTGCTACGAGCCGCTTGACTTGCGGCACCTGATGACGCACTGGGCCGGCGGCGCCGAGCCGACGCGATTGCTGGTGACCTCCGGCCGCGCGGCGCTGGCCGTTCAGGCCACGCTGCAAGGCATGGACGGCGCATCGCAGACCGGCATCGGCATGCTGTCGATCACCTTCCTGCCCTTCCTCACGCAGACAGCTTTCGACGAACTGCTCTGGGCCGCCGACTTCAACTTCGTGCGCGGCGAAGATTCGCTCGTCCGCGCCATCTGGGCCGGCAAGCCGTTCGCCTGGCAGATCTACCCGCAGGACGACGATGCGCACCACGTCAAGCTCGATGCGCTGCTCGATGCCATCGACGCGCCGCCGACGTTGCGCCGATTTCACGCCGCGTGGAACGGCACCGTCGATGCGCCTATCGACTGGCCCGATGCCGCGATCCTCGACGATTGGTCAGCCGCGTTGAAACCGGCCCGCGAACGACTTCTGGCACAGGACGATCTGGTGACGCAGCTCCGGCGTTTCGTCGCAAGAATCTCCGGCTGAAGCTCTCTCGATCATGGCAACTACAGCAGCTTCCCCGGATTCATGATCTGGTTCGGGTCCATCGCCTGCTTGATGCGCAGCATCAGTTCCATCTCGACCGGCGACTTGTAGACGCGCAACTCGTCGCGACGCAGCTGCCCGACGCCATGCTCCGCGCTGATGCTGCCGCCGTAGCTCGTCACCAGCTGGTGGACCACCGCGTTGAGATCGTGCGTGCGCTGCTTGAGCGTCTGGTAGTCGGTGTCGGCAGGCATCAGGACGTTGTAGTGCAGGTTGCCGTCGCCGAGGTGGCCGAAGTTGATGACGCTCGCGCCCGGCAGACAGGTCTGCACGTCTTCTTCGGCCTGCGCCACGAACGAAGCGAGCGATGAAATCGGCAGCGCGATGTCGTGCTTGATCGCCTTGCCGGCGCGCACCTGCGCCTGCGAGATGCCTTCGCGCAGCTTCCACAGCGCCATCGTCTGTGCCTCGCTGGCCGACAGCATCGCGTCGTTGACCAGTCCGGCCTCCATCGCCTCCGCGAGCGCCGATTCCAGCAGCGCGTCGGGACCGGATTCGCCGCCATGCGCATCGGACACGGCGCCCGTGTCGCTGAGTTCGATCAGCGCGTTGAACAGCGCCGGCCTGGCCAGCGGCGCGCGGGTGTCGGTCACCCGATCGAGCACCAGTTGCAGCGACGCCGCGGTCATCATCTCGAAAGCTGTCAGCCGCTCGCCGCAGCGCGTGCGCATGAGGCCCAGCAGGTCGACCAGCTGCTCCAGCGAATCGGCACCGACCCACGCGGTCGCATGCGAAGTGGGCCGCGAGAACAGCTTCAGCACCACGCCGGTGATCACGCCCAGCGTGCCCTCGGAACCGATGAACAGGCCCTTAAGGTCGTAGCCGGTGTTGTCCTTGCGCAAGCCGCGCAGCCCGTGCCAGATACGGCCGTCCGGCAGCACCACTTCGAGCCCCAGCACCAGTTCACGCGTGTTGCCGTAGCGCAGCACGGCGGTACCGCCCGCATTGGTCGCCACGTTGCCGCCGACCGTGCAGCTGCCCTGCGCGCCGAGGCTGAGCGGAAAGAAGCGGTCGACGCTGCGTGCGGCCTCCTGCGCGTTCGCGAGGATCACGCCGGCATCGAGCGTCAGCGTGTTGTTGACCGGATCGACGGCACGCACGCGGTTCATGCGGGTCGTGCTGAGAACCACCTGCGCGCCGCTCGCGTCCGGCGTGGCGCCGCCGCTCATGCCGGTATTGCCGCCCTGCGTGACGATCGGCGTGCGTGTCTCGCTGCACAGGCGCACGACCGCAGCCGTCTCGGCGGTGTTGGCCGGGCGAACCACCACGGTCGTCCT
Organism: Variovorax glucosi; assembly: GCF_051216695.1. NCBI lineage: Bacteria > Pseudomonadati > Pseudomonadota > Betaproteobacteria > Burkholderiales > Comamonadaceae > Variovorax > Variovorax glucosi. Next base: position 1,587,522 of record NZ_JBPJZE010000001.1, read on the forward strand.
GCCGGTCCATTTGCCGAGCCAGTCGGTGAGGTACGGCGCCTGCGCATCGGCGTCCACCACCAGCCCCGCAGGGCCGACCAGCGCATGGAGTCTGTTCAGCAAGGGCATGTCAGCTCCCATGCCAGTTCAGCTGCACGCGGGCGATCGCCATGCCGACGGCGGCCTGCGTCGGTTCGACGACCGGGATGCCCAGCGATCGTTGCAGCTCGTCGCGGTAGCTAGCCATGCCGGCGCAGCCCATCACGATCACGTCGGCGCCACGTTCGTCGCGAAGGCGCCTGCCGATGTCTTTCATGCGCGCCAGAGTGCGCTCCTTCTCGGCCAGCTCCTGCACGTTCAGACCGATGGCGAGTTCGCCGGCGAACCGGCCCGTGACGCCCATCGCGGCATACGTCCGTAAATGTCGCGGAATCGACGCGTCAAGGATCGCGATGACGCCGAAGCGCTCGCCCAGCGTCATCGCGGTGAGCACGCCGCACTCGCCGATGCCCAGCACCGGCTGCGTGAGCCGCTCGCGCAGCATATGCAGGCCCGGATCGCTGTAGCAGGCGATGACGTAGGCGGACGATTGCGCCGACAGCGAATCGGCCAGCGCAGCCAGCGGCACCGCAACGCTCTGCACGTCGAACTGCGTGACGACACCCGGCGGACCTTCGTCCAGCGTGAGGCACCGGATCTCAGGACCGCCAGCCCTACGCAACGGCGCCAGCGCCGCGTCGATGCCGGCCGTGACCGTTCGGCTGCTGTTGGGATTGATGACCTGAACGGGCTGGATCGCGGATTGCATCGCTTCAGTCTAGGGTTCCCGTTGCGCTGCACAAGGGGCACGCTCCTTGCTTTTTCATGTGCGATCCATAACGTTTGGTTAAGGTTTTTGAAACCGACCGGGAAAGCCATGTCCATCAATCTGCGTCAGATCGAGGTGTTCCGCGCGGTCATGACGACCGGCTCGATCCGCGGTGCGTCGCAGCTGCTTTTCGTGTCGCAACCCGCGGTGAGCCGCCTGCTGTCGCACACCGAAAGCCGTGTCGGTTTCGCGCTGTTCGAGCGCATCAAGGGACGTCTCTACGCCACGCCCGAAGCCAAGAAGCTGTTCCATGAAATCGAGCGGATGTACCAGGGCGTGCAGCGCGTCAACGAGCTCGCGCAGGAGCTGGCCGAGAACCGCCAGGGCATCCTCAACATCGTGTCGAGCCCCAGCATCGGGCAGATGATGATTCCGCAGGCCATCGCGGCTTTCCGGGAAGACCATCCGCAGGTCAAGCTGACTTTCCAGTACCTCGGCTATGCGCCGCTGAAGGAGCGGCTGCTCAATCACCAGGCCGACCTCGGCGTCACCATCCTGCCGGTGGAGCATCCCAACCTCGAAAGCACGCCTCTCAGCAAGGGGCAGCTGGTCTGCATCTGCCCTTACAACCATCCGCTCTCGCGCCTCGGCACGCTGACGCTGGCCGACATGCGGCCGTATCCGCTGATCTCGTACGACCGGGCGACACCGTTCGGCCTGATCCTCGAAGGCATGTACGACGCCGCCGAAGAAGTGCTCAAGGCTGCCATCGAGGTCGGCTCGCCGCAGAACGCCTGCTCGCTGGTGCAGGCCGGTGGCGGCATCGCGCTGGTCGACGAGTTCTCGGTGCGCAACTGGCCGACGCATCAGCTCATCGTGCGTCAGGTCGCGAACGCGCCGGAGCTGCAGGCCAACCTCGTGCATCAGCGTTTCGATCCGCTGTCGAAGCTGGCGCAAAGCTTCGTGCTGGTGTTGCGCGACCTGATGCAGAAGCAGGGATTCGAGACGCCGACCGACGCGTCGCATGCACCGCTTTCGCTCACTGCCGACGCCTAGTTGGTGCAGCGCATGCACCCTGAAGGCGAATCGAGCCGGGGCTTAACAACAGGTTAAGGGTGCCCGACGAAAAGGCACACGACATGGACGATGCCGACACGAAGAATGACTTTCGAACCCGGAGCCATTCATGACCGCATCTGCCTCTTCTCCTGACTCGTCCGCTTCCTCGGCCGCATCGTCCGGCGTCTACGTGATCTGCCCGACACCGTTCAGGCAGGACTTCACGCTCGACCTCGACAGCATCGCCACACTGGTCGAATTCCAGGTCCGCGCCGGCGTCGCCGGACTGGCGATCCTCGGCTTCCTCGGCGAGTCGCACAAGCTTTCGAACGACGAGCGCCACACGGTCGTCGACACCTTCGTGCGTTGCGCCGAAGGCCGGCTTCCGGTCTGGGTCGGCGTGCGCGCACTCGGTCTGGCCGGCGCCATCGAGCAGGCGCGCGAAGCGCAGGAACTCGGCGCGACGGCGGTGTTCGCCGCACCGCTGGACGGCGCTTCGGATGCGATGCAGTTCGAGTACTACCAGACGCTCGCGAAGTCGATCGCGATCCCCGTGATCATTCACGACTTCCCCGACTCCTTCGGCACCGAGATCAAGGCCGAGGTCGTCGCGAAGCTGGGCCGCGAAGGCGGCGTCGGCATGATCAAGATGGAAGAGCCGCCGGTCGGCCAGAAAATCACGCGCATCCGCGAACTGGCCGGCGACAGCATGCGCATCTTCGGCGGCCTTGGCGGCGTCTATCTGCTCGAAGAACTGCAGCGCGGCGCGGTCGGCACCATGACCGGCTTCGCCTATCCGGAGATCCTGGCGCGCATCTACACGCTGTTCGCAGCCGGCGACATCGACGGCGCGGCCAAGGTCTTCGACACCTACTGCCCGCTGATCCGCTACGAGTTCCAGCCCAGGATCGGCCTGGCGCTGCGCAAGTACATCTACATGCGCCGCGGCGCCATCGCCTGCGATGCGATCCGCTCGCCGGGCCTGCGCATCGATGCCGTCACCACGCGCGAACTCGAGGCCGTGGTCGCCCGCACCGGCCTCGCCATCGACGCGCCTCCCCTCCACTTCTGATCGAAAGCGAACCCATGACTCACCCACGCGTTCCCTTCTTCACAAACTTCGCATTCACGGCGATTGCCCTGTCCGTGGCGTTGCTCGCAGCGCCGGCCTCGGCACAGACCCGCGCAGAGACGATGCGCTTCGTGACAGGCGGCACGGTCAACACGCTCGACCCGACCATGCTCGGCACCACGCGCGAAGCCTTCACCGTCGGCATGAGCACTTACGACCGGCTGGTTTCGTTCGGCAAGAAGAAGCAGGGCGACAACTGGGTGTTCGACCTGGAAAAGATCCGCGGCGAACTGGCCGAGCGCTATGTCGTGAGCCCCGACGGGCTGAAGATCACCTTCTACCTGCGCAAGGACGCGAAGTTCCAGGACGGCACGCCCGTCACCGCCGAAGACGTGAAGTGGTCGCTCGACCGTGCCGTCACGGCCAAGTCGCTGGCCGCCGCGCAGTTGCTGACCGGCTCGATGACCAGCGCCGACCAGTTTAAGGTGATCGATGCCGGCACGTTCGAAGTCACGCTGCCCAAGCCCGACCGGCTCGCGCTGTCGAACCTCGCCACCGTCTATCCGATCATCATCAATTCGAAGGTTGCGAAGTCGCACGCAACCCCGGACGATCCGTGGGCGCAGAACTGGCTCAAGGCCAACACGGCGGGCAGCGGCGCCTACGGCGTCGAGAGCTTCAAGCCCGGCGAGCAGATCATCCTGAAGCGCAACGAGGACTGGACGCGCAGCGCCGACGGCAAGCCCGCCGCCTTCAAGCGCGTGATCGCACAGACGATTCCCGAAGCCGCGACGCGCGCCAACCTGGTCGAACGCGGCGACGCCGACCTGGCCATCGACCTGCAGGCCAACGATGCGGCTTCTCTGGCCGGCAAAGGCAAGGTCAAGGTCGTCTCGACACCGCAGTACAACGCGGTCAGCTTCATCTCCTTCAACACGCAGATGCCGCCTTTCGACAACGTCAAGGTCCGCCAGGCCATCGCCTATGCGCTGCCTTACGACGACATGTTCAAGGCGGCGCTGTTCGGCCGCGGCAAGCCGCTGTTCAACGCGACCTGGAAGGACGGCCCGCCGAGCGCCGATTTTCCGATCGCGCAGCCGGTGAAGCTCGACCTGGTCAAGGCCAAGCAGTTGCTGAACGAAGCGGGTTTTCCGAACGGCTTCGAAACGCCCTTCGCCTTCAACCTGGGCCAGGCCAACATCGCCGAACCGATGGCTGCGCTCATCAAGGAGTCGCTGGCGAAGATCGGCGTCAAGGTCGACATCCAGAAGCTGCCCGACGCGCAGATGGCCACGCTCATCAACGAGAAGAAGGCGCCGTTCTTCACCGAGAACATCGTCGCCTGGCTGCCGTCGAACGATTATTTCTATCGCAACTTCTACACCGGCAAGCAGCGCTGGAACTACAGCTCGCTGGACGATCCGAAGCTGGTCGAAGTGGCCGAGAAGGCCCGTTTCGAAAGCGACCCGGCCAAGTACGCGGCCTATGCCAGACAGCTCAACGCGATGGCCTTCGACCTGATGGCGCAGATACCGATCTGGCAGGCCAGCCAGGACGCGGTGATGGCGCCGTCGCTCGACGGCTATGTGTACCAGTTCCATCGCCAGGTCGACTTCCGGGACGTCGCGCGGAAATGACGTGACCCTGCTAGCCACCACCCTGCGCCGCACCGGCCGGCGCTTCGTCTCCTCGCTGCCGGCACTGTTCGGAGTGCTTGTCTTCACGTTCCTGCTGATGCGCGTGCTGCCCGGCGACCCGGCCGTGTTCTTCGCTTCGGGTGCGAATTCGGGCAAGGAAGAGATCGAGATGGTGCGCAAGCAGATGGGACTCGACAAGCCGATCCCGGAGCAGCTTTTTCTCTACCTCAAGGACGTCGGCACAGGCAAGCTCGGCCGTTCGCTGACAACCGGCCAGCCGGTGGTGTCGGACATCCGGCAGCGCCTGCCCGCATCGCTCGAACTCACCTTCACCGCGCTCTTCATCGCACTCGTCAGCGCGGTGCCGCTCGGCATACTCGCCGCGTTGCGCGCGGGCTCGTTCATCGACCACGCGGTGCGCATGTTCTGCGTCGTCGGCGTCTGCGTGCCCACCTTCGTCTCCGGCCTGCTTCTGGTCTACGTCTTCTATTACATGTTCGGCATCGCGCCCGACCCGACCGGGCGGCTCGACGTCTTCGCAGGCTCGGCGCCGAACGTGACCGGCTTCCTGCTGATCGACTTCCTGATTGCCGGCGACATGGCCGGCTGGTGGGCCGCAGCAAGGCAGCTCATGCTGCCCGCGCTGACGATGGCGCTCTTCGTGCTCGCGCCCATCGCCCGCATCACGCGCGCCTCGATGCTCACCGCGCTGGGCAGCGACTTCGTGCGCACAGCACGCTCTATCGGGCTGCCGTCGTGGCGCATCGTCGTCACCTACGCCTTGCGCAATGCAGTGCTGCCGGTGCTGACCATCCTCGGCATCGTGTTTTCCACGATGCTGGGCGCCAACGTGCTGGTCGAAAAGGTGTTCTCGTGGCCCGGCGTGGCGTCGTATGCGCTCGATGCGCTGCTCGCTTCCGACTATGCGCCGGTGCAGGGCTTCGTGCTGCTGATGGCGTCGATCTTCGTGCTGGTCAACCTGATCGTCGACATCCTGTACAGCATCTTCGACCCCAGGATCTCGATCGAATGAGCACCGCCACATCAGGAACCCTGAACCACGTCGCGTGGGTGCTGCGCGGCAATCCGTTGACGGCCGTGGCTGCCATCGGCGTCGCCATCCTTTGCGTGCTCGCGGCGATCGGGCCGTGGATCGTGCCGTACGACCCGATCGCCTCCGATGTCGCGAATGCGTTGCAGGCGCCGAGCGCGCTGCACTGGGCGGGCACCGACCAGCTCGGCCGCGATGTGTTCAGCCGCACCGTGGTCGCGGCGCGGCTCGACCTGATGATTGCGGCCTCGGCCGTCAGCCTGTCCTTCGTCCTCGGCGCGGTCATCGGCAGCATCTGCGGCTACGTCGGCGGCCGGCTCGACCGCGTGGTCGGGCGCTTCGTCGACGTGCTGATGGCTTTCCCGCTTTTCGTGCTGGCGATGGCGATGGTAGCGGCGCTGGGCAACCGCGTCGAGAACATCGTGATCGCCACCGCCTTCATCAACCTGCCCTTCTACATCCGCTTCGCACGGGCCGAAGTCAACGTGCGGCGCAACGCCGGCTGGGTCGAATCGGCACGCGCCTGCGGCGACTCTCACCTGTCGGTGATCCTGCGTTTCCTGCTGCCGAACATCCTGCCGGCGATGGCTGTGCAGATCTCGCTGAACCTGGGCTGGGCGGTGCTGAACGCGGCCGGCCTGTCTTTCATCGGGCTGGGCGTGCAGCAGCCGACACCGGAGTGGGGAATCATGGTCGCCGAGGGCGCGCGCTTCATCTCGACCGGCAACTGGTGGCTGGTCGCGACTCCCGGCTTCGCGCTGATGATCGCCGTGCTCTTCTTCAACCTGCTGGGCGACGGGCTGCGCGACATCCTCGACCCGAGGATGCGGACATGAGCACAAGTTCTGAACAGCGGTTGCTGGAAATAGAGGACCTGCGCGTCAGCTTCTCGACGCGGCGCGGCATGGTCGAGGCGGTGCGCGGCGTGAGCCTTTCGCTCGACATCGGCCAGACGCTGGGCATCGTCGGCGAGAGCGGCTCCGGCAAATCGGTCACCGCGTTCGCCGTGACGCACCTGCTCGAAGCGGCCGGCCGCATCGTCGGCGGCAAGATCCGGTATCGCGGCCAGGACATCACGAACGCGACCTGGAAGACACTGCGCTCGACGCATGGCGCGGCCATCTCGATGATCTTCCAGAACCCGCGCGCGGCGCTGAATCCGATCCGCACCGTCGGTCTGCAGATCGCCGATGCGCTCAAGGTGCATACCAACCTCACGCCGGCGGAGGCGCGAGGCAAGGCACTCGATCTGCTGAAGGACGTGCTGATCCGCGAGCCCGAAAAGCGCCTGGACGCCTACCCGCACGAACTGTCCGGCGGCATGTGCCAGCGCATCATGATCGCGATGGCCATCGCCAGCGAGCCTGCGCTGCTGATCGCCGACGAGCCGACGACCGGCCTCGACGTGACGACGCAGAAGACCGTGATGGACCTGCTCGCAGCCATCACCGTCAAGCGCGGCATGGCGATGATCCTCATCACGCACGACCTCGGCCTCGCCGCGAAATACTGCAGCCGCGTGGTCGTGATGGAACGCGGCCAGGTAGTCGAAGATGCGCCACCGCTGCAGCTCTTCAGCGCACCGGCGCATCCGTACACCAGGCGTCTCGTCGCCGCATCGCCGACGCTGACATCGACCATCGCCGATCTCGTCGCGGACGCCGGTACGGCATCCGTCGCATTGAAGGTCGCGGCGCCCAGACCCGCGCCCGTACCCGGCACGCCGCTGCTGCTCGAAGTGCAGAAGCTGTCGAAGCGCTATCCCGGCGGAATCACGGCGGTGAACAACGTGTCGTTCCGTCTTGCGCGCGGCGAGAGCCTGGGGCTGGTCGGCGAATCCGGCTCGGGCAAGAGCACGATCTCGCGGATGCTGTGCCGGCTGATCGATGCCAGCGACGGCAACATCCTGTTCGACGGCGGCAGCATCGGCGACATCCCGGCAAGCGACTTCCACAAGTCGCTGCTGCGCAAAGACATCCAGATCGTTTTCCAGGACCCGCACGACAGCCTGAATCCGCGCTTCAGCGCCTTCGACTGCATCGCGCATCCGCTGCGCCGACTCGGCGGCATGTCGTCCGGCGCGGCGCTGACCAAGGCCGTGAACGACTGTGCGCTGCGCGTGGGCCTGCCGCTCGAACTGCTGGAACGTTTTCCGCACCAGCTCTCCGGCGGCCAGAAAGCGCGCATCGGAATCGCGCGCGCCATCGCCTGCAAGCCACGACTGCTGGTGCTCGACGAGCCGACGGCGGCGCTGGACGTGTCGGTGCAGGCGGTGATCCTGCAGTTGCTCGACAGATTGCGCCGAGAGGAAGACCTGGCCTTCCTATTCGTCAGCCACGACCTGAACGTGGTGCGGATGATGTGCGAGCGCACCATCGTGCTGCGCAACGGCGAGGTGGTCGAGGAAGGTCGCAGCGCCGACATCTTCAGCGCACCCAAGTCCGACTACACGCGTGCGCTGATCGCAGCGATCCCGCATTTCGAGCCGCATGCGGCACCGTTGGTTTTTGAGGCGGTGCCGGCATGAAGACGCTGATCTTCGGCGGGGCAGGATTCGTCGGCCTGAACATCGCGGCGCGGCTGCTGTCGGAAGGCGAAGCCGTGGTGTTGTTCGACCGGCTGCCGCTGCCCGATGCAGCCGTCGCAGCTTTCGACGCGCTGCCGGGTTCGCTCGAAGTGATCCGAGGCGACGTGGCCGACATGGAAGCCGTCACCGGCGCTCTGACCTACGAAATCGACAATGTCGTTCTCGGCTCTGCCGTGACGGCCGATGCAGCGCGTGAAATACGCGAACCCGAAACCATCCTGCAGATCAACCTGATGGCGTTGACGCCGATCCTGCGCGCGGCGCGGGATGCCGGTGTGCACCGTATCGTCAATTTGAGTTCCGCAGCGGCTTACGGTCGGTCCGCACTGGACGTCGCCCTGATCGACGAGACCATCGCGCCGCAGCCCACGGGTCTCTATGGCATCACCAAGTTCGCCTCCGAGATGATCGGCGGACGCATGGCGGACCTGTGGTCGCTGGACTTCGTCAGCCTGCGCCTGAGCGCCGTGTTCGGCCCGTGGGAACGCGCCACCGGCGTACGCGACACGACGAGCCCGCAGTTCCAGATCACCGAGGCCGCACGCCTAGGCAAGCCAGCGCTGCTCGCGCGCCCCGGCGTGCGCGACTGGATCTACGCGCCCGACGTCGCGCGCGCCGTGCATTCCGTCCTGCGCGCAGAAGCAATGAGGCATCGCGTTTACAACGTGTCGACGCCGGAGACCTGGTCGGTTCTGGAGTGGGGGCAACAGCTAGTGGCGCTGAGGCCGGGTTTCGAATGCCGGCTCGCGCATGAGAGCGAAACGCCGACGATCGACCTGCACTCGCCTGCCGATCGCGGTGCGCTGTCGGTTGCGCGGCTGCATGACGAGCTGGGCTGGCGGGCGGGCTTCGGCCTTGCCGATTCGGTCGTGCATCTCGACGACTGGTGCCGACACCATGCGTCGTCGCCTCGGTCATCGAAAGGAACACCGTGAGACTGCAGGACAAGGTCGCCATCGTCACCGGCGGCGGTTCGGGGATCGGCCGGGCATCGGCGTTGCTCATTGCGAGCGAAGGCGCACGCGTGGCCGTTGTCGACCGCGACCTCGACGCGGCGAAATCGACTGTCATGCAGATCAGGGCGCAAGGCGGCGAAGCACTGGCTTTCGGCTCCGATGTCGGCATGCCCGGCACCGCCGACGCCGATGCGGCCGCCGTGCGCGCGCAATGGGGTCGCATCGACGTGCTGGTGTGCGCGGCCGGCTTTTCCTGCGGCGGCACGGTGACGACGACGTCGCCGGACGACTGGGACGCGGTGTTCCGCACCAACGTCGGCGGCACCTGGCTCTGGGCGCGCGCGGCGATTCCGCAGATGCAGCGGCAGGCACGCGGGTCTATCGTCACCTTCACATCGCAGCTGGCACTGGCCGGCGGTCGCGGCAACAGTGCCTACATCGCGGCGAAGGGGGCGATCATGAGCCTCACGCGGACCATGGCGCTGGACTATGCCGCCGACGGAATCCGCGTCAACGCGATTGCGCCCGGCGCCATAGACACGCCGATGCTGGCGCGCGGATTCGCCCGGCAGGCCGACCCGGCCGCCGCACGCGAACTCTCGCTCGAGCGTCACGCGCTGGGCCGGTTCGGCAGCGCTGAAGACATCGCCGCGTCGGTGCTTCATCTGGCGAGCGACGCATCGGCCTTCACGACCGGGACCACGATGGTGGTCGACGGCGGATGGCTCGCAGGTTGAAATGGAGCACACGATGAATTCACATGGACCGGAACGGCTTGCCGAACTCGAAGCACGCATCGCGCGCGAACTGGCCAGCATCGCGCACCCGCACAAGCCCTGGCTCGTGCCGCGCACCGGGCCGGACGGCCTTCCGGCCCTCGACGTGCTGATCGTCGGCGCGGGCCAGTCGGGCAGCGCAGCCGGCTTCGGGCTGCTGCGCTCGAAGGTCGACAACATCCTGGCGATCGATGCGGCGCCGGCCGCATACGAAGGGCCGTGGAATACCTACGCGCGCATGCAGACGCTGCGCAACCCCAAGGACTACACCGGCCCCGATCTCGACATTCCCAGCCTGACCTGCCGCTCCTGGTACGAGGCGCGCTTCGGCGAGGCCGCCTGGGACACACTCGACATGCTGCCGAAAGGCTTGTGGGCCGAGTACCTGCTGTGGGTGCGCCGCGTGACAGATGTGCCGGTCGAGAACGGGACGCGACTGCTGCGCATCGCGCCGGTCGACGGCAGCGATCTGCTGGCTGCGGAGGTCGAGCACGACGGCCTGGCCCGCACGCTGTACGCACGAAAGATCGTTCTCGCCACCGGCCAGGAAGGCGTCGGCCGATGGACGATGCCCGATTCGCTCGCCAGCCTGCCGGCGGACCGTTGCGTGAACTCGTCGCAACCTTTCGACTTCGCCCGCGTGCATGGCAAGACGGTGGTGGTGATCGGCGCCGGTGCATCGGCGTTCGATAACGCGGCCACAGCGCTGGAAGCCGGCGCGGCAGCCGTGCATCTGCTGTGCCGACGCGCCGAGGCGCAAGTCGTCCAGCCCTATCGCTGGCTCACGTTTCGTGGCTTCCTGCGGCATCTCTCGGACCTCGACGACAGCTGGCGCTGGCGTTTCATGCGGCATGTGCTGAGCATGCGCGAAGGCTTTCCGCAGCCCACCTATGACCGGTGCGCCTCCCACGCTGCGTTCCGGATGCACACGGGTACCAGCGTGCGCGGCAGCCGCTTCAATGAAGCATCGGAACGCATCGAACTCGACACCGACAGCGGCATGCTGCAGGCCGACTTCGTGATCGCCGCTACCGGCATCGACATCGACTTCGCCGCCAGACCGGAGCTGGCGAACTTCGCCGACAACATCGCCACCTGGGGCGACCGCTATACGCCGCCCGCCGACGAGCAGGATGCGCGGCTCGCCAGGTTTCCATACCTTGCCGACGACTACGCCTTCAGCGAACGCACGTCCGGCACGACGCCGTGGCTGCGCAACGTGCACCTCTTCGCCATTGCATCGACGATGAGCTTCGGCGCGTCGGGCTCGTCGATCAATGCGATGACGACCGCCATTCCGAAGCTGGTGGCGGGCCTCACGCGCGGGCTGTTCCGCGACGACATCGAAGCGCACTGGGCGTCGTTCCAGGCCTACGATGTTCCGCAGGCCGTCGTCAGGCAACCAACTTCCACGGGGACCATGCCATGAGCGATTTCCTGTACGACCTCACGGTGCGCAACGGTCGCGTATCGACCGACACCGAAACCTTCGAGGCCGACATCGGCATCCGGGACGGCGTCATCGTCGCGCTCCGGAAGAACCTGCCGGCCGGCCGCGAAGACATCGATGCGGCAGGTAGCTGGGTACTGCCCGGCGGCATCGACAGCCATGTGCATGTCGAGCAGCTTTCCGGCATGGGCGTGATGTGCGCAGACGACTTCCATTCGGCGACGGTGTCGGCAGTGTTCGGCGGCACGACGACCATCATCCCGTTCGCGGCGCAGCACCGCGGCATGAAGATCCCGGAGGTGATCGCCGACTACGCGAAGCGCGCCGCGGAAAAAGCGGTGATCGATTACGGCTTCCACCTGATCCTGGCCGACCCGGACGAGACTGCCCTCACGGTCGACCTGCCCGAAGCCATCCGCAACGGCATCACGTCGCTCAAGGTCTACATGACCTACGACAAGCTCAAGCTCGACGACTATCAGCTGCTCGACGTGCTGGATCTGGCCGACCGCGAAGGCGCGCTGGTGATGCTGCATGCCGAGAACCACGACATGATCCGCTGGCTCGCGCAGCGCCTGCTGGAGCGCGGGCTCAAGGCACCGAAATTCCACGGCGTCGCGCACGATCCGCTGGCAGAAACGGAGGCGACCTTTCGCGCCGTCGCGCTGTCGCGGCTGCTCGACGTGCCGGTGCTGATCGTGCATGTCGCCGGCCAGGAAACGGTGCAGGTCATTCGCCACGCGCGAGCGCTCGGCGCACAGGTGCATGCGGAAAGCTGTCCGCAATACCTGTTCCTCACCGCCGACGATCTCGACCGGCCCGGACTGGAAGGCGCGAAGTTCTGCTGCAGTCCGCCTCCGCGCGACGGCGCTTCGCAGGAGGCGGTCTGGGAAGGATTCAAGGACGGCACGCTGGGCGTGTACTCGTCCGACCATGCGCCCTACCGCTTCGACGAAACCGGCAAGCTGCCGAAGGGCGACCAGACGGGTTTCAAGGACATGGCAAACGGCGTGCCGGGCATCGAGCTGCGCCTGCCGCTGCTGTTCTCCGAAGGCGTGATGGCTGGTCGCATCACCATCGAGCAGTTCGTCGCGCTGACCGCGACCAACCATGCGCGCATGTACGGCCTGGCGCCGCAGAAAGGCAGCATCGCGATCGGCGCCGATGCCGACCTCGCGCTCTGGAATCCGGAGCGCGAAACGCATGTGACCGCATCGATGCTGCACGACAACGTCGGCTACACACCCTACGAAGGGCGGACCCTGCGCGGCTGGCCAGAGATCGTGTTGAGCCGCGGCAGGGTCGTGGTCAGGGACAACATGCTGAATGCCGAACGCGGCTCCGGCCGCTACATCGCGCGCGGCAAGCCCGAGCCGATGCAGCGCAAGACGTCGGGCTCGCGACAAGGCGCCCTGTCCGCATGGACGAAAGGAATCGGGGAATGACGAAAGAACGCTTCGGTCTCGCGGTCGCCCAGCTCGGCCCGATCCACCTGAACGAAAGCCGCGAATCTGCTGTGGCGCGACTGATGGAAATGATGCGCGAAGCCGCAGGCCGCGGCGCGAAGCTGGTGGTGTTCCCGGAGCTGGCGCTGACGACGTTTTTCCCGCGCTACTGGATGAGCGAGGAAGACGCCGAGGCGCGCTTCTTCGAGCCGTCGATGCCGAACCCCGCGACACAGCCGCTGTTCGATCTGGCGCTATCACTCGGCATCGGCTTCTATCTGGGATATGCGGAGCGCACCGCAGACGGACGACGGTTCAACACGTCGATCCTTGTCGACGAGCAGGCGAAGATCGTCGGCCGCTATCGCAAGATCCATCTGCCGGGCCATTCGGACCACAAACCCGAGGCGCCGTTCCAGCATCTGGAGAAGAAGTTCTTCGAGGTCGGCAACGACGGTTTCGGCGTCTGGCCGATGCTAGGCACGAACATTGGCCAGTGCATCTGCAACGACCGCCGCTGGCCCGAGACTTTCCGCGTCATGAGCCTGCAGGACGCCCGCGTGGTGGTGCTCGGCTACAACACGCCGTCCTGGAACATCCACTGGACCGAGGCGCCGCACCTGCGCATGTTCCATCACCTGCTCTCGCTGCAGGCCAATGCGTACCAGAACGCGCTGTGGATCGGCGCCGCAGCCAAGTGCGGTTCGGAAGACGGCTTCCACATGATCGGCGGATCGGCCATCGTGTCGCCGACCGGCGAAATCGTGGCTCAGTCGCAAAGCGAGGAAGACGAAGTGATCTTCACGGCCTGCGACATGGCGCTAGGCGACAACTTCCGCAACCACGTCTTCAACTTCGCAAAGCATCGGCGGCCGGAGCATTACGGGCTGATCACCGAGCGCACCGGGGTCGGCGCGCCGGTGGTGAAGACGCCGCTCTAACTTTCTTGAAAGACTAGACGAGCGTCAACGACGCTTCGCCGATCCCCTCGAAGGTCGCAGTCACCTCGGCCGGACCGTCGAGCCACACCATGCCGCACCACGAGCCGGTCGTCAGCACGCTGCCCGCGGTGAGCTGGTCATGGCGGGCGACGCCGTGCTGCAGCCACTGCGAAGCCATCCACAGCGGATCGCCGCAGACATGCGCGCCTTCGTAGCGCCCCACCTGCTTGCCGTCGACCAACAGCAGTGCGACCTGCTTCGCCCAATCGACGGTCTTGAGCGGCGTCCAGTCGCCGACCACCAGCGCACCGTTCGACTGGAGATCGACCTGCCGCAGCACCGACGGCGCGCTCTGTTCGCCCTTCCAGCGGAAGTCGACCAGCTCGATCGTCACGGCCATACCGTCGAACAGCGCGGCCGGATCGTGCACGGCACGGGCGGCAAGGTCGACGGCCGAGATGTCGCGCGCCAGCCGGAAGGCAACTTCGATCTCGATGGCCAGACGATGGAAATCCTTGACCTCGAGTCGACCCGGCGATGGCTGCACCGACGGCGCAGGCAGCTTGGCGAAGGTGGCGATCGACGTGACCGATGGACCTCCGCCCTTCCAGTAGGTCGGCGCACCGGGAGCGTCGGTCCAGCCGAGTTCGGCCGCGATCTGTTCCTGCAACGTATAGATCTCGTCGGGCGTGAGTTGCGCACCGGGCCAGAGGGTTTCGTCGGCAGGGGTGCCGGTGCGACGTGCCGCGACGATCGCGGCGGAAATGGCGTTGAGGGTGTCGTTCTGCACTTGTCGTATCTTCCTGAAATTGGTCGATTCTAGGAAAGCCGCTAAAATCGGCGGCTTCCCGAAATTTGCTGCCCGCCGTTCGGCCCGGAATCTCTCCAGGTGCCGTGATGGCCACAGGGCCTGCCGCGCCTCGCGGCCAACCAGCCAGACAATCTATGAAAATCGCTCAAGAAATCCGCGCCGGCAATGTGATCATGCACGGCAAGGACCCGATGGTCGTCCTCAAGACCGAATACAGCCGCGGCGGCCGCAACTCCGCCACCGTGCGCATGAAGCTCAAGAGCCTGGTCGCCAACTTCAACACCGAAGTGGTCTTCAAGGCCGACGACAAGATCGACCAGATCGTGCTCGAGAAGAAGGATTGCACCTATTCCTACTTCGCCGATCCGCTCTATGTCTGCATGGACGAAGAGTTCAACCAGTACGAAGTCGAAGCCGAAAACATGGGCGACGCACTGAACTACCTCGAAGACGGCATGACGCTCGAAGTCGTGTTCTACGACGAGAAAGCCATCTCGGTCGAGCTGCCGACCAGCGTCGAACGCGAAGTCACCTGGACCGAACCGGCTGTCAAGGGCGACACGTCGGGCAAGGTTTTGAAGCCTGCAAAGATCTCGACCGGCTTCGAAGTGCCGGTTCCGCTCTTCGTCGCACAGGGCGACAAGATCGAAATCGACACGCGCACCGGCGAATACCGCAAACGCGTCTGATCGCGCGGCAAGAATCGAAAGGCTCCTCGCGGAGCCTTTTTTCATGGAGCATCCAATGACCGATACCACCCACGACCTTCACGACAAACGCCTCGCCGACGCATGGGCCACGCTGCAGGCCCATTCGGACAAGGGCCTGCCGCTGGACCGCGACCCGGCGCGCCTGGCCTTCGCAGACCCCGAGTTCCTGCTGCGCCGCGAAACCCGCGGTCTTCGCATGCAGCTCGAACTCATGAAGCCCGACCTGCAGATGCGCGAGCACGGCATCGAGAACACGGTCGTGGTCTTCGGCAGCGCGCGCTTCCGCAGCGAAGAAGAATCGGCATCGCTGATAGCCAAGGCCGAAGCCGCAGGCGACGCCACGGCAGCGGCACGCTGGCGCAAGCTGGGGCGCAATTCGCACTATTACGAACAAGCGCGCGCCTTCGGCAAACTCGTCGCGGAATACAGCACCGACAAGGCGGCCAAAGACAAGCTCTTCATCTGCACCGGCGGCGGCCCCGGCATCATGCAGGCGGCCAATCGCGGCTCGCATGAAGGCGGCGGCCTGAACATCGGCCTGGCAATCGCGCTGCCGATGGAAGAAGAAGCCAATCCGTACGTCACGCCTGCGCTGAGCTTCAAGTTCCATTACTTCGCGATCCGCAAGATGCATTTCATGATGCGTGCGAAGGCGCTGGTGGCGTTCCCGGGCGGCTTCGGCACGCTGGACGAGCTGTTCGAAGTGGTCACGCTGGTGCAGACGCGCAAGGCGAAGCCGGTGCCGATCGTGCTTTTCGGCTCGGCCTATTGGAAGCGCCTGATCGACTTCGATTTTCTGGTCGACGAAGGCGTGATCTCGCCGGACGACGTGAAGATGTTCGAGTATGTCGACGCACCGGTCGATGCGTGGGATTCGATCAAGCGTTTCTACAAGCTGTAAGCCAGGCTCTAAGGCCGCACCTTTAATCCGAGAACGCCGCGCGAACCCAGCGCGATCACGCCGCCGACGACCCAGAACACGCCACCGATGCCGATGACGGCGCCGATGGAGCCGAAGAGCATCGGCATGGCGACGCTCGATGCGTTGATGACCATGAGCCGAAGACCCAGCGCTTCGCCATGGCGGTCGTGCGGCGTTATCTGGTGCAGCATGCTCATGACCATCGGCTGCACCGAACCGAGCGCGAAGCCGAGCACGACCGAGCACAATGCCATCGCCCAGGCCGAATACAGCAGCGGATAGATGCAGAAGACCGCAGCCGTCACGATGGACGAGGCCATGATCACGCTGCGCTCCGTGGCCCGTGCCGCCACCAGCGGAATGATCAGACGCACCACGGTCGCGGCGATGGCGAAGCCGCCGAGGATGGAGCCGATCACCGAGGCGCTCAGCCCGCGCTCATGACCCAGGATGGGCAGGACGAACGCATGCACGTCCCAGCTCGACGATTGCAGCCAATTCACGAACAGCAGGCGCCGGAACATCGGCTCCCGCAGAAGATGCCACGCCGACTTCCGCTCTGCGCCGACCGGCGGCGGCACATGTTCGGTTTCCCGGGCCGATCGGACCATCAGCAGACAGACGATGGGCGTCAGCGCCAGCACGCCGAAGGTGACGCGGAAAGACAGCAGGTCCGAAGGCAGGCGACCCGCATGATCGATCAGCAGACCAGCCAGGAAGGGACCGAAAAAATTGGCGGCAGCCGGTGCAATGGCGAGCCAGCTGAACATGCTTTTGAGCTCTACCGGATTGCTCGCCGAACGCCCGACGTGACGCTGCAGCGATATCACGGTGACGCCGGTGGCCGCGCCGGTCATCAGCGCCGCAAGGCACATCACGGGGAAGTATGGAAAAGCCATGGCCAGACCGGCGCCGCCCGACGCGGCGATCACCGACAGCGACATCGGCCGCCGCAAGCCGTGCCTGTCGGCGAAGCGCCCCGCAGGAAGGGACAAAAAAACTTGGCTGAGCGCGAAAAGCGAGATCAACACGCCGACGGCTGCGGCGCTGTAACCCTGCTGGAGCGCCAGCAACGGTGTCGCGAGCCGCATTCCGGCCATCGTTGCGTGGAGAAAGACCTGCGCACCGATCAACCGGAACAGCTCGGAACCCTTCATGCTCATGCCGGGCTGCCGTCTTCCTCGATGTCCGCCGGGTCGATCGCGACCGGCAGCAGCGCCTGCGCCTGCAGTTCCGGCAGCGCCTCCACGCCCTTGAGCGCGCGGCGCATCTGGCGCGCCCGCGTGTCGGCCTTGTCCAGCGTGTCGGAGGCCTTGGCGACCTGCTCCTTGATGCGCGACACCCATTCGCCGAAGCGCTCGAACTCGGTCTTCACCGCGCCGAGCATCTTCCAGACCTCCGACGCCTGCTGCTCCAGCGCCAGCGTGCGGAAGCCCATGTGCAGGCTGTTGAGCATTGCCAGCAAAGTGGTCGGGCCGGCCAGCGTCACGCGGTGCTGGCGCTGCACCGCGTCCATGAGCCCGGGCCGGCGCAACACTTCGGCGTAGAGGCTTTCGACCGGCAGGAAGAGGATCGCGAAATCGGTCGTGTGCGGCGCGGCGAGGTAGTTGTCGGCGATGGACTTCGCTTCGCTGCGGATGCGCGCTTCGAGCGCCTTGCCGGCCAGTTCGACCGCCAGTGCATCGGCGCGTTCGTGCGCATCGATCAGGCGTTCGTAGTCGTCGCGCGGGAACTTGGCGTCGATCGGCAGCCAGACCGGCGCGCCGTCGGCGCTGCGGCCTGGGAAGCGCACCGCGAAGTCGACGCGCTGACCACTGCGTGGCTTAGTCTCAACCTGCTTGCCGTATTGCTCGGTGGTCAGCACCTGTTCGAGCAACGCTTCCAGCTGCACTTCGCCGAAGATGCCGCGCGTCTTGACGTTGGTCAGCACGCGCTGCAGATTGCCGACGCCGACAGCCAGCGACTGCATCTCGCCGAGTCCCTTGTGCACCTGGTCGAGCCGGTCGGCGACCTGCTTGAAGCTTTCGCCGAGCCGCGCTTCGAGCGTGCTCTGCAGCTTCTCGTCGACGGTCTTTCGCATTTCGTCGAGCTTGGCTGTGTTCGACTGCTGCAGCTGCGCGAGCTGCGTTTCCATCGTGGCGCGAACTTCTGAGAGCCGACGCGCATTCGATTCGCTCAGCCCCTGCAACTGGGTATTGAGCGTGTCGGCGAGCGTCTTCTGCATCAGCGTGAGCTGCGTCGCGAAGGCGTCGATCTGCGCGTTCTGGGTGCGGGTCGCTTCAGCGCCTTGCTGCACCAGCGCGGCCTGGAAGCCGGCGAAGTTCTGGCCAAGTTCCTGACGGGTGCTGCGTGCGGATTCGCCGATTTCCTGGCGCAGGGAGCGCTCGGTGCGCGCGCTCTCGGTTCGCAGTGCGGCGAGAAGTTCGGCCGCGTCGTCGTTATCGACCTCCGGCGGACGCCGCAGCAGGAGCACAGCGATCAGAACGAGATTCACGGCTGCAAGCGCAGCGACCAGCAGAAGTATCCAGAAATCCACTTAGTTCGTTGCGGGCGCGACCGGTGTGACCGGTGTCAGGGCGCCCTTGCCTTCCAGGAAAGAAATCAGGTTGTCGGCGGCCAGATCGGCCATCGCGCGGCGGGTCGGGATCGTGGCACTGGCGATGTGCGGCGTCAGGACGACGTTGGGCACAGTAAGCAGCGCCGGATTCACGGAGGGCTCACCTTCGAAGACATCCAGCCCGGCGGCTGCGATGACGCGGTCGCGCAGCGCCTCGGCCAGCGCCGCATCGTCGACGATGCCGCCGCGCGCCAAGTTGACCAGCGTGGCCGTCGGCTTCATCCGTGCGATCTCCGCGGCACCGATCGCGTGATGCGAAGACGCCGAATAAGGCAGCACAAGCACCAGATGGTCGGCCGTCTTCAGCAACTCTTCCTTGCTCACGTAACGCGCCTTCAGTTCCGCTTCGATGCCAGCTTCGAGCCGCGAGCGGTTGTGATAGATCACGTTCATGCCGAAGCCCAGAGCGCCGCGTCGCGCGATGCCCTGGCCAATGCGCCCCATCCCGAGAATGCCAAGCGTGCTGCCGTGGATGTCGGAGCCGGCGAACATGTCGAAGCTCCACTTCTTCCACTCGCCGCGACGCAGGTAATGCTCGCTCTCGGTGATGCGGCGGGCCGTCGCCATCAGCAGCGCGAAGCCGAAATCGGCCGTGGTTTCGGTCAGCACATCGGGCGCGTTGGTGCCGGTAACGCCATGCCGTGCCATCGCGTCGACGTCGAAGTTGTTGTAGCCGACGGCCATGTTGGCGCAGATCTTCAGATCGGGACACGCGGCAAGCACCGCCTCGTCGATCTTCACGCTGCCGGTGGTGAAGGCGCCCTGCTTGCCCTGCAGCCGGCGGATCAGTTCCTCGGGCGACCATTCGGCGTCGTCCTGATTCGCTTTGACATCGAAATGGCGCTGAAGCTTCTCGATCGTCTCCGGAAACACGGCGCGGGTGACGAGGACTTGGGGCTTGGCGGATCTGGTGGACGTTGTCATGGTGCCTGGAAGGTGGACGAAGGGGCCGGCGGCTGTTCGATTTCGAAGACCTGTCGCAGGTAGGCCAGGTATTTCTCGTCGTCGCACATGTTCTTGGACGGCGTGTCCGAAAGTTTGGCGACCGGCTGGTCGTTGCAGCGGATCATCTTGATCACGATCTGCAGCGGCTCGTACCCAAGGTCGTTGGTCAGGTTGGTGCCGATGCCGAAAGCCAGCTGGCAGCGGCCGCGAAACTGCCGGTACAGCTCGATGGTGCGCGGCACCGTGAGGCCGTCGCTGAAGATCAGCGTCTTCGTCAGCGGATCGACCCGCTTCGCGATGTAGTGCGCCAGCATGCGTTCGCCCCACTGGAACGGGTCGCCGCTGTCGTGACGGGCACCGTCGAACAGCTTGCAGAAGTAGAGGTCGAAGTCGCGCAGGAAGGCGCTCATGCCGTAGACGTCGGACAGTGCGATGCCGAGGTCGCCCCGGTACTCGCGCGCCCACGATTCGAATCCGAATATCTGGCTGTCGCGCAACCTGGGGCCCAGCGCCTGGCAGGCCTGCAGATATTCATGTGCCATCGTGCCGAGCGGGATCAGGCCGAGCTTCATCGCGAAAAGCACATTGCTGGTGCCGGCGAACTGGGCGGTCTTGGTGCTGGACTGAGGGGGTACGGCGACGGCGCCCAGCCTGGATGTCAGCGTGCGCAATACCTCTTCATGCCAGTCCTTGGCGAAGCGCCGACGCGTTCCGTAGTCGGCGATCTTGAGATCGGAAAGCCCTTCGGCCTGTAGCTGTCCGATCTTGGTTTCGAGCCGGCGCCGGCCTTCCGCGAGATCGGGCTGACGCTGCATGTTGCGGAAGTACACCTCGTTGACGATCGCCAGCACCGGAATCTCGAACAGGATGGTGTGCAGCCATGGTCCCTTGATGCTGATCTCCAGTTCGCCGGACGGTTTCGGAACGATGTCGATGTATTTCTCGTTCAGCCGGAACAGGCCCAGGAAATCGACGAAATCGCTCTTGATGAAGCGCATCGATCGCAAATACCTGAGTTCCGGCTCCTTGAACTGCAGCGAGCACAGCTGGCGGATCTCGTCGCGGATCTCGTTGGCGAATTGCGCCAGATCGACACCGGGGTTGCGGCACTTGAAACGATATTCGACGCGGGCACCGGGAAAGTGGTGCAGCACGACCTGCATCATCGTGAACTTGTAGAGGTCGGTGTCCAGCAGGCTTTGAATGATCATTTGACGGCGCGAGTTCTGTCGATGTCTCGAATTGCATTGCCGGCGTCTTTTCAGGACCGGGCTTCGATTATGGCCAGCGCACGGCCTCCGTGTCCCTCACCGCTTGAATAGGCCTCAGCCTACGGCCCCAGCCCGGGGCGTCCTACCAGTTGCGAATCGGTGCCAAAACTAAAGTCTCGACACGTCGCAGAGACAGCGCGGCGGTTCAACTCACCGAAGGAGAGACGCTATGAACAAAGACACCATCGAAGGCAACTGGAAGCAGCTCAAGGGCAAGGTCGTGGAGCAATGGGGCAAGCTGACAGATGACGATTTCGACGTCATCAACGGCAAGCGCGAACAGTTGCTGGGCCGTATCCAGGAACGTCACGGCATCAGCCGCGACGAAGCCGAGACGCAGGTTGCCGATTGGGAAACGCGCGATGGCCGCAACCCGACCGCGCTCTGGTTCGAACGTTCGTAGATCTCCGGGCACACCGTGTCGAGTCGAACCACTCGATCGATCAATCAATCAATTTGTCTACTGAAAATCAAAGAGGAAAAATCATGAAAAAACATCTGCTCGCACTTGCCATCGTTTCGACCTGCTTCATGGGCGCGCAAGCTAGCGCCCTGACGAAGGACGAATACAACGTCGCCAAGGAAAAAGTCTCGGCCGACTACAAGGTCGCCAAGGCCCAGTGCGACACCATGAAGGACAACGCGAAGGACGTCTGCCAGAAGCAGGCCAGCGGCACCGAGAAGGTTGCCAAGGCGGATCTGGAGCAGCAATACAAGCCGAGCACCAGCCATGCACGCAAGGTTGCCGAAGAAAAGGTCGCAATGACCTATGAAGTCGCAAAGGAAAAGTGCGATGACCAGAGCGGCGCAGCCAAGGATGCATGCGTGAAGCAGGCCAAGGCCGATGAAGCCAAGGGTAAGGCCGACATCAAGGCGATGAAGAAGATGTAATCTGCCTTCTGGCGGAGACGATGACAGCGCCTGCGGGCGCTGTTTTCGTTTGGGCGCGTTTGCGCGGCGAGAATTTGCGAGATTTAGAAACGCGGTTCTAAAGTGCTGCGAATGGGTTTTCGGGTCTTGCTCCTGAGAACCATCTGCCTATACTTGCGCCTATGCTGCACCGCAACATTCAATGGCCAGGCGCAGCGTCCCGTGATCTCGATGGGATCCTCATTCAACCAACCTCTGGAGTTCTCCATGGCACTGACCGCTGACCAAATCCTCGCCGCCCAAAAGGCAAACCTCGAAACGCTGTTCGGCCTGACCACCAAGGCATTCGAAGGCGTCGAGAAGCTCGTCGAACTCAACATGACCGCATCGAAGGCCGCAATGAGCGAAGCTTCGAGCACGACGCAAGCCATGCTCAGCGTCAAGGACGCTCAGGAGCTGCTGACGCTTCAAGCCAGCCTCTTCCAGCCGCTCGCAGAAAAGACCGCTGCCTACAGCCGTCATCTGTACGACATCGCCCAGGGCACCAGCAGCGAATTCGGCAAGGCCATGGAATCCAAGGCCGCTGAAGCCCAGCAGAACTTCGCCGGTCTGATCGACACCGCGACGAAGAATGCACCGGCCGGTTCGGAAACCGCCGTCGCCGTCATGAAGAGCGCCGTCGCTGCTGCGAACAACGCATTCGAGTCGGTTCAGAAGGCTGTCAAGCAGGCTTCCGACGTCGCCGAAAGCAACTTCCAGACGATGTCGGCTACTGCTGTCAACGCAGCCAAGTCCACCGCACAAACCGCTTCGCGCAAGCGCTGAGAATCCGGTCTGGCGCTTTCTGCCGGACCTTCGCAGTTGTCTCCTTGGATCCCCGGATCCAATTCAGCCTCGTCTCCGGACGGGGCTTTTTTTTGCCTTTTTACGGCACGGGCGTCTTCGATAATTGCGCTTCGAACAATTCAGGAGACAAGCACATGCAGATCGAAGGCAAGGTTTTCATCGTCACCGGCGGCGCGTCGGGTCTGGGCGAAGGCACGGCACGGATGCTGGCGACCAGCGGCGCCAAGGTTGTCATCGCCGACATGCAGGCCGAGAAGGGCGAAACGGTCGCGCGCGAGATCGGCGGCGTCTTCGTGCGCTGCGACGTGAGCCAGGAAGCCGACGGGCAGGCAGTCGTTGCCGTTGCGGTGAAACTCGGCAAGCTGATGGGCCTCGTCAACTGCGCAGGCGTCGCCCCGGCCGAGAAAACGGTCGGCAAGACCGGGCCGCATTCGCTGGCGCTTTTCAGCAAGACCGTGACGGTGAATCTGATCGGCAGCTTCAACATGATCCGCCTGGCTTCCGACGCGATGGCGAAGAACGATCCCGAGTCCACCGGCGAGCGCGGCGTGCTCATCTCGACTGCTTCGGTCGCAGCCTACGACGGCCAGATCGGCCAGGCGGCTTATGCGGCATCGAAAGGCGGCGTGGTCGGCATGACGCTGCCTATCGCGCGCGATCTGGCTCGCAGCGGCATCCGCA
Organism: Variovorax glucosi; assembly: GCF_051216695.1. Classification (NCBI taxonomy): domain Bacteria; kingdom Pseudomonadati; phylum Pseudomonadota; class Betaproteobacteria; order Burkholderiales; family Comamonadaceae; genus Variovorax; species Variovorax glucosi. The sequence goes on from NZ_JBPJZE010000001.1 coordinate 1,610,956, forward strand.
ACATGACCATCGCACCCGGCATCTTCGGCACGCCGATGCTGTTCGGCATGCCGCAGGAAGTGCAGGACGCACTGGCAGCGAGCGTGCCCTTTCCGTCGCGTCTCGGTACGCCGGACGATTACGCCAAGCTGGCGAAGCACATCATCGAGAACGACATGCTCAACGGAGAAGTGATCCGGCTCGACGGCGCGATTCGCCTGGCGCCGCGCTGATTCGGCTGGCGATTCAGCCGACCGCCTTCCGCTCGCGTTCCAGCTGTTCGTATTGCGAGATCACCTGCGCGCCGAACAGCACCAGCGTAGCGGCGATCTCCAGGCTCAGAAGCACGACGATGGCCGTCGTCAGCGAGCCGTAGACCACATTGACCTGCGACAGCGTCGAAAAGTACCAGACGAGGATGCGACGGGTGATTTCCCAAAGCAATGTTGCCGTCACGCCGCCGAGCAGCGCGTGCCGTAGCGACAGCCGGCCCACCGGCATCACCAGGTAAAGCGAAGTCAGCATGAAGATTTCGCCGCCCAGGCCGAGCAGGTACAGCAACAGTCCCGAAACGCCCGAAAGCGACCAGCTGTAGCCCAGCAACTCGATGCTTTCCTGCCCGATGACCTGCAGCGCGCCCGAAACCAGCGTCACCAGCAGCAGACCGACACACAGGCTCAGGATATAGAGATACGGCATGACCGCTGAAATCAGGAAATGCCGCGATCGCTCGCTTTTCCGGTGATGAAAGATCACCGACATCGCGCTTTCCAGCACCGTGAAAGCCAGAGAGCTGAAGAAGATCATCGTCACGAGAAGCACCGGCCCCAGCACGTCGCGATGGTCGAGAAAGTTGGAGAGTTCACCGACGATCGCCTTCGACTGGCCCGGCAGCAGCCACGCAAGATAGCGCCCGATGGTGCTCAGCAGTTCGCGCTGGTCGATGAAGTGCGAGAGTGCGATCACGCTGACGATCAGCAGTGGCACCATCGACAGCAGCGCGTAATAAGCGACCGCTCCTGCGAGCAGAAGGCCCTGATTGGCGCGAAAAACCTTCAACGTCTCCCAAAGGAAGCGAAAGGGATGGCGCAGCAGCGGCGAGGCGTGTTCGAGGAGACTGCGCATCTTGCGGGTGGAATCTGAGACGGGCAGTATGCCGTTCGCATGTGCAAGCCCGACAGCTTGCGTATGATTTGCCGCTCCCCGCCTACATGACCATCCCTCCCTCATTCATCCAGGAACTGATCGCGCGCGCGGACGTGGTGGAGATCGTCGGGCGTTATGTGCCGCTGAAGAAGGCCGGCGCCAACTTCATGGGGTTGTGTCCGTTCCACGGCGAAAAGTCCCCGTCATTCTCGGTCAGTCCGACCAAACAGTTCTATCACTGCTTCGGCTGCGGCGTTCACGGCAACGCCATCGGCTTTCTGATGGAACACGCGGGCATGGGTTTTGTCGAAGCCGTGCACGATCTGGCCGGCCAGTACGGCCTACAGGTCCCCGAAGACGACGCCTCGCCCGAGGACCGCGCCCGCGCCGCCGGCCAGCGCGAGAAGCAGGCGACGCTGTCGGACGTGCTCGAAAAAGCCTGCGATGCGTATCGCAAGCAGTTGCGCCAGTCGCCTGGCGCAATCGAGTACCTCAAGCGCCGCGGCGTTTCCGGCGAAATCGCAAAACAGTTCGGCATCGGCTATGCACCCGCCGGCTGGCGAAGTCTGGCGAGCGTGTTCCCGAGCTATGACGATCCTTTGCTTGCCGAAAGCGGGCTGGTGATCGTCGGCGAAGAGGATTCATCGGCAGATTCGTCGCAGCCGGCCAAACGCTACGACCGCTTCCGCGACCGCGTGATGTTCCCGATCCGCAACGTCAAGGGCGAATACATCGGCTTCGGCGGTCGCGTGCTCGGCGACGAAAAGCCCAAATACCTCAATTCGCCCGAAACGCCGGTCTTCAGCAAGGGCCGCGAGCTCTACGGCCTGTTCGAAGCCCGCGCCGCATTCCGCCAGCACGGCTACGCGCTGGTCACCGAGGGCTACATGGACGTGGTGGCGCTGGCGCAGCTCGGCTTCCCGAACACCGTCGCGACGCTCGGCACGGCCTGCACGCCGGAACATGTGCAGAAGCTGTTCCGTTTCACCGAATCGGTGGTTTTCAGCTTCGACGGCGACGCCGCCGGACGCCGCGCCGCGCGCAAGGCGCTCGACGGCGCCCTGCCTTTCGCCACCGACGTGCGCAGCATCAAATTCCTGTTCCTGCCGTCCGAGCACGATCCGGACAGCTACATCCGCGAGTTCGGTGCCGACGCCTTTGCGCGCTTCGTCAACGACGCGGTGCCGCTGAGCCGGTTCATGCTCGAAGCCGCCAGGGAAGGCTGCGACATGGGCAGCGCCGAAGGGCGCGCGCGCATGACCAGCAATGCCCGCCCGCTCTGGAGCGCGCTGCCCGACGGTGCGTTGAAGCGCCAGTTGCTGACCGAGATCGCCGAAAACGTGCAGCTCGGCGCGGCCGAACTCACCGAGCTCTGGGGCACGGTCAACGCGCCGCGCTTCCAGCCGCGGCAAGAGAGACAAGACCGGCAAGACTGGCAAGAGCGACGCGATTGGGACGATTCGCAGCCGCCACCGTCGTCTCCACACGACTGGGACGACGGTTCGCCGCCGCGAACCGAAGAGCGGCGTTACGGCAAGAAGGGCTTCTCGAAACGTTCCGACCGCGCGCAATCCGAGCGCCCGCGCGGGCGCATCGTGCCGCCGAGCAGGCCGGACGTCGCCGCGCGGCTGCTGCTGTCTCGCATGGGCGAATGGGACGTGCTGACGCACGAACTGCACGAAATGCTCTGCAACCTGCCGGGTGGCCACGGCCAGCTGTTCGCCTGGCTCGACAGTCAGCTTCACGAACACGGCGTACAACCCTGGGCCGCGCTGCGCGAAGGTCTGCGCGGCCAGCCTTTCGAGGCGTTGGCGGAGCGCGTCATGACCGGTCCGGAAGGCGGACCGATCGAAGATGGCGAGGGCACGGGCACGGGCACGGGCGCGGAAGCAGCCGATGCAGCGCGAGAACTGCGCAATGTTCTCGATTTCATGCTCGACGACCTTTTAAAGGCACTTCAAAGCGAGGCGATCGCGGCGGTCGGCACCGATCCGCTGGCACTCGAACGCTACAAGGCGCTCGAAGCCCGCCGCCTGGAACTGCGCCACCGCCTCAAACCGTCGTCAGGCGGCATGTGACAGGCACGAAATAAGCACGAATCTCTTGAAAAAGAGGCTTCTGTCTATAATGTGTAGCTTCGCCAGCAGCGAAATCAGGCAAGAGCGACAGCAGCACCTCCGGACCGACCCCATGCGCAATGCACTTCCCAAAGGGAAACGGGTCAACATACCGCCAGGACTGCACACCAAATGATCGCCCGACATCTTGCCTGTTGAGGAACTCGTTTCCTCGTTTTTCTGTCTTCGTATCCGTGCCCGCGTCCGGTTCATGGCGCCTGTGATCCTGCTTGTCCATTCTTGTTGTGCGAGGTCGTATGCCCAGTTCAAAGAAGCCTGCCGTGTCCGTTGTCAAGAAACCTGTCGCAGATAAACCGTTGAAAGCGGCCGCGCCGGCAGCACCTATGAGAGGTGCCGCCCCGGTCAAAGTGCCCAAGGCGACTGCCGCAACCAAAGTGAAAACCGTGCCCACGAAATCCACGCCCGCCGAAACCACCAAGGTCGCCGCCCTCAAGGCCGCTGCCATGTCCGACACAGCCGCAACCGCCGTCGCGCCCGCCAAGAAGGTCGGACGTCCGCCCAAGGCCGCTGCCGCAGCCGCCGCCGGTACTGCAGCCCCCGCCACCGGCGCCAAGCGCGGTCGCAAGCCCAAGGCTGCCAGCGAATCTTCCGGCAACGACATCGACATGTCCGACATCGAGGACGACCTCGTCGGCGAAGAGCCTGTTGCCGCCGTCGCCGGCACGACCGAGGAAAAGGTCAAGCCGCTGCGCATGAAGATCAGCAAGGCGAAGGAACGCGCGCTGATGAAGGAATTCGGCCTGGACGAAACCGTCCTGTCCGAAGAAGACATGGCGAAGCGCCGTTCGCGCCTGAAGACGCTGATCACGCTCGGCAAGACCCGCGGCTATCTGACGCAAGGCGAAATCTCCGACCACTTGCCCGACAAGCTGGTCGATGCCGAGACCATGGAAGTCGTGGTCACGATGCTGAACGACCTCGGCGTGGCCGTCTACGAACAGACGCCCGACGCCGAGACGCTGCTGCTGAACAATACCGCGCCCACCGCGACCACGGTCGAGGAAGCCGAGGAAGAAGCCGAAGCCGCGCTCTCCACCGTCGACAGCGAATTCGGCCGCACCACCGACCCGGTCCGCATGTACATGCGCGAAATGGGCACGGTCGAGCTGCTGACGCGCGAAGGCGAAATCGAGATCGCCAAGCGCATCGAAGGCGGCCTGATGGCCATGATGGAAGCGATTTCCGCATCGCCGGCGACCATTGCCGCGATTCTGGAGATGGCTGCGACCATCCGCGACGGCAAGGTCGTGATCTCGACCATCGTCGACGGCTTCTCGAATCCGAACGAGGCCGACGACTATGTGGCCGAAGAAGACTTCGACGAATTCGACGAAGAAGACGACGACGACGGCAAGGGCGGCTCCAAGGCGCTGACCAAGAAGCTCGAGGAACTCAAGCGCGACGCGCTCGAACGTTTCGACCGCATCGCCTCGCTGTTCGAGAAGGTCCACAAGATCTACGACAAGGAAGGCTACGGCACGCCGGCCTATGCCAAGGCGCAGCAGGCCCTGTCGGAAGAGCTGATGACGATCCGGTTCACGGCCAAGACCATCGAGAAGCTGTGCGACCTGGTTCGCACGCAGGTCGACGACGTGCGCAAGAAAGAGCGCGAACTGCGCCGGATCATCGTGGACAAGTGCGGCTTCCCGCAGGACGACTTCATCCGCGACTTCTCGGGCTACGACAAGAACGGCAACCGTATCGCGTCTAACCTGCTGAACCTCAAGTGGGTCGAGAAGCAGGCCGCTGCCGGCAAGCCGTGGAGCACGGTGTTGGCGCGCAACATTCCGCCGGTGCAGGAACTGCAGCAGAAACTGACCGACATCCAGTCGCGCGTCGTCGTGCCGCTCACGCAGCTAAAGGACATCAACAAACGCATGAACGACGGCGAGCGCTCGTCGCGCGATGCCAAGAAGGAAATGATCGAGGCCAATCTGCGCCTCGTGATCTCCATCGCAAAGAAGTACACCAACCGCGGCCTGCAGTTCCTGGACCTGATCCAGGAAGGCAACATCGGCCTGATGAAGGCGGTCGACAAGTTCGAATACCGTCGTGGCTACAAGTTCTCGACGTATGCGACCTGGTGGATCCGCCAGGCGATCACCCGCTCGATCGCCGACCAGGCACGCACGATCCGCATCCCGGTGCACATGATCGAGACGATCAACAAGATGAACCGCATCTCGCGCCAGCATCTGCAGGAATTTGGCTTCGAGCCGGACGCCGGCATCCTGGCTGCGAAGATGGAGATTCCGGAAGACAAGATCCGCAAGATCATGAAGATCGCGAAAGAGCCGATCTCCATGGAAACGCCGATCGGCGACGACGACGATTCGCACCTGGGCGACTTCATCGAAGACAGCAGCAACACGGCGCCGATCGAGGCCGCGATGCAGGCGGGTCTTCGCGACGTAGTCAAGGACATCCTCGATTCGCTGACGCCACGCGAAGCCAAGGTGCTGCGCATGCGTTTCGGCATCGAGATGTCGACCGACCACACGCTGGAAGAAGTCGGCAAGCAGTTCGACGTGACGCGCGAACGCATCCGCCAGATCGAAGCCAAGGCGCTGCGCAAGCTGAAGCACCCGAGCCGTTCGGACAAGCTGCGTTCGTTCATCGACACGCTCTAATCAGCCACACTCCACAAAAGCGGACTTGCCGGACACTGCGTTCGGCAAGTCCGCTTTTTTTCTTGAGACACATATGAACCCCGACGCAGCCAATCTCTGGAAAGCCCCGCGCTGGGCGCTGGCCATCCTTCTCGCAGTGCTTGGCATGCTCGGCCCGTTTTCCATAGACACGTACATCCCGGCGTTCTCGGGCATTGCGGCGTCGATCGGCGCGACGCCGGTCGAAATGCAGCAGACGCTGTCGGCGTACCTGTTCGGTTTCGCCTTCATGAACCTGTTCCACGGCGCGCTCTCGGACAGTTTCGGGCGCCGGCCGGTCGTGCTGTGGGGGCTGGCGGTATTTACCATTGCTTCGCTCGGCTGCGCGCTGTCGCAGACCATCGGGCAGCTGGTGCTGTTCCGCGCGCTGCAGGGCCTGTCGACCGGGGCCGGCATTGTGGTGTCGCGGGCGGTGATCCGCGACATGTTCCCGCCGGCCGAAGCTCAGAAGGTGATGAGCCAGGTCACGATCTACTTCGGCGTGGCGCCGGCCATCGCGCCGATCGTCGGCGGCTTCCTGTTCGTGCATGCGGGTTGGCATGCGGTGTTCTGGTTCCTGGTGGCGGTCGGCGTCGTGCTGTTCGCCGCGAACTGGAAGCTGCTGCCGGAGACGCTGCACACCAGCCAGCGCCAGCCGTTCGAGGTCCGGCACCTGATGCGCGGCTACCGCGATCTGTGCTCGGACCCGCGATTTCTGCTGCTGGCGCTGGCCAGCGGCGTGCCGTTCAACGGCATGTTCCTGTACGTGCTCTCGGCGCCGGCCTTTCTGGGCGACCATCTCGGCCTGTCGCCGACGCAGTTCTTCTGGTTCTTCCTGCTGACCATCGGCGGCATCATGAGCGGCGCCTGGGTCAGCGGCCGCATGGCCGGCAAGGTTCCGCCGAAGACGCAGATTCGCCACGGCTTCCTGATCATGCTGCTGGTTTCGGCGGTGAACGTGACTGCCAACTGGGCATTCCCGCCGCATCCGGCCTGGTCGATGCTGCCGATCGGCATCTTCTCGTTCGGCTGGGCGCTGATGGTGCCGGTCATCACGCTGCTGGTGCTGGATCTCCATCCCGAACGTCGCGGCATGGCGTCGTCGCTGCAGGCGGTGATCGGCTCGACGGCCAACGGGCTGGTCGCCGGCGTGATCGCGCCGCTGGTGATGCATTCGACGCTGGGCCTGGCGCTCACATCGGCCATCATGATGAGCGTCGGGCTGTTCGCCTGGATCTGGCTGCATCGGCGCTGGCCGGAAATCGGCCGGAACATCCAGTAGTACGTACGGTCGAAGTCGCGTTTCAATCGACGTCGTGGCTTCTGGCGAGTGCCGCCAGATGATGCTGCAGCAGCGGCCCGAGCGCGCTCCGGCCGATGCCCTGCCGATGCACGCGCTGGGGAAACATGATGTCCAGGTTGACGTTCCCTTCGAGCAGCACCGGGCCCTCGTCCGTCATCGCGATATCCCAGCCGACGAAGATCCGGTGCGAGAAGGCGCGGTGCGCATCCAGCGCCAGCGCCTGGATCGCCGGCCAGCTTTCCAGCACGCGCCCCTCGACAGCCTGCCCCGTCACCGGGTGGTGGCTGAAGCGCCGCGTGCCGCTTGCCAGCCGGTCGCTGCACATCGCACCCAGCCGGCCGTCGACCCGGTCGATCGGTACGCCATATTCGTCCTTGCGCCGCCATTTCGGCTCCAGCTTCGACAGGATGCGCAAGAACGCATGCGTGACGACGGGCCGGCCATCGCTGTCCAAGCAGGTCAGCACCCGGACGGTCACGAGCGACCGGTCTGCCAGATCTGCCAGTTCGGGGTGGTTGCGCAGCCGGGGCTGGACGATCACGGGCGCTGTCCGGCTCGCCGCCTGCAGCCAGACCCGAACGGTCTCGAGATCGATCTCTTCGCCGTCGGGGTCCAGATACCGGTGTGGCCCGACGCGCCGGAACACCAGAACACCCCGCGCGCCCCGACCGCTGCGCAATTTGCAGAACAGATCGCGGTCGAGCCGGTCGCGCGGAACTGACCAGGCAACTTCGCTGCCACCGTCTTCGCTTTCGAGCAATGTCGACGCGACAGGCAGGCCTTCGCGCCTGCAGCAGGCGGCAAAAAGTACCTTGTCCTTCATCTCGCGCGGACCGTCGGGTGAGGGACGCATCGAGTTCAGCACATGGAGAAGGCCGTTCTTGGTTTCGCTGCGCGTGAGATAGAACGCCGCTTCCGCCCGGCCACCCTCGCGGTACAACTCCTGGAAGTAATAGGCAAGCGGGTCGAAATCATGTCGAAGGCTCAGCGAGAGCAGATCGCCCAGTTGCGCCCGAAGCGTGCGCCCGGAGGCGCGCCTCGCGGCCGGACCCAGCACAGCCACCAGCCCGACGCTGCCGGCGACGAGCACCGCGCCGCGCAGTCCCGGCCAGAAAGTCCACCGAACCGGCGGATAAATCGCCTTGCGAAAAAGATGTGCCTGCCGATAGATGCGTCGTGCCTCGGCGCCGACCGCCTGGACCGGATGCGCCGCCGTCGATGCGTCGGTGCGTGCCGCGCCCACCAGAACCAGCGCCACGACATAGCATTCGATAGCCAGCAATTCGCTCCACTCGGCGAGCGATGCAATATCGCCGGCGGAGATCGACCAGGCGTTGAGCGACTTGCCCTCCCAGAGATCGCAGACGATGAAGACGAACTGCAGACCCATGCCGATACGCCAAAGGAGGAAGGCACCGGAACGTTCGCGTCCGCGCCGGAGCACTGCTCTCACCATCGCGGTGGCTGCAAGCCAGAACGGCAGGTCGACCAGCCAGTCGTCGGCCATGAAACCGCTTCCGACGAGCCAGTCGGTGGCCTGGATCGCACCGAGAACGACCATCGCCCAGAAAGCCAGGATCCAGCGGCTGCGTTCGCGACCGGACTTTTCGTGCAGCGCAAGCTGGAACAGCGTCCAGCCCAACCCTGTCGCCACCGCCAGATCGGACGTGAGATGGACCGCCGAATCGAACTGCCATGCCGGCGTGTCCGAAAAAAGCTGTGCGAGCACGGTTGCGAAAGCAACCGCCAACGCCCACGCAAGCACTGTCGCGCCGCGCAGCGACGGGGTTTTGATCGAACCGTTTCGAGAAAGCATCGCCGGACTCTATCCAGCGATCCTGACCAGCAGCCAGCGCAAGCCTCAATCCGGATTGCGACTTTCCAGGCTGGCGGAAATATGGTGCTGAAGCAGGGGGCCGAGCGGGCTGAGACCGATGCCGTTCCAGTCGTGGCGCCGCGGAAACACTTCATCGGGACCGATGCTGCCTGCAAGCAGAAGCGGGCCTTTGTCGGTCATCGCGATCTCCCAGCCGGCGATGATGCGTTTCGGAAATGCGCGGTGCGCATCGAGTGCGAGTGCCCGGATTGCGGGCCACGTCTGAAGCACACGGCCGTCGGCGACACGACCGGTCGCTGGATCCACCCCCAAACTGTCCTTGCGACGCCATTTCTGCGCGAGTCTGCCATCGGTGCGCAGGAACGCATGGGTCAAGACCGGAAGGTCGTCGCTATCGAGGCAGGTCAGCACCCGCATCGTCACGAGCGACCCTTCAGGAACATCGGCCAGATCGGCGATTTCCGGATGATTGCGCAACAGGGGTTGCACGATCACGGGCGTGGTTCGGCTGTAGGCATCGACCCACGCGAGCACCGTGTCGAGGTCGATCTCGTCGCCTTCGGGATCACGATAGAGGTTTTTGGCGATGCGACGAAACACCAGGCTGCCGAGCGAATTCCGGCCGCTGCGAGCATTGCAGAACAGGTCGCGGTCCAGCTCGTTGCGGCAAACATGCCATTCGACGCCTTCCTTGTTCGCCGTACTTTCTAGCAGCGTCTGCGGAACGGGCAGTCCTCGCTGCCGACAGCCGATTGCGAAAATCACCTTGTCCTTCATGTCGTAAGGACTGTCGTGCAGCCGGCGCATCGCGCTCAGCACATGGTGGGTTCCGACCGTTCCGTCCACGAGCACCAGCGCGACGACATAGCATTCGATCGCCAGCAGCCGGCTCCAGCCGGCGATCGATGCCAGATCGCCGGCAGAAAGCGACCAGGCAACGAGCGCCTTGCCTTCCAGGAGATCGCAGACGAGAAAGACGAACTGCAGCACCAGACCGATCCGCCAAAAGGACATGGCGATGCGGCGCTTGCTTCCACGCTGCAGCACGACATGCAACATTGCACTGGCCGCGAGCCAGAAAGGCAGGTCGACCAGCCAGTCGTCGGTCATGAAGCCGCGGCCGACGAGCCAGTCCGTGGTTTCGACGAGGCCAAGCACGACCATAGCGGCGAAAGCCAGCGTCCACCGGCGACGCTCGTCCGGCATGGCGTGCCGCAGCGCGAGCTGGAAAAGCGCCCAGCCCGAACCCGTCAAGACCGCAAAACCGGAGGAAAGACGGACGGCGGAGTCGAATTTCCACGCCGGCACATCGCCGAGCGCCTGCGCCAGCCATGTCGCAACCACGACAGCCATCGCCAGTGCAATCGCAGCCGGCGCGTCCAGCGACCGCGTCTTGAACATATCGTTCCGAGCGAGCATCGTGACTCCTGGGCTGCGAGGCGAGCAGCGTGCATCGGACTTTATCCAGCAATGCCTACCAACAGATAGTGCAAGAACCCTCGAACTAGTAAAAATTACCTACATTTCTTTTCGGTGTGATACGTCCCCGTTCCCCTGACCACGATCCGGTCGCCGATCAGCACATCGCCCGGCTGATGGTCCGGTTGTCCTGCGATGCGGTCGTACAGCGGTCCGAAATCGATCGTCGCCAGGTCGAGCAGCTGCGTCAGGCTGTCGATGACGAAGTAGGTTTCCTGGAAATCGTCGATGCGGTAATTGGTGCGCATCACCCGTTCGAGATCGAATCCGATGCGGTTTGGCGATGCGTCGTCGAGCGCAAAGACGCTCTCGGTGCGCGACGACGCGATGCCGGCACCGTAGATGCGCAGGCCGTCGGGCTGGCGGATCAGGCCGAATTCCACCGTGTACCAGTAGACGCGCGCCAGCTTGTCGAGCACGCCCAGCTTCTGCGCTCGCAAACCGCCCTTGCCGTAAGCCTGGATGTAGTCGGCGATGGCCGGGTTCATCAGCATCGGCACATGACCGAAGACGTCGTGGAAGACATCCGGCTCTTCAAGGTAGTCGAGCTGGTGCGGCTTGCGGATGAAATTGCCAGACGGGAAACGCCGGTTTGCCAGATGGTCGAAGAAAACCTCGTCCGGAACAAGCCCCGGAACGGCCACGACCTGCCAGCCGGTGCGCTGCATCAGCACTTCGCTGAGTTCGACGAAGTCCGGAATGCGGTCGGCACCGATCGGCAGGCTGTTCATGCCGTCGATGAACGCGTCGCAGGCCCGGCCGGGCAGCAGCTTCGTCTGGCGCTCGAACAGCGTTTTCCAGACTGCGTGCTCGGCCGGGGTGTAGTCGGCCCAGCCCTGGTCGATGGTCCAGTCGGGCCGGTCGGGTGTCGCGACGGCACCCGCAGCGAGGCCGTGCTTGATCGCTTCGGCAGAGATCATGGTCAGGCCGTCGTCGCGTCCAGCACGCCGCGGCGGATCTGGTCGCGCTCGAGCGATTCGAACAGTGCCTTGAAGTTGCCCTCGCCGAAGCCTTCGCTGTAGTTCCCGCGACGCTCGATGAACTCGAAGAACACCGGTCCCATCATTGGCGTCGAGAAGATCTGCAGCAGCAGGCGTGCGTGGCCGCCTTCGGTGGTGCCGTCCATCAGGATGCCGCGCGCCTGCAGCTCGGGCACGTTCTGGCCGTGGCCCGGCAGGCGCGTGTCGAGCATCTCGTAATAGATGTCGTTGGGCGCGGTGGCGGTCTTGACGCCGGCCAGAGACAGCTTGTCGACGGCATCCTTCAGGTCGTCGCAGATCAGCGCGATGTGCTGGATGCCTTCGCCGTTGAACTGCATGAGGAATTCCTCGATCTGGCCGCCGCCCTTCTTCGATTCCTCGTTGAGCGGGATGCGGATCTTGCCGTCGGGCGCGGTCATCGCCTTGGACGTCAGGCCGGTGTATTCGCCCTGGATGTCGAAGTAACGGATCTCGCGGAAGTTGAAGAGCTTCTCGTAGAAATCCGCCCAGAACGTCATGCGTCCGCGGTAGACGTTGTGCGTCAGGTGGTCGATGAGCTTCAGGCCGTGGCCGACCGGATGGCGGTCGACGCCTTCGATGAATTCGAAATCGATGTCGTAGATCGACTTGCCGTCCTCGAAACGGTCGATCAGGTACAGCGGCGCGCCGCCGATGCCCTTGATGGCCGGCAGGCGCAGTTCCATCGGGCCGGTCGGCACGTCGACCGGCTGCGCGCCGAGGTCGAGCGCGCGCTGGTAAGCCTGGTGCGCATCCTTCACGCGGAATGCCAGCCCACAGGCGGAAGGACCGTGCTCCGCGGCAAAGTACGCGGCCGGGCTCTTCGGTTCGCGGTTGATGATGAAGTTGATGTCGCCCTGGCGGTAGAGCACGACGTCCTTCGAGCGGTGCTTCGCTACGAGCGTGAAGCCCATCACCTCGAAGATCGGCTCCAGCAAGCCCGGGGTGGGGGAAGCGAATTCGACGAATTCGAAGCCTTGCAGGCCCATGGGGTTCTCGAACAGATCGGTCATCGTGTGTCTCCGGTATTTGAGGGTGGGGTTGCTTTCGATGCTAGACCGATGCCGCACACGATTCCTGCAACTTGCGGCGTAAATCGGTCGCGCGGCGCAGCATTCCTGCAAAATAATCGACATGAACGCTCCTCTCGAACTCGACTCCATCGATCTGCGCGTGCTTCGCGCGCTGCAGGCCAACGGACGCGCGACCTACGACGAGCTTGCCGCGCAGGTCAGCCTGTCGGCCTCGGCGACGCTTCGGCGAGTCAAGCGGCTGGAAGAATCCGGCGTGATCCAGGGCTACGTCGCGCTGCTGCGACCCGAGCGCGTCGGCCTGCCGCTGATGGCGTACATCAACGTCCGGCTGGAGAAGCACACCGAAAGCCACAAACGCAGCCCGATGGACGCGTTCCGCGCGTCGGTCCAGGGATGGCCGGAGGTGATCGAATGCGCCTCGCTGACCGGCGACATGGACTATCTGCTGCGCGTGGTGGTCGCCGACATGGCGGACTATTCGCGATTCGTGATGGAAACGCTGCTCAAGCACCCTAGCGTGCAGGACTGCAAGACCAGTTTCGTACTCGACCGCGTCAAGACGACGACGGCGCTGCCGGTGTGAGGCGGCGACGTGCGCCGCTCGCTGGACGGCCTCAGTCGAGCTTGACGTTGGCCTGCTTCACCAGTTTCGCCATGCGTACGGTTTCGGTGCGGAAATAGGCGGCCGTCTCTTCCGGCGACGTCACGCCCAGGCGGTAGCCCTGGACCAGCAGTGCGTCGCGAACCTCCGGCAGGTCGACGGTCGACTTGACCGCGGCGTTGATGCGCTGAACCTCGGCCTTCGGCATGCCGGCCGGGCCGATCACCGCGTTCCAGCCTTCGATGACGTAATTGGGCAATCCCTGCTCCGCGATGGTCGGCACGTCGGGCAGCAGGGACGAGCGCGCCGCCGATGTGACGCCGAGGGCGCGCAGCGAGCCCGCCTTGACCAGCGGCGCCGCGACCGCGACCGCGATCACCGCGAGTTGCACCTGTCCGCCGAGCACGTCGGTGGTCAGCGGACCGGCGCCACGGTAGGGAATGTGCTTGATGTCGACCTGGGCCTCGCTGCAGAACATCTCCGCCGCCAGATGAAGGATCGTGCCGTTGCCCGACGAGCCGTAGTTCAGCGCGCCGGGCCGGGCCTTGGCCAGCGCGACGAGTTCGCGCACGTTCTTCGCAGCCAGCCCCGGATGCGCCACCAGCACGAATGGCGTCGCACCGATGAGCGCGATGGGCGTGATGTCCTCGACGGCATCGAAGGGCACGTTCTTGTAGACGCTCGGGTTCACGACGTGGTTGTTCGACACGAAGCCGATGACCGAGCCGTCCTTGGCGCCCTTGACGATCTGCAGCGTACCGGGAATACCTCCGGCACCCGGCAGGTTCTCGATGACGGTCGGATGCCCTAGCGCCTTGCTCAGCCCCTGGCTCATCGTCCGCGCCACGCCGTCGGTGCCGGAACCGGCACTCACAGGCAATATGACCCGCACCGGCTTGTCGCTGCCCTGCGCCCACAGCGCGCCGGGCAGCAACCCGGCCGCGCCGACAGCCAACGCGATGCGCGTCATGCCGCGCAGCAGCTTTCGACGCGGATTCACGGCCGCGTCTTCTTCGGATCGGTTTCTGGTCGTCATTTCTTGTCTCCGTCTCGTTGTTTTTTCAGCCGACCGCGTTTGCGGCCAGCATCGTCTCTCGCTGCGCTGCGTCGTAGCCGAGCGATTCGAGCAGTTCGCGGGTGTGCTCGCCCAGCGTCGGCGGGTGCAGGCGCACACCGAGGCGAGCGCCGTCCATGGTGATCGGGAACAGCGTCGTCTGCGCCATTTCGCCGGCACGCTCGCCATCCGGCAGCCGGATATCGGCCAGGCCTCCGGTGGCCAGCAGATGCGGATCCTGGAACAGGTCTTCAGGACGCACGATCGGTGCGAAAGGCAGGCCGCGCGCCTCGAACAGCGCCGAGAGTTCCGCTGCGCTGAACGCTTTCAAGCGTTGGCGAAGGTCGGCCAGCATGCGCGGACGCTGGCGAACGCGGGCGTTGTTATCGGCAAGCTCGGGGTCGGCCAGCAGATCGACGAAGCCCAGCGCCTCGCAGAAGGTTCGCCATTGCGCATCGCTGACCGCAGCCAGGAAGATCTGCTCGCCATCCTTGACGCTGAACACATCGTAGAGCGCCCATGCCGAGATGCGCTCCGGCATCGGCGCCGCGGCCTGGCCGGTGATGGCGTACTGCAGCATGTGCTGGCCGACCAGGAACACGTTGTTCTCGAACAGCGCCGATTGCACTTCCTGTCCGCGGCCGGTCTCGTTGCGCTGCATCAGCGCGGCCAGCGCGCCGATGGCGCCGAACATGCCGCCCATGATGTCGTTCACGCTGGTGCCGGCGCGCAGCGGATCGCCGGGCCTGCCGGTCATGTAGGCCAGCCCGCCCATCATCTGAACGACCTCGTCGAGCGCGGTGCGGTGTTCGTAGGGTCCGGGCAGGAAACCGGCGTGATCGACATAGACCAGGCGCGGATTGACCTGGCTCAGCGTCGCGTAGTCGAGCCCGTACTTGGCCATCGTGCCGGGGCGGAAGTTCTGTGCCACCACGTCGGCCGAGCCGCACAACCTCAGCGCCACCTCGACGCCTTCGGGCTGCTTCAGGTCGATCGCGATGCTCTTCTTGTTGCGGTTGAACATCGGGAAAAAACCGGCTCCCGCACCGAGCAGCGTGCGGGTGCGGTCGCCTTCGATCGGCTCGACCTTGATGACCTCCGCGCCGAGATCGGCTAGCACCATGCCGCAGGTCGGGCCCATGACCATATGGGTGAATTCGACGACACGCAGTCCTGCGAGCGGCAGTTTTCGGGCGGTTGTTGTCATGCGGATGCTGCAATGGCGCTGGCGCCGTGTTGGATGAACGTCTTCGGAAAGCCGGCACGCCAGACGTTGCCGTGCAGCGTCTCGCCTTCGAGCAAGTCCGCGACTCGCCCGCGCAGCGCGATCAGTTGCTTGAGGTCGATGCCGGTCGAGATACCCATGCTTTCGAGCATGAAGACGAGATCTTCGGTGTCGACGTTGCCGCTGGCGCCCGGTGCATGCGGACAGCCGCCGATGCCGGCGAGGCAGGCATCGAAGCGAGCGACGCCGACTTCGAGCGCTGCGTAGGCGTTGGCCAGACCGAGGCCGCGCGTGTCGTGGAAATGCGCGCTCCACAGCCGGTCGCCGGCGATCGCCAGCGCCTTCTCGAACAGGCTGCGGACCATCGCCGGGTCCGCATAGCCGACCGTGTCGGCGAGGCTCACCCGGTCGGCGCCGGCATCGAGCAGCGCCTGCATCAGCCGCAGCGTTTCGGCAACCGGCACCTCGCCTTGCAGCGTGCAGCCGAAAGCGGTACCGATGCCGCCTTCGATCAGCGTCCGGCTGCCCGAGGCGTCGCGTGCGGCGCGGATGCGGCCCACTTCGGCCACGACTTCGTCCGGTGTCTTGCGCAGGTTGGCCAGGCTGTGCGCGTGGCTCGCCGAAAGCGGCACGATCATGAGGTCGGCGCCGCCTTCGATGGCGCGTTCGGCGCCCTTCAGGTTCGGAACCAGCACCGAGGCGAACAATCCCGGCAAGGTCTTCGCTACCTCCAGCAGCTCGGCGGTGTCGGCCAGCTGGGGCAGCAGACGGGCCGGCACGAAGGAGCCGACCTCGATCTCGTGCTGGCCTGCCGCATGGGCCGCGCGCAACCATTCGATCTTCCGATCGGTCGGCATGACGCGGGAAATGCTCTGCAGTCCGTCGCGCAGGCCCACTTCACGCACGACTGCGGCGCGAGGTAAATTTGTTGGTGTCATCCGGTGTCTCCATGACTTCTGAGTCCGGACAAATTTTAGATATTCCGTTTCGTCGATGAATGGCACATTTGGAACCCCTGCGATTCCAAATCGGAATCTCTCGAACGAAAGACACCGTGCGCGACCTTGACCTGACCACGCTTCGCCTCTTCGTCGCCGTCTGCGACGTCCGCAACATCGCGCGGGCCGGCGAGCGTGCCAACCTCGTCGGCTCGGCCATCAGCAAGCGCCTCGCGCAACTCGAAACCACCGTCGGCACGCCGCTGCTGGTGCGCAAGCGCCGCGGCGTCGCACCGACCGCAGCAGGAGAAACCCTGCTCGAACATGCGCGCATGCTGCTGTCGAGCATGGACCGCATCGAGCGCGACATGGCCGGCTATGCGGGCGGCACGCGCGGCCATGTGCGCATCATGGCGAGCGCCTCGGTGATGGCCGAATCGCTCGCCGACGACGTCGCTTCTTTCCTGCAGGTGCCGGCCCATCGCGACATACGGGTCGACATGGAAGAACGCCTGAGCCCCGAAGTCGTGCGTGCCATCCGCGAGGGCAGTGCGTCGGTCGGCATCTGCTGGGACGCGGCCGATACCGAAGGCCTACAGACGGTGCCGTATCGCGAAGACCGGCTAGCCGTGGTGGCGCACCCGTCGCACCCGGCGGCGGCGCGGGCGGATGGGGCCGAAGGCGGCGATCCGTTGCTGTTCGCAGATCTGCTCGATCATGAATTCGTGGGCATGCCGACACTGAGCGCGGTCGGCATGACGTTGCAGCGCGCTGCCGCGATCGCCGGCAGGCCGCTGGCCTACCGCGTGCTGGTGTCGAATTTCGATGCCGCCCTGCGCGTCGTGCGCGCCAACCTGGCGATCAGCGTCGTGCCGGTGGAAGTGGCGGAGCCGTTTGCCAGAACCTGCGGTCTGCGCGTGATGCCGCTGGGAGACCCGTGGGCTCGTCGGCGTTTCACAATCTGCTTCCGCGATACCGAAACACTGCCGCCCGCCGCCGGACTGCTGGTCGCTCATCTGCGTGCGATCGCCACCGCTGCTGCCACGGCAAGTTAGTCTCGCAGCGTGATCTTCCACTCCATCTGGCCCTGGCTGCCCTCCCCGTCGCAGCATTTCCTGGTCGTCACGTTCGCCTTGCTGGTGTACGTGCTGACGACCCGGGCACGGCGTGAACAGCGCGCGCCGGCCACCGCCATCGCCTGGGTGATGGGCCTGGTGCTGCTGCCGTACATGGCGCTGCCGGCCTACCTGATGTTTGGCCAGCGCAAGCTGCGACCGGCCGGCGTGCCGCGCCCGCCGCGCACCGCGCCCGCAGGACACTGGGCCGCCGAGCTGATCGAAAGCTTCGGCCTCGCACCGCCGAGTCCCTGCGAAGCGCATTTCCATGCCGATGGCGCCGCCGCCCGCGATGCGCTCTGGCGCGTGATCGACGGCGCGCGCGAGCGCATCGACGTCTGCACATTCATCATCGGCGACGACGCGCTGGGCCATGAAGCCATCGCGCGGCTGGCCGCTCGCGCGCGCGAAGGCGTCAAGGTGCGGCTGATGCTCGACGGCTTCGGTGCGCTGACGCTGCCGCGCCGTCACTTCGACACATTGCGCGCCGCCGGCGGCAAGGTGACGGTGTTCCGGCCGCTCTTCAGCCTGCGCCGAATCGGACCGCGCAACCTGCGCAACCATCGCAAGCTGGTGATCGCCGACGACCAGGTTCTGTGGTCGGGTGGCCGCAACCTGGCGGGCGAGTACTTCACCGGCAACGACGCCATACCCGTGCCCTGGCGCGACCTTTCTTTCGACCTCGAAGGCGGCGTGGCGCTGGCCGCGGCAAGACAGTTCGATCACGACTGGATTTCCGTGCGCCAGGGCCCGCCGCGGCTGATCGCGCCGGACACCAGCATCCCTGTCGACCGCGATCTCGACGTCGCCGAGGAAACGCGCTTTGCCCAATTCCTGCCCAGCGGCCCCGATCAGACCGAAGACACCGCCCACGCCCTGCTGATCGACGCCTGCTTCCGCGCCGAACAGCGCGTTTTCGCGATCACGCCCTATTTCGTACCCGACGACGGCCTGCGCGATGCGTTGCGTCTCGCCGCCCGGCGCGGCGTGCAGGTGACGATCGCCATCCCCGCGCGCTCGAACCATGCGCTGACCGATTTCGTACGCGCCCGCGCGATGCGCGATCTGGCCGATGCGGGCGTCACCTTCCGCATGCTGCCGTTCATGGCGCATGCCAAGGCCGTCGTCGTCGACGAGACACTGGCGATGTGCGGATCGATCAACCTCGACCAGCGCAGCCTGCTGCTGAATCACGAGGCGGCGGTGGTTTTCTACGGGCGTCGCGACATCGACTGGATCGCGCAGTGGATCGACACGACAGCGGCGGCGGGAGAGCCGTTCAGGACGCGGCGGCCGGGGTTGCTGCGGGATCTGGGTGAAGGATTGCTGCTGACGATTGCGTTTCAGCTTTAGGACTGAATTCGGTCCACAATCGGTCCGATCGTCAAGGAGCGCCTATGAAATTTTCGACTCAGGTCAAGCCCATCAGCTACCTCAAGAGCCACGCCGCAGAAATTGTGAGGGAAATTTCCGAGAGCCGAAAGCCGATGCTCATCACTCAGAACGGTGAAGCCAAACTGGTCGTGATGGACGTCCGCTCGTATGAAGAGCACGAAGCGACCCTTGCGCTGCTGAAGCTATTGGCCATCGGAAACCGCGAGATCGAGGAAGGCAAGTTCCGCCCAGCAGCAGAGCTTTTCGCCGAGTTGGATAAAGAAAATCGGCAGTGAAGGTTGTAGTCCTCCAATCGGCAGAAGCCGATCTAAAGAATCTGAAAAGCTACATCGTTGCGAAATTCGGCATCGAAGCTTGGGTGACAAGCTACGCGAAGATCAAGGAATCGGTAGCGATGATCCAGTCCAACCCCAAAGCGGGCCGAATACCGGTGGAACTGGAACGACTCGAAATCGCCCAATACAGGCAGGTTCTTTCCGGCATGAATCGGATCACCTACGAGGTCCGGGGCGATGTCGCGTACATCCATGTCCTCTGCGATTCACGGCGCGACCTTCAATCGCTGCTCATGAACAGACTCGTCAATCGTCACTGACCAAGCCACGCCTCACACCTTGTTCGTATAGCTCGCATTCCCCAGCCCGGTCCCGATCGTCAGCACTCCCCAGTGCTTCACGTCCCGCATGAACGGTACTTCGCTCAGGCCCTGGACCACCGCGTCGTTGTGCATGCGGACCATCGCGGGACGCTTGTCGATCGGCGGCAGCTTCTTGCTCAATGCGCTTGGCAGATGGAAGGTGTCGCTCTCCCAGTCGCCGGGCAGGTTCTGGGTGCCGCTGGCGATGGAGCCGTCCTTGCGGATCTGGCCGGGGCAGGCAATGCCGACGAAAGGCGCGAGCCGGATTCCCTCTCTCTTGCTGTACTGTATGAGTTCCTCCAGCATTTCGACCAGCTTGTCGACCAGACCGCCGCGGCTCGGCTTGTCGTCCGCATGTCGCCATTTCCGACGCTGGATCACCTTCGCTTTCGACATGTCCCTGGCTCGCTTCGTCCGCATCTTGACGATGCCGCAACGCAGGTTCGTGCCCCCGATGTCGACCGCAAGAATCGCGTCGTGGTGCTTTAGCAATTCGGGCGGCGCCAGATGCACCCAGCCGAGCAGTCCGCCGTCGTCGACCTCGTGCGACAGGCGCGCCAGAGGAACCTTCACTTTCAGGTCCAGCAGCATGGCCGAAGCCTGCAGGATCGCGCGCTCGCCGACATCGCTTTCCGGAAAGCCACCGCCGATCACGATGCGCTCGACTTTCTTCCAGGAAGGCTCTTTCAGGAAACGCCGCACCACATAGGCCAGCCCCTCCGCGAATTCCTCGATCACGCCGTGCAGCATGTCGGCGCCTTCCGAAGCCTTGTCGCCTGCCAGCAGACGATCGAGTTCCGACTTCGAAAGTTCGCGCGAATGCACATCGCGAAACGGGTCCGAGCCCTTCTCGCGGCGGCGTTCGCGCCACTCTTCGAGCAACTCGCGGAACGCCGTCTGGCTCGCCTGGTCGCCGGCGAAACCATCCTTGTCGCGCACCATCAGGCTGTAACCGTTGACCAGGACGGACGGCAGTTCGCGCGCGCCATGGGCTTCCTCCAGCGTGAACAACTCGAGCCCGTCGTATTTGTCGCCGCTCTTGTCTCTCTTGTCGGAGGTCTTCGTCATGGTCTCTTTCGCGATGAATACAGCCTCCAGAACGTCGACCGCAACGCAGCCGGCGTCGATCGGTCCGGCACACCAGCGGCTGTAGGAAACAGGCGTGATTCGCAGAACCCTTGCAGAGCGCGACATAAACTTTCCCGATGCATACGCTCAAGAATCTTCTGCCGCTCCGCATGATGCTGATCCTGCTTGCGCTGGCCGCGTGTTTCGCGACGGCCACCGCAGATGCGCAACAGACGCAGAAGGCCGCAGCGTCGTCGGGCGAGCTGCGCGTTGGCTCCAAGCGCTTCACCGAGTCGTACATCCTTGCCGAGCTGATGGCGCAGACGGCAGCGCCGCATCTGCAGAAACCTCCAGTCGTACGGCAGGGTCTGGGCAATACGGCCATCGTCTACAGCGCGTTGCGCTCGGGCGACATCGATCTCTATGCCGAATACACCGGCACCATTGCGCTGGAAATACTCAAGGGCGTTGCGACGAGCACGACGGGCACGACCGGCTCCGGGTCGATGACCCGCGAAACCATGAACGCCGCGCTCGCGCCGCTCGGCCTCGGCGTGGCGATTCCGCTCGGATTCAACGACGGCTACGCGCTGGCCATGCGCGCAGCCGATGCCGACAGGCTGCAGATCCGCACGCTGTCCGATCTCGCGCGACATCCCGAACTCAAGCTCGGCCTGTCGAACGAATTCATCGGGCGCGGCGACGGCTGGCAGGGCCTGTCTGCGCGCTACGGCTACACGCAGAAGCCGACCGGACTCGACCACGGCCTGGCCTACGACGCCATCGCCGCGAAGCAGATCGACGTGATCGACATCTACACCACCGACGCCAAGATCGACCATCTCGGCCTGCGCGTGCTCGAAGACGACCGTGCTTACTTCCCGCGCTACGACGCCGTCGTGCTCTACCGACTCGACCTGCCGGCGCGCCAGCCGCAGGCCTGGGCAGCGCTGCAGAAGCTCGAGGGCCGCATCGACGAACGCGCCATGATCGCGATGAACGCACGCGCCGAACTGCAGGGTGCGGCGTTCGACGTCATCGCGCGCGACTTCCTGGCCGGCGGACCGGCAGCGGATGCGTCGCGCGGCTTCGCGGCAAAGCTGTTCGGCGACGACCTGGGCCGGCTGGCGCGACAGCACCTGTTCCTGGTGGCGGTTTCCGTCGGCTTGGCGATGCTGATCGGCGTGCCGATCGCCGTGCTGGTCTTTTCGCATGCGCGAACGAGCGCCGTGGTTCTGGGCATCGCAGGTCTGATGCAGACGGTGCCGTCGCTGGCATTGCTGGCAGTACTGATCTCGCTGCTGGGCGCCATCGGCACGCTGCCGGCACTGATCGCTTTGACGCTCTATGCGCTGCTGCCGATCATGCGCAACACCGTCACCGGCCTCGCCGAAGTCCCAGCCGGCGTACGGCAGGCCGGCACCGCGCTCGGCATGACGTCGGCGCAGAACCTGCGCCATGTCTTGCTGCCGCTCGCACTGCCGACCCTGCTGGCAGGCGTGCGCACCGCGACGGCCATCGCCATCGGCACGGCGACGATCGCCGCTTTCATCGGCGCTGGCGGATTCGGCGAGCGCATCGTTACCGGGCTTGCGCTGAACGACCGGCAGCTGCTGCTGGCCGGTGCATTGCCGGCTGCGGCGATGGCGCTGTTCAGCGAACTACTGTTCGAAATCGTCGACCGGCTGTTGCTTCGCCGACCCGGCTGACGCATGCCCCATGCCCCGAACTCCGGACATCCTCAAGCTCCCAGCTCCTTCCATCGCAGCAGTCCGTCGAGTGCCGGGCAGAGTTGCTGCCCCCAATCGGTCATTCGATAGTCGACGGCCGGAGGCGACTGCTCGTGAACCGTTCGACAAACGATACCGTCGGCCTCCAGCTGACGAAGTTGCTGGGTCAGCATTTTTTGGGAGATACCGGTCACTCGCCGCTCCAGGTCGGAGAACCTGAGCACCTTGCCGTCGAACAGGTTGAACAGAATCACCAGCTTCCAGCGCTGATGGAGAAGGCTGAAGCAAGCCTCGGTTCGATGGCGGCAGACAAGGGCGTATGCGCCTTGCGCGCCGGCGCGATGAAAGGACTTACTTCCAGGTGCGTTCTTGGTATGGCGCAAGCATAAGGGGAGCATGGCGTTCCTTCATCAAGAACCTCTCCGCGAGAAGCCCGATCATGACCATCCCTTTCCCGCCTGCCATCACACGCTACTTCGCCGCACAGAACGCCGTCGACCACACCGGCTTCGCCGGTTGCTTTGCCGCCACGGCGGTCGTGCGGGACGAAGGGCATACGCACGAAGGATTGCCATCGATCCTCGACTGGAAAAAATCGACGGATGCCAGATATCGGGTTCGCATGACGCCGCTCGGCATCCATCGAGAGGACGAAGATTTCCTCGTGCTCGTGCATCTCGTCGGTAACTTTCCCGGAAAACAGACCGACCTCGTACATCGCTTCACTATTCGGGACGAGCTGATCGAAGCGCTCGAGATCCGCTCCCCCGTCGAACTCGAAGGCCGTCGGGCATTGGTCACCGGTGGCACCAAAGGCATCGGCGCGGCCGTTGTTGAACGACTCGTGCGCGATGGCGCGAGGGTGCTTGTCGCGGCGCGCGGCAAACCGGCTGACTCGGCCGACTTCGACTTCATATCGGCAGATGTGTCCACGGCTGCGGGCTGTTTCGAGGTCGCGAAAGCGGTCGCAGATCGTTTCGGAGGTGTGGATATCGTCGTGCATGTGCCGGGCGGCTCGACCGCTCCGGCGGGCGGCTTCGCCGTACTCGACGACGAGGAATGGGACAACGCGCTGGCAGTGAACCTCTATGCTGCGGTGCGACTCGACCGGGCACTCCTGCCGGGCATGCTGGTACGCGGCAATGGTGTCGTCGTCCACGTCACGTCCATCCAGCGACAGATGCCGCTGCCGGAGGCGACGACCGCTTATGCCGCAGGCAAGGCTGCGTTGTCGACGTACAGCAAGAGCCTGTCCAAGGAGGTCGGTCCCAAGGGCGTGCGCGTGGTTCGCGTGGCGCCGGGATGGGTCGAGACGGATGCGTCGGTTAGGCTCGTCGAACGCATCGCCAAAGAGAACGGCACTGACTACGCAGCCGCCGAAAAATCGCTCATGACGTCTCTCGGCGGCATACCGATCGGGCGGCCTGCGAAGCCACACGAGGTGGCCGATCTCATCGCATTCCTGGTCTCGAAGAGGGCGGCTTCCATCTCGGGTGTCGAATACGTCATCGACGGCGGCACGCTACCGATCGCCTGAAGAAGCCGCCCGGATCAGGCCAGCGTGTACGCCGTCTTCACCACCGTGAAGAATTCCTGCGCGTACTTGCCCTGCTCCCTCGGCCCGTAGCTCGATCCCTTGCGGCCGCCGAACGGCACGTGATAGTCCACACCCGCCGTCGGCAGGTTGACCATCACCATGCCGGCCTGGCTGTGGCGCTTGAAGTGCGTCGCGTACTTGAGACTTGTCGTGGCGATACCTGCCGACAGACCGAAGTCGGTGTCGTTGGCGGTTGCCAGCGCTTCTTCGTAGTCCTTCACGCGGATCACGCTGGCGACCGGGCCGAAGATCTCCTCGCGGTTGATGCGCATCGACGCGGTCGACTCGCTGAACAGCGCAGGCGCCATGTAGAAGCCATCGGTGTCGAGCTTCAGGCGCTGGCCGCCGGCTGCGAGCGTCGCTCCTTCGTTGCGGCCAATGTCGATGTAGCTCAGATCCTGGTCGAGCTGGCTCTGGCTGGAGACCGGGCCGACGTCGGTGCCTGCGGTCAGCGCGTCGCCGACCTTGATCTTCGCCATGCGTGCCTGGATCGCCTCGATGTACTTCGGATAGATGCCGGCGGTCACGATGAAGCGGCTTGATGCCGTGCAGCGCTGGCCGGTTGCATAGAACGCGCTCTGCACGCTGAGCTCGACGGCTTGCGCCAAGTCGGCATCGTCGAGCACGACCTGCGGGTTCTTTCCGCCCATCTCCAACTGGACCTTCTTGTGGTTGGTCGCGCACTGCACCGCGATGCGGCTGCCCACGCCGACCGAGCCGGTGAAGCTGATCGCATGAATGCCCGGATGGTTGACCAGCGCATCGCCGATCACGCTGCCGCGACCCATCACGAGGTTGAACACGCCGGCCGGAATGCCCGAGCGGCTGATGATCTCCGCCAGCGCCCATGCGCTGCCAGGCACCAGGTCGGCCGGCTTCAGCACCACGCAGTTGCCGAAAGCCAGCGCCGGCGCGATCTTCCATGCGGGAATCGCGATCGGGAAGTTCCACGGCGTGATGAGGCCGACGACGCCGACCGGTTCGCGCGTGATCTCTACGCCGATGTTCGGGCGCACCGACGGAATCGTCTCGCCCGAAAGCCGCAGGCATTCGCCGGCGAAGAACTTGAAGATCTGGCCGGCGCGCATGACTTCGCCGATGCCTTCGGGCTTGGTCTTGCCTTCTTCGCGCGCGAGCAGCGTGCCGAGTTCTTCCTTGCGGGCGAGGATCTCGTTGCCGATCTTGTCGAGCGCATCGGAGCGCATCTGGATGCCGCTGGTGGACCATGCGGGAAAGGCCGCCGTCGCCGCAGCAACTGCCGCATCGACGTGGCTGGTATCGCCCTGCGTGTATTCGGCAATGGTGTCGGCGAGGTTGGACGGGTTCAGGTTGGGGCTGTAGCTGTTGCCCTTGGTCCATTCGCCGCCGATGAGGTTGTCGTGTTGCTGCATGTGTAGGAACCTTGATGTGGAAATGGATCAGACCGGCGGACGCACGGCCTGGCGGGCCAGCAGCTTCCATGTGCCGCCCTGTTGTTGCCAGACGCCGAGGATCTTGATGCTGACCTTGCCGGGCTTGCCCGAATCGTTGGTGTCGGCGGTGAGAGTGTGGCGCACGATGGCGACGCCGTCGACGATGCGGATCGTCTGGTCGGTGATGACCAGCGTGACGAAATCGGACTTGCCGTCCATCAGGTCGCCGATGAAGCTGGCCTTGGTGTCGACCTTGCCGCCCGAATGGCCGTAACTGAGTTCGGCCGCCAGCAGCGGATCGAGTGCGGCAGGCGTCGGGTCGATCATTGCCAGACGCAGCTTTTCGGCTGCGGCTGCGACGGCTGCAGGCGCCATCGCATCGGTCTGGCGCGGCATGTACATGCAGCCGCCGACTGTGATGAAAGCGACCGAGGCCGCTGCGATGAGGATGAGTTTCTTGATCATTTTTGTCTCTCGTTGTTGTTGATGAACTCTCGATTGTCCGGAGGCCGACGGACTTACTGTGGACCAAGTTTGTCGATCAGCGCTTTCAGTTCTTCCATCTCGTTCGGCTTCAGATCGGTCAGCGGTGCGCGCACGGGACCTGCGTCGTGGCCAACGATCTTGGCACCGGCCTTCACGATGCTCACGGCGTAGCCCGCCATCTTGTTGCGGATGTCGAGATATGGCATGAAGAAGTCCTTCAGCAGGCGATGCTGGGTGTCCAGGTCGTCGGTGCGGACAGCTTCGTAGAAATCGACCGCGGTCTTGGGAATGAAATTGAACACGGCCGACGAATAGACCGGCGTGCCGAGCGCCTTGTAAGCCGCGGCGTAGACCTCGGCCGTCGGCAGTCCGCCGAGATAGGCAAAGCGGTCGCCCATGCGCTGGTAGATCGCGACCATCGCTTCGATGTCGCCGACGCCGTCCTTGAAACCCACCAGGTTCAGGTTGCGCTCGGCCAGGCCGGCCAGCGTTTCCGGCTTTAGACGGCTGCTGGCGCGGTTGTAGACGATGACGCCGAACTTCACGCTCTTGCAGACCGCTTCGACGTGCGCCGCGAGGCCTTCCTGACCGGCTTCGGTCAGGTAGTGCGGCAACAGCAGGATGCCGTGCGCGCCGGCTTTTTCGGCGGCCTGCGCGCATTGGATGGCGAAGCGCGTCGGGCCGCCCGCGCCGGCGATGATCGGCACCACGCCGCGGCAGGTGTCGACGGCGGTCTGGATGATGCCGGGGTATTCGTCGCCGGTCAGCGAGAAGAATTCGCCGGTGCCGCCTGCCGCGAACAGCGCGCTGGCGCCATACGGTGCGAGCCATTCGAGGCGCTTCTCATAGCCCTGCTTGTTGAAGTCGCCATTCGCATGGAAATCGGTGAGCGGGAACGACAGCAGGCCGGAGCCCATGATGGATTTGAGTTCTTGCGGATTCATGGCAGACGTCTTTTGGATGGGAGGGAGGGGGACAAGCGGAAGTCGTGACGGGTCAGTCGAGGCGGATGTCGGCCTGCTTCACGACCGCGGCCCAGCGCGCGCGTTCCTTGTTGAAGAACTGCTCTTCTTCGACGGGCGACATGGTCACGACTTCGGCGCCTTGGCCGGTGAGGCGCGCACGGATGTCGGCCGACCGGATGATCGTGACCAGTTCCTTGTTGAGCCTGTTGACGATCGCATCCGGCGTGCCGCGCGAAACCTTCACGCCCTGCCAGGTGCCCGACTCGTAGCCGGGAACGCCCTGCTCGGCGATGGTCGGCACGTCGCCGATCAGCGGCATGCGCGTCGCCTTGGAAACGCCAAGCACCTTCAGCTTCCCGCCCTGCACCTGCGGCAACGTGGCGAGCATGCCGTTCATGAGCACCTGCGTCTGGCCGGCAACCGTGTCCTGTACCGCCTGAACGCCGCCCTTGTACGGCACGTAGGTCCACTTGGCGCCGCTCGCGCGTTCGAGTGCCACGCCCGCCAGATGGGCCGCGCTGCCGGTGGCCGTGACGGCGAAGTTCAGGTCGGAAGTCTTGGAAAGCGCGACCAGTTCCTTCAGATTGTTTGCCTTGACCGACGGATGCACGACCAGCAGATGCGGCGAGTACGCCAGCATTGCCACGCCGCGCAGGTCCTTCGACGGATCGAAGGCCAGCTTGGTGTAGACCGACGGGCTGATCGCCAGCGCGCCGACATCGCACAGCAGGATGTTGTAGCCGTCGGGCGCGGACTTGGCGACGAAGTCGGCGCCGAGGTTTCCGTTCGCACCCGGACGGTTCTCGACCAGCACCGTCTGGTTCAGCGCGGCCGACAAGGGCACGCTCAGCGCGCGCGCAATGATGTCGGACGACCCGCCCGGCGGGTACGGCACGATGATCTTGATCGGTTTCGACGGCCAGGCGGCCTGCGCCGAAGCGGTCATCGGAACGACGGTCAGCGCGACGATGAAGGCGGATGACAGTGCGGTGGAACAGGATGCAGTGAAGCGGCGGCGGGTTGGCATGTCGAGTCTCCGTTGGTTGTGACCAAGCTATCGAATGCCTTTCGACATCCAGAGTGGTCAGTCATCGTACAACTCAAAGAATGACCTGTCCAGTACCGGACAGGCTCCTCGCTCAGGTTTTGCGCATGGCTGCCTTGTCGGCCGCCTGCGCCGCTTCCTGCGCGGTTCGCAGCCGTTCCCGGCTGTTGGTGAGATGGATGCGCATCGCCGCCCTTGCCGACTCCGAATCGCGACGCGCGATGGCCGCGTAGATCTCTTCGTGCTCGCGGTTGACGCGGCTCAGGTACGCGCCACCACGATCGTGGTTGCGGATGGCGCTGATGCGGGTGCGCGGGATGATCGTGGTGCCGAGGTGGCTCATGATGTCCGCGAAATACGGGTTCCCGGTCGACTGGGCGATCTGCAGATGGAAGCGGAAATCCGGCGCCACCGTATCGCCCGCCACGCCGACGTTGCGCTCGAAATCGTCCAGCGCCTGTCGCATCGCCTGCAGCTGCTCCTCCGTGCGGCGGATGGCGGCAAGGCCGGCGGATTCGGTTTCCAGGCTGATGCGCAGCTCCAGCACCGCCAGCACGTCGACCGAAGTGACGATGTCGCCGGCGTCGAGCCTGAAAACGGTGCTCGTGCGCTGCTGCATGACGAAGGTGCCGACGCCATGGTGCGTCTCGACCAGGCCGGCCGCCTGCAGCTTCGAAAGCGCCTCGCGCACCACGGTGCGGCTCACGCCGAAGGCCGTCATGATTTCCGACTCGGTCGGCAGCTTGTCGCCGGGGCGCAAGGCGCCGTCCCGGATACGGGCGCCGAAGTCGTCGACCAGGTTGTGCGCAAGGCCCCTGCCGCGTGTTCGCGGCCGCTCCAGGTAGGACGTCTCGGGCATGGTGGGAACTTCTGTTGACAGGCGGGCCATCGGCTCATGATAATCGTCCGAGAAGTTGTACGACAACAGATAACTAATGAGAGACGAGCAACCGATGAGCGATTCGACCGTCACATCCCGCCTTCCCCGACTGCTGCTGACAGGTGCGGCCGGCGGCCTCGGCAAGGAGTTGCGCGAACGACTCAAGCCCTTCGCGGATGTCATCCGGCTGTCCGACATCGCACCCATGGCACCGGCTGCCGGCTCGCAGGAAGAAGTCGTCGTCTGCGATCTGTCCGACAAGTCGGCCGTCGATGCGCTCGTCGCCGGATGCGACGCCATCGTGCATCTGGGTGGCGTCTCGGTGGAGCGGCCTTTCGAGGAGGTACTCGAAGGCAACATCCGCGGCGTCTTCCACGTCTACGAAGCGGCGCGGCGCCACGGCGCGAAGCGCGTCGTCTTCGCCAGCTCGAACCACACGATCGGCTTCTACAGGCAGGATCAGGAAATCGACGCCGGCGCACGCAGGCGTCCGGACGGCTACTACGGCCTCTCGAAATCCTTCGGCGAGGACATGGCGCAGTTCTACTTCGACCGCTACGGAATCGAGACGGTCAGCATCCGCATCGGCTCCTCGTTCCCGAAACCGCACAACCGCCGGATGATGAGCACCTGGCTCAGCTACCGCGACCTGACCTCGCTGATCGAGAAATCGCTGTTCACGCCGGACGTGAAGCACACCATCGTCTACGGCGTGTCGGCCAACCGCGATGTGTGGTGGGACAACAGCCAGGCGGCGCATCTGGGATACGTCCCGCAGGACACGTCGGAGGTGTTTCGCGACGAGATCGAGGCGCAGCTGCCGGTGGATCCGAGCGATCCGAACGCGATCTACCAAGGCGGCGGCTTCACCGCACAAGGCCCGTTCGCCTGAACGTGCCATGCAAGCCGAACTCGTCATCGATGCGCGCAATGCAACCGGCGAGAGCCCGGTCTGGCTGGCATCCGAACAGTCGCTCTACTGGGTAGACATTCCCGCGAAGCAGCTCAACCGCTGGACGCCGTCCACCGGCGACCTGATGACATGGACCGGCGACGAAATGCTGGCCTGCATCGCGCCGCGTGCCGGCCGCCCCGGGCAATGGATCGCCGGCATGGAAAGCGGCCTCTTCGCCATCGCGACGCGCGACGACGGCACGCTTGCCAGCACGCCGCTGACCCGCGCGCCGCATGCGATGCACGGCATGCGCTTCAACGACGGCCGATGCGACCGCCAGGGCCGGTTCCGGGCCGGCACGATGCTGATGGACATGGCGGCGGGCCGCGATGTCGGACGGCTCTATCGCTACCAGGCGGATGTCGATGCCGAAGTCGCGCTGCGGCTGGAACTCGACGCGCTGCTGGTGCCGAACGGCCTGGGTTTCAGCCCCGATGGCCGCACGATGTACCTCTCGGACTCCCATCCTTCGGTGCAGACGATCTGGGCCTTCGACTACGACATCGAAACCGGCGCGCCGCACAACCGCCGCGTCTTCGTCGACATGAATCCGCTGCCCGGTCGCCCCGACGGCGCTGCGGTCGATGCCGACGGCTGCTACTGGATCTGCGGCAACGATGCGGGTCTGATCCACCGTTTCACGCCCGACGGCCGGCTCGACCGGTCGCTCGCCGTGCCGGTGAAGAAGCCGGCGATGTGCGCCTTCGGCGGCGCGCAGCTCGACACCCTTTTCGTGACCTCGATCCGCCCGGGCGGCGATCTGTCGGACCAACCGCTGGCCGGAGGCGTTTTCGCGCTGCGGCCGGGCGTGCAGGGTCTGCCGGAACCTGCCTGTAGTTTTTAACAAGCAAGACCGATAAGTGAGACAAGAAATGAAGATCCAACGCACCCTCGTCGCCGTCGCCTGCGCCGCTGCAGCCAGCTTTGCCGGCTTTCAGGCGCAAGCCACCGAATTCCGTTCGGCCGACATTCACCCGGACGACTACCCGACCGTCACCGCGGTCAAGTTCATGAGCGAGCGGCTCAAGGCGCTCTCGGGCGGCAAGCACACCATCAAGGTGTTCAACAACAGCTCGCTGGGTCAGGAGAAGGACACCATCGAGCAGACCAAGATCGGCGCGCTCGCAATGGTTCGCGTGAACATCGCGCCGATGAACAACATCTGCGCCGAGACGCAGGTGCCGACGATGCCGTTCCTGTTCCGCTCGGTCGACCATCTGCACAAGGTGCTCGACGGCCCGATCGGCGAGGAGATCCTGAAGTCGTGCGAGAAGCAGGGCTTCATCGGCCTCGCCTACTACGACAGCGGCGCGCGTTCGATGTTCACCGCCAAGCGCGCAGTGCGCAACTTCGCCGACATGAAGGGCTTGAAGGTCCGCGTGCAGCAGTCGGACCTGTGGGTTTCGATGATCGAGGCGATGGGCGCCAACGCCACCCCGATGCCGATGGGCGAGGTCTACACCGGGCTCAAGACCGGCCTGATCGACGCTGCCGAAAACAACTACCCGACCTACGAAAGCGCCCGTGCCTTCGAGGTCGCCAAGTACTACACCAGGACCGAGCATTCGATGGCGCCGGAGATGCTGCTGTTCTCCAAGCGCGTCTGGGACAAGCTGTCGCCCGAAGAGCAGGGCTGGGTCCGTCAGGCGGCCAAGGAATCGGTGCCCTACATGCGCCAGCAGTGGGAAGCGCGCGAAGTGAAGTCGCTAGCCACGGTCAAGGCCGGCGGCGCCGAGATCATCGAGATCGACAAGGCGCCGTTCCAGGCCGCGATGAAGCCGGTGTACGACAAGTTCATCGTCGACGCGCGGCTCAAGGACCTGGTCAAGCGGGTCCAGGACACGAAATAAGGTTTTCTTCCTTCCTCCTTTCCCATGTACACCAAACTTTGCCGCACGCTCGCGCGTGCCTGCATGTGGCTGGGCATCGTCGGGCTCGTCGCGGTGATCTGCGCCGTGACCTGGCAGGTGTTCGGCCGCTACGTCCTCAACAACACGCCCACCTGGGCCGAGAGCCTGGCGCTGCTGCTGGTGCTCTACGTGACGATGTTCGGCGTCGCCGTCGGCGTGCGCGATGCGGGCCACATCGGACTCGAATCGATGCTGGTGCTGGCACCCGACTGGCTGCGCCTGAAGATGGAATTCCTGATCCATTTCCTGGTGATGGTCTTCGGCGCCGCGATGGCGTGGAACTGCGCCCTGCTAGCCGAGTCGGTGTGGGACTACCGCCTGCCGACGCTGTGGATTTCCGAAGGCTGGAAGTACGTGCCGGCGACGATCGCCGGCGTGCTGATCGTCATGTTCTCGATCGAACACATCATCGCTTTGGCCAAGGGCCGCGAAGTCGAACCCGCCTGGGGCTGAGCAAGAAAAAATGACGATCCCTCTCCTGATCCTCTGCGTGTCGTTCACGCTGTTTCTGCTGCTCGGCGTGCCCGTCGCGTTCTCCATCGGGCTGTCGGCGCTCGCCACGCTGGCCTACGAAGGCCTGCCGCTGGCGGTGGGCTTCCAGCAGATGACGTCCGGCATGGGCATCTTCTCTTTCCTGGCGATCCCGTTCTTCATCTTCGCGGGCGAACTGATGCTGTACGGAGGCATCGCCGACCGCATCGTCAATTTCGCGCGCAACCTGGTAGGCCACGTGCGCGGCGGATTGGGCATGTCGAACGTGGTGGCCTGCACGCTGTTCGGTGGCGTCTCGGGCTCGCCCGTGGCGGACGTCTCGGCCATGGGCGCTGTGATGATCCCGATGATGAAGAAGGAGGGCTACCACGCCGACTACGCGGTCAACGTGACGACCCACGCGGCGCTCGTCGGCGCGCTGATGCCGACCAGCCACAACCTGATCATCTATTCGCTCGCAGCAGGCGGAAAGGTGTCGATCGCGGCACTGATCCTGGCTGCTCTGCTGCCGGCCGCGATCCTGACGATCAGCAACCTCGCGGCTGCGTATCTCGTCGCGGTGAAGCGCGGCTATCCGGCCGGCACATTCCCGGGATGGGCCATCGTCGCGCGCTCGTTCGCTGCGGCGCTGCCGGGACTGTTCATCGTCGTGCTGATCCTCGGCGGCATCCTGTCGGGCATCTTCACGGCGACCGAATCGGCTGCGGTGGCGGTGCTGTATGCGCTGGCGCTGACGATCTTCCTGTACCGCACGCTGAAGTGGGAGCATTTCATCAAGGCGGCGTCGAAGGCAGTGCGCACGACCGGCGTGATCCTGCTGCTGATCGGCATCTCGAGCACCTTCGGCTATCTCATCAGCCTCTACGGCGTCGCCGAGCTGACGGGGCAGATGCTCTCGCAGATCACCAGCACGCCGTGGATCATCTTCCTGATGATCAACGTGATCCTGTTCGTGCTCGGCACCTTCCTGGACATGGCCGCGACCATCCTGCTGTGCACACCGATCTTCCTGCCGATCGCGCAGCAGTACGGCATGACCTCGGTGCAGTTCGGCATCGTGCTGCTCATCAACTGCGCGCTGGGGCTGAACACGCCGCCGGTCGGCACCACGCAGTTCGTCGGCTGCGCGATCGGCGGCATTTCGGTCGGCGCGGTGATGAAGACGATCTGGCCGTTCTACGGCGCGCTGATCTTCGCGCTGGGGCTGGTGACTTTCGTGCCGGCGTTCTCCACATGGCTGCCGAGCATGTTCATGGTTGTCCGGTAATCGCTCGAAGAAGAAAAGCAGAGGCAGAAACATGGAAGACCTGAAAGGCAAGACCGCTCTCATCACCGGCGCGAGCACTGGCATCGGTGCTGCGGCCGCCATCGCTTTCGGCGCACGCGGCGTGCGCGTCGCGGTGCACTACAACCAATCGGCTGCGGAAGCGAAAAAGGTGGTCGAGACCATCGTCGCGGCTGGCGGCGAAGCCTTCGCGATCCAGGGCGACGTGCGCGACAGCGCGGCGATCGTCCGCGTGGTGCGCGAGACCAACGAACGCCTCGGCAGCATCGACATCCTGGTGAACAACGCGGGCAGCCTGGTCAAGCGGGTGCCGATCGCCGAGTTCGACGATGCGCTGTTCGACGACGTGCTGCACATCAACGCACGCTCGGTGCTGGCGTTCTGCCGCGAAGTCGTGCCGCTGATGCGCGCCCGCGGCAAGGGCGGCAGCATCATCAACGTGTCATCGGTGGCGGCACGCAACGGCGGCGGGCCGGGCGCGTATCTCTATGCCGGCGCGAAGGGCTTCGTGAGCACCGCGACACACGGACTGGCCAAGGAACTGGCGCCGGACAACATCCGCGTCAACGCCGTCGCACCGGGCGTAATCCAGACGCCGTTCCACGACCGCTTCTCCACGCCCGCGCTGCTGGAAGCGATGCGCGCCGGCATCCCGATGGCGCGGATCGGCGAGCCGGACGAGTGTGCCGGCGCGTTCCTGTATCTCGCATCGGCGCAGATGTCGGGCTACGTGACAGGCCAGATCCTGGAAGTGAACGGCGGTCAGTACATGCCCTGAATGCGGCAGCGGAGCAATGGTGGCTTAGAGGAAGAACAATCGAGGAGACAGAAAATGAAGACCGGATTCACACGTCGCGCAGTCGCGCTTTCCACGCTGGCGACACTGGCTTTCGCTGGGCTTTCGGCGCCTGCCGCAGCGCAGACGGCAGCACAAAGCGCCGCAGCCAAGTTCCCGACCCGCAGCATCGAGCTTCTCGTGCCCTACCAGCCGGGCGGCGGCACCGACGGTCTGGCGCGTGCCTTTGCCGACGCGAGCCGCAAACACATTGACCAGAGCATCGTGATCGTCAACCGGCCCGGCGCCGGCGGTGCCATCGGCTGGACCGAAGTCATCAATGCCAGGCCGGACGGCTACAAGCTGGCGGTGCTTACCGTCGAACTGCTGACGCTGCCGCACCTAGGCCTGGCCAAGTTCAAATACGACGATTTCCAGCCGATCGCGCAACTCAACGCCGACTCCGCTGCGATCACGGTCAAGGCCGATGCGCCGTGGAACACGGTTGAGGAATTTCTCGCTGCGGCGAAGAAGGATCCGGAGAGCGTGCGTGTCGGCAATTCGGGCAACGGCTCGATCTGGCACCTTGCAGCAGCCGCGCTGGAAGACAAGACGGGCACGAAGTTCAACCACATACCGTTCCAGGGTGCGGCGCCTGCGGTGCTGGCGCTGCTCGGCGGCCACATCGAGGCCGTGGCCGTGAGCCCCGCCGAAGTCACGACGCATGTGCAGGGCGGCAAGCTCAAGGTGCTGATGGTCATGGCCGACAAGCGGGTCAAGGGCTTCGAGCAGGTGCCGACCGCGAAGGAACGCGGTATCGACCTGGTGATTGGCACATGGCGCGGCATCGGCGCACCGAAGAACACGCCGCCCGAGATCATGGCGCGGCTGCGCGACATCACAGCCAAGACGGCCGCAGAACCGCTGATGCACGAGGTCATGGCCAAGCAGAACCTCGGCTACGTCTACACCGACGGCGCCGTGTTCAAGGAGACGCTGGCCAAGGACGACGCATATTTCAAGGACCTGATCGTCAAGCTCAACCTGAAGCCATGAAGGGCTTCAGCGCCGGTTCGGCCGGAAGCCGAACCAGGCGCAGGCGGCCACCGGAATGCCGAGCGTCAGCCAGGCCAGCACATCGCCGATGCCGCCGTCGCTGAACAGCGCCGAGACGAGCCCGACACAGGTCAGGACGCCGAACGCAATCGGCCAGCCCCACAGCTTCCAGAATGCATGACGCGGCTTCACGAGCCCGCCTTCATCGCAGGCGAGGGCTGCGCCACATGCGGAACGTTCGAATCGCCGTGCGCATGTTTCTTGTCCTTCGCCGCATGCGGCACGCTGTTGCCACGCTTCAACCAGAGGTAGAGCCCGCTGCCCAGGACGACGATCGTCGCGATGTCGAGCAGCGCCCACAGGATCTGCATAGGCATGCCGCCGTAATCGCCGAAGTGCAGCGGCTGCGAGACCAGCAAGGCCGTGAGGTACCACGGCAGCTTCGGCGCCGCCGTGACCTGCGCTGTCTTGGCATCGACCAGCACCGGTTGCAGCAGCTTCGATGTGAACGGCTGATCGCCGCGCAGGAACACCGTCGTGTGATGCGGGCTGGAAAACGCCGTGCCCGGAAACGCGATGAAAGACACCTTCATGCCGGGCGCCCGGGCTTGCGCGACTTCGAGCGAGCGCTGGACCGACGCGCGTTCGGCGACCGGCACCGTCGGCTGGCCCTTGTACGGCGTCAGCAGAGCGCTGAGCTGGTCGTGCTGCCAGTACTTGATCACCAGGTCGGCCCAGGTATTGATCATCCCGGTGCCGCCGACCACGAAGGCCCAGACCAGCGTCACGATGCCCAGCATGTTGTGCAGGTCGAGCCACTTCAGGCGCGGCCGCTTGTCGCGCCGTACGGTGCCGAATTCGAGCTTGCGCATGAACGGCGAGTACAGCACCACGCCGGAGACGATCGCCACCAGCAGCAGCAGTCCCATGAAGCCGAGAAACAGCTTCCCCGGCAATCCGGCGAACAGGTCGACGTGCAGCTTGAACATCACATACATGAAGCCCTCGTCGAACTTCGGCTGCGCCAGCACTTCGGCCGTGCGCGCATCGACGACGACGGATTTGAAGTCGTCGGTCGGGTCCGGCGTCGGCGTGAGCGTGACGAACCACAGGTTGTCGTCGTCCTCGGAGTGCGACGCAAACTGAACCACGCGGTCCGGATGTTTGGCTTTCGCGACTTCGAGCACGCGGTCGAGGCTTGCGCGCGGCGTGTCCGCGGGCATCGTCGGCGACTCGACTTCCGTGCCGAGCAGGTGCCCGATCTCGTGATGGAAGATCAGCGGCAGGCCGGTGAGGCACAGCAGCAGCATGAAGACGGTGCAGACGAGGCTGCTCCACTTGTGGACCCAGGCCCAGGTCTTGATTTTTCGGCTGTTCATCGTGGTCGTCAGAATCGGTAAGTGGCACTGGCCACGACGTTGCGGCGCGCTCCGACCCAGCAGTCGCCACGCGACAGGCAGGTGCTGTAGTACGTCTTGTCGGTCAGGTTGTTGACGTTGAGCGCATAGCGCCACTGCGCCGTTTCGTACGCGAGCACCAGATCGACCAGGGCGACACCGGGAATGCGCGGGCCTTCGCCGGACGAACGATCGGCGAACGAACCCAGCAGCCGGACGCCGGCACCGGCGGAGAAACCGTTGATGCCGGCCACCGCGAACCGGTACTTGGCCCAGAAGCTGGCCTGGTTCTTCGGCAGTCCCTCGATCAGCGCATCCAAGTCGGTATAGGTGTAGTTGGCGATCATGTCGAGGTTTCGGCCGATCGAGCCCTTGGCCTCGAGCTCCAGACCGCGGGTCTTCGTCTTGCCGAGCTGGCTGAAGGTGACGGGTGTCGGCGAAGTGATCTGGTTCTTCTCGCGCAGGTCGTAGACCGCTGCGTTGAAGGCGACGGCACGCTCCGCGGGCTCGTACTTCACGCCGACTTCCCACTGCTCTCCCCGCAGCGGCCTGAACGTCTGCCCGAGCCTGGGCGACTGCGGCGTGAAAGACTCGGCATAGCTCACATAGGGCGACCAGCCTGCGGGCAGCGCATACATCACACCGAAGCGCTTCGTGGTCGCGCTGTCCTTCACATCGTTACTGCCCTCTGCGGCGGCCGTCGCGCGGTCGTGGCGCAGACCCGCGAGCAAGGTCCAGTTGTTCCACCTGATCTGGTCCTGTAGATAGATGCCGGCGTTGCGCTGCCGCGTGCGGGGCGAGGCGCTGCGATCGGGATCCGTGCCGGTGCCGTAGACCGGCGCATAGGCGTCGATGATGTCGAAGCCATAACCGCTCGCCGTGTCTTCGCGCTGGTTCGAGAAATCGGCGCCGGCCAGCAGCGTGTGCCTGACGTCGCCGGTCGCGAAATGGCCTTCGACATGGTTGTCGAGTGCCGCGATGCGCGTCTGCGTGAGCGAACTCGCGGTGTAGCGGCCGAGCAGCCGCTTGCCGACCGGGTCGGCAAACCAGCTGCCCGGGCTGGAGAACGAATCGCCGTAGCGGTACAGGCTGTCGTTCTCGTTGTGGGCAAGCCGGAAGTTCTGTCGCACCGTCCAGGTGTCGTCGAATTTGTGCTCGAACAGCCAGCCGATGCTCTTGCGCTCGCTGTCGTAACGGTCGCCGGGCTCGCCGATGAAGCGACTGGTCGGCAGCCGTCCGTTGGGGTTGGGCAGCAGCGTGCCTTCCCACGGGAAGAACTGCGACGTGCTGCCGCTCTTGTCCTTCTGCCAGAGCGCCTGCAGCGTCAGCGATGTCGCTGCGCTGGGGCGCCAGGTCAGCGAAGGCGCCAACAGGCTGCGGTCGTCTGGAACGTGATCGACCTGCGTGTCCGACTTGCGCTGTAGCGCGATCAGCCGGTACGACCAGTCGCCGTCCGCGCTCAGCGCGCCGGTCAGGTCGGCCTGGATCTGCTTGCGGCCGAAGCTGCCGAACTGAACACCGACCTCGCGCTGCGTTTCGACGAGCGGCCGCTTGGCGACCATGTTGACGATGCCCGCCACAGTGCCGGAACCGAAGAGCATGCCAGCCGGCCCGCGAAGCACTTCCAGCCGCTCCAGCAAGTAGGGGTCGGTGCGCGTCGTGCTGGTGTAGTAGCCGTATGCCTGGCGCAAGCCGTCCAGATAGACATCCGGGTTGCTGCCGCGAATGCGGACCGAGTCGCTACGAGAGTCGAGCCCGTAGGCATCGGGGCGCACGCCGGCCGCGTAGTTGAGCGCGTCCTGGATGTTGATGGCGCCCTGGTCGACGATCTGGTCGCGCGTGACGACCGTGACGGATTGCGGCGTCTCGGAAAGCGGCGCGTCGGTCTTGGTCGCCGTGGCCGCATTCCTGGCGCGATAGCCGATGACCGGCGCAACAGCGGTTTCGGGAGCGGCATTGGCATCGACGCGGATTTCCCGCAATGTCGTCGTGCCCGACGGGGTCGTCTGTGCCCATGCCGGCATCACCGCCTGAAGCGAGACGCAAGCCATCGCAACGGATGCCTTCGACAACTCCCTCGAAATAACCAGCTTCATGCGAATCGATCTTCTTACTAATGAGAAAGATTCGCATTCTAGTTTTCAACGGCTTGCGATTGCAAATCGACGCCGTTGCGCCGAATCGACAACCCTCAGGATTCGATACTTTGGGAAGCAGGCACCGCGTGTTCGGGATGCGCGTGATGGGCCACCACGCGATCGATGCGCCGTCCGTCCAGCGAGATGACCTCGAAGATCCAGCCCGCGCACTCGATACGTTCGCCGACTTTCGGCAGTTCGCCCGACACGGCCATCATCAGCCCGGCCACCGTGTTGTAGCGGCCACGCTCCTCTTCGGGCAGCTCCCGGATGCCCAGTCGTGCGCGCAATTCCGACACCGGCATCAGCCCGTCCAGCTCCCAGGCTCCGTCGGGGCGCCGCGTCGCCCAGGCCTCGGCCGTGAGGTTGGGCTGGAGTTCGCCGGTGATGGCTTCCAGCAGGTCGCGCGGTGTCATCAGCCCCTGCACGACGCCGTACTCGTCGACCACGAAGACCAGACGGCCGGCGCGCACGCGAAATTGTTCGAGAAGCTCCATGCCGGTCAATGTCTCCGGCACGAAAGACGCCGGCTGAGCGACGCGCTCGATCGGGCCCTCATGCTGCTGACCCAGCCGCAACAGGTGCGCGACGCTGATCACGCCGACCACGTCGTCGAGCGAATTGCGGCACACCGGATACCAGGAATGGACCAGGTTCAAGGCCCCGGCGTCGGCCACCTTCTGCAGGCTGGACCTGACGGTGTCCGCCGCATCGAGCCACTCGATGTCGGCGCGCGGCACCATGAGCGAACTCAGGCGTCGGTCGTCCAGGTGAAACACGTTGCGCACCATCTGGTGTTCATGCATCTCGATCACACCGGCGTCCACCCCCTCTTCCAGGCTCGCGGATATTTCCTCTTCGGTCACGGTACGTGCGGCGGACGAATCGATGCGCAGGAGCTTGAGCGTCGCGGCCGTGGCGCCGGACAGCAGCAGGACGAAAGGCTTGGCGCCGGTCGCCAGGCCGCGCATAGGACGCGAGACGAAACGCGCCACGCGCTCGGGATACAGCTGGCCGATCCGCTTTGGCACCAGCTCGCCGAAGATGATCGTGAAGAAGGTGATGCAGGTCACGACGACAGCGGTGGAAGCCACGCTGGCCGTGCCGGCGCCCATGCCGAAGCTCTCCATCCAGACGGAAAGCGGCGCAGCGAAAGCAGCCTCGCCGACGATGCCGCTCAGCATGCCGATGGACGTGATGCCGATCTGCACACTGGAGAGGAACTGCGTCGGATCCTCCATCAGCTTGAGTGCGGCAGCCGCGCCTGCGTCTCCCGTTTCGGCGAGCGCCGCGAGCCGTGCGCGCCGGCTGGTGGAGAGCGCCATTTCGGACATGGCGAACAACGCGTTGAGCGTCGTCAGCATGGCCAGCAGAAAGACATCCATGAACGAGGGAGAGAATGAGGGAATGTCACTCTACCTGATCGGCGACGTGCAAGGCTGTGATGCAGCCCTGCAGAAACTGCTGGAACGCATCGACTTTTCCCCGAGCCGCGACAGCATGGTGCTGCTCGGCGACCTCGTGAACCGCGGCCCGGATTCGGCCGGCGTGCTGCGGCGCGTGCAGAAGCTCGGAGCCTCGGCGCGCAGCTTGCTGGGCAATCACGACCTGCATCTGCTCGGCGTCGCGCACGGTGCACGCAAGTCCGGCCGCAAGGACACGCTCGACGGCATCCTCGACGCGCCCGACCGCGAACCGATGCTCGAATGGCTACGCAACCAGCACATGGCGCTGCATCAGGTCGTCGGCGGACGCGATCTGCTGATGGTGCATGCCGGCGTGCTGCCGCAATGGAGCGTCGGCCAGGTGCTGGTGCTGGCGGCCGAAGTCGAGAGCGTGCTGCGCGGTCCGACTCTCGGCGAATTCGTCCGCGGCATGTACGGCAACGAGCCGGCGCGCTGGGACGATGCGCTGACCGGCGGCGCCCGTTTGCGCGCCATCGTCAACGGCCTCACGCGGCTCCGTTTCTGCACGGTCGACGGACTGATGGATTTCGACACGAAGGACAGCGCCGAAGCGCCGCCGCCCGGCTTCATGCCGTGGTTCGAGGTACCCGACCGCAAAGCCGCAGACGCCACCGTCGCTTTCGGACACTGGTCGACACTCGGCTGGATGGCGCGGTCCGACGTCATATCGACCGACACCGGCTGCGTCTGGGGCGGCTGTCTCAGCGCGGCGCGTGTCGGAGCGACACTGGATGACATCGAACACATCGAAGTGCAGTGCGAACAGGCGCAGAAGCCGGGCTGAAAGCCGGCAGTTCGTTCAATGGACGAATCCTCCCTTGACGAAGCGCACCGGTTCGGCATCCATGCGACGGATCAGTGCGCCGAGGCCGTCGGCTACAGCTGCCGTCTTCACCTCGCGCGGCGCGCTGTCGGTGCGGCACAGCAGGTCGTCGTCCGACCAGCCGGCCTGGCCCGGACGACTCAGCGCACGCAGCCAGCCTGAACGGTCGGCGATGAATTCGGTGCCGTCCAGCGACGTCGTACCTGCGATCAGCGAAAAGGCGATCCAGGCATCGCTGTCATCGAGCACACAGCCGTCCGTGGAAGCAGGAGGTCGATCCGGCGCACGACCCGAAGCACCCGGCTGCAGCCGGACCGTCACGAGTCGCGGGTCTTCGAGCAGGGCGGCGGTGCGCGAGTCGCCGCTCGCGACGATCCGTATCCGTTGTCCGCGCCAGCTCGACAGCGCGCGCGCCGGCTTGCCGTCGCATCGCACGGCGGCATCCGGCAAGGCTGCGGGCAGCGCCCACACCCCGCTTGCCTTCAGCGTTTCTCCAGCGGCCTGCGCCTTCATGAAGTCGATCAGCGCCCAGACCTCGCCGTCTTGCAGCCGGTCGCCGAAGGCAGGCATCGACACGGCGCCGCGCGGGTCTCGCATACCGTGCAGCACATGCCAAAGCAGATCGCCGTCGGCGCGGCGCCACAGCAGCGGTCCGGCAAGATTCGGCGGCCACACCGGTTGCAAAGCAGCGATCGGCCCTTTGCCGCGCCCGTCATCACCGTGACAGGCCACGCAGTGCTGCGCATACAGCACGCGGCCTTGGGCGATGGATTCGACGGAAAAGCCGCTCGGCGATCGATGAAAACTCGTAGGCGTGGCCTGAACCCATGCCACATGCGCTTCCGGCCAGGGCGCCACCACCACCAGCAGCGGCACGGTCGCCAGAAGCTGCCAACGGCGGCGACGCCAGAACATAGCGACCAGCACGACGACCGGGACTAGCGCCAGCAGCGCCAACGTCCAAGTCAGTCGCCGTGCCTGACCCAGGTCGATCAGCAGGTTCTCGCCGGACAGCTTGAGCGCCCACGGCCAGGCCGGCTGTCCATGGCTCGTATCGACGATGCCCAACCAGGCGAGCGAACGCAGCAGACCGAGCTGCGCGAATTCCAGGAGACCGATGAGCGCATTGAGCCCGTTCGCCTCCCACCAGGCACTCATCCTTCAACTCGCCGACGCGCCAGGCCCAAAGACACCAAGGATCCGGCTCCGCCGGTCCACCGGTGTCGCCCCCGGAAGGAGGTAGGCGCTGCCACACGAAGTGGGCAAGCCTGGGGGCGAACCAAAGTCACCATGTTGCGTCCAGCCCGAGATGCCGCAGCGCTTCGTGGCGCAATTCGGCCAGGCGCGGATGTCCGCGGTGGCGCGGATAAGGAAGATCGACGACCAGTTCCGCAGTGATGCGCGCCGGCCGGTCGCTCAGCACGATCACGCGGTTGGCCAGGAAAAGCGCTTCCTCGACGTCATGCGTCACAAGCAATGCCGAGAAGCCCGCGCGCTGCCAGAGGTTGACCAGCTCGCTCTGCATCGCGATGCGGGTCAAGGAATCCAGCTTGCCGAGCGGCTCGTCGAGCACCAGCAGTTGCGGATCGTTGACCAGCGCACGCGCCAGCGCCACACGCTGCGCCATGCCGCCCGAAAGCTGGTGCGGAAAGCTCTTCGCGAAGTCGGTGAGGCTGACGAGTGCAAGTGCATCGTCGACACGCGAGCGCTGCGTCTTCAGCAGCCCGCGTGCCTGCAACCCGAGCGCGACGTTGTCCCAGACGCTGCGCCACGGGTACAGCGTCGGGTCCTGGAACACGACGATGCGCGACGGGTCGGGCCGGACGATGGGCTCGCCGTCCTGCGCGATGCGGCCGACGGTGGCGGGTTCGAGGCCCGCGACCAGCCGAAGCAGCGTCGACTTGCCACAGCCGCTCGGGCCGAGCAAGGCGACGAACTCGCCGGGCGCTACCTGCAGGTCGATGCCGTCGAGCACCTGAAGCACGCCGCCCTGCTGCCTGAACCAGTGGCTGACGCCTTCGATGTCGATGCGGGCGCCGCGCTGAGCGACAGTGGTGCTCACCATTTCACGGTTCCCTTCTGCCACGACAATGCGCGGTCGCGCACCGTGAAGAGCAGCGTGATGAGCCCGGAGCACAGCACCGCCATCACCAGCAGAGCGGCATACATGTTCGCGTAGGCGGCCCAGCCCTGCGCCCACTGCAGATACCAGCCGAGTCCGGCCTTCACGCCCATCATCTCGGCCGTGACCAGCACCGAGAACGAGGCACCGAGCCCCATGAAAAGCCCGACGAAGACCTGCGGCAGCGCGGCAGGAACGGCGACGCGCAGTACGAGGAACCATTCCGACGCGCCCAGCGTGCGCGCCACGTCGTAGTAGCTCTTGTTGACCGAAGCCACGCCCGACCACGTCAATACCGCGACCGGAAAGAAAGTCGCGAGTCCGACCAGGAACACGGCTGCCGCGTAGCTCGAAGGCGCGAAGAAGAAAGCCAGCGGCAGCAACGCCGAAGCCGGCACCGGCCCGAGAAAGCGCAGCACCGGATGCACCCAATAACCCGCGATGCGCGACCAGCCGATCCACACGCCCGTACCGAAACCGACCAGCGCGCCGAGCACGAAGCCGTGCGCCAGCAGCCGCAGCGAATGCGCGGTCGACAGGCCGAGCCGAGCCCAGTCTTCATAAGCGACGTCGAGCAGGCTTTGCGGCGGCGCGAAGAACGGTGGCGGCAGCAGGCCGAGCTTGGCCGTCAGCACTTCCCACAGCGCGAGCAGCACCGGTCCCGCGATCAGCCATTGCCCGGCCGGACGCAGCGTGCGGCCGATGCGGCCTGCATTCGGCCCGAGCAGCGCAACCGCAAGCAACAAGGTGCCGACGACCAGCGTGGCGACGCCGAGTTCGGTCGTGAAGGTCCAGTCGCTGAAACCGACTTCCTTGTTCGGCCACCACAGTGTGAGCGCGCCCAGCGCCAGCCAGGTGATCGCTGCGACCACGCCGGTCCGCCAGATGCCGATGAAAACCACGTCCTGCAGCGATGCAGGTAACGCCGACGCGGCAGACGCGCGCGGTGCTGCCGGTACGGGTGCACGCGGAGTCGGAGCGGCAGCCGGTGCGCGCTCCAGCCGTCCGCCTAGAAGATCGGCGGTCGTCATGCCAGCACGTCCACGGCGACGTGATTGGCCAGCTTCGCGGGATCGGTCGATTGCTTGAGCACGCCGACCGACTTGAAGTCGCGCGCATAGAACTCGACCTCGTCGCGAAGGTTCTTGCCGACCGGATGGTGGGCGTGCGT
Organism: Variovorax glucosi; assembly: GCF_051216695.1. Classification (NCBI taxonomy): domain Bacteria; kingdom Pseudomonadati; phylum Pseudomonadota; class Betaproteobacteria; order Burkholderiales; family Comamonadaceae; genus Variovorax; species Variovorax glucosi. The sequence goes on from NZ_JBPJZE010000001.1 coordinate 1,655,256, forward strand.
GAGCGTGCCCAGCAGCGCCTGCAGATCTTCGACCGGCACCTTCGGCGAGTACCTGGCGAACAGCTTCGCCGATTCGTTCGGGTTCTCGGCGACGAAATCGGAGGCCTGTACGATCGATCGCACCAGCGCGGCCACGGTCGGCCGGTCCTTGCGCACCAGCTCGCCGCGCGCGCCGACGATGCAGCAGACCTTGTCCTTGTATTCGCCCGAGAGGTTGGAGGCGAGTTCGACATAGCGGCCCTTGTTGCGCTTCTCGATCAGGTAGAGCGTCGGGTCGCCGTCGGCGATCGCCTGGATCTCGCCTTTGTTGACGGCGATGTCCAGCAGGTCGGCCGGGTACTGGCGCCAGGTCACGTCCGTGTCGGCATCGATGCCGTTCTTCTTGAGCAGGATCGAGAAGAAGTTCTTGCCCGGGCTCGCGATGTCGGAGACGCCGATGGTCTTGCCCTTGAGCTTCTGGAGATCGGTGATGCCCGCTTCCTTCACGCCCACCAGCCGCACGCAGCCGCCGTGCGAGCTGCCGACGATCTTCACGTCGAAGCCGGCTTCCAGCGGCTTGAGCCAGCGGTGGATCATCCCCACCGCCGCATCGGCCTTGGCTGTCGCGAGCGACTCCAGCAGCTGGTCGGTCGAGCCGGTGTAGTTGATGAGGTCGACCTGAAGCCCGTTCTTTTCGAAGTAGCCGCGTTCCTGCGCGACCACGACGGGCGAGAGGCAGAACGCCGAGGCGTTCCAGGCGAAGGTCAGCTTGCGGGCCGATTGCGAGAACGCCTGCGAAGCGATGATCCCGCTCGATGCGACGATGGCGGCGGCGCCGCTCGTGCGCAGGACGGCACGGCGGGAAAGGAAAGTGGTCATCGATGGTTCCGGTGGTTTTCTGTCAGAGCAGCAGCTCGGGCTCGGCCTCGACAAGGCCTTCGTAAAGACTCTCGAACGAATACAGCGCGCCTTCGGGTCCGCCGATCTGGTCGTGCGTGTGGCGTGCGACGGCTTCGTCGATCGGATGCGGCGTGCCGGCGGCTTCGGCCAGCAATTGCGCGTGGCAGGCGTTGTCGAGCGCGATGTACCACCACGCAGCGGCCTCCACGCTCGGGCCGGCGGTCAGGATGCCGTGGTTCTTCAGGATCGCGCCCTTCCCGTCGCCCAGCGCCTTCGCGATGCGCAAACCCTCGCTGTCGTCGACGACCATGCCGGTGAAGTCGTCGAACAGGGCGACGTCGCCGTGGAAGACGCAGGCATCCTGCGTGAGCATGTCGAGCTTGCGGCCGAGCGTCGACCAGGCCTTGCCGTAGGTCGAATGCGTGTGCGCCGCGGCGACGATCTTCGGGTTGTGCTCGTGGATGGCCGCATGGATCGCGAAGGCCGCCTTGTTGAGCGGCCGGTCGCCGATCACGGTCTCGCCCTTCGCGTTGACCAGCAGCAAGTCCGACACCTTGATGCGCGCGAAATTGAGCCCCAGCGGATTGACCCAGAAATGGTCGGTCAACTCCGGGTCGCGCGCCGTGATGTGGCCGGCCAGCCCTTGCGCGAAGCCGAAGCGCGCGAACAGTCGGAAAGCGCCGGCGAGGCGCTCCTGCCGATGGCGGCGTTCGGCCTCGACGCTGAAGCGGCGTGCGGGCGGATCGAACCAGAATTTCTGCTTCGGATGCGGATTCAGCTGTAGCGCTGTCAGCGACGCCAACGATGCCAGCGATGGCGACGGTTGCGCTTCGCGGCGGTCGATGGAAAGAACGGCGCTCATGCTGCTTTCCTCTGCGCTGCGACCCGCTCCGCAACCAGCGCATGGGTGCGCGGGATCAGCTCGCGGCCGTAGTCGACGGCGTCTTCCAGCGGATCGAAACCGCGGATCAGGAACGTCGTCACGCCGAGGTCGTAGTAGTCGAGCAGCGCATCGGCGACCTGCTCCGGCGTACCGACCAGCGCCGTGCTGTTGGAACGCGCACCGGTCTCCTGCGCGATGGCGGTCCATAGCCGTTTGTCGACGCGCGGCCCCTTGTCGGCCGCAGCCAGCAGGCGCCGCGCGCCCTCGCTCTGCTGCGGCCCGCCGCGCCCGAAGCCCTGCACCACGCGCAGGCGCCGGGTCTCGGCCAGGATCGCGTCGGCGCGCTCCCATGCCTCGGCTTCGGTCTGCGCGACGATCGGCCGGAACGACACCGAGAAGCGCACGCTGCGCCCGTGTTTCGCCGCTTCGGCGCGCACGCGGCCGGTGAGCTCGCGCACCTGGTCGAGCGATTCGCCCCACAGCGCGTACACATCCGCATGCTTGCCGGCGACCGGGATCGCGGCCTCTGACGCACCGCCGAAATACACCGGAATGTGCGGCCGTCCGTTCTGCGTCTGCAGCGGCCTGACCTCGCTGAACGCCTTTTCGTAACGGTAGTGCGCGCCTTCGTGGTCGAAGGGCTTGTCGGCGGTCCAGACCTTTCGCAACACGTCGAGGTACTCGTCGGTGCGGGCATAGCGCTGGTCGTGATCGAGCCAGTCGCCGTCGCGCCGCTGCTCTTCGTCGGAACCGCCGGAGATGTAGTGCACGGCAAGACGTCCGCCGCTGAAGTGGTCGAGCGATGCGAACTGCCGCGCCGCGAGCGTCGGCGCGACGAAGCCCGGCCGGTGCGCCAGCATGAAGCCGATGCGCTCGGTCACCGAAGCGGCGTAGGCGACAGTGAGCGTCGCGTCAGGCCCGGTCGAATGGTGCGGCACGAGGATGCGGTCGAAACCGGCGTTCTCATGCGCCTGGGCGAAGGCACGCACATAGTCGCGGTCGATCGCCGGGCCTTCCGGCGCATGGATCTCCGACGCTTTCCGGCTCTGGATCATGCCGATGAACTCGATCGGGCTCGGTGCGGCTTGGCGGCTCTGGCTCATGGTGAGCTCCTGTGAAGGTAGGTTGGCGACCGTACCCGCCGCATCCGCAATTCCCAAGGCGGAAAAATGCGCGTCGATAGACGAAAAACCCGCTTCGCGATCGCGCTGCACCTCGCTACCGTCTGCCGCATGCCTTCCACCGCCCTGCTCCGCTCGCCGCTGCAATTTCCTGCACGCGAGACCTATTTCTCCGACGCGTTGCTCGCCGACCTCACCGCGCAGTTCGCAGCCACCGCCGCCGATCACGACCGCGATGGCGCCTTCCCACGCGACAACTTCGCCACCTTGCAGCGCCACGGCCTGATCGGACTGCTCGTGCCGACGGCCTCGGGCGGCAGCGGCGCCACGCTCGGAACGGCACGCCGCGTGATCGGCGCGGTCGCGCGTGGCGAACCGGCGACGGCGTTGATACTCACGATGACCTATCTGCAGCACCGCGCCATCGCGCGCGCGGACAGCCGGTGGCCCGGGAATCTGCGCGAGCGTGTGCTGCGCGACGGCGCGCAGCATGGCGCACTCGTGAATTCGCTGCGGGTCGAACCCGAACTCGGTTCGCCCGCGCGCGGCGGCTTGCCGGGCACGGTCGGGCGCCGTACGGCCGACGGCTGGCGCATCGACGGCCACAAGCTCTACACGACCGGCATAGAAGGGCTGAGCTGGCTGTCGGTCTGGGGCCGCACGGACGAGCCGGAGCCGAGGGTCGGCATCTTCCTGGTGCCTCGCAATGCACCCGGCCTGCGCGTGATCGCGAGCTGGGACCATCTGGGGATGCGGGCCTCGGGCAGTCACGAGGTTATCTTCGAAGACGTGAAGATCCCGCTGGAACACGGCGTGGATCTGCGCACGCCCGCCGAATGGGCTGCCGCGGCAGGCAACGCCACGGACGGCGCCGCCTATGCCGACCAGCAGGCCTGGATGGTGGTGCTGCTGGGCACGCTGTACGACGCCGTGGCCCGCGCCGCACAGGACTGGCTGCTGACGTTTCTGCATGCACGCGCGCCGGCCAGCCTCGGCGCTCCGCTGTCCAGCCTGCCGCGCGTGCAGGAGCAGGTCGGCGAGATCGCATCCCTGTTGCGAACCAACCAATTGCTACTCGATCACACCGCCGCAGAAATCGACGCAGGCCGCATACCTGCCGCGACGGACAGCGGCCTGCTCAAGCACACGGTCACGGCGAACGCGATCCGCGTCGTCGAACTGGCGCTGAAATTGAGCGGCAATCACGGCCTCAGCCGCAGCAACCCGCTCGAACGCCACTACCGGGACGTGCTGTGCGGGCGGATTCACACGCCGCAGGACGATGCCGTGCTGGTGGCCGCCGGCAAGGCCGCGCTGGGTGCACACTCTTTCCCATGACCTCGACCGCCCTTGACGCCATCCCTCCCCTGGGCGACTTCGTGGAAGCTTTCGGAAGCCTGCTCGACACGCAACCCGGCGAGCCGCGCATCCTCGACGAAGGCGCGGCCTTGCTGCGAACCCTCGTCGCACGCGACGACTGGCTGCCCGACGCCTTCGCTCAGCCCGACCCCGCGCGCTATCAGCAGTTTTTGCTGCATGTCGATCCCGATGCCCGCTTCTCCGTCGTGAGCTTCGTCTGGGGTCCGGGACAGGCCACGCCGGTCCACGACCACACGGTCTGGGGCCTGATCGGCATGCTGCGCGGTTCCGAGTTCAGCCAGCCCTGGCGAATCGACGACGACGGGCGCACGGTGCCCGACGGCGACGCATTGCAGCTCGAACCGGGTCAGGTCGAGGCGGTGTCTCCGCGCATCGGCGACGTGCATCGGGTGCACAACGCCTACGACGACCGCGTGTCGATCAGCATCCACGTCTACGGCGCCGACATAGGCACCGTGCGGCGCCACACCTACCCTGCCGAAGGCGGGCGCAAGTCCTTTGTCTCCGGCTACACAGCACCACGCCAATGACCGCCACCATCGACTTCACCGAAGTTCGCCGGCATTTGCTCGAACGCACCGAAATCGCGCTGCTCGACGTGCGCGAGGAAGACCCGTTCGCGCAGGAACATCCGCTCTGGGCGGCCAACCTGCCGCTGTCGCGCATCGAGCTCGACGCCTGGCGCCGCATTCCGCGCCGCGACACGCTGATCGTCGTGTACGGCGAGCATGCCGGCATCGATCTCGCACCGCTGGCGGCGGAGCGCCTGATCGCACTGGGCTACACGCGGGTGCGAACGCTCGAAGGTGGTCTCGAAGGCTGGCGCACTGCGGGCGGCGAACTGTTTCGCGACGTCAACGTGCCGAGCAAATCCTTCGGCGAACTGGTGGAGCATGAGCGCCACACGCCTTCGCTGTCCGCACAGGAAGTGAAGGCGCTCATCGATACACGCGCCGACGTGGTGGTGCTGGACGCACGCCGCTTCGACGAATACCGGACCATGAGCATTCCCGGCGCGACCAGCGTGCCCGGTGCCGAGCTGGTGCTGCGCGCCCGCGCGCTCGCGCCCGATCCGACGACGCAGGTCATCGTGAACTGCGCCGGCCGCACGCGCAGCATCATCGGCACACAGTCGCTGGTGAACGCCGGGCTGCCCAACCCGGTGGCGGCGCTGCGCAACGGCACCATCGGCTGGAAGCTCGCAGGACAGCAACTCGACCACGGCGCGGCGCGCAGGGCGATTTCGCCGGACGACGCACAGCTCGCCGCTGCGCAGACCGATGCCCGGCGCGTCGCCGAGAAGGCCGGCGTGCGCTGGATTGCGCTAGACGAGCTCCCCACGCTCCAGGTGCCCGGACGCACCGTCTACCGGTTCGACGTCCGCGCGCCGGAAGAATACGAAGCCGGCCACATCGAAGGGTTCGCGAGCGCGCCGGGCGGCCAGCTGGTCCAGGAAACCGATCATCAGGTGCCGGTGCGCGGCGCACGCATCGTGCTGGTCGACGACGACGGGGTGCGTGCCGCCATGAGCGCCTCCTGGCTCGCGCAAATGGGCTGGGATGTGCATGTCGTCGAGACGCCGCCGCGTTCGGCGTTCAACGTGTTGGGAGTGACGCCGGCCGTGCATGCAGCTGCGCCCGATGTTGCGGAAGTCACGCCGGCCGAGTTGTCCGCATGGCTTGGCGAATCGCCGACGCAGGTGGCCGTGCTGGACGTGACCACGAGCGCCAACCATGTGAAGCAGCACATTCCCGGCGCATGGTTTGCGATTCGTGCGCAATTGCAGCAGGCGCTCGAGCAGATTCCTGCGGTGCCGCGCTACGTGCTGACTTGCGGCAGCAGCCTGCTTGCGCGATTCGCGGCCAGCGACCTGCGTGCGCTGCTGGATGCACGCGGCAGCGACGCCGAAATTTTTGTGCTGGCCGGTGGAAATGCCGCCTGGGTCGCGGCCGGCCTTCCGTCGGAATCAGGCGAGCAGCATTTGGCCGTACCGCGTACCGATCGGTACCGGCGCCCCTATGAAGGCACCGATGCATCGGCAGAGGCCATGCAGGCCTACCTGGATTGGGAATTCGGTCTGGTCGCGCAACTCGACCGCGACGGCACCCATCATTTCAGGGTGATCTGAAGGAGAGAACGGCGATCGGCATTGTTTCGCAAGCGGAAACACCATGTCTTCCGTTCGTCCGCTCCGAAGCGTTGCAACAGGACTATCTTGGGGACATGCAGGCAGACAGCCCGCGAAACCCTCAAGGAGTCTTTCATGTCCACATCACTTCACTCGGAAAAGAACCTCATGCTGTTCTCTCGGCACGCGATGACGCGGGTCCATGTGCTCGCGATGCATCGGGTGCCGGTCGCACTGACGCTGTCGGCGATCGTGCTGTCGGTGCTGGGCGTTCGCGCCTGAGCGATCCGGGCTCGACAGCGCCAAGCCGAGGTCAGCTCGGCTCGGACGCCTTGAACAGCGCTGCGACCTTGCGCTTCGACTTGATATTGCTCGATATGCCGCGGGCCGGCGCCGCCTTGGCAGACGCTTCCCAGGCCGGTTCCGCTTCGCGCTCCGGCGTCTCGTAGGGCTTCTCGAAAAACGGATCGCGCGAGGCCGCCGTGCGCTGGGGCCGCACATTGCTGCGCGGTGCCGAATTACCGAAGGTGGACACCCGCTGCTCGCGAGGATCGCGTTGCGCGCGTCCCCCAAAAGGTGCCGCGACCGCGTCGAGCACTTCCCGCGCATCGCCCGGTTCCGACTCGCCCTCTTCCCGCCAATGGCGGCGACCGTCATTGATGCGACCGCGCGGGCGATCTTCCTCGAACTCGATCGCTTCGAGTTCGATAGGCTTCTTGATCAGCTTCTCGATCTCGGCGACCAGGCGCGCATCGTTGCCGCCGCTTGCGAAGCTCACCGCCAGACCCGACGCTCCAGCGCGACCGGTGCGGCCGATGCGGTGCACGTAGTCTTCGGCGTTGAACGGAATATCAAAGTTGAATACGGCCGGCACGTCCTTGATGTCGAGCCCGCGAGCCGCGACATCGGTACAGACCAGCAAATCGACTTCGCCGGCCTTGAACGCGGCAAGCGCCTTCAGCCGCTCGTCCTGGCTCTTGTCCCCGTGCAGCGCGGTGGTCTTGAGACCCTCGCGCTCGAGCGAGCGTGCGAGACGGGCGCAGCCGAGCTTACTGTTGACGAAGACGAAGGCCTGCGTGATTCCGCGCTGGACGATGATCTGCTTCAGCGCACGGCGCTTGTCGTCGTCGCCGATGCTGTAGAAATGCTGCTCGACGGTCGATGCGGTCTCGTTGGGCCGTGCGACTTCGATCGTGACCGGATCCTGCAGATAGCTGCCGGCCAGACGCTTGATCTCCGAAGAGAATGTCGCCGAGAAAAGCAACGTGGTGCGCTGCTTCGGCAGGTAGCTCAGGATTCGCTGCAGGTCGGGCAGGAAGCCGATGTCCAGCATCCGGTCGGCCTCGTCGAGCACGACGTATTCGACCTGGTTGAGAACCGCGTTCTTGGCTTCGATGTGATCGAGCAGACGCCCCGGCGTGGCGACCAGCACTTCGACGCCCTTCTTGAGCTCCAGCGTCTGCGGCTTCATGTCCATGCCGCCGAATACGACGGCGCTTCTCAACTGCGTGTACTTGGCGTACAGCTTGATCTGCTGCGCGACCTGATCGGCAAGTTCACGCGTCGGAAGCAGAACCAGCGCGCGCACGGGGTGCCGTGCGGGAGAGGTCGAACCGTTCTCGTGCTTGAGCATCCGCTGCAGCAGCGGCAGCGAGAACGCAGCCGTCTTGCCGGTGCCGGTTTGCGCAGCGCCCATGACGTCCTGACCGGACAGAACCACCGGAATGGCCTGTTCCTGGATCGGCGTCATGTGCTCGTAGCCCATTTCGGCTACGGCGCGAGCCAGCGGTTCTGCCAGCGAAAGATTGGAAAAAGAGCTTGTCATTAAGCCCGCTATTGTCGCACCGACGCAAAAAACGCCAATGACAGTGCGGAGACTTGCCCCCGGTACCCCTTAAAGATTGCGCGTGTTGAAGGTATCGCAGCTCTGAATGCTGCCATCCTTGTAACCGGCGCCAAACCACCGCTGACGCTGCGCGCTGCTGCCGTGCGTGAAGCTGTCGGGCACGACCGCCCGCCCTGCCGAACGCTGCAATGCATCGTCGCCGATCTTCTGCGCGGCATTCATCGCCGCCTCGATGTCGCCTGCGTCCAGCCACTGCTTCGATTGCTGCGACTTGTTCGCCCAGACGCCGGCAAAGCAGTCGGCCTGCAACTCGACCCGCACGCTCATCGCGTTGTTCTGGCTCTGGCTCAGCCGACCGCGCATGCCGTCGACCTTGGCTGTGATGCCGAGTTCGTCCTGGACATGGTGACCGACTTCATGCGCGATGACGTAAGCCTGTGCGAATTCGCCGGGCGCACCGAGCTGGCTCTTGAGCGTGTCGAAAAAACCGAGGTCGATATAGACCTTCTTGTCGCCCGGGCAGTAGAACGGGCCCATTGCCGATTCGCCAGTGCCGCAGGCCGTCGGCGTAGCGCCGCGAAAAAGCACCAGTCGGGGTGCGTTGTAGGTGCCTCCGTTCTGGCGGAATACGTCGGACCAGACGACTTCGGTGTTCTTGAGCACCGTCGATACAAAAGCCGCCTCGCGGTCGCTGGCCGGCGGCTTCTGGGCGGGACCTTGCTGCTGGGTCTGCGGTGCGGCGCCGTTGCCGCTCAGCAAACCGAGGACAGTCAACGGATTGATGCCGAAAACCCAGCCTGCGATAACGGCGACCGCGACCGTTCCGATGCCGACGCTTCGACCGCCGATCGGGAATCCACCGCCGCCGCCACCGCTTCCACGGCGGTCCTCGACGTTATCCGACTGTTCGTTGCCTTCCCATTTCATCGCTCGCTCCTTGCTGTGGCTGCCGGGCGATCGTACGCGGTCGGCATGGTGTGGTCACTCCGCAAAAGCGTAATCGACATTGACGACATCGACGGAAACTGACTGTCGCGGGAATGCAGCGGGTGCGGCAGGCACTGCCAGCGTACGACGCGCAGTCAGCAGACTGCGTTCGGCTGCATCGCGCTCTTCCGCCCTCTTGACCTGCGAATGCGCGACGAATGCCATTGCCGCCAGTTGCGCTAGCAACACGGCCGCCAGCAAGGCGAAGAGCAGCACCCGCAAGGGTGAGTGTTCGCGTACCGGCAAGGTCGAATTCATTCAAGGCTCCAGTCAAGCGCACTCTGCGCCAGCGGGCGGATGATGCGTTGCCGGTCGCTCGGAAACGGTGCCGTAGCGGCCCCTGTTGCCGTAGGACCGCGCGCCAGGGCAGCAAATTCCAGCTCTTAAGCTTTGGGGAGCGTCACGCCGCGCTGCCCCTGGTATTTGCCGCCACGATCCTTGTAGCTGGTCTCGCAGACTTCGTCGCTCTCGAAGAACAGCACCTGCGCGCAGCCTTCGCCGGCATAGATCTTGGCCGGCAACGGTGTCGTGTTGCTGAACTCGAGCGTCACGTAGCCTTCCCACTCGGGCTCGAACGGCGTGACGTTGACGATGATCCCGCAACGGGCATACGTACTCTTGCCGAGGCAGATGGTGAGCACGTTGCGCGGGATGCGGAAGTACTCGATGGTGCGCGCCAGCGCGAAGCTGTTCGGCGGAATGATGCAGCTGTCGCCGTGCATGTCGACAAAGCTTTTCTCATCGAAATTCTTCGGGTCGACGACCGTGCTGTGAACGTTCGTGAACACCTTGAATTCCGGTGCACAGCGGATGTCGTAGCCGTAGCTCGACGTGCCGTAGCTGATGATCTTGTGGCCTTCCCGCTCGCGCACCTGGCCGGGCTCGAAGGGCTCGATCATCCCGGTCTGCTCGGCCATGCGCCGTATCCACTTGTCGCTCTTGATGGTCATGAAAAGGGCCTTTCGTCGGGCCGCCATTCTAGGCAGCGCGCTCTGACGGTTGGCGGGACAGGTGTCAGAGGCGGATCGTCGTGACCTCCTCGCCCTGCACACCGCCGATGTCCTGAAGCGTGGTCGGAACGGACTGCCAGCCCGGCGCGCTCGGTACATCGGAAGGTACGGCAGCCGGCTGAACGATTTGAGTCGCCATGACCGGTTGCGGAATCGGTATCGGTATAGGTATCGGCTGCATACCCGCCTGAGGCTGCAGCGGCATCGTAGAAGGTGCCGCTTGCTGTTCGTACGGCACGGTTTGAAAACGTTGCGCGAGCAAGAAACGCAGCTCGTCTTCATGTCCCTCCAGCGCATGATTTCGCATTTTCGGCGCCGTCGAAAGGCCGGCTGCGTAGTCTCCGATCCGCCGACCGATATCGGGCTGTATCAAATACCGGTCGACGAGCGGCAGCCCTGTTGGCCCGACATCGAGCACGACCTGCTCGCCGTACAAGCCGTTGCTTTGCTCGAGGTGCGCAAGGCCTGAGGCCATGCCCGCCGCGTAGTCCAGCATCGACGTCTGACGTTCCTCGATGCGCTGCGCATAGGCCTGCTCAACGGCCGGTCCGGTCGGAATTTGTCCGCGTGGAAGGTCGAGGCCGGCGTTCCGGGCGAATGCACCGAACACGCTCGGCGCCCAACTCTGGCCAGCCTGCTGGAATGCGCCGTGGATCGCGGGCTGAAAATCATGCTGCGCCGACCTGAGCAGCTGATCAATGTATGGCACGCCGGAACGTACCTCGGGCGGAATGTCCACATGATGGTTGGTCGGCCCCACGATCGGCAGGCGCCTGCTGACCGAGTTGGGATGTACCTCAGAGCCGAAGTGATTCCCGACTTTCACTCCCATCAAAGAAGTCTCCCTGCTGCCCCAGCCGTAGTCGATTCCAATCACCCGGTCGACCCGGCCATCAGCGTCGGGCTGCACCACGAAGTTGCCGGAATGCACGTCGTTGTCGCCGATGAGATGACGCAGGGCCAGGTTTTCCTCAAGGCCCCGCCCTTGGCACAGCCTGAATCCGTCGTCGATGGTCGCGGTCGTCGCCTTGTTGCCCAAATGCACGACAGGCCGCTCCGGCGGTGGCGTTTGCCCTGCTGCCTGGTAGGCGTACTTATAAAGATCCACCGCGCGATCCGGAAAGACCGACGCAAGATATGTACTGCCGTTCTGACGCAGCGGAAGCACCTGAACTCCGTCCGGAGTGAACGACCGGTTGAGTGCCCCGTTAAAAAATTCCGCCATCGCCTCTTGCGGCTTGACAGGTTGCTTCAGCAGCATCTGCTGACCCTGCTGATTCCGGTACATGCCGCCGGAACCGGAAACATCGCGAGAACCTCCCATCTTCGCGCCGACACGTTCCAGATTGGTGAACTGGTTGACGTTCATTCCGAAGTGACGGAGCGTTTCCGACAGCAAACCCAGACGCTGCATCTCCACCCGGCTGTTTACAGGCGTTAGGTTGCCGCCGCCAGTACCGGCCGTACTGGCGCTGTCGGCGGAACTGGCTGGCATCCTGGAAATTGGCAGGCGAGCCTGGAGCGGAGGAAGCGGACGCGGCATGATTTTTCGCCGCGAGATAAAGCGATATCGACGCTCTAACTGAGGCGCTCAGTAGTTGGACAAGCCTAAGACTTTAGGAAACAACAGCGCGCACTACGTCTTGGAAATATCCTAAATAAGTCATCGCAAAGCTCGAGAACATCAAAAGTATTAATCCCTGGTCGCTTGCGAAATCACAGTCCGCTCGATCAGCCGGTCGTCGCCCAGCACGATCATCGCGAACAGCAGCTCTTCGAGGTTTTCGGCCAGCGACGTCTTGCGTGCGAGGAGCGGCGTGGCTTTGGGGTCGATGACGACGAAGTCGGCCTCGCAGCCGAGCTGCAGGTTGCCGATCGTGCCTTCGAGCCCCAGCGCCTGCGCCGCGCCGCCGGTATGGCGCCACCAGAGTTCGGACGGGGCAATGCTCACGCCCGGCTTGGTCTGGCCTTCCCGACCGACGTAATACGCGGCCATCATGGTGGCGAAGGGGCTGAAGCTGGTGCCGCCGCCGACGTCGCTGGCCAAGCCGTAGCGATACCCGATGCGGTCGGCGCCCTCGAAATCGAAGAAACCGCTGCCGAGGAACAGGTTGCTTGTAGGGCTGACCGCCGTCGCAGTCTTCGTCTTTCGCATAAGGCGTCGGTCGTCATCGTCGAAATGGATGCAGTGCGCGTACACCGCGCGCTCGCGCATCAGGCCGAAACCACGGTAGACGTCGAGATACGAGCGTGCATCGGGAAACAGTTCGCGCGCCCACACGATCTCGTCCTTGTTCTCCGAGACGTGCGAGTGAATCCATGTGTCCGGGTACTTCGCCGCCAGCTCGCCCGCACCGCGCAACTGACCGTCGGTACTGGTCGGCGCGAAGCGAGGCGTGATCGCGTAGCCGAGCCGGTCGACGCCGTGCCATTGGCGGATCAGCGATTCGGTATCGGCCAGGCTCTGCGCGGTTTCGTCGCGCACGCCGTCGGGCGAATTGCGGTCCTGCAGCACCTTGCCGGTGATCATCCGCAACTGTCGGCGCTGCGCCGAGGCGAAGAAGGCCTGCACCGACGCGACATGCGACGTGGCGAACGCCAGCGCAGTGGTGACGCCATTGCGCAGCAGTTCGTCGAAGAACACTTCCGCGACCTCGGCCGAATGCGCCGGATTTGCGAAACGGCTCTCGGCCGGAAAGGTGTAGTTCTCCAGCCAGGGCAACAGCCCTTCCGACGGCGCGCCGATGATGTCGGTCTGCGGGAAGTGGATGTGCATGTCGATGAAGCCGGGCGCGATGATGCGGCCCGGCCAGTGCGTCGGTGCGGCATCGAGATGGCGCGGCGCGAGGTCGGCGTAATTGCCGGCTTCGAGCACACGCTGGCGGCCCTCGGCATCGGGCGCGACGACCAGCAGGCCGTCTTCATCGAACAGGGGGCGGCCTTCGTCGTCGAAGCGCAGGAGGGAGGCGCGGTAGGCTTTTTTCATCGTCGTATTTCGTATCGTCTCGATCGGGTTCATGCATGGCAGACGCAGGCTTCGCCATGCGCCGCGGAAACCAGCTCGCCGAGGATGCCGCACTCCTTCGCGCTGTGGCCGGCCGTGCATTTCGCGCGCAGCACGGTCAGCTGCTTCTCCAGCGCCTGCAGGCTCTGAAGCCGCGCCTGCACGCGCGCGATCTGCTCGTCGACCAGCTGGTTGATGTCGGCACAGTCTTCGTTGGGCAAGGTCGTGAAGTCGAGCAGGCGCTTGATGTCGGTCAGCGGAATGTCGAGGGCGCGACAGTGACGCACGAACGACAGGCCTTCGAGGTGCTTCTGCCCGTACGAACGATAGCCGTTGGGCTGCCGCTCGGGTATGGCGAGCAGGCCGGCGCGTTCGTAGAAACGGATGGTGCCGACGTCGACGCCGGTCGCGTTGCTCAAGTCGCCGATCTTCATGGGATGCCTTTTTCGCTGGAGGGATTCGATGGTAGACGCTTGACCCTGCAGTGGGTACAGGGTGTGAAATGACCTTGAAAGCGAAAACACCATGGCCAAACACACCCACGACAGCGGCACGGATTGCTGCGCACATGCGCCGGCGGACAGCGTCGAGCCGCAACTCGGCCCGATCTTCGCCACGCAACCAGACACCTGTTGCGGCCCTGCCATCGCCAGTCCTGCGGATGCGGCAGTCGCACCGAATACCTACCGCATCTCGACGATGGACTGCACCATAGAGGAGTCGGAAATCCGCCGCGCGGTCGAGCCGATCTCCGGCATCCGCGGCCTGCACTTCAAGCTTCCCCAGCGGACCTTGCGGATCGACGGCACCGACGACGCCGTCGCCGTCGCGCTGACCGCGATCCGCAAGGCCGGCTTCGCGCCGGAACCGGTAACGCCCTCGGGCAAATCCGCCGCCGACAAGGACGGTGCCCACGAGCACACCCACGAAGCCGGCGCCGGTACGAGCTACCTGCGCTACGGCGCCGCGCTCGGCTTCGCGATCGTGGCCGAAGCCGTCTCCTACTTCGCGCCCGATGCGCTGGCCTGGAAAGGCATCGGCATGGCGGTCGCTGCCGTCGCCATCTGGCTGGCCGGCATCGAGACCTATACCAAGGGCCTGATCGCCCTGCGCCACGGCAAGCTGAACATCAACGCGCTGATGTCGGTTGCCGTGACCGGCGCTTTCGTGATCGGCCAGTGGCCCGAAGCGGCGATGGTGATGGCGCTCTACGCCATCGCCGAACTGATCGAGGCGCGTGCCGTCGACCGCGCCCGCAACGCGATCCAGGGCTTGGTCGAACTCGCGCCCGACGATGCGGAAGTCCACCAGGCCGACGGCAGCTGGCGCCGCATCAAGGCAGCCGACATCGCGTTGAACGCCATCGCACGAGTCAAGCCCGGCGAACGCGTCGCGCTCGACGGCGTGGTGACGCGCGGCAACAGCAGCATCGACCAGGCATCCGTCACCGGCGAGAGCATTCCGGTCGACAAGGAGCCCGGCAGCCAGGTGTTCGCGGGAACGATCAACCAGAACGGCGAACTGGAATTCCGGGTGACGACCGCGGTGAGCAACTCGACGCTGGCTCGCATCATTCACGCCGTCGAGGAAGCGCAAGGCACGCGCGCGCCGACGCAGCGTCTCGTCGATCGCTTCGCATCGATCTACACCCCGGCGGTATTCGCGGTAGCGCTGGCCGTGGCGGTCGTGCCGCCGCTGCTGCTGGACTGGGCATGGCTGACCGCCATCTACAAGGCACTGGTGCTGCTGGTCATCGCCTGCCCTTGCGCGCTGGTGATTTCCACCCCGGTCACCGTCGTCAGCGGGCTCGCTGCGGCAGCGCGTCGCGGCATCCTGATCAAGGGCGGCACCTATCTGGAAGAAGCGCGCAAGCTCAGGGCCGTCGCTGTCGACAAGACCGGCACACTGACCGAAGGCAAGCCGAAGCTGATCGCTTTCAGCGCGCTGAACGGCGCGGACGAATCGAGCGTCCGTCGCTGGGCCAAGAGCCTCGCCGCGCGCTCCGACCATCCGGTGTCGAAGTCCATAGCCGCCGGCATCGACGGCGGTGCGGCGGACGTCGACGGATTCGGCGCACTCGTCGGACGCGGTGTGGAAGGCACGGTCGAAGGCAAGCGCCTTGTGCTGGGAAATCACCGTCTGATCAGGGAACGCGACCAGACGAACGTCGGGCTGGAAGCCGAGCTTGCGTCCCATGAATCGCAGGGCCGCACCGTGACCCTGCTGGCCGGCGACGACGGCGTGCTCGCGATGTTCGCGGTAGCGGACACCATCAAGGCCAGTTCGGTCGAAGCGGTTGCACAGCTTAAGAAACTGGGCGTAGTACCTGTCATGCTCACCGGCGACAACACGGCCACGGCCGAGGCGGTCGCACGCGAAGCCGGCATCGACGATGCGCGCGGCGGGCTGCTGCCCGAAGACAAGCTGTCGGCCATCAAGGAAATGCGCCAGCGCTACGGCGCGACCGCCATGGCCGGCGACGGCATCAACGATGCGCCGGCGCTGGCGCAGGCCGACATCGGTTTCGCGATGGGCGGCGCGGGCACGGACACCGCCATGGAAGCCGCCGACGTGGTCATCATGAACGACGACCTCGGCCGCATCGCCGAGACCATCCGCCTGAGCCGCAAGACGCATTCGGTGCTGCTGCAGAACATCACGCTGGCGCTGGGCATCAAGCTGGTGTTTTTCGTGCTCGCGGTCTTCGGCAGCGCGACGATGTGGATGGCGGTATTCGCGGACATGGGCGCGAGCCTGCTGGTCGTGGGCAACGGGCTGCGGCTGCTGCGAAAGGCCAGGGACTAGGTCGGCGCTGCGGGCGCTCCACTGACCGAAAAGGCAATTTCCACGACGCCATCCGATGATCTGGCGCGTGTCTCACCGCCATGCATCCGCGCTATCGCAGCCACGATCGCCAGACCGAGGCCGTGGTGCTCGGACGATCCGTGCCGCGAACGCTCGGCCCGATAGAAGCGCTTGAACAAATGCGGCAGTGCGCCAGCATCGATCGCGGGGCCGCGATTGACAACGGCCAGCCAGACCTGTGCCGGTTCCGCATCGACATGCACGTCTATACGCACATCGATCGCACTGCCGGGCAGTGCGTAACGGATCGCATTGCCCAGCAGATTCGAGATCGCGCGACGCACCAGCGCAGCGTCGATCCCGACCCGCGCTTCGCCGAGGATGCGCACCTGCAATCCCGCCTGTTCGAGCTCGGCCTCATGAAATTCGACGACATCCCGCACCTGTCCGGCGAGGCTCACGGGGACGGCGGACAGACGCGCGGTCGCGCCGCGGTCAGCCTTCGACAGGAACAGCATGTCGGTCACGATGGCTGACAGCCGACGCGTCTCTTCAAGATTCGAGATCAGCGCCTCGCGCAGTGCCTCGGCAGTGCGCGGCCTGGCCAGCTCGACCTCGGCCTCCGCGATCATGTTCGCCAGCGGCGTCCGCAGCTCATGCGCCACGTCGGCGTTGAAGGCTTCGAGCTGGTGGTAGGCCTGCTCGGCGCGTTCGAGCACGGCATTGAACTGCGAGATCCAGGGCAACAGTTCCGATGCGTACGGCGATGCCTCGATACGCCGTTTCGGGTACGCCGGTCCGGTCTCGGCCGTCTGCACGGCAAGTTTCTGCAGCGGCTTCAGGCCGCGGCGGACCAGGAGAAAGCCGGTCATGGAAACCAGCAGCGAACCGAGCACGACCGCGCCGACCAGCGTCCGGCCCAGGCGTTCGAGCAGCTTCGCATCCTGCCGGACGTCGATGCCGACCTGGATCGACGTCACCGATCCCGCACGCGGAATGTCGGTCAGTCGGGTCACGGGACCCCAACGCCACTGGGCATCGGAAAGCTTCGGTGTCGAGCTGTAGATCGCCTTGCCATCCTGCGAGAGGACCAGGCCGACATCGCTGTGCGACAGGAAGAAATCGTCCAGCTTGTGGATCAGTGCCGAAGAGTCGGCGGCGCGGTCTTGTTCCTGCAGCAGATGGGCAACGACATCGACGTGGCGGTCGAATTCATCGACCTGCTTCAGGTCGAAGCTCCAGGCGGTAATGGCGTAGATCGCCGCGCAGGCCAGGCTGAGCCCGATGAAAGTCTGCGCCGCGAACCAGCGCGAAAGCGAAGCCTGGATCGAACCGGACATCACTCGCCGGCGCCTTCGCCGGCACTTTCACGACTCTCCAGCAGGTAGCCCATGCCGCGCACCGTGTGCAGCAGCTTTCGCGGAAACGGATCGTCGATCTTGGCGCGCAGCCGCCGGACGGCGACCTCGACGACATTGGTCTCGCTGTTGAAGTTCATGTCCCAGACCTGCTCGGCCAGCAGGGTGCGGGAAAGCACCTGGCCCTGGCGCCGCATCAGCAGTGCGAGCAAGGCGAATTCCTTGGCCGTCAGGTCGAGCCTCTGCCCGGCGCGCGAGGCGCGGCGCGTGCCGAGGTCGAGCGTCAGGTCGGCGAGCGTGTAGTGCGTGACTTCGTGCAGCTTGCCGCGCCTCAGCAACGCCTGCAGGCGGGCCAGCAGTTCGGAAAAGGCGAAGGGCTTGGAGAGATAGTCGTCGGCTCCGCCCTGCAGTCCTCGCACGCGGTCGGCGACTTCGTCCCGCGCCGTCAGCATGAGCACCGGCATCGACTTCGATTTGCGGACCGCTTCGAGCACCGCGAAGCCGTCGATACCGGGCAGCATCACGTCGAGAACCAGCGCGTCGTAGCTGCCTTCCAGCGCCATGTTGCGGCCGTCGATGCCCGTGCGGGCGACATCGACCGTGAAGCCGCTTTCGGTCAGGCCTTTATGGAGGTAGTCGCCCAGCTTGGGCTCGTCTTCGATGACAAGAATGCGCACGTCGGATGATAGATCGGGCTGTGTCGAAAGCGCATCAGCGCACGACCGTGCCGACCTGCCTGTGCTCGATCATGGCCCGGCCGGAACGCACCCAGCTCGACGTGTCGGCAACGACTTCGGCGCGCGACTTCGCGACCACCGGCACCGCGGCCTGGCGGCTGCTGCCGACATAGCCGTTCGGTGCCGCCGAGCGGGTCCATGCGCGCGCTTCGGCATCGACTGCCGTGCGCGACAGCTCGCCGACGCGAGCGATCGGGCGCGAATCGGCTTCGGTGTAGTTGCTCGCCAGTGCCGGAACAGCGGCAGCGGACAGGGCGAGGGAAACGAGGCAGAGGCGGATGTCGACGGCGTTCATCTGATGTCTTTCAAGGTTGGTGGCTGAGAACTAAACACCATCTTTCGGTGGCGTAAAGCAACTTTAAAAAGCCCAACCATCAGATTCCATACCGCCAAATTACCGTTCTGTAATCGTTGAAGTCACACTGCCCGTGGCTGCGGCTCAAGTGCTGCGCCGTTTGATTTCTCACCGATCAGTGCCTGTTCGTCCTCTTCCTCTTCTTCCTCGCGGCGATGCGCGAGCCGGTAGAGCACAGGCAGCACCAGCAGCGTGAGCGCCGTCGACGACAGGATGCCGCCGATCACGACCGTCGCCAGCGGACGCTGCACCTCCGCCCCCGTGCCGGTCGCGATCGCCATCGGCACGAAGCCGAGCGATGCCACCAGGGCGGTCATCAGCACCGGCCGCAATCGCGTGAGCGCGCCTTCGCGGATGGCGTCGTCCAGCGACGCGCCGCCGTCGCGCAGGTTGCGGATGAACGCGATCATCACCAGGCCGTTCAGCACCGCCACGCCGGACAGCGCGATGAAGCCGACCGCCGCCGTGATCGACAGCGGAATGTCCCGTAGCCACAGCGCCAGGATGCCGCCGGTGAGCGCGAACGGAATGCCGGTGAAGACGATCAGCCCGTCCTTCAGGTTGCTGAACATCGCGAACAGCAGCGTGAAGACCAGCAGCAGCGCGACCGGCACCACGATCTGCAGGCGCTGCGTTGCCGACTGCAGGTTCTGGTACTGGCCGCCCCATGTCGTCCAGTAGCCGGTCGGCACCTTGACCTGGCTGTCGAGCGCGGCGGCGGCTTCGGTCACGAAGGAGCCGAGATCGCGCCCGCGCACGTTGGCGCTGACCACGATGCGCCGTTTGCCGTCTTCGCGGCTGACCTGGTTCGGACCCGGCGCGATCTCCAGCGTCGCGACTTCCGACAGCGGTATGAAGTTGACTCTCGAACCGCCGCTGGCTGTCGTCGCGGGCGGCAGCGCGATGGGCAATCGCCGGATGGCTTCCATGTCGCCGCGCAGGTTCTCGGGCAGGCGCACGACGATGTCGAAACGCCTGTCGCCTTCGAACAATGTTCCCGCATCGCGACCGCCGACGGCCGTGGCGATGGTGTTCTGCACATCCGCGATGTTGATGCCGTAGCGCGTGGTCTTTTCTCGGTCGATGTTGAGCGTCAGCATCGGCAGGCCGGTGGTCTGCTCGACGTTGACCTCGGCCGCGCCGTCGATGGACTTCAGCACGCGCTCGATGTCGCGCGCGGTCGCTTCGAGCACGTTCATGTCGTCGCCGAACACCTTCACCGCGACGTCGGCACGCACGCCCGACACCAGTTCGTTGAAGCGCAGCTGGATCGGCTGCGAGAACTCGTAGTTGTTGCCGGGAATCTGCGCGACCTCTGCCTGCACGGCTTCCATCAGCACTTGCCTCGAACGCTTCGGCTCGGGCCAGTCGCTCTCCGGCCTGAGCATCACGTAGGCGTCGGAGATGTTCGGCGGCATCGGGTCGGACGCGATCTCCGCCGTGCCGGTGCGCGCGAAGACACGCAGGATCTCCGGGAATTTCGCCTTCAGCGTGCGCTCGATCTGCTGCTGCATCTCCACCGACTGTGTGAGGCTGGTTCCCGGAATGCGCAACGCCTGCACCGCGAAGTCGCCTTCGTTCAGGTTAGGTATGAACTCGCTGCCCAGCTTCGTCGCGAGCAGTCCCGACAACACGACAGCGATGCCCGCGACGGTGAGAACCACGGCCTTGGCCGCCAGCACGCGTTCGAGCAAAGGCGCATAGGCGCGCTTGGCCCAGACCATCAGCCGGTTCTCCTTCTCCGCCACCTTGTTGCCGATGAACAGGGCCACCGCCGCAGGGATGAAGGTGATAGACAGGATCATCGCGCCCAGCAAGGCGATCACGACCGTGAGCGCCATCGGGTGGAACATCTTTCCCTCGACGCCAGTGAGCGCGAAGATCGGCAGGTACACGATCATGATGATGAGCTGCCCGAACAGCAGCGGCCGGCGCGCCTCTTGCGAAGCGGCGAACACTTCATGGAAGCGCTCCTTGCGCGTCAGCGCCCGCCCGTGATGTGCCTGCGCATGAGCCAGTCGTCGCACGCAGTTCTCGACGATCACGACCGCGCCGTCCACGATGATCCCGAAGTCGAGTGCGCCGAGACTCATCAGGTTGGCGCTCACTTTCTGGTTGACCATGCCGGTAAAGGTGAACAGCATCGACAGCGGAATCACCAGCGCGGTGATCAGCGCCGCGCGCAGGTTGCCGAGAAACAGGAACAGCACCGCGATGACCAGCACAGCGCCTTCGAACAGGTTCTTCTTGACCGTGGCGATGGCCTTGTCGACCAGCACCGTGCGGTCGTATACGGTGATCGCCTCGACGCCTTTCGGCAGCGTGCGGTTGATCTCTTCCATCTTCTTCGCGACCGCCTGAGAGACGATGCGGCTGTTTTCGCCGATCAGCATGAAAACCGTGCCGAGCACCACCTCGCGGCCGTTGTCGGTCGCGGCACCGGTTCGCAGTTCCTTGCCGATCTCGACCGTTGCCACGTCGCGCACGCGTACCGGCGTGCCGCCGCTGTTCGACAGCACGACGTTGCGCAGGTCGCCGAGACCGCGCAGCTGGCCCGGCGCGCGGATCAGGTACTGCTCGCCGCGCCGCTCGATATAGCCGGCGCCGACGTTGCTGTTGTTGAGTTCGAGCGCCTTGACCACGTCTGCCATCGAGAGGCCGTAGGCGGACAGCTTCTCGGGATCGGGCGCGACATGGAACTGCTTCTCGTAGCCGCCGATCGAGTTGATCTCGGTCACGCCAGCCACGTTGCGCAACTGCGGCTTGATGATCCAGTCCTGTATCTCGCGCAGGTCGGTCGATGTGTAGGCCGTGCCGTCGGGCTTCTTCGCACCATCCCTGGCTTCCACCGTCCAGAGATATATCTCGCCGAGCCCGGTCGAGATCGGCCCCACCATCGGTTCGATTCCGGCCGGCAGTCCGCCGCGTGCCGATTGCAGGCGCTCGTTGACCAGTTGCCGCGCGAAGTAGACGTCGGTGCCGTCCTTGAAGACCACCGTCACCTGCGACAGGCCGTAGCGCGACAGCGAGCGCGTCTGCAGCAGGCCGGGCAGGCCCGACATCACGGTCTCGATCGGAAAGGTGACGCGCTGCTCTGTCTCGAGCGGCGAGTAGCCGGGCGCGCCGGTGTTGATCTGCACCTGGACGTTGGTGATGTCGGGTACGGCGTCGATGGACAGCTTCTGGTAGCTGTAGACGCCGAGTCCGGCCATCGCGAAGACGGCCAGCATGACCAGCCACCGTTGCTCGATGGCGAAGCGGATGATGCGTTCGAACATGCGTGCTTCCGCCTCAGTGGGTGTGCGTCGCGGAGCTCTTGCCCTGCTCCGACTTGACGACGAAACTGCCGGCCGCCGCATGGCTGGCACCGGGCTTCAGGCCGCTCAGGATCTCCGCGCGCTGGCCGTCGTTCCGACCCACCGTGACCGCCTGCGGAATGAAGCCGCCATCGACCTTGAGGAAGACGGCCGGTTTGCCTTCGAACGTCTGCAGCGCGGACGATGCGACGGTGACCGGTACCGGCGTGCCGGCCTCCTTCGACAGCACTTCGACCGTGACGAACAGCCCCGGCCGCCAGGCGCCCTGCGGGTTGGGCAGCACGACGCGGGCTCGCGCGGTGCGGGTCTGCTCGCCGAGCAGCGCACCGACATAGGAGATGGTGCCATCAGCCGTCGCATCCGATGCGCCGGCGCGCACGATCACGCGCTCGCCGACACGCACCTGCGACAGCTCGCGCGCGGGGATGTTCATCTCGGCCCAGACCTTCGACAGGTCCGACACCGTGAAGACGCTCGCGTCTTCCTTCACCGACTCGCCGAGCGCGATGTGCTTCTCGAACACGATGCCGTCGAAGGGTGCGCGCAACTCCAGCCGGCCAAGCGAAGCGCTGCCGGTGGACGCGCCGAGCGTCAGCAGCTTCTGCGTCGCGTTCGCCACCGAAATCTCGGCTTCGCGCAGTGCCTGCTGGGCCTGCAGCACGTCCTGCTGGGGAGAAATCTTCTGCTCCCACAGCGTCTTCTCGCGCTCGTAGGTGGTCTTCGCCAGTTCGCGGCGCCGCTGCGCGCCCTGCAGTTCGGCGCGCGTCTCGGACACCGTCGCGCTGGAGATCACGGCCAGCACCTGGCCGCGCCTGACCTGCTGACCCAGATTGGCGCTCACGCTCTCGACCACGCCCGCTGCGCGCGGCACGATGTGCGCGGTGCGGTCTTCGTCGAAGCGGATCTCGCCGGGGAACTGCAGCGTCGTGCGGACGGTCGCCGGTCCGCTGGTGTCCAGCGCGATGCCGGACGCCGCGATCTGCGCATCGGTCAGTGCGACCTTGCCCTCCTGGGCGGGCTCTCCCTTGTGCGTCTCTTCCTTGTGCGCTTCCTCCTTGTGGCCCTCCTCGGCGCGCGTTTCCTCGCCGTGCTCGATGTGAGCGTCGGCGGATTTCTGTGTCGGTCCGCCGCGAAGTATCAGCGCGCCGGCAACGACGCCGAAGACGAGCAGACAGGCGATGACGATGGTTTGTCTGGAACGGTTGGCCATGGCGATGGTCCTTCTCACGGTGTCGAAGTTGGTGGCGATGTTGGTGGCGATGCTGGCGACGGGCTGCCGAGCAGGCGGTCGAGATCGGTGGCGGCGCGATGAACCTCGGCCAGCGCGCGCAGGTATTGCGAGCGCGCCAGCAGCAAGGTGCGCTGTGCGTCCAGCACGTCGAGATAGGCGAACTTGCCGAATTCGAAACCCGTGGTGGCGGCGTCGAATGCGGCCTGCGCGCCGGGAAGGATTTCCTTCTGCAGCACGTCGACCTCGGCCAGCGCGGTGTCGTGACGCTGGCGCGTGGCACCGGCGTCGGCACGCAGGCGCAGTTCGAGTGCGAGCGCATCGTCCTCGGCCTTGTCCTGGCGGCGCAGCGCCTCGACGACGTTGCCGCGATTGGTATCGAAGATCGGCAGCGGAATCGATACGCCGATCACCGCCTGGTTACGTCCCAGTTGCTGGTCGCGCATGCCGCCGGCCGTCAGCGTGATGTCCGGCAGGCGCTTGGCGCGTTCGAGTTCGGCCAGCGCAGCGAAGCGCCGTACCTCCAGCCGGGCCTGCCGCATCGACGGCGCATCGCGCAGTCGCGCTTCCATCGTCTCGGCGGGGACGGCTGGCGGCATGGCCACGGCATTGCCGTCCAGCGCCTGACCCATCATCGGCCGTGCCATCAGCGACTGCAGCTGCATCAGGCCGGTCCGAAGTTCGCCCTGCGCCTGGATGAGCTCCAGCCGGACGCCCGCCTCCGCCACCTTCGCCTTGGTCTCCTCGATCGGCGACACCTTGCCCGCACGCACACGGTTCGATGCCGCAAGGCTGCCCCTGCCGGCAAGCTCCAGCGAGCGCTGCGCGAGATGCACCCGCTCCTGCGCGATCAGCGCCGCGAAGAAGGCCGCCGTGACATCGGCGCGCAATTCAGCGGACCGTGCCTCGAGCTGGACACGCGCGACGTCGATGCCGCGTTCGGCCGCATCGATGCGCGCGCCGCGCTTGCCGCCGAGTTCGACCGGCTGGCTCAGCAGCACGGTGGATGTGCGCGTGTCTCGCTTCGTATCCTCGATCTGGGCACTGAGCGTCGGGTTCTGGAACACGCCAGCCTGCATCCGGGCGCCCTCGGTAGCCTCGATCTCGCGCCGGGCAGCAGACAGCGTCGGGTTGCTTTCCAGCGCGGTGCGGATCGCCGCGGCGAGCGTCAGCGGCGGCGCGGCCTGGGCCGCAGCCGGGGACGTTGCTATTGCCGTTGCTGCAACGGAAGGAGCGGCAGCGCGACGGCTGCCTTCATCTGTCTGAGCGAGCGCATCGGCGCCCGCGAGTGACGTCAGCGCGAGCGCGAGCGGCACGAATAACCTGCACATCGAATTCTCCAGTCATGGAACGAGACAAGAAATCCGGCGCGGTCGTCAGGACATCAGCTGCAAATGATCTGTAGTGAAAGACGGACGCGCCGGGTCAGCTGGCGCGTGTCCATTTCGGGCGTTCGATGCTGTCCTCGGCGCCCGTGCCGAGGAAGTTCGTGTCCGACGATTCGAAGATGTGCGGGGGCGGAGGCCCGGTGGTCGAAGGCTGCGGCGACGCGAATTGCGCAACGACCGCATGGCAGTAGCTGCAATCGGTATGTGCCTGCGTCACCGGACTTTTGGCAGCTTCCGTCCGGTCTGCGTCATCTGGCGAGGCCCGGTGCTCGTGCACGTGATGGCCGACATGGAAAGACACCGGATCGCTCTCGTGCGCGCAGTAGCCCGCTGCCGCAGCCCAGACGAACTGGGCCGGCAAGGCGAACATGAGGACGATGAGAAGAAAGCGGATCAAGGGCGAAGAAATCGGGCGACGGTCATCGAGAATGAGGAGAAGGCTAGACGCGATCCTAAAGTCAAAGCGTGTCGATCGGGCTGCGCGAACATTACATTCGTGTAATCCGAACGACGCTCCGGTCAGTGCGCGTGCCGGTGATGTGCATCCGGCACGTGAGGATGCGCATGCCGCCCCGGCTCATGCACATGCGGATGGCTGTGCGATCCCGCAAAGGCGCCATCCGCTGCGGCTTCATGCGTATGGTCGTGATGGCCGTCGTCGTGGCTGTGCGCATGCTCGTGCGCCAGCGCTTCGTGATCGTGCGCATGACCATGCGATTCCATCAGGTGCAGCGCCACGCCGAGCATCATCAGCAGACCGCCGACGGCCATGATCCAGGTGCCGCTCCGGTCGCCCAGCGCGATCGCGAAGGCGGCGCCGATGAACGGCGCGAAGGCGAACACGGAGCCCGTTCGCGCCGCGCCGAAAGCACGCTGCGCGAGCAGATAGAAACGCAGGCTCAATCCGTAGCCGCTCGCGCCGACCGCGAACAGCACGACAGCAACCGTCAAAGAAGGCAACGGCTCGCCGAACAGCAGCGCCAGCACCGCAGTCGCTGCCGCGCCGATGGCAGCCTTGCCCAGCACGACCTGCCCGGGATCTCGTTCGGCGAGCGCGCGCGACAGCGTGTTGTCGGTGCCCCACGCGGCCGTCGCGACCAGCACGGCGAGCATGCCCCAGAGCTGGGTGCCGCCGCTGCGGCCCTGGTCCAGCACCAGCGCCACGCCGCCGGCCAGCAGGAGCAGCATCGCCACCCAGACGCGCCGGTCCATCGTCTCCTGATAGAGCAACCGTGCCAGAACGGCCGTGAAGAGCGCCTCCAGCGTGAGCATCAGCGATGCGCTGGTGCCGCTGGTGTGCTGCAGTCCCCATGCCAATGCCACTGGACCGAGCACCGCGCCGAAAGCCGCCATCGACAACAGACGCGGAAAGTCGCCGCGCAGCAGCCGCGCCTCGCGCTCGACGCGTTGCCGGGAAAGCAGCCCGACCAGCGCAGCACCGGCATAGAGAAGTGCCGCTGTCGAGAACGCACCCAGCCCCTTCCCGAAATGCTGGACCAGCGGCGTGCTGACGCCGAACAGTCCGGCTGCCAGCAGCGCCAGCAAGCCGCCCCGTACGGCGGGACGCGAAAAGTGCCCGTTCGCCACGATGCGCCTACTTGACGGTGAAGCGGACCGTGGTGGTCTTGCCGCCTTCGGTCAGCACCGCCACCGCTTTCGCGCCCTTGCCGAGCTTCACGCCCTTGGCTTCGAGCTTGTTGCCGCCGGCGGGTTTGAGTTCGGCTTCGGCCTTGTCGGCGCCGTTGAGAACGGTGAGCTTTCCGGTCATCTTCGCGGCGTCGTGGTCTTTCTCATGGTCGACCACATAGACGACGGCGCCGTCCGCAGCCGCGACCAGCTCATAGGTCATGTCGTTCGCGCTCTGCACGATGCCGCCGTGCCTGGCCGGTGCCGCGCCGTGCGCGAAGGTCGCGGTCGGCACCAGGACCGAGGCGCAGAGCAGCGCGGCTACGGAAAGGGACTTGAACGATGTCTTGATGGATGCGATTTTCATGATGTCGATTTCCTTGGGTTGATTAGAAAGTTTCGCCTTCGGCGTTCGCATCCAGCAGCCGCTGCGTCGCCTTGCGGCCGAAGAGCCAGTAGACGACCGGCGTCAGCAGCGTGTCCAGCAGCGTCGAGCTGACGAGCCCGCCGAAGATCACGACCGCCACCGGATGCAGGATTTCCTTGCCCGGCGCATCGGCCGCCAGCAGCAGCGGCGTGAGCGCGAACGCCGCGACCAGCGCGGTCATGAGGACAGGCGTGAGCCGCTCCAGCGAACCGCGCACGATCATCGACCGGCTGAAGGTCTCGCCCTCGAACCTGCACAGGTTGATGTAGTGGCTCACCTTGAGGATGCCGTTGCGTGTCGAGATGCCGGCCAGCGTGATGAACCCGACCATCGATGCCACCGACAGGCTCACGTCCGCGATCCACATCGCCACCACGCTGCCGATCAGCGCGAGCGGAATGTTCGCCATGACGATTGCGGCCAGCACGGTCGACTTGTAGCGCGCGTACAGCACCAGGAAGATCAGGCCCAGCGACACCAGCGACAGTCCGACGATCAGGTTCATCGCCTGCTCCTGCGCCTGGAACTGGCCTTCGAGGCTGATGAAGGTGCCGGTCGGCAAGGCCGTCCTTGCGATCGCAGCACGGATGTCGCCGACAACGCGGCCCATGTCCGATCCGTCGGTGTTGGCATAGACCACGATGCGCCGCCGGCCGTTCTCGCGCCCGATCTGGTTCGGGCCGTCGGTCTCCTGCACGGTCGCGAAGCTGGAGACCGGCAGCCGTCCGGCCGGCGTATCGACCAGCGTCGCCGCCAGATCGTGCGGGCTGCGGCGGTTGTCGGGCAGGCGCAGCACCAGCTCGTAGCGGCGCAGGCCGTCGACGATGTCCGCGCCGTGCGCGCCGTCCGTCAGCGCCTGAAGAACGCGCACCGCCTCGCCCGGCGACAGGCCGGTCTGCGTGAGCTTGCGCTGGTCGATGCGCACCGTGATCTGCGGGATCAGCACCTGCTTCTCCACCGTCAGGTCGACCAGGCCCGGAATACCCGAAAGCCCCTGGCGCATCTGCTCGCCCAGACCGCGCAGCGTGTCGGTGTCCTCTCCGAAGATCTTCAGCGCGATCTGCGCGCGCACGCCGGAGAGCAGATGGTCCAGCCGATGCGAGATCGGCTGGCCGATGGCGACCTGCGCCGGCAGCACCGAAAGCCGCGCACGGATGTCGGCGGTGATGGTTTCGCGGTCGCGGCCGGAGCGCTTCAGGTCGACGTCGATCTCGGCGGAATGCACGCCTTCGGCATGCTCGTCGAGCTCCGCACGCCCGGTGCGCCGACCGACCTGCGTCACCTCCGGCACCTCGGCGATCAGCGTCTCGGCCAGCGAACCCATGCGGTTGGCCTCGGCCAGCGCCGTGCCGGGATTGAAGACCATGCCCAGCACCAGCGAGCCTTCGTTGAACGCCGGCAGGAAGGCGCGCGGAAAGAACGGCACGCTGGCCGCTGCAGCCGCGACCGCCAGCGCCGCGACGGCGATCAGCAGCTTCGCGCGTGCGAACGACCAGCCCAGCACTTTCTCGTCCCACTGCTTGAGACGACGCACCAGCAGGCTGTCGCCATGTTCGAGCCGCTTCATGTTCGGCAGCAGGTAGCTGCACAGCACCGGCGTGACCGTCATCGACACGAACATCGACGCAAGGATCGACACGATGTACGCGATGCCCAGCGGCGAGAACAGCCGCCCCTCGATGCCCGGCAAGGCGAACAGCGGGATGAAGACCAGCACCACGATGGCCGTCGCGTAGACGATGCCCGATCGCACTTCCACGCTGGCCTGTCGCACCACTGCGAGCGCGGGTAGCGGCTGTGCGGCCGCGCGGTTCTGCCTGAGCCGGCGCAGGATGTTCTCCACGTCGACCACCGCATCGTCGACCAGCTCGCCGATGGCGATGGCCAGCCCGCCGAGCGTCATCACGTTGATCGACTGGCCCAGCAACTTGAACATCAGCGCCGTCACGGCGAGCGACAGCGGAATCGCGATCAGCGAGATCAGCGTGGTGCGCGCCGACAGCAGGAAAGCGAACAGCACGATAGCGACCATGATCGCACCGTCGCGCAGCGCCTCGCTCACGTTGCCGATCGAAGCCTCGATGAAGTCGGCCTGGCGGAACAGCACCCTGGGTTCGGCCAACCCTGCCGGCAGGCCGGACCTGAGTTCCGACAGCGCGGCCTCGATGGTGCGGGTCAGCTTCACGGTGTCGGCAGACGGCTGCTTCTGCACACTCAGGATGACTGCCGGCGCACCGTTGTAGCCCGCATCGCCGCGCTTCATGGCCGCCGCGAAACGCACGTTCGCGACCTGCTCCAGCAGCACCGCGCGCCCGTCCTTCCAGGCGACAGCGATGCCCTGCAGGTCTTCGATGCGGTTGGTGCGGCCCAGATGCCGGATCAGGAACTCGCGGCTGTTGAGATCGATGAAACCGCCGCCCGCATTGCTCGCGAAGCCGCGCAGCGCCTGTTCGACCTGCGTGAGCGAAACGCCGAACTGCGCCATGCGCGCGGTGTCGGGCTCCACGCGCAGCTGCCGCACGTCGCCGCCGATCGGAATCACCTGCGACACGCCGCCGATCGACAGCAGCCGCGGACGCAGCACGAAGTCCGCGTACTCGCGCGCCTGCATCGGGTCGGCGCCCGCGAGCGGCAGCGCGATCAGCATCACCTCGCCCATGATCGAAGACACCGGCCCCATCACCGGCACGATGCCGCCAGGGAGTTGCGGACCGATCACGGTCAGCCGCTCGGCCACGAGCTGCCGGTTGCGGTAGATGTCGGTGCCCCAGTCGAACTCGGCATAGACGATGGAAAGGCCGACGCCGGAGGTCGAGCGCACGCGCGTCACGCCGGGCATGCCGTTGAGCGCCGTTTCCAAAGGGAAGGTGACGAGCTGCTCGACCTCTTCGGGTGCCATGCCGCCGGCTTCGGTGAGCACGGTGATGAGCGGCTTGTTGAGGTCGGGGAACACATCGACCGGCGCACGCAGCGCGGTGAACGCGCCGTACACCAGCAGCAGTGCGGCGAAGGCCAGCACGAAAAGCCTGTTGTGCAGGCTTTTCTTGACGATCCAGTTGAACATGGTGCGTGTCCGGTCAGCGGATCTGCGCGATCAGCGAAGCGCCCTGAACCACCACGCGGTTGTCCGCGCCCAGGCCTTGCGTCACCACCACCGTCGCCGCATCGAGCGCGCGGAACCTGACGGGCTGCGGTATGTAACGCTCGGCGCCGGCCTTGATCCAGACGATCGGTTCGTTGGCACCGTTACGCACCACCGACTGCGCCGGCAGTACATAGCCCTTCGTGCGCTGGCTGAGCGAAGCCAGCACCGTCACCGGCTGGCCGATGGCGAGCGGAAGCGCCATGCCGGGCTTGTCCGACTGCGCCTTGAAGGTCATCGGCAGCATGCCGTCGCGCAGGCTGCGGGCGGCGCCCAGGAGCTGCAGCGTGACGCCGTCGATGCCCTGGAGTTGCGCGGCGCCGATCTGGGCCGGCAGCGCGGCATCGGCCGCCGTCGCCTCGACCAGTACCCGCGCCGGATCGACCACCTCGTACAGCACGTCGCGTGCTTCGACGACCTGGCCCGAGACGATGTCGGCCTTCGCGATCACGCCCGACACCGGCGCCAACAATGCTTCGCGCGACCCCAGGCTGGCGCCGATGCTGCGCTCGCGCGACGTCAGGCTCTGCAGCTCCGAGCGCGCGGCTTCGATGTCCTTGCGCGGCACCGTGCCTTCGAGCGATTGCAGGCGCGAGACGCGTTGCGCCGCGATCTCGCGGTTCCCGCGCAGTTCGGCCAGCAACGCCTGCTGCGCTGCCACCGCATACGGTTCGGCATGGTGCCTGACGTAGGCCAGCACGTCGCCGCGACGCACCGTCTGGCCGGCGACCGGCAGGCCGCGCGGACCCGGCTCGATGCGCCCGCCATGCACCGCCTGCACCCGACCGCCCGCGTTCGGATCCATTACGATGCGACCCGACAGTTCGACGGTGTCGGCAGCCTCGGTTTCGGTCGCGATGAGGGTGCGGATGGCCATACGGCGCTGCGCCAGCATCGGCATCTGTACGCTGCCATCGGGCAAGCGGGCCAGCCCGGATACGCCGGATACACCGGATGCACCTGCGCTCGCGGGAGCCTCCAGATGCTCGCCGTTGGGTCCGTGCGCACCGGGCGCGGCAGTGGTATCGAGCGATGCGACGAAGCAGAGCGCTGCGAGTAAGTAGCTGTTCGATTTCATCGTGCGGCTCCGATAACGACGGCGTTCGCCGGCTTTGCATTGCGGAAGACCGCCCAGCCCAGGCCGCCGAGAACGACCAGCACGATGGCCATCCAGGCACCGATCGACAGTCCGAAGTAGCGACCGTCTTCATGCGCATGACCGTGTGCATCGACCTGACCTGCCGCTTGCCCGCCACCGACCCGCAGCGTGCCGTCGAGCAGATCGCTTTCGGCACCTGCCACCACCGTGATCACCAGCGCGTGTTCGCCGGGCGCCTTCATCGCTTTCAGGAAAGCGGCGTCGTCCACCGAATAATCGCCGAAGTCCGCATGGAACCTGGCGACGGCCTTCATGTCGCCGGACTCGACCTCGACCTTCGCATCGAGCACCGGCTCGCTGGTTTCGAAGCGGTTGACGAGCATCGAGAGTTCGTCTCCGCGCAGGGTACCGACCAGCTCGAAAGTCTCGGACTTGGTCTCGAAGCGCGGTGTGTTGCCGCCGGCTGCAGCGGTCTGTTGTGCCGGCGCGTCGAGATGCTCGCCATTGGGGCCGTGCGCACCCGGTGCGGCCAGCGCGACGATGCAGAGCAGCATCAGCATGGGAAGTGCGCATAGGCGCTGGAAAAAATGGATCGAGAAGCGGTTCATGGAAGGCGTCCTGAAGCTTGTTGGAGTTGGGCGTGGGCGAGGCCAAGCGCGGCCTGCTGTCGGGCGAAGGCGGCGTCGGCCTGCGCTGCGGCATTGGCGGCGCGCAGCAGTTCGGGCAGCGGCGTTTCGCCGGCCTTGAACGACAGGTCGATGAGCTGGGCACGTTCGCGCAGAACGGCTGCGCGGGTGCGGATCGCTTCGAGTTGCCGGGCGCCGTTTTCCACGGCGCCGCGCGCGGTCAGCAGGTCGGCATCGAGCCGGTCGCGCATTCGCTGCTCTCCGATGTCCGCGATGTCCAGGTCGCCGGCTGCGGCTGCCTGCAACGGCGCATTGCGTCCGTCGGTGCCGAAAGGAATCCGGATGCCGACGCCGATGCCGCGCTGCGTTCCGGCACCCAGGCCGGGCGCCTCCTGGCGGTACTTCACGGACAGCTCGGGCGGATCGCGACGGGAGCGGTTCACCACATCGACCCGCTTGCGCGCGCGCTCCACCGCCTGTACCGCGACACGCAGTTCGGGATGATCGCCGGCCATCGGAACCGCGAGGTCGGCCACATCCGCAGGCAGCGCGACGACCGGCATCGCCGCCAGCCCGGTCAGCGCCCGCCACTGGATCTGCAGCGCCTGAAGCTGCCGCACGGCTTCGCGCTCTGCGGATTCGGCTTCCAGCAGTTCGGCCCGGGCTGCGAGCGCGTCGGCGCGCGCCAGGTCGCCTGCCGCGACACGGCGCTGCACATCGTCGGCGATGCCACGCAGATAGCGCTGCTGCATCTGGAAGGCGTCGATTTCAGCCTTTGCCGAGGCCAGCTTCCATGCCGACTCGCGCACTGCGCCGGCGATGCGAAGGCGCGCGGCGTCGGCGCCGAGGTCGGCGAGTCGCAGGTCGGCATCCGCCGCGGCAATGCGCGCATCGCGCTGGCCGGGAAGCCACAAGGGCCA
Organism: Variovorax glucosi; assembly: GCF_051216695.1. Lineage (NCBI taxonomy): Bacteria > Pseudomonadati > Pseudomonadota > Betaproteobacteria > Burkholderiales > Comamonadaceae > Variovorax > Variovorax glucosi. The sequence continues at coordinate 1,687,522 of NZ_JBPJZE010000001.1, forward strand.
GACGATGCCGACTTCGGACTCCCTGCGCCCGGCGCTCGAATTCGCCCGGTCGTCCAGGTGGCTGGCCTCGAACGCGGGCGCGGCGGACGACAGGCTCGAAGCGGATATGCGGTCGGCTTGCGCTCGCGAGGCCTGGGACGCCACTTCCCGCGACTGGACGGCGCGTTGCCAGGCCGTATCGACAGCCTCACGAAGCGATACACCGGGCGGATCGGAAATGGCCGGCTGCGCGATGGCATTGGCGGCGATTCCCATGACCGTGCCGCCTGCAAGCGCGCAGGCCACGAACCATGAAACGTGTTTCACAAGACTCCTGACTCGACAACCGAAAAGCGACCCACCCGCGCAAGCGCAGGGTGAGCCGAGACGTTTTCAGGCTGTCAGTCGGGGTGGCCGTCGAGGGCCGTCGGGCGGCGGCGACGGCAAGGTCGCCTCGTCGCGCATCGAGTGTCGCGTTGCCTCTGCGGGCGCGAGATCGAGAGAGTTCGTTGCCCACACGGCGGCGGCACCCGCGCAGCCATCGGCGACCACGTGCTCGAGAGACTCGTCGGAGTCGTCCTGGACCACCGCGCCGTCGTCGAGATGGTGATGGCTCTCCTCTTGCCAGTGCATCAGGGCATGAGCGTTTTCTTCTGCATTGCCGAACGCCGTGGCCTGCCCCGCAACGGCGATCACCTGCCAGAAGGCAGAGACGACAAGAAGAAAAAGGACCAGTCCGCGACGCATTGCCAAAGTCTAGCCGAGCGTTTCGGATTCGATCAATTCCCGTACGCGCCGTGCGAGTACGCCCAGATCGAAAGGCTTGGTCAGCACATGCATGCCGACATCGAGGTGACCATGGCTCAGCACCGCGTTCTCCGCATAGCCGGTGATGAAAAGCACTTTCAGCCCGGCGCGAGCGACCCTTGCGGCGTCGGCCACCTGGCGTCCGTTCATTCCGCCCGGCAAACCCACGTCGGTCAGCAGCAGGTCGATGCGTTCGTCGGACTGCAGATAGCGCAGCGCTTCGGCACCGTCGCCGGCTTCCAGCGTGTGATAGCCCAGCTCCTGCATGACCTCGACGATGAGCATCCGCAAGGCGGCCTCGTCGTCGACTACCAGCACGGTCTGTCCGCGTTCAGCTTTGGGTACTTCGGCAACTCCGGGATGGTCGTCGGGCAGGTCTTCCTCGCCGCCGTGACGTGGCAGGTACATGCACACCATCGTGCCTTCGCCGACTTCCGAGTAGATGCGGACCTGACCGCCGGACTGCTTCGTGAAGCCATAGATCATCGACAGCCCGAGCCCCGTCCCCATGCCGATCGGCTTAGTCGTGAAGAACGGATCGAACGCACGCGCGATGACCTCCGGCGGCATGCCGACGCCGTTGTCGCTGACGCAAAGCGAGACATATTGACCAGGCTGCAGTTCTCGCTGCCGCGCCGTGCGGTCGTCGAGCCACCGGTTGGCCGTTTCGATCGTGAGCTTGCCACCCTGCGGCATCGCATCGCGCGCGTTGATGCAGAGATTGAGCAATGCGTTTTCGAGCTGATTCGGATCGACCTCCACTGTCCAGAGGCCCCCTGCACCCACGAATTCCAGGGTGATCGCCGGCCCCAGCGTCCGGCCGATCAGCTCCTGCATGTTGCCGACCAGCCGGTTCACATTCACCGTCTTCGGCTCCAGCGTCTGCTGACGAGAGAACGCCAGCAACCGGTGCGTCAGCGCCGCCGCTCGCTTCGCCGCACCCTGCGCGACCTCGATGTAGCGGTCGAGTTCGGTGAATCGGCCTTCGAGACCTCGACGGCGCATCAGCTCGAGACTGCCGGTGATGGCGCCCAGCAGGTTGTTGAAGTCGTGCGCAAGGCCGCCGGTGAGCTGCCCCACCGCTTCCAGCTTCTGGCTCTGCCGGAGCTGCTCCTTGGCAGCTTCCAGCTCGCTCAACCTGTCTTTTTCATGTGTGACATCGCGTGCTGCGGTGTAGAGCCGGTCGCCGTCCGGAACGGCGGTCCACGAGAGCCACCTGTAATCGCCCGACTTGGTCCTGTAGCGATTCTCGAAAGGCAGGAGCGCCGTGCCATCCATGAACTTCGATACGACTGCTTCGGTCCTCTGAAGATCGTCCGGATGCACGAACAGAAGGTATTGATTGGTGCAGATTTCGGAAGCGCTCCAGCCGAGCACCGTAGTCCACGCCGGGTTGACGCTCTCGAATTGCCCCTGGAGATTCACGATGCCCAGAAGGTCCTGGCTCAAAGCCCACGTCCTGTCGCGCTCGTATGTCCGGTCCCTGACCTGCAGCTCGAGAGATGCGGCCAGCTTTTGTAGATCGGCCTGGGCCTGTCGACGTGCGATGGCGATGCGGATTCGGTCGCCGACTTCCCAGGTGAAGTCGATTTCCTCCGAGGTCCAGATGCGCGACTGCCCATGGTTCAGATAGAGCAGCCCCACAAGATCGCCATGTTCGGTAAGCGGCATGTTGACGACCGCGAGCGCGTTGATGGCCTCCAGTGCGGCTGCGTTGTCGCAGGTGCGTGGATCGTGGTTCGCATCTGCAAAAGCCACCGTGATACCGCGCGACAGGTCTTCGACGTATGAGCCGTAATCGCGGAATTGCAGCGTGCCGGCCAGTGTCGGCACACCCGGGGCACACCAGTCGCGGCCGATCGCGATCGTTTCCGCCAGTTTGTTGACGATCCCGTAGCCGGCGCGATCGACCTTGAGTTCGCGCCCCAGCATCTCGGCTGCGACATAGGCGATTTCATCCGGATCGTCCAGATCGCGGATCCGATCGCTCAGGCCGATCAGCATCAGCCGTTGGCTGTCGACACGCGAGAAGGCCTGACGGACTTCGACCAGCGTTCCCTCCGTGTTCTCGCGCGAGTTCCGTTCGGCCGACTCGCGCAATGCGCGTTGCAGCACCACGGGAAGCCGCGTCATTCGCCCCTTGCCCACATAGTCGGTAGCACCGCGCTTGAGAAGCTCGACGGCGTTGTCTTCGCCGATCACACCCGAAACGAAGATGAAGGGAACATGCGGCGCGACCGCTAGCGCATGGTCCAGTGCCTGCTCGCCGGAGAATCCCGGCAGTTCGTAGTCGGACAGGATCACGTCCGGCGTGTCTCGCATCAACGCGTCGACGAAGCCTGCCTCATCGCTTTCCAGCCGGATGCTGACCGCAGGGTAGATGTCGCGCAACGCTTCCGTCAGCAACTCCGCATCGAACCTGGAATCTTCCAGCAGCAGAACCCTCAGCGTGCGCGCGCCGTTGTTCGCTTCAGCCATTGCCGCTTCAGTCATTGCGACGCGCCGCCCTGAGCGACCCGGGGGGCGGCTCGTTGAGAACGGCCCAGAAGATGCCGAGATCGGCGATGGCCGAGACGAAGTGATCGAAGTTCACCGGCTTCACCACATACGCATTGACGCCGAGCTGATAGCTCTTGACGACGTCTGCTTCTTCCTGCGAAGAAGTCAGCATGACGATCGGGATGCTGCGCAGTGCCGGATCGGCACGGACTGCTTCGAGCACTTCCAGACCCGTGACCTTCGGCAGCTTCAGGTCGAGAAGCACGACGGCCGGATTGCCTTCGGCGCGTCCGGCGTATTCGCCGTCCCTCCGCAGATAGTCCAGGGCGTGCGCGCCATCGCGCATGACCACCACGTCGTTGGCCAGCTGGCTGCGCTCCAGTGCGATCAGGGTGAGTTCCAGGTCGCGCTTGTCGTCTTCGACAAGCAGGATCGGCTTAAGCATTTTTTTCTCCGGGTCGGGCTGAAATTTGAGTACTCGATCTGGGAATGACGAACCCGAAGCGGGCGCCCCGACCGACCTCGCCATGCGCCCAGACCCTTCCGCCGTGTCGCTCGACGATCCGCTTCACGTTAGCCAGGCCGATGCCGGTACCTTCGAATTCTTCCGCCTGATGCAGGCGCTGGAACACGCCGAAGAGCTTGTCGACGTACTTCATCTGGAATCCGACACCGTTGTCCTCGACTTCGATGCCGTCGCCGTCTTCGCTGCGCGCGCTGCGGACCGAAATCTTTGCTGGCGAGCGATTGCGCGAGTATTTCGCCGCGTTCGCCATCAGGTTTCGAACAGCGACCTGAAGCAGCAGCGGGTCTGCATGCAGCGTGGGAAGGTCGGGCGCGATATCCCATTCGATCTTGGCCTCCCGATCGCCTCGGTCGTAGCGGTCGAGTTCCCGCATCAGACTGTCGACAAGGACGCCGCTGTCCACTGCTTTGTACTTGAGCGCCGAACGACTCATGCGAGAAAAATCGAGCAACGCATCGACAAGCTGGCCAGCGAACGTCGATGCTTCCTTCACCTGGCCCAGATAGCGCTGCGCACGATCGGAAAGCGTTTTTCCCTCCACGTCCATGACCAGATCGACATATCCGGCAATGTGGCGCATGGGAGCGCGCAGATCGTGAGAAACCGTGTACGAAAAAGCTTCGAGCTCCTTGTTCACGCGGCCGAGTTCCGAAGCGATCGCGGCAAGCTCTTCGGCGCGCCGGAGCACGATGCCGATCAGCGCCTGACGAAGCTCAGCCACTGCGCCGATCTCCACCGGCGACCATGGCTTCGACCGACCACGAATCTCCTCGACCCAACTGGCGAAACTCGCCCGTGGATGAATTCTTCCATCTGTCGACACCGCCAGCTTCCGGGGGTCGCCGGCCCAGTTCACCGTCTGCACGAATTCGGGCCGGAACCAGATGATCAGGTGACGGTGCACCTGCGAGATGGAAACCGCGAGCACGCCGGCAGCATTCCGAAACTTGTCGGCGCCATCGAAGTGGGCCGAAAGCGTGCTGCTTTCGTAAACCTCCACGCCCATGCCGCTGATCCAGCGTGCCAGCGACTGGATGTGAGCCTCGTCCGGCACATCGCCGACGGACCAGACCTTGTCGTCGAGCACGACCGCGGCGCCGTGCGACCGCGTCAGCCGCAACATCAACGATCCCTCGCGAACCAGATGCTGGAGCGTTCCGTCGCTTTCAGACAGGTGCGACACGATCGCCAGCGTGATCTTTCGCAATGCGAGACCTTCGGATACGGCAGATGTCACCTCATCGGACCGGATCTGCAGCGCCAACAGTTGGCCCAGGTGCTCGCATGCCAGCTTCGTCGGCATCGAAAGGTGCCTGGGCGCGTGATCGTGACAGGAAACAAGTCCCCAAAGACGCCCTCCGATCACGATCGAGACCGACATGGACGCCAGTGTGCCCATGTTGCGCATGTATTCAAGATGTATCGGCGATACGCTGCGCAGTTGCGCTTGCGACAGGTCGATCGCCTCGGCGCCGAAGCTTGGGTCGACCGCCATCAGCGGCACGGGCACATAGTCGGCATCGGCTATCAAACGGAACTGGTTGAGGCGATAGAGGTCGCGAGCCTGTTGCGGAATATCGGCAGCCGGAAAGCGGTGCTCGGCATAGCTTTCGTATCCGGCATCCAGTTCCTCGGCCAGAACTTCACCGTCGCCGGTTTCGTTGAAGCGGTAGACAAGGCATCGGCCGAAGCCGGTGAGCCGCTTCATCTCGCACGCGGCAAGCCGGGTCAGCTGCGCAAGCGAACTCGCTTCCTGAAGCTTTGGCAACAGTACGCGGGTGAGCGAATAGATGGGGGGATCGCTGGAATCCAGATCCGTTGAACGTTCGAGTTCAACGATGACATGCGACGAAGTCTTGTGCGCTTGCGCGTCGAAAAACACGTCGCCATCGGGCAACTTTCCAACGCTGATTGGCGGCTTGCCGACCTCAAGGGAATCCAACTGTCGAATGGACAAAGCCGAAGCTGCTGCCTCGGCCTTTTCGCGACTCAGGTTGCCACTGAAGGCCACCAGCTTCAACGTACTCTCTTTAAGCACCAGAAGCCTGCCGTGCGGCTGGATCGAACCCGGTGTCCTGATCGGCTCGGCCGCACACTCGGACAGCTGACTCGTCGATTGGCGCAAATGGACCAGTGGCCAGGATCCTACGGAATCAGCCACGAAATCGACCGCGCCTCTCTTCTTGGCTCAGCGGCGCGTAGCCCAGAGAGCACCCAGGAAGAAACCTGCGCCGACAGCTGCCGCGATGGTTGCGACCGGATTGGCAAGTGCCGACTCGCGGACCTGATCGACCACCTCGCCGTAGGCCTTCTGCGCCGAGCCTGCGACCTGACGGGCCTTGCCTTCTGCCTGGGTCGACGTGTCTCCGGTTGCGGCGCCGAACGCGTCCTGCACCTTGCCTGCCACCTTTTGAACTGCGCCTTCAGCTTGATCGAACATGATTGATTCCTGTAAAAAAGATTGTTTGGTCAAAAACGGAAACTCAGACTAAGCATGCAGAAGCAACCGCCGGTCCCGCAGCCTCCGCAAGGTGATGTAGTAAACGGGAAGCACGCCTTGCAGGACTGGGCCTTGCCGGCGAGTCGAAGCGTTCGAATCACGCGGAGATCAGTCGGCCAGCCGTCCCGCAACCAGGCGCAGCACGCGATCGCAACGACGGGCCAGCGTTTCATCGTGAGTGACCATGACGAAAGCGGTGCCGTGACGCTGGGCCAGGTCGAGCATCAGCGCGAAAACGCTGTCGGCCGTGGCACGGTCGAGGTTGCCGGTCGGCTCGTCGGCCAGCACGCAGTCGGGCCTCGTCACCAGCGCCCGCGCAATGGCGACCCGTTGACGCTCTCCGCCTGAGAGCTCAGCCGGTCGATGCTGCAGACGCGCGCCGAGACCGACCGAAGTCAGCATCTGCGTCGCAGCGTCTTCCATTTCCTTCACAGGCGCGCGCCGGATGCGCAGCGGCATGCCGACGTTGTCGAGCGCACTGAACTCCGGCAGCAGGTGGTGGAATTGATAGACGAAGCCCAGGTGCCGGTTGCGCAGGCGCCCCTGCTCGGCAGCGTCGACATGCGCGATGTTCTTGCCGTGCAGCTCCACGCTGCCGGAAGTCGGCGCATCGAGCCCGCCCATCAGGTGCAGCAGCGTGCTCTTGCCCGAACCCGACGAGCCGACGATGGCCAGCGTCTCGCCGGCATGCACGTCGAGATCGACGCCGTGCAGCACTGTGAGGTCGATACGACCTTCGTTGAAGCGCTTGGTCAGCCCGCGAACCTTGAGGACGACCTTCTTCTCATCACTCATAGCGCAAGGCCTCGGCGGGGTTCACACGGCTGGCACGCCAGCTCGGATAAAGGGTGGCAACAAAAGCCAGCGCCAGCGAGATCAGCGTGATCGGCATGATGTCGGAGCGCTGCGGATCGCTCGGCATGCGGCTGATCAGGTAGATGTCCTTCGGCAGAAAGCTGGCCTGGAACAGCCGCTCCAGCGCCGGCACGATCACGTCGATGTTGTAGGCGATGCCGAGCCCGAGCAGCAGGCCGCCGATGGTGCCAATTACGCCGACCATCGCGCCCTGCACCACGAAGATGCCCATGATGCTGCGCGGGCTGGCGCCGAGCGTGCGCAGGATGGCGATGTCGGCGCGCTTGTCGGTCACGGTCATCACGAGCGTCGAAACCAGGTTGAACGCAGCGACGGCGACGATCAGCGTGAGGATGATGAACATCATGCGTTTCTCGACCTGAACGGCCGCGAACCAGGTCTTGTTCTGGCGCGTCCAGTCGCGGATCAGGAACGAGCCCGGCAGCGTGCCGGCCAGCTGGTCGGCGACTTCCCGGGCCTTGTTCAGGTCCTTTAGCTTCAGACGGATGCCGGTCGGGCCTTCGAAGCGAAACACGCGTGCGGCGTCTTCGGCGTGCACCATCGCCAGCGCGGAGTCGTATTCGTAATGTCCGGAATCGAAGGTACCGACCACCGTGAACTGCTTCAGCCGCGGAACCACGCCAGCCGGCGTCACCTGACCGCCCGGCGCCACCAGCGTGACCTGATCGCCTTCGCGCACGTACAGCGACTTGGCCAACTCGGAGCCCAGCACGATGCCGAACGCCCCGGGCACCAGCCGCGCCAGCGCGCCCTGCTGCGCGATGGTGGCGATGTCGGTCACCTGCGGCTCCAGCGACGGAACGATACCGCGCACCAGCGTGCCTTTCATGTCCTCGCCGCGGGCGATCAGCGCCTGCGTGGCGATGAAAGGCGCGACGCCGACGACTTCGGTGTTCTTGCGTGCGGCGGCCATGATGGCGTCGATATCGGGCAGCGCCTGGCCGTCGCGCGAGAAGATCTCGATGTGCGAGACGACGCCCAGCATGCGGTCGCGAACTTCCTTCTGGAAGCCGTTCATGACGCTCAGCACGATGATCAGCGCGGCAACGCCAAGCCCGATGCCGAGCATCGACACGCCGGAGATGAAGGAGATGAAGCCATTGCGCCGCGTTGCCCGGCCTGCGCGCGTGTAGCGCCAGCCGAGTTGCAGTTCGTAGGGAAGAGCCATAGGGGCGGAATTGTGGCATCACGGTCTGCGGCCCCTGTCTCGCACCGACAATAGGCCCCATGGCTGCACCCTCTCCTTCCCGACACCTGCTGATTCCGTTTGCCGGTCGCTCCTCTCCCGCTTGCAAGGCCGCACTCGCGACCCTGAAACTTCCCAATCTCAAGACCTTGCTCGGCCGGCTCGCGATCGACGACGACGACAGTCAGGCCGAAACCACGCTGTCGCCGCCGCACGAACGCGCGCTCGCCCGCGCGCTCGGCCTCTCGGCAGAAGACGGCCTGATTCCGTGGGCCGCGCGCGAAGCGCAGCAGAACGGCCTGTCGCGCGCCGGCTCCGGCGAGCCCTGGGCGCTGCTCACGCTGTGCCACTGGCAGGTCGCGATCGATCAGGTCGTGCTGGACGACCCGGACGCCGTCGGCATCACCGAAGCCGAATCGCTGGCCTTGCTGGAAGCGGCGCGGCCGTTCTTCCAGGAAGACGGCATCGCGGTGCGCCGATCCGGTACGCCGGGCCGCTGGCTTGCGCGCGGCGAGCTGTTCCGCACGCTGCCGACGGCATCGGTCGACCGCGTCGCCGGCCAATCGATCGCCGAATGGGCGCCTTTGTCCGACGCGCTCAAGCCGGTGCGCAAACTGCAGAACGAGATGCAGATGCTGCTCTACACGCAGCGCGTGAACGACGACCGCGTCGCGCGCGGCGCGCAGCCGATCAACTCTTTCTGGCTCAGCGGAACCGGGTCCGTCTCCAAGGACTTCAAGGAAGCCAAGACCCAGCCCTCGGTGATCGACACGCTCCGCAAGCCCGCATTGGCCGACGACGCCGCCGCATGGGCCGCCGCCTGGCAAGCGCTTGACGCCGGCCCCGTCGCCGAACTGCTTGCAGCCTGCACGCGGGGCGAGCCGGTGACGCTCACGCTGTGCGGCGACCGCGCCGCGCGCAGCTTCGTTCCGCGCTCGGGCGGCTTGCTCGGCCGCCTGAAGCGGCTGCTGAATCGGACGCAGGCCACCACCGTGCTCGAAGCGCTGTGAAGATCGTCGCCCGCGACATTCCGCCGCGTTCCGTCTGGGCGCTGGAGCAGGCCGGCGTGCATCCACTGCTTGCGCGCCTTTTCGCGGCGCGCGGCGTGCTCGGCAAGGAAGAACTAGACGACGGCCTCGCCCGCCTGCTGCCGCCAGACACGCTTTTCGGCACGCGCGCCGCAGCAGTGCTGCTGGCCGATGCGATCCGCGACGACAAGCGTCTTTGCGTGGTCGCCGATTACGACTGCGACGGCGCGACCGCATGCGCCGTGGCCGTGCGCGGCCTGAAGCTGCTCGGCGCGAAACATGTCACCTACCTCGTGCCAGACCGTGTCGTCGACGGCTACGGCCTGACGCCGCCGATTTCCGAGCGCGTGGCCAACGCCGGCGCCGACATGCTCATCACCGTCGACAACGGCATCGCCAGCGTCGAAGGCGTGGCAGCGGCCAAGGCGCGCGGGCTGCAGGTGCTGGTGACCGACCATCACCTGCCCGGCCCGACGTTGCCCGAAGCCGATGTGATGGTCAATCCGAACCAGCCGGACTGCAGTTTCGAAAGCAAGAGCATCGCTGGCGTCGGCGTGATCTTCTACGTGCTGCTTTCGCTGCGCTCCGAGTTGCGCGCGCGCGGCGTGTTCGACATCGCCAGCCAGCCGAAGCTCGACGCGCTCTTGCCGCTGGTCGCGCTCGGCACCGTCGCCGACGTGGTCCGGCTCGATGCCAACAACCGCCGCCTCGTCGCGCAAGGCCTGCGCCGCATCCGCGCGGGATCGATGCCGGCCGGCGTGGCCGCGCTGTTCCGCGCTGCGGGCCGCAACGCACCGACTGCCACCACCTTCGATTTCGGCTTTGCGCTCGGTCCTCGCATCAACGCGGCCGGTCGGCTGGCCGACATGACGCTCGGCATCGAATGCCTGCTGACCGACGACCCCGGCCGCGCCGACGAACTCGCGCGCCTGCTGGACGGCATCAATCGCGAGCGCCGCGACATCGAAGTCGGCATGCGCGAACGTGCGCTGCTGCTGGCCGAGTCTCTTTTCGTCACGACGGAAGACGAGACGCCCGCTGCGATCAGCGTCTTCGGCCCCGACTTCCACGAAGGCGTCGTCGGCATCGTCGCTTCGCGCATCAAGGACCGTTTCCACCGCCCGACCTTCGTCTTCGCGGCCAGCGGTGCGCCGGGCAAGTCGCACGAACTCAAGGGTTCGGGCCGTTCGATTCCCGGCTTCCATCTGCGCGACGCCCTCGATCTGGTGGCCAAGCGTCATCCCGGCGTGCTGTTGCGATTCGGCGGCCATGCAATGGCGGCCGGCTGCACCGTGGCGCGCGAGAAGTTCGAGATCTTCGAGCGCGCGCTGGCCGAAGTCGCACGCGAATGGCTCGATGCCGCCACGCTGACACGTCGGCTCGACACCGACGGCCCGCTCGCCGCCGAATACCTGCGCGTCGATCTGGTCGACACGCTGCATCGCGAGGTCTGGGGGCAGGGCTTTGCGCCGCCGACCTTCAGCGAAGAAGTGGAAGTGATTTCGCAGCGCCTGATCGGCGAGAAGCACTTGGCGCTCAAGCTGAAGCATCAGGGCAAGCCGGTCGACGGCATCTGGTTCAGCCACACCGAGCCGTTGCCACCGCGCGCGACCCTGGCTTTCAGGCTCGATGCGGACGAATGGCAAGGCGTGCGGCGTGTGCGTTTTCTGGTCGAAGGCATGGCCGGCTAGCTTCGACGGTCGCAGGACGCTAGGTGCCGTCGCCGCGCTTCGCCAGCATCGCGACGAGTTCAGGCACGAAGGCCTGCGGGTCGCCCTCTTTGGTCGCGCGCTCGAAGGTCTGGCGGACGCCGTCGGCGATGGCTCTGGCGGAATTGCTGTCGGCGGCCATGGTCGTGTAGTAACCGAGATCCTTGAGCGCGTTCGACATCGCAAAGCGCAGTCCGTTCGGGTCCTTCGCCAGCAGCACTGGTTTCAGCCGCTCCAGCGCCGTCCCGCCGCCGCCGCCCTTGCTCAATACATCGACGAACACTTCCGGAGCGACACCCGCACGCTCGGCGCAGGCAGCGGCCTCGGCAATCAGCGCCACCGAGCCGAGCGACACGTAGTTGTGCAACAGCTTCATGCGGTGACCGGCACCTACCGGGCCCGCATGGGTGATGTTCTCCGCAAAACATGCGAGCAGCGGACGGACTTCCGCGAACAGCGCATCGTCCGATCCGACCAGCAGGTTGAGCCGCCCTTCGGCCGCCTCCTTGGGCGTGCGGGTCATCGCGGAATCCATGAAGCGTCCGCCGGCTTCGGACACGCATCGGGCGAGGCGTTCGGTCGAGGTCGGGATGGCAGTCGAGCAGTCGATGACGATCAGGCCGGGGCGCATGCCTTGCAGAACCGCACCCTCGCCAGCTTGACCGAGCAGAACGGCCTCGACCTGCGGCGATCCGGTCACGCAGAGCAGCAGGATGTCGACCGACGCCGCAAGCGCGCTGGCGTCGGCAAATGTAGCGACGCCGGCGGCTTTCAGCGTCTCCAGTGGCTGGTTCCCCGGATGCTCCAGCACTGCAAGCGGGTAGCCGTGCCTGACGATGTTCGTCGCGATCCCGTGGCCCATCATGCCGACGCCGATCAATCCGATTTTCTTCATTCGTGTCTCCTGAAACAGTTGTTGCAAATGTGCCGCAAACAGCTGCATGCCGTCCTGCGGGCGGGAATTTCGCGCACACGCAAAGTTGGGATCGCCTACGCAATGGGGCAGCCGACGGGACTAGAACTTACCAATTCTGATCAACAACACATGGAGTCCCAATGGCTGCAAACGAAAAAGCATCGTCCACCCCCGGCGAAAAGACAGCAACTGAAAAACAGGCCGTCGTTCCCAACCTCGACCAGAAAAGCCACGAGACGCAGAAGTACGGCGAAATCGTCAAGCTCCCCAACGGCCTGTCGGAGAAGGTTTGCAAGGAGAGCGTTGCCTTGCTCAACCAGTGCCTGGCGGACACGATCACGCTTCGCGACATGTACAAGAAGCACCACTGGCAAGTCGTCGGCCCGACGTTCAACCAGCTGCACCTGATGTATGACCAGCATTTCATCGCACAGGTCGAACTGGTGGACATCCTGGCCGAACGTATTCAGCTGCTGGGCGGCATTGCGCTCGCCATGGCTGGCGACATTGCCGAAACCACGAAGATCCCGCGCCCGCCGCGCGGTCGCGAACCGGCTGCAGTGCAGATCCGTCGTCTGGCCGAAGCTCACGAAATGATCATCATCGAGGCACGCAAGGCAGCCAAGGCTGTCGACGAATCCGGCGATGATGGCAGCAATGACGTGTTCGTCAGCAACGTGCTGCGCACCAACGAGCTGCAGGTCTGGTTCCTGACCGAGCATCTGGTTGCGGCTTCGCCGGTTGAAGCCTGACGCTCGTCAGATTTCGATCTGAGGCTGAAGCGCGCGGATACGGCGGGTGGCGACACCCGCTGCAGCCGTGCGCGTTTCAACGCCCAGTTTCACGTACACCCGCTCGAGGTGTTTCTTGACCGTCGCCGGGCTGCTTCCGACGATCTCGCCGATGTCGCGGTTGGTCTTTCCCTTGACGACCCAGTAGAGGACCTCGGCTTCGCGCGCGGTGAGCTTCAGGCTGAGGCTCATGGCCTCGATCACGCTGGCGTCGGACACCTCCCGCATGATGATGAGCCAGTCGTCGCCAGCGTCGTCATGCCCGGTCTGCTGATGCAGCCGCAGCGTCAGCGTGAGGGCGCCACGCACGATCGACAGCACAGGCGGTTCCACCTGCCGCTCCTGGGCGTCGGGAAGATGGCGCGTCAGCCACTCGAGCAGAACGGGCGGTGCTTCGGGCACAGTCGTCTCGCAGTAACGCAGCAGCAGTTCGCGTGCAAGCGCCGTCTGCCAGATGATCTTTCCCTCCGGCAGGCGAATCGTGATGCTGGCGTAGCCGAACGCATCCAGCGCATTGCGCGCCTGGCCGGCCTGCTGCGCCTCCTGCCGCGCCCGCCGTGCGCCCTGCAGGTGCACGTTCATGCGCGCCAGCACTTCCTTCGGCTTGATCGGCTTGGTCACGTAGTCCACACCGCCCGCCTCCAGCGCGGCCACAAGATGCTCGGTCTCGGTCAGGCCGGTCATGAATACGATGGGAATGTGTGCGGTCACAGGGTCTGCCTTCAGTCGGCGTGCGACCTCGAAACCGTCCATTCCCGGCATCATGGCGTCGAGAAGCACGATGTCGGGGCGCGCCTGCGCGGCACGCGCGAGCGCCGCCTCGCCGCTGGTGGCGACGAGCACCGTGTAGCCGGATTCGTCGAGCGCGTCATGCAGCACGGCGAGGTTGTCCGGCACGTCGTCGACGATCAGCACCAGATCGCTGTTGCTGGCGAGCGCGCGCCCGGAAAGGTTGCCGCCCGCGTTCACAGCATCGCCTCGAAACGGAACTGTCGCGCAAGAACGCGCTGGTTCGCAGTCCAGGCGGCGCAGGCGGGTTCGGCGGCATCGATGGCGTCCAGCTGATTCATGATTCCCCGAAAGTAACCCAAACCGACAGCGTCCTTCAAAGCGGCCAGGCGTTCGTCGGACGGCGCGACCAGCGCAACCGGCGGCGTGTCTGCCGTCGTCGCCGCCGCGATCGGCGACTCGGTCCATTGCAGCTTCAACCGGCGCTCCAGCCAGTCGAGCAATTCGCTGTGGCGCACCGGCTTGACGAAGAAGTCTTCCGGTGCGATGCCGGCATCGTTCTCGAGTCGCTTGTCGAACGCATTGGCCGAGACGATGGCGACGTGTCCCGGCGCCAGCCCTTCGGCGAATGCGCGCGCGCGGCGGATGGTTTCCCAGCCGTCGATGCCCGGCATGGCGAGGTCGACGAACATGGCGTCGGGCCGGAACCCGGCGGCGATGAGGTCGAGCGCATCGTGACCGCTCGCGGCCGTACGCAGCTCGAAGCCGAGCGGCTCCAGCAGACGGCCGAGCAGATCGCGGTCGGCCTCTTCGTTGTCGACCACCAGCACGCGGCGGCGGTCGCCCAGATAGCCCCGCCGCGGCGTCCGCACCGGCTGCCCTTCCGCCGGAGATCGCTTGCGACGGGCATCGCCGTGCATGCGCGGCAGGAACAGGCGCACCCGAAAGACGGAGCCGGCGCCCGGCGTGCTCTGCACCGACATCTCGCCGCCCATGAGGTCGGTCAGCATCTTCGCGATCGTCAGGCCGAGCCCCGCACCCGGCACCTGTCGCGCCGGACTGGCACCCGCTCCCGCTCCGGCACCGCCGCCCGCCATGCCCGGCGCACCGCGCGCAAAGGGTTCAAAGATGCGCTCAATCTCTTCAGCCGACATGCCCGGCCCGGTATCTTCGATCTCCAGCGCCGCGAATTCGCGCGCATAGCGCAGGCGCAGCGTGACCCGGCCGCTCGACGTGAACTTGATCGCGTTGCCCAGCAGGTTGATCAGGATCTGCCGCACGCGCTTCTCGTCGGCGCGCACCACCTCGGGCACGTCGCCCGAAGGCTCGAAACGGAAGGCCAGCCCCTTCTCCGCCGCCTGCAGCTCGAACATGTCGGCCAGCTCGCGCATCGTCTCGCCGAACTGCATCGGCCGCGCATGCAGCGTGAGCTTGCCGGCCTCGATGTGGGCGATGTCCAGCGTGCCCTCGATCAGCGACAGCAGATGCTCGCCGCCGCGCTGGATCACCGCGACCGCCTGCTGGCGGTGCGGCGGCACCGACGGGTCTTCGCCCATCAGCTGCGCGTAGCCCAGGATGCTGTTGAGCGGCGTGCGCAACTCGTGGCTGATGGCGCTGATGTAGCGGCTCTTGGCCTGGTTCGCATGGTCGGCGGCGCGGCGGGCGTCTTCGGCGGCCAGCTTGGCCTGTTCGGCAACCTCTCGCGCCTCGTCGGCGCTCTGCTTGGCGGCCTGCAGCGCGCGGTCGGTCTCGCGATGGAGTTCGATCTCGCGCACCAGCAGATGGGTCTGACGGTTCGATTCCTCCTGCGCCACCTTGCGGCTCTGGTGCGCAAGCACCAGCCACCAGGCCACGATGCCGGCGATGAGCAGCAGCGCCATGTACGACTTCAGGAAGCCCGAGCGTAGCGATGCGTACTGCGCCTTGAGCACGGCCGAGGCGACGTCGCCGGGAGGCAGCAGGCCGATGGCGCCCTCGCCGAGCGCGCGCAGTTCCTGCTGATAAAGGACCCCGAACACGGTCGCCAGCAGAGGCACGACGATCAACGTCAGCAGCAGGAAATGACCGAGCCCGGTGTCGAGGTACGGCCAGACGCGGCGCGGCAGCAGCCAGCGCAACGCACCCGACCATTGCACCGACAGGCTAGCCTGCGGCTTGCAGAGGTCGCCGCAGCGGGCGTCGAGCGTGCAGCACAGCGAACAGATCGCGCCCTGGTAGGCGGGGCAATGCGCCATGTCGGGTGCCTCATAGTCGCGCTCGCAGATCACGCAGCGCTGCACGATCAGCCGGCGGATCGCGTCGGATGCCGCATCGGTCGCGGTCTCGACGCGCGCCCATCGCACGGCGCCGCGCGCGACCCGTGCCTGTTGGTGCGCATCGTGAACAGGCCCGCGCGCCAGGTAGTACTTGCCGCGCGTGGCCCAGGCAATCAGCGGTGACGTCACCAGTGCGGTACCGAGCGCGATCAGCGCCGAGAACGACTGCGCCAGCGAGCCGAAGAATCCCAGGTAGGCGCAGATCGACAGTGCCGAGGCCAGCGCCATCGCGCCGACGCCGACCGGGTTGATGTCCCAGAGATGCGCGCGCTTGAACTCGATGCCCGGCGGCGACAGGCCCAGTGGCTTGTTGATGACCAGGTCGGCCACCACGGCCATCATCCAGGCGATGGCGATGTTGGCGTAGAGACCGAGCACGTCGCCCAATGCCTCGAACACGTTCATTTCCATCAACATGAAGGCGATCAGTGCGTTGAACACCACCCACACCACCCGCCCCGGATGGCTGTGGGTGACGCGCGAGAAGAAATTGCTCCAGGCCAGCGAGCCGGCGTAGGCATTGGTGACGTTGATCTTGAGCTGCGAAATCACCACGAACAACGCCGTGGCCGCCACGGCCCAACCGTAGTCGGGGAACACGTATTCGTACGCCGCCAGGTACATCTGATTGGGATCGACCGCTCGTTCAGCCGGCACCATGTGACTGATCGCGAGATAGGCCAGCAGTGCGCCGCCCAGCATCTTCAAAACGCCCATCACGGTCCAGCCGGGTCCACCGACCAGCACGCCGGCCCACCAGCGCTTGCGATTGCCGGCGCTGCGGACCGGCATGAAGCGCAGGTAGTCGGCCTGCTCGCCCATCTGCGTGATGAGCGCAATGCCGACCGTAAGAGCCGCACCGAACGAGTGCATATCGAAGCCCGATTCACCCCGTTTTGCGCCGACATAGTGCGTTATGCCCGCGAACGCACCAGGATCGCGCACCAGCACGTAGCCGAACGGCACCACCAGCATCACCAGCCAGAGCGGCTGCGTCCACAGCTGCAGCCTGCTGATGGCGGAGACGCCGTGCGTGACCAGCGGAATCACGACCAGCGCGCAGACGAGGTAGCCCCAGGCCGGCGGAATGCCGAGCGCCAGCTCCAGCGCATACGCCATCACGGCGGCTTCCAGTGCGAAGAAGATGAATGTGAAGGATGCGTAGATCAGTGATGTGAGCGTCGAACCGATGTAGCCGAAGCCGGCGCCTCGCGTCAGCAGGTCCATGTCGACGCCGTAACGCGCGGCATAGACGCTGATCGGCAGGCCGGCCATGAAGATGATCAGGCCGGTCGCCAGGATCGCCCAGAACGCATTGACGAAGCCGTACTGCACCAGCAACGTCGCGCCGACCGCCTCCAGGATCAGGAACGATGCCGCACCGCCGAACGCCGTGTTGGCGACCGTCCATTCCGACATCTTGCGGAAGCGCTGCGGCGTGTAGCGCAACGCGTAATCCTCGAGCGTCTCGCGCGCCACCCAGCTGTTGTAGTCGCGCCGGACCTTGACGATGCGCTGCGGGGCATCGCTTTCGGGTGCAACTGGGGAAGTGGCTTCGTTCACTTTCTGACGGTGCAGAAAGCATGCCATCGGTCCAAAAATCTAGGAGCACTCCGAGAGTGAGGCAAACCCGCGAGCCTTACTTTCGCAGCGCTGTCGCCTTGGCAGCGCATCTGGACAATTCGAATGAAGACCACTCCCGCCATTTTCAATCCGGTGTCGCGCCACCCGCCATCGGCAACCACTGCTTCATCCGCGGGTACCGGCGGCACGCAATTTGTCAGGCCAGCTCGAGACCGCGTCCCGTCTCCAGGGTTTCCCGATATCGACCCGAATGCGTCCGAAGCGGAAAACTCGCTCTTCAGCCGGATAAACGACTTCGCCCTTGGCGGAAGTCTTCCGGGTATCGGCATCCGCCTTTGGCAAATCCTGATGCAGGAAGGCAACCAGGAGACGCGGCAGGAAGAATTCACGTTCAGAGGCAAACCAGCCAGCATCAAAGTGACCTACCCGCAGGTCGAAATCAGCGTCGGCTCGAACGACGACGGATCGGCGGGGCAGATTTCGATGATGGGCGGGAGCGTGAAGTCGACGCAGGGCAACGTGATGAAGGATGTCAAGGTGCGTGAACACGTGATGAAGCATGCTGCTTTCGCCATCGGCCTCAATATTGCGAGACAGCAAAACATGCCGTATGCAGTTGCTGCATTGCAGGGATCCTTGAACGCGACGGCTCTCTCGAACGAGCACGGCAAGTACATCGGGTCGTAAGCGTCAAGGCTTCGTTCACTTTCTGGCCGTACGGAGGCACGCCAGAGATCCGAAAATCTAAGAGCATTCCGAGAGTTAGCGAGAGCAATGAGCCGTACTTTCGCAGCGCTGCCGCCGTGGCAGCGCATCTGGACGATTCAAATGAAGATCACTCCCGCCGCTTTCGATCCGGTGTCGCGCAACCAGCCGTCGACAACCACCGCTTACGCTGCAAATCAGAAAGCCACTACTTTCGTCCGGCCGCACTTGGACAGCGCTCCTGCAGCGGCAACTGGATGGGCCATCGTCCATCCCAATGCGTCTGCCGCTGAAAACCAGCTGGTTACCCAGGCGCAAGGCCTCGCCTATGGCAACGTCCCACAGCTCAATGCAAGGACCGATCTTTTCATGAAACGCGATTCCAAGGGAGCGCCCATGCATGAGACCTTCATGATGAACAACGAACCGGCAGACGTCCAAGTGAACGTTCCGCGGATCGTCATCACCTTCGGCTCCGACGAGAAGGGAACGGCCGGACAGGTATCGCTGGTCAATGGCCTCATCGAAGGCAAAAAGGGTGCGGCAATGCAGGATCCCAAGATGCTCAGATTCGCCATTCAAAACGCGGCCGTGGCTCTCAGCCTCGGCATTGCGCGGCGCGAAGGGAACATGCCGTACGCAGTCGCCGCGCTACAGGAACTGCAGAATGCGAAAGCGCAGTCCAACGAATCCGCGCAGGCCTGAGGCCGATAACCGGTCGCGACGATGACCCAAGACGAGCCCGGGAAGCCGTACTGAATCGGCAAAGTGGCGCCGACCGCCTCCAGGAAATCTAGGAGCAATCCGAGAGTTAGTCGATACCGTGGGTCGTACTTTCAGCAGCGCTGCCACTCTGGCAGCGCATACGACCCATTCAAATGAGCATCTATCGCACCACTTCCATTCCGGCATCGCGCCAGCAGCCCTTGACGATCAACACGCCTGTTGCAAATGCCAGCCGCACTCCATTCGTTCGGCCGCACAGAGACAGCGCACCTGCGCCAAACGTCGCTGGCAGAGGCTGGACAAATATCGACCCGCTTGCGTCCGCGGACGAGAAGATGTTTTTCAGTCGCGCCAGCGAAGTGGCCGGCATCGAAGACTTGTCGAAGCTCCGAGTGCGATTCACGCAGATAGTGCAAGCCGAGTGCGCGGGAAATTCAAGGCTCGAAGAGTTCATGTTCGAGAAAGAACCGGCAAACGTTCGAGTCGTATATCCGCGAGTCGTGATCAACGTCGGTTCGGACGACAAGGGAACGGCGGGACAGCTATCGATGGTCAATGGGCGCATCGAGACGGCAAAGGGCGCAGTCATGCAGGATCCAAAAGTGCAGGCATTGGCCATTCAGCACGCTGCACTGGCCCTCTGCCTGGGCGTTGCGCGACAAAAAGAAACCATGCCATATGCAGTTACCGCGTTGCAGGAGTTACAGAACGCAATGCAATTCAGGACGCTTTACGACTAATTTGGACACTACATCGAGCCACAAGCCGCCTGGCGCATCGAATAGGGCCTTGCGCATCGGGCACGCCAATTGCAACGGTTTGCGCCATGGAACTCACGCCCCGAGAAAAAGACAAGCTGCTGATCTTCACGGCCGCACTGCTGGCCGAACGCCGGCAGGCACGTGGGCTGAAGCTCAACTATCCCGAAGCCGTCGCCCTGATCTCCGCTGCCGTGATGGAGGGCGCGCGCGACGGCAAGAGCGTTGCGGCACTGATGAGCGACGGCCGCGCAGTGCTCACTCGTGCAGACGTCATGGACGGCGTGCCGGAGATGATTCCCGACATCCAGGTCGAGGCGACCTTCCCGGACGGCACCAAGCTCGTTACCGTGCACCAGCCAATCGTCTGATTCCCCCTTTTATTCCCGGAGCGGAGATTCCCATGCGCCTGACGCGTTCTTCCCTTGCAGCCGTGCTGCCTTCCCTGGCGGCCGTCGCCCTCGGCGCCCTTCCGCTGCTCGCCTCGGCGCACGCTGGAGTCGACGGCGCAGCGCATCACGACACCGGCTTCATGCAGGGCTTCCTGCATCCGTTCACCGGTCTCGATCATCTTGCTGCGATGGTGGCCGTCGGACTGTGGAGCGCCCTGATCGCACGCAGCGGACGCGACGTGCTCTGGGCGCCGCTCGGCTTCGCGGCGATGCTGCTGGTCGGCGCGCTGGTCGGACTGGCAGGCGTGCAGGTACCGGGCGTCGAACCGATGATCGCGGCGTCGTTGCTGGCGATCGGCCTGCTGGTGGTCACGCGGCTGCGGATGCCCGGCCCGGTCGCTGCGGCGGTGGTCGGCGCATTCGCGGTCTTCCACGGCGTGGCGCACGGCCATGAGCTGGCGGGCGATCACGGTGCCGCTTTCGCCATCGCCGGCATGGTCGTCGCCACAGCGATGCTCCACGCCGCCGGCATCGCCATCGGCTGGGCACTGCGTCGGCGCGACACCTGGCTGCCGCGTGTCACGGGCGCCGCCGTCGCATTGTTCGGCGTCGCACTGCTCGCGCAGCTCGCCTGACCGGACCGAAAAAACATGATCCCCGGCGAACTCTTCACCGACGACGGCGAGCACATGCTCAACCCCGGCCGCCGCACGCTCACGATGGTGGTGCAGAACACGGCCGACCGGCCGATCCAGGTCGGCTCGCACTATCACTTCGCAGAGACCAACGGCGCGCTCGGCTTCGACCGCGCCGCCGCGCACGGCATGCGCCTGAACATTGCATCCGGTACGGCGGTGCGCTTCGAGCCGGGGCAGCAGCGCACGGTCGAGCTGTGCGACTTCTCGGGCGACCGCATCGTGTACGGCTTTCGTGGCCTCGTTCAAGGAAAGCTCTAGATGGCGACCATCGGAAGGCGTGCGTACGCCGAAATCTTCGGCCCCACCGTCGGCGACCGCGTCCGCCTGGCCGACACCGACATCGTGATCGAGGTCGAGGCCGACTACACCCTGCGTGCCGGCGGCTACGGCGAAGAGGTGAAGTTCGGCGGCGGCAAGACGATCCGCGACGGCATGGCGCAATCGCAGCGCACACGCGCCGAAGGTGCCGTCGATACCGTCATGACCAACGCGCTGATCCTCGACCACTGGGGCATCGTCAAGGCCGACATCGGCCTGAAGGGCGGGCGCATCGTCGCGATCGGCAAGGCCGGCAATCCGGACGTGCAGCCGGGCGTCGACATCGTCATCGGACCGGGCACCGAGATCATCAGTTGCGAAGGAAACATCGTCACGGCCGGCGGCATCGACAGCCACATCCATTTCATCTGCCCGCAGCAGATCGAGGAAGCGCTGACTTCCGGCGTGACGACCATGCTCGGCGGCGGCACCGGCCCCGCGACCGGCACCTTCGCGACCACTTCCACACCCGGCCCCTGGCACATCGAGCGGATGCTGCAGGCGGCCGACGCGTTCCCGATGAATCTCGGTTTCCTCGGCAAGGGCAACGCCAGCCTTCCCGCCGCGCTGCACGAGCAGATCGACGCCGGCGTGATCGGCCTCAAGCTGCACGAAGACTGGGGCACGACGCCGGCCGCGATCAGCAACTGCCTCGACGTCGCCGACGCCACCGACACGCAGGTGGCGATCCACTCCGACACGCTGAACGAATCGGGCTTCGTCGAGAACACCATCGCCGCAGTGAAGGGCCGCGGCATCTGCGCATTCCATACCGAAGGTGCAGGCGGCGGGCATGCGCCCGACATCCTGCGCGTGGTGGGCGAGGACAACTTCCTGCCTTCGTCGACCAATCCGACGATGCCTTACACGGTGAACACGCTCGACGAACACGTCGACATGCTCATGGTCTGCCACCATCTGGACGCCAGCATCGCGGAAGACCTGGCCTTCGCCGAGTCGCGCATCCGCAAGGAAACCATCGCGGCGGAAGACATCCTGCACGACCTCGGCGCGATCAGCATGTTCAGCTCCGATTCGCAGGCGATGGGCCGCGTCGGCGAGATCGTCATCCGCTGCTGGCAGACGGCACACAAGATGAAGGGCCAGCGCGGCAAGCTGCCCGAAGATGGAGAGCGCAACGACAACTTCCGCGCCAAGCGCTACGTGTCGAAGTACACGATCAACCCGGCCATCGCGCACGGCATCGCGCACGAAGTCGGCAGCATCGAGGTCGGCAAGTGGGCCGACCTGGTGGTGTGGAAGCCGGCTTTCTTCGGCGTGAAACCATTCACCATCATCAAGGGCGGCACCATCGCGATGGCCGCGATGGGCGACCCGAACGCGTCGATCCCGACACCGCAACCGGTGCACTACCGGCCGATGTTCGGCGCCTATGGCGGCTCGTTGCACAAAAGCTCGCTGACCTTCGTTTCGCAGGCCGGCCTGGCCAACGGCATCGGCGAACGCTACGGGCTGTCGAAGACATTGAGCGCGGTGAAGAACGTGCGCGGCGTGCGCAAGCAGCACATGCTGCTCAACGGCTACACGCCGAAGATGGAGATCGACCCGCAGACGTATGCGGTGCGTGCGGACGGACAATTGCTGGTGTGCGAGCCGGCGACTTCGCTGCCGATGACGCAACGGTATTTTCTTTTTTAGGGCCTACATGAAAGTCTGCATCGTCGGAGCCGGCGCGATCGGCGGCTTCATCGGCACCCGGCTCGCGGCAGCCGGGCAGGCGCAGGTAAGCGTTTTGGCACGTGGCGCCACGCTCGAGGCGCTTCGGACGCACGGTTGGCGCATGACCACCGCCGAAGGGCTTGTGCAGGCACCGGCCCATGCCAGCGCCGACCCGCGCGAGCTCGGAGTGCAGGACCTGGTGGTCATCGCCGTAAAGGGGCCCGCACTGACGCAGGTCGCGCGCAGCATCGCACCGCTGATCGGTCCGCAGACGCTGGTGATGCCGGCGATGAACGGTGTGCCCTGGTGGTTCTGCCAGGGCGTCGACGGCTTCCCGGGCGGCGCTTTGCAGACCGTGGACCCCGGTGGCGAGATAGAGGCAGCCATACCATTCGGTCAGGTTCTCGGCTGCGTCGTACATGCCAGCACCTCGTCTTCCGAACCCGGCTGGGTCCAGCACCGGATGGGTCGGGGGCTGATCGTGGGCGAAGCCGCCGGCGGCCACAGCGAACGCGCACAGCAGGTGGTCGACCTGCTCGCGAACGCCGGTTTCGATGCCACGCACGTAACGGATGTCCGCTACGACATCTGGTACAAATTGTGGGGCAACATGACCATCAATCCGGTAAGCGCCATCACCGGCGCGACCGCCGACCGCATCATTTCCGACCCGCTGGTTCGCGACATGTGCTCGGCAGCCATGGCCGAGGCACAGGCCGTCGGCGCACGCATCGGTTGCCCGATCGCGCAGGCGGCGGAAGACCGTCACGCCATCACAGCCAAGCTGGGCGCATTCAAGACCTCGATGCTGCAGGACACGGAAGCGGGACGCGCGATCGAACTCGACGCCATCGTCGGCGCCGTGCGGGAGATCGGCGGTCGGCTCGGCATCGCGACGCCGACCATCGATGCGCTGTACGGTCTGACGCGTCTGTTCGGCCGCGTGCACGGTCTCTATCCGGAAAGCCCGAAAATCGGGGTTTGATCCGACAGGAGTTCACGATGCGACAACTTTCATCTTCCGGCCAGCAGGCCGTGGACGACATCGCCCGGCACCACGGATTCGGTGTCGAGGCCACGCGCAACATGCTGGATGCCGTCATCCGGGGTAACGGAAGGCAGGCACAGTTCAGTCACCCCGAGTTTTCCGGTTCCGGCCAATGGATGCGCGGCGGCATGACGATGGTGTCCGACATGTTCAACAGCCATCTGAAGGGCCGCGTCGACGCGCTCTGTTCGGAGCTTTCGAATCTGCTCCTCAGTCAGCCAGAACTGGCGTGTAGCGGTGCGTCGGGCGACTGGTGGCCATCCGACCTTCGCTGGCCAGACAGCACCGGCGCGCAGAACGGCGCGCGCTACGCCTGCTTCTCGCAGGCCCGACGCCTGGTGATCGAATTCGACGGCCGAGTGACGGTTTACGACACGCTGGACCATCGGATCACCGGCGTCTCGCAGCAGCAATCGGACGGCGGCACGCTGGGCTTCAGCAGCCAGTTCGGAACGGTCGATGTGGCGAGCCTGCCGATCGTCTCGGTGGACGGCGTGACGCCCTATGTCTCGATGAACACGCCGGTGCCCTCGGGCCATCTGCAGGCCAATCAGAACAGTCATGCGACGCAGGACATCTTCTCCACCATCGAGCGCCTGGCCGATCTGCGTGCGAAAGGCATCCTCAGCGAGGACGAATTCGCCTCCAAGAAGACCGAGCTACTGAGCCGGGTCTGAATCTGAATCCATCATCCCAATGATCACAGCCAACAAAATCATGCCGCAGGGCCGGGGTCTCGCGCCGGTCCTGCTCAAGCGGGCCGCCACACTCGAACTCGACTGGGACGTGCGCCAGAAAAGCCGGTTCGATGCCGCGGATTCGCAGGGTCGCCTGCTCGGTGTGTTCCTGCCGCGCGGCACCGCCGTGCGCGGCGGCGACGTGCTGGTCGCCGAAGACGGCTCGCTGGTCCGCGTGATCGCCGCACCGCAGCCGGTGCTGGTCATTACGCACTGCCCGGCCCACGGCACACCCTTCGATCTGGCGCGCGCGGCCTACCACCTGGGCAACCGTCATGTGCCGATCGAGCTCCAGCCGGACCACCTCAAGATCGAGCCCGACCATGTGCTGGCTGCGATGCTGCGGTCGATGCACCTGATCGTCCGCGAAGAAGAGACGACCTTCGAGCCGGAGAACGGCGCGTACGGCGCACATGGCGCACATGGCGCACATGGCGGAGCCCATGGTCATGATCATGGCCACTCGCACGGGAAGGCACCGGTCGGCCCGGTGCTGCATCCCGATGCGTACAACGACCGCGACCACGACCACGCGCATTGACCCGATCGCCCTGCGCCACCGAAGGCGTCCTTTCCGCCTCCAGCCTGCTCCAGCTGATGTGGCTCGCCTCGCCGGCGTTGCCCATCGGCGGCTTCTCGTATTCCGAGGGGCTGGAAGCCGGCGTCGAATGGGCCGGGTTGGCGACCGAGCATGCCGCTTCGGACTGGATCGCCGACCAGCTGCACCTGAGCCTCGCGCGCGGCGATCTGCCAGTCGTCGCGCAGTCGGTACTGGCCTGGCGCGCCGGCGGCGATGCCGGTCGCGCGCGCGTCGAAGCGCTCAACGCCTGGGTTCTGCAGACCCGCGAATCAGCCGAATTCCGGTTGCAGACGGAACAGATGGGCCGATCGTTCGTGGAATGGCTCAAACTGCATCACGACGATGTGACGCCCGCTTTCGAAGGGCTCGTGGCGACGATCACCTACCCGGTAGCCTTCGCTTTCGCAGCTGCGCGTACCGAGGCCGATCTGCGGAACTGCTGCCTCGCGTTCGCGTTCGGCTGGGCCGAGAACATGGTCGGCGCGGCGGTCAAGTCGGTGCCGCTCGGGCAAAGTTCGGGGCAACGCATGCTCGGCAGGCTGGCCGCCGAGATACCGGCTGCAGTCGACCGCGCCATTGCATGCAGCGACGAAGACCGGCAAGCTTTCTCACCCATGCTCGCAATCCATTCCGCCAGACACGAAACCCAGTATTCACGCCTGTTCAGGTCGTGAAGACCCATCTCCAGACTTTCAAGGAAC
Source organism: Variovorax glucosi (assembly GCF_051216695.1). Lineage (NCBI taxonomy): Bacteria > Pseudomonadati > Pseudomonadota > Betaproteobacteria > Burkholderiales > Comamonadaceae > Variovorax > Variovorax glucosi. The sequence goes on from NZ_JBPJZE010000001.1 coordinate 1,713,310, forward strand.
ACCTCATGGCTTCCGCCCTCCACCACATACCCAATCGAACCAAGAAGCTGCCGCCCTTGCGCGTCGGCATCGGCGGTCCCGTCGGCTCAGGCAAGACCACGCTGCTGGAAATGGTCTGCAAGGCGATGCGCGACAAATATGACCTGATCGCCATCACCAACGACATCTATACGAAGGAAGACCAGCGCCTGCTGACGGTGTCGGGCGCGCTGCCGGCCGAACGCATCATGGGCGTCGAGACCGGCGGTTGCCCGCACACGGCCATCCGCGAAGACGCATCGATCAATCTCGAAGCCATCGACCGCATGCTGTCGCAATTCCCCGATGCCGATGTCGTCTTCATCGAAAGCGGCGGCGACAACCTGGCTGCCACCTTCAGCCCCGAACTGAGCGATCTCACGATCTACGTGATCGACGTCGCGGCCGGCGAGAAGATCCCGCGCAAGGGCGGCCCGGGCATCACGAAAAGCGACCTCTTCATCATCAACAAGACCGATCTGGCACCTTACGTCGGCGCCGACCTGGGCATCATGGAAGCCGACACCCAGCGCATGCGGAAGCAACGCCCATACGTGATGACCAACCTGAAGACGCTGACCGGCCTGGCCGAAGTGGTGTCGTTCATCGAGCAGCGCGGCATGCTGCTGGAAGCCTGAACATACCGAACCGCCGGTGCGTCAGAGCTGGCTCGCGTCCCTGAGCCGACGCAGCTTGTAGACCAGCCGCACGCTGGGCGTGCAGCGCGGATCGTCGATGCGCTGTGCGTACACGTCCGTATCGCCGGCAACCCACGAGGCGAGTTCGCTGCCGGGATCGCGCGACGCCAGCTCGGCACCGAAGCGCGACCGGCCCCAGACGAGCAGTTCGGCATAGGCCGCCACGCCGCGGTCGCCTTCGGCTTCCGGCAGGCCCACCCATTCGACACGCCGCAATTCGCCGCCCGAGAAGTAGAAGGTCGGCTCGAACGGCAATCCGGAAATGAACTCCGGCTGACCATGCCAGCTGCCGGTCAATCCGCCGGCGATCCGTACCGGACGCGCGACCCTTTCGACGGTCGGGACAGCGGCGCGCAACGCTTCGGGTGTCATGCCCAACGCAACGCCGGGCGGTAGCTCCTGCGCCTGTAGCGCCCCTCCCGAGCCGCAGGCGAACAGGACAAGAAATGCAAAACGAAAAATCATTGCAGAGTGAGTTCGGCTGACGGGCTTCGGTTCAATTCTTGAGGAACTGGACCCGCGCCGCGTGCGTGATGGCGACCACGCACGGGTGCCGCACGCGGCGCTCGACCGAGATGCCGAAGAACTCCTCGACCAGTTCCGACGCACGCCCCAGCACTTCCACGCCGTATTGCGTGCAGGTTTCGTCTTCGAGCACCGTCGGCGACATGAACACGCCGCGCCCTTCGCCGCCAAAAGCCTTGAGCAGCGCCGCGTCGTCGAATTCCCCGATCAGCTGCGGGCGGAGGTGATGTTCTGCCAGCCACAGATCGAGCCTTTGCCGCATGGCGGAAGACGCGCCCTGGATCACCATCGGCGCGCCGTCGAGGCAGTCGGGGAATTCGCCGGTCAGCGAATGCCGCAGCGCAGGCGTCGCGAAGAAGGACATGCCGGTGGTGCCCAGCGTGTGGTTGAAGGCCTTCACGCTGGTCTGCTTTCCCATCGGCTCATTGGCGATGACCAGATCGAGCCGCTGCACCGACATCTGGGCCAGCAGGTCGCGGAAGTTTCCTTCGTGGCAGATCAGGCGAACCTGCTCGGGCAACGCCAGCGCAGGCTCCAGCAACCGATAGGCGATGGCCTTGGGCACTGCGTCCGCGATGCCGACCCGAAAGGTCAGGCTGCGCCGGCCGGCCGTCTTGTTGCCGACCGCCGCTTCCAGCTCGACGCCCAGCGCAAAGATCTGGTCCGCATAGCTCAGTGCGGTGCTGCCCTCCGGCGTGAGTTCGACACCGCGCCCGCTCTTGCGCAGCAGGTGGCAGCCGAGCGCGTCTTCCAGCAGCTTGATCTGGGTAGACAGGGTTTGCGGCGTGATGTGCAACTGCTCGCCCGCGCGCACGATGCCGCCAGCCTTGGCAGCGGCCCAAAAGTAGTAGAGGTGCTTGAAGTTCATCTTGCTCCAGATGTAGGAGAACGCCGATATTACGTAGAAAGCGAAGTGACGATGCTAAAAATACGACTTTTTACGAACCCTGAAAGCACCTACATTCAGCTATCCCAATGCCCAAAAGGCTTCAAAAAGGAGTATTTCAAATGCGCCTCACAACAAAAGGCAGACTTGCCGTCGTCGCGATGATCGACGTAGCGCTGCATCACAAGACAGGCCCCATCGCCCTCGCCATCGTCAGCCGCCGGCAACGCATCTCGCTGTCCTATCTGGAGCAGATGTTCGCCGACCTGCGCCGCCACGGACTCGTCGCGTCGACTCGCGGCCCCGGCGGCGGCTACACGCTGGCCCGCGACAGCAAGGACATCACCGTCGCGGACATCCTGTTCGCAGTCGATGGTCCGCTCGCCGAAGCGCGCCGTGCCGACGGTGCATCGCCGCGTGCCACCGGCGAAGCCCAGCGTTGCACGACGCCTGAGCTCTGGGATTCGCTGAGCCGCAACGTGGTCGAGTTCCTGGACTCGGTGTCGCTGCGCAAGCTGGCGGACGACCAGGTCGCGGCTGGCGTGCAGTTGCAGGGCGACACCGTGAAACGTGCCGAACCGCTGCGTCGTCCGGTCAAGCCGACACGGCCGAACGCACCGAACTCGGTGTTCGAACTGGGAAAGTTCAGCCTCGCCTGACCTTTAAGATGCGTTGATGGTCTCAGCGCAAAGCAGCTCACAGGGCGCGCGACGCACGCGCGCCGCCGCACTCTGCGCCTCGACCATCTTCGTCTCCGCCTTCCTGCTGTTCCTGGTGCAGCCGCTGATCGCACGCCAGATCCTGCCGTGGTTCGGCGGATCGGCCGCAGTCTGGACACTGTGCCTGGTGTTCTTTCAGGTCGTGTTGCTGCTTGGCTATCTGTATGCCGACCGGCTCTCGCGCTGGCCCCTGCGCATCCAGGGTCGCGTCCATGCGGTTTTGCTGCTCGGGGCCTGCGCGACATTGCCGATCGTTCCCTCAGCCATGTGGAAACCTGCGACCGGCGACGCCGATCCCTCGCTCGGTGTGCTTGCGGTGCTGGTGGCGACCATCGGACTCCCTTACCTCGCCGTCTGCACGACGGGACCGCTGGTGCAGAGCTGGGTCGCCCGGCTGCACGCGGGCGACGGCATGCGGCAAGCCCGGGTCTACCGGCTCTTCGCACTTTCCAATCTCGCGGCGCTGGTCGCGCTCGTCGTCTACCCGTTCGTGCTCGAGCCGGCGTTCGCGATGCACGCCCAGGCGCTGGCCTGGTCGGCGGCTTTCGCCTTTTTCGCACTGCTGGCCATCGCTTCGGCCTGGACGGTCGCGCGCGCGCTGCGCGATCGACCGCCGGAAGTCGATGCGGCTTCGTCTTCGACGCTGGCGCTGCCGCCGTCCGCATCGTCGCCGCGCCTCTCCGAAATGCTGCTGTGGCTCGCGCTCTCGGCGCTGGATACGGTCTCGCTGCTTTCCGTGTCGACGTACATCACGCAGGACGTGGCATCGGTTCCGCTGTTGTGGATCGTGCCGCTGGCGCTCTACCTGCTGACCTTCGTCCTGTGTTTCGACAGCGGCTTCTGGTACCGGCGCTGGCTCTTCTGGCCGCTGGTCCTGGTTGTCGCGCCGGCGCTGGCGTGGTATCTGAACACGCCGTTTCGCAACCTGCCGATCGCAACCGTGATCGCGATGTTCTGCGCCGGTTTGTTCGTCATCTGCATGTTCTGCAACGGCGAGCTTGCCCGGGCACGACCGGCGCCGGCACATCTCACGCGCTTTTATCTGGCGATGGCGCTCGGCGGCGCGCTCGGCGGCCTGTTTGCAGGCATCGCCGCACCGATGCTGTTCGACGACTACTGGGAACTGCCCGGCAGTCTGGCGATACCCGGCCTGCTTCTGTTCTGGCTCGCTCGCGGACGGAAGTCGTCGCGCCCTGCGGCCTGGATCTCGGCTGCGACGCGGATCCTGGGTGTGATCGCTGCGCTGGCGGTAGTGACGATGATGGTCGAAAGCCGCCGCGATGCGAACACGAATACGCTGCTGAGGGCTCGCAATTTCTACGGCGTGCTGAAGGTCAATGCGCACGACCTGGACGACTCGGCAAAAGCGTCGCGACGGCTCGTCAACGGCGTCATCGCGCACGGCGAGCAGTTGCTGGCCGACGACCTGCGGCGCATTCCCACCGCGTATTACGGTCCGCTGTCGGGCATCGGCCTGGCGCTGACCACCCACCGCCCGCCGGTGCAGCGGATCGGCGTCATCGGACTCGGCGTCGGCACGCTCGCTGCCTACGGCCGCAGCCTGGACACGCTCCGCTTCTATGAAATCAACCCGCAGGTCACGCGCATCGCCCACGACCATTTCACCTATCTCGGCGATTCGGCTGCGAGGATCGAGATCGTGCCGGGCGATGCGCGGCTGGTGATGCAGCAGGAGCTCGATACCGGGCGGGCACAAGCGTTCGACGTGCTGCTGGTCGACGCGTTCACTGGCGACGCGATTCCGATGCACCTCATGACGCGCGAAGCGCTGGCTGTATATGCCGGTCATCTGAAACCGGGTGGCGTGATCGCCTTTCACGTCAGCAACCGCCATATCGATCTGGTGCCTGTCGTGAAGCGCCTTGCCGACGACGCGGGCTTCGGCGCGTTGCGTGTCGCATACGACCCGCCAGCGAACAACACGCTGGAGCATCCGTCGGACTATGTGCTGGTGAGTCCCGACCCCGCTTTCGCGGACAACGCGGATCTGGCTGCGCTCGGCGCGATTCCGCTCGATGCCGGCGACGCGCCTTTGTGGACCGATCAGCACGGCAACCTGCTCGCAGCCCTCCGCCCGCGCAGCCCCTGAGGTCAGGGCAGCATGCGCTGCAACTCTCGCTCGCCGTCGAAGAACTGGTGCTTCAGCGCACCCAGCACATGCAGAGCGAACATGACATAGAAAACGGTGCCGGCCCACTCGTGCACATTGCCCAGGACGGTGTGCAGCATTTCCCTGGTGTCCGGCTGGATCGACATGATCCAGCCGATGCGCGGCCACTCGAAGAGCCCGAACAGCTGCATCGGATGCGTGGCCGCATCTTTCCAGGCCGAATCGTGCATCCAGCCCGACAGCGGCAGAAGCAGCATCAGCAGATAGAGCACGGCGTGCGCCGCATGCGCGCCGAAACGTTCCAGCCGGCCGTAGGACGACGGCATCGCCGGCGGCTGGTGCGACAGCCGCCACAGGATCCGCAGCAGAACCAGTCCGAGCACGGTGATGCCTATCGATTTGTGGGTGTCGATCGCCGGGCGCACCCAGTCGTCCGGAAGCCGCTCGACGGAAAGGATCAGAGCGATATTGACCGCCATGAGCACTGCGACGAGCCAATGCAGGATGATCGCGGGCCGGGTGTAGCGCATGAAGGAAGCGGGTGGGTTTGCTGGCATGAGGGGAATTCTCGGACCCCGGACGAGTCCGATCAAGCCGTCCGCATGAAACCATCGCGACTGCTGCTGCGTACAAAGCCCACCTTGTCCCGGATCACCGCTTGAACGACACCCTCCTCCGCGCCTTCGCCGCCGCCTCTCCCCGGGTGTCTCCGCCAGCCACGCCTCTGCGCAGCGTGTTGATTCATGGCGGGGTGTTGCTGCTCTGGATCGGGCTTTTCGCGATGGCTTTCCGCCACGGCGGCCGGATGTCGGCCGACGGCGGCAACGTCTGGTCGTGGTCGGTCGGTGTCGCCTATGTGCTGTATGACACGGTCCTGCTGCTTTTTGTCGGGTGGCAAACGCTCTCGATCCTGCGCTTGCCGGCGGCGCCGTCTTCGCCGTCTTCGCCCGTGCAGGCGAACCGCAAGGCCACGCTCGGCGTGATCGTCGCGTCTCACAACGAAGCCGCCGTGCTGCCGGTCACGCTCGCGGCGTTGCTGGGCCAGTCGGACGTGCCGGACCGCATCGTGATTGCCGACGACGGTTCCAGCGACGGCACCGCGGAACTGCTGACCGCTCGCTACGGCCTCGTGTCGCCGGTCATCGGCACGCTGAGCGCGGCAAGCATCGCCCACCCGTCGCTCTTCTGGCTCAGGCTGCCGCACGGCGGCAAGGCCGTCGCACTCAATGCAGCCATTCTCTGCATCGACACCGAAACTGTTCTGACAGTCGACGGCGACACGCTGCTCGACAGCGGCGCCATCGCCGCAGTGCGGCGGGCGTTTTCAGCCGAGCCGGAACTCGTCGCCGCCACCGGCGTCATCACGCCGGTCTGCAGCCGCACGCTGACCGGCCGCTGCTTCCAGTGGTTCCAGACGTATGAGTACATCCGCAACTTCCTCTCGCGCTATGCATGGATGCGCGTCGACGGGCTGCTGCTGATATCGGGCGCCTTCGCCGGCTTCCGGCTCGATGCGGTGCGGGCGGTCGGCGGTTTCGACACCGATTGCCTGGTCGAGGACTATGAACTGATCCACCGCCTGCACCGCCATGCCCAGGCACACGGGCTGACTTGGACGGTGCGCGTGCTCGGCGATGCCCAGGCACACACGGACGCACCGAGCGGCGTCATGCCGTTCCTGCGCCAGCGCCGCCGCTGGTTCGGCGGATTCCTGCAGACGCAGTACTGGTACCGGTCGATGGTGGGCGACAGGCGCTACGGCTGGCTCGGCACGCTCATGCTTCCGGTGAAGGCGGTCGACACGCTGCAGCCGCTTTACGGCCTGGCCGCCTTTTTCCTGCTGCTGACCTATCTGGTGCGCGGCGACCTCGGCGTACTTGCGCCGGTGGCCGGCGTCATCGGCGCGAAGATCGTGCTGGATCTTCTTTTCCATCTGTGGTCGGTGCATCTCTATCGTCGCTGGATCGGCCAGCGAAGCGAGGCGAACATGGCCCAGGCCTTTCTGGCGGCGATCGTCGAGCCCTTCACCTTCCAGATCCTTCGACACACCGGCGCCGCCTGGGGCTGGTGGACCTTTCTGACCGGACACGGAAGCTGGGGCAGGCAGGTCCGTGTCGGTCTGCTGGCGAAGGAAGACAATGCCGCCGGACCCCGCCCGCCGCCACCCTGAAATCAGCATCAGCGTATGACCGTCATCTGTGAGACCTGCCAGACCGCCAACCGCGACAAGGCCATGTTCTGCATCGGTTGCGCCGGCAAGTTGCCGGCCTTCGCAGCCACAGGCCCCGCAGCCCTCGCTGCCACCGAAGGCATGCGACGCCAGCGCAGAGACGGTGGCAGCGGCAAAGTCTCTCCTGAACATCGAGACAGTGGCCGGCACGTATTGCAGTGGTGGTTCGCCGTGGTGCTGCTTCTCGGCGGCGTCGCGGCCGCACTGGTCGGGTGGATCGCGCTGACGCCGGGACGAACGGCTTCGACGGTCGCCATGCCTTCTGCCGCGGCATCCGCTCTGCCCGCTCCGTCCGCTTCGTCTGCGACCCCGACTTCCACCGCCGATGCCGTTCCTTTCGAGTCGGCGCTGTCGCCCGGCGAGATGTCGGTCGCCGCTGGCAAGCCAACGGCCGCACCGGTCGACGGGATTTCCACGTCCACGTCGGCGTCGCTGCCCGACAACGTGCAGGCGCCCGCACAACGTCCTTCGTCCGCACGCGTCCAGATGTCGCGGAACTCCGGCGGCGGCCGTGCCGATCCGCGCACCGGTTGCGAGCATCTGTTCTTCGCTTTCGCTGCGCGCTGCGAGGCCAACCATTGCGCGGAAGCCGCCTATGCCCGCCATCCGCGCTGCGACGTGGTGCGCGCGGAGCGACAGCGCGACGACGCGCGACGAAACATGACCTCGGGATACTGAGCCTGGAATCGCGAACCTGACCGGGATGGTCAGGCTTCCCGCCCACGCGCCCGCACCCTGGCGCGGTTCAGTCCGACGGTCTGCGTCGGCGAACGCCGTTGCACTGTATGCAGATCAATACAACATACAGAGATCTCGCCATCAAAGCCCAGCCCACGTACAGATCGCCTTCGCCGCTCGAGCGCCAGCCCGTGCTCACTCAGGCGCGCAACCTCAAGATGGCGCGTTCCGCCCATGCCTACGTGCGCGGCAACACGCAGCGCTTCTACGAATGGCTGGAGACGCTTGCGCCCAGCGCCGTCCCCGAAGGACCGCCGATCTGGATCTGCGGCGACTGCCATGTCGGCAACCTCGGCCCGGTCGCCGACGTCGACGGCAATATCGACATCCAGATCCGCGACTTCGACCAGACCGTCGTCGGCAACCCGGCGCACGACCTCATCCGCCTCGGCCTTTCGCTCGCTTCGGCGGCACGCGGCTCCGACCTGCCGGGCGTGACGACCGCACGCATGATCGAACATATGGTCGAGGGCTACACCGATGCCTTCGCAGGGCGCCGGGCGATGACGGCGATCCCCGCGCTGAGGCAACCCGCAGCCGTCCGGCACGCGCTGCAGGACGCCCGCCTGCGCACCTGGCGGCATCTGGCCGAGGAACGGGTCGAGGGCGCAAAACGCTCGATTCCGCACGGCAAGCGCTTCTGGCCGGTGTCGGCCGACGAACGACGCAGCATCCGTGCGCTGGTCGAATCTCCGGCGGTGCGCGACACCATCACCCAGCTGCATCACCGGGACGACGAAGCCGAAGTGACGTTTCTCGACGGTGCCTACTGGATGAAAGGCTGCAGTTCGCTGGGGAAAGGCCGTTATGCGGTGCTCCTCGACATCGGACGGACCGTGGCCAAGGGCCGCGACTTCTGCCTGATCGACATCAAGGAAGCCGTGCAGGCTGTTGCGCCCCACGCCGCGAGCGGTCCCGGGGCTGCGCCGGATATCCCGTCGATGCCGGTCGACAACGCCGAGAGAGTCGTGGCCGGTGCACGCGCGATGTCGCCTTTCCTCGGCGAGCGAATGACAGCCGCTCACCTCGGCAGGAAATCGGTCTTCGTTCGCGAACTCCTGCCGCAGGACCTGAAGCTGGAGATAGAGAATCTCGACATCTCCGAAGCCACCCACACCGCCTACTACCTGGCGCGCGTCGTCGGCGCGGCCCATGCACGACAGATGGATTCCGATGTGCGACGGCATTGGCGCGAGGTGCTGACGCGCAATCATTCGAGAGCGCTGGAGGCACCGTCATGGCTGTGGTCGAGCGTGGTCGAACTCGTGGCCTCGCACGAGCGTGGCTACCTTGACCACTGCAGGCGCCACGCGATGGAAACCGCTGCGGTCTGAGCTCCGGTAACGGGCGGATAGTCGCCCAGCATTCAGAATACGCGACCATGCCTCGCGGACCCGCACCGGGTCCCCATGGACATCCGTCGAGTCGCCCGAATGAAGTTTTTCCGGAAAGCCTGTTTTTCTGTCCGTGTGCCGAAGTGCTTTACTGCGGGAGCGTTGGCACTTGCTGCCACGTTCGCGGTCGGCGCGGGCACCGCAGAAGCCGCAGAAGCCGCAGAAGCCGCTAACGCACCGCTGCGCATCGGCCTGATCGCCACCTACTCCGGTCCTTATGCCGACTACGGCCGGCAATTCGATGCCGGCGTCGCGCTCTACCTGAAGGAGCACGGCGGAAAGATTGCCGGCCGTCCGGTCGAGATCGTCCGCAAGGACACCGCCGGCCCCGCACCCGACGTCGCGAAGCGACTGGCGCAGGAACTGGTCGTGCGCGACAAGGTACAGATCCTCACCGGCCTCGACTTCAGCCCCAACGCCTATGCCGTCGCATCGATCGCGACACAGGCGAAGATCCCGACGCTGGTCATGAATGCCGCGTCTTCGGCAATCACGACCGGCTCGCCGTACATTGCGCGGCTGTCGTTCACCGTGCAGCAGGTGACCGATCCGATGGCCCGATGGATGGCGCGCAATGGCGTGAAGGAAGCGTATACGGTGGTCGCCGATTACGCCTCCGGTGCCGATGCCGAGACCGCTTTCGGCAAGGCTTTCTCGGCCGAGGGCGGGAAGGTCGTCGGCGCGGTCCGCACACCGATGAACAACCCGGATTTCTCGGCCTATGTGCAGCGCATCAAGGACGCCAAACCGCAGGCCGTGTTCTTCTTCTTCCCCTCCGGCGTGATGCCCCCGGCTTTCCTCAAGGTCTGGAAGGCGCGCGGCATGGGCATGGGAACGGGCGAGGCCGGCATCAGGCTCTACGCGACCGGCGAAGCCACCGACGACAGCTACCTCGAAGCCACCGGCGACGTCGCACTCGGCCTTATTACCAGCCACCACTATTCGTACGCGCATCCCTCGCCGAAGAACCGGAAGTTCGTGGGCGATTTCGTCGCCGAATTCGGCACCGGCCTGCGCCCCAGCTACTTCGCCGTCACCGCCTACGACGTCATGGCCGCCATCGATCTGGCGCTCGCCAGGACGCGCGGCGACACGACCGGCGACAAGGTGATGGCCGCGCTCAAGGGCTTGCGCTTCGAGAGTCCGCGCGGTCCGGTCGAGATCGATCCGCTCACGCGCGACATCGTGCAGACGGTCTACATCCGCAAGACGGAGCGGGTGGGAGGCGAGCTGGTGAACACCGAGTTCGACCGGTTCGACAAGGTCGCCGATCCGGCCAAAGACGGCAGCGTCGCCCGGTAGCGGCGTGGCCACGGTGCTGTTCGACGGCGTGGCTTACGGCATGCTGCTTTTCCTGATCGCAGTCGGCCTGTCGGTCACGCTCGGGCTGATGAACTTCGTCAACCTCGCGCACGGCAGCTTCGCGATGGTCGGAGGCTATGCGGCGAGCCTGGCCATGAGCCGTTGGGGCATCGGCTTCCTGCCGTCGCTGGCTGCGGCATTCGGAGTCGCGGCGCTGGCAGGCGCGGTGCTCGAGGTGCTGCTCTATCGCAGGCTCTATCGCGCCGGTCCGCTCGATCAGGTACTGCTGTCGATCGGCATCGTGTTCGTCTCGATCGCCGGCTGCGCCTGGTTCTTCGGACCGACGATTCAGCCTTTCCAGATGCCGGCCTGGCTCGAAGGCCGCATGCATCTGTCCGGGTTCGAAGTGGTGCGGTACCGGCTGTTTCTGATCGTCTGCGGCATCCTTGTGCTGGCTGCGTTGCTGTCGACCCTCGGCAGGACGCGGTACGGCGCAATGGTGCGAGCCGCAGTGGACAACCGGCGCGTGGCCGCCGGCACCGGCATCCATGTGCCGCGCCTCTTCCTGCTGACGTTTTCCCTGGGTTGCGGGCTGGCAGGGCTCGGCGGTGGGTTGAGCCTCGGCGTGCTCGGGCTCGATCCCTACTTCGCGCTCCGTTACCTGGTCGTCGTGCTGATGGTGGTTTGCGTCGGTGGCGCGGGCACCGTCACCGGGCCTTTCATCGCAGCGCTCTGCATCGGCATCGTCGACGTGGCGGGCAAATACTATCTGCCGCAGATCGGGGCGTTCCTGATCTACGTGGCGGCGATCGCGGTGCTGCTGCTGCGTCCCGACGGTATCGTGCGACGCAAGGGGCTCGCATGAGACCCCGTGCCTTCGAGGCGACTTTCTGGCTTGCGCTCGCCTCCTGCTTCCTGTTGCTGCCGGACCGGCTCGCACTGATGAGCCAGATCCTGATCCTCGGACTTTTCGCCGTATCGCTCGATCTGATCCTCGGCTACGCCGGCATCCTGAGCATCGGGCATGCGGCCTTCTTCGGACTGGGCGCCTACACCGCAGGTCTGCTCGCAACGCACGGATGGGGCGAGCCGTTTTCCGGGCTGCTGGCGGCAACCGCGGTTTGCGGCGCGATCGGACTCGTACTGGGACGCCTGGTGGTGCGCGGCGCGGACCTCACGCGGCTGATGATCACCCTCGCCGTCTGCATGCTGCTGGCCGAGCTGACCAACCGGCTGTCGCACATCACCGGCGGCACCGACGGGCTCCAGGGCATCGCGATGTGGCCCGTGCTCGGCAGATTCGATTTCGACCTCTACGGCCGGACGGCCTTCGTCTACAGCTTCGGCGTCGTGCTGCTCGTGTTCCTCGGCGTGCGGCTGGTCGTTCATTCGCCCTTCGGTCTGGCGCTGCGCGGCATACGGGACAGCACGAAGCGCATGCGCGCCATCGGTTCGCCGGTGGCCGAAAGGCTGCGCACCGCCTATGCGATGTCCGCAGCCGTCGCCGGTATCGCGGGTGCGCTGCTGGCCCAGACGACGCAATTCGTCGGTATCGAATCGATCGGTTTCGAGCGCTCGGCCGAAGTGCTGATCGTGCTGGTGCTCGGCGGTACCGGCCGGCTCTATGGCGGACTGGTCGGCGCGCTGGTCTACATGCTGGTGCACGACGCGTTCGCCGATCTCGACCCGGCCTACTGGATGTTCGGTCTCGGCCTGTTTCTGATCGCCGCTGCGCTGATGGGACGCGGCGGCATCCTCGGCGCACTGGCGCATCTGACGAAGCGCAGTCCGCGATGAGGGCCGGATTGCAGACCTACGGTCTCGGCCTGCGCTTCGGCAGCTTCCAGGCGGTCGACGGCGTCGACCTGTCGCTCGAACCTGGCGCACGGCAGGCGCTGATCGGTCCGAACGGTGCTGGCAAGAGCACGCTGATCGATGTATTGACGGGTGTCCGGCAACCGACCTCCGGGCGAATCGAACTCGACGGCCTCGACATCGCGAAGCGGACCACCGACCAGCGCGCGCGGCTGGGCCTCGTGCGGACCTTCCAGATCAACACCCTGTTCCCGAGCCTGACGCCGCTGCGTTCGGTGGTGCTGGCCATCGCCGAGCGCGAGGGCCAGGCTGGCGTCTGGTGGCGGCCGCTCGGGCCGCTCGGAAGTTATCGCTCGATGTTCGACGAGGCGCATGCGTTGCTGGGGCGGCTCCGTCTGGAGACGCAGTCCGATGTGCCGGTTGCGATGCTGCCTTATGGCAAGCAGCGCCTGCTGGAGATCGCGCTCGCTCTGGCCGCGAAGCCTCGCGTGCTTCTGCTCGACGAGCCTGCGGCCGGTGTCCCCGAAGACGAGGCCGGCGATCTGTTCGACGCCATCGATGCACTGCCGCAGGACGTCGCGGTGCTGTTCATCGAGCACGACATGAAACTGGTGTTCCGCTTCGCGCGCCGTATCTCGGTGATGGTTGCGGGCCGCATTCTGGCCGAAGGAACGCCGGAAGAGATCGGTGACGACGCGCGCGTGCGGCAGGCGTACCTGGGCGCGGCGCATGGCTGAACTGCTCGCCTTCGATGACGTGACCGCAGGCCATGACGGAACGACGGTCCTGCACGGGCTGAGCTTCGCTCTCGACGAAGGCAGGAGCCTGGCCGTGCTTGGGCGCAACGGTGCCGGCAAGACCACGCTGATCGAGACGCTGATGGGAAACACCCGCGTAATGCGGGGCACGATCCGCTGGCGCGGCGAGGACATCGTGCGCTGGCCCGCGTATCGGCGCGTGCATGCCGGGCTGGGCTGGGTGCCGCAGGAGCGCGAGGTGTTCCCATCGCTGACCGTCGAAGAGAACCTGAGCGTGGTCGCGCGGCGCGGGCAGTGGAACCTCCAGCGCGTCTACGACTTTTTTCCTGCCTTGCGCGAGCGCCGCAGGAATTTCGGTAACCAGCTATCGGGTGGCGAGCAGCAGATGCTGGCCATCGGGCGGGCGCTCATGACAAATCCGAGGATGCTGCTGCTCGACGAACCGATGGAAGGGCTGGCGCCGACACTCGTCGAAACGCTGGCCGCATCGGTGCGCCAGCTCTGCGAGCAGGAAGACCTTGCGTCGATCGTGGTCGAGCAGCGTCCGGTGTTGGCGCTGGAGATGACGCACCAGGTCATCGTGCTGGAGCGGGGTCGGGTGGTGCACGCCGGCAGCAGTGCGGCACTCAAGGCCGACGCCGCGTCGCGGGAACGGATGCTCGGAGTGCGCGAAGCCGCCCGATAGGCTGGTATCGCACTTGCTTGCATCGACAACGAAAGGCCGATACCCATGGACATCGATTTCGCCAAACTCACCGAATACCAGCGCTACAAGCTCATGGCGAGCCTGATCGTGCCGCGGCCGATCGCGCTCGTGACCACGCTCGGGCCGGACGGCACGGTCAACGCAGCACCATTCAGCATGTTCAACATGGTCGGCGAGGAACCGCCCATCGTCATGATCAGCGTCAACCGCCGCCATGACGCCTCGCTCAAGGACACGGCCCTCAACATCGAACGCACCGGCGAGTTCGTCGTCCACCTCGCCGACGAGGCGACCGCGCTGAAGATGCACAACTGCGCGGTCGAACATCCGCCGCATGTCAGCGAAATCGAGATGGTCGGCTTCACGACACTGCCAAGTACCGTCGTGAAACCGCCACGCATCGCGGAAACGCCGGTCGCTTTCGAATGCACGCTGTTCGAGAAGATGGAAACCGCCAGCCGCAAGGTATTCATCGGGCAGGTGCGCTGGCTGCACGTGCGCGACGGACTGGTGGACACGGAGACGTGGCGCGTGAATCTGGAGGCGTATTTCCCGGTCGGCCGCTTCGGCGCGGACCTCTACGTGAAAACGCGGGACCGCTGCACGACGGCCGGTTTCGAGCCGTAGGCACGCGGTCCCGCGTCTCCAGGTGCCTGGATGCCTCAGCGCATCAGGCCTTCAACGATGCAACGATCTTGTCCAGCGTCACCGGATAGTGGCGTATCCGGATTCCGCTGGCGTTGTAGACCGCATTCGCGATCGCTGCGGCACTGCCGCAAAGACCCAGCTCGCCCACGCCCTTGGCTTTCATCGGCGAAGACTTGTCGTCCACTTCATCGAGGAAGAAGACGTCCTGGCGCGGCACGTCCGCATGCACCGGCACGTGGTACTCGGCCATGTCGTGGTTGACGAAATAGCCGAATCGCTTGTCGACGATCGACTCTTCCATCAACGCCGCCCCCAGACCCATCGTCATCGCGCCGATGACCTGGCTCCGCGCCGTCTTCGGGTTCAGGATGCGGCCGGCTGCGAAGGCACCGCTCATGCGGCGAACCCGCACCTCGCCGGTGTCCGCATCGACGCCGACTTCGGCGAAGTGCGCGCCGAAGGTGGCTTGCGCGTAGGTCTTGGTCAGATCGCCGAACTCGATGCTGTCCTCGACCGTGATGCCGTCCTTGCCGGCAACCTCGGCCAGCGTCATGGTGCGGCCGCCCGAGAGAATTCGACCCATCTCGAACCTGGCTTCTTCGACCGGCAGCCCGGCCTTCTTCGCGATGGTTTCGCGAAGCTTGACGCAAGCCGCATACACGCCGGCCGTCGAGCTGTTGCCGCCCCATTGACCGCCGGAGCCGGAAGACGCCGGGTAATCCGAATCGCCCAGCCGGACCACGACTTTTTCCAGCGGCACGCCCATCATTTCCGCAGCGGTCTGCGCGATGACGGTATAGCTGCCGGTGCCGATGTCGGTCATGTCGGTCCAGACGGTGACGATGCCGCGGTCGTCGATACCGACCTTGGCACCCGACTTCATCGTGACGTTGCCCCGGAACGCGCTGGCCATGCCCATGCCGACCAGCCAGCGACCGTCACGCACCTGACCGGGCGTGGCATTGCGCTTGCTCCAGCCGAAGCGCTCCGCACCGATCCGCAGGCAACCGATGAAGTCGCGCTTCGAGAAAGACCGGCCCGGCTTTTCGGGATCGACCTGCGTGTCGTTGGCGATGCGCAGTTGCACCGGATCCATCTTCAACGCAATGGCAAGCTCGTCCATGGCGATCTCGAGCGCCATCAGGCCGGGCGCTTCGCCGGGCGCGCGCATCGCGTTGCCTTCAGGCAGATCGAGCGTCGCCAGGCGGTGCGACGTCATGCGGTTCGCACCGGCGTAGAGCAGACGCGTCTGGAGGGCTGCTGCCTCGGGTTGACCGCCGGCCAGGTCGCCGGACCAAGTCTCATGCGCGATCGCGGTGATCTTTCCGTCGTTGCCGGCACCGATGCGGACGCGCTGAATCGTCGCCGGACGGTGCGTCGTGT
Organism: Variovorax glucosi; assembly: GCF_051216695.1. Classification (NCBI taxonomy): domain Bacteria; kingdom Pseudomonadati; phylum Pseudomonadota; class Betaproteobacteria; order Burkholderiales; family Comamonadaceae; genus Variovorax; species Variovorax glucosi. The sequence goes on from NZ_JBPJZE010000001.1 coordinate 1,729,261, forward strand.
TGTTGTTGATCTGCGGCCGAGCGAGCGCGACCTTCACTGGCCGACCCGACACACGCGAACCGATCGCCGCCATCACGACGTCGCTGCGAATCCACAGCTTGGAGCCGAAACCGCCGCCGACAAAAGATGACACCACGCGGAAGCTGCTCTTCGGCATGCCGAAGATTTCAGACAGGTCGCGACGCGCCCAGTCGACCATCTGGTTCGAGGTCCACACGGTGAGCTTGTCGCCCTGCCATGCCGCGATGGTCGCAAAAGGTTCCATCGCCGAATGGCTCTGGTCGGGCGTCGTATACATCTGATCGACCTTGACGCTGGCTTGCGCGAAGGCTCCGGCGAAATCGCCGACGGCCGTATCGGCCGGGTCGTCCATCTTGGGCTTGACCGCCGACTCGCGTTCCTTGGCCAGATCGAACTTGCCTTCGGCTTTCCGATAGTCGATCTTGATCAGATGCGTGGCGGCACGCGCCTGCTCGAAGCTTTCCGCCACGACGATGGCGACGGCCTGGTCGTAGTGATCGATCTGCGGACCGGCGAGCAGCTTCGCAGTGATCTGCTTGGCCTTGCCGACCTTGCCGGCGTTTTCATAGGTCACGACGGAGATCACGCCGGGTGCGGCCATCGCGGCACGCGTGTCGATGCTGTCGATGCGGCCCTTGGAAATCGCGGCTCCGAGGATCACGCCGTAGGCCTGGTTGGCAACGACGTTGTGTCGTTCGTAGGCGTAGGGCGCCAGTCCGGTGGTCTTCATCGGACCGTCGATGCGGTCGAACGGATGACCGACGACTTCCATGCGGTCGATGGGGTTCTGGGTAGCGGGTTTGTCGAACTTCATGGCATCAACCTCGGGCTTCCTGGATGACCGATGCGAGCGTGCGCTCGACCAGTGTCTGTTTGAACGCGTTGTGTTCGCTGGTGCGCGCACCGGCAAGCGCCGCCTCTGCAATGTTCTTGGCACCGGATTGCTTCTCGGCGGCTTCCACGCGCCACGGTTTCGGCGCGAGTCCGCCGTAGGCGAAACGGCCCCTGCCGTCCGGCTGCACGACGGCAGCGATGGAAATCAGCGCAAAGGCATAAGACGCGCGGTCGCGCACCTTGCGATAGATGTGCTTGCCGCCGATGGCTGGCGGCAGCGTCACGGCAGTGATGATTTCATCGCGCGCCAGCGCCGTTTCGATCTGCGGCGTGCTGCCCGGCGGCCGATGGAAATCGGCGATCGGGATCGTCCGCTGCGAACCGTCCGCGCGCACCGTCTCGACGGTCGCGTCGAGCACGCGCATGGCCACGGCCATGTCGCTCGGATGCGTCGCGATGCACTGGTCGCTGGTCGCCATGATGGCGAGATTGCGGTCGAAGCCGCCCATCGCCGCGCAACCCACACCGGGCTGACGCTTGTTGCACGGCTTGGTGGTGTCGTAGAAATACGGGCAGCGCGTGCGCTGCAGCAGGTTGCCGGCTGTGGTCGCCTTGTTGCGCAACTGGCCCGATGCACCGGACACCAGCGCGCGGCTCAAGACCGCATAGTCGCTACGCACGCGTGCATGGGCGGCCAGATCGGTGTTGCGCACCAGCGCGCCGATGCGCAGGCCACCGTTGGCCGTGTCTTCCATGCGGTCGAGCTGCAGCCGGTTGATGTCGACCAGATGAGTCGGCGTCTCGATCTGCAGCTTCATCAGGTCGAGCAGGTTGGTGCCGCCGGCAATGAGCTTGGCGCCGGGTGTATTGGCCAGTGCGGCTGCAGCTGCAGCCGGAGAGGTCGCGCGCTCGTAAGTGAACGTCTTCATGCTTTCACCCCCGAGCCTTCCGACACTTCGGTGATCGCGTCGAGCATGTTGGCGTACGCGCCGCAACGACAGATGTTGCCGCTCATGCGTTCACGGATCTCTTCCGGCGTCGCCTTCTGGATCGCGGTGATGTCGATGCTGACGTGACTCGGCACGCCCGCCTTGATTTCCTGCAGCGTCGCGACGGCAGAACAGATCTGGCCCGGGGTGCAGTAACCGCACTGATAACCGTCGTGCTTGACGAAAGCTGCCTGCATCGGGTGCAGGTTGCCGGGCTGGCCCAGGCCTTCGATGGTGGTGATTTCGTCGCCCTGATGCATCGCTGCGAGGGTGAGGCAGCTGTTGATACGCTTGCCGTTGACCATCACGGTACAGGCGCCGCACTGGCCGTGGTCGCAGCCCTTCTTCGTGCCGGTCAACTGGACATGCTCGCGCAAGGCATCTAGCAGCGTCGTCCGCGTGTCGAGATTGAGGCTGTGATTGCGACCGTTGATCTTGAGATCGACGGCAATCATCGGAATGCCGGACGCGGTGGTGGTCACACCCGCGGTTGCTGTTGCAGGTGTGGATGCGGACATTGTCGGTTGGGCTTGGGCAGCATTGACCATGGCGCCGGCGGCGGTGCCTATACCGCCGGCAAGGACGATTCGCCGTGTCACTTGCGTGGCACTGCTGGGTTGTTCTTTCATCGTGGGCTCCTGAATGGGGTCATCGGGGTCGCGGATGGGTCGCCTGCTTGAAGCTAGGTCGCCCATCCTGAGAATATTTCGGCCCCGCTGCGCCTTGCTGGACAGTCTTCGGGCCGCTCGCAAGATGCATGAAATCTCTTGAGCTATTGCAATCTAAAAGTCAGCGACCGGGCGCCCTGTAGGACGCCGTCCCCGACAGCCCGACGACTTGCGCGTTCGAAATGGCATAAGCACTGTTGATCAGCCCCACGTGCGAAAAAGCCTGTGGAAAGTTCCCCAGCTGACGCTTGGCGGCCGGGTCATATTCTTCCGCCAGCAGCCCAAGATCGTTTCCAAGCGAAAGCAGGTGCTCGAACAACGCGACTGCTTCGGCCTGCCGGCCCATTGCGACGTACGCGTCCACGAGCCAGAAGGTGCACGCGAGAAAGGCGCCCTCATCGCCCGCCAGTCCGTCCAGCCCGCCTTCGGTGCGGTAGCGCAGCAGCAGACCGTCCCGCATCAGGTCGCGCTCGATGCGCTCGACGGTACCCACGATCCGCGGATCATCGGCAGGAAGAAAGCCGAGCAGCGGCAATGTCAACAACGCCGCATCGGTTTCATCGCTATCGTAAGACTGGGTGAAGCTGTTGCTGGCGGCGTCGAACCCCTTGTCGCACACCTCGGAATGAATCTCCCGGCACAGCGCTTTCCATTCGTCGACCGGTCCGTCGAGGCCGAACTCTTCGGCGCTGGCAATCATCCGGTCGAACGCATACCAGCACATCACCTTCGAATGAACGTAGTGGCGAAGTTCGCCCCTGACTTCCCACAGACTGGAGTCGGGCTCTCTCCACAACGCCGCCAGTTTTCTTGCGATCGCACATTCGAGATGCCAGACCTGGTCCATGTCCTCCAGGCCTGCGGAGCGCGATGCGTGGAACGCGCCGATGACCGCACCATAGACATCGAGCTGCCGCTGGCCATGCGCACCGTTGCCGATACGTACCGGTCTGCTGCCCTCGTAGCCGGCCAGCCAGTCGACCTCCATCTCCTTCAGATCGCGTTCGCCATGCAGCCCGTACATGATCTGCAGTTCATCCGGCGTACCGCCGACCGCGCGCATCAGCCACCAGCGCCATGCACTCGCTTCTTCGGCATGACCGGAACGGATGAGCGCGTAAAGCGTCAGCGCGGCGTCGCGCAGCCAGCAGAAGCGGTAGTCCCAGTTGCGCATGCCGCCTATCTCTTCGGGCAACGAAGTGGTCGGCGCGGCGACGATGCCGCCGGTGGGCGCATAGGTCAGCGCCCGGAGCGTGAGCAGCGAGCGGTCGACCGATTCCCCGTATTCCCCCTGGTACGCACTGTTCTCGCTCCATGCACGCCATTCGGCAACGCTCATGTCGAGCAGCGCATTCGGCTCGCGCGCGGCAGCCGGTGTCTCGTGCGAGGGATACCATTCCAGGCAAAAGAAACGCTCTTCACCGGCCCGGACGGCAAAGTCGGCATGGGTGCGGAAATGATCGTTCTCCAGCGACACGTCCGACCGGATGCGCACCGCATCCGGCCCGGCCACCGCGACGATCGCACCGTGGTGCCGACCCACCCAGGGACACCATTCGCCGTAGTTGAACCGGATCCGCATCTCGGTGTGCATGGCGACTTCACCCCGCACACCGCGCACGATGCGCATCGCCTCGTGGTTGCTGTCGCGTGTCGGCCTGGGCAGGAAGTCGATGACCAGCGCACAGCCGGTCTCCGTCTCGATGGTCGTCTCCAGTACCACGGTGCCCGGCAGATAGCGCCGTGTGACGCACGCTTCGGCGTCGACCGCATGCAACGCCCAGGAACCGTTGCCGCGATCGCCCAGCAGGCTGGCGAACATCGCCCCGGAATCGAAGCGCGGCAGGCACATCCATTCGACCTCGCCGCTGCGGTGGATCAGCGCGGCGCTGTGCGTGGAGCCGATGAGGGCGTAATCCTCGATCGGGCGGCTGCCGGCTGCGTCGTGTGCTTTGCCTGCATCCGCGCTCACCTGGCCATCCCGTGCCAGCGCCGGCCATCCCGCTCGATCAGCGCGGCCGCGCCCGCAGGCCCTTCGCTGCCGACTGCATAAGGCTCGGGCTTGCCACCAGCGGCCCAGTCATCGAGCGTCGCCTGCACGGCCTGCCAGGCGGCCTCCACGCCATCGGCGCGCTGGAACAGGGTCTGATCGCCGGTCAGCATGTCGTAGAGCAGGGTTTCGTAGCCGGTCGCGTGCGACACATCGAAGACATCGGCATAACGGAAATCCATGGCGACCGGCGCAGTGTCGACCTTCGGCCCTGGCCGCTTCGCTGCGAATTCGATGCTCACGCCTTCGTCCGGCTGCACATGGATCACCAGCTTGTTGTCCGGCAAACGCGTGACATCGGTGTAGCGGAACTGCGCGAAGGGCACCGGCTTGAACTGCACCACCACATGCGTATCGCGGTAGCCCATCGCCTTTCCGGTGCGCAGGTAGAAAGGCACGCCGGCCCATCGCCAGCTGTCCACGGCGACCTTCATGGCGACATAGGTCTCGGTGCTGCTGTCCGGTGCGATGTCGTCCGCCTTCTCATAGCCCTCGTAGGTGCCGCGAACGGCGTCCCGCCCGACCGCATCGGCCTCCGGTCCGCGGATCGCGGCGAACACCTTGGACTTTTCGTTGCGGATAGATTCCGCATCGAAGGCATTCGGCGGCTCCATGCAGACCATGGCGAGCAGCTGGAACAGGTGGTTGGGCACCATGTCGCGCAGCGCGCCGTTGGCGTCGTAGAACGCGCCGCGGCTTCCGACATCGACCGTCTCGGCCGCGGTGATCTGCACATGGTCGATGTAGCGGTTGTTCCAGACGGCCTCGATCATGGTGTTGGCGAAGCGCGTGACCAGGATGTTCTGCACCGTCTCCTTGCCCAGGAAATGGTCGATACGGTAGATCTGCGACTCGTCGACCAGCTTCAGCAGACGCTCGTTCAGTGCCTTTGCCGAGGCATGGTCGTGACCAAACGGCTTCTCGATGGCAACGCGCCGGAATCCGCCGCCGTCCTTCCTGCCTTCCTCCAGCAGTCCGGCGCTGGCCAGCTTCTCGACCGCATCTCCGAACAGCTCCGGCGCCGTCGCGAGATAGAAGATCACGTTCGAAGCGCCGTCGTCGTCCAGGCGCTTCTTCAGCGTCTCGAAGAAGGACGCTTCTGCGAGATCGCCGCGCATGTAATGGACGCGTTCGCGCAATGACGCCCATGCGCCATCGGTCGATGCGTCGCGGGCGCCCTCGCCTTTGGCATTGGCGCGGAAGTCTTCGAGGCTCTTTCGCAGCGACGCGTCGTCGCCTTCGGACCTGCCGATACCGATGACGTTGAAGTCCTCGCCCAGCAGCCCGGCTGCGGTCATGTTGATGAGGGACGGCGTCAGCAGCCGGTGGGCAAGATCGCCGGTGATGCCGAAGATGACGAGCGTCGCGGGGGGTGCGGCTTCAGTGTGCAAGGGAAGGCTCCGAAAAAATTCGATACATTGGGTATGCACCCGCCGGGCCGAGTGCCCTGAAAGCGAACGCGCCTCGCGTGTGTGGTTGCCGGCCTGCTTTTGGTGCTCCCCAGGAAATTTCAATGACCCGTTTCGTCGACGTACCCACCATGTCCCGCCTGATCCAGGCCATCGGCGTTGCGCCTTTCATCGGCGAACTGGCCGATGCGATCCGCGACGATTTCGTCCGGTGGAACGACTTCGACATGTCTGCTCGCATGGCCAGCCATTCCGAGATCGGCGTCATCGAGCTCATGCCGGTGTCCGACGCAAACCACTACGCCTTCAAGTACGTCAACGGCCACCCCGGCAACACGGCCAGGGGTCTCTACACCGTGATGGCTTTCGGGGTGCTGGCGGACGTCGAAACGGGATACCCGGTATTGCTGTCGGAACTCACGCTGGCCACCGCGCTGCGCACCAGCGCCACCTCGCTCATGGCTGCACGCGAACTCGCGCGGCCCGGTGCGCGGCGGATGGCGCTGATCGGCAACGGCGCGCAGAGCGAATTCCAGGCGCTCGCGTTCCACTGCCATCTGGGCATCGAGGAAATCGCCGTCTACGACGTCGACCCCGGCGCCACCGACAAGCTGGTGCGCAATCTCGCCGCCTGGCCCGCGTTGCGGATCGTCCGTGCCGCTTCCGTCGCAGAAGCCGTGCGCGGCTCCGACATCGTGACGACCGTCACGGCCGACAAGACCTACGCCACCATCCTCACGCCCGACATGATCGAGCCCGGCATGCACATCAACGCGGTCGGCGGCGACTGCCCAGGGAAGACGGAACTGCATGCGGACGTGCTGCGCGGAGCGCGCGTGTTTGTCGAGTACGAGCCGCAGACGCGCATCGAGGGCGACATCCAGCAGTTGCCGGAAGGCTTTCCGGTCGTCGATCTGTGGCGCGTGCTCGCGGGCGCGCAGGAAGGCCGGCAGGCCGGGAACCAGGTGACGGTGTTCGATTCGGTCGGTTTCGCGCTGGAAGATTATTCGACGCTGCGTTATGTGCTCGAACAGTCGACGCGCCGCAATCTGGGCGTCGATGTCGAGCTGGTGCCGGATGCGGACGACCCGAAGGATCTCTTCAGGCACACGCGCGCCGGCGCGTCGCGGGCTGCGCTCCGCCGGGTCGCGTGAAAACATGAGCACAACATCCCTGAAGACCGTCCCCGGGACCACCAACCGGCCGCTCGTCATCGCCGCGATCATGGCTTCGATGGCGATGGTGGCGATCGAAGCCACCATCGTCTCCACCGTGATGCCGCAGATCGCCTCGTCGCTCGGCGGGCTGCATCTCTACAGCTGGGTCTTCGCCTCCTTCCTGCTCGCGCAGACGGCCATGACGGTCGTCTTCGGCAAGCTGTCGGACATCTACGGCCGTCGGCCGGTGATGTTCGCCGGCATCGCGATTTTCCTGCTTGGCTCGGTGCTGGCGGGCTTCGCATGGTCGATGCCGGCCATGATCATCTTCCGGCTGATCCAGGGCGTGGGTGCGGGCGCGATACAGCCGGTGTCGCTGACCATCGTCGCCGACCTGTACCCGGTGCGCGAGCGCGGCAAGGTGCAGGGCTACCTCGCCAGCGTCTGGGCCGTCGCCGCGGTGCTGGGTCCGATGCTCGGCGCGCTGATCGTGCAGAAGCTTTCCTGGGCCTGGATCTTCTGGATCAACGTCCCGATCGGCCTGCTGGCGGCGCTCGGCTTCTGGCTGTTCCTGCGCGAAACACCGACGGTGCGCCGGAATTCCATCGACTTCATCGGCGCTCTGCTCTTCACCGTCGGGATCGCGGCGCTGATGATCGCGCTGACGGAGTTCGGCGTCGGCAACGACGGTCCTGCAGTGGCCTGGGCCGTCGGTTTCGTCGTGGCTGCCGTGCTGTTCATGTTTCAGGAGCGGCGCGCGCAGGACCCGATGGTGTCGTTCAGGCTCTGGGGCGCACGGGTGATCGCAACGGTCAACGGCGTCTCGATGCTGGTAGGCATGTCACTGATCGGCATCACGACCTTTCTGCCGATGTACGTGCTGGTGGTGCTCGAGCGGTCGTCGGTCGTGGCCGGACTCGCGCTGACGATGGTCATGCTCGGCTGGCCGCTGGGCGCCACGCTGACATCGCGGATCTTCCACCGCGTTGGCCTCTGGCGATTGATGTTCACCGGCGCGCTGCTGATGCCGGCCGGCAGTCTCGCCTTTGCGCTGCTGCGTCCCGAGAGTTCGCCGGTGCTGGCCGGCGTCGGCTCTTTCGTGATCGGCCTCGGGATGGGCGTGCTCAGCCTGAGTTCGCTGATCCTGATCCAGGAATCGGTCGAGATCTCGCAGCGCGGCGTCGCAACGGCCTCCAACATCTTCGCGCGCAATCTGGGCAGTGCGCTCGGCGCCACTTTCTTCGGCGCGATCTTCAATTTCGGCCTGAGCCGGGCCAACGGCGGCACGATGATTTCCGAGACGCAACTCCAGCGGCTGCTGCAGGGCACGGATGCCGGTGCAATAGCCAGCGCCAGCGAAACCGGCATCCGCACCGCGCTGGCCGGCTCGCTCCAGTTCACCTTCCTGGTGATGCTCTTCATGACCGTGGGTATCGTCGTGCTGGCGATCGTGCTGCCGCGCCAGGGACTCGGAACGCGCGTCGGCGATCCGGCTTCCGAAGACGACGCGACGCCGCCAAGCCTGTAGTCATGAGCGCTCAGCGCTCGTCGATCCATGAAAGCTCAGGCACTGCGTAACTCTCCCGCACGATGCCCGCGCGCTGCACGACCTTGAGGCACGCCGCTTCGAGATGCGCCCGCAGCAGCCGGCTTGCGGACTCGCCGTCCGCTCCGGCCACTGCCTCGAGAACCGCCAGATGTTCGGCCATGAACGGGTCGCGCTCGGGCATCGGCGCCGAATCGCCGAGCACGTGCTTGCTCAGCGTCAGCACGCACCGCGTGCGCTGCAGGCTCTTCAACAGATCCAGATTGGGACAGCGCCGCAGCAACCGCACGTGCAGGTCGTGCTCCAGCGCATCGAGCGCGCCCGCGCTCACTTCGGGGTAGTCGCCGATCGCCGACCGCAAGCCGGTGGCCATCTGCACTGCTTCGGCCGAAACGCCCGCAAGCATCGAAGCGCGCAGCGCAGTCGGCTCCAGCAACCAGCGCAACTCATACAGATGATTGATGCGGTCGTCGTCCAAGGGTGTGACGGTCCAGCGCAGGCGCTCGTCCTTTTCCACCAGCCCCAGGCCTTCCATGCGCAGCAGCACGCTGCGCGCGACCGTCCGGCCGACACCGAAACGACGGGCGAGTTCGAGTTCGTTGATGCGGTGACGGCCGAACACCGACAGGTGCACAACCTGGCGTTCCACCTGTTCGTGGATCGCCTCCCAGCCGAGCGTCTTGCGCACAGGCTCCCCTTCCGGCACTGCGCCGAGCATCGCGGCCGTCAGCACGATGCGTTCGGGCACGACGCCTGTCGCGCCCACCGCATAGCCGCGTCCGTCGAAGCGACTGATCAGCCCTTCGTCGGCGAGCGCATTCAGCGCATACCGGACAGGCGTGCGCGTGCAGCCGAGCAACTGCGCCACCGGCCCCTCGAGAAGCACCGCGCCGGCCGGAATGCGATCCGCACGGATGGATCTGCGGATCACATCGGCGACCAGCGCGTAGAGCGGACTCTGTCGGGCGCTGCCGGCGGGATCGGGGCCGGCGCTGGGTTGGGAGATTGTCTTCATGGACAGGGAAAACGATTATGACTTTTGCGTGCACGAATCATAAAGTCCATTGCATGGCACCTGAATCGACCACGGAATCTCCTGCCCTTCGCATCGGCCTCATCGGGCTCGGGCTCATGGGCCACGGCATCGGCCGCAACCTGCTGAAGAACGGTTTCTCGCTGCACGTGCTCGGCAACCGCAATCGCCAGCCGGTCGACAGCCTCGTAGGGCTCGGCGCTACGGACGCGAAGCATCTTGGCGCGCTCACGCGGGAAGTCGACGTCATCGTGCTGTGCGTGACCGGCTCTCCGGCGGTCGAGTCGCTCGTCTACGGCAACAACGATGGCGACGGCGGCATCCTTGCGAACGCACGGCCGGGACAGATCGTCATCGACTGCTCCACCAGCGACCCCCGGTCGAGCGCCGGCATCAACCGCGACCTGCTGGCCGCCGGCGTGACGTTCGTCGATGCGCCGCTCGGCCGGACGCCCAGGGAAGCGGAGGCCGGAACGCTGAATGTCATGGTCGGAGCGACGGCGGAGGTACTGGAAACCATCCGACCCGTGCTCGCGGCGTTCTCCGAAAACATCATTCACGTCGGCGAAGTGCTGTCCGCCCAGAAGGTGAAGCTGATCAACAACTTCGTGGTGGTCGGCACCGTGGCGCTGATCACCGAGGCGCTGCGAACCTGCGACCAGGTCGGCGTCGACAGGAAGACATTGCATGCGCTGATGAGCAAGGGGCCGCTCAACAGCGTGCTTCTGCAGATGACTGCCGAAGAAATTATCAAGGGCAACCAGGACGCGATGAAGTTCTCCATCAGCAACGCGAACAAGGACATCGGTTACTTCGACAGCATGGCGCAGGGTGCCGAAGATCCCGGCTCGATGTCCGGCAGTCTCGTCAAGGTGCTGCAGAACGCCGTGGCGCAGGGTCTGGGCGACCGTTTTCTACCCAGCCTGGTCAAGGTTAAGGTCGCGGTCAAGGTCACGGTGGAGAAGCCATGCTGACACCGGTCGAGGAACAGGCCCTGTCGCGCCAGCCACGCCCCGCCGGACCCCGGGTGATCCGCCTGCATGCGGACGACGATGTCGTCGTGTCGCTCGACCAGCTGGTCTCGGGAACGGTGATCGCAAGCGAGAACGTCACGGTCGCCGGCCTGGTTGCGCCCGGCCACAAGATGGCGACACGCGACATCGAAACCGGTACCCCGGTGCGGCGCTACGGCCAGATCATCGGCTTCGCGAGCCAGCCGATCCGCGCCGGCCAGCATGTGCACACGCACAACCTGGCGATGGGCGATTTCACGCGCGATTACGCCTACGGCGAGGACGCGCACGACACGCCCGCAGCCACCAGGCCGGCCACATTTCAGGGCATCGTCCGCGAAGACGGCCGCGTCGCGACACGCAACTACATCGGCATCCTGACCTCGGTGAACTGCTCGGCCACGGTGGCCCGCGCCATAGCAGACCGCTTTCGCCGCGACATCCATCCGGCGGCGCTGGCCGACTACCCGAACGTCGACGGCGTGGTCGCGCTCACGCACGGCTCGGGTTGCGCGGTGGACCCGGAGGGCGAAGGCCTCGCCATCCTGCAACGCACGCTCGGCGGCTACGCCTGCCATCCCAACTTCGCCAGCGTGCTGGTCATCGGGCTGGGTTGCGAGACCAACCAGATCTCCCGGCTGCTCGCCACGCAGGGCCTGACGAACAGCGAGCGGCTACAGTCGTTCACGATCCAGGACACCGGCGGCACGACCAAGACCATCGCGCGCGGCATCGAGCTCATCCAGGCGATGCTGCCGCAGGCGAACCGGGTGCATCGCGAGACGGTGTCGGCACGCCACCTGACCATCGGGCTGCAGTGCGGCGGATCGGACGGCTATTCGGGTATCTCGGCAAACCCGGTGCTGGGCGCGGCGGTCGATCTGCTGGTCGCGCACGGCGGCACCGCGATCCTTTCCGAGACGCCGGAGATCTACGGCGCGGAGCACCTGCTCACGCGTCGCGCGCAGACGCCGGAGATCGGCCGCAAGCTGGTCGACCGCATCCACTGGTGGGAAGCGTATTGCGGCCGGAACGGCGCCGCGATGGATAACAACCCTTCCGCCGGCAACAAGGCCGGCGGCCTCACGACGGTGCTGGAGAAATCGCTCGGCGGCATTGCCAAGGGCGGTTCCACCAACCTCAACGAGGTCTACGAATACGCGCAGCCGGTGAAGGCACGCGGCCTCGTCTTCATGGACACGCCGGGCTATGACCCGATTTCCGCCACCGGCCAGGTCGCCGGCGGCGCCAACATGATCTGCTTCACCACCGGACGCGGCTCGGCCTACGGCTGCGCGCCCTCGCCCTCGGTCAAGCTGGCGACCAACACCGCGCTCTGGAAGCGCCAGTCCGACGACATGGACCTCAATTGCGGCGAGGTGCTCGAAGGAACGAAGTCGATCCGCGAACTCGGCGCCGAGCTGTTCCAGCTGCTGCTCGACACCGCCTCCGGACAACGCTCGCGCAGCGAGCAACACGGCTATGGGCAGAACGAATTCGTGCCCTGGCAAATCAGCGTCGTCACATGAACACCCAAGCAAATCCTCCAGCCGCAACCTACGCCGCGCCCCGCTTCCAGGGACTGTTCCCGGTCGTTCCGACGCCATTCACCGAGGACGGCCTGCTCGACCTCGAAAGCCAGAAGCGCTGCGTCGATTTCATGATCGATGCCGGCTCGAACGGCCTCTGCATCCTGGCCAACTTCTCGGAACAGTTCCTGCTGGCCGACGACGAGCGCGAGTTGCTGACACGCACCATCCTCGAACATGTCGCCGGTCGCGTACCGGTGATCGTCACGACCACGCACTTCAGCACCAGGGTCTGCGCCGAGCGAAGCAAGCGCGCGCAGGACATGGGCGCCGCGATGCTGATGGTGATGCCGCCGTACCACGGCGCGACCTTCCGGGTCGGCGAGCCGCAGATCCACGCGTTCTACCAGCAGCTTTCCGATGCAGTGCGCATTCCGATCATGGTGCAGGACGCGCCCGCAGCCGGCACGCCGCTGTCGGCCGCGTTCCTCGCGCGCATGGCCAAGGAGATCGAGAACGTCGCGTATTTCAAGATCGAGACCGCCGGCGCGGCCTCGAAGCTGCGCGAACTGCTGCGGCTCGGCGGCGACGCCATCGAAGGACCGTGGGACGGCGAGGAAGCCATCACGCTGATCCCCGACCTCGAGGCCGGCGCGACCGGCGCGATGACAGGCGGCGGCTTTCCGGACGGCATCCGGCCGATCCTCGACGACTACCGAGCCGGCCGGCGCGACGCGGCCATCGCCCGCTACGAACGCTGGCTGCCGCTGATCAACATCGAGAACCGGCAGTGCGGCCCTCTCGCGGCGAAGTCGCTGATGGCGGAAGGCGGCGTCATCGCCTGCGAGGCGCCGCGCCATCCGTTTCCGCCGATGCATCCGGCGAGCCGTGCGCTGCTGATCGAGACCGCCAGGCGGCTCGATGCGCTGGTTCTGCGCTGGGCGAAGTGAGCGGCATTCACCAGAAGAAAACCAGGAGACGACATGAAGACAGGATTTTTCTCGATCACGGCGATGACGGCGATCACGGCGAGCGCCGCAGTGCTGGCGTTCGCCGCAGCATCGGCACCGGCTCTGGCCGCCGACTATCCGACCCGGCCGGTCGAGCTGGTCGTCGCCGCGTCGGCCGGTGGCGGCACCGACGTGGTCGCGCGCGCGTTCGCGGAGGCGGCCCGCAAGCATCTGCCGCAGCCGCTGATCGTGGTCAACAAGCCGGGCGCCTCCAGCGCCATCGGCTTTGCGGAAGTCGCCAATGCGAAGCCGGACGGCTACAAGGTCGGCGTGATGAGCGTGAATCTGGTGATCCTGCCGGCGCTCGGCCTGATGAAGACGACAGCCGACGACTTCACGCCGGTGGCGCGCCTCAACTTCGATCCGGCTGCGATCACCGTGCGCGCGGATTCACCGTGGAAGACCGTCGAGGAATTCATTGCCGAAGCCAGGAAAAAGCCCGGCGGCATGCAGGTCGGCAATGGCGGCGTCGGCGACATCTGGCACGTGGCTGCTGCGGCCGTCGAAGATCGCACCGGCGCTCAGTTCAACCATGTGCCGTTCCAGGGTGCGGCACCCGCGGTGGCAAGCCTGCTGGGCGGTCATGTCGATGCGATCACCGTGAGCCCCGGCGAGGTGCTGCAGCACGTGCAGGGCGGCAAGCTGCGGGTGCTGGCGATCATGGCGGACGAGCGGCTCGGCGGCGCCTATGCGAGCACGCCGACGCTCAAGGAACGCAACATCGATCTTTCCATCGGCGTATGGCGCGGCCTGTCGGTGCCGAAGGGCACGCCGGCCGAGGTTGTGCAGACGCTGCGCACTGCGGCGAAGGCAGCCGCTGCCGAGCCGGCCTACAGGGAGACGCTGGCCAAGGCGAACCTCGGCGATTCGTATGCCGATGCGGATGTCTTCAAGGCCGTGATCGAGAGCGACCGCCAGTCGCTCAAGAAGGTGCTCGACAAGCTCGTCATCCAGAAGTGATGGGTGCGGGGCGAGGCCGATTCACCAGAAGCACCACCAGGGCCGTCGCTTCGGCGAAGCGAAGCGCAGCGGCGCGCCGAACTCGCTGACGATGCCGGCCCGCCGGCGCAGTTCCTGCTCCAGCTCGTCGGCGCGCTTGGCCAGGTAGCCGCTGCCGCGCAAGGCGGCGCGCCGGTGGCTGTGAATGGCAAACGCTAGTTCTTCGTCCGACATCTGGGCCGGGTCGGTCTCGTCATTCATGCGGCGATCCTCGGGCGCGGTTGGTCGGTGAGCGCATGTCGGCAAGTTTACAAAAACGACCGCGCGGAAGTCTCGCTTCAGCGTCCGAGATGCCTGTCGAAGAAGCGGGCGATGTCGGTAAAGGCTTCCTTCGTCTCGGGTGCGTCCGGGTTCAGCCCGTATTGCGCATGCGACTGCCCTTCGTAGACGTTCAGGTCGGCCTCGACACCGGCACGGCGCAGCTTGCGATGGGTGCGCACGGTGTTCGAAAGGAACAGGTCGCGCGTGCCGGTGGTCAGGATCGAGGGCGGAAAGCCGCTGAAATCGCCGTAGATGGGCGACAGTTGCGGGTCCTTCAGGTCCGTGCCGCCAGCGTACAGCTTGGCGGCGCGGCCGAGCCAGCCGTCCCAGGTGACGAGGATGTTGTCGATCCACTCGTTGGTTTCGTAGGTGTCGCCGATCTTGGCGATGTCCGACCACGGCGTGCCCGGTGCGATGGCGCCCGGCAGCGGCACCCTCTCCGTCTTTGCACGCAGAACCAGCGACAGCGTCATCGCACCGCCGGTCGAGGTGCCGAAAACGGCCATGTTCTTCGGCGGCGTCGTCCTGACCAGTTCTTTCCAGACCGCCATCGCGTCGTCCATCGCGGCCGGGTACGGAAAGTCCGGCGGCATGCGGTAGTCGACCGACACCACCTTGAAACCGCCGAAGCTGGACAGCAGGATCGCTTCCGGCAGCGCGGCTTCGCCGGGACCGAAGACATAACCGCCGCCGTGGATGTGCATCAGCAAACGGCCCCGGTTGGCCGGCGGCATGTTCATCGGCGTGACGATGAACGCCTTGACGCCAGCGATCGTTACCGGCTCCACGGTGACGCCCAACTTCTCCTTCATGGCGGGAAGTCCGGCTATCGATGGCGCGGCGCGACGGGCGATCAATTCCTTCCACTCGGCCGCATTCTTCGGGTCGGCATTGAAATGCGGCGGATACGGTGCGCCGATCAGGGCCTGCATCTGCGGACTGACGTCCTGCGCCGGGGTCGCCGTGGAATGCGGCGGCGAATTGCGCGTGCCGGCCTGCATATTGGCCGCACCCTGTCTTGCGGCCAGTTCGGCATAGCTAGCAGGGCTTTGCGTCTGCGCGCAGCCTGTGAACCCGATGGCCGCGGCCAGGGTCAGAGCAACGATCTTCGTGTTGTTTTTCAATTCATGTCTCCATCGCAGGAATTGCGATGCGACATCGTGCCACGAACCCCGGAAATCAGAAGCGGTGCAGGATGCCGACCTGCACGCCCTTGACCGACTGTCCGTTCACATCTGCGGCCGAAGCGAAATTGGTTTTGAGCGCCCCCGACCCCGCCAGACGGAATCCCGCATTCGGGCCGTTGCTGAGCCGTTCAGCGATCGCATAAAGCATGGTGCGCTTCGACAGGTCGTAATAGCCCGCAATGGCGGCGCCGTTGGCATCGCGACCCGAATTGGACGTGTCGTTGATTCGCCCGTACAACGCGCCGACCCTGAATGTCGGGGTCACGCGGAAATCGGCCGATACCTGCCAGATCTGGTAATACCGATTGACGTCCGGATTCGTCCCGGTGACCAGCGCCCCGACATTGCCAAGGATGCTGCCCGCGTTGTTCCCGGCCGCAGTCGAAGCACTGTTGTTGGTGCGTACATAGGCCAGATAGGCCTTGCCCCGGCCGTAGTCGTAGTTCGCATAGAAGTTGTCGTAGCGCACGTCGGTCGTGTAGAGCGCGGTTTCCGGCGGACGGGCCCTCAATCCGGCATAGCCGACACGGTACGGCCCGTTCAGGTAATCCGCGCCGAATTGATAGATGCCCTGCGTGCCGGGTTTATAGGTCGATTCGCCCAATGCGTAATGCACCTCGAAAAGGAAACCGCCGAAACGTTGCGTCGTGAATGAAAGGTCGTTGTCGTACCGCGACGGCACACCGAAGGAATTGATCACCGATCCCAGCGTGCGCGAGGTCGGATCGATGTAATCGCCGCGACCGAATATGACGGTGTTCTGCCGACCCAGCCGGAATTCGCCCAGACTGCCGCCGATGCCGAGCCATGCCTGACGATCGAATGCGCGGCTTGCATCGGCTTGCTGCCCGTTGTCGGTGCTGAATCCGCTTTCCAGCTGAAAGCGCGCGAAAAGACCGCCACCCAGATCCTCGAGCCCGCGAAAACCGAAACGGCTGCGCAGATAGGCGCCGTCCTCGAGCGAAGTAATGGAACTGCCAGTGCTGCTGCGAATATGGTTGACGTATTGATCCAGGGTTCCGTAGAACGTGATTTGCGTCGTCGGCGGCGTACTGGATTGGGCGAACGATGCAGCGCCCGAAGTTGCCAGAAGTGCCAGAACTGCCAGAGGAAGAGATTTCGAGCGCGAGGTCATTTGCATGTCTCTGTTATTTGAATAGTCGCGGATGCTAGATATCGTCTTTTGGGACGACAAGCACCTTCTCTTCGGAAATCGCCGCTGATCGACTAGAGTGTCCGATCAGCGGCGATTTTCAGGGTTATCGTGGAGGGAACCAAATGGCCGGAAGCACACCGTTCCAGATCGATCCGCGCGACCTCATCGCAGGTCTGGGACGCGGTCTGGCGATAATCGAAGCCTTCAACGGCAGCGAAAGACTGACACCGACCGAGGCGGCTGCACGTACGGGCATTCCGCGCACCGCGGCGCGTCGCTATCTGGAAAGCCTTTGCCATTTCAAATACGCGCAGACCGACGGCAAGTACTACTGGCTGACGCCGCGGATCCTGCGGATCGGTCAGAGCTATCTGGGAACCGCGCGCCTGCCGCGGCTGGTGAAGCCGTTCATCCAGCGCCTGTCGATGAGCACCGGCGAGGCCGTCAACGTCTGCGTGCTGGACGATCACGACGTTCTCTACATCGCACGCAGCGCCAGCCCGAGGATGGTGCCGATCGGCTACCAGGCTGGCGACCGCGTGCCCGCGCATGCGGTGACGCCGGGCTACGTCCTGTTGTCGGCGCTGACCCGGCCGGCTCTGGAACGATGGACCGGCGCGCACGATTTCGCCACCCACTCGGGCAGCGCGGCGGTCGATGCCGCGCAGCTGATCGAATCGGTGCGTGCCGCTCACACGCTGGGATACTGGGTCGTCGCCGGCCTGCTCGACCCCGGACTGGGCGGTGTCTCGGTGCCGCTGGTCGACCAGCGCGGGTTGACGGTCGCGGCCCTGAGCATGACGCTCCAGGTGAGCCAGTGGCCTCAGGACAGGATCGTCGACACGCTGGTGCCCGCGCTGCGCGACACCGCCCAGTTGCTGAACGCTTCGCTCGCCTAGGAACCCGACCGCAGCTGGGCCTGCATCCAGCCACGGAAAGCCATGAGCTTCTCGTTGTCGACCGCCGCTTTCCTGTAGCAGAGGAAATGCATGACCTGCTCGATCCGGCGGAACGAATCGCCTTCCAGCACCACGAGTTCGCCGCGCTCGATTTCCTGCTCGGCGAACCGCGTCGTTTCCAGCGCGATGCCCATGCCGTCCGCAGCGGCCGCGATGGCCATCGAGCCGCGATCAAAGGACGGCCGCGCGCCGACGGGCAGCCGCAATCCGTTCAGATTGCACCAGTCGGCCCAACGGACGGGATTCACCTTGGAGTCGATCAGTGTGAAGCTCAACAGATCGGCGGGCGTCCGCAGGCTGCGGCCTTCGAGAAGGCGCGGCGAACACATGGGCACGGTCGGCTCCAGTCCGAGCGGCTCGACGATCACGTTCTGGCGCGACGGCGGCGGACCGTAGGCGATGTCGACGTCGATATCGGTCGCCTTGGGCAGATCGACGGGTTCGGCGCTCGACGACAGGCGGATGACGATCGACGGATGCGCCGCCATGAATTGCGGCAACCGCGGCCCCAGCCAGGTGGACGCGAAGCTCGGCGAGCAGTGCACGGCCAGTTCGCTGCGCGACTCGGGAGGCCGCAGCTCCGTGCACGCTTCCTCGATCTGATCGAAGGCCGGGCTCAGCCGGTCGAGCAATCGCTGGCCGTCGGCGGTCAGCGTCACCTTGCGCACTTCGCGCACGAAAAGCGCCCGACCGAACCATGTCTCCAGTGCCCGCACTTGGTGGCTGATTGCCGACGGCGTCAGATGCAGCTCGTCGCCGGCCTGCTTGAATCCGCCCAGGCGGGCCGCTGCTTCGAAGGCTCGAAGTCCGAAAAAGGAAGGAAGTCGTCGCATGAATGGAGAGCATAGGTGAATCGGGCTCACCCATCGGCAAACCTTTGTCCTTTGTCATCCAAGCCGGCGCTTCGCATGATCGGGTCTCCACGAATCCTACGAATCGACCAGGAGACAAATACATGCTCGACACCCGCAAACGCATTTCGGTCTACCAGCCCGAACAGCAAGGTCTGATCTTTCCGGAAGTTCCGACCTTCACCAGCCATGCCGAAGAGCGCAAATACCTGAAGGAACACCTCGTAGCAGCCTGCCGCGCCTTTGCGCTGCAGGGCTTCGACTACGGCTTCGCCGGCCACCTGACGATCCGCGACCCCGAACGGCCGCACCTGTACTGGACCAATCCAATGGCGGTCCATTTTTCGCTGGTGAAGGTGTCGAACCTGATACTTGTCGACCATGAGGGCACGGTGGTCGAAGGCGATTACGCAGTGAACCGCGCCGGTTTCGTGCTGCATGCCGCCGTGCACGACGCGCATCCGGACATCCTGGCCATGTGCCATGCGCACACGGTGTACGGCACCGCGTTCGCGTCGCTCGGCAAGAAGCTCGAACCGATCACGCAGGACGCCGCGGCATTCTTCGAAGACCACGCGGTGATCGGCGACGAAGCCGGGCAGGTGGCTGTCGAGAAGAAGGCCGGCAACAAGGTCGCCAACGCATTCACCGGCGTGAAAGCCGCCATCCACCAGAATCACGGCCTGCTCACCGCCAGCCGCCACAGCATCGACGCCGCGGCCTTCTGGTTCATCGCGCTGGAACGATGCTGCCAACAGCAGTTGCTGATCGACGCGACCGGCATCAAGCCGACGCTGGTCACGCCCGAGCGCGCGCGCTACAGCCGCGAACACGTGGGAAGCGAGTTCATCGGCTGGCTTCACTTCCAGACGCTGTACGACCAGATCGCGAAAACGCAGCCGGACATGTTCGACTGAACCGAAAATCTTTCGGATTCAAGCGGCTACCTAGAATAAAAACGACTGGAGACTCGATGACGACTACAACCCTGCCGCGAGGCGCGGTTGCCCACGCGGGCACCGCCGCCGAAGACGCCGCCTATGCGCGCGTGACCTGGCGCCTTCTTCCCCTGCTTTTCCTCTGCTACGTCGCGGCCTACCTGGACCGCGTGAACGTCGGCTTCGCCAAGCTGCAGATGCTGAACGAGCTGAAGTTCAGCGAATCGATCTACGGCCTCGGCGCCGGCATCTTCTTCATCGGCTACTTCATCTTCGAAGTGCCGAGCAACCTGATGCTGCACCGCTTCGGCGCGCGTAAATGGATCGCGCGGATCATGATCAGCTGGGGCGTGATCTCGGGCTGCATGATGTTCGTGCAGACGCCGACGTCGTTCTACATCCTGCGATTCTTCCTCGGCGTGGCCGAAGCCGGATTCTTCCCCGGCATCATCCTGTACCTCACCTACTGGTATCCGGCGGCCCGCCGCGCCAAGGTGACTTCGCTCTTCATGACCGGCATACCGATGGCCGGCGTGATCGGCGGGCCGCTGTCCGGATGGATCCTGAACGCATTCGACGGCGCACACGGCATGGCCGGCTGGAAGTGGCTCTTCCTGCTCGAAGCGGTACCTTCGATCGTTCTCGGCGTGGTCGTGCTGGTGGCGCTGAAGGACCGGATCGCCGACGCGAACTGGCTGAGCGCAGAAGACAAGAAGATGCTGCAGAAGAACATCGCTGCCGACGGCGCCCACATCGAGGACCATTCGGCTTCGGGCGCCTTCCGTAACCCGAAGGTCTGGGTGCTGAGCGCAGCCTATTTCGGATTCATCATGGGTTTGTACGGCGTCGGCTTCTGGCTGCCGTCGCTGGTGAAGGCGTCGGGCGTGGCGAACACCACGACTATCGGCTTCCTGGTGGCGATTCCCTACGCTGCAGCAGTGGCCTGCATGATCTGGACCAGCCGACATTCCGACCGCACCGGCGAACGACGCTGGCACATCGCGATACCGGCCATCGCCGGCGCCGTCGGCCTGGTGGCCAGCACGCTGGTTCCGCAGACGCCGTTCTGGGCCATCGTCACGTTGACGCTGGCGACCATGGGCATCCTGACCGGACTCGCGCAGTTCTGGTGCTTGCCTCCGGCCTTTCTGGGCGGTGCGGCGGCAGCGGCCGGCATCGCGCTGATCAATTCGGTCGGCAACCTCGCCGGATTCGTGAGCCCGTTCATCGTGGGCTGGATCAAGGACGTCACGGGCAGCACCAACAACGGCCTGTTCGTGATTGCGGCGAGCCTGATCGTGGGCGGCGCGATCGTGCTGTCGATGTCGAAGCGCGTCGTCAACCGCTGAGCTGGCCGGGCCGCGCAAGCCGCCTCGGCTTGCGCTTTCGTCCTACGTGAATCTCTCGCCGACTCCAGAATGGGAGGGGCGTGCCCTCGATAGCATTCCTGCTATCGATCCACGACCTCGATTGGAGAAAGCGATGAATTCATCAGATACGACTCCCGGCGCTTCAAAGCAGGAATTCGTCGAGTTTGCGCAGGAGGTGTTTCAGCTTGCCCGCACCGGCGATGCCCAGATGCTCACGCGCCTTTTGCAGAAGGGCCTGCCGCCCAACATGAGCAATCACAAGGGCGATACGCTTTTGATGCTCGCCGCTTATCACGGCCAGGTCGATGCAACGAAGGCGCTGCTCGAGGCCGGCGCCGAACCCGACCGCTATAACGACATGGCGCAGACGCCTCTTGGTGGAGCGGCCTTCAAGGGCTATCTGCCGATCATCGAATTGCTGTTGTCTCACGGCGCTCAGCCGGGTTTTGCGCCGCCCGGCGGCAAGACGCCACTGATGTTCGCTGCCATGTTCAACCGGCTCGAGATCGTGAAGCTTCTGTTGTCGCAGGATATCGACAGGAACGCCAAAAGCTCGGAGGGGTTGTCAGCACTGGATCTGGCGAGAAGCATGGGTGCTGCGGATACCTCCGCCTACCTGGACGCAGCCGGCAGCGACTGACGCGATGTCTTTTCAGTTTCGAACGAACCAGTCGCCGCTTGCGATGACCGGCCTTCCTTCGACGCGCGACAAACTGATTTCGTAGATCAGGCAGCTGTATTCGGCCGAACTCGTCTTCACATCGACGCGGCGCTTAAGGTATTCGCCGCTTCCGTCTTCGGCCACTTCTTCGAGGATGTCCAGCGCGCGCTCGATCGACTCGTCGATCCGGTATATCTCGCCTCGAACCATGCGCCTCGCGTCGCCGGTCGATTCGTCGAGGACAGCCCCGGGGTACGCGCCCAGATCGTGGAGCGTTGCCGAAATGTGCGCGCTTGCGACGTATCGCGCGTCGGGATGCCGCCGTTCGATGTCGTTGCTGCCGCCGCGGCGCAGCGTGCCGTAGACGAAGACGAACCGGTCCGGAGTGCCAGATGCGGTCAAAGCAGCCACTCGATAGGCAATAGCGACATCAGCCGCACGCCGGTGCGCTTCCACCAGGTCGTACCCGGCTCCGTCTCATGACGCACCAGACCGCTCGGCGTCGGCTCCAGCCAGTAGAGCCGGCCCTGCGCGTCGAGCTTCACCTGGTACGACTGTTCCGGAATCCGTTGCGTGAATGCGTCCTCGATGCCCGACGCCAATGCCGGACTGTCGATGACGAAGCCGAGCTCGGTGTTCAGGTTCGCCGAACGCGGATCGAAATTGAAGGACCCGATGAAGACGCGCTCGCGGTCCACCGAAAAAGTTTTCGCATGCAGGCTCGACGCCGAACTACCGAACGCGCCCGGCCCGCTCCCGCCGTCGGCACCGTCGTCGGGCGTCGCGCTGTGCCTGCGCATCTCGAACAGTTCGACGCCGGCTGCGAGCAGCGGTTCGCGTCGGCGCACATAACCCGAATGCACCGCGGCGACGTCGGTGGCTTCGAGTGCGTTGGTGAGGATGCGCACCCGCACGCCCTCCTTGGCCAGGGCGGCAAAAGCGGCTGTGCCCTCTTCGCCCGGCACGAAGTACGCCGACACCAGTTCGACGTCGCGCTGCGGCTTGCGCAAGATACGTCCCAGCTCTGAAGCCATCAGATCGCTGCGCGCCACCGGACCCAGACCCTTGGCCGGGTCGTCGCTGAGGGTCTGTACCCTGGCCCACTCGAGGTTCAGGCGACCGGCCTGCAGGTCAGTCGCGAAATCCGATCCCTTGACCGATCGCAGGTAGCGACGCTTCTGCGGGTCTGCCGCAACGTCCGCACGGATGCGATCCAGCGGCGCCAGCGCTGCGGGAGCACCCGGCTTCAGCACCATCGACACCGGATAGACGGCTGCACTGTGCCAGTAACGATCGAACTCGGCCGCGATGTCCTGCGCGGCCGGGCCGAACGCCAGCACGTCCAGATCGGCAAAAACCAGGCCTTCGACCAGCGCATCGAAGTATTCGTCTCCGATGTTCCGGCCGCCGATGATTGTTGCCTGAGCGTCGGCGCTGAACGATTTGTTGTGCATGCGCCGGTTGGCACGCGAGAAATCGGTGACGAAACCGAGCGGCTTGAACCAGCGCACCGGAAACGGATTGAACAGTCGAATCTCGATCTGCGGATGCGCATCCAGTTCGGCCAGCAACAGGTCGAGCCCCGCGATGCCGTTGTCGTCGAGCAGCAGCCGCACCCGCACGCCGCGATCCGCCGCTTCACGCAGCGCCTGGAGCACCAGCCGGCCGGTGGTGTCGTTGCGCCAGATGTACGACTGCACGTCGAGCGTGCGCTCCGCCGCTGCGGCCAGCAGCATGCGCGCGGCGAATGCGCCGGTACCTTCAGCGAGCGGATGGATACCGGAGGTGCCCGGCGGATGCGCTGCCGCCTGCATGGCCACCGCCTTCCCGATCGCGGTGGAGGCCGCTTCGGCGGGCGACAGGGACTGCGATTGCGATTGCGATTGCGTGATCGCAAGACCCTGTCGCGGCGGCAGCATGCAGCCGGACAGAAACAGCGGCGTCATCAGCACGGCAGCGAGACGCAGCAATAGCGAAAACGGGAGCTCGCGAGCGGATGGTTTGGCCTGCATGGTTGCGTGAATTGTTTCCGATGCGGGGGCACTTCGACGTAGGTGGGTGGCTCGCAGCCCGCGGTGGGATAGTCTGCGCATCAGTCGAACCAATCATCCAACCAAGGAGCACTCACCATGCGCAATCACGCTTTGGGCCGCACCGGCCTCTTCGTCTCCGAGCTGTGCCTCGGCACCATGACCTTCGGCGGCACCGGAGAAATGTGGAACAAGATCGGCGACCTGCAACAGGCCGATGCCGAGCGTCTGGTCGGGCAGGCGCTCGACGCGGGCATCAACTTCATCGATACGGCCGATGTGTATTCGGGCGGCCAGTCAGAAGAAATCACCGGTCAGGCACTGAAGAACCTCAAGGTGCCACGCGACAGCGTGGTGGTGGCGACCAAGGTGTTCGGCGAAACCGGCAAGGGCCCGAACTCGCGCGGCCTGACGCGCAGCCACATCCTCGACGGCGTCAAGGCCAGTCTGAAGCGGCTGCAGCTCGACCACATCGATCTTTACCAGGTGCACGGCTTCGATCCCGCAACGCCGATGGACGAGACGCTGCGCGCGCTCGACCAGCTGGTGCGGCACGGACATGTGCGCTACATCGGCGTCTCGAACTGGGCGGCCTGGCAGATCGCCAAGGCGCTGGGGATCTCGGAGCGGCTCGGGCTGGCGCGTTTCGAGTCGCTGCAGGCCTACTACACCGTCGCCGGACGCGATCTCGAGCGCGAAATCGTCCCGATGCTGCGCAGCGAGAACGTCGGCCTGATGGTCTGGAGCCCGCTCGCCGGCGGGCTGCTGAGCGGAAAGTACGGACGCGACCAGCAAGGTGAAGAAGGCAGCCGCCGGACGACCTTCGATTTCCCGCCGGTGGACAAGGACCGCGCGTTCGACCTCGTCGACGCGATGCGCCCGATGGCCGAATCGCGCGGCGTGTCGGTGGCGCAGATCGCGCTTGGCTGGCTGCTGCATCAGCCGCAGGTGACGAGCGTGATCGTCGGCGCGAAGCGTCCCGGGCAGCTCGCCGACAACATCGCTGCGACGGAGGTGAAGCTGACTGCGGAAGAGCTGGAAACGCTTGGCAAGGTCAGCCAGCTGCCGCCCGAATATCCGGGCTGGATGCTGGAACGCCAGGGCGGCGCGCGGCGCGCTCAAATGGGCTGAGGCGGCTTTCCGAAAGCCTTGATCCAGGTCAACACGGCAGGCGGCGATCGGCGCAGACTGGTGCTCTCTCACTTCAGGAGCGCACCATGTACCAAAGAATCCTGGTTCCCGTCGACGGAAGTCCGACTTCCGACCTCGGACTGGCCGAAGCCATCAAGCTGGCCAAGCTGACCGGTGGGCGGTTGCGCCTCGTCCACGTGATCGACGAACTCTCGCTGGTGCGCTCGACGAGCGCCTACGGCGGCTATTCGAATGACTGGCTGGCAACCATGCGGACCGCGGGCGCCAAAGTCTTGAAAGACGCCCACGCTACGGCTGCCGCCAGCGATGTGCAGGCCGAGGAATGCCTGAGCGACAACTTCCAGGGAGCGGTCCACGAAATGGTCTGCGCCGAAGCTACAAGCTGGCCGGCCGACGTGATCGTCATCGGAACGCACGGCAGACGCGGCGTCAGCCGCATGGTGCTGGGCAGCAGCGCAGAGCACATCGCGCGCCTTTCGCCGGTGCCGGTGCTGCTGGTGCACGACGTTACCGCGCAGGCGCATCGGGCCAAAGTCCTGCGCGGGCTGGAAAACCTGGCTGTGCATCTGCCGGCCGGTGTCGTCGCGCTGGAATAACCGCCTCGCGTTGCAGGAGTCCCTTTCCTGCCCGGGCGCCTGTCTCCTACATCGGCGAGCGCCCGTCCACGCGAGGATCGAAGGCATGCAATCCGAGAAATGCCCGATCGCGCCGCAGCAGCTGTATGCATTGCTTCTGAACGATTCTGAGCTTGCACTGCTCGATGTCCGCGAAGCACGGGCGTTCGTGGGTGCGCATCTGAATCTTGCACGGATGACACCGCTCTCAGGTCTCGAGCTTGACCTTCGCGCGCTGGTGCCGCGCTTGACCACGCCGGTGGTTCTCATCGACGAAGGCGATGCGGACGGACCCGCAGCCACCGCCGCAAGGCTGCTGAGCCGAATGGGCTATTCCGACGTGTGTGTGCTGGCCGGCGGGATGGCTGCTTGGCGGGCCGAGTCGCTTTCGCTGATCGACGGCTACGGCACGCTGGTCAAGGCATTTGGCGATCAGGTACGCATACGCCGCGAGGTGCCTACGGTGCGCGGAACTGCGATTCGGGAATCGCAGGTTGCCGACGACCGCTTCACCCTGATCGACGTGCGTCCGGCCGATGAATATGCATTCCTTTCCTTGCCCGGAACCGGCAACCATGCCGGCACCGAACTGGCGCTGCGCGATTGGTCGGAGGCCGGTTCATCGGCGTCATCGGCATCGCCGTCGCCTTGGGTGCTGAACTGCTTCAGCCGGACACGCGCCATCATCGGAACCGCGACGCTTCGGCTGCTCGGCCATCCCGACGCACACTTCCTGGAAGACGGCGTCATGCGATGGGCGCTCGACGGCGCACCGGTCGCGCAGAACGCACAGCCCGCCCCTGACTTGCCCGTCGCAGGCGACGACGAATTGCGGCGCCGGGCCGATGCACTGATCGCACGGTATTCGTTGCGGGTGATCGACCCGGATTCCCTGGCGCGCATGCGAGGCGATGCAGATCGCACGCTTTACGTTTTCGACCTCCGCCCGCACTCGGGCGCCGTGGCACCGGACTCTTGGGTGCGCAAGGTTCCCGGCGGACAGCTACTGATGCATTTCGAGCACCTGATCGGGACGCGTGGCGCCCGCGTCGTGCTGATGGACGACGCGCATCGGCTGCGTGCAGCGGTCAGTGCCTTCTGGCTCACGCAACTCGACCAGGTGAAAGTGTTCATCCTCAACGGCGAGCCCCCTTCGTGGCGCCCTGGAGATGGAGATGGAGCGCAACGCGTCAGCGACGAGACTGCCGATGCAAACGGCATCACCGCGGAAGCGCTTGCGGCTTTGCGCCAGGAATGTGCAGGGCGAATCGATGTCGTCGACGTCGGCCCAAGCGCCGATTTCGAGAATCACCATCTTCCGGATGCGCTGTATCTGCTGCCCTTCACACTGGATCCGCTGGAAGCGGTGGTGGTGTCGGGCCAAACGCGGGACGACGGCCGATACATCGTTTTCACTTCCCCCGATGGGAGAGCGGCACGCATCGTTACTCGCGAGGTGCGCGAGCGTTGGCCGTCATGCGAGGCGCTCTGGCTCATCGGCGGAACCGAGGGCTGGCGCAACGCCGGCCTGCCGACCGAAAAGCTATGGGAAGCGGAACAGCTGCTCACCGCGTTCGAAGACGACTGGGGTTCCGTGATGCGTGTGACGGAAGAGCGGCGCGACGGTGTGTGGGAGAGTTATCTTCACTGGGAGCGCGGGCTCGGCGACCGGGTGATGCGCGATCCGACCGTGTCTTTCAGGCTGTTCTAGCGTCCAGTCAGCGCACCGTCCAGGCTTTCAACCCCGCAGCGCCAGATTCAGCTGGTCGACGACTTCGGCCCAATCCGCATCGGTCTGGATGCTTTCGCGGAAGAACGCAGCCTGGCTCGGCGACCACAATTCCGCTTCCGGCAAGGACACCCCTTCCGGCAGAGGCCGATGGGCGTCGATGAAAGACACGATCGAAGCTTCGTCGGAGGGCAAGCCGAGCTGGTCGAACAATTCGGTGAACGGATGATTGCTGAGTTCCATGAGCGATATGCGAGTTGAATGATTGGCAAGTATGCGAGTCTCGATGTTGAGACATGGAACCTGGTTTGCACTGTGGGCCGATCCCGCATGCCGTCCCGTGGTTCAACCTACATCGATGCCTTTGTCCGGGACGATCAACCGGGTATCGATCGGTCAAAGCAGCCGAAAACACTACAGACCCAGTGCGCGGATACTGAGAAGCGCAGGTTTCTTCTATCTTTCCATGACAGGATTTGATAGAAAAGACCTCTGCTGATGTTTCAACATGACAAGACGGCAATTGCGGAGCTCGACTCCGACGACACGCTGTGAAGCTGTCGAAACCTCAAACATGATCAGAAAGAAAAGCTATCATTGCTAGGGTTTCTATCCTACCGGACAGCTTAGCCTCTTGGCTATGAATAGTCATCGAGTCATCCGGGAGGGGCGGCGCAAGCTTGGACTGAGCGAGAAGCAATTCGCTGACGCTGTCGGAGTGAGCCGCGGAGCAGTTCAGCAATGGGAAAAAGCGGGGGGCACGGCACCCAGACGAGGCAATCAGCATCGGGTCGCCGATCTGTTGGGGATCTCGATCGCGGAACTCGTTCTGGGCAACTCGAACACCAGTCCGGGGTTTACCGTGCGCGCTGAAGTGCCGCTGGTGTCGGCCACCGAAGCCGGCAACTACACCACCATCGACAACTTCAAGCCCGACAACGGTTTGGAAAAGGTGTCCGTCTCTGTCCCGATCAAACGCCATACCTACGCGCTCAGGGTGCACGGAGACAGCATGGTGAGCGATGTAGCCGATTCGTTCCCGGATGGCTCCATCGTGATCGTCGAGCCCGACATGCGCGCGGAGCCAGGTGACTACGTGATCGCCATGAATGCATTGAACGAAACCACGTTCAAGCAACTGGTGAAGGATGGCGGCGACTTCTATCTCAGGCCGTTGAACTCCCGCTATCCCATCAAACCGCTGGGCGGCTCACGCGTGATCGGCGTGGTGCGGGAATTCACGAAGCGGTTTCGTTGACGGGACTGGGTTCGGTTGCTACAGAGGTAGTGCTGAAGCTGGGCCGATTGAAAAATGTGGCAATGGCGGAGAGTGTGAGATTCGAACTCACGGACGATTTCTCGTCGGCAGTTTTCAAGACTGCTGGTTTAAACCACTCACCCAACTCTCCCCTGCTGTCTCCGGGTGGCGAAGACAGCCATCAATTTTAGCTTGGCTCAGCTGTCCGCCAGGAACAGCGTCTGAAGATCGCTCAAAAAATCAAGCCCGCGCTCCGTCGGCCACGCATGTCGCAAGTCACGCGCCAGCAGGCCCTTGCTTTCCGCCTCCTCCATCCCACGCTGGATCGACGTGATCGACAAACCGGTGCGCTCGCCAAACTGCGCCAGCGAAAACCCTTCCTTCAACCGCAGTGCGTTCAGCATGAATTCGAACGGCAGATCGGCAATGGCGACTTCCTCGCTCTGCGCAACCGCCGCCCCGGCCAGCGCGCCGTCCATATAGCGCTTCGGCTCCCGGAACCGCACCTGTCGCACCACGCGATGCGCGAAGCTGAGCTTGCTGTGCGCGCCGGCACCGATGCCGAGGTAATCGCCGAACTGCCAGTAGTTCATGTTGTGCGCGCAGCGGTGGCCGTCGCGCGCGTAGGCGGACACTTCGTATCGCGACATGCCCTGCCCGCCCGTGCGCTCGGTGATGCGGTCGAGCATCGCGTAGGCGATGTCATCCTCGGGTACGACCGGCGGGAACTTGGCAAAGTACGTGTTCGGCTCGATGGTCAGGTGATAGACCGACAGGTGCGGCGGCGCCAGCGACAGCGCTTGATCGAGGTCTTGCTCGAACTGCTCGGTCGTCTGGCCGGGCAGCGCGTACATGAGGTCGAGATTGAAGGTGTCGAAAGCGCTGGCCGCTTCTTCGATCGCCGCAATGGCCTGTGCGCCGTCGTGCACGCGGCCGAGTGCTTTCAGATGTTCGTCGTTGAAACTCTGCACGCCCACCGACAGCCGCGTCACGCCGGCTGCGCGATAGGCGCGGAAACGATCGCGCTCGAAGGTGCCGGGGTTCGCTTCGAGCGTGATCTCGCAGTCGGGCGTCAGCTTGAGGCGCGCACGCAGATCGCCTATCAGCCGGTCGATGGCCGCCGGCGAGAACAGGCTGGGCGTGCCGCCGCCGATGAAGATCGTGTGTACGGTGCGACCCCAGATCAGCGGCAGCGCGGTGTCGAGGTCGGCGACCACGGCGTCGATGTAGCGTTGCTCCGGCAACGCCTCGCCGCCCGAGCGCCACTCGTGCGAATTGAAATCGCAGTACGGACACTTGCGCAGGCACCACGGCAGATGCACGTACAGCGACAGCGGCGGCAGCGCGGCAAGCTGCAGCGGGCCCGGCCGCATGAAATGCAGCACGTCGTTGGCCCGACCCGTAGCGGCTTCGTTCGTCGCTTCCGACGCCGACACGGGAAGGATCGGAATGCTCACCAGCGCTCGCGCATGAGCGCCACCATGGCGCGTGCGGCCAGACCGCGATGGCTGTTCGCGTTCTTCACTTCAGGCGTCAGTTGCGCGAAGGTCTTGCCGAAGGTCGGCAGAAACATCACCGGATCGAAGCCGAAACCGTTGTCGCCGATCGGCGCGCGCGTGATCTCGCCGGCCACGCGGCCGACGGCGATCAGCGGCTCCGGGTCGTCGGCACTGCGCAGTGCGACCAGCGTGCTGACCAGCGCCGCGCGGCGGTCGTCGATGTCGGCCATCTGTTCGAGGATCGCCCGGACGTTGTTGGCATCGCCTTTGTCGTAGCCGAACTGCGTGGCGTAATACGCGGTGTCGACACCCGGCAGCCCACCGAAAGCGGCGACGCACAGCCCGGCATCGTCGGCAATCGCGGGCAGACCCGTGACGGCCGCAGCGTGCCGCGCCTTGGCCAGCGCATTCTCGACAAAGGTGCGAAACGGCTCTTCCGCCTCGCCGACGCCCAGTTCCGACTGCCGCACGAGGTCATGGCCGAGCGGCGCGAGAAGCGGCTGCAGTTCGGCCAGCTTGCCGGCGTTGTTCGATGCGAGGACCAGCTTCATGGCTGCGAGGAAAGCGCCTGCTGCTGCATCACGATCAGTTCGCCGATGCCTTTTTCCGCCAGATCGAGCAGCGCGGTCATCTCGGCGCGCGAAAACGCAGCGCCTTCTGCCGTGCCCTGCACTTCGACGAAATGGCCGGCGCCAGTCATGACGACGTTCATGTCGGTGTCGCAGGCGGAGTCTTCGGTGTATTCGAGGTCGAGCAGCGGCGTGCCCTGCACGATTCCGACAGAGATGGCGGCGACGTGGCCGCGGATCGGCGTCGCGGCGATCTTTCCGGCTTCGAGCAGCTTGTTCACCGCGTCCTGCGCGGCGACGAACGCGCCGGTGATGGCCGCAGTCCGCGTGCCGCCGTCGGCCTGAAGCACGTCGCAGTCGAGATGGATCGTGCGTTCTCCCAGCGCCTTGAGATCGAATACGGCACGCATCGAGCGGCCGATGAGGCGCTGAATTTCCTGCGTGCGGCCGGTCTGCTTGCCCTTGGCCGCTTCCCGGTTGCTGCGCGTGTGCGTGGCGCGAGGCAGCATTCCGTATTCGGCCGTCACCCAGCCTTCGCCGCTGCCTTTTTTGTGCGGCGGCACTTTTTCCTCGACGGACGCCGTGCAGAGCACGCGCGTCTGGCCGAATTCGATCAGCACCGAGCCTTCGGCATGGATGGTGAAACCGCGGGTGATGCGCACCGGGCGCATCTGGTTTGCGGCACGGTCGCCGCTGCGTGTGAATACAGTCATTTTGGAAGCAGGAAGTCGGGAATCAGGTTTTGCGGGCCGCCGAGCGACGGATGGCTTCGTTGATTTCGGCGATGGAACGTTCGATGGCGGCCTCGTCGAGATCTTCGAGTTCGGCGTCGGATGGGATGCCCGCCTGGATGGTCGAGGCGAACACGCCTTCGCTGATGCTGTCGGTCGAAACGCGGCTTGCCCCTTCGATGTCGGGCATTTCCCATTCGAGCACGATGAGCGTGACGTTGTCGCTGTGCACGCCGCCTTCGCGAAGCGCCATTTCTGCGAGTTCCGGCGCAACGTCGGACACCGGCTTGCCCGAGGAAAGAATGTGAACGATCGTGGCATCGTCCAGCACGCCCCAGACGCCGTCGGAACACAGCATCAGGCGGTCGCCGCGCTGCAGCTGCAGCGAGACGGAAATGTCGATCACAGGCGTGGTCGGCGAGCCGAGACAGGTCAGCAGGAGATTGCGGTTGACCGAATCGTTGCTCGCACCGGGACGCGGCCGTTCGGCATGGGAATGGTCACGGGTACGCGTCAGCAAGGCACCGTCGCGCACGACGTACAGACGCGAGTCGCCGCAATGCACCCACGTCGCCATGTTGCCTTGCAGCACGGCCGCGACGACGGTCGTGCGCGGCGTGTCGAGCATCGCCTTGTTGCTTGCGTACCGCATGATCTGCTGATGCGCCGTGATCGCCGCAGTCGTCAGGAACGATTTGACGTCTTTCAGTGCCGGCCGGGCTTCGCGCTGGTAGAGCGCCGCGATGGTCTGCAGCGCGAGTTGGGCAGCGACTTCGCCCTCCGGATGACCGCCCATGCCGTCGGCCAGCACGAACAGGCCCGACTCCCGCGTGTAGCAGTAGCCCATGCGGTCTTCGTTCTTGAGACGGCCGCCCTTCCGGCTGACCTGGAAAACGGAGAACTTCATGCGGGACGTGTGGTGGGAGCGGCTGCTTTCGGCAGCGATTTCTTCTCGGGCGAGCGGATGTTGTCGATCGAAAGACGCACTTTCTCGCCGACGGTGAGCTTGGTGTAGCGACGTTCGCCTTCGCGGCTCAGTTCCTTCTGCAGCGCGAAAACCGATTGCGGGCGCGACAGCGGATCGAGCGACATGCACCACTCGACCACCTCGATCAGGTTGTCCGAATAGATGCCGCGCAGGCGGGAGAGCGACAGACCGAGCCGGTCTTTCTCGATGCGCTGCGGCGCGTCGTTCGGCGGATAGCCCTGCATGCAGGCATAAATGCAGGCGCCGATCGCGTAGATGTCGGTCCACGGACCCATCGACGAGTCGCGGCGGTACATCTCGGGCGCTGCAAATCCGGGCGTGTACATGGGCCGGATGAAGTTGCCTTCTTTCGACAGTACCTCGCGTGCCGCGCCGAAGTCGATCATCACGGCGCGATCGTCGTCGGTGACGAAGATGTTGGCCGGCTTGATATCGAGGTGAAGCATCTTGTGCTGGTGCACGATGCGCAGGCCGCGCAGGATCTCGTCGAACAGCGAACGGATGGTCGATTCGCGGAACACCTTCTGCTTCTTGAGGTCACGCGCGGTCACGATGAAGTCCTGGAGCGTCGCGCCTTCCAGATAGTTCATCACCATATAGACGGTTTCGTTCTCGCGGAAGAAATTCAGGACGCTGACGACCGAAGCATGGGAGATCTGCGCCAACGATCGCCCTTCCTCGAAAAAGCTCTTGAGGCCCAACCGATAAAGCGAAAGCTTTTCGGCCGGCACTTGCGGAGCCAGTTCGCCGATACCTCGCGTCGCGAGCGACGATGGAAGATATTCCTTGATCGCAACCTGCTGGCCGCTGTGATCGACCGCCAGGTAGACGACACCGAAACCGCCTGCCGACAGCCGACGCACCACGCGGTAGCCGCCAATGACCGTTTCAGGCATGAGGGGCGAGGGTTTTACCTTTGACATAATCCGGGAGTTTCGCCGAAGGCATCTGGGAGACGCAGCGAACACTGCGTCAGGACCTCCGACCGGCAAAAAAACCACAGGGAGATTCGATGCCAGTTTACAGCATGACCGGGTATGCCAACGGCCAGAACGGCGCCGCGGGAGCCCCTGCCGACGCCGAAGCAAGACCGGTTTCCGCAGGCCGTCTCGGCATGGAGATCCGCTCGGTCAACAGCCGCTTTCTGGACCTCACCTTCAAGCTTCCCGAAGAACTTCGTCAGCACGAAACCGCGCTGCGTGAACTGCTCACGGGCCGTCTCAAGCGCGGCAAGGTCGAGGTCCGCGCGTCGGTCGAAAGCGCCGCCCTGTCCGGCATCGCCGAACCGTCGACACGGATGTTGCAACGCCTGAACGGCGTGCAGGACAACATCCGCGCCTGGCTGCCGAGCGCTCGCGAGCTCAGCGTCGCGGACATCCTGCGATTGGCCGGCAGCGACAGCAGCGCGCGCGGCGACTGGGGTGCGGAACTGGTCGAAGTGACGGAAAAGGCACTGACCAGCCTGATGGCGGCGCGCGAACGCGAAGGCGCTCGCCTGGCCTCGATGCTGAAAGACCATGTCTCGCAACTCCGTCAGCTGGCCACGCAGGCCGGCCCGCTGGTTCCCCAATTGGTCGAACAGCAGCGCACGCGATTTCTGGACCGCTGGAAAGACGCGATGGGACTTGCAGGCGGCGCGGGCGGTACGCTGCCCGAAGCGGCGCAGGACCGGGCCTTGACCGAAGCCACCGCGTTCGCGATCCGCATCGACGTCGCCGAAGAGCTGACCCGCATCGCATCCCACCTCGACGAGATCGAGCGCCTGCTCGGCAAAGGCGGCGAAGTCGGCAAACGGCTGGATTTCCTGATCCAGGAACTGCACCGTGAAGCCAACACGCTCGGCTCGAAATCGGCGGTACTGGAAATGACGCGCATCGGCGTCGACATGAAGGTGCTGATCGAACAGATGCGCGAGCAGGTCCAGAACATCGAGTGATTCAGATCAGCGGTACGCGCCGCAGCGGCCGCTCGAAGTAATCGCCCAGCGTTTCCAGCGCATACGGCTCCAGGATGCGCAGCTTGCCCTCGTCGATCTTGTGCAGCCCCAGGCGCTGCAGCCGCCGCAGCGTCTTGTTGGTATGCACCAGCGACAACCCCAGCGCATCGGCGATGTGCTGCTGGTTGAAAGGGAATTCGACCCAGCCGTCTTCCACCATGCCGATGCGCTCGGCGCGCCGGTACAGGTGGATGAGCAGCATCGCGATGCGTTCACTGGCGTTGCGCCGCCCCGCCGTGACCAGCTGGTCGTCCAGCATCTTTTCCTCGCGCGCGGCGAGCCATGTGATGTCGTAACCGAGCTTCGGCTGACGCTGGAACAGCGCCCACAGCTTGTCGCGTTCGAAAACACAGAAAGTGGCGTCGGTGGCGGCTTCGACGCCATGAGTGATGCCTTCGGCGAACTCGTCCTGAAGACCTATGAAATCGCCG
Organism: Variovorax glucosi; assembly: GCF_051216695.1. Lineage (NCBI taxonomy): Bacteria > Pseudomonadati > Pseudomonadota > Betaproteobacteria > Burkholderiales > Comamonadaceae > Variovorax > Variovorax glucosi. The sequence goes on from NZ_JBPJZE010000001.1 coordinate 1,763,899, forward strand.
GGAAGCAGGAAGTTGAGGATCTGCCGCCGACCGTCGGTCAGGGTCTTGTAGCGAAAAGCCCAGCCTGAGTACAGCGTGAAAAGCTGTGGGCTGCGGATGTGCTCTTCGATCAGCGCACGCCCGGCCGACACGAAGCGGCCGCCGATCCGGAACGACTCGATGGCGGCAACTTCCTCGGCCGTCGTTTTCAGGAAAGCCGCGTTGTTTCTCAACCCGCACTCGTCGCACGGATGTGCACAGTGCGGCGGCGGCTTCAGGGGGTTGTCCTCGCGTTTCACGGGCGGACTATAGATGGTCAAGACATGTCTTTTCACATTTCTTAAAAGGACCGAACTTCCTAGAATCCGCCGCTGCCTACCCACCAGCCGATGTCAGAGCTCCACGAAATTCTTTATTGCAGCGTCTTGTCGCCCTCGGAGCCGCCGCTCGTGGTCGGGCAGATCGTCGGGCAAGCACGGGCGCGCAACGCCGAGCGTGGCATCACCGGGCTGCTGGTATTCGACGGCTCGCGTTTTTGCCAACACATCGAAGGACCGCCGGACGCAGTCGATGCGCTGATGTCTCGCATTTCGCACGACCCACGCCATCTGGACGTGCGCGTGCTTTTCAGCGGCCAGCGCCTGGAGAGGCGCTACAAGCGCTTCGATCTGGGCTTTGCGCAGAGCGAAGACCCGGAAGACATGGCCGGCGTCCACGAGTTGCAGGGAACCCAGGCACTCGAACGTTTTCTCGTGCTGCGCCCGGGGTTCGACATCAACGGCTGATCGGGCTCGACTTTCTCAGCCTGCCGGGGATGCGATGTCCCAGCTGTAGGTCGCTCCATTGCGATCCCACGGTTCCAGCACGATGCGGTCGCCGGCGGCCACACGCAAGGATTCGCCGCAACCGAGGACGATGTCTTCCGTCGCCATGCTGACGGTGGCATCGCGCGTCACCCAGACCTTGCCCTGTCGCACCTGGAGCAGACGTGCGCAGTCGGCACGCAGGCTTGCCGCGCGACCGGCATCCAGACGAACCGAATTGCGGCGCGACGCTGCGATTGCGGCGTGGGTGGCGTTGTCGTCCGTCGCCGAACGCGATGCCGAAGCGGAACCGAGCGATGGTGAGGTGATGGCGACGGACATGTGAAGCTCCTGTTGGCGTTAACCGAAGTGCCTGGCAACTGCAAGAATTCGCGTAATCCACTGTGCGCTTCGGGAATGAATGATCCTGCGATCGGCATTCACGGTCCAATGAATTGCAGGTAGGCTACTGATTCCCGTTCGGCATCAATCTATGCAACATTCTCAAACCCACCTGCGCACGCGACCGATCTCCGCCGGACAGCTGCGCGCGTTCGAAGCCGTTGCGCGCCACCTCAATTTCCGCGCCGCGGCCGAGGAAATGGCGTTGACGCAGTCGGCCGTGAGCCGACAGATCCAGGCGATCGAGGAAGAAGTCGGCGCCAGCCTCTTCCTGCGCCACACGCGCGCAGTCGAACTCACCAGCGCTGGCGCTCAGCTTCTGCTGGCGGTGCAACAGGCGTTGCCGCGGATCGACGGCGCGGTACGGCAGATCCGCCAGAGTGCCGGACGCAAGAGCGTGTCGCTGACGACTTTTGCGTCTTTCGCATCGATGTGGATGATTCCGCGCCTTGAAGCCTTTCAGCGCGACAACCCGGAAATCGACATCCGGATCGACGCCAGCGATGTCGCCGTCGACCTGGACGTGGCCGACGTCGACATCGCGCTGCGCTACGGCGCGCGCGAAAACATGCCCGTCGGTGCGCAGCGGCTGTTCGGCGAAACGCTGACGCCGGTTGCCAGTCCGTGGCTCATCAAGAGCAATCCACCGATCCGCATGCCGGCCGACCTCGCCGGCTTCACGCTGATCGAGGCCGGCGACGCGCACCGGACCCATCTCGAGTGGCTGACGTGGACGCGGTGGTTTGAGGACAACGGCGTCGCGCGCTCCCAGCCGAAGCGATGGCTTTACTTCAACTACGCCTACCAGATGGTGCAGGCCGCGCTTACCGGCCAGGGCATCGTGCTGGCGCGAAGCTCGCTCATTGCCGAAAGCCTGGCAAACGGCGACCTGGTCGAAGTGCTGCCGCAGCACCGCATGGATTCGCCGATGGCCTATTGGCTGCTTGTCGGCCCGCGCAACGCGCTGCGCCCAGAGATCAGGGCCTTCTGCGACTGGCTGCAGGATCAGGCCCGCATCACCCGGGAAACCATCGGCGAAGTGCCGGACCCCGACACCATCGACTATCTGGATTGAAGCGCCGGCCGCTCAACCGATCGGCCAGACGACGCCGTTGTCGTTCAAGATGGCGTCGAGCGGCAGGTCGTGGGCTTCGGGCGTGAACTCTTCCAGATACCCCTGCGTGAATCCGAGCCCCACCGTGAACGGACGTGGCTCCAGCGCCGCAAGCGTGCGATCGTAGAAACCGCCGCCATAACCCAGCCGATACCCGCCAGCGCTGTAGCCGAGACACGGCACGAACAGCAGCGTCGGCACGATCAGCTCGGTGTCCTTCGGTTTGGGAATGTCATAGGCGTCGTTTTCCATCGGGCAGCCCGGGTACCAGGAATGGAAAGTCAGCGTCTTGTGGACGCGGTCGACCACGGGCAGTCCGATGCGCCGGCGATGCGGTTCGTCGAGCAATTCGCCGTCTTCCTTCCAGCGGTGCAGCGCCGGCAGCGGGTCGAATTCGCCCTTGATCGGCCAATACGCGCCGATCACGCTGTCGGGCCGGCCAACCAGCCAGATGCGCATCACGCGCTGCAATAAATCCGATCGCTGTCCGCGATCCGGCAGCGCCAGGCGTTGCTCGATCAGTGCGGCGCGCACTTGCGCCTTGAAGAAAGCGGCTGTCGCCTCGCGGCTTTCGTTCTCTCCCGCGTTCCCATCGTGTGCCTTGTCCATAATCCCCCGATGAAGTTCCTAAGCATTCTGGCACCCCGCCGCCAACTTTTCGGCGCACTGGCGCTTGTCCTTGCAGCACTTTCGCAACCTGCCTGCGCGCAGAGTGCCGGCGACGACGCCCTGCTGCAGATGAAACAGGCCTTCCAGAAGGGCGACAAGGCGCGTTTGAGTGCCCTGCTGCCCCAGACGCGCGGCAATGCACTCGAACCGTGGGCAGCGTACTGGGAACTCAAGGCACGGCTGCAGGAAGCAACCCCGCAGGAAGTCCAGGATTTCCTCAGCCGTTACGCCGGCACTTATCAGGAAGACCGCCTGCGCAACGACTGGCTGCTGCTGCTCGGCCAGCGTCGCGACTGGGACGGATTCGCAACGATCCATGTCGGATTCCGCATGCGCGACGACCTCCAGGTGCGCTGCTACGCCACGCTGGTCGACGTTCTGAAGACAGGCATCGCCACCAAGGCGCAGGTCGACGAAGTGCGCGACAACTGGCTGCGCCAGCGCGACGCCGACGACGGCTGCCTCACCGCAGCCGAGCGCCTGATCGCGTCGCGCGCCATGTCGAACGACGATGCCTGGAAGAAGGCGCGTCTGTCGATCGAGGCCAATCGCCCGAAGGCTGCCGGCGATGCGGTCATGCTGGTCGCACCCGATGCGATGCCGACTTTTGCGCAGGTCAATGCCAACGCCGGCAAGTTTCTCTCCGGCGCGGTCGTCGCCATCTCGCGTCCGCGGAAAGAGATGGTGGTGCTCGCGCTCATCAAGACCGCGATCGCCGATCCCGACATGGCAGCCTCGCTGCTCGACGGCAAGTGGGGCGCCATGCTGTCGAACGAGGAACGCAACTGGGTCTGGGGCGCCGTCGGCCGCCAGGCGGCGACCAAGCTGTCGCCTTCGGCCAGCACCTATTTCGCCAACGTCACGAAAGATGCCGATCTTTCCGACGACATGCTCGGCTGGAAAGTGCGTGCCGCGCTGCGCGCCGGTCAGTGGAAGGACGTGCAGACCGCCGTGCTGGCCATGAGCAAGTCCTCTCAGGACGACCCGACCTGGACTTACTGGCATGCCCGCGCACTCAACGCCATCGGCGGAGAGCAGCGTCGCGCCCAGGCCCGCGCACTGCTCGAGGGCATCGCCGGCACACGCGGCTTCTACGAACTGCTCGCGCTCGAAGACCTCGGCCAGCGCGCCGTCGTGCCGACGCGCCCCGCACCGCTCACCGCCGAAGAAAAGCAGGCCGCGCGCAACAACCCTTCGCTGGCTCGCGGCCTCTATGCCATCTCGATCGGTCTGCGCTCGGAGGGCGTCCGCGAATGGAACTACGCCACCAACCTGCACGAGAACGGCGGCATGGGCGACCGCGAACTGCTCGCCGCCGCCGACCTCGCCTGCCAGCGCGAAGTCTGGGATCGCTGCATCAACACCAGCGAGCGCACCAAGGGCGCGATCGACGTCGACCAGCGCTTTCCGATGCCGTTCCGGGAAACCGTGCTGCGCAAGAGCCAGGACATCGGCCTCGATCCGGCCTACGTCTACGGTCTGATCCGCCAGGAAAGCCGCTTCGTCATGGATGCGCGCTCCGGCGTCGGCGCGTCCGGTCTCATGCAGGTGATGCCGGCGACTGCGCGCTGGACCGCCAACAAGATCGGCATGGTCGGCTTCACGCCCAACCAGATCACCGACCGCGACACCAACATCACCATCGGCACCAGCTACCTGAAACTTGCGCTGGACGACTTCGACGGCTCGATGGCGCTGGCCGCCGCAGCGTACAACGCCGGTCCCGGCCGTCCACGCAACTGGCGGAACGGCCCGGTGCTCGATGCCGCGATCTGGGCCGAGAACGTACCCTTCACCGAGACGCGCGACTACGTCAAGAAAGTGCTGGCCAACACGACCAACTATGCGGCGCTGATCACCGGACAGCCACAGTCGCTAAAGGCCCGGCTGGGCCGCGTCGGTCCGCGCGACCAGCGCGAACCCGAGCCGAACAAGGACCTCCCGTGATCAGCCTCTATATCGGCAACAAGAACTACTCGTCCTGGTCGATGCGACCCTGGGTACTGCTGAAGCAGGCCGGTATCGATTTCGAGGAGAAGATGGTCCGCTTCGATTCGTTCGAGGCGGATTCGGAATTCAAGAAAACCGTGCTCGCCGTCAACCCGATCGGCAAGGTGCCGGTGCTGGTACACGACGGCATCGTCGTTTCCGACACGCTCGCGATCTGCGAATACCTGGCTGAAACGTTCCCCGAAAAGCAGCTTTGGCCCGCCGGGAGGCCTGCGCGGGCGATGGCGCGCAGCGTCTGTGCCGAGATGCATTCGGGATTCGGCGCACTGCGCTCGCATTGCCCTATGAACGTCGAGGCCGACCTCGCGCAGCAAGGTCGGATCGTGTTGCGCGACCAGCCGGGCGTGCGCGCCGACTTCGCGCGCATCGTCTCGCTATGGAGCGGTTTGCTTGAAACCAGCGGCGGCCCGATGCTGTTCGGCGATTTCTGCATCGCAGACGCCTATTACGCACCGGTCGCCTCACGCCTGCGCACCTACGCGCTGCCGGTGCCTGCCGTCATCGATGCCTACATCGACCGCCTGCAAACATTGCCGGGCGTCAGCGCATGGAACGATGCGGCTCGCGCAGAGCAGGATTTCGTGCCGATGGACGAACCCTACCGGGTCGCGCGCTGAGCCGCCCAGCCGCTGATCGGCTAAACCGCTGAACGTCAGAAGGTGTAGGTCAGTCCGATATAGGGAACGATCGGGTTGAGCTTGAGGCGTGTCTCGCTGGTCGCCACATCGCGTCCGGCCACCGAGGTGGTGAGCGTCGCCTTGGTCTTCAGCGGAATGTATGAGACCGACGCGACCATGCCCCAGTTCTTGTTGAACTTGTACGCCGCGCCGACGTTGAAGACCGGTGCGAAGGAACTGTCGAGATCGGCCGACGTGCGCGCCAACGCAGCCGGCGCGCCGATCTGTGCAGCGATGGCGCCTTGCAGGCTTTGCGCCAGCTCGACCTTTCGATAGAACACGTAGGTCGCACCGAGGCCGAGATAAGGACGGAAGGTCGCGTTGCTGTCGTTGAAGTAGTACTTGACCAGCACCGTCGGGCTCCATTGCCGCGCGGTGCCGATCTCGCCCAGCCGGGCCAGCGTGCCTTCGCCGGAAAGCTTGAACTTCGGCGGAATGCCGAGTTCCAGTTGGGTCGCCCAATGATCGTCGACGAAGTAGGTGGCGTTGACGCCCAGCGTGTCGGCATTGCCGACGCCGGCACCGGAGCCGGCCACCGTCCGGTTCACCGGCGAGGTGAAGCGCAACGGTTCGCTCGAATCCTGCGGCGCGAAGTGCAGCCACCCCGCACCGACCTGCCAGGAGCCCGCCTGCTGGGCAAATACGCTTGCAGAGCCCAGCGCCGCCACGGCGGTCAGCAGATAGATCGATTTTTTCATGTTGTCGTGTCCCCGGGAAAGTTGGATTGGGTGCGGTTTGCGAGTGCGCTCGACCGCCGGCGAAGTTTAGCGAACGATCGTGCTTTTTTGACGTTAGGACTATCCCTACACTCGCATGATGATGACGTATCTCGTAGGCGGCGCGATCCGCGATGCTTTGCTCGGCCGGTCGGGAAGCGACCGCGACTGGGTCGTCGTCGGGGCCACGCCCGACGCAATGACGGCGCAAGGATTTCTGCCGGTCGGCCGCGATTTCCCGGTGTTCCTGCACCCCGTCACCCGCGAGGAGTACGCGCTGGCCCGTACCGAGCGCAAAAGCGCGCCGGGCTACCGCGGCTTCGTCGTGCATGCCGCGCCGGAGGTGACGCTCGAAGAGGATCTCGCACGACGCGACCTGCGGATCAATGCGATCGCCTTGCCCGAATCGCTGGCAGCCGGCTGCGCGAACGGCAATGTCGACACGACCGCGCTCGTCGACCCGTTCGACGGCCAGGGCGATCTGCGGGACAGGTTGCTGCGCCACGTCACCGATGCGTTTCGGGAAGATCCGGTACGCATCCTGCGCGTCGCACGGTTCGCGGCTCGCTTCAGCGATTTCACCGTCGCACCGGAGACGATGACGCTCATGCGCGAGATGGTCGCGGCCGGCGAGGTGGATGCGCTGGTGCCGGAGCGCGTCTGGCAGGAACTGTCGCGCGGCCTGATGGAAAAGCAGCCGTCTCGCATGTTCGAGGTGCTGCGCGACTGCGGCGCGCTGGCCGTGCTGCTGCCTGAGGTCGACCGGCTCTGGGGCATTCCGCAGCCCGAAGCGCACCATCCCGAGATCGACACCGGCGTGCACCTGATGATGGTGCTCGACATGGCGGCGCAGCTCCAAGCGTCGCTGCCGGTCCGGTTCGCATGCCTGATGCACGACCTGGGCAAGGGCACCACGCCGGCCGATGTGCTGCCGCGGCACATCGGACATGAGCAGCGAAGTGCGAAGCTGCTGCGGGCCGTCTGCGATCACTGGCGCGTACCGGTCGAACTGCGCGAACTGGCGGAGGTCGTCGCGCGAGAACACGGGAACATCCACCGCAGCGGCGAACTCGGCGCAGCGGCGCTGATGCGGCTGCTCGAGCGCTGCGATGCGATCCGCAAGCCCCAGCGTTTCGATCAGGTGCTCGAAGCCTGCGAATGCGATGCGCGTGGGCGCCTCGGCTTCGAGGCGCGCCCGTATCCGCAGCGGCAACGGCTGCTTCGCGTGCTGGCGGCGGCACAGGCAGTCGAGACACGCGCGGTGGCGGAGCGGGCTGCGCAAGAAGGCGCCAAGGGTCCTCGGATCGGCGAAGCGGTCGACCGCGCACGGACCGCTGCAGTCGAAGCCATGCTTCGCGAAACGCCCGGAAACTGATTGCGGCATTGACCGACGCTGTATCGACCCTCGAAGTGCTAAGGTTTTAAGCAATGCAGACACCTCCACGCCTCACGTCCGACGCCGCTCTTTTTCTCGACTTCGACGGCACGCTCGTCGCACTCGCCGAGACGCCCGAGGCCATCGAGGTGCCTCCAGCCCTGGTGGCCCTGCTCACGGACCTCCATGAAATGCTCGGCGGTGCGCTGGCCATCGTTTCCGGCCGGCAAATCGATTCGATCGACCGGTTTCTCGCGCCGCTCAGGCTGCCTGCGGCTGGCGAACACGGCGTTCAGCGTCGCGATGCGACTGGCGACATGCATGAGCAGCACACGCCCGATCTGCATTTCGTTCTCGATGCCGTGAACGAACTGGCGGGCAAGTACAAAGGCCTTCTGGTCGAGCGAAAGCATGCGGCGATTGCGCTTCACTATCGGCTGGCGCCGGAACTCCAGGCGATTTGCCAGGAAACGATGACGCGCATCGTCGACGGACAGCCGCAGCTGGAGCTGCTCCATGGCAAGTTCGTCTTCGAGGTGAAACCCTTCGGAATCAACAAGGGCACGGCCATCGACGCGTTCATGCGCGAGGCACCCTTCGTCGGTCGCCGCCCGGTGTTCGCCGGCGACGACACGACCGACGAGACTGGTTTTGCGGTGGTGCAACCGCATGGCGGTGTGGCGATCAAGGTCGGCACCGGGCCGACGCAGGCATTGCACCGACTCGACTCTCCCCGCGCCGTCTACGAATGGCTGGTCGCCGCCCGCGATGCAGTCGAAGGAGGCGTTGCGTGAGTCGGCTCGTCGTCGTCTCCAACCGGGTTGCCGATCCGCGCAAGCCAACAGCCGGCGGACTCGCCGTCGCACTCGGCGAATCGCTGCAGCAGACCGGCGGGCTCTGGTTCGGCTGGAGCGGCACCATCGTCGAAGGCGGGCCGACCGGCGAAGGCGAGATGCACAGGCAGCAGGCCGGCAAGGTGACGCTGGCCACCATCGACCTCAGCCGCGACGACCACGACAGCTACTACGCCGGGTACAGCAACGACGTGCTCTGGCCGGTCTTTCACAACCGCCTCGATCTCGCCAATTTCGAGGCCGGTTTCATCGGCGGATACCGGCGCGTCAACCAGCTCTTCGCGCGCAAGCTGATGCCGCTGCTGCAGGAAGACGACATCATCTGGGTGCACGACTATCACCTGATCCCATTGGCCGCCGAACTGCGCGCAATGGGCTGCAAGCAGCGCATCGGGTTCTTCCTGCACATTCCGCTGCCGCCGCAGATCATCATGGCAGCGATTCCGCAGCATGAGTGGCTGGCGCGTTCGTTGTTCTCGTACGACCTGATCGGCTTCCAGGCGAAGCAGGACGTGCAGCATTTTGAGCACTACGTCGTCAACGAAGCGCATGGCGAGGCACTGGGCGACGACATGTTTCGCGGGTACGGCAAAACTGTGCGTTGCAGTGCATTCCCGATCGGCATCGATGTCGACGAATTCGCGGCGCTCACGCATGCCAAGGAATCGCGCGACATGTACGAGACCATGAAACGCGAATATTCGACGCGCCGCCTGCTGCTGGGCATCGACCGCCTCGATTACTCCAAAGGCATCCCCAACCGGGTCCGTGCCTTCCGCGAACTGCTTGCGAACTACCCGGAAAACCGCCGCAGCGCAACGATGATCCAGATTGCCTCGCCCACCCGCGAGAGCGTCGATGCCTACGCCGACATTCGCCGTGAACTCGAGTCGCTCTGCGGGGCGATCAACGGCGACTACGGCGAGCTCGACTGGATGCCGGTGCGCTACATCCACCGTGTCGTCGCCCGCAAGCGCGTGCCCGGTCTGTGCCGCGCAAGCGCCGTCGGTCTGGTGACGCCCCTGCGCGACGGCATGAACCTCGTGGCCAAGGAATACGTCGCTGCGCAGGATCCGGCGGATCCGGGTGTGCTGGTCCTGTCGCGCTTCGCCGGCGCGGCAGAGCAGCTGAGGGAAGCGCTGCTGGTCAATCCTTACGATACCCACGGCACCGCGGAAACCATTCAGCAGGCACTGCAGATGCCTCTGGAGGAACGGAAAGCGCGGCACCAGAAACTGCTACAGCGGATCCGCGAGCAGGACATTCACTGGTGGCGCAACAGCTTTCTCGATGCGCTGCGCGAAACGCCGTCCGAGCGCGACTGAGGCGACGACGGCAACCCGACTCCCCAAAAGTCCTGGTTCAGTCCAGAAGTGCAAGCGCAGCGTAATCGCCGACTTTTTCGCCCAGCCCGGCCGGCACGATATCCACGCCGCGCGTCAGCGGCGCCAGCTTGCCGTCGACGTGAGCCTGCAATCGGGGGACGAGGAATGCCTGGTTGTGCAGGAACACGCTGCCGCCCACGCTGATGCGCCGCAGGTCGAGCGTGACGATCAGGTTGTAAAGCAGGCGACCCATCACGCGGCACAGTTCGTCGGCGATCTCGACCGCCTTCGCATCGCCCATCACCGCAGCTTCGAAAAGATCGGCTGCCGAGAGGCCGAAACGACGCGCCACCGCATTGCCGGCTATCAGCGCTTCGACATCGCCCACGTTTCCGCAACCGCACAGCGCCTTGCTGTCATCGTCCGAAACGAAACTGTGGCCCGCATGACCGGCATTGCCGTTCTTGCCATGCAAAACGCGCCCGTCGACGCAGAGACCGACGCCGACGCCCGTGCTCCAGGTGACATAGGCGCAATCGTCGATACCTTGCAGCGCGCCCCACCGACGCTCGGCCTCGAGTGCGGCCACCGCATCGTTCTCGACACGCACATGCCTGAAGCGACGCGCAAGCGGCTCCTGGAGGGTTGCGGTCATCCAGTCGTTGGGCAAGCCCCGCGCGGGGCCGGCGATACCGCCGCAGATATTCGGCGTCGCCAGTTCGACGGCGCCGTTTTTCATCACGAACGGCCCTGTCGAAGAAATGCCGACCCGCTCGACCGAGGCAGCATCGACGCCCTGCGCTACACACACCTCGTCGATCAGCCGCATCACCTGTTGCGCCACCGCATCGTTCGCACCCGACTTTGCCGTCGGCTCGCTGATTCGGCCGAGCAGCGGGCTGCCGCTGTCCTTCGAAAGGCTCACGGCAATCTTGGTGCCGCCGATGTCGACGCAGGCTCTCATGTCTTCAGATCACATTCATCAAATCAGTTTGGCGACCAGGGCCGCGAGCATGCTCAGCACGACGGTGCTCGCGATCGGCACCTGCCATTCGCGACCGAACGCGTTGAAAGCGAAATCGCCCGGCAGTTTGCCGAAGCCGAACTTTCGCAGCCAGTTCGTCAGCCCGCTCATGAGCACCAGCGCAAGCACGGTGACGATCAACCAGCGAAACATCCGGCAGTCTAGGCAGTCAGCGCTTCGAGCGCCTGTCGGTGAAGTTCGCGTGTGGCCGCAGCCACGACGCGCCCGTCCGAGTTCAGGCCGAGCGCACGGCCTTCCCAGTCGGTGATCACGCCGCCGGCCGCTTCGATCAGCCCGGCCGGACCGAGGTAGTCATAGGGTTGCAGACCGGTCTCGACGACGAGGTCGATCGTGCCTCCGGCGAGTTGCGCGTAGCCGTAGCAGTCGCCGCCGAAACGGCGCATGGCGCAGCGCTTGCTCAGGCGGTCGAAAGCCTGCAGATCGGCGGCGTTGAAGATATCCGGCGATGTCGTGACGATGCGCGCCTGGGCGACGTCCGTGCAGCCGCTCACCTTGACAGCCACGCCGTTGCGCTCGGCGCCGATGCCGGCCTGCCCGAACCACCGCTCGCCGAGCACCGGCATGTCGACCATGCCGAAGACGACGCGCTCGTTTTCGAGCACGCCGATGAGCGTGCCCCAGAGCGGCGAGCCGGTGATGAAGCTGCGCGTGCCGTCGATCGGGTCCAGCACCCAGACGCGCGCGGCGTCGACGCGCTCGGCGCCATGCTCCTCGCCGTAGATTCCGTCCGCCGGAAGCACGGCACCGAGAATTTCACGCATCGTGGTTTCCGCGGCGCGATCGGCCAGCGTCACCGGGCTTTCGTCGGCTTTGGTGATGATGGCCAGCGAGGTGCGGAAATGCGCCATCGAATGCGCAGCAGCCGCATCGGCAAGCGCATGGGCAGTGCGCAACAATTCTGAAGTTGGATTCATGAGAGCCGATTAGACCCGAGCAGGCGGCGTACCGAAGGATGCCATCGGGGTGCCAGGTAAACTTCGCCGTCCTTATCCGTCTCCCCCATTACCCAAAGCAGCGAGCAGAGCGAAGCATGGACTATCCCGGCAATCTTTTCGTGGTCGCAGCACCGAGCGGCGCAGGCAAGTCGAGCCTGGTCAAGGCGCTGATGGAACTCGATTCCGCAGTCCAGCCGTCCGTTTCGCACACCACGCGCCCGCCACGCGGCCAGGAAAAACATGGCCGCGAATACTTCTTCGTCTCGCAGCCCGAATTCGACGCGATGGTGCTGGCCGACACCTTCGTCGAATGGGCCCATGTACATGGCCAGCGCTACGGCACATCGAAGCGCGCGATCGAGGAGCGCGTGGCGCTGGGCGCCGACGTCATCCTCGAGATCGATTTCCAGGGCGCGATCCAGATCCGGAAGACCTTCGCCAACGCGGTGCTGATCTTCATCCTCCCGCCGAGTTGGGAAGAATTGCGTTCCCGCCTGGAACGACGGGGCGAAGACAGCGCCGAAGTCATCCAGCTGCGCCTCGGGAATGCGGCCGACGAGATGGCGCGCGCGGGAGAATTCGACTTCGTTATAATCAACGAGTTATTTGAGCGCGCGCTTTTCGACCTGAAAGCCATCGTTCACGCGCAGCGGCTCCGGTATTCCGCCCAGCGCCGCGCACGTGCCGACACTTTTGCCGCATTGAACATTCCCTGAAAGAACACCATGGCCCGCATCACCGTCGAAGACTGCCTCGAAAAGATCCCGAACCGCTTCCAGCTGGTTCTTGCCGCTACCTACCGTGCGCGCATGCTGAGCCAAGGCCACGCGCCAAAGATCGACAGCAAGAACAAGCCAGCCGTGACGGCGTTGCGCGAGATCGCACAAGGCAAGATCGGCATCGAGATGCTCAAGAAGGTTCCGGGCTGATCAGAAATCAGCTGATCCCGTCACGCCGTAAGAAGCACCGCCGCGCGGTGCTTTTTTTACGCCCGGACACGACGGTTTTCATCGCACGCTAAAGTCATACGCATGAGTGCGGTCGCCAAGTCTCCATCCGAAGCCCCGAAGGGCATCCCGCGCCCGAGTCCCGCTGCGCTGAATGCGGCTGCCGCAAGCTTTGCCGCGTTGACGGCGCGGCTCGACTATCTGAGCGCCGAAGACACCGACCTGGTCCGGCGGGCATATCGTTTTGCCGACGAAGCGCATCTGGGCCAGTTGCGCAACAGCGGCGAGCCTTACATCACGCATCCCATCGCCGTCGCGGCGCAGTGCGCCGAGTGGAAGCTCGATGCCCAGGCCCTGATGGCCGCATTGCTGCACGACGCGATCGAGGACTGCGGCGTTACCAAGTCGGAACTGATCGAACGCTTCGGCGCCCCGGTCGCTGAGCTGGTCGACGGATTGACCAAGCTCGACAAGCTGCAATTCAACACGCGCGAAGAAAACCAGGCCGAATCGTTCCGCAAGATGCTGCTGGCCATGGCGCGCGACGTGCGCGTCATCCTGGTCAAGCTGGCCGACCGCACCCACAACATGCGCACGCTGGCCGATGCGCCGCGCGAGAAATGGGCGCGCATTTCAGGCGAGACGCTCGAGATCTATGCCCCGATCGCCTACCGGCTGGGCCTCAACCAGACATACCGGGAATTGCAGGAGCTCTCCTTCCGGCACATGAAGCCGTGGCGTTACGCCATTCTTTCGAAAGCCGTATCGAAAGCGCGCGGCCGACGACGCGACCTGATCCAGAAAGTCCAGCGCGAAGTCGAATCGGCGTTCGGCGAAGCCAGCATGTCGCTCAGGCTTGCGGGCCGCGAGAAGACGCTCTATTCGATCTACAGAAAGATGGAAGACAAACACCTGAGCTTTGCCCAGGTGACGGACATCTATGGTTTTCGCCTGATCCTTCCGAACGTGACCTCTTGCTACACGGGGCTTGGCATCCTGCACCAGATGTACAAGCCGCTGCCCGGCAAGTTCAAGGATCACATCGCGATCGCCAAGTTGAACGGTTACCAGTCGCTGCACACGACGCTGGTCGGTCCCGCGAGTGTGAACGTCGAATTTCAGCTTCGAACCGAAGCCATGAACGTGGTTGCCGAATCCGGTGTTGCCGCGCATTGGCTCTACAAGGCCGCCGAACCCAGCACTGCGAGCAGCGACAGGCTGGGAACCAAATGGCTGCAGTCGCTGCTCGACATTCAGGACGAAACCCGCGACGCCGCTGAGTTCTGGGACCACGTCAAGGTCGACCTGTTCCCTGATGCCGTCTACGTCTTCACGCCGAAAAGCCAGATCATGGCGCTTCCGCGCGGCGCGACGGTGGTCGACTTCGCGTACGCCATCCACAGCAACATCGGCGACCACACGTCGGCCGCCCGCATCAATGGCGATCAGGTGCCGCTTCGCACCGAGCTCAAGAACGGCGACGTCGTCGAAGTGATCACGGCGCCGGTGTCCACGCCCAATCCGGCCTGGCTCGGTTTTGTTCGCACCGGGCGTGCGCGCTCGAAGATACGCCACTATCTCAAGACGCTGGCACACGTCGAATCCGAAGGATTGGGCGAAAAGCTGCTAGCCCAGGCGCTGCGGGCCGAGGGCCTTGGCAAGCTGCCGGCCGACGATGCCGAACACCAGACACTCTGGGACAAGTTGCTGCGATTCACCGGCAGCCGCACGCGCGCCGAGCTGCTGACCGATATCGGCCTCGGCAAGCGTGTAGCCAGCATCGTGGCCAAGCGCCTGATGGCGTTGCTTGCCGAGCGAGGCGAAAAACCCGATGCGCTGATGCTCAGCCGCGAACGTTTCACGGCGCATGAAACCGTGTCGCAGGGCGCCGTATTGCTGGACGGCAGCGAGAACTCCTCGGTGCGCTTCGCTCTGTGTTGCCGGCCGATTCCGGGCGACGGAATCGTCGGCTACCTCGGTCACGGCGAAGGCCTGGTGGTGCACACCGACGCTTGCGGGGTCGGACAGCGACTGCGCTACAAGGACAGCGAACGTTTCTTCGCCGTCGAATGGGCGGACGATCCGGTTCGCTCTTTCGAGACAGGTGTCGTCATTACGGTGCGCAACGACAAGGGTGTGCTGGCACGGGTCGCGTCGACGCTGGCCGACGCCGAGGCCGACATCAAACATGTCGAGATGGCTGATGAAACGCCGCAGGATTCGACCGATCTTCGCTTCGTTATTTCGGTCCGAGACCTGGCGCACCTCGAAGCCGCGCTGCGCGCCGTCAAACGGACGCCGTCGGTCCTTTCGGCCGCCAGGACGGTGCCGATCGCCTGATGATTCAGGCTATCGGCGATTGAGCTGGCGGGGCCGGATAACGCACCGACATCACTTCGAGCTCATGCGTGCCCCCCGGCGTGGCGAGCTTGACGACATCGCCTTCGCGAAGCTTCAGAAGTGCGCGGGCGATGGGTGAAATCCAGCTGATCTGCGACTGGGTGCTGTCGGCCTCGTCGATACCGAGAATCGTCACATCGCGCTCGTCACCGGTTTCGTCGGCATAACGAACCGTTGCGCCGAAGAAGATCTGGTCGCTGCCGTGGTGTACCGACGGATCGGTCACCTCGGCGATTTCGAGCCGCTTCGACAGGAAGCGGATGCGGCGGTCGATTTCGCGCAGACGTTTTTTCCCGTAAAGATAATCGCCGTTTTCTGACCGGTCGCCGTTCTTGGCGGCCCAGTGCACGGCTTCGACGACCTTCGGACGCTCATCGTCCATCAACGTCAGCAGTTCGGCGCGCAGACGCGCAAACCCGCCTGGCGTCATGTAGTTCTTGCTTCCCGCGGGAATCGGAGGTGCGACGCCATCGAAGCCGTCATCGTCTTCGGAGTCGTTCTCCTTTGTGAATGCCTTGCTCATCGTTCTCAAATGCCCTCGAACAGCGTACCGACCAGGTCGAACACCAGACAGTTCGGCGCGCTTTTCCGAATCAGTCGGATCGACTCGAAAGCCTTCTCTATCGTGGCGAAACCCATCGGGCTCCTGGCCACCGCTTCCCCCTGAACCAGACGTAGCTCCCAGTACCAACGCTGGTTGATTTCCTTGAACACAACAAACTTCATATTTCCACCCTGTTGCTGCATCAAGTCACAAAAGTGAATTATTGTGGATAATGCCGCACGTAGGACGCCGCCTTGGAAATCGCCGGGCTTGCTGCTTACAGAACTCGATTTGCAAAGTTTGCGCAAAGGAAAAAGCCCCGGAACATTGCTGTTCCGGGGCTATCCGTTTGGTGCGGCTGGCAGGAATTGAACCCACGACCCCTTGGTTCGTAGCCAAGTACTCTATCCAACTGAGCTACAGCCGCTGAGCTTTCTAGTATAGCCTGCTTTTCAGGCCCTTTTAGGAACAAGCTGAGAAAATTTTCAACGCCTCTTGCCTAGCTCGATCTTCGCGATGGCGTTGCGATGGACTTCGTCGGGACCGTCGACGATACGCACCGTGCGCTGGTGCGCATAGGCTTCCGCAAGCCAAAAATCCTGGCTGAGCCCCGCTGCGCCGTGGGCCTGGATCGCCCAGTCGACGACCTTGCACGACATGTTGGGCGCGACAACCTTGATCATCGCGATCTCGGCGCGCGCAGCCTTGTTGCCGACCGTGTCCATCTTGTGGGCCGCATTCAGCGTAAGCAGTCGCGCCTGATCGATCATGCAGCGCGACTCCGCGATGCGTTCGTGCCAGATCGACTGCTCCGACAACGGCCGGCCGAAAGCGACTCGCGAACGCAGGCGGTCGCACATCATCTCCAGCGCGCGCTCTGCGGCACCGATCGAACGCATGCAATGGTGGATGCGTCCGGGGCCGAGGCGTCCCTGCGCGATCTCGAATCCGCGGCCTTCACCCAGCAGGATGCTGGACGCCGGCACGCGTACGTTTTCGAGCAACACTTCCATGTGCCCGTGCGGCGCATCGTCGTAACCGAGAACCGACAGATGACGCAGCACCGTCACGCCCGGTGCATCGCGCGGCACAAGGATCATCGACTGCTGCGCATGTCGCGGCGCTTCAGGGTCGGTCTTGCCCATGACGATGAATATCTTGCAGCGCGGGCTGCCGACGCCCGACGAATACCACTTGCGGCCGTCGATCACGTACTCGTCGCCTTCTCGCCGGATCGTGCACTGGATATTCGTGGCGTCGGACGAAGCCACGGCCGGCTCCGTCATCAGGAAACCGGAACGGATTTCGCCAGCCAGCAGCGGCACCAGCCATTCGTCCTTCTGCGCTTCGGTTCCGTAGCGCTCGAAGGTTTCCATGTTGCCGGTGTCCGGCGCCGAACAGTTGAAGACCTCGCCGGACCAGGATACGCGTCCCATGATCTCGCACAGCGGCGCGTAGTCGAGGTTCGAGATGCCGGGAACGCCGCGGTATTCGTGCGGGAGGAACATATTCCACAGGCCTGCCTCGCGTGCGAGCGGCTTGAGTTCCTCGATCAGCGGCGAAACCTGCCAGGGATTGCCCTGGCGACGGAACGCGTCCATTTCCTCGTTGTAACGCGCTTCGTTGGGATAGATGTGCTGGTCGAAGAACTGCCGCATGCGTTGCAGCAGGTCCTGGGTTTTTGCGGAAGGTTCGGCGAACATGGTGTTTCCTTGTTTCGTTGATCTGGATGCGCGTTGGAACGGATCAGATTCAACCATCAGGCATGCCGCCGCAGCGTCGCACTGGCGTCACTCGGACGCGCCCGGCGCCCGCCCATCCCGCGGTCGCGATTATTTTTTCGGATCTGCAGCAGCCGTCTCAGGCCACTGTTGGGGTACGCGGCGCAAGTTGTCAACCGAGTAACCCAGGGTCTTCAGCCGTGCGACTGCCGCCTGGTACGCCGGCTCCGGAATCTTCGGGGTGCGAGCCATGATCCAGGCGTAATCGCGGTCGCTGCGTCCGACGATCGTCAGCTGGTAGTCCTTGTCGATATCGACGATGACGTACTCCGCCTTGATCGGCCAGATGAACTGCATGCCCCAGACTGCATTGTTGGTGCCCGGAACCACGGTGCCCACCGGATTCATCGTCTTGAGTTCGCCATCGAATGCGCCTTCCCGGTAGCGGAATTTTGTCGCGATGCGGCCATCGGGGCTCAGGCTGTATGACTCCACTGCATTGAACGCGTCGCGCTCCGGGCGCGTCGGAATGTTGCCGATCACATACCAGTCACCCATGAACCGCTGCAGATCCACTTGCGGCGCAGGAGGAATCTTCGGGGTGGGAGACACGGCGCAACCCGCGATCAGAAGTGCTGCGACGGCTGCAGCGGCACCTGCGGCCAGAAGCAGCGGCCGGCTTGAGAAGGTCTTGGGTTTGGATGTGAATATGGATCGCTTCATCGGGACCTCGGGTCGATTGGTTTGATTGGTTCGAACACAACCTACAAGTGAGCGGGGCGGCAGCACGTCGGACAAGGACGGATGTGCGGCGCCAGGCAAGCCGGAAAGGCAAAAAGCCCAGGCCAGCGCGAACGCTGCCTGGGCTCCGAGGACTGACCGGCTTCAGTTGATGTTCGCGCCCATGGCGTGGAACGGCTTGCCCGGGACCTTGAACGTGCCGCCGTACTCGAAAGGCGCGTTGTTCAGCAGCTTGCAGCCGCCCTTTGCATCCGAGCATGCCTTCGAAGGGTCGTAGGTGTGCCAGTAGATCGGGCCGTACAGGAAGTTGTGGATGCCCTTGCCTGCGTAGTCGGCCACGCTCACCAGGTAGCTTTCAGTGCCGTGGTTGTCGGCGTCTTCGGTCGAGATCGGGTCGATCATGCGGCTTTCCTGCAGCGTGCGTGCCACCGAACCGCTGGTCAGACCAGAGTCGAAGCGCACCCACTGCAGCTTGCGGTCGCCACGCGAGGTGACAATGAGTTCCTTCTCGTAGCCGTTCGGGTAGATGTCCTTCATCGCCGAAGCCGCGTTGATGCCGTGCTCCTTGACATAGCTGATGGCGGTCGGATTGCGGCCCACGTCCACCGAGAAGCGCTCCGAGATGTCCGAAGGCGTACCGCCACCGGCCTGGTTCAGGTAGCCGGTGCCGAGGTCGAACACGCGCAGCTTGCCTTCCTGGGTGGCGATGAAAGCGCGGTAGGGCGCGGTCAGGCTGACCTTGACGGCGGTCGGGCGGTTGGCCAGATCGACCACCTTGATCACCGACGGCTTCTGGCTCGGGGCCACGTCGAAGGTGTAGGGCCACTGGGAAGCGCCGTTGCCACGATTCGCGATCATCGAGTTGAAGCCCGACTGCGACTGACCGAAATACTGCTGCTTGTAGTAGGCGAACAGCGGGCGCAGGTCGACGAAGGCGGCACGCTTCTCGGACTTCGAGATCACGACGGCGAAGCCGGTGCGAGCGTATGCGCTGGACAGGTCGCCGCTGAAGTAGCGCGCACGAACGTTCGCGTCGTCCAGGTCGGTGTCGTAATAGCGGCGAACGCGCTGGTAGTCGTCATTCGACAGACCCGTCGTCGCAGAGATTTCCGTCGGCGCCTTCAGTGTGTCCGGCAGATCGACGAAACCGACCAGCTTGATCTGGTTGTAGTTGCCCAGACCCGGCATGCCGGCATACGAGCGCTTCCAGTTGCCCCAGTTGCTGTCCCAGTTCGATTCGTCGTCCATCGTGCAACGCTGGCAACCGTCGCCC